>NZ_CP007174.1:1477186-2954373 GCF_000730285.1 Candidatus Nitrososphaera evergladensis SR1 | reverse complement strand
GCTGCGGGATAAAAGAAGTAAAAATTCGGTCAGGTTAATATGCACGCCTGGTAGGTAGTAGGATTATGAAAATCGGCATGTCCGGGGGCAAGATAAAGCTCAACAAAGAGCTGAATGATCTGGACAAGCTGGTTCTGGATTTCGTCAAGATTCTTGACAGGAACAAGGTAAACTATGTGCTGGTTTCCGGTTACGTTTCCATACTCTTTGGAAGAAGCAGATCTTCGGAAGATATAGACCTGATAGTGGAAAAAATTTCCAAGAAAAAATTCCTGGCCCTATGGAAAGAGATCTCGAAAGGCTTTGACTGCATAACAACCGATGACCCTGAAAATGCATACAGGAAATACCTGGCGGCGCGCGCAGCGCTGAGGTTCTCCCGAACGGGGGAGGTAATACCCAACATGGAATTCAAGTTTCCAAAAGTGAGACTTGAAAGCTGGGTTCTGGGTAATGGTATGGAGGTTCTTTTGAACAGGCGAGCGATCAGGATTTCTCCAGTGGAGCTTCAGATACCTTACAAGCTATTTCTTGCGAGCGAGAAGGACATAGAGGATGCCCGATACCTCTACAGGCTGTTCAAGGAGAAGCTGGACCAAGAGCTGCTCAAATACTTCCTGAAAAAACTTGATAAGGAAGGCGCGTTCAACAAGTACCTGCAATGAAAAAGAAGCTCCCTGAAATAAACCTCAAAGAGCTTGAAAAGTTGAAGGAAGAAAACTTCAGGGAGAGACTGGAATTTCTGGACAAGTACGCTGACTGGGTAAAGAAAACAGACAATTCCAAGTGGAGCTCTGCCCAGAAAGCGATAATAAACAGGAAATCTGATTAAGGAGCTCTTTCAGAGCCTTTTCTGCCCCTTTGTGCGTTCAACCGGTTGCATCAGCTATAAAAGAACTAATTGTGCGCTTCCAGTTTCCACTGGAAACACGCCCCTCCCCTCTTCCTCTAGCTACTTGCGCTTGCCGCCGCTTACTAGGCTGATGTACTCGTAGGCGCCCACCGCGTTGTCAAACGCGTACTGCACCTTCTGGAATTCCTTGCGGAACGACGCGACGTCTTTGTTGACCTTCTTCGTGTCCTCCTTGTCAACAACTACGCGCTTGATGAATTTCGCAATATCCTTCATCTCGCCGGCCTTCATGCCAAGCCTAGTCACTTCCGGCACGCCTATCCTGACTCCTCCGGGATGCATGTAGTGCCTGCCTGCCTTGATGTCGCCTGGCAAAAGCTGCCTGTTGAGGATTATGCCTGCCTTTTCAAGGTCTTTTTCAATCGTGCCTCCGTCGCCAAACTTTGTCACGTCGACTGCTATCTGGTGCGACATAGTGTAGCCCCTCTTCTCCCCAAGCACGCCAAAGCCGTACCCTGCAAGCGCCTCTGCAAGCGCTTTTGCGTTCTTGATGACCTGCTTTGCATACTGCTTGCCAAACTGCAATGACTCGGCAAGCGCAATGGCCTTGCCTGCGACGTGGTGCAGGTGATGGCTTGACGTGTTGCCCGGGAATATCCCCTTCTTTATTGCCTCTGCGTGCTTTTCGTACGACACGATGATGCCGCCCTGCGGACCCCACAGCGTTTTGTGCGAGCTCATCGTCATCGAGTCGGCGCCTTCCTGCAGCGGGTCCTGGAACTCGCCTCCGGCGATAAGCCCTGCCACGTGCGCGCCATCATAGTTTATGTACATGCCGTGGTCGTGCATGAAACCTGCAAGCTCTTTTACCGGGTGCGGGAACAAAAACAATGAACCGCCAAACATGCCCATCCTCGGCGCCCTGCCGTCGCGGGCCATTTCCTCTATCTTTTTCTTTGTGGCGTCGACGTCGATCGTCATCTCTTCTTTTGAAAACGGGTAGTGCTCGATGTTGAGGCCGTGCACCAGGCCGGCGGTCCCTGCGTGTTCCTTCTTGCCGTGCGAAATATGGCCTCCCGAAGGTATGGACGCTGCCATCATCCAGTCGCCCGGACTTGAAAACGCTGCGTAAATCGCAAGGTTTGCAACGACGCCCGAAGTCGCGCGGCAGTCGGCAAACTCTGCCCTGAACACCTTTCTTGCCAATTCGTTGCAAATCATCTCGACCTGGTCGATGTATACGCATCCTGCATAAACGCGCTCGCCGGGCCAGCCTTCAGCGTAGCGGTTGCCAAAGTCAGATATTATGGCCTCCCTCACGGCGGGGCTTGGGATGTTCTCGCTTGCAATAAGCGGAATAGACCTGTTGAACCACTTGTGATGCTCGCGCATCAGGCTAAGGACTTCGCTGTAGGCTTTACGGGCACTCATAGTTGGCTTTTTGTGGGCCGGAATGTCCTTAATAGTATATCGCTTATGCTGCAAGCGCCTTTACCACTTCAGTCCACGCGGCGCCAATGTTTGCGCGGTTGTAGCCACCGCCGCCAACCGCGATAATCCTGCCGTTGCAGTGCTTGTGCGCAAGGTCATGCAACACTTGCGCCGCATGACTGTGCGCGCGTGCGCTGTACCTCAGATTGGTTATCGGGTCGCCGGCAAGGCTGTCTGCGCCGCAGTTGAGAAATACCAGTTCCGGCCTGCACGAATCGACAAACTCTTTTACTCTGTCAAACGCTGCAAAAAACTCGCTATCGCCGGACCCCGCTTCCAGCGGGATGTTCATCTTTGTCCCTTTTGCGTCACCCTTGCCTGTCTCGCTGGCGTAGCCGGTGCCCGGGTATATGCCGTACTCGTGTATGTCGGCAAAGAACAGCAGCTGGTCGTCCTCGAATTCGTAGAAAACGCCGTCGCCGTGGTGCGCGTCGATGTCGACGTACGCTATTCTCTTTATTCCATACTTTTTGCGCGCCTGGATTATCGCAACCCCGACATCGTTGAAAACGCAAAAGCCGCCGGCGGAGTCGCGCCTTGCATGGTGCAGGCCGGCTACGGGCACGAACGCGTGCTCTATTTTTCTTCCCGCCCTGTCCCTTCCTTGCACAACCGTATCAAGCGCTGCAAGCGTCGATCCTACAACATACAGCGTCGCTTCAAATATGCCGCGAAAAGATGGCGTGTCGCCCCTGTCAAGCGGGATGCTCCTGCACTGCTTTGACGCCATCTTGACCATCTCGACATAGTCACGCTCATGGAACGAAAGCACGGCCTCCTCCGTCGTTATCTCCGGCTGCTCGACGATGACGACGTTTGCAACGTCTTTTTCATTTTGCAGTTTTGACCAGAACGCGTAGATGCGGTCTGCGCCCCACGGGTGCGACCCGCCAAACCCATAGCGGGCCAGCTCGTCGCCGAAAAACACGGCAGTGTTGCACATATATGCTGCAAAATGGTTTGCGGCGATGGCAAATCAATCTTTTTATCCCCCTGTGCAACGGACAACTGGCATATGTTTACCGGCATCGTGGAAGGCCTTGCAGAGGTAAGGTCGGTAGCCCGGGCAAAAAAGGGCGCCGACACTGCCATCCGCGTCAAGCTCGGCAGGATGGCCAGGGGTCTCAAGGTGGGCGACAGCGTCTGCATAAACGGCGCCTGCCTCACGGTAACAAAACTGCAAAAGGGCGAGGCGCAATTCGAGATGGTCGCCGAGACTGTCCGGCGCACGTCGCTTGGCGGGATAAAGCCGGGCGACAAGGTGAATATCGAACGTAGCATGAAAGTGGGCGATAGGCTCGAAGGCCATTTCGTCCTAGGTCATGTGGACGGCACCGCGACCATTGTTGAGAAGATTGAAAAGCCGTCAGAGACTACGATGTGGTTCAAGCTTGGCAGCAAGGCTCTTGCAAGTGCGCTCGTGCCAAAGGGCTCGATAGCGGTGGACGGCATCAGCCTCACAGTGGTCGACGTCGATAAGGAAAAATTCTCTGTCTCGCTGATACCTCATACATTAGAGATGACGTCGCTTGGCCTGAAGAAAAAGGGCGACAAGGTGAATATCGAGACGGACGTCCTCAGCAAGTACGTGAGCAAGAGCAACAATAATCTTGGCCGGCGGCCGGCAAGATGACCAAGGCTTTTCCCTGCCCGCCTGGAATAACAAGGTACGTCTGCGAGAAATCTTTTGGCGAGACAGACAAGTGCAACGCAACGTTTTCTTGCTGCCTGGTTGATTTTTGTAAATCGATTTATGATTCGCAAAATTTTGTAATGGACTACCAATTCAGATTGAAAAAGAACCTCGCGTCGAGACAGTTTGAAATCGTCCGTACTCCTTGCGAAATAATTGAAACGTTTGCCAATTGCCGCGTGATCTATAAAAGCCCCCCGGACAAGGGCGGCGTCGTGTTTTCCGGAACGTTTAAGGAGGCGCTGGATTTTGCAAACATCGAGCTTGAAAAGTCATGCGATTATGTCAGGCCGTACAAGCCGTGTACGCACTGCGTCCCTGAAATCGATGCTCATTGTGGAAGCACAAGTAATTGAAATGATATTACCAAAATGCTGGTAATTACCAGCTTTTTAGTAATGTATTAATAACTACAGCGCCAAGCCTCCACTGTTGCCACTAACCGAAGCCATAGAGGCGCTCAAGGCCGGCAGGTTCGTGCTGGTCCACGATGACAAGGGGCGCGAAAACGAGGTAGACATGGTAGTAGCCGCAGAGCATGTAACGCCAGCGCACATTGCCGCGATGAGGCAGGACGCCGGCGGCCTCCTCTGCCTTGCAATTGCAAACGAGGTGACAAGCAAACTGGGCCTTGTCTACATGCACGACATGATAGCAAGCATGGGCAAGGTCAACCCCGTGTTCTCAAAATTAGTGGAAGGCAGGGCGGCGTACGGCGACAAGCCGTCATTTTCAATCTCTGTAAACCACCGCGACACCTTCACCGGCATAACCGATCAGGACAGGGCACTTACGATATCCGAGATGGCCAAGGTCTGCAAGAGAATCGACAACGGCGGCGTGGAGGATTTTGCCAGAAATTTCAGGGCGCCCGGCCACGTGCCTGTGCTGATAGCCGCAAAGAACCTGCTTTCAGACAGGAACGGCCACACAGAGCTTTGCGTCTACCTCATGAAATTGGCAAACATGACGCCGGCGGTGGCAATATGCGAGATGATGGACTCGCAGACCCACAGGGCGCTGTCAGTCGAGAAAGCCTTGGCATATGCCCGGAAATCCGGCATACCGCTTGTAGAGGCAAGCGAACTTAAGGAAGCTCACCAGAGAGCCAAGGTGGCATAGAAAATTTGCAGCTTGCAATAGTAGTATCCGAGTTCAACAGCAAGATAACGCTCCACATGCTGGAAAAGGCAAAAGAGCAGGCCAAGAGGCTTGGCGCCCAGGTTTCTTTTGTCGTGTACGTGCCCGGCGCCTTTGACATGCCGCTTGCAGTTGAAAAACTGCTGAAAAAGCGCGGCGTCGATGCAGTCGTCACGCTAGGCGCCGTGATAAAGGGCGACACGCGCCACGACGACATTGTCGCGGAAAACGCGTCGCGCCTCATTGCAGACCTTTCATTAAAGTACGCCAAGCCGGTCGCGCTCGGGATAACCGGCCCCGGCATGACTGCCGAGCAGGCAAGGGAACGGCAAGACATTGTGCCTGCGCGTGCGGTGAACGCGGCAGTCAACATGGCGCTGCGGCTTGCAAAGCTAGAAAAAACAGTGGGCAGGAAAACTGTGGTAATCGATGATTCAGCTTACAATCATTAGAATTGAGGGCTACGGCCCCTGGACGCTCACGCTCGGCTACGACAGGGAGGCGCAGCTGCAGATGCTGCAGGCAAGAATCTACCACGACGTGCAGCGCCTCTTCCACGAAAAGGACTGCCTCGTCTATTTCAACCGCTTTGACGAGTATTTTGCAATCACAAACGGCGTCTCGGTCGAGCAGCACGCGGAAATCGCGCACGCGCTTGCAATCCTCTACACGGACCTGAAGATGTCGATGGCAATTGGCACCGGCAAGACCGCGCTTGAGGCCAGCATGAACGCATACAACGCAAGAAAGGAAAACAGGCTTGCCGATGAAAAGGCGAGGATATTTTTTTCCGGCCCTGCCACCACTACAACCAGCGAAACATCGGCGCAGATAATGCACATCGATGTCGACAGCTCGACAAAGCTGACTGGCAGGCTGTCGCCGTACGAGGTAACAGCTCTTGTAATGAAGCTGTACGGCAGGCTGGCAGAAGAGTTCTTGAAACTTGACGCGCTGACGTTCTTTCTAGGCGGCGACAACTTTATGGTAATCTCTAACGGCGTGACGGGGGCGCAGGCAGACAAGGTGATAACGAAGGTAACGGCAGACCTAGGAGTCAAGCTCAACTGCGGAATCGGCATCGGCAAAAACGGCCGACGAGCGGCAGAAGCAGCCACAAAGGCCCTTGACACGATCCGCGACATGCGCGAAGAAGGCAAGATTCAGACAATCTATGAAATACGATGCTAGTAACCATTGAAAACGCAAGCGTCCTCCTTGGCGAGCACTTGGAGTATATAGAGCGCGGCTATATTGAGATCGACTATGATAACGGGATAATCAGAGATGCAGGTGCCGGCAAATCATCTGCAAGCCCCGGAAAAAAGCTGGATGCAGGCGGCTTTCTTGTGATGCCCGGCTTTATCAACGCGCACACCCACATCGCCGACTCGATAGGCAAGGACATTGCAGCAGGAAGGAGGCTTGACGCGCGGGTGCACCCCGTGTTTGGAGCAAAGAAAAAAATTCTTGAAAAGAGCCCGCCGGCGCACCTTGCCGCGATGATAAAAAGCTCTGCTGTATCCATGCTGCAGAAAGGGATAACGACGTTTGCTGATTTCCGCGAGGGCGGGCCTGAAGGCGTCCGGCTACTAAAAGGCGCAATAGCCGGCCTGCCGATAAAATGCGTCGCGCTTGGCAGGGTCGACCACTACAGCAGCGACCCTGCAGAGGCGGAGGGGCTGCCGACAAATGCAATCGCTATTGCAAAGCAGGTACTGGAAGTCGCCGACGGCCTTGGCATCAGCGGCGCAAACGAAAACACGGACGCTTCCCTTGAACAGTACGGCGAGATGGCAGCGGCAAAACTTGTTGCCATACACGCAGCCGAGTCTGCCGAGACTGTGCAGTTTTCAAAGGATCATACTGGCAGAAGCGAAGTCGAACGCATAATGCAGCATTTGAAGCCGGACATCCTAGTGCACATGACGCACGCCACCTGCGACGAGATATCACTTGCTGCTGGCAAGGCCGGCATCGTGGTGTGCCCGCGTGCAAACGGCGTCCTTGGCGCCGGCCTGCCACGCGTTGCAGAGATGCTAAAGCGCGGCTGCCTCGTTGCAATAGGCACGGACAACGTGATGCTCAACTCGCCGGACATTTTCCGCGAGATGGATTACCTCTGGAAGGCGTCGCACGCGCAGGGCGACTTTATAGAGCCCCGCGAGCTGGTCAAGATGGCTACTGCAAATGCGGCCAAGATGCTTGGCTTGAACAGCGGCTGGATAGCGCCCGGCAGAGCGGCTGACCTGGTATTTCTCGACAAAAGGCACGCTGACCTTTACCCTGTGCATGACCCGTACACGGCCATCGTGCACAGGGCCAGCAGGGACGCCGTACGCGCCGTGATGGCGGCCGGCCGGTTTGTTACGGCAGGCGGGGAGGGTCTCTTACCATGAAGATCACGATAAACGCCGCAATGACTATTGACGGCAAGATAGCGACAGCCTCCGGCGACTCTACCATTTCGTCAAAGGAAGACCTGAAAAGGGTCCACAGGCTCCGCGCCGCCTCTGACGCAGTGGTGGTGGGAATATCGACAGTTCTTGCCGACAATCCGCAGCTGACGGTCCGGCTTGTCAGGGGCAAAAACCCAGTCCGGGTGGTCGTCGACAGCAAGTGCAGGATACCGGGCGGCTCGCAAATTTTGCGCACCGCGGGCAGGGTCAGGACCATAGTTGCCGCAAGCGCGCAGGCAAGCGCGGCCGACGTTGAGAGGATAAGGCAGGCAGGCGCCGAGGTTATAATTGCAGGCAATGAAGCAGTTGACATCAAGGCGCTTTTTTCTACGTTTAAAAAGAAGATGGGCTTCAAGAAAATCCTGGTAGAAGGCGGGGGCGAGCTCAACTGGTCGGTGCTAAACCTCGGCCTTGCAGACGAGCTGATAGTGACTGTGGCACCCAGAGTTGCCGGCGGCCGGCTTGCGACAACGCTTGTTGAAGGCGACGGCTATGACACGATCTCGCAGGGACCAAAATTTCGCCTTGCGCACGTGCAAAAGACAAGGGCAGGCGAGCTTGTCCTCTTTTACAGAGTAGGTAAAAAATAATACATAGCACTTTTTAACATGCAGCTGCACTGAAAACCGGATGCCCAAGCTGCACGTAGGTCGTCAGGCCGCGGACGACAACAACAAATTCGAGATCGATGTTGCGTCGCTCACAAAGCACGCCATCATTCTTGGCGCCACCGGCTCTGGCAAGACTGTGCTCTCAAAGGTGCTTGTGGAAGAGGCGGCACTGCAGGGCATCCCGACCTTTGCCATCGACCCAAAGGGCGACATTGGCAACCTTGCGTTCAAGTCCGCAAATTTCGACTTTTCCAGATGGTCTGAAAAAGAGGCCGACGCGCTAAAGACGGACAGGGTAGAGTACGCCAAGAGCCTGCAAAAGGCGTACGCCGACAGGATGGCCGAGTTTGCCGTCAGGCAGGACGCGCAGGCCGAGTTTGCAAAAACCGTCACGGTCAGGATATTTACGCCCAAGTCGTCTGCCGGCCTCCCTGTTGGCATCTCGCCAGACCTTTCTGCTCCAAAGGACTTTTCCAAACTCTTGGAAAACGACGTGTCGGCCACTGCCGACCTGCTTGACCTCACCTCGTACAACCTGCTGAGGCTTGCCGGCTATGGCGAAGGCGACAGAAAAGAGATAACGTTTGTCTCTGCCCTTTTGGAGGACGCATGGAAGTCCGGCCAGTCGGTGACTGTAAAGGACCTGATAAGGAAGATAGAGAGCCCGCCGATCAGCACGGTAGGCTCGCTCCACGTGTCCGACGTCCTTGGCGACAAGGACCGGCGCAAGCTGGTCACCAGAATAAACCTGCTGGTTTCAGATCCCAAGCTGCGCTCGTGGTCCGCGGCAGAATCTCTTGACTTTTCCGAATTGATGAAGGGCCCGTCGATAAACGTGCTTGACCTGCGCAACATCCAGTCAGAGCAGGAAAAGCACCTGTTTGTAGAGCTTGTCCTGCAGCGGCTGTTCCAGTGGCTGATAAAGCAGGGAAGCGCCCAGACCCTGCGCTACCTCTTGTATTTTGACGAGATAGCAGGCTATTGCCCGCCCGTCAGGGAGCCTCCGTCCAAAAAGCTTCTCCTCTTGTTGATAAAGCAGGCAAGGGCGTTTGGTCTTGGGTTATTGCTTGCAAGCCAGAACGCGGTCGACCTTGACTACAAGGTGATTTCAAATGCCAACGTGCGGTTCATAGGCAGGCTGGGAGCGCAGCGCGACATCCAGCGCGTGAGCGTCGGGCTGGAGCTGGACTCGTTTGCAGAAAAAGAGATCTCGCGGCTCAAGGCCGGCGAGTTTTTCTGCAACATGTTCGACCCCAAGTTCCGTGGCGTAATAAAGTCAAGGTGGACGCTCACGTATCACCGCGGGCCCCTTGAGAACGGCGAGATAGCCGAGCTTATGGAGGGCATGAAAGAGAAGGAGAAGGAGAAAAGCCAGCCGTCGGCAGCTGAACAACAAGAAAAGATAACGACAACGGTAGCACTAGAAGAAGAGAAATCCGCGGAGGAGGAAGAAGAAAAGCTCCTTCCAAAACCGGAAGAAAAAGAAATTCACCATGATCCATTGGTTGCGGCTGCAGGAGGCGCGCACGCCACCACGTTTGTGCAGCTGGAAAGGAAATTCGAGCCAAAGAACCTGCAAAGCTTTGCCAAGCTCGGCAACAACGTCAGCTCCATAAAGGTCCTGTCGACAGAGCAGGAGGAGGTCTTTCACCCCGTCTTTGAGCTGAGCGCTTCTGTCTTTGAAAAAGGCTATGCCCGGCAGTCGCTTGACAAGCTGGAGGAGCTTGCCGCATTTGAAAGCCAGCTGGTTCCGCTCCCTGCCGCACACACGCTTGCGCCGCAGCGGGCAGTTCCGGCAGAGGCAAGGCGCAAGGCAGAAGAAAAATGGAATGGCGAGCTTGAAAAGAGGACTGCAACCCTCAAGGCGGACCTCCAGGCCAAGTTCGACGTCATCATGGAAGAAAAAAGGGTCGAGCACATTGCAGAAAAGCAGGCAAGGCCAAAGGCCAAGATTGCCAACATTGATGCAAGCATCGCCCGGCTGCAGGAGGCGCTAAACGCCGAGCTTGACTCTATAAAGGACCAGGAAAGGCTGTACAAGCAGCTAAAGAAGGAAAAGGCCAAAAAATCAAGGCTGATATCTGCAGAAAACCGCATAGAGACAAAAAAGCAAAAGGCCGTCGCCACAAGACGCAAGATAGAGCAGCTGCACACCGACAGGCAGGCCCTTGAAGACAAACTTGCCGAAATAGAGGAAGAGGAAAACGAAAAATTCCATGACGCGCTCTCCCAAGTCAAGAGCAAGTCCGGCTTTGCAGTCACCGGCTGGCTCATCGAAACCGTCTACCGCGCAAGGATAACAGTAAACGACAATAAAGAGCACGCAGGCGATGTGCGGTGGAGCTCGTACACGGGCAGGGGCACGTGGGGCCGCTGCTCCGTATGCTCTGTCCCGCTAGAGTCCGGCTCGGCCTGCAACTGTGGCAACCTGATGTGCAATCACCACCTTGCATACTGCAAGGCGTGCCTGGAGCCGGCGTGCATGGATCACCGCGCCCTGTGCTACATCTGCAATTCTACATTCTGCGCAAGGCACAGCGCAAAATGCGAGCTGTGTAGCTTGTCTGCTTGTACAAGCCACAGCGGCGCGTGCAGCGTGTGCAACAGAAAAGTGTGCAGCAACTGCTCGCAAAAGAGGGGCTTGATAAAAAGAGAAATCGTGTGCCGCTCGTGCTTGTCGTCATCATCATTATGATGAGCAGTCTGCAAGCATGTGCTCGCCCGTGCGCACCGCCATGCATTTTTCTCCAGGCGTGGTAGTAGCAGTAGTAGTGGTGGCACTTTGCCCAGGCATTGGAGCTGATGGTGATGACGATGAAGAAGAAGAGGGTGGAGTAGGCTGTTGATTGCCCGAGATTGCGGCTGCCGCAAAGCTTGCCATGAAAAATACGAGCGATATCGCTATCATGAGGAGCAGGAGCACCCTCGACTTGTTGCTGGTCGCGCTCATACATCCACTTTACAAAAGCATTTAGTAATCTTTTCTATGGGCTTATATTGCAGCCATACCTGATAGCACTCGCAATGTCCGGCTCGCCCAGCTCGTATCGGGACAGGATCTACATAGTCAAGGACATCATACTAAAACTAATAGAATACGGCGAGCTTAACCAGACTGCGCTTGTCAGCTTTTGCGGCCTGAACCTGAAAAAGCACAAGCCGATACTTGAAGAGCTGGAGTCAAACGGCCTGATAGGTAGGCAAGAGTCAGTCGCCGGCAAGCGCACCGTGACCATTTACCGGCCCACGCAAAAGGGACTGCAGTTTTGCAGAGACATACTGGAGCCGTACGAGCGCATGTTCCCAAGAAGAAAGGACGATAAAGGCTCTGGTGGCAGCAGCGGCCTGTCAACGATGATGTCGACGATGCTAATCCTGATCTAACCCAAACTGGGACGCTATCTTTCTGTCGATTTCTTCCTTTTCCTTCTGGTATTCGGCATAGCGCTTTTTCCATGTGTTTATGGAATAGTATTGGCGTATCCCTGTCACGAGCCAGATAAGCGAAATTGCGTTCACTGCGCCAAGGAGCGTACTCAACACAAGCCCGAAATCGTTCTCTATGTCTAGCACGGCAAAGAACGAGGGGTGCAGAAGAAGGTATGCAGACAGCCCTATTGCCAATGGCGCAAGGACTATCGCCGAGATAGAGACTCCAAGCATCACCTTTCTGATGCGCTGTATCTGCTCGATAAACTCGTCCAGCAGGTCTAGAATGCTCTTTCTTGGCTCGCTCAGGTCGTCATTGCTGCTCAAGCAAACCACATCCTGTTATGCTGACTCATTAACCTATCCCTCCCTCTCTACTGTTCAACCGTTATGGTGCCTTTCATCTCCGGGTGAATGGAGCAATAGTAGTTAAAGGTGCCCGTCTTGTCTGCCACAAAGCTTACCGTCTCGGATCCAAAGTAGCCCAGGTCCTTGGTGTGGACGTTGAACTCGTCGATGTTAAAGTTGTGCTGCGAATGCGTATCATAGTCCTCATTTATAAAGTGGAACGAAACCAGCTCGCCCTTTGAATAGACATAATTCGGGTTGATCTGTGAGCCGCTGTTACTGCTTGAGGTTCTCAAGCCCTTGACTGAGCCTGACGTCTGGCTCAGGTAAAAGTAGCCGCTCTTGCCGTGAGTGGCCTTGATAAAGTCGTTCATCGGAAATGACAGCACCGGCACGCTTCCGTTGGTCGGGACTAGCGCACGGTAGCCAAAAAACCCTACAATCGCAAGGACTGCCGCAATGGCGCCGATTGCCACGGCTCTGTTTCTCGTGAACCTTGGTTTAGGGCGCACCTTTTGCTTTTTCATATATGTTGTACGTATTTGATTCTGCAACTTGGTATTTAGGCCATGATTAACATAGTTAATCTACACACACGCAGTGGTAGACAAGTCATCGTTTTTAAGGTCGCCTGCCGTACTTTTGGTGACAAAGCGAATGTTTGAAAACGAGCACACCCTGCGCCGGTTTATGGTCGAAAAGGCAGAAGGCCAGTTCCATGACAGATACGAAAGGGCACTTGAAGCCGCAAGGTCGGAGTTTGGCAAGAAATACCCGATGATTATAGCGGGCAAGCAGGTCCTGGCGGCAAAAACGGTGCCGCACGCCTCGCCAATAGACACCAGGGTGGTGCTTGGGTACATGCCTGCAGGCACAGCGACCCACGCAAGACAGGCCATTGCGTCTGCCAAAAAAGCGTTTGAAGGAGAACGAGATGGAGGGTGGGGAAAGAGCGAGTGGCAAGAGCGGGTAAAGATATTCCGAAAGGCTGCAGACATTATGAGTGAGCGCAAGTTCGAGCTTGCCGCATGGGTCTCGTACGAGAACGGCAAGAACCGCTATGAAGCCATAGGAGACGTCGACGAGGCAATAGACTTTGTGCGCTACTATGCAGAAGAGGTGGAGCGCAACAACGGCTTTGAGGTACCGATGAAAAGCGCCCAGCCAAACGAAAAGAGCAAGAGCGTCATGAAGCCGTACGGCGTGTGGGGGGTAATAGCCCCGTTCAACTTTCCTGCCGCCATACTGACCGGCATGACGACAGCGGCGCTTGTCACAGGCAACACGGTGGTTGTCAAGCCGTCAAGCGACGCGCCGATAACTGCATTCAAGATAGTCCAGATCTTCCAGGAGGCTGGGCTTCCGGCCGGCGTCCTTAACATGGTGTTTGGCTCTGGAGGCACGGTGGGCGCCGAGATTGTCAAGAGCAGGGACGTGTCGGGGATAGTGTTCACCGGTTCTCGCGAGGTGGGCTACTCGATGGGCAGGCAGTTCAGCAGCAAAAAGCCAAGGCCGCTCATAGCAGAGCTTGGGGGCAAGAACCCTGCCATCATCACGGAAACGGCGGATTTGGACAAGGCAGTGGACGGCGTGGTAAAGGCGGCGTTTGGCTACTCTGGCCAGAAATGCAGCGCGTGCTCCCGGGTCTTTGTGCACAAAAAGGTCAAGGACGAATTCTTGCACCGGCTGGTAGAAAAGACAAAGAACCTGCCGGTCGGAAACCCGCTTGAGCAGAACACGTTCATGGGGCCGGTCGTAAACGAGGGCGCATACAAAAAGTACCAGCAGTACGCCCGGCTCGCCGGCAGGGACGGCAAGGTGCTTGCAGGAGGGCAGGTCAGAAAGGACGGCGAGCTAAAGCACGGCTACTATGTGGCGCCGACCATCGTAACGGGCCTGCCAAAAAAGCACAGGCTTTTTCGGGAAGAGATGTTTGTGCCGATACTGTGCGTCACGGATTATGAGAAATTCGATGACGCACTTTCCATGGCAAACGACGTGGACTATGGCCTTACCGCCGGCATCTTTACCGGCGACCAGGGCGAAGTCAAGAGATTCCTCGACCACGTCGAGGCCGGCGTCGTGTACGTAAACAGGCAGGCAAGCGCGACCACCGGCGCGATGGTAGGATGCCAGCCCTTTGGCGGCTGGAAGGATTCAGGCACCACCGGCAAGAACACAGGAGGCCCGCATTACCTCACGCAGTTCATGCGCGAGCAGAGCCAGACCATATCTGACTAGCTCTGTACAAGCGACCTTGCAAGGAGCAAGAGGTTGCGCTTGCGCTCCCTTATCCTCCGAACAGAATAGGGAAGCCACTGGCTCCCGTACGGGATGTATTCAGAGACAGGAAGGCCCCTTGACACCAATTGCGACTTTAACTCGTCGCGGATTCCCATGAGCATCTGAAACTCGCAGTTGTTTGCCTGCAGGTTTGCCGCCTCGTCCACCAGCCTGCCGTCATGGGTTGCGACTGCAAAAAAGTTGCCGCCGTCTGCAAGCATCTTTAGCAGGTGCGAGTAGTTGCCGTCAACCTCCTCTTCCGTGGTAAAGGCGTGCTCCTCTGGCTCGTGATATGCGCCCTTGACCAGCCTGACCTTGCCTCCGTGCTCTATAATGTGCAAAATGTCTGCGCCGCTTCTGCGCAGGTACGCCTGTATCGCCACCCCTGTCATCGGATATTCTTTCAAGACTTCAAGGTAGATGGTTATCGTGTCCTCGGTAAACTTGGCCGACTCCATGTCAATCCACAGGAACTGGCCCAGCTCCTCTGCCTTTTTTGCAAGCGCGATAAAGTTTTGCAGGCACATGTCATAGTCGACGGCAAGTCCAAGCTGTGTCGGCTTGGCAGAGACGCAGCCCCTTACTCCCTTTGCCTTCGTCAGGTCCATCAGCGAGAGATATTCCCTGACTGCAAGCCCGACCTGCGCCTTGTCCACCACATCCTCGCCAAGAAAGTTCAGTATCGCCGACATGCCACGCCTGTTGGCGTCCAACGCCGCGTTTATCGCTTCGTCAGCAGAGTAGCCGGCGACCCACCTTTTTGCGACGCGGAAAAGCAGCCTCTCCAAAAGACTAGAATCGTAGCTGTGCGAGTGGAGCGCCTGCGTTGCTGCTGTAGTGGTCAACAGTACATTTACCCTTTTCATTGATATAATTATTCACACAAATGTTTGAAAACAGAGGGGGAAGAGAGGGGGGCGTGCTTCCAGTGGAGCGCCTGCTTGCTTAAAAGAATTAAACTGGTACTATTCTTTTGCATAAAGAGAGGGGATGACTCTCCTCCCTTTTCACCGCCTACTTCTTTCTCTTGCTGATATCGCAGAGCATATCCGAATGGATGTTCAGGCCGATGTTGGTCATGTTGTAGAGATGTTCGCTCGCAACAAGCCAGACGATCTCGCAGATCTCGCGTTCGGAATAATACTTGGCCATGCGCGCAAAAGTCTCTGGATTTACTGCCTTGTTCCTTGTCAGCTCTGTCACGTAGTCCAGCACTGCGCGCTCTGCGTCGGTAAAGAGAGGGCTCGTGCGGTATTCTTCCAGCGCGTCGAATTTGGCTTGATTCATCGATGCTTTGATCGTGACTGCGCGGCCAATATCGATGCAGAAAGAGCAGATGTTCATGTTCGACACGTGTTGCTGGACGAGAAAGGCGGTTTCCTTCGGCAGCGTCAGCTTTTCAGCCAGCTCGCCGATCTTTGCGGCTAACTGCCAGAATTCAGGCGGCATCCGCGCGTTGAAAACTTTTACCGGCGTGAGAATTTTGCCAAATTGCTGGAGCGTCGTGTCATAAGCCTGCTTCATTATTGGGTCCTGCGGCTCTTCGATGGGAGAAAGGAACGGCGATGCTGCTGCTGTTGTTATTTGTTGTTGCGGTCTTTGTGTTTCTTTCATATGCAAGGAATTGTACGAACTGCAGCATTTATCCTCAGGGGAAGCGGCACTCCAAGTTTCGGACATCTTTATAGCAGTCTTTGTGTGAAATAAAGCGCAAGGAGGCACATCATCGTAGATGGAAAGGCTGACGCTTGACAAGACTGATCTCGACATTCTCGCCATTTTGGGCAGGGATTGCAGGACTTCCTACAACAGCATGGGTTCGCAGATTGGCTTGACGTCAAAGAGCGTAAAGGCAAGGGTCAAGAACATGGTGCGCAACGGAGTCATTGAAAAATTCGTAGTCAGGGTCAACCCTGCGGCTTTTGGTTGCAAGACGGCCCACATACTGGCAAGGACAAACAACGGGATAACCAAGGATGACGTAGTCCGGCGCGTCAGGCAGTTTGGAGATCTCACCTACCATGTGCACCAGATGGGGAGAAATTCTGGGGCCGGCCTTGTCATCAAAGATGAATCATGGAATCACGGCACCATCCAGTCGCTCAAGGACTGCCTGAAACCCGCAACCATAAGCAACATAGCTGTCACCCATGTACCCGTATCTATGGAACCGAGCGAAACAGACCTGAGAATAATAAAGTGTTTGCTGCAATCGGGTGCCAGGATGGAGATATCTGAAATCGCAAGAGAACTCGGCATTTCAGAGAAAACCGCGACAAGGCGCCTCGACAGGATGAAGGAGGAACGATTACTGGATTTCACCCTTCAATGCGATCCGGCCGCCATGATAGGGTACGTCCAGTTTTGCATCATAATGTTTGTTGCAAAATCCCATTACCGCAGCGTCTATGAGCGCATGTACTCGGAATTTCAGCAAAGCATCCTGTACCGCCCCAGCGTAGTCGATCCTGATGATCGGTTGATATTCGTGCTCTTTGGCGAAAATGCCGTAAGAGTAGACTCGGTCCTGGCCAGAGTCGACTCTTTTGAAGGGGTCAAAACGGCAGACGCGTTCATAGTTACCAAATTGCAATATTACGACGACTGGATAATAAGGGAAATTGACAAAAGACTATCATCATCATCGCCACTTTCGCGTAAATCGATAAAGATAGCTGATGCCTTGAACGCGTGAAAAAAGTATTCAGCGCGCCCAAAGGGCACCAGCTTTCTAGTATTCCTGACTTTTTGAAGCGTTCTTGCCTATGCAATAGGGCATCTTTCTGGCCTTAAAGACTGCGAGACGACATCATAGAGCAGGCGTATCAAAATGAACAGATATAATTATCAAGGTGCGGCAAGTGCCGCAGTATAATAATGACGATAATAGGCGCCCTGAAGGATGCCTGCCGGGAGGTTCATGCCCGCACCCGGGGCGTTGCCGGGACTGCCCGGGGCAACAGGCAGACGGGCAGAAGAGGGGCAGGGGGCGACATCTCTCGCCAGATTGACCTCCTGGCCGAAAAAACGGCCATTAACGTTCTGAAAAAGCATGGAATAGATGCCACGATAATTGGCGAAGAGTGCGGACGGATTGAAGGAAAAGAAGGCTATGTCATCATGGACGCAATCGACGGCACGACAAACGCGTCGCGCCAGCTGCCGTTCTACTGCTGCTCCCTTGCCTATGCCGACGAGTTCCAGTTAAGTGCGGTCAAGGATGCCGCAATTATCAACCTTGTAAACGGCGACCTCTATTACGCATCAAAGAACAAGGGAGCGTTTTGCAACGGCAAAAGGATCAGAGTCAGGGAAGCAGGCGACGACGTCGTGATTGGCATGAACGTCTCTGGCATAAACGACGATGTAATCAAGAGGCTGGCCCCTGTGATGTCAAAGGCAAACCACGTCAGGCAGCTTGGCTCGCTTGCAATAGAACTGTGCTACCTTGCAAAAGGGTCGCTTGACGCGTCGATTGATTTTCGGGGAAAAGTCCGGCCCGTAGACATTGCCGCAGCGTGCCTGATAGTAAGGGAAGCAGGTGGGCAGGTTTATTCAGACAAGGGAGTAGACCTTGACTGCGAGCTGGGAGTAGAGACGCGCGTGTCGTTTGTCGCAACAGCACACGAAAAGGTATTCCGGGACTTGTCAACTGATTTGTTTTGAAAAGATGTACAAATATCCAGACAAAAGTCGTCAATACAACTACGCGAAACCCTCAACAACGCTTATCTTGCCCGTCATCCACGGATGCGGCTCTGCATGGTACGAATACTCTCCCTCTTTGGTAAAAGTGAACTCAAACGTACCGCCCGGGAGTATCAACCCTGATTCAAATTTCTTGCCAGTTAGCTCATCAATATAGCCAGAGTCAGATACAACCGATTCCGGTACTGTATCTCTATTTGTCCACACAACCCTGTTGTTTGTTCCAAGCACAACCCTGATTTCTTTTGGCGAATAGCCCTTATTCGCACCCTGATCTGATGCTCCCTGTTCAATGTCAATGTTTGTTGTTTGTGGAGGATTTGCAAGCTCGTTGTATAGCTGGCTTATCGTTCTATTGTCAAAGTTGACATTTGGCGTTGGCAGCCTATTCAGCACGGCATCCACAAAGTTCATCGTTATCTCTCCTGTCTCTGCATTGACTAGGTAGAGGGCTTCATTGGTTGGAATAGAAGGCTTTGGCCATGTAATGTAGACCCTGTAAACTAGCTTGTCTCTTGAAGCATTGATGGCTAATACTGGCAAGGGGCATCGAAATGATGGCTCTTCGCATACCTTTTCAAAGGTGTGACCAGTGGCATTTACGGAATACAGAGTTCCATTAGCATGAACAAAGTACAAGGGGAGGTTTAGGAGCTCTGGGTGCTCTTTGACTTGAGAAAGCAGCGAGCCATGCCTGAGGTTATTCTTTTCAATGTACTCGACATAGGAAGGATCGGACGTGTACCTTTGCATGGAAAAGTTGTAAAGCGGAAACTCTAGCCTTATTTCTTGCACTCCTTTTACTTTGGATTGCAAATGCTTCTCAGCCGTTTCTATCGCTTGAAGCTGCGATATTTTTGGCTCTGTTGGTATGGCCTTCGAATCGTGGGCAATCCTGCCGCTAGTTTGGATGGCAGAGACATAAAGCAGAGCACCAAGTACAGCGAATGCTAGTACCATTACTAATATGGACGAGCGCCCAGCCACAATTTAGGACAATCGCAGGATTCTATTGAGCTTTTGTCCAAATAACGATTTGAAAATGTGCAGATATAAAGCGCGCCAGACATGAGCGATTGCTGTCGTGACCTAACAACATGCACTTCTTATAGTTGTACGGCTCCTATACCTGCCAAGACGGAAAAGAAATGGCAGAATATGGCGCAAGAATGGAAGAGTTTGACAAAGGAGTGGCAGCCGCGCAGCAAGCTGACATCGAGTACGAGCGGTCTGGAGGAGAGCCAATCGTCCTTGCAAGGTACATCACATTCAGAGAATTCCTTTCAGGCAGCTACATGGACTGGCGCGATAAAGCGCTCAACGAGGGGCTGGAAATCCTAAAGTACGAGTCAACCTCTGCCACCGCAAGTCAGCAGCAGAGCAAGTGGTCGGACTATTATTCAAGCCAAGGTCAGCAGGCGTTCCAAAAGATCACCGACTTTGTCAAATCAGACAAGGCTCCAAACCTGCGCAAGTTCGGCGAAGAGGTCGCATCGCAAGAGTCCCAGTTCTTTAGCCTGATTTCCCGCGCTCCCCTTGCGTGGTTTCAAGGGCAGGTGCAGCACTACACGTTTGAGTTCTACACAGAGATGAACAGCCTTGAGGGAAAATGGAAGGCAATGTCAGAGCAGGACAGGTCTGTAGACGACAGGGTCAGGAACACCTCAAGCCAGGTGCTCAGGCTTTTTGATGAGGTCGTAAAAGAATTGGTGGCTGAAAAGCGCTCAGGAGAAGAGAACGTGAAGTACATCGTAGGCCAGGCAAAGAAAGTGCCGGGAGTTCCCCTTCCAATAAAGGTGCCGCTTATCGCGGTGGACAAGATGCTGGAGCGGGCCGGCAGGCTAAAGAAAAGCAGCGAAGAACTTGCCCAAGGCTACATGGATGCGTACAAGCTAGAAGAAAGCATAGTCATCGTTTTTGCCCAGACCCGCGAGGGAGTGAGGGAGTTTCTGGCAAAGACAAACCTTGACACCGCAATCAAAGAGTTTAACGCAATGAACGAAAACAGCAAGGGCTTGGCAGACCAGTGCCCTACCTCAAAGCAAAAGGAAGACACCAAGAGGTTCATGGAAAAGGCCGCCAACATCGTGTCCGGGTTTCTAGAAAAATTCAAGCAAGAGTACAACGAGTTTGTAGATGACAACCGGGGCATTTTCGTGGGGCCTGTCAGCGACAAGACGCTTGACGAGCTTTTGGAAGTCCGGGACTGGCAGAAATCCTGGGATGACATCGAGCGCTTTAACATACAGTCCAAGCTGAAGGAGGTCTATGACGATTGCGTCAAGACGTGGCAGGTGGACCTTGACGGGCTGACGGACGAGCAAAAGAAAGAGCTGAAGGACTATTGGGACATGGAGCTTCGGCGCTTGCACGACGGCCTGTACGAAGTGATAGAAGGTTCCGTGTGGGACAGGATCAAAAGGTCGCACGTTGACAACCGGCGCCAGCTGAACGATACTACGAAAAATTCCAAGGGAGGTCTGGAATAGCGGTGTCTGGCGAATTGGTCCGAACGGACGACAGCAGCCTGCTCACAGGCATCAAGACGGACGCCGTGCTGTATTCTGAAACCCCGGGATTCCGGGTGACTTGGATCGAGTGGGACAGCGATTTTAGAAACAGCGGCCTGCAGATACAGGACCTTGTAGTGAGCGTGGATGGCAAGTCGCTAGATCCATTCCTGAAGCCCGGCAAGATGTCGCCCGGGATAGGGCAGTACGGCGAGTACATGTACTGGCAGCAGATGGGAGCCAAGCCCGAACAAGAGATCGCGCTTGGCGTACTGCGCAACGAAGGAGCAGAAAAGCTGGAGATAAAAGGCAAGATCCATTCCTCCCGCTTTTATTATGACAAGCAGGGCCGGCCTGCCTTGGCGCCCGGCGGCCCATCAACAATATTTCCCAAGGATGATTTTTCCGACGCGTGGAGCGGCTGGTACGAAAAGTTTGTCTGGAAACTGTCCTACCTGCTTGACGGCGCATGGGACCGGCAGAACATAAACAGCAGGCAGGAGCTCAAAGAGCAGGAGGAGCACAAGGAGCGAATTGATTTTCTACTCAAAAACTATCCCGGCCCGTTTGCAGACGCGGCGCTTGCCGACTGGACTGCAGCGATAAACCTCCTCGAGGGGAAAAAGGCAGACAGCATAGACCTAGAATACAGAGAGATCGGGGCAAAGCGCGTCGAGCTGGTAAAGCAAGAGGCGGCAAAGGCGTGGAATTCCTTCAAGGGCGAAATTTCTGCGCAAACCATTCCAGCGTTTCCAGCCGCCAAGATAGAAAGCCGCGACCAGTTTGTAGACAAAATCGTAGAGCTTCCGTGGATAACCCCGCGTGACAACATAATCAACGACCTCGGCAAGACGTACGCAGTAGTAGGCTCCCAGTACGACGGATATTATTTTGTGCTGCTTTCCTCCCCCGAAGTGTACCGCTTTTACGACGCAATGT
The DNA here is from genome assembly GCF_000730285.1 of Candidatus Nitrososphaera evergladensis SR1. Taxonomy (NCBI): domain Archaea; kingdom Thermoproteati; phylum Nitrososphaerota; class Nitrososphaeria; order Nitrososphaerales; family Nitrososphaeraceae; genus Nitrososphaera; species Candidatus Nitrososphaera evergladensis. The sequence continues at coordinate 2,932,909 of NZ_CP007174.1, read as the reverse complement.
ACAGGTACAAGGCGCAGGTGAACCCGCGGCTTGGCGAGCGCTACCAGTACGTCGGCAGGATAACGGACGAGCCGAGGATGATCACCTTTCGGGGGAGCCCTGTCAGCGGGCTTTTGGTACAGGCCCTTGCCGGCCGCGCGGGAGAAGAGGAGTTTTTCGTGGATGTGCGCAAGACAAACGAAAAGGGCAAATCTGATTTTGCAGGCGAAGCTGCGATAACCAAGTTTAGTACATCCACCTTGCCAGACGATGCCTCGCCTGCGCAGGTCATGGAAGAGATGATCCGCGCCGTCAAGTTCGCAGACGATGCCTCGTGGAAAAAATTGTTTGCAGACTGGCGCGCAATAACGTACGACGATGGGCATTCCATACTCGATTCTTCGTACGCTCCCTCGTCGTACTCGCTTTCGTCGGAATGGGAAAGGTCAAGGCAGGTCATAGTGGGCATGGTCTATGACGTGCGCGTGGACAAGGTCGGCCGCATCAGGAGGATAGTCAAATCAGACCCCAAGACGAACCTTCCAAGCGTTGATGAAGTTGTTGTGTTTCTAGATCATTACGGGCTGTTTGATGGCGAGTACAGGACGTTTCTCAACCTCAATGTTCACAGGAGGTGGACCCTCCAGCGGCTCAACGAAGGTCCGTGGAAGATAACAAGCGTGCAGAGTGTCTAGAAGAAGGTGCGTACGTGTGTATGTGCCCGGCCACATTCTAAAACAGCAAAAAGGGATCTATTGAGCTTTTGTCATGCTGGCAAAATCTGCCGATTTGCTCAAGTAGTCGACTCGATCTCGTATGAGGAGCCTTTACGGTTTTCAGGAAACCGGAGTGAGTGAATGCCATATGGCAGAAATTCTTTTGTGATAGAATGATGATGATATTATAATTCCAATAATGATATCTTCAATGCATCAGGATGTGCACTATTAGGTGTCAGGTGGCCTTGAAGACGAAGACACCAGCTGGGAAGAAAGAAGAGACTCCGACCTAGAGGGCATAATGGGACAGCTGCAGATCACACAATGTCAGGTGAGCAGGTTACGGCGCGTGCTTGCCAACAGGCTTGATCGTTCTAATCCTGCTACCGCAGCATTTTCAAAAGGGTCTTCTACGTATGCCTTCAGATCGGCAGGCGTGGCATACAGGATCACCATTGAAGCCGACCTGGTTGACGACTTTGGGAAAAAGCCAATTTTGCGCTCCGTTGGGAACAAGCTAAGATCGCCAGTTTTTCTTATCATGGTCGCCTTATTCTCTGCTATTCTCAGCGTGATAGCTTTAACTGGCCTGTACTGGAATTCTCCGGCACTTGCAACTCTTTCTGACAAGGAACTGGCGATGGCAGACAGGCAGTATTCTGTCCTACTCGATAGCTGTACTGCCCTGAGCCATGATCGCCCCGACCCAAGAGCATCTGGAGCGGCATATTCTATTTGCAACAAAGGTATCGCCCAATTACAGGAATTTTGCAGAAACCACCATACAAGAGTATGCGAAGATGAAAGGATTGAGCTTTACACTACAGCGAAGAGACTTTTGTAATGATTATTTTATAGTCTCCTTGAAACACTCGTGGGAAATCTTTTAAGTTTTCATGCAGCCGGGAATGCATGGGCTCGAATTTGCGAAGCGAAGCCTCTGTTATTCCGCTGGAGATTGACGACCATTACAAACGGTACAGGAAGGAGCCGTGGGAGGTTAAATATGATCAGTTTGGATACTGCGATCTGTGCAATTCCAGAATAGACGAATTCGGCTACTGCGCTTGTAGAGGTTCTGCTGACTAGTAAAATAATCATCTGTGTATTGTTGTTGTTTCTGACACGTTCTCTCTGGAGCGTTGATGATGTCGCTTGATCTCCTCCAAGTATTTGACAGGGAAATACGACAACCCTAGAGTTTTAGAATGATCAAACATTTGCTCAAGCCTGACGAGCGCGAGATACGTTGTGTCTATTAACCGAGCCTCTGCCTACTACTACTATCGCAGTATTTTTCTTTGAAAACCAGAAAAGATGTGAAGCGCCCGGGCCGAAATAAAAGGTTTTACTTTGTTGCTTTACGCGTGAATCGATTTGAATACGAAAACCACGGACCTGCAGCAATTCGATGTTATGAAGCGATTCCGTCGGATCGTAACGCGTGTAAGTGGGGTCTCGAAAATATAAACATGTTCCTTAAGCCTGCGTCCGACTACTACTCACTTCTTAAACGAGATTAGGGACCCTCTTGCTGTGCGGAATAAAATGATGTTTATTCGCAACGTGCTAGCTATTACCATGACTCCAAAAGCAATCAAGCCGAGAGTAGCTACATACATTATAGAATGCTTCGACACATAGCCTCCCCGCTTTCAATGATGCGATGTGCTTTTTTGTAGTTGTAGAACGCATATCCTGCAAGCGCAATCCCAAGGCCCACCATGCCTGGCCCAAGCAAGGATGATGGAGAGTGTGCGGCAGATGATGATGATGATAATGATAATGACAGATCTTGCTGAATCGCACCACCTTCCCTTCTTGTCATCGTTATCAACCCAAACTCGCGCAAAAAGAGGCTAAACCTTGCCACCACAAAACCCAGTCCAATAACTGCAATGCATGTCCGAAGCAATGCAAGAAAAGTCCTCTCGTTGGCCAAAAACTGCGTGGAGCTGTCGACATCGTGCTCTTTGTTATTTCCGCTACCTTTTCCCGATACTCTGATTTCTTCGTTATCGTCGGTCACGGAGTCCGATTGTAAGCTATACAAAGTAAAGGCATCGCCATTCTTTTCCATCTAGTTAACCAGACCTGGGTCGACTATATAGAAGAAAAGGAAAAGGCACGGATATGCAACTCAACTTTATGATTGCAGCGATAGAAATTGACGGAAGGCAGTGCAGTCAAGGTGTATGACAAAGTACTTTCCAAGTTACAATTTGGATAAAGGTATTAAGAAAAGGAAAGAAGAGGAGGACAATAAAACAAGTAGCTCTCTTCCACATTCGCTCAAACTATGTGTGGAAAGACCATCACATGGATATCCTGTGCCTCGAATGCTGAGGAATCTCCGTCTAGCTTTACCTTGACTGCGACGCCGGATTTCCACCCTCCCTCTACAAAGGTGCTGCCAGTTTGGGATCGTTGCATTGCAGTTGTTGTGTTTTCATGATTCATCATCGTCATGTTCATAGAAGATTGAGTGTTGTTGTTGCTGCTACTGCTACCCCTCATCATCGTCATAGTGCCTTGACTCATGCCATGTTGTCCCATTCCACTTCCGCCAGCCATACCGCCGCCGTGACCACTTCCTCCACCTGCGCTCATGCTCCCCATTGAATCATCTCTGCTCATTTCAGCACCCCTGCCGTCACCGCCCATCATGTCCATGCCCATCATCGTCCTCTTCATATTCTCATGGTTGGTAAATGCAACTACTGTGACACTGGGCGTACTGCTGCTACTAGTAGTAGCATTAGTGACATTTCCACTGTATACAAGGCTGACGGATACTTCTTTCTCACCTGTTATCAATATTCCTGAAATTTTCACATTCTCAACCATGCTCACCCCTTCTGCTTTGATCATACTATGGCTCAATGTGTTCTGAGATGCATGTGCTTGTTGCTGTTGCTGCTGCTGATGTTCATGCTGCTGCGTCATCGTAGTCGCAGGCACTGGCGATTGCGTCTGCTGCGCCCCTGATGACTGCGTTGCACCGTCAACTATTACTGTTCCTACCATATTCGGATGTAGGATGCAATAGTATGGATAAGTGCCTGCTGAATTGAATGTGAACTGGAAGGTCATGTTCTCTGCGGTTGAAGTAGCAAATCTTACAAACCTATTCTCAAGGCCCTCAAGGTGTAGCGGCCTGACATGAATATTCTTGTAACACAGCTTTTCAGAAAACTGGTCTGCGTTTACGTCCTTGTAGGGTAATTTGATCAGGAAAAAGTAGGTCTCAGATGGGAATACTCTGATGCCTAAATTCTTTAACTGCAAAGCAAGGTCTTTGGCCATCTCGCGCAAGGTATCTACCCTTTCTGATATCTTGTCAAAGTGGTGAATTGACGCTATGGCAGCGGCTTCGGATGGCCTTGCAAGTGGATATGCATCGTTGTGATTGTTCAAGTAACCAGCCAGTTCCTTGTTGGCAAGTGCATATCCTACCCTACAACCGGCTAGGCTAAACGCCTTTGAAAATGTGCGTGTTACTACCACATTCTTGTATTTGGACACAAGCTCTGTTGCCGGCTTGCCTCCAAATTCAATGATTGCCTCGTCTATTAGAAACATGGTTTTTGGGTGTCTTTCAATGATAGAGGTGTTCTTGTTTATGTCAAAAATGCCGCCTGTGGGGTTGTTTGCATTGACAACTACTGCCAGCGTGGTATCTTCTGGAATGACGAGCTCCGACATGTCAAATAGGAAATCATCTTTTTCTTCGAGAATCGTGTGTGTCTTGCTTTCCGCTATTTCTTCAAAAAGGTAATAAGTTGGAGATATCAGGTGCACTTTTCTGCCGTAGAGTGTGAAGAGTTGTTTAAGTATCAGTTCGGAACCAGCGTTGATATGAATATTTTCACAAGGCGCATCGACATGCCGTGATATGGCATCTCTAAGTTTTGAAGAGTGTGGTTCTGTATAGTGGTTGCTAAGCGGCATCTCGTTTCTGGCCGCCTCTATCGCCTCTCTAAGTGGCAGTAGCGGATTTTCACACAGTGCGAGGTTTATCCCTCCCTGTGGAAAGCCTCCCTTTTCAGACCTGCTCTTGATAATCTCCACTTGCGAATCGATCATATCTATTACCACTTTTATTGCAAACAATTGGTAATAAGAGGAGAGAATTTTGTGCGCTGCAGTGTATTACATATTTTGCAATCGGGTTTCGACTGTTGCTCATCTATCAGGCCGTGTTGGAAGGCGGAATTCTGATTTATCGAGTTTCTTTCCCGCTCTCGAAAGTATCTGCTTATCTGTCTCGCATCCCTTTATGCAATAGAGTACAAGCGGCCCCAATTTGATAAGGAAAATTGCACCTGAGTGGATTGCAACAGACATCGTCGCTCAATAGCAAAATTCCTGCGTCTGTTGCCTCCAATCGTCTGTAAAATTCAGAAGCATGAGGCGGCAACCATACAAACGAAATCACACCTTTTGTTAGAGCATAGCGTATGTCATTCCTTTACACCTCATATTCAAGTAGCTCAAGCACGGAAAGGCTAGGGGTGTCTAAAGTAGTTGCGACTCGTATTATCTTCACTGGGTCGCGCGGCAGATTAGTTATATCTCTTGAAATGAGATATTACCGGCTTCTTTCTGACCTGCCCCATTCTTACTGGACTTCATATTCCAGATAATAGCAAGATTCATCTTCTTCAATTTCATCCAATGCCTTTCTCTCGTTGCCGTATATTGCAACTATTTTATCTCCGCCTTCCTCCTTTGCAGTTTCGCGGAGGACAACGTAAACCTTCATGACAAACTATGCTCCGTCTGTGTTTCAGATTTTTGGAATGGATTTCCTCTCATCACGTGCAGCACTCGCAGTCATGAATCTTGTGTCGGGCGCCGGTATCCTCATGGATACACTCTTCTCCGACATGCCTGTGTTTCGTTCCACCTTCACAACCACATTCTTCTAACTTATGATGTTTTTCAGCTTCAGACATGCAGTAGATCAGAACAGAATTGTATTTATGAGATACGCGAATGCAGTGCAATGCGTGGCGCCCTATTACTGGATCCACAAGACGGTTTTTAAGTAAAGATGTAAAATCGCTCCCTTTCTCTCTCTCTCTCCATGTCTCCTTTTGTCACAAAGGACCCTCCGCGTGATCATGATCATCTTCATTGGATACAGTACATACACCGTTTCGTCTTTTCTCACCTCATGCAAAGTTCTCCACTATCGTTACCTTGCCAGTCATCCATGGGTGAGGCTCGCAATGGTAAGGGTACTCGCCTGCTCGGGTAAACGTAAATTCATACTTTTGTTCAGGTCCTACAAGGCCTATACTGGCAATCGAATCAAATTTACCGTTTATTGGATCGACATAGCCCGTATCCGTAGTCACGCTGTGAAATGTCGTGTCTTTGTTTGTCCATACAATCTTGTTGTCGATTCCAAGTGTTGCTCTGACTTGCTTTGGAACGTAGTTTTGTGCTTGGTTGGGATTGGATGAACCCTCTACGATTGTCACTGAAGAGAATCCCGGTGGATTTAGTACTTCGGTAGGCGCCGTTGGCTTCTTGTTTGCCTCTGGAATGTAAAAGTATTCGTAATAGACTAGGCTGGCTACTACGGCCACTATAAAGGCCATTAAGCTTATTCCTGCAGTGTTGGTCAGCCTAAGAGGAGATGTCATGCTCTGTCAGCCATCCTGCGCTACTCCTAATTTTTGTGATAATGATAATAACAATAGTGGCAACTTTTTCGTCTCACTTGTGCGCAAGTTTGTGACCTTTGCTTTTGTGTACGTGTGTGCTACTTTGCCTTCCCTCTCCTCAGTGCAACATTCGTAGCGAAGCCGGATACATTCTTCTGCAATATGCCCAGATTCACATCCTTCTCCGCCTTCTGCTCCTCCTCTAGGAATATCTGTTAACATATTATCAATCGCAATAATCTTGCGCCTCAAAGTTATTTATGAACACAGAATGCAGTGAAATGCAGTGCAGGTGCGCAGTACGAGGACATATATTCCATCAAAACAATGCCATTAGCATATACTCTAAATCATGTTTGAGGTGGGGCAGCTAGCACCCTAAAAACCTCAGGCTAATATTGTTGCAGTTTTCGACTAACCTCACCAATCCTCTCGGCAGTAGTGTTCACAGACTTACAACCTGAAATTTCTGCTCTATCTATATTTTCTAGAATGTCATTCGGATTATGACGGAGAAATCAAAAGGTACCACATTAGTAGCAGCTGATAGGTATGAAAGGTCAAGGCGGAGCGGATTACAAATGTTCAACAAAAGTTAATATCATTGTCATGCCGACTGCGTTTCTTCTGCGCTGGCAACTGATTTTATGTCACCGCTCTATCGTGGCCTAATGGCGATTCACTTTTGGATTTTAGGCATCGAGCTGCCTATTACTCACCCGGTATTTCCATGATGATTGCTATCATAGATTGGTTCTGCAGCGACGATTCTTTTGTTCCTATTGCCGCCATGACTACTGCTGTTGTACAAACCCGATTACGGCTTTGGTCCCTGTCACCGTTAGCGCGTGCGTACCTTGCGGGACAAACATGGTTATTTCTCTTGAATCGCTGCTCGATGCAGTCTGCTGGTACTCTACAGGTTTGCCGTCAATAAGCACCTGAAACTTTGAGTCTGCTCCTTCACTTTGAGCATCAAGCATTGACCGAGGTATTTGTATCGAGATATCTCCGCCATCCGCACTTTGCACTTCCATTGTCAGGCTCTTGTCAACAACATGCAACATCGGGTCTGAAGCTGTTACATCTTCACCGTGAACTCGAATGTCTCCCGGCACAATCACAGGCGTCTCGAATGTGACTACTGGCAGACTTGTGGCCATCGCCTCGGGGCCTATGACCAAGACCTTGTCGGCAAATTTGGTCGACGCATAAAGGTTATGAGTTGCTGGATCGGTCACCATGTCAAAAACGGTGTCGTTCATATCTATTGTCGATATGATTTCGTTTGTCTTGCTGTCAATCTTTATTATTGAATTCTTGTCCATGTATGATGCATAGAGCATGTGTTCACTGGGATCTATCGTAATTCCATCTACTATCGCTCCCACAGGAATCTGACCGACAACTTTGTGTGTTGCGATGTCTAGCACTGCAATGTGAAAGCAAGCACGGTGTGTAATGTATGCAAGACTCCTTTGACTATCGACAGCAATTCCTGAGGGACCACATCCCGTCGTAACAGAATCTATGATCTCATTCGTTTCAGTTGAGACTAGTGTCACGCTTCTGCTGGCCATACTGGCAACAAGCAGAATTTTGGAGACAGGGTCAACTTTAACGATGAACGGATGGTCGGGAACCAGTATTGATTTTACAGCTTTGTCTGTATTGGTATCAATGACAGTGACTAGATTAGCATTGTAATTAGCCACATACAACATATCATTTGTTGGACTATAATCCATCGACCATCCCCCAGTAAGAAAAGTCGTCTCTTCTGCAAAATTGTGCTTTGGAGAGTACCAAAAGGTGATTTGACTGCCAGGAAGGGAAATCCCCTGCAGGAATTTCAGTGAATCAAGCGCGAAAACATCAATGCGTCCACTTTCAAATGTTGCAATATAGAGCCGGTTCTTTTCTGGGACTGCCTCAACAGCCATTACTCCAGTATTCACAGTCGCATTTCCAATCACATGCCCTGTAGTGGTATTGATGACTGAAACTATGTTATGCCCAAGATTAGAAACAAACAAGCGATCACCGGCCAGCGACATCCTCATGGGTCGACCCGGTACATCAATCTCATCCAATACATGATGGGCATTGGCTGCCATCCTATCATTTGGGATTGAAAAGAATGCAATGCCTAAAGATGATAGTGCAAGAAGCACAACACTTACTCCAGAGAAAGTCCTTGCTTTCAAATTCCGTCTTGCTAACAACCCTCCGCTCTCGGCTGCTTCATCTGCCATGGGCTGAAAATCAATGTGATGTTAGTTAAGATCAATGATTTCTGTGCAATGCACTGCATTCTCACATGGTATTTGGCTGACACGCGTTTCATCAATCTTCTGCTTATCAATGATGAACAATTTTGCCTCTTCCTTCAGGTTTATCTTCTTGTCATTAGGCCAAATAGTTGCCCCCTACTCTCTGGCAGTTTTACATCGCAATAGTTCTTCTTTCCCTAAAGCGTCACTGCCGAGTGTATATAACCTCGTCATGACTTCCACGCTAATGAAGCAGTTAGCTTTAGCAGTAGCTTCAATCCCAATAATGGCACCGAGATTTGATGGGATATCGTGCAGATTCCCATACGCAACAGGACTCTTCTTACATTGTTTTTCTTTTTTCTAGTAGGTCTCTGCGAGATTGGTGGCAGGTATCTTGTCTGGCTCTCAATTCGTGAAAAGTTTGCACTTGGAATCTTCGGAATAGTGCTTTTTGAGTACGGAATGATTCCGACTTTGCAGCAAGCAGACTTTGGATGCGTCTATGCAGCGTTTGGCAGAATTTGCATTGTATCTTTGATAATCTGAAGGGGAGATTAGCAGATAGAAAGAGGCTCAACAGGTACGAGACAGTCGGCTCTCTTGTGGCTCTTGCAGGAGCAGCCGTAACCTTTTATGCTCCACGCTAGCAGCAAATCGCAACTTAGCCAAAGACGAGTATGCTATAAGGAGAATACAATGTTACGACGATCACCTTGTTGGCTCATAGATTTGGGAGCCATCCGGAGCAATTTCAATGATTACCGGACACTGTAAAGTCTTCAGTTGCGGACTCTGGAGTGACATGCTACAACGACCGACAACTTGACAATGCCACGCCTCATTTAACTATTAACACAGGACATGAAGCATGGTTTGAAACTGCATGCGATACTCTTCCAAGTAACAATTCCTTGATGCCGCCAGTTCCGCTGCTTCCCATTACAATTAGGTCAGAGCGGGTCTCCTTCGCAGAAGCAAGAATAACCTTGACAGGGTTTCCTTCTTTTATCGTGTAATCTACCTTGTTGTCACTCCAGCTCTGACTGCTAGCTGTGTTTGGGCGAGCAATTTGAGTTGTGCAATTAACTGCTCCCCTTCCTTTCGCAAAGATTCGATCAACTTTGGGGCTGGCACACCCTCTTCGCCGGCAACAGGAGGTGTGACTGCATACACGACTGAAATAGTAGCAGCCCTGTACGGTGCTAGCATTGACAATCGAATGGCATAATCAAAAGCCCTAATGGCGCGTTTGGAATTATCAACCGCGACAAGGATCCTTGAGAACGGTGCCGCGTTTTCCTCCACCTCTTCTCCTTCCATTTACTGTTCTTATTCTTGATATGATATGCGCCATTAATTATTACTGTTGCATATTCTGTTCCTTTTAGGGAGAATGTGTGGCAAGGCTTTAGAGGCGATAGCCTTACTTTGTACGAGTCACAATTGACCCGCGTGGTGCCCAAGTGGGTCAAGAAAGATAATAATAAAGATAATGACTGGTTTTCTATTAAGCTAGGCAGTCAATCGTTCTTTCACCATTACTATTCATTGCATCCGTTGTGGTGTGCTCTGACTTGTAGGTTTAATCGTGACTTGAATCAGAGCAGATACTGCGGTTAAGCTACTCCGTACTTTTCTTCGAGTTTCTTCATCTTGTGGATGGCAAGAAGACACCCCCAGCGATTGCTGGGACCAAAATAATGAATAAAAGGTCTTGATCAATCAAGTGCTGCTTCTCCCCACTCAAGCGGAATTCCCCCGTTCCCTGATACTAGATAACGAGTAAATTTTTTATCAGAAAAATTGATGTGGAAAAGTTACTGGTATTATGTGCAACCTCTAACGTGCTTGAGGTGAGGGGAGGGGAGATTCGCCCGCCTTCTTTATCTATTATTGAAGTGGCATGTCAAGGTAGCTTTCGCGGGTTCTGATTAATCTCAGGTGATCACGTTTCCTGAGATTTCTCATCATTCGCATCATTCGCATCCGATAACTGGACTGTGCTCTCCAGCAAGGGTGACGAATCGGCAACTCGCCATCTTTGGCTATGGCGCATTTGTAGAGGCGATTGTTTTGTAGGCCCATGATGATATTTCATGTGTGCGTGTGCGTGCCTCCGCCTAGTAATATTACAACTTTGGCTCTACAAATTAAGGCACAGGATGAGAATCTCTAGCCAAATCGTAGATTCATTCCTACCCTGTCCACCAATTATAGGGGAATGTTATATAACAAGAATCGCTAGCTGATATCTATTTGTCGGTTAACACGCATCTTATTTCTTCAGCAGCAACAACCACCTTGCGCGAAAGCAATTATTTTAGAAACGCGGCTATAGAAAGCTACCAGTCAGTGGTTTGAGATCCGCTCCGGGATGTCTTTGCTCTCTATTCTCATCCTGAGATATTGGAAGGTGGAGGGGGCAGACAAGACTAGGCGCCAGTTGTTCTGTCTGCAATGAGCCTTTTTGCAAATATTAGATGATTGCCAAGTATCATGTCTATTTGGATAACAAGGTTCTGCTGTATTGCACTGCATTGCTCAGCAGTCCGCCATCTTAACTCTGACCCTCTGTTTTTAGAGGTAAATGATCAACTTCAAAACGTCGGCGCCGCTATGGGCGTGCATGGTAGCAGCAGTACTGCTGGCTGCGGTGTTACTGCCATCGGCGGCAATATTGACACCAAACAGCGCATACGCATTTCACACGTTTGGAGGAACATACGTCGTGACCATAGTCCCAGGCGCAGCTCAAAAGGAAAGCCTCTATCATTATTATCCTCCCAAAATTGCAGTCCCAAGGCATACCGAAGTGGCATGGTTTGAAAACGACCCTGAACAGCCCCATACCGTTACGAGTGGTAGTCCCGGCAGTCCGGATTCCGGCCAGCTGTTCAACTCTGGCGTGATGTCATACCTCTACTTCTTCCAGTACGAGTTCGATAAAGCAGGCGACTATTCATACTACTGCCAGATCCATCCGTGGAGGACGGGACTTGTGCATGTTAGCGACCAGTCTACGCTTGGCAAAAACTTTGAATTCTCGACAGGAACAGGAAGTACGTGGAGCCTATCTGAGTTTGATAGGAATCTGCTGAAATTCGAGCCGACTACGGTATCACTTGAGGAAACTACGCCGGCCAGCTACTACTTCACCATGGCCAACAGCGATACAAAGCAGACAGTCTACAGCCATTACTTCCCATCGACAAACAACCTGCAGGTAGAGCTAATATCGGGCAGCAACTACAATCAGACAACTACATATGGGCCGGACAGGGCGTCTACAATACACTCCAACCCGGGCGCTTTTCATGTGCAAGGGAACTTTGCACCTGGAAACTACACTATCAGCGTGGTCCTCTACTCTGTGAATGGAAAACTAAGTGACCCACTTCCACTGGATCAGTTCAAGTTCCAGCTGACACAATAGGAAGGGTGGTGCCGCCTCACTGCACCACCTTCCCTCCCTCACTATTTCATTTATTATTATTACTATACTCTCTCTCTCTTTCTCCTGCTCCCTCATTGAAGGTATAACATAGCTCTCTATCTAGTATCAAGCACATCTATGATTATCCTAAAATAGTACCCCCCCCCTTTGAGCGTAAAAGCCGGGTATCCGACGTAAACCGTATATCTGTGTGTCATGTTGGAAGTAATTGGCTCGTATTCGCTGTTTGTCTAAATGCTTAAATCAAAACTAGGGATATCGAGAGACTGATTGGCATTCAATATTCTTGTGCCCTATGATGGCTCAAAGCCTTCAGACAATGCAATCAGACAGGCGTTAGAGCTTGCTAAATCACTTAAGGGCGACGTGCGCGTGTTAGCGAGCTAGGGGTCTTTTCCTTCCCGTTTCTCCTTTTCTTCTTTTTCTTCTTTGAATGGCTCGATGATCAATAGATCTGAATCTTTTCTTACCACCCTCACATTCTGGCCTTTTCCTATTTCAATTCCACTACCCTCTTCGGTTCTGGCCCTCCAGTATTCCCCACCTACAATCACAAAGCCGGGCTTGGTGCTAGATATAGCTTCAACTGTAACTCCTGTTTGGCTCTGAAGTACGAACGGCAAAGGTGCCTGCGTTTTTGCCCTCCATGCCTTGTACGTTATCAGCGCAAAAAAGACTCCAAGCGGAGCAGTGATTGTCGCAGATATTAGGACAAGTTCAGACATTCGATGTTCGCTTATCAGTAGCGGCCGCACTGGCTGGGTGATCATGAGAGTGGATCCTACAACGAGAAGTACAATGCCGCCAATTCCCATCGCGCCAAATCCGGGCGAGTAAAGTTCGTATGCAATAAGGCCGGCTCCTATCGCCAGCAGCGCAAAAGCTGCCCAGTTGATGTCAAAACCCTGACCAATGAGCGCAAGAATTATCATCGCGGCGCCGGCTATTTCACTTCCAAAGCCTGGAGATGTGAGACCATAGATCAGTGCAAAAAACCCGATTGTAAAGAGGGTAGTGGAAAGGAGAGGATTTGAAAGGATGTCGACCAGAGAAACTCGAAGGCTCGGCTCGTGAACGACAATGTGTGAATTGCTGAAAGGAGTATCCAAAAGTTTTGGACCTGCGAGGGTCATCACGGTGGAATTGTTTGCTTTCTGAAGTAGTTCTTCCGGATCCCTTGCTATGGCTTCGATAACATGGTTTTTCATGGCTGCTTCAGGTGTGAGATTGTCGTTATGTGTTACGAACCGAGTAGCCTGAGTTACATTTCTGTTGTGTAGCTGGGCAAGGGTGACTATCTTTTCTGTTATCGCATTGACAATCTTTGTATCATTTACGGGGATTCCGCCGGCCACTGGCTGAGCAGAACCTATGGTGGTAAAGGGCGCCATGGCCGCATAATCTGTGGCAAGAAGGATTATCGTTCCTGCCGACCACGCGCTTTTTCCTTGAGGGTAGACGTATCCTATTACAGGGACTTTGGAGGATTGTATGCTTTCTATAATCTTGAAAGTCGCATCGACTGAACCGCCAGGTGTATCCAAGGCAATGATGACAGCAGAAAAATTGCTGCTGCTACTCTTGTCGTCCACCTCCTCACGCGAGTCTGAAGCACGGCTTATCGCAGACGAGATATGATCTGCGGTAGCAGATGAGATAATGTCCTTAACGTCGACCCAGAGTATTTGTCGCTCCCTTGGAGAGGATGAGGAGCTGGTCGCCTCTTGGGCATGCACTATGGTAATAGGAGAAGAAATGCCAGGCGACAGCGAGATTGAGCAGCAGTATACCACAAACTCTCCGGCTGCACAAAGGACAATCAACATCAAGAGTCGATGAAATTGCTTTCGCAACAACAACAGCTCTCGTACTGTCTGATGTAGGGAATACGACGGCTTTTTGACATTATTTTTTAGATTCATTTAGAGAGAAAGAAGCGATGGACCTCGAAATTATCGTCATCATTATCATCCTCGAGTGCCCACATCTCCTCAACCCTCACTCAAGTCATCTGAATTTACAGTACGGTCGTTTATGATATTATTATCATTATGATTTTTGTTTCGCCCCGTCCGCCCCTTAGTTTCTTGAGGACGGCGACGTTCTCCTTCGCCGCCCCTCTCGCTAATTATAGAGGCTAGCTCTTCTCTTGCGATCTCCCTTATCCTTTCGGCGTCGACTTGTTCGGCGACAGGTGTTCTTTCTTTGATTATGCCAAGCAGAGAACCGAGATCGCGTTGGTTGTCACCGCTGCCACTATTTGCTCCTACTGCTCCACTACCACCGGCTGTTACTACTATCATGTTCTTTTCTCTTGCCACTTCCGCCCATGTCTGAAGCTCCCGTAGCCTCAGAGCCGCGATATTCTTTGTATAATAATCAGCAGCCAGAGCCATTTTTTCTGCTGCAATGAGTTCTCCCTCTGCAATGATTATTCTACCTCTCTTTTCCCTTTCAGCTTCGGCCTGCTTTGCAATTGCCCTGTGCATGTTCTCAGGCAGTGAAACATCCCTTATTGCCACAGAGCTTACTTTTACACCCCAAGGATCGGTTGCTGTATCAAGAATTTCTTGCATCCTCTTGTTCAGATCTTCCCTTCTAGAGAGGAGGTCGTCAAAGCTGGTTTGCCCAATAAGGTCCCTGAGAGTGGTTTGAGAAAGCAGGCTTGACGCCATCAGGTAGTTGTTGACTTTAACTACCGCGTTGCTGGGATCGCTTACACGCAGATAAACCACAGCGTCGACGTCAACCGTTACGTTGTCAAGAGTGATTATCTTTTGCTTGGGGACATCGAGGGTGATAACTCTCAGGTCCACCTTTAGGGCCCTATCTATGAATGGTATGAGTATTATCAGTCCAGGTCCTTTTGCTCCAATTAATCTACCAAGCCTAAAGACTATGGCCCTTTCATATTCTCTAATAATCCGGATGGACGACGCCACAACGACAAGGAATATTATCACTACAATGCCTATTCCAATTAACTCCGGAAGAGCCAGCTGCTCTAGAATTAGCGAGGGAGACAGAGAGGGGGACGACGCGGACAATGAGGATAATTGAGAGGTGCTCATACTATCTATGGTTCCTACACATATTTAAGTTTCAGAAAAAAGTCTCATCCCACGGCCATATTTGTATGCGAAGAGGAGGCATACACATTCACAAGTTCTAGAATGTCTGCCTCATCATAGGCGGAATAACAATTTCTCGCACTACGGTCAAAAGTGTGATCTCCCTCATACTTGAGGGATTTTGCCAAGGCGATTGCCAGTCTTAAAGCGCTCTCCGAACAAGGAGAGCCGTCGTAAGGAACGACGATACCTTGAACTTAGATGTGTTGCTGCTTTGCTCTCAGTATGCTGTAGTAGCGGAAGTAGTCATTTTGTATCTAGCTCACTATTACACAGAGTACAAGAAATAATTGGATATCTACTATGAGTATTCTTTGCAGCGCATTGCCTTGCACTGAAAACATAGTTGCAACAGAGAGATAAATATTGCTCGGTGCACTGCATACAAGCAGCTTTGAAGCGAATTCTTTTGCCTTATGATGGCTCCGAGCCCTCCGAAAAAGCTCTTGGATATGCCGCTGACTTAGCCCGTTCTGTGAAAGAAAATAGTCCTCAAGTTTTTCTTTTGTATGTAGTTCCAGAAATACATCTTCCTCCGAGTCTCGATTATGGTATGAAAATCTCATATGTGAAATCGTCAAGAGAGTACCTAAAGGAATTGTACCAGGGAATGAAAGAGGCAGCGGTAGAAATGCTCGCCGATAAGAAAATGGCTCTCGAAGAAACGCTCGAAGCTGCTGCAGGGGCAAATGCAGTAAAAACTCTGGTAAGAGTTGGTAATCCTGTCGAGCAAATTCTAACCGTAGCAAAAGACAATGACGTAGACCTGATAATAATAGGGAGTGGTAGATTAACAGGCATTCGCCGCATCACATCGCTTGGAAGTGTGGCAAGAGCTGTGTCAGAAAGATCTATGTGTCCCGTTATGTTAGTTCACTAGACATGGCAGAGTGTGTGTATATCTGGAGATAGAGATAATGACAATGATGATGATATCAAAAGACGAAGGGAACAAAAACTGCAGAGGGAAAGGCAAGGGGAAAATAAAGACCAATTTAGAAACCTGCATCTACAGCTGTAATCATAATAAAAAACATCATGGCAGAATGAGCGGGATATGATGCCTCAGTCTTTATCCTGGTCAAGATGGCTTATGTATAGCCTATGACTGCTAATTTTGCAGCCAAGGAAGGAATGCTTGGCAAGCTCGGTCTTGTCTCAGGACCTCTGCTTTTTATTATATTGGCGGCATTCTTCCCTTTTCCAGATGAAGTAACATTTGAACAGAGAGTAGTTCTTGGCGCTACAGCCTGGATGGTCGCTTGGTGGATATCTGAGGCACTTCCGATATATGTGACTGCGCTGCTCCCCATAGTCTTATTTCCATTATTTGGCGTAACGGATCTGGGAGATACGGCGGCAAGATATGCTGACAGAATCATCTTCCTCTTTCTTGGCGGCTTTATCATAGCAAAGGCGGTAGAAAAAACAGGCCTGCATACAAGGTTTGCCCTCAACATCCTTCGGATTTTTGGGACAAACCCAAAATACGTCGTTGCGGCCTTTGTCATAGTCACCGGCTTTCTTAGTGCATGGTTGAGCAACACTGCCACCGCGATGCTTATGGTCCCAATAGCGGCAGCGGTGATAGCTCTGATAGACGACGAAAAACAAAGAGCAAGATTTGGCGTGTGCCTGATGCTTGCAGTCGCGTATTCTGCCAGCCTCGGCGGCATGGCTACCCTTGTAGGTACGCCTCCAAACGCTGTTTTTGCATCCCTTTCAAAATCAATTCTCGATACTGACGTGACATTTTCCCAGTGGATGGTAGTTGGGATGCCAGTAAGTGCCGTCTCGCTCTTTGTTGCCTGGGCTTACCTTGTCAATCTTGGTGCTGGCACCAAGCTTGACGCAAAGAGCATGCCGTCATCATCGATTGCAGGTGAAAAGTCGCTGATAACCAAAAAGCTGGCAGAGCTGGGCAAGATGAGCAGGGATGAAAAGATGGTAGCAGCTGTTTTTCTTGCCACTGCAATTGCATGGGTCAGCCGTGGATTATTATGGAAAGACCTCGTTCCGATGGTAGATGATTCGATGATAGCCATCGCTGCTGCGGTAAGTTTGTTCCTTATCCCTGCAGCTGCTTCTTCTAATTGCTCTGCGGCAAGTCAAGGTGACCGAAAAAAGAAAGAAGAAGCAAATTCAAACGATGGCAATATGCATCTTCCCCCATCTTCGACTTCCTCACCATCAGCTGCTGCCTCTCCTAATCCAAAAAAACATTCAAGAGCAATAGCAGTAGCAGTCCTTGACTGGGAGTCTGCTGCCAAGATTCCATGGGGTGTTCTAATTCTGATTGGCGGCGGACTTGCACTTGCCCATGCCTTTTCAGAATCTGGACTTGATGTAAGGATAGCCACATCACTAGGCTCGCTGGGTGGCATGAACTATATCGTGATAATCCTTGTCATCGTTGCGGTAACAATATTTTCGAGTGAATTTATAAGCAATACAGCATCAGCAGCGCTCATCATCCCTGTGGCAGCTTCGCTTGCCTCGTCGCTGTCTATGGACCCAATTCTGCTGATGGCTTCCGTAGCGGTTGCCACAAGTTATGGGTTTGTCATGCCAGTTGGGACTCCTCCAAACGCAATTGTCTTTGCAACGGGGCATATTACTGCCAAAAGGATGGCCCGGGCAGGTCTTCCTCTTGACGTCATTGGGATAGTCTTGGTTACGGTAATGACGAGCTTGCTGGCGCCTCTCGCATGGGGAAAATGAGAAAAAAATATGGAGTTACACCAGGAGCCATCGGGCGCATCGGCGTCACCACTTCTCATCATCTACGATTCAGGTTGTGACGGCTTTCTTGTGCACTTTTATTTGTCATTTTGTCGGATGCAGGACTGCTGTGGTGTAAACCTATAAGGTCCTGATTTTGTCGCATAGATCTATCTCTCTAGTTAGGGTCGCACTGGGCATCTTTGGGCAGTTCGTAGCCCGCCTGCAGGAAACATTGGATCCAAAAGGGGCGCATCAAGTAGCAATGCTCTGTTTCGGTCAATACTTGAAAAACGGCTTTGTCCCGGCAAAAGGCACGGATTGATGCCCTTCGCCATTTTTCAGCAGGGAGGCGCTGTATTACACGTCCTCATACTTTCTTGACACTTGCCAGTGCCCTGCTGTCGACACCAACGTATCGCTGCAGGTGGGTCTGCACCTTGTCCCACCCTTTCGGGACAACGTCCTTCAGATGGATGTAAGGACTCAAAAAACAAGCGAAGTTGCAGCCTCGGCATCGAAGGATCTTCAAGATGTCCGAACTGAAGTCGCTCTCAACTACCACTTGAATCCAGATAGCGCACAAATAGTCTACCAGCAGCTTGGATTTGGCTATGCAGAGCGAGTCATAAGCCCTGCAATTCAAGAGTCTGTCAAGCAGGTTACAGCCCGGTTTAATGCAGAAGAACTTATCACAAAGAGGGAGACTGTCAAGACTGAGATTGAAGAGCAGATCAAGCAGAGGCTGGCCATCTACAACATCGTCGTTGAAACGATATCAATCACAGAATTCAAGTTCTCAGAGCAGTTCACAAAGGCCGTAGAATCAAAAGTCGAGGCTGAGCAGCGCGCTTTACAGGCGTCAAACGAGCTGCGTAGAATCCAGATAGAAGCCCAGCAGGCAGAGGCAAAGGCCATCGGCGAGCAAAAAGCCAACGTTGCTCGCGCAGAAGGCATAAGACAGTCAAACATCCTTCATGCCGAGGGAGAGTCACAGGCAATACAGATAATCGACCAGAAATTACGCGAGAGCCCAAGCTACCTGGAATGGCTCAAGACCCAAAAGTGGGACGGTAAACTGCCATTTGTAGTGGGAGGAGGAGATGGAGGAGCAACGCCTTTCATCCAGATACCAACTGGCGGCAGCGCTTCCGCCACAGATGAAGATGGTGGAGGAGAAGGAGCAATACAAAACGCAACGAGGACATCTTAGCAAGAATGTATTTTTTTCAATTCTTTAAGAGAAGTAGCGCAAATAGAAGCCCGTATGCTGTTTTTGGGATTTCAAAAGCCTCTTTCCAGTATTGGTTCTCCGCACCGTGCTGGAAAGGGCTCTGAATGTCTTCACCGAAACGAAGTGCTAGCCCCAAGGACTCCTCAATAAGATGCTATCTGTTTGCCCGATGGAATTGGGTCACATGCGCCATCTTAACCATTTAAGATGAAAATCCCTATAAAATACATGGTTGAGCTAAGGTGCAATAATTGCAAATGAGTATGGCAGTACAATGGCAATTCAAAGTTCTTTACACACTGTCCGTAGTGTGGTGATTCAGTGCCGATAGCTCGCCCAAGAAATTACGGAACCAATAATCCTGCGGTCCGAGGGTTAAGATGAACACGGAGGACCGGGAAGTCCGCAGATCAACAACTGTGAAGGCGAGTTTCCTTTTTCTTGTTTCTATGGACTTCAATTCAATCATAAAAGTTTGTTTGGTATTGGATGATCGATCGATCAGCGCAAAAAGATCTATTCTAGGAGCATTCACAGAACCTGCAATTGGCGCTGAACCAACGAGATTCATTCATGAAATCCTCCCAATCAAGGCAGTGCCGTTAAAGACTCTATCGTTGTTCTACCACTATCTTGATGATTTCATTTGCCATGGCGGAGCGGACCGACGTCCTCAATTTCGTCGATCTCTTTCTTTGAGCGCTCGCCACTGCCCGGTGGGGGCGATACGAACCATCTCTGTCCTTTATTCTCAGAAGACTCCTACAATTCTCAGCTCCCCCATTGGGACTGCTTCGGAGATAGATATGATGTTCCCATTGCGTGGGTCTACTACTACTTTGTACAGTGTGGCTCTGTCTATTTCGGCCACAGTAATGGTGTATACTCCACTGCCTTGCATAACTTCATAGCTGCCCGCTATCGCAAATCCATTTACAAAATGATTTTCTGCTGTATTAGCAGCATCAACCAGGTTGCATTAAGTTCTGGCTCAAAAATTCAATCATTAAATCATTTTCAGTCGTAAAAAGAATTCCAAAAGGCGCTCCAACGGCAGAAGTAGTAAGGACTCTTCCGGTGTTTGGATCTATGTCTACCTCATACATTACTTCATTGTCTGAGTCGACCACCGTGACATTGTACACCAAGTGGCCCTGCACTACGTCCAACCGGCCTCCGATCACTGTACCGTTAACAACCTGATCTTCTGCTAAGTCTGTTGCATCCACAAGTGTTGGATTAAGATTTTCATTCAAAAAGTCTATTGCCGCCTGGGTGGCATTTACAGAACCTGTAGTAGATACGGTGGCCACAGCACTTGAGGCTGCTTGCTTTTCATCGGGTTCGGTTGTTGCGATCTGCGCATATGCGTTCGATGATGTGGTATTGATAATTGTCTCTTTCCAGGTGGCAGCGCTCAAGCCTGCCATAAACAATAGGAAAAAGAAAGAGAATGAAAATACGCTTGACTTTTCGTCATTCTATGAATATTGCTGCATCTAGTGTGTATTTACGAATTAGGTCCACACTGCAACACAAGGTAAACACCTTCATCAAATACGAATTAGTCCAATTTCTGAGTAAAGAGACTGTGTGAATTCCGATTGCTTCCTGATGGCAATTACTATTACTACATTCTCTGGCTGGTATTTGGCCTCTTCGTTGGAGCAGCGTTGGCTATAGACCTTGGAGTAATAAGCAAAATGCGGTTCAGAAGAAAGGAGTCAACATCCTCTTCCAAAATTCCAGACCAAGAGAATTGTCCAGTCCAAGAGGAAATTGGAACAAATATTACTTTCAGGCGGGCCTTGCATTGGACAATTGCTTGGATATCGCTTGCCGGAGTATTTGCTCTGATCATCTACCTCGGCAGAGGATATGGTAGTCTCCTCGAATTTGTAAGTGCATACACTCTTGAAAAGTCACTGAGTGTCGATAACATGTTTGTCTTTGCAATTATATTTTCTTCTCTTGCAATACCTCATAAATATCAGCACAAAGTGCTCTTTCTAGGTATCCTTGGCGCCATCTCCATGAGAATTCCGCTCATTCTTGCAGGAACAACTTTGCTCGAAAACTTTCACTGGATGTTGTACGTGTTTGGTGGGTTGTTGCTCGTCACCGCGTTGCGGATGGCGCTTCAGAGAAGAGAAAAGGAAACAATTGACATCAAGAGAAATGTTGCGGTAAGGCTCCTGAGGAGACTAGTGCCCATAACCTCGACACTACGGGAGGACAAATTTCTTTTTCGCTCGACGCGGGGCGTCCTCTATGCGACTCCGATGCTTGTGGCTCTCGTAGTTGTCGAGCTAACCGACCTAATATTTGCTATGGATTCTATTCCTGCAGTCCTGGCTATTACTACCGATCCATTCATAGTGATAACCTCAAACATATTTGCAATACTTGGCTTGAGAAGTCTCTATTTTCTGCTTGCCGGACTTATGGACAGGTTTTACTATCTAAAGCCGGCCCTCATTGCGTTGCTAGTTCTGGTGGGTGCAAAGATGCTGTTCTCAGATTTCTACAAGATTCCAATCGAAGCCTCTTTGGCTGCGATATTTGCAATACTTGGCTCTGCCGTAGGATTGTCAATTGCTAAAACGAGGATTGGCGACAAAAATGCTCTTAAAAATAAGCAACAGTCTGACAAAGATAATAAAAGATGAGTTAGCTTCTATAGCTACAGTTTTGTAAAACACTGACTCTTGCACACCATCTTATACGGCCGCGCTAGGATCTTCCACAAACTCTGCGCACTGTCGGATTGCATAATCAGTCGATTGCAGGAATCAATAGGAATACAATTGACCTTGGTTTTCAAAAGTTGGAGTATCATATGAACGTCTAGGAGAGCCAAAAAATTAATGGTAACGATTATGCGCCCATATGTTTTTCTATTTAAATAGCCGGATCAGTGCTCAACTATAACACTTATTGTTGTGGCAGAGTTGTGGCTGCTATATTAGTAATGTTGACACGGTGAGTCATCCATTTCATGTTGCCTGAAGTATCAGTTATCCTGACCGTTATGTTCTCGAAAGTCTCGTCGGGTATTGTCAACGTGAAGGTCCAGTGCGCGTACCTGTCCGAGGATGTCGCCAAAGCATACGTTGTCCCATTCGTATCCGCCAAGTTTACTGCTCTTACTTCTACCGTCGATATCTCAACATTGTCAGATGCGGTCCCATTCACAATAAAGGGTACATTCAAAGGAACGACATCCAATGGCGCTGGTGAAATAATTGCTCCAAAAGGTTTTGTCGTGTCCCGTGTTGAATTTTGAATCAAGGGAGAGGAAGTTGAGGGTGGGGATGAGGATTCTGAAGGCACCTGTACGGCCGAAAACGATTCATTTATCAAGGATCCATCTGTCGACACGACCAGGGTTGCAGATAGCGCTGTGCAGAGACAAATTAAGAAACTATTTACTTTATTCTGAAAGGTCTCTAATGCATTCGTTTTCTTTCTTGCGTGAATCATTTACTTTCATTTCATAATAAGCTATTTGTCTATTAATGCACAGTAGAGTAATTCTTGGCAAGAAGTGACGCAATGCATGTACCGCCGACGGCAAAATGAACCAATATAACCGGCTCCCAGGATCCAAATTTATGGACATAAATTTCTGTCACTAGACGGCCATAACAAGTTTTAATTCAAGCGCATGCTATCAGAAGCTATGTGTATCCATCGTGCAGTGGGACAACGATAGTAAAGACTCAGATGTCAAAAAGGCCAAGACTGAAACTATTACATTCAGGCTTCCGACCGTGCTTATTGATGAATTGAGAATGGATGCTGATCTAGAAGGGGTCACCCTCAACAGTTATGTTGCAAGAATATTTGTCAATCATGTGCAGTGGGAGAGATATGAGCGAAAGGTTGGGCTCCTTCCCATGACAGAGGCTTTCCTAGGCGAAGCACTGATCAGGCTGTCCGATGAGCAGATAGTCAACCTCGCCCAAAAGATAGAGAAGCAAAGGTTCAAGAGAATATTAGCATTCATGAACGACAGCCCCAATATTGATGATTTTGTGGAGATTATGCGAACCTGGCTTACCGTATCATGGATACAACAAAATATCGAATTTAGGGATGGCAAATACTACTTCAAGATTCAGCATAATCTGGGGAGCAAATGGTCGCTTTATGTCAAGACACTCATATCAGAACTGTCACAAGATGTGCTTGGCAAGCAGACAGACATTAGAATGATGGACGGCGATACTATATGCTTCACCTTTTCAGCATAGTGCATTGTGTCCAGTCCTCGCATTGTAGTACAATGCAAGACAAGGTATACTCCTTTCTTAATTAGACAATCAATCGACTGTTATACATATGTCGACAAATAGTAGTATCAGGAAAACTGATAGTCTCATTCACTTCATGGTACTTGATGCAATTTCAAAGGACATAAGAGACGTCGCCAGGATTGCAGAAGCAACCAAATTTGACAAGGCCGACGTAGAATTGATTGTAAACGACCTCCTTGCGCACCAACTTGTTAGCTTGTCAGAAAGGAGGAAATTGTTTAGGAGAACGAGCACTCAAACAAGAATTACCAAGATTGGAAGCAGGCTTCTTTACAAAAAGAGGCATGAGCTTGATCTCGGGGCAAAGGCTCTGCGAGCATGCTATTACAATAGTGACAGAAAGACAATGGAGTCACTTATGGACGACAACCGTGTTTGGATACCTACGATGATATTCTCCGGCATAATGAGTGCAGCGCTCTTTGCGTCAATGATGTCCTTTATGGGGATGGCAATGAATCCCACTGAAGCGGCGATGGTTGAAGATAGTATAGCAGGTAGTGAACAGAAAACTGGTGACAATAACAACATTGCGGATGCGCAAACTACTGATGGAGAGAGTCAAACTGCTTCAGCTGATACTGGCGCGGACGACATTGCCGCGACCGGTTAGGACAGCAGCAGGTTTGATCCACGCAGTTTTGATAAACTTACGCACCTCGGGAATTGCTTCTGTGGTTCAAGCGGCAGCATCATCCCCGTCATTCTCAAAGTGAATGGATCATGAGGAGTAATGTAGCAGATATTGATTGCTGCCCCGGGCCAAATCCTGCCTCACACGAAGGGGCAGGCGCAAAAGAGACTAGCCCGCTCTCAAGCCATACAGCCATGCGGCATGAAGGTCGGACCGTTAAATATGAAAACAAATCGCAATTGCCTTTGCGATTCGTGATATGCGACTTCTGCTTTTGGTGCGCCACTTCCATCGGTCATCGGCCCAATAAATGTCCACTTTGTGATTCAAACTTGAGCGTAATTCCATTAGATACTGATGAGATCAATTCGAACCGGAGGCTACTATCCTGTGGGCATCGTTGATATCGGAGTCCTGCCTCTTGAAGCGAGGACGTGTGGTGGGAGGAACAAAAGCCGGGTGGCATACATATTGCCCCAGACGCATCTCATGATGACCGTCGACAAAAAGGAGATTCTACTGGCGGAAATAAAAGCATGTGAAAGCCTCCTTCTCAAATGCGGATACAACTCGGAAATCGAGAAGAATGCAATTGAGCAAGAATTAACCGAATTAAAGATGGTACTAGACCTTTTGACATAGCAGGCTAACCATCGTGTCATTGCAACCACAAATCCAATGGGAGAAGAGGCAGGCATCCTCGGTCAGAACAATTTCTTCAGAGCTGTATAAAAGATCAAGTATTGGTCTGGTTATTAATAGCTGGTTTCGGATCTTCATGGAAATTCAAAGGAGTAGACAATGGTAGCAGAGGGGTCAGCGTTTATTCATGTGATTATCACGATTGGCGTACTTCTGTTTGCTGCAAAAATATTTGCAGAACTCTTTGCCAGATTCAAGCTGCCAATAGTTCTTGGCGAGCTGACTGCTGGGATCATTGTAGGCCCTTTTGCCTTGGGCGCAATTCCTGTTTTTAATGGCGAGCCTCTGGTAGTTCTTGATGAAACCGTCAAGCATATTGGAGAGATTTCTGCCATTGTAATCCTGTTCATTGCGGGGCTAGAGATAACTCCAAGAGAGTTTCTCAGAGGAGGTGCTGCGGCATTTACTGTTGGCTCGCTTGGTGTGATTGTGCCATTCTTTGTGGGGTTCTATGTTTTTGAGGCGTATGGACTATCAGCGCTAGAGTCCATGCTTATAGCTACTGCCCTCACTGCTACCAGCATTGCAATCACTATTCAGGTATTGACGGAATTGGGAAGGATGCGATCAAAAGAGGCCCGGTTGATACTAGGCGCGGCCATAGTCGACGATATTCTAGCGATCGCAACACTATCAGTGGTGACTACGATGGTGCAGACGGGCAACACCACTCCTGACATAGTAGAGATTGCGCTCCTGATAATGAAGATTCTGGGATTGTTTGCCGCCCTTCTCATAGGTGCGATATTTCTCATCCCAAAGCTGCTTCACACAGAGAGGCTATGGAAGTCAAAGGGAAGCATCGAAGGCGTAACCACTGCCGCATTCTTTGGAGCCGCTGGACTTGCCGCATTTGTTGGGTTGTCGCCTATCGTTGGCGCGTTTGCAGTTGGAATGGCAGTTGCAAGTACCAGAGTAATCCACCGAATGGAAGAGTATGTGGACAAGCTTCAGATCATTTTCGCTCCACTTTTCTTTGCAATTATTGGCGCCCAAGTCGATTTAAGGGGAGCAAACGTTAACGTGTTGTATCTGTCTGCAATTCTAGTTGCGGTGGCCATAATTACAAAACTTGTTGGCACCGGCCTGCCGTCCATTCTATTCCTCAAGAAGGACAGAAGCAAGGCAATGAGAGTTGGAATTGGCATGATATCTAGGGGAGAAGTGGGTTTGATAGTTGCGGGTGTTGGTGTGTCAGCAGGAGCCATAACAGGCGACGTATATACTTCAGTCATCATCATGGTAGCAGCTACCACCATCATAACGCCACTGTGGCTAAAGGCAGCCTACAAGAAAGTACCGCCAGAAAAAGCGCCATCTTCCGCGAAGACCGCCACCAAGGATGACGCTCCTAGCCCTTAGAGTACATGTACCAAGCTGCTCCTCGAGGTGACGTATAGGATATTGAAGTAGAATGAATGAAGTAGTCTTTGGACCGATCGACAGAAAATTGAGAATCCTGACACAAGAAAGAAAACGCATTCTTGGATTTGCAGGTCATTGCAGGGGCAAAGTCAGGAGCCGACAAAGATGGGATGACCTCTCGTAAAATTAATTACCTTATGGACTAGAGTGCACTTACCGCCCAAACCCTTGGCATCCACTGGAACTACAGGTGCCACCAAGGCGCGCTTGACGCAGAACATCCGACCGATCTGAGGAATCCGTTACAAAGAGCAGCTCACTACAACATAGCGGTATCAGGAATTATACACTATTCGGGCAAATCATACCCAGCTCCCGCCAGGCAACGGGTACAAAAACGACGCATAAGATAGCAAGCCTCTGTTTCATGGAGGACTTCGAACGATGCTTTATCGCGGCAGCGCGTGCAGATTGGAGCCCTCTTGTGTTTCTGAATTGCAAGATGTCGTACTACAGCGAAATCATTGTAATAACAATCATCATTCTTTGATATCTTGCAGCGCCCTGTTGTCAGCAAGACAAAGCCTTCCCTTACAAGGTTGGGAGGTCGTCCCTCTTCCTGTGATGCGCTTGTCGTGTTCGCCGCGATAAAGTACCCTGGAAGCGTCGATGCTAAGAATCCTATTATTGCGATCGCGAAATTTGTTCTGTGGACGATCTTTGATGACGGCACTGCGGACGTTGTTCTGATTTCAAAACTGCGGACGGCTTGCATCATGACTTCTTCAATTTAGGTTCTCGAAGATTAAAGCTCATATGGGTATATTTTAGCAAAGAAATTCCAGTGATCTGTTACCAGTATCGTGACCACATCACATTAACAAAAATTGATATCCTTGAAATACAAGGATTCGGATCTCGTCCGCATATCGTGATTTTATGAGCACGCTCCTAATTGATGTGTTGCCGTGTCAGGTTAGCTAGTGCCTCATGAGTAATATCTTGTCACGTCTCCTTTTCTGTTTTTTCTCCTCGTGTGCATAATAGCGACATTGCCGGTAAATAATATCCTATGTCCAAACAAACTCTCAAAAGGAGAAGAATCGTGACCCTTGTATTGATAGTACTTGGCGCCGCGTCGATAATGTCATTGGCCGTCGCACCGACTTCAGCGCACGCATCTAAGGGCAGCGAATACTACTACAAGAACTGCGGATACTGGAAAGAGACAGAGAAGAGTACCGACTATGAATACAAGCTAAAGAAATCGCACGACTCTAAAGAGAATGAAAAAGAAAGTGGCTTTGGCAAGTCGTACGAAGGTGATGAAAAGTCTGAAGATGATGACAAAAACGACAGAGACAGTGGCGGCCATTACCACAAAGACAAGGACGCTAGCTACGACAATAACCGTAATGACGATAAAAATGATGACAATGGAAAGGACCACAAGGACAAGTCATCATACGACTATTCTAGTGGCAGTGGTTCCAAGGATTCAAGCGATTATGAGAAGTACAAGGGTGACCACACGTACAGGTATGAATTCGAAAAGAAGAATACCATGGAAAGACACGATGGTGACAAATGGTGTGATACCGAGGATGACAATGACAAAGACCGCTATCATGGAGACCGTGACCGTGATCATGACCACTACGGTAAGGAGCACAACAACAAACACGACGATGAAGAAGATGACAAAGAGAATGACGACGACGGCTAGTGATTTATTGTAGCCTTCCCTTCTTTTTTTTGATGCGCTCAAATAAGCAGACGCATGTTTTAATGCTAGACATTTATCATGCATACCAAGGATTTATCTTTAGCACTTAACACGATTTGTTTCTCTCTTAATCTGAGATAACAAAAAAAGCACTGAAGTGTTATCGTTTTATGTGCTAGTTACAGCAAGCTCAGATTGTTGAAACAGATTCACCTTCAATCTTACAATAGATCAAATGCTAATGTTACAGAACTTAAGGAATCGCGCGAAGTAATACGTATTGATACGCACGAAATGTTACGGTTAACCGCCATTCATTTAGCAAGAGAGATAGGATGTACGCATAACAGAAGGATAGCTCTAGTCCGGAAACGCTGCCTGAAGATCAATGATAGCTATTTCTATCTACCTTGCGCTTTACTCCGTGAACAGAAGTGGCGCACATGTTTACCAACGCCTATGCCTATGATCAATTCATGGGTAGGTGGAGCCGCCTGCTTGCGCCATGCTTGGCACAATTTGCAGAGATTCCCAATAGTGGCGGCAAGATCCTTGATGCTGGTTGTGGCGTAGGTGCTCTGGCTTTCGCCATCGCCGAATTCAGGCCCCTCTGCCATGTAGTGGGCATAGACACTTCAAAGGAATACGTCAGCTACGCCGAATCTCGCAACAATTACTCTGACAGGGTTCACTTTGAAATCGGTGACGTACAGAACCTTGCCTTTCCGGATGCGGCATTTGACAATAGCCTTTCCATGCTCGTGCTCAACTTCATCCCAAATGCACCCCGGGCGCTCTCTGAAATGAAGAGGGTAACAAAACCCGGAGGGCAGGTTGTCGCGGCGGTATGGGATTATGGTGGCGTCATGGAGATGCTGCGAGTGTTTTGGGATGCCGCAGTAGCTGTGGACTCGACCGCTAGCAGGCTAGATGAAAGGCACATGCCGCTGTGCCGCGCCGGTGAGCTCTCTGAGCTATGCAAGTCTGCTGCACTTGATAATATACACGAGAACAGTCACTGGAAGTCGAGATGAATTTCAAATCTTTTCCGGACTATTGGGAGCCTTTCCTGATGGGTCAAGGCCCGGCCGGCGCGTATCTGAAACATATCGGCCACGACCACCTACCAATCCTCCGTGAAGAAGTAAAGAGGCAGTTGAGACTTCGAGATGAAACAGCTCCGTTTATCCTTCGCGGCCAGGTCTGGGCTGTACGCGGTTCCGTCCCGGAATCAAGATAGCATGAGATGCTCTCTCCTTTTTCAGGCTCAACTTTGTGGCGCTTTTTGGCCGTTTGAAAAAGACGTTAGTACGCAGAACGGCAGTAATGACGGAAACTAGATGCCCTAAACAGTACTACAATAAACTCTCTTGTGGGCTTCGCACACCCAAGTGGGGATGCTAGCGCATATACGTCCTCTTATTATGCTCGCAAACAGGAAAAAGAGAAAGAAGAGAGGGAGGGACTCAGGGACCCTTGTATTCTACTTCCGAAACAATCACATTCTGTCCAGAATCGTCAAAGTTGAGGCTTGGAGTAGAGATCTTCATCAGCTTTGACTTGGCAGCGTGCCCAAGCTTCCATATGAACCCCTTTGGAAGGTGTATTTGCGTATCTTGCTCCTCTCCAGTTACCGGATTTTTGAACGTTTCAACTTGAACATCCAATACGCTAGGAACAGAGAAAGTACTCTTTTTTCCATCGATGTTCTTCTTGATATCTACGAACTGGGGCTCAAGAAGGTACTTGAACGTTGAGGCGAATATTGTAAATGGACCCTCGCCCTTTGCTTGGCCAGAGAATATCTTCAGGATGGCATCTCTTTGTTCTTGCGTTGTGTCTTTTGATATGTACAGCTGTGCAGTACCATTGCCTTCATGGATGGCTTTTGGCCAAGATGCCGCCATAACTACGTCTATTCCGTCTAGCTTTACGTTTCCATAGTAGCTTCCAGATTTGATTGCATAAAGTACAAGCGCCCTGCAAAATCCATACGTTGGAAAGCCGTTGAAGTTGCACGGACAGCCGTGATCACAGTTGCATGCTTCAACATAGTTCGCTTTCATTTGCCATTTTGGAATTTCAGAGACAGAGGATTGCGAGGCGGCCTGTGATGTTGTTGTCGACATATATGCAGAATGCAATCACTGTGATCCTTTTAAGATTATTGGAGAGTGAGATGAATTATTTACGGATATAAGTGAAGCACATAGGGACCCCTCATGCTTAAACGATGTTAGTGCTATTGCTGCTACTACCACCGCTCAAAGAGTTTTGAGAATGCCAAGAGCAGCTTCTTCTATAACTTATATCAATAAATCATATTTTGCCGACCAAGCAATACTTTAAAGCAAACAACACATTCTTCTCTTTTGGTGAACAAGAGTCAAAAAGCAGTAATTGCCTCTTTGATTGGCACGTCTGCTATTGCTTGGATCGCGTCCATAGAGCAACCTGACATGATGGTTGCCATGACTACATACAACCCTTTGGCTATCTCACTTTTTACAGCAAGCTGGACAGCAGGAATGGCGGCAATGATGTTTCCGGCTATTGCCCCAATGGTTCTTTTGTATAACAGATTTGTCGCCAATAGCAATAAAGAAGGCAAAGAGGTGAATCAAAGCGCCCTCATTGTTCAGGAGGAAGAAGGAGAGAAGCCAAGATCTTCTTCCTCTATTCACTCACTAAGGGTCATACTCTTTATCGGCTGCTATCTTTTAGTCTGGGCTCTTACTGGGATTGCTCTGCTTCTTGGATGGTCGCTTGTGATGAACAACACCATAATGATGACGACCACTGCTTCTGCAGGTAATAACTCTCAACTTATTGCAAGCATCTACGGAGTCCTTTTGATAATAGCAGGTGCCTACCAATTCACTCCATTAAAGCGAGTGTGCATAGGGTATTGTGAGTCCCCGCTGAGCTTTTTCATGCGCAGGTGGAAAGACGGAACCTCTGGCGCAGTCAGAATGGGACTTTGGCATGGCCTGTACTGCCTTGGATGCTGCTGGCCGTATTTTTTGCTTATGGTGGCGCTTGGCTGGATGAACCTGCTCTGGATGGGCCTGTTTGCAGGGATTATTTTTGCAGAAAAGATGTGGTCAAGGGGAATATGGGTTGCAAGAACTGCTGGAATTGGCCTGGTTATAACTGGAATACTAGTCATTTCAGGGATGCTTCCATCACTGGTATTGTCATCAGCGGCATCTTTGATGAGTGGGGAGAGCGGCAGTGGAGGGAGTAGTGATGGCATGGTCATGGACAATGGTGGTATTGGTGCGATGAGCGGTGTTGAAGGCACATCATCAATGACAAACGACAATAGTTCGGAAGGTTCTATGCAAATGCAAAACCCAGTTAATAACATGGGAAATAATTCAGAGGCAGTAGTAAGTTCACCTGTAAATTCTGATGCAATGTCTGAAATGAAAATGCCCTCATCCGCATCAAAATAGAGTGTGAATGGGAGCTTGGCCCCTAATTGAAGGAAGAATCATGAATGAGCGCATTGGCATCGACAAGAATACTTGTTCCCCACCCCAAGCAACATCAAATGACAAAAAACCCTACTGTTCGGATAAACAATTTATAGATGATATAGTCAACTGTTTCTCCAACAACAGCATTCTGTCTCGTCGGCCTAGTCACTATTTTTGCGAGCAGGCCTCTTTACAAAATTCATCTTTATCACGGTAATAATCTGGTTTCGGACGTATTCCTTTGTAAGGGACTCAAGGTTGGTTGTGTGACCTCTGGTGAGCCCAGGCCGTCTTGGCATGCCATCTCTGACTTCTATTCCGACTGTTGCAATGTCAGGCTCGGCTATGAAGGCGATGGTGGGAAACTCGTGCTCCTGTAGCCGGCCGTCGTCAGCAGCAGAGATTTTTGGATAGATCTCCATCTTTATTATTGGATTTTCGTCATGGTATGGGCTGGCATTGTCCTTGATTTGATAAGAGTGTCCCTTTCTCTCAAGATACTTTCCGATTTCCTCCATCGTCGGTTTGATTACCTCGACTTTTATCCGCTCGAATCTTGCCAAGAATTCTTGTTCTTGCTCTTCATTAAGCACATTGTCCTGCGGTCTTGTTTCATCGTCAGCATATGAGTCCAAGATCGAATCTAATTCAGCTGCAATTGCATCATCATTAGTATTATTACAATCATCAGCCTTGTCATTTTCAACCATCAATTACTCATTCCATCAAGCGTCCTTTATAGCTCTCTTTCTTTGTATTCTGATACCAGTGCGTGTACATGCATATATGATATGAATCTCCTCTGCCTAGTCCGCAAAAGGTACCTTGTTCCTTATCTTGTCTAGAGGTCTTTTATCTCTGCTTCAAAAATGTCGCCATTCACAAGGTTCGTCGTTATCATCAAGATAGTTGTCCGTTGATACGGGAAGCCATTCTACTTGTTTGCTATCGCACACAGGGCAGCTTACGATCCGAGATTCTCCTGCCGTGGGTGAAGATTCCATTGAGATCACCGACGCGCACCAGAAACAAGAGTCGCAAATCAGAAATTTGACCTGCCGCTTCTTCTTTTTACCGTCAGACGTCCTTTCTCTAGATCGGAAAAGGCGTGACCTGACATCGCTGTCCTTTGGATTGAGAACAATAACATTATCATTAGTAGGCATAGCAGCTGTTTCATCTGCCTTATGATAGACGACTGCCATAGCAGTAGTAGTCGTATTTTGGAAAACGTCTTTATGCGAAAGAAATGCATCACATAGTAGAGCAGATATGGCCACTACTGACAAAGAACAATTGGTTTTTGCAAAATTACGAGGAGTCACATCATCTATATGGTGTGAATGTCAAACTTTAAAAAGTTAGGATGCATATATTGTGTTACAGTGGCGAAGACATCCTAGCCACAGCATAAGAAAATTATGCTATGAACGTTTCATATAGATTTGATACTCAAATATGTTACCCAAGTTTTAAGATGGCAAACTGTAAGAATATGAAGTGATGTCAAGTCCAGACAGAAGTAAAACATTCTTGCATTTCGCAATGCGGTCCCGGGCAGCTGTCGCCATCATTATTGGTTTGGTGATTGCTGCTCTCCCGTCTGTAGGGATGGGGATGACAACATCGACTGCAACGACGGTCACTCCCTTGAGCGCTTTTGCACAGGCTGGTCCTATCACAAGTGACAATAATAATACTACTAACTCTAATACTTCCAATGTGACGACTGCAATGCCGCAGCTGAATGGATCCATAAACGTCAAGCAAGCAGCGAAGGACTTTTTGAATCAGCACATCAATGCAACGCTGGTAGATGCGACCGACCTGGCAGAAGAACAAGTCACTAATGGCACGGTGGTTGCAGGCAGCTTGGATGCAGTACAGGACTCGCTCGTATACAACATAACGGTGGCCGACCTGAACAGCGAGCTAGCCTACAA
This sequence comes from Candidatus Nitrososphaera evergladensis SR1, assembly GCF_000730285.1. Classification (NCBI taxonomy): domain Archaea; kingdom Thermoproteati; phylum Nitrososphaerota; class Nitrososphaeria; order Nitrososphaerales; family Nitrososphaeraceae; genus Nitrososphaera; species Candidatus Nitrososphaera evergladensis. The sequence goes on along the minus strand of NZ_CP007174.1, from coordinate 2,899,549 downwards.
AGTATACGTCGATCCTAGTACTGGAAGAGTTCTTGCCAGGTCTACGGAAGGTAGACCCCTGGTGGAGCTTGGTGCTGCTGCGGGCAATGTAACGACCTTTGGAAACCTCACTATAACTTTGGTTGACGCTGCCAATCTAGCAGAAAACCAGATTCCAAATGGCATAGCAATTGCAGGCGAAATTGAAGGCTCGGAGGGAGGAAATGTAGGAGTAGTCTATAGTATCACAGTCGCCGATGTTAACGGCGGGACGCTCTACAAGATGACTGTCGACCCGAACACCAGCGCGGTTTCTACCCCTCAGATGATGCCCATGGGCAACCTGGCAATCGGAGGTGTTTTCTGAGAGCAAAGGTGGGAGCGAGAAGAGCTTGACGTGTGACATGAGGGACTAGGCTCTAATCTGCTCTTCCCTCTTCTCTTCACTTGGTATAATTCATAGGCCCTCAGCCGTTCTGTATGTTCTATACCAAAATGAATAAGCGTACATATGTGGGTCACAGCTTGTGTCTGGCAATACGGGCGATTACGGCGTGGATTCAGCAGAATCGAGCACACGGCGGTAAAAATCCTCCAAAGATATTCCCGTATGATTGGAGTTTTATCTCTTTTACTGCTTGAAGTTTTGTTTAAAACATTCAAGCACAAGAGAAGGAGAAAGGAAGGCGTGTTTTTAAAGGAATGCAGACGAAGATTGGACAGTTAAGGATATGCCGGAAGATGGAAGAAGACCCATTGACCTAACACAGCAATACCTGGCAAATGAGAGAACCTTTCTATCGTGGTTGAGGACATCCATTGCTCTTATTGGTCTCGGTTTTGTAGTAGCAAGGTTTGGCCTTTTCCTACGTGAGTTTCAGTTAGTTATTCAGCGAGAGGCTGCGGCAACGGCTTCTACTACTACTACAAACATTGTACTCCCAGAACACTCCTTTTCTTCCATTCTTGGAGTCATGATGATTGCCCTTGGAGTGGGATTGATATTTTACGCGCTCAAAAGCTACAGAGATGGCAATAGACAGATTGAAAGCGGTGTGTATGTTCCAAAGAAGAGCGTCGTATATACTGGCGCAGTATTGCTAGCCATCTTTGGCGGCGTTACCATAGTTTATCTCTTGATTGTATCCTTGCCTTGAAGTCTTCTTCATAAGGTTCTAGATCACTTCCTTTTTTCTTCTCCTTGTTGTTGCAGCTTTCCGAACTCTAAAGCTTTGCCAAGTCACATAGCCTGCATATCCAAAGAGAACTGCCGAGTTTATGTACATTATTGGATGACTAATCAATCCCGCATAGATGCCCGCAAGGCCAATGGCTACAAGGATGGCAGCAAGTATGATAAAGTCACGATCCATTTTGTATACACTGGAATTAGCACGCTTGATCCTTTTCTCTTTTTTCATGAATCTGACCACTTAAGTGAAGGAATTGGCAGAAACCATCCGACAACTGCTCTGCCATCCCATTGGCCTGTAAGGCGCTTCTCCGGTCCTTGGAAGCAAGATGCGACAGCAGAGGCAATTAATATGGTGTGCATCATATGCAGAATATAAGAACAATCAATGGGATGAGGATGAGGCTTGGAAGGAAATGTCGCACCGTTCACAAAAATCCTAGTCGCAGTAGACAAGTCCGAGCACGCTGTTAGGGCCTTTGATTATGCAGTGCGGTTATCAATGGTGACAGGAGCAAACATCTCGGTCTTGCACGTGGTTACGCCTCCTGTGGCAGGCGAAGAGGGTGTATCAGCCGCACAGTTGGCCGACTCTTTGCGAAAGGAAGGGGACCATTTGATTGCACAGCTCAAATCTCGCGTGGAAATGCAATTTGGAATCAGAGCTGGAGAGACAACGACAATTACAATCGATTACTTGATAAAGGAAGGAAGCCCTGCCAAAGTAATTATTACTTCTGCAAAGCAGAGTGATGCTGACCTAATAATAGTAGGAAGCAGCGGAACCAGCGGTGTCAAGGAATTGCTGCTTGGAAGCGTATCCCATGCAGTCTCAAATCATGCATCTTGCCCCGTTTTGATTGTAAAGTGAGAGTATATCTCTTGCACTACCGCCACCACTCGAGGCTTTGTCCTGGTTTAATGCCTAAGAGATCCTTCTTTCCACATCTTCTGCACCTCACGAATTGATACATCACTGCGCATCCACTCGATCGCTAACATACTCTATATCAAAAGATGCCAGAAATTGCATGATCGGCGCAGCATATATGTAATGTTTTAAGTAAAGAGCGACAAGATCAAGATACAATAATCTTATTAGTAATAAATGTAGAGTAGAGCAAGGGGGATACCGGACATCTACTGCGCCCCTGTTGTGTATCCATTCTGCTAACTTCCGATGATGTTAAGCAGGAGCGCAGGCAGTTTCCTAATTCAGTTTGTGAAAAAGAAAGGCATTACTCACTTGCTTTCTAACCCCAAGCTTTCAGGCCCCTGTGAACAGGTTGCATGACTAATCCTTTAGAGGCGAATCTAGTGAATTAGTCATTGGTAAGTGAACTGCAGAAACTAAAAGAGTAGTGCCGTAACCAGGTTAATCTAGCGACATTCTACTAACGTAATGAAGCTATGCTACCACAAGAGTCCATTCCTCGGCTAGCTCAATCTTTCCCATGTCTGTAAGTAACCATCTGTTATTTGACCTAACTTTGATTAGCCAGCCCATATCCGAAAGAAACTTTATCCAAATTTCTACGAGCTGCGAGTCATTATCCAACCTCTCGATAATTTCTCTTTCTGGTAATCCTCGATGCAGACAACTTAGAATGAACAGAGCCTGAGGCAGTCCAGTTAACTCGTGCGCTTTCTTGAACTCCTGAAAGTCACTCGTGAGAAGTCATGCCGCCCACCAATGGTATGATATTCAATCCAAAACCTCACGAAGAGGAATTAACATAGTCAGGTTTTAGTGCTTATGCTTAGCTCCTTACCTAATGATTCGTAAATGCGACAGTTTCTGCATTATTTGACATATTATATCAAATTATGTGCATCTTTTGTGCAAGATAACTATGTTAATCGAACGTCTTATATCATGAATACAGAGAACAACCTGGCCAACACCTGCAAACCGTCCCCGTCTCTCCTCATCGTCGGCATATAATAACAGGACAGGATCAGATACTGCTTAGAATGATATTTTTGTTAACTGATACCGCGTCTCTTTTCCAAGTTCTTTATTTTGTACGTCGCAAAAATGCTACCAGCGAGCGTTAACAGCGCGGATATGACTAGAATCTTCTGACTATTTATCAACCGTTTTTCGATGGCATAGCGTCTCATGAACCCGGATATGAGGTAATGAGGAATAGCATTAGTAGGAAATTTAAGATGAAAAATAACAGGATTAATCCTGAACTATTTTGTGATTGTAACTTCTTCCCCAGCTTTCCATTGCCCCACCATATCCTTTCTTTGCCTAAGCTCATTGATTTCCGGCGTTGTTAGCTTGTTGGACTGTGGCATAAGAAACCTGCCTACTTCTTTGTAGCCCTGCAAGAACTTCTTTCCCTCTTTTGTGGTATTGTATCTTTTCTTGCCCGCGGTATATTCTAGCATCCCTCTACTTTGCAGAATTTCCAAGTATTCCTCTAGTTGTGGAAACGAAAGGAACGCTTGATACATTATTTCTGTTTTCCTAGCTCCGCTTTCAGCGATGTCTAGGACTGCAGCTGCAATATCCAGCCTACTTCTATTTTTCATGAGATATATTCGAGGTAATTTGATAAAAGAGTCTCGCAGATCTATGTTGCAGATGATTGTCCTGTCTAGGATAAAATTAATGGCACAGAAGAAATCTTGGAGACTTTGAAGTTGCAGAGGTTGTTGATTACCTCAAGCTCTCCGGTTCTGAAATTACTAATTCTCATTAGAAAAGCGTCTCCAAGGTCGAAGGTGCCCTTTATTTTGTCAGTATGCCCTCTTCCATCGTAGAATGCTGTCATTAGCTGCTCTAACAGGTGGTCCTTGAATGTTGGATGTATTCTAACTCGTTCTTCCTTGATTGCTCTTGAGCTCTTGGCTGTCATTTGTGATAGTTGTTCGTTGAATCTGATTGGTTGAGCGCTGACTTGATGCTCCTCTATAAGGCTCCTGATGAGTCCAGGGTGGGCCGAATCGGAGAGGACTCTGTTTCCGTATTCTTTTGCTTTTAGTGCCACCAAGCGTTTCAAAAGTGGTGGTGCGAAGATTCCTCTGAACCAAGGCACGCGGGCTGCAAGTTTACTCTGGAGCAGCTTACACCAATGATGTGGTTCAACAACCAGTATGGCTATGTGTATTTAATGAACCACGCAGTCAACCCGTCGTCGTACAAGGTAACAAAGATCGTAATCGAAGGATGGATATCGATGGGATATCAATGTGTAATAGAGAAAATTGACAAGGCTTGTTGAAAAGAAATTCTGCATATCTAGGAAAAGTTTAACCTATTGCGTTTCAGTTCAAGAGATGCGCAATACTCTTAGATGAGTCGCAGCATTTCGTCGGGTCCACTAACATCACAACAGAGATAAAGATGGGGTCTGCCATCGGGTTTAGCATAGTTAATTAAGACTATCCATTGCCGAGCCTGTTTTCCAATTTAACTATGAAACATGCATATGCTCAAATTTTAGAATACTCGTTGACATTACAGAGAAACCTTGCCTCCTCCTGAACTCAACGAACAATCAAAACCTGACAAGGTGCATCCTCTGCTACTTTTCTTGCCACGCTGCCAAGCCCTCTAATTCTATCAACAATATTTCGACTGTTACTGCCGATTACAATAACGTCGGACTGCTCCTTTGCGGCACACTTGAGTATTTGATTAGCTGCATTGCCAATTAAGATCGAAGTCTCTATTGTAGCCTTTCGAGCTCTTTAAGTTCCATGCCAAGTCGCCTTTTTTGCGCTCTAGCTCTTTTTTGGCGGCATCTGACTCCTGCTTGTACATTGTCTGCAAATAGTCATCAGCTTTTGGCGATCCACTGTTATTACCAGTGGTGTCGGCTTCTCGCTTCATAAACTCCTCAAGGAGAGGAGTAGTGTCAACTTGCGGAATTACGTGTAAAATAATGATTCGGTATTCTCTTTCACTGCTAGCGAGAACCATATCCGTCACAGTCTCGATCGCCCGATTGGAAGCGCTAGAACCGTCAAACGGCAGTAGAATTGTCTTTGCCTTTGATTCTGTTTTCACATATAACTATATTCAGGTTCCAACGTAGATTAATATTATGTAGAAGGACCGTCAAGGAAGGAAAGTTGCATAAGCATCAACTAAAAACTCTGATTTTGGCGATGTTATCTCTGACATTGGTAGGATTAGTACTATCGTCATCTTCTTCATTATCGTTGATGGGCCTTGTACCTTTGAATCCTTTTCATTCCATAAAGGAAGCGTATGGACAAACTACTACTCCGGATGATAGCAATAGTGGCGGCATTGCTTCTTCTGCCGCAGAGCCGGAGCGTCTTTCTGCAGGCGTCTATCTCCTTAACATAGGAAAAGTCGATCTCCAAACAGGCTCTTACGACTTGGATTTTTACTTCTGGCTAGCTTCTGCATCAAACTCCACTGTAGATTTTACGAAACAGAAACCCACATTTGACTTCATGAACTCTATGAATGCAAAGATAGAGCCAAGCCGTATTGAGCCTAACTATTATGAAGTCAGGGTAAAGGGGACTTTCCTAAAGAATATGGACTTTAGGAACTATCCATTCGACACTCAGGAGGTCACAGTGGAAGTTGAAGGCTTCGAAACTGTTGACAAACTCGTGTTTGTCCCGGATACTGTATCAAGCGGATACGATAGTCTTGTAAACGTGCCGGGATGGAATCTTGGAAAGACCGAACAGAGTGTTATAGTCCACCAATACCCTGACCAGAGCTATTCAAGGTACATCTTTTCATTTGACATACAGAGGGCCGCATTATCTGCGTTTTTGAAGACCATATTTCCTGTCATCATAATTACGACCATAGCGATGCTTGCCTTCTGGATGAGTCCCACAAACTTTCCTCCCCGCATTGGCCTTGCTGCATCAACTTTATTGGCTGCCGTGGCGGCGCATCTGGCTGCGGCAAGTCAGCTCCCGCCAATAGGCTATTTGACTTTAATGGACAAAGTGATGATAGTTGCTTATGCGCTCTTTTTGAATAACCTTGTCTCCATGGTGCTGCAGATGCGACTGGTGGATCACAAGAAGGAAGAGCAGGCGGCAAAAGTCAATGCAAAGATGCGCAAGTTAATGCCTGTAATTATCGGTGTCATACTAGCAGTATTGGTGCCATTTGACTTGAGAGTAGTATAATACTTGCATCTTCAGAAAGATGAATACAAAAGCAAGACTGAGAAAGAAGTCCGTTGGCAAACTGTCAGAGGCTATACACTCTTTAATTGTAAATACTGTACTTGGTGAGGGTTAGCAAAAAATGGCAGTGGAAGAAGCATCAACAACATTCATTCATGTAATCATTACGATTGGCGTACTTCTGTTTGCTGCAAAAATCTTTGCGGAACTCTTTGCCAGATTCAAGCTGCCAATAGTTCTTGGCGAGCTTACTGCAGGAATAGTTGTCGGACCTTTCGCACTTGGTGCAATTCCTATTTTCAACGGTGAACCTTTGGTAGTATTGGATGAAACTGTCAAGCACATCGGCGAAATTTCTGCCATCGTAATCCTGTTTATTGCAGGCCTTGAAATTACGCCAAGGGAGTTTCTCAGAGGAGGCGCTGCTGCGTTTACTGTTGGTTCGCTTGGAGTGATTGTACCTTTCTTTGTAGGTTTCTATGTATTCGAAGCATTTGGACTTCCAGCTCTAGAGTCTATGCTGATTGCAACTGCACTTACGGCGACAAGCATTGCGATCTCTATCCAAGTGTTAACAGAACTTGGAAGAATGCATTCAAAAGAAGCCCGTCTTATTTTGGGAGCCGCCATAGTTGATGACATTTTGGCAATCGCAGCCCTATCCGTTGTAACTACAATGGTCCAGACAGGCAACACCACCCCGGACATAATGGAGATAGCATTTCTCATTATGAAAATATTGGGATTGTTTGCAGCGCTCCTCATCGGCGCAATATTTCTCATTCCAAAGCTGCTTCACACAGAGAAACTATGGAAGTCAAAAGGCAGCATCGAAGGCGTAGCCACTGCTGCATTCTTTGGAGCTGCCGGACTAGCAGCATTTGTTGGATTGTCACCCATCGTCGGCGCATTTGCCGTAGGTATGGCAGTTGCAAGCACTAAGGTCATACATCAGATGGAAGAGTATGTCGACAAGCTGCAGATCATTTTTGCACCTCTTTTCTTTGCCATCATAGGCGCTCAAGTGGATTTGAGAGGTGTGAATCTCAATGTACTGTATTTCTCTGCGATACTAGTTGCGGTAGCCATTGTAACTAAACTTGTTGGCACAGGCTTGCCTTCTCTCCTATTCCTTAACAAAGACAAGGGCAAGGCAATGAAAGTTGGAATAGGCATGATTTCTAGAGGAGAAGTAGGATTGATAGTTGCAGGAGTAGGCGTATCTGCAGGAGCCATAACCAGCGATGTGTACACCTCTGTTATCATCATGGTTGCGGCGACTACAATCATAACGCCACTGTGGCTTAAAGCAGCGTACAAAAATGAACCCGCAGCTGTTTCAGATACTACAAAAGTTGAATAAGGACCTTCTCGTTCCCCTTCTCCCCTAACGTAGGGAGGCCCTGAAACGACTATGGTCCTTGCATGTGCATTTTTCTGCTAGATAAGGCTTCGCAAAAATCGTTAATTCTTAGCTCCAAGTGACCCGGTACAAAAACACTATTCAGGAGAGGAATCATGAATTTAGAATTTTGGGAAATCTTCCGATCTGCGGAATATGCTATCGGGGTGCGCTTGATACTCTTTCAATACCGCACTTGCCGTCCCTCTATCATGGATGAGGGTTCAGAGGTTTGTTTAGGTTTAGCGGAAAGAGGAACAGCGAAGTAGAGAAGATATCGTAAAGATACTCCTCTATACTGTCTGCGCCCTCCTCGTTCGCGTTCATACTAGGGAGATTTTGTCACTGCGTTCTCGTCGCATTTTGTCCTGCTCCTTCCCCACCTGTAGGTATTTGTATGAAAGGTGTCGCTCCTCCATCTCCTCCGCCTACTACGAACGGAAGCTTGCCATCCCACCTTTGCGTCTTGAGCCACTCTAGGTAGCTTGGACTCTCCCTCAATCGCTGGTCGATGATCTGTATCGCCTGCGCCTCACCCTCGGCTTGGAGCACATTGGACTGCCTTACACCCTCCGCATGGGCGATGTTGGCCTTTTGTTCACCAATTGCCTTCGCTTCGGCCTGCTGAGCTTCAATCTGGATTCTGCGAAGTTCATTTGACGCCTGAAGGGCGCGCTGCTCAGCCTCGACTTTTGACTCGACTGCCTTTGTGAATTGCTCTGAGAACTTGAATTCTGTGATGGATATTATCTCCACGATAATGTTGTATTTGGCCAGCCTCTGCTTGATCTGCTCTTCTATCTCTGTCTTGACCGTCTCTCTCTTTGTAATGAGCTCTTCTGCGTTGAACCTAGCAGTGACCTGTTTCACTGATTCCTGTATTGCAGGGCTTATGACCCTCTCTGCGTAGCCAAATCCAAGCTGCTGGTAAACTATTTGGGCACTATCTGGATTCAAATGGTAGTTGAGAGCAACTTCTGTCCTGACATCTTGAAGGTCCTTTGATGCAGACGCTGCAACTTCGCTTGTTTTTTGGGTCCTCACATCCATCTGAAGCACGTTGTCACGGAAAGGTGTAACGATGTGTAGCCCTTCTGGCAGCGATACGTTGGTGTCAACAGCGCCAAATTGCAAGAGGACACCTCTATTACCGGCTTCGACCAGCTTGATGCTTGATGCGAGCATCGTTGTGAGCACGACCAAGCCGATGACGACCAAAATGATCATCTTGGGCAGTCGCCTGAAGGCAGAACTACCAGCGGTGTAAGAGCGTGGGTCTTCCAGGGGCTCGCCGTCCGGCGTTGTTCTTCTTGTTCTGCTGCCACCGTATCGACCCTTCAATAACCTTGCTCGCTGTATACGCCTGAACGCAAAGAATCCGCCGATTCCAAACACGATTACAATGATTGCAATTGCCACTATTGTTCCTGCTTCGACCATTTCCTAAACTCTCACTCTGGAATGAAAACTATTCATCCTACCGGTTTTGCTAAAGAAGACTTTTCTGATTGATTCTCTCATTAGAAGAACATTCACATCGGCATCTATTAAGTCCACCCTCACCGTCATAATAATTCAATAATTATTATTGCTCTCTGCATTGCTGCCACAGGCCATGTCGTCTTGACATTGTGAAGCAAGAGCGTAAGATAGATAGGGGGCGATCGAACAGCTTGCAAAAAGAGAACAAATAATGCATCTGAATGAGCATTAAAATATTGCACAACCCTAACCATCTGAAGTAAGCTTCTTCCATGCAGGATGTACTAGAAAGACCAGTCACATCGTACATGCACCGCCTATTCGTAACTCTTGATGAAAATACAAATGTCGCACGTGCTGTCCAGCAGATGAACTCGCAGAGTGCCGAAACGATTATTGTTTCTAGCAACGCCCGGCCTGCAGGCATAGTCACCGACAGTGACATCCTTGACCAAGTGGTGATGAAAGGCGAGGATTCTGATCAAGTATTTCTTAAAACCGTAATGTCAAAGCCGCTAGTCACTATCTCGCCAAAGGGAACGGTAAGGCAAGCCTTGCAGCTTATGCGTATTAACCAGGTAAAGCGGCTTCCCGTTGTTGTCAACGGGACGGAAGTACTTGGAATAGTTACCCAGGTAGCCCTGGCAAATGCCGTAAGGACATCTGTTCTTGAGAGAACTTTTGGCCGTTACAGGAGCATGATCACCGAAAAATACAAGCCCATCCTTGGCAACCTTGGGATTCTGCTGCAGTTCTCCGGAGTACTGCTAGTAGTTCCGGCGTTTCTCGGAGCCGCACTGGGAGAGAATACCAGCATAGTAGGCATCCTTTTTGCGGTTATCGGTCTTTCTTTTGCAGGATTCTTTTTGACACACGTGGGAGAGAAGAGTCCGATGAACCTGAAACAAGCATCGATATTTATCGTAAGCAGTTTCGTCTTGCTGAGTTTATTTGGCTCAATTCCCTACATGTACCTTGACCCATTCCAGAGGAATTTGGACTGGCCCTCATTGTTTGTGGATAGCTTTTTTGAAAGCGCGTCCGGCTTTACTACGACAGGCCTTTCCCTCATAAGCAATCCCGAGTCTCTGCCAAAAAGCCTCGACTTTTATCACTCGTACACTCAGTGGGTGGGGGGTTTGAGCTTTGTGTATCTGGTGATGATCCTCTTCTTCCCTGAAAGGAAATTGAGTGCCATGAAGAGCGTCCTTGGCGGAGGCATGCTAAGGGTCAAGGAGCTTTTGGTTACGATAGTGGTAATCTTTACCGCTTATACTGTACTGCTAATCTTTGCAACAGTCTTTTTCAGTCAAACAGATGTGTTGGACGCAACCTCGCTCGTGTTTAGTACAATCACAAGTGGCGGGTTTATCCCCGATTCTGGAATAATAAATCCTCAGCACCCCGAACGAATGGCGTTTGTAAGCGTTGGGATGATACTTTCAGCTCTGCCCTTTGCGTTCCATTATTACATATTTAGCAAGGCAGGGCTAAGGACAAGAAAGACGATAACGCTGGAAGTCGGAGTATTTTTCCTCCTTATGGCAGTGTCAATTCCAATATTCTTTATGTTGGCTGGCGGCTTTGTGGACAATGGATCTGCAATCACTGGAGATGACAACAGGAGCGAAAAGGTTGACATTTACAGTGCTGCATTTCATGTAATCAGCGGTACGACCACGACCGGCTTTCAGTACCTAGATATCCACTCCACATCATCCACTGCAAAGGTATTTCTAATTGTTATTATGCTTGTGGGTGGGACGGCGTTTTCTACTGCAGGTGGGATAAAGGTGGGCAGATTCGTAATCCTCTATCAAGAATTTCGCAAGCATGCAAGAGAAAAGGTAGGGGGCAATGCGGCGGTTGCAGGTTCGTCGACATCCACTTCCATCTCTTCGACGGCCAATCCTTACAGAAGTTCTGAATTTATCACAAGAATACGCGAGGATCATCAAAGAGGACAAATTGAAGATAAAATTGACGATCAAGAAAAAACAACAACTCTCCTGAGACAGACACGGCTTATCGTTGGCAAAAAAGTAGTGAGAGAGATTCTAGTCATTATTGCGCTGTATGTATGTATTTCCTTTTTAACTGGTCTAGCCATAAGTTTTTTCACAGGGTCAAAGTTTGAAGATAGCTTGTTTGAATCAGTGTCTGCAATATCAACAACAGGTTTGACTGCTGGAGTTACATCGGTTAATCTGGATTCATTTTCGAAACTGATGCTTACGCTCAATATGGTTGTCGGCAGATTTGAAATTATTGCGTTGCTGTACATTTTCTTTAGCTACTTTAGAAAATAGCTTGGAAGATATCTTGTATGTACTAAGTGATCCTTATTGATAACGCCAGAAAGTCTCCTAGTCGAACAGAAACTAAAGTTGCCAGTATAGCAATTTCATAGATAAAGAAAAAAAAGTCGCTAATTCCTAGGAATAGGATGGACCACGACTTTATCATGCTTGCTGTCATCCTGGCAGCCATAGGATCTGCTGGGATCTATACGGGAGTGATTAGCCATCCCATAATGTACATAAACTCTGTAGTAATCTTTGGAGGTCTGGGCTACATGGTCTGGCAACTCGATAGAGACCAACGCGTAACGAAAAAGGACGCACGTTGGAACCTCTGAAGATAAGAGTCCGGGGTTGCTTCACGGCATCGAGACAATTAAGAGATATGACCTAAAGTAGCCTTTGCCACAATCAATTATTCTTACTTGCGGATAACAACTACTATGGCCCGCTCCAGTCAAATGGAATGTGCTTGCTTGACCTCCCTTTCCAGTCAAACTTGAAACCCATGGCATCCACCTCGTTTGCCAAAGCCCTTCCCCATGTCGCAACTGTGCCAGGTCCAGTCTCGCTCCCGGGAGCGTTATACAGCTGAACCCTTTTTCCCAGTGGTGTCATTGGGCCTGTTAGAGCTTCGACTTTTGCAACAACCTTGCCCGGTATTTCTGCACTCCAGTGCGCCAAGTCCTTTGCTACCTCAAACTTGATAGGGGCGAAGTCTACTCCTGTAACCTTTCCAAAGAGCTTGGCAAGTTCTGCCATAAAGCCGCCCGCTTTTCCCATGAATATCATCTGCAGGGCTTCTCGCTGCTTTTCATTTGCTCGCTCGTCAAAAAAGAAACCCATTTTGGAATCAGTTGCTTCGCCAGCCCAAATATTTCCTTTGAAGCCGCCTACCAAAAGTGCGTTCAATCCATCAAGCGGCGTTTCACCATAGTTGCCGTTATTGATGTGATATGCAAGCACTCCCTCGCAGTCGCCATACGTTGGAGTCTGGGCAAATATACATGGACAGGGAATACTGCACTTGCAGACGTCAAACCAGTCGCCAGAAACTTTCCATTTGGGAACATCTACCATATATCTAATGAATACCGGAGTGATTTATAGGATTATCGACTTTTGGCATATTTTCCTAATGTAAAAATAATAATCATTGGCTCAACGTGACGGAGTATTCGGTAAATTATGTCAATAAGGCAATATTCCAGTGTGCCGTCGTGGCTGCAAAAACCATCCCTTAGTATTTGGGCTTGGGGCGGCAAACTTCTTTCGCAGGATGCCTAGATTGCCCGAGCGTCAGTTTAGGGACGCAGAAAAAGAAACATGCAAGACTCTCGGCCTGAGGATTTGATTAGTGGTGGATGAGAGGACGAGCAGCAGAAGCAAGTATCTAAGGACATGCCTAGTGGTGCATAACGTGCCGATCAAGCTTGAAGTCGGAAATGCTCAAATGCATGTTATATCATCTGATGATCGAGCTATAATGCTTCTGATCCAGAAATACATCCATTATTTTGGCTTTGCATTTGTTTGCTGTGTACACAAGATCATTTTATGACAGCCTATGTAAGGTAATCAATGCAAGACATAACATAGAGCTCCGCCAGAGCACTTTAATTGCGCTTCATGTGCTTTCTGATCCGGCGGAGCACTCAAGCTTTCAAGGACCGGCGTGTATGTAATTGAGATCCTGCGAGCAATGTCCTATTGGTAAGTTCCTGTAAATGGCGAGTCATCCGCCATAGTATCAAAAAGAGGAAAATTAAAAGATTTGTCGGTGGTACATTAAGTTGCGATGCCGAGATATACGACTACCTCAAGCAGCGAAACCTCCCCTTTGCAGAAAATTATGACTGATACCTCGTACAAGAAACTCGCAAGTATGCTAGGAAAGGCTCCTATCTGCAAACGCTGCGGCAATACTATTGCTGTAGGACAATGTTATTATTCCCAAAAAAGGCGAAACGGTCGCAAGCGCTATCATTGGACATGCGCTCAAGGACTGAATCTCTCGTCTAGACAAGACAACGACAAGAAACAGAAGGCCGCCTTCTCTCACTTGGTGCCAGAAAAATCAACATTCCTGTCCCTTTGATCATCAATTCCTTCTCCCTCCCTAATCTCCCTCCCTCTAAAAGGCGAAAGAAAGCCTCTGTCGCTGTTATTGCTTTTAATGTCCAGATGCACAACCCTTTGCGGAAGTGGCACCTCTACATGATTCTTCTCAAGCTCTAGCATCACCTGCTCCACCAATTGCTTTCTGACTGGAAACCATTCTGTGAAGGGCGCCCAAGCCCAGATGTTGATGTTCACTCCCGAGTCGCCGACACTGTCGACGTACACGTCCGGCTCTGGCTCTACAAGCACAAGAGGATTGTCTGCAAGAATATTTCTTATTATACTCAATACCTTTGCCTTGTCTTCATGAAGTCCAACTCTTATCTGTATTTCAACTCTTCTTGCGGCAGCGCCGGAGAAGTTGCGAATCTCTGATGAAAACACCTCTGTGTTTGGAAGCCTGACGTACGTGCCGTCAAACATCCTGAAACGAGTTGAAAGCGCGGTAACTTCTATCACCACAGCAGCAATATCTGGAAGCTTGCCAGTAACAAGTACAGGGTCGCCTACCTTCATCGGCTTGTCGATGTACAAGAATATCCCGGAAATTAGGTTTGAAAACAGCGACTGTGTTGCAAACCCAATGACAATTCCAGCTATTCCACCTGCCAAAAAGATGCCTGATAGGTCAAGATGCGAGATTCCAAGCGCAGATAGAAGAGCTATTGCAATTATTCCGTAATAGACCATCCTTCCCATGTTTTTGCGGGTGCCTGGCGGAAGCTTTGTGCCAATGTACCTTGAAGTGACTGCCTTGGCAAAATATGCAAGTCCAACTCCTGCGACTATGACTATTATGGTAAGTATTACTCTGAATACTTCGACTTCTGCTCCAAACACGTTTATCGTGTTAGGAATTCCTGCCAGTTGGTACGTGCTTACGATAGTCATATACTCTTAATCTCTAGTATCCGCTGGTTCGTATAGAGACCGTCGAATCTTATCCTTGGCACCACAATTTTTCTCATTATTGTCATTGTTGTCCCACCAAGCTGCATATAATAGTCATAGTTGGCTACTGCAGAATACTCCGTCATGATGATGGCATGTCTGGAACTTGACGCATGATGCCGAGTTATAGGAAATAACTTAAATGACTTTCTATTATTGCCATATTGTATTATTCTCTATAGATTACATCTCACGCTATCGTTAATACCTCGCTGCCTGTTTAGAACCGCGTGTTCTTTTTCAGCGATCAACCCTTACGTCACCTATATCTGAGCAGATTTTTTTCCATTAATAAATAGTAGAAATAACTTAAATGCATTATCATTAATCGCACAGGATATAGCATGAACGAGTAACAATATCTATACGATAAAAATTATGTACTGTTACGTTTGATGGCCCTGTCCTCGGACGATAATGTGAGAACACTGAAGACAGGACGACCATGCATGGTCGTTGTTTCTGTATTCAGGCGCTATATTTATGCCATAAAGACGCGATTAATCTAGTTAGCCTGTGAATTAACTTAACTCGCTTATTTTCTTAGAGCCCTTTCTTCATGTACATGTCACAAGAAAGAGAAGGCAAAAGAGCTCCACCCGTCAAGGAAATTGATTCCAATACTCCGGTAGAGGAGGCTCCACGTACCAATACTGGAGTAAAAATAGACGATCCTGAAGAGATAGAAGCAGCTGACGAGGAAGAGGATAAGAAAACCTAGTGAGACTCTGTAACTGTTTAAAGCTATTCTGCTGAAGTTATTTCAGGAGAAGATATAATCTGCATATGCCTGAAGCAACTGCAAGTGGAGAAAGAAGAGATGAGCGACACAAGTATGACTGCACTGCTTGTGATGCTTCCTTTGACTCTTATGATGCTTTGGCCGCTCACACAGACAATGTGCATAGCCCTTATGCAGGCTCAAAGGGAATAGAGAGTGAGAAAATGCAGAAAGATATGGCGCAGAAATAATAACAGTAGTAAACGCCTCTCCCTCTCTTCTCACCCCCCTTCTCGGAATGCTATATCTATCTTTTATCATCCCACTGTTGAAGGTCGGCTCTATGAAATGCAATAAAGTTGGCTCGATGTACTCTCAACTTTTTTAGTTTATTGTTGCGCCAAGAGCGAGAATAAAACCATACTTGCTTGCGAATGTGGTAATTCTAGTCTGAACTGTTAGAGTTAGCAGCCTCTTCATATGTATAGATTCTAACTAGGACAATTTTACAGGTATAACCACAGAAGAAGAAAACGATTCTGCTGCCGGTGATCGTAAAAAGCTGATTGAATTTGGGCTAGAACCCGGGCTTTTGCAAGCCCTCGATGATGAGCGAATAGCAGCGATGGTAAGCGCACTACTCTACCCCAAAATGAAAAAGAACATGGATAGCTAAAAGTGAGAATTAGTAAAAGCCTCTAGTATCGCCTGCCCTCAAACAACTTGCTTACTTTCTTACTTTCCTAGCCACCCTCCGTTATGTTTGTGAGCATATTACGCCCGCATACCGCACTTCTTACAAGGAAGAGTTTGCGCAGGCAATCGACACGCTAAGGCATATGGAGGGTTATAGACAATAGATGGATGGATTCTTCACGTACCTTGAAGTAGAAATCTACACACTTAACTCCTCCTCTAGCTCAGGTTTATTTGAGGGACCGAATTCTCAATTCCTTGATTCTCTTTTCTGTTCCTTTCTCCGTTTGTATTTTGCGTGTTTTGGATTGGAACCTGTCATCAATAGTATCTTCTTGTGTAAAATGAACAAGTGCTTCGATTCCACTCTTTTTCACTGAAAGACGAGATTAATACTCTACAGGTCCACTGTTTGCCATTTGAGCTGCCTGCGGAAATAACGTATCTGCTCCTTGCCTCTAAGACCAAGACCGCCCTCTTCTGCAATAAATGGCTGATAAACAACAGCGCCATCAGCAAACAGCTGGAGCGATCCTTCTGCATCAAGCGCAATACGCTTGAAGTATTCTTCAACCAATTGCTGATTCGTGTAATTATGTCGTAGCAGCCGTTATGGGGTAGTATCTCGTCTCCTATATCTGTTCTATGTAATTCTAATACATAAGCGGTGAGAATGGGGCGCAATACGCTTGCTGCCTTTGAACCGAGTCAAATAAGCCATGCACTGTACACCTCGTGCTTTAATGAAAGTCACATGATTGAAGGATGTGGCATAGCTACCCACTTGCCATTGGCCCATCTCTGTCCGCTTCGTTCATATCGGCATATGTGACTCGAGTTGACCGAGATGGGCCAGTATTCTCGTAACTACTTTCTCAGCAACGAAATAATCTAAGAACTCTCCAGATTTTTTATAAAGTTCCTAGGATAACTTCTGGCGTCATGACAGGGCACATGGGGGTACGGCTTGGCGCGACATCTGCCTGCTCAAGCTCCCAACAAATATGCTCAAATTGAGTTGCATACTCACGCCGTCCCAAGCATGAGTCACAGTAGCTGGTCGTGATGTCGGTGTTGCCTGTTCTAACACAACTATTATCCAATGAAACAATTCTTCTAGCTTTACTTTCTATATAATCCACCGGAAAACAGGAATGGCTTTATACTAACGCGTATAGGGCAAAGAGCCAGAGCAGGACAATAATAATGATGATGATGGGATAGCGCGGCTGATGATGGCAAAGTTAAAGTTGCGTTCCTAGCCTCGACATCTCGACGACCTTGTTATTGTGGTAAATGCTCATATGGTGAAACGTCGCCGTCGTCATGCCTTTTCCTGCTCTGGCGCAAGTGTTTGCTGTTAGACCTTCGCTTAGAGCAATGACAAAGTAGAGAACCTACTCGGCTCCAGAAACCAGATAGACCAAGAAGTCGTAAATACACACACCAATTCCTGCAACGTGGATTGGCATCTACGAAATGCTTGTCCACTTAATTATCCACGATTACGATTATCACCAATTACCTAGGTTCTAAATCGTGCTAATAATTACACACGATTGCATTAGAAACATGTAGTGTTAAATGCGAAATTCGTATGATGCGCCTTGATTAAGCATATGCAAATCCTCGAATCAGAAATGAAATGTAATAGCTGTGGAAAGGAAGCTCAGATATTCCAAGCTGAAGGAGACTTTTGCATCGACTGTTGGCAAAGTGTCACAGAACCTATTATTAACTAAAGGTCGACAGGCCACTACCTCCTCCACTTTGTGCTAGTAAACCAGCTTGTGTCGGTATATATCTTAGCTCTTAGAAAGAGATATACATAATTAGATTTGTGCTGTCGTCATTGTGCTACTGCGATGCGGCACCAGAGGCGAGGAATTGCCAATAGAACATTACTGCCAATACGACTATTATTCCAAGACTTGCGATAATCGCCTTTGACGAAAGACTCATCGCTGCATGAAACAATAGGGCAAAGGGTTTTAAAAATTTCGTTCTTCTGTCAGACATATCTCTTTCGACGATGACAATATAATGGTGAATCCTGCATTCATCTGCCGAGGGAGGGGTTAGAAGGGGGATGATGATAAGAAGGAAAAGGTCATCATTTATGTCATCTTCATCGTCATCAGGACCGCCTGCTCCATCACCGTCACACCAAGGCAATCATCACTATGGAAACTTTGCAGAATTCCTGCTTCCTGCTTTCTCCTTAACAAGCGCCAGCGGCGTCATTGATGATGACGATACTGACGACCGAACGAGAGTATCAAAGTTTGGCAGCACAGTTCTTGCCATCTTGTCCAGATACATCTGGACATGTGGCTCCGCTACCCAACTTCTTTTGTTTCCAAATAAGTAGCCATACCTTTGTGAGCTGCCAATCCTTTCCCTGCCGCGCAGTTCTTCAAGATATGAATCCGGAACATCAGAAGAAGCAAATCCACTGCGTCTGGCTATAGCATCAAGCGCACCGTGGGTTCCAGAGCCATGTTGAGCTGCTTCTTTGACTCGATATGCAATATTCCGCGGTATGCCCATGGCTACTGCAAGTTCTCTGTGCACATGCTTGCCAAATATATCGTCACCGCCCTTTACATTGAAGCAAGGATTGATCCTCATTGCCACATTCACAACCTCAGGATCCAGAAAAGGCACTCGCAGTTCAACGCTGTGAGCCATCGTAATCTTGTCCTCGCGCTCCAGTGTTTCTTTGTACAAAAGAAACAGGTCTTCTGTCATGTGCTCGCGTAGCTTGTCATAGCCTTCTCGCTCTACCACCTTTGCGTACCACGGGTAGCCTCCAAACAGCTCATCCGCTGCTTGGCCGGATAGCATCACCCTTATGCCATCCTTATGTGCGAGTTCTACGGCCGCATACACAGGCAAGGCCACCTCCACCTGGCCTGCATTGTTATCCTCGATGACAGTTATGATCTCTGGCACAAGTTCTTCAATGTCTTGCCGCGTCATTTCATTTACCCGAAGATCCAAGTCCAGCTCCTTTGCTATTTGGCGGGCATATTCGATGTCGCTAGAGCCCTTGATTCCACCGGTGTAGCAGATGATGTTAGGGACCATTTGCTTTGCAAGGTGTGCAATCATGACGCTGTCAATGCCTCCGGAGAAAATAATGCCAATCCTTTCAAAGTCTTGCGTGCGCTTTTGCATTGATTTTAAGAGTGCCAAGCGATACTCTCTGAGAGACTTGCGCATTGTACGGTAATAGCGTGGCTTCCAATAGTTATTGTTATTATCATTACTTCGCCGTCCTCCTCCCACCTTCTTTTTCTTTCGTCGTTCTTTCCATCGTCTATTGTCATCAGCGGCTACGAGAACAATATCGGACATGATACTTGCAACCGCGTGAGTCTCTATTTTTTCGCAACCTGGGGAAATCATTACGGCAGTGCAGGGCATCACTCTTTCAATCTGTTCATTGATGCCTATCTTCCACAGTGCCTTCAGCTCTGACGCAAATGCCAGAAACTTGTCAGTCTGCGCGTAATATAGCTGCCGCACGCCCAGTCTGTCCCTCACGAGTGCAGTGTAGCCAGTCTTTGTGTCTCTGATTACAAGGGCGTACACGCCGTCAAGCTCGGCAATAGTCTTCTGAATTGCCTTCAAGAGAATTGCGCCCGCTTCTTCTGATGCTGTCGCTTCTAATTCAAGTATTTTCGCTTTACTATTTTCCTCCTTCTCCGATGTTTTTTTCTCTCGTCTTTCTCTTTCTTTTTCTTCACTCTGCTCTTCGATCGTCTTCAAATTATCCTCCAAAAGATGGACGATTACCTCGCTATCTGTGAGCGTTTTAAAGTTGTGGCAGTTTTCAAGTTTCTTTCGAAGAAGTTTGTAGTTGTATATCTCTCCATTATGCTCAAGCACGAGTCTTTTATCACAGCTTACAAAGGGCTGCGAGCCACAGGTAGTGCCTCCAACGATTGCAAGTCTATTGTGGCCAACTACGCTGCTACTGGCCCTTATCTTGTAAGCAGCGAGACTCGCTATCGAGTTTGTATTTATTATTACTTCATCATCTGCTGCTATTCCTGCACCATCAGGTCCCCGGTGAACCATACATGACAACATTGACTTGACCAGAGGGACGACATTGGTTTTCTTCTGTTTCTTATTTTCACTTTTTCCAAGTACTCCGGCTATTCCACACATTTTCTTGCTTATATTCACCCCAACAGATGTTTTTCGTACGTTCTTTTTCTCGGCTCGAGGCCAGGGACATAGAGAGATACGCAGCAGTGCAGCGAATCTGTGGCTGCCCACATATATCCTGGCTTTTTCCTTTCGAACTGATTGCACATGTGTCTTATTACTTAAAAACTATTGTATTCAAATATATGTACTATTTTTGTACAAGCCAAAACTTCTTAATCCGGTCTGACATAGATGTAAAAATCATGTTATATTCTGTTATGGAATATCTCCATTATAGACTCTCGAAGATGTTAATAAGGAGGTTTTATAACAAGTTCTCAGGATAGCTTCACGAACTTGGTGAATTTTTGCTAAAGCCAAAGTAGCACTTATTGCTGGAGGTATTGCATCGCTAGCTGGAGAGAGGGAGGGAGAGACGGCAAACTCACTCTGCCTATGCTACTTTGCAGACCGCATTCGGACAGCCAACAACCGAATTATTTCCGATTCGAGGTTCAGTACTTGCTATTCTTCTTACACATACAGGATTGGCATTTTTGCTGCTATCAAGTCGCGTTAATTACATTACGTTCTAATCGTGAACCTATCAACAAAGGCACAAGATGGCCCCGCCGGACGTATATGCATTTACCCCAAGCCTAAGAGAAAACAACCAGCGAAGCCTCTGCCACGACTAGACGAGAGTGTAAATAATGATTAATGACCCTTGCTTTGATAAAATCATCGTATGTACGTGACAAATACATGCAAAAGAACACACTGATTTGAAACCCCGCCGGCTGTGTGATAAACCCAAGCCAAGGGAGAAGAACAACCGGCAGGGAGGATACACAAAGTTGTCTGTGTGTGAATCGAAATTACAAAATCCAAAATAAAAGATTCTTGTGTACATAGCAAACAGACGCAAAAGGAAATAGACTCGATTCAATACTCCGCCGGGCGTGATAGAACCCAAGCTCAATGGATTTTGTCCGGCGGAGAGGCTGCTATGTTGTTGAAACCGCCAATTCATAGTAAACGTGAATATTATAAAAGAATTCTCTGTACATAGAGAATAGAAGAAGCAGGTACTGGCGGACCTTGCAAAAACCTATGCAAACAATACGAGGCAGATCTCTGCAGAAAGTATTATGCCAATGGCTCAAAAAGATGTACCATGTGCGAAGCATTTCTCAAATACGAAGGCAGGCTCTGTCCTTGCTGTGGAAATCGATTGAGAACAAGATCGCGCAATTTACATCTACCTAGCAAGGTAGCAAGAATTACTAGAATCAGTCGAACATCTACGCCAGCGAGTATCCCAGGTAAAGATGTATAATGCCATTCGAATTTTCGAATATGCTGATTTGAAGAAGAAAAGAAGGTGATGTGATTATCATTATTACCTTCAAACCTGAAACTTGGAAGCATACTTATGGTTGCTATTCCCACAATGTGTGCGAGGGAGAAAGCTAATGCTGCTATAATCATACAGGTGTTGCTCTTGCAAGGTAATATCTCCAATTATGGCCTTCCAAGGGCCGCCTTGTTCGAAGATTGTACTATAATACTTTAATTTGACAATACCTATCGTCTTTTGTGCGGGTAAGAGGAAGAGGAAAAGTGTTTTTTCTTTGAGTACAAATACTGGTGCAGTTATTGCTGTCATTGCGTGTTGTCTGATGCTGATTTTATCTAGTGCAACTATAGTTATCGGGCCTTTCAACGTCGCTTACGCCCACACATTTCAAGGAGGGGAAAGTGCGGAATTCCTAACTATGGTCCAGGTGATAAAGACGGAAACCGCACTTGCTGGCAACAATACTGGCTCCGCTGACAAGGACATTGCAATAGATCATATTGAACATGCCAGTGAAGCATTGACCAATTCAACGCTAAAAGAAATAGCAGAGAGAAACCAGAGGCTTGCAACGGATCTTCCTGCGTCCATTGAACAACTAAGAATGTCTATAAGCTCCGGTGTTAGTGCAAGCCAGATAGAGCAGGATGTGAAGACAATAAGTGATCTGCTAGATGAAACAGTGCAAGTGCGCATTGAAAAATCTCAGCTGACCAACTCTACCGTTCAGGCAGTCATAGTAGCAAATCTGGTAAATGAAGCGCTTGAGCATTATGGCGAAGCGATTGGATACGAAGGCAACATGACTGACATGTCAAGCATGGCCGGCATGACCAGCAGCATGTCAGGAAACGAGAGTAGCACAACAAGCAGTAGTATGAGTATGAATACCGGTAGCAGTAGTAATAGCGGCAGCACGCAAGGCATGAACAGTAGTAACATTAGTAGTAGTAGTGGTAGTAGCGGCATGAGCATGAGCAAAGCCGTCATAGTAAGCGAAGCTAACTACCAGAGCGCCAAGGCGTTTGCACAAAAGGCATGGGGCCTATACCAACAAATCAAACCGCAAGCCACTGATGGAGGATCCGGAAACTCTGTAGAGAAACTTGACAAGTCCTTCCCAGCTTTTCTCAGTGCAATAGAAAGCAAAGCGTCTGCGATGGACATTATGTCAATTGCGCATTTGCAGATTCACCCCAACCTGATGACAGCATACAACCTGCAAGTAGTGCCAGAATTTCCGATACCGCTCCTAATATCGCTTCCTGCACTTGCCGCAGCTGTTCTTTACGGCAGGTTTAGGATGAATGCTAAGAATAGTGGCGGTGATGGCGGCAGCGCTGCTGGTAATGGTGGTAGCCCGAAGGAGCAGTAGAGTTAAGGGCCCTGCCTATGCTCCTTACCTCCTCCCCCTTTCCTCTCAGTATTCTCAATCGGTTGACCACATACACATATGCATACACAAACACAAACGTAGAGCCTGCGTCATCGAACAGTAAGTACCGAGCAAGGAGCATAATTTACAACTCCTGTGGCAACGCTTCCCATAAGCAGCTTTGTAAATCCACCAAGCCCACGTGTACCAATGACTATTAGGTCAATGTTGTTCTTTTCTGCGTAATCAACAATTTCTCCGGCAATGGAAAGGGACGTACCTTTGACGTCAATGTTCGTTATTTTCATACCCTCTTGCGCCTCTGCTTCCTTGCTGATTCTTTCAAACCATTTGTCCGCCTCCTTTCTTGCTTTTGTTACCTGTTCATCAACTACTTTGGAGTATGATTCAGATGTGGAATGTATGCCTAAGGCACGGAGAATCTGATCTATGTGTACGACATGCAAAAGGTACAATTGCGCTCCATCAAACCTTCTTGCGATTGTAATGGCAAGTGAAGCAGCATCAAAGGCAGGTTCAGAGCCGTCAATCGGAACTAGTATTCTTTGAATCTCATTCTTCTTAGTCTCCATATACCTCATCTGTCATTTTACTACGCGGTTCTAATTCAAAAGGAACTCGAAGGGTTAAAAATAGAAGAAAACGAGAAATGAAATATGATAGATTATCTAACAATAATGGCTGAGAAGGTAGTGCTGAAGTCCGCTTTTTTCTACCTCAGCAAAAGTGTTATCAACAATGAAATGGATCTTTATACACACATATGCTGCATAAGGAGTTGAACTCACAGCTTCATGGATTCTCTTCGGTGTTTACATTTAGTAGAAGCTTCGCGCCCTTTTGGTAAGAAGAATGTAGCATCGATGCTCTCATTCTTCTGCTACATCTACTTCTCATCCGTGTCATCATATTGGAAAGGCAAAGAGGAAAACCAAAAAGAATGTTTCTTTGCTTCTCAGGGAGATCCACAACAACGTTTAAGATGGCTATCTTCAAGAAATTTTAAAGGAAACCTGACGGCTTGCATCATTACGAATCATGGTGATTGCAGTATATGGCTTTCTTGAAGAAAAACCAAAAAAGGATGGCGGCAGGCATATCTATCATGGCATTTGTAGTGGCAGTATCTGCCAGTCTGGCTTACTATCAATTCTACTACATCCCTGCGATAAATAAAAAGCCCCAGGTCTCTCAAGACATTTTGAATCCTCCAAGCATTACTAATGTTGGGATTTTGCCGGGTTCTTCGCTAGAGTCTCAAGCGCAAAACTTCTTTCCAAGCGATGTTCGTGTTAGTCTAGGCGCTAACAACAAAGTCATATGGAAAAACAACGACAACACGTATCACAGCGTAACCAGTGACAATGACTATGTAGACAAGATAAGCGGAAAATTCGATTCTACAGCCACCATCGGACTGATGCCGTCTGGACAAACATACAATTTTACTTTTACAGAGGCTGGAGTCTATCATTATCACTGCATACCGCATCCTTGGATGAAAGGCACGGTTACGGTTTTAGCCGAGCATGATTAGCGGCATCTTGTGATGTATTCTTTGCCCTCGTATGTAGTAGGTACCACATTAAAGCACGATGCCTATACAGCACACGTTCGTTGCAGAACGGGCTAACATAGTTAAGTTAAACTCAAGGCTCGGAAAGGGATATGACGTACTCGGTAATGGAAAAATCAAGGAAAGAAAAGCTTGAAGGTTTTGAATGCGAGGTATGTCATTTGCGTTTTGCAAACAAGACATATTTAGAAAGTCATATTATTATTATCGAGCACAAAAAACACATGGTGCCCTCCGGCGTCCAGTAGGTCGCATATTCTCGATTGTGCCCACCATTGATGTTGTGATGTAATTTCTTGGGCACGGTTTCAGTTTTGGTGAGATTTGTTCTGATTCTAAAGCATCTAGAATTGGCTGCCACTAGTTATGGAAGACTTTAGAAAAAGGCCATGCATACTCATATTAGACAATCAGCGACATATTTCATCCAATAATAAGGATAATGGACAAAGATTTCGAACCGAAAAAGTACGAGCCCAGAGGGATTCGCATAGATGCGGGTAGGTGACCTCTAATACAAAGATCCTGTGCTAAAGCGAAAAGCAGCCTACCGTGACGTTGGTACTATCCAATTCAACTTTTTATACACAACGATGACCGCGGCCATAGAGATAGCACCAATAATCAGACTGCGAACTGAAACTCAGGAACGACCATGGCTCCTGAAAGCCCGAGAAGCAAATTGACAACGCCCTGCATATCTCATATTCACAGATCAAGTTAGTAATACCAAATACTGGCAACTGGCGGTTGCTAATGGTTACAGTGTACACTTATCGGTAAATGAGCAAAACTTAGACAATTCTGTTATGATCGAGTACTATCAGGCACAACCACCATAGCCGTGTCTGAGCAAGTAAAAAATCGGCATACTCCAAAGCAAGTCTACCCCTGCTCACCGTCTAATCACGATCACAATGGGTAGAGGTAGACCAAATAAGGTAAAACTTTATGATTGTATTAAAATTGCGAGCCAGCATTTTTTTCATGCCTGAGCAATCTCCAACACGACATCTCTAATATTAGCCAATAGCACCTTCTGTGCGGCGACCTCCGCCTGACATATTTCAAGAAATCGTACATTATTTCAACCAGACGATTATTCTTCTACGGTTTTCGCTGTATTGCCACGCTTCCATGCCTTCTTTTATCATCCACTTCTTCTCTTTTGTAGATCCTTGGCCATATTTTAGAATTAACTCTATCGCCGGCGACGAGAGAGCACCACATTACAAGCAAAAGAAAAATATCAAAAAAACGAATGATGATTTTTCCCATGTCCGCATTTACTATTATGATTTACTTGTGGACGGACTAGATCGGATTTATTGGTGTGTCCGTGCATGCAATTTTCTAAAGAAATCATTTAAACTGATTATTGACTGAAAAAGGATAGCTATTTGATAGAGACTAGTGTAACTAAAAGAAGAGAAGTGAACCATTACACTTCCTCTTCAGCCAACTTGTCAATTGGCTCGCCTGTCGGTAGAGGAGCATTTCTGTCTACTCTATACTTCAGTATTTCAGGAAAATCTGGCTTGACTATAACATTTCTGCCAGCTGCGACGATCTCTGATTTTGGAATGTCAAACCTATAATCAAAGTGGCCAAACACTACTATCTTGTCATCCGTTTCCTTTACAACATGCCCGACATGATCTGCATTGTTTGTTCTTACTCCCTTATTGAAAAGTGATTTTGGATACTCTCTCTCATATGAGGCCAGGTCTACGTTTTCCGGCCGTGTCCACGGGTCTTTAGTTGCCTTCCCAGTTGGAAGCGGCTCTTCTCTGCTGACTCTGTACTTTTTTGCAATTTCATACATTGGTAGATCAATCAGCACATTGCCGCTAGTAAACTTGATTTCTGATTTTGGAATATCGTATCTGTCATCACCGCCTCCAAACACTACTATCTTGTCGTCCGTCTCTCTTACCACGTGTCCGACGTGAGGCGAATCAAGCGCCTTTACTCCTTTGTTGAAATATTGACCTGAAGTCATAATATCATAATGTGTAAAGAGAGTATTTAATGCAGCTTTTTCCTTGGTAGGATTTCTTCCTTAAGTTAAAGCGATATCTGCCTAACCACGGATGCCTACCTAACATATCTGACGAAAGATTGCGAGTATCATACCACTGGCACGGTTCTCAGGATTGTCTGCAAGAGCCTACGAGTCTTAAAGCATGCCGACTATATGATTCTTCAGGTCAAGAAGAATCATTACAATACAAAATGCTAAAAATAAGTCCGTGCTGCGCCCCTTCCGCAGCGTTCATATCGACCAGTATTCCGCATAGTCACCCTTCTTAACCTGAGTGTGAGGGCTGACGAAGGTTTGTAAGAAACTCCCTTCAATCCTAAGGGCGGACTGTAGCCGAACAGGGTCGCCTCCTATTCTGCGGTCGGTTTCTCCTTATGCACGTGGCGAAAGCGCGTATATGCCATAGACTTGCTGCTTACCCTCGGTTCTTTTTATTGCCGCGTAGATCTGCCACCAGAAATGTCTTTGTCCTTGACTGCCTGCTTTGTATGGGTCTTAATTGACTTTCCGACCTTTGACCTATGTCTGAGACTTCTGGCAAACTTTTCTTTTCTTGCACCCTCAATTTTCTTATATCCCAGGTATGACTTGGCAACAGTATCATGGTTGTGCTTGATCAGCTCTTCGGCCACCATCTTGCGCAATGTAGTGGAACTAACCTGACTTCTCTCAGAGAGTGATTTACTGTTTTTTATCCGTTTGGCTATCTCTAGGGCGATGGAGTAAGGCACACCTGCTCTACTCGTAGCTCTGGCCATCTTCCTGCTGTCAAACGGTTCTAGACGGCCGCTCCGCTTTTTTACCGTTATTCTGTTGCTACGTGTGGTCTTCTTGAACGACATATGTGCAATTATATTATCAAGACTATTTTTTATGAATATCTACACAAAAACTACGTCTTCATCACATTCATTTTTACCTCTCTCGGTTTTGTACGCATTATCTGCATCATAACGGCGAATAGATCTTCTATGAAGTAAATGGCGCAGGTAGATCAAAACGGGAGGCCGTATCAGAAATGGTACGGGCATACATGACCGGTAGAGCAATTACTCCATAATATGTAAAGAGGATAAAGGCTGAAACAATTGTATCTGACTCCTCAGTGAATCAGATTGTTGAAGATGTATCAAATAGTCTTGGCCAGCATGCTGGACGTGACGCACATGGGATGATATTTGTCAAGGATGTCTCCGATGCTCATGAAATAGGAACTAGACAAAGAAGAGAAGCTGTGTTAACTAGTAAATAATCTACTAAAAAGTCTTTGAAGAATTATGGATAAAGTAGGAAAAATGTCTTTGGATATTTTAGCACCGCAATTAATAGTCGACATCGTTCTTACTTTATTTTCTGCAAGGCTTCTTTTGCCGCTAGCTCGCCTTCTTGAATGGATGTGCGAATAGTTTCCATCGTAAAATCTGCATTTTCGTAAACGTGTGGATATTTTTCCTTTCTGGATATGTAGTACACCCGCTTAATTTCGGCGCCCCGCTCTTGTTTGATTCTCTTGTACTTTCTCTTAATTGTTGCAAGCGTTTCCTTGTCCATCTTTGACTTATCAACGTGACCCTCAATGATCTGGTATAGCTCGTCGATGAAGCGAAGGTACTGTGTTATCACCTTTGACATTTTTACGTTGTGCAGCGTCTTGTCGCTGAAAATGATGTCACGAGCCCTATGAAATGCCTCTGGCAGGTTCTGTGGAAGACTGGCAATATGCTTTGGGTAATTTTCAACTAGAAAGATTTCTTTATCCACAATCGGAGATGCGTCTATGACCTCTCTTAGGGGAGTGTTGCTCAAAAGCCCTCCATCCCAACAGTAGAGTCCCTTCTCGACTTCCATCCAAGGAAAATAGTACAGCGGGTACGCAGATGTGGCGAGTATGTGCTTGGAAGTAATCTGCTGTTTTGAGCTG
Source organism: Candidatus Nitrososphaera evergladensis SR1 (assembly GCF_000730285.1). Classification (NCBI taxonomy): domain Archaea; kingdom Thermoproteati; phylum Nitrososphaerota; class Nitrososphaeria; order Nitrososphaerales; family Nitrososphaeraceae; genus Nitrososphaera; species Candidatus Nitrososphaera evergladensis. The sequence continues at coordinate 2,871,105 of NZ_CP007174.1, read as the reverse complement.
TCAAAGGTGATGGGCTCTGCCGTCAATACGTTTGTTGCCGTCATTATCAGGCGAGAGTTTGGATTTCCTGTTGGCCTTAGCTTGTTGTAATCGATATAGCCAGCAAGCGTCTTCTCTAGCGGCAAGAGATCATACAGATATGTCCACTTTTTGGGTGTAAAGAATTGGGGATCCTTGAAGATATAGTCTGGAGACCACCTGGGACTAAACATCCTGTTGTTCCCAAACACTGCTGAGCGGATAAAGGAGAGCAAAGATTTTGGCCGGGGATCGTCTGTCATAATAGCCAGCAGGCTTGACAACGCAACGTAATATGGATCCATCACAGGCTCTGTCAACCATCCACTGCTTAGGAAACTCTCTGAATTAAAGTGGTCCGAATTCAAGCATGTGACATTATTTTCTTCAGCGAGTTCTAACCAGAACTGTTCAAGCGCTTTTTCTGGATGGTCTTCTTTGCTGCCTGCAATTATTGAAGCATTTACGCCGCCTATGGAAGTGCCGGCAACGATGTCCAGCTGCTTATGCTCTTTGCTCTTTGCAAGAGCCTTAAACACGCCGCAACCAAAGGCACCCAGCGAGCCTCCGCCTTGGAGTATCAGCACCTTTTCTAACTTTTTTTTTGACACGGCTCTGTCACTGCCTTTGCTCGACATTATAATAATAATTTACAGCCGACTGGTCATACAAGAATCTGGCAATTCTATCTTTGATGGATTCCAAAACGCTGTATCTTGTGATAATGATGATCTTCTTCTTTTATTAATGCTAACTTTTTAGTCTCTGTAAAAACCCATATTGGGCTCGGAACTAGCATGTTCTTACGTTACTCTGTCGCTTATATAGAGAGAAAGAACCATTTCATTTAGCCCTTTTCCGTTCATCTAAGAGTTTCTTCTTCGCATTTCTCTCTAGCTATCTTGTCACTAGGCTTATCAATGGCGGTCCAAGCAATATCAAGAGTACAAGCCTGACAAAGTCAGACACTATGCCCGTTTTGAGCATACCGGAAATGCGGACAGCACGAGATGAGTAAATTATTGCCATGGGCGGTGTCGTGGATGGAATTGCGGTAGATATGGAGCACGCTAGCCCTGCTGCAATAATAGGCGGGACGGGGTTAACTCCTGCTCCGATTGCAAGAGTGGCAGCAATGGGACACGTTATCACTGCTGATGCGGTGTTTGAGGCGGCATAGCTAATGGCAAAAGCCATGATCGCGCTTATGGCAAATACTATCCAAGGCACGTTGTTGTTAGCAGCGGCGGCTGCCGGATCTCCAGCTATGAGCGACGATGAAGAAAGCTGCAGACCTATCCAGTCCGCAAGACCGCTTGCTTCTATTCCCATTCCAAGTGCAAGGCCACCTCCAAACAACAGGACGATATTCCAGTCAACAGCCTTTGTCATCTCTTCCCATTTCAGCAATGGAGGCCTGTTTCTACCCACCCGGACTAGTGCAACAGCCACAATAATCATCAGCGCAGGAACGGCTTCTGTCATATTTTTTGCAAATGCTGCGACGAGGTTAGAAAACACACTACCACTATCGCCTGCGAGTGAAGCAGACGCCTCCGATGATGATCTCAGCAACGACGGCACAGTCCATAGGAACATTGCTGCTATCAGAATGGCAAGTACTGCTTTTTCTTGGCGCTGCATCTTGCCCATGCTCTTCAACCTTGCCTTGAACTGACTTCTTGTTGCTGGAAGGGACTTGATCTCCGGCTTTATCATCAGAAAAATGATAAACCATGAGACAAGCAAACCCATTATTGCATGAGGAGTTCCTATCACAAACCAGTCAGTAAATGAAATGGTCTGGCCTCCTTCCGCCGACACAAACTCTTCTACGGTGGCTTTTGCGATAAGATTTGGAGCCGTGCTTATTAGGAGAAGCATTGCGCCGGCAGATGCGGCTTGGCCAAGGGAGAGGAAGCTTGCTTCAGCATAATTACTTCTTTTTTGTTGTTTGTACTCTCCTCTACTAGAGGGTAAGGAACCTGAAGTCAGAGATGCATCAACAGCATCATTATCGTCATCCGTACCTCCCTTATTTCTACCGTCATTGGACCTAACTGGAATATTCAGGATATTCATAAATGCGACAAGAAATGGAAAAACGATGGTAGTTGAAGCCGTTATTGACCCTGTCATAGTCAGCAGAAACACCGGAAGACAAGCGACGAAGAAGGTGGCAATTCTTGGGTTGCTGCCACGGTACAAAAGAGCCAGCGAATAAGCTATTCTTGTATCAAGCCCTGAGCGCTGAAATGCCGCTGCCAAGACAAAACCTGCGATAAAGATCCAGATGATCGGGTCGGCAAAGTTTTGGACCGCGTTCTGTATTGTTAGTATGCCAGAGATTACAAAAACTAAAGGAGCAATTAGACCTGTAATGCCCAACGGAGCACATTCTGTCACCCACCATACGACCATCCAAATCATGGTTCCAAGCGCGAGCTGTGGTGCAAACGCAGGAAGTGATTTATCTGATGCTGCCTTGGCCATGCTTTGGGGCGCTGGTATCAGAATAATGGCTATGAATAGCAGGGGTCCAAGAATCAAGCCGATGTTCTCTTTCTTGACAAACCAAGCCTTGTGGCCTCCCAATATATCCAAACTCAATTACATGTTCATTTCGTGGGAATGGAAATTAAAGACTCTTTGGAACGAACAAGCGTAATGTGAAGTTTAACAAATAAAACTGAGAGATTCGCCGATGTCGGCAGAAACCCGATTCCGATCTTGTTGTTATGGGCTTTGACGCACTGACTTGTGTTCTAAGGACTAGACTACTGCTTCTTCCCCTTCCTGCTTGCTTCCAATGTCATAGGCTTTGGCAATATTCTTTATGAGGATCTTGCCGTCGCCCACTGGAAAGATGGGAAGATTTACCGGAGATAGGTTGTTCTGTGACTTGGTAAGGAGAGGGGGAATAAGGCAGATCAGTGCATTGTCTTGACTCCGGGTTGTAGAATTATTTCCTATCGGGTCAAGATATCGCGGCATTCCAATGAGATATATCTGATTTCTGCATCTTGTCCGAAAGGACGAGGAGAAGATAAAAGGAACCAGGCCTTTACAGTACGCGGGATCGAGGCAACATTGTGAATGATAGGTGAAACGACTAAGGATATACTTGAACGTACGGTCAAGGAGTTGATGACCAAGCAGGTCATGACCTTGGAGCCTTACGATAATTTGTTACGGGCGCAAAATGAAATGTCGCGATACAGAATTAAAAAAATAGTCATTGCCAATTCTTCTGGAAAAATTGCTAGAAAAATTCCAATTGGGATAATGACAGTAAAGGACATGTTGAAATTTTTACTTAACGATAAGACAGATAGATCCCTTTATGAAATGAAAATTTCTGAAGCAATGACTGTCAAACTGGTAACCGCGGATGCGGACGAACGGGTTGTGAATTGCGCAAGAATTCTTAAAGATAATCACAATATCAGCTCGTTGGTAATTGTCAGAGAAGACTCTGGCTTTTCCAAAGAGACGCAATCGTCAGCGAGTAGCAGAATATTATCTGGAATTGTGACATCAACTGACCTTTCGAGGTTTTACTCTGAAAACTGCGTTGGCTTATCATCAGTCGGCGAGTACATGTCGCAGCCAGTTGTCACAATTTCAATAGATGAGAAAATCTCAACTGCGGCACAATTAATGGTCGAGAAGAATATTTCGCAACTGGCCGTCACGTCAAACGATACTGCCAAAAGCATACTTGGAATACTTTCTGAAAAAGATATTTCTAGTGTTACTCTCGCCCTCAAATCAAAGACGCAGAGATCTGTTTCTGAATACATTGGTACAATTTTTGCATCGTCCAAGCAGAATTTTAAGGCTTTTTCAGAGCCATCTCTTGTGAGGATAGGAGACATCTTTACGCCTGATCCTATAACCATCGAAAAGGATGCGGATTTGGCAGTAGCTGCAAAGATCCTCACAAGTCATCGCGTCAGCGCGCTACCGGTTGTCGATTCATTAGAAGGTGAAACAAAACGTAACCAGCCCATTGGAATTATATCAAAGACCGATGTAGTAACGGCACTATCGCGTATATAAGATAGGCTCCTCTACCATCAGAATATTCATAATATTGAAAGGCAGTGACTTCTCGAATTTTCTTGTATATTATTTTCATTTAGCAGATGAGTTCTATGTACGAACTGAAAGTTGGCATAACTTTACCTCGTGCATGAAGTATCTTTGTTCTTGCAAATTCTCTGGATTTATGACATGCTTATTTAGGATTTCATCTCTGAGCAACTCTGATATGTAACAGTCTGCCTCGCTCTAGCATCCCAAAAGTCCTCGACATTGCTTTTTGAGAGACCATCGGATAAAATAGTACGCATTGGAACAAGAAGCTATGTCGAAGATCCTAGTGCCGGTTGACGGCTCTGATTATTCAAAAAGAGCCTTGGAACAAGCGCTGTCGATTGCCAAAGGTAATGCCAGTACGGGCGCAGTAGTAGTAACTGCCATTCATGTTATTGTGCCAATGCCGACGGTAAACGTAGGATCTCAAAAGGTGCTAGACGATGCAAAGGCAAAACTCAGAAGCGAGGCTTCGAAACTGCTTGACGAGTGTAAAGCCACTGCCAAAGAGAGGGCAGCATTGGACATAGAGACTGTCATTCTTGTAGGTACTAGTCCTGGCGAAAGCATTGTTGGGTTTTGCGAAAAAGGTAACTTTAACCTGATAGTAATGGGAGCCAAAGGACACAGCAAGCTAAAGGACATTGTGCTTGGCAGCACATCGGATAAGGTTGTACATCATGCCAAGTGCTCGGTACTTGTTGTAAGATAGTGGAAGTGACCAGACGCTAAAATCGTCCTATAAACCGGTCATAGGTTCATAGTTTGAAAAAAGATGTCATTGGAAATAGACTGAACAGAATCGGTCATGCGCCTCAATATCTGTGAAAACTAGTGAATTTTTCCGCTCCTCCTTTCTTCTGTCATGTCCGAACAGTCTTCATAGCACCGGCCCAAGAAATAACTTGGTCCAGCATATAGTGTTAACCGATTTTTCTTGGTATGGAGCTGGCTTGAAAACACTAAAGTTCTCAAAATCGGTAAAGAGGGAAAGCTGCGCCTGAGCACGAACGGTCGCTCCCATTAGCTCTGCCGTCATCAAACCCAACTGCTCCGTCGAGCGAACGCTGTCGGCACTTCCATAACCGACAAATCCTGCGGCTTTGTTGTTCCACCCCTTAAACAGAAAGTCGATGGCATTCTTTAATGCGCCAGGTATTCTGTGGTTATATTCCAGCGTCACAAACACAAATGCGTCAAAGGAATCAATCTTGGCCGACCAAGCTTTGGTATGGTCTTTGGAGTATTTCCTTTACGAAGGCAGAATCGGTTCATCCAACAACGGGAGATTTTGTAGTCTTTGATGTCTACATACTCGAACTCGGCATCAGTACGCTTCTTTGCAATATCATAGACCCATTTAGCCACAGCTTCGCCGTTTCTTCCGGGGCGGGTGCTTCCTAGAATTATTGCCACCTTTAGCATTTGTGTTGTTGCCTACTGTCATCCATCCGTTGTGCCAATCTTGTCAGCCGTTCTCTGTTACCTGTGTAAATTGAAAGGTGACCCTTCTCACAAACTGCTCCAAGGGAGTTAAAGTGCTGCAGAGTATAAGAAAGTGTCAATATTCACATATTGAGTTGGTAGTGTTGACCGCATGGTTCTGGGAACGTAGATAAGAGTCATAAATATCATTGTCGTCATTGAATCCAATTTCTCGAGCGCACGTTATTCGTTTCGGTAAGTTGCAGACGTTCAAGAGAAGATTCAACCTCTCTGTCTACTTGCCCGGGGAGCCATTGCCCTGGCCTATGTACTTGAACTCTATAAGCGCGCCAGGCGTCCATAGGCTGGTAGTCGCGCCGCCTTCAAGGTTTTGCGCAAAACCGAAAGAGTCTGTGATGACGTATATCGTGCGTCCATCCGGACCGAATGCAAGGTCGCGGTAGCGGTTCTCCGATCTGAATAGCTCTTGAGGTTCGCCTGCAAGCGCTGTTCCATTCTCGTTCAGCACCAAGTGGAAGATCCTGCCGGACTTCAAAGTTGTCATCAGGAATGTGCCGTTCCAGTCTGGAATCTTGTCGAACGAATACATGTGCAGGCTAGAAGGTGCTACTGTAGGGAAGCAGACGGACCTAAGTTCGCCACAAGCAGGGTTTGTAAAATTGTATCCGGTCTCTACGGTGTAAAAGGTGGCTATCGGCTCAACTAGGTTTTCTGCCTTAAAATCACTCTCATTCATTACAGGCACGCCTTCCGGAGCAGGCCCAGTCTGCGTCCATGAGAGGTCCTGGCAATTATCCGCCGCAGACCAATTCATGTACCTGTACGCCTTGTCGTCCTGGAACCCTGCTATGTACGGCCACCCAAAGTTTCCGCCCGCCCGAAGATGGTTGAACTCGTCGTCAGAGTTAGGGCCGTGTTCGACTGCATAGAGGTCGCCGTCTGGACCCACTGCTATGCCTTGAGCATTACGGTGGCCATAAGTAAAGATGTGGCTGCGGACGCCGTTTATCTGGGGATTATCCTCTGGTATGGAGCCATCAGGGTTGATTCTTAGTACCTTACCTTGATATGTGCTCCAGTCGTGAGATGCAACCTGCTCAGCAGTTGGGAGCGCCTGCGCACGAATATTAAGACAATATCTAGTGAACTGGTTGTTGCCCTGATCACCTATTGTATAGTAGAGCTTGCCGTCGGGACCAAACGTCATGCGACCAGAATTGTGGTCAATGCTGGCAGGGAGCCCTCGAATGAGATCCACGGGGTCTTTAATCGTACCAGTTCCAGAATCATATGTAAAGCGCGTTATCTTTGTACGGCGGTCAACCTCTTCAGCGGTTTCGTTCGCATATGTGTAAGCTACGAAAATGTGACGTGTACTATTAAATTCAGGATCAAAAGCCATGCCCATGAGGCCATCTTGGCCTGCAGACTGGTAAACACCTGGAACAGACATGCTGTTTAGCCTCAATCCATTGTTGGGGTCAACGCGGGTGATGTTTTTGCCTGTACGCTCGGTAATCCACAGGGCGCCGTCTGGCCCATAGAGGATGTTGTATGGCGCGCTAAAATTTGATGCTAAAACGCGTATTGTAAAACCATCTTGCGTTGGAAGTCTGGGCTCTCCGGCGCCAGCCTGCATATCAGTGGCATTCTGGTTACTTCCGCTTGGAGGTGGAATAGGCTGCGCCAGCGCCGTTGGTCTAAAAGTGCCGAGAATTGTAGGCATCAGCGATAGTAGGACGATTAACCCAAATGTAACAGCCATGCCGGTTCGTAATTTAGAATTCGGCATTTTTGCATCATAAAAAACCGTATTCTTGATATTTAAGGCTTGAAGAATATGATTATGATATCAATAGGCAGAATTCTTTGATATATTCTTCGAGATTACGGCATATTATAATGGTATGTTCAATAACAAGAAACTTTTTGGAATCAAATCGCGCACGAGACTCGATTCTCTTCTTAGAGGCAGAAACAGATCCCTTATTCAGAAAGAAGGCACGAAAATGTTAACACATACACACAGTCCATCATAGCGAATTATCTAACAATACACACATCTGTATTCGTTTAGGATCCCGCAGGCTCCTAGATTGCGTTCCGCCTATTCATCTGCGCAACACAGATGCTAAAGCCAATATGCATGCACTCAGTATCGTTATGACATGCGCCGCACTCAGGTACTCCACCAATCATTTTGACGATGACATCTTGATTAAGCATGGCATCAAACAATAGAATTTCATCATCGTTTATCATCTTCCTTAAAGAGAGTGGACCGCATCGAGCGCTCAGATCTTCTGCAGACATTAACCATTCTCCAAAAGCAATAACTCCTTCATCTAGCGTGTTTTCGCTTGAGAATTTCTTTGTGCCTCTTTGATTTGAATTGGCTTCAGATGATTTTTCCTTTCGATCAGACATTTTTGATCAGTCATCGATGTGGTTTGTTCGACGACAGACAGCTCTATTGTTTTTCAAATTCAGCACTTATCAATCTTCTGGATGTAATACTGCGACTGCCGTAAATTATAAGATCAAAAAGATATCTCTTTATAGATTAGTTTCCTATTCGCGTGTCGTCAGGGTCAGACGTACATATAGATACGCATCGTACACACATGCATACACACTTTCTTAATCTCGGCCTCCCTCTTATTTTGCGTATCATATCTCTTTTCCTTCTTTGTCATCCTTTTTTACTTCAGACGATGGAGCGATTCTCTCGCCTATCTTGAATCCAAACTTGACAACGTATGGCGACAGAAACGAGGTAATTATCGTCATTGCACCCACCATAGGAAGAACAAAACCGCTGGTAGCGCCAACGTCCGCGCCTCCCTTTGCAGTAACGAGCGCCAGCTCTCCTCCTGACGCAGATGAGCCAAAGGCCGCTTGTAATGCTGTCTTTTTGTCCAGTCCTTGGGATTTTGCAGACAAGTATACGGTTGCAAACTTGGATGCAAAGGAAACGGCGATGAATATCAGCGCAGGCACAATGAACAACGGAAGCTGGGAGATATCCATTAGCGCTCCAATCGATACGAAAAAGAGAGCTGCAAACATGTCTTTGAGTGGCGTTGTTAAGACATGGGCAGTAGCATGACCTTTGGACTCGGCCACCAACACGCCTGCAAAGAATGCGCCTGCTGCAACAGAGATGCCAAGCTCGTTTGCGATAAATGCTAGACCAAACGCTACGCCCAATATTGCCACAAGCAGCACATCGAAGTGATTAGTCTTGCCAACCATGTCGACAAACTTGGGCACGGTCTTTGAACCGATGAACAAGGCACCGCCAATGAAAGCCAGTACAAGACCTACTGATGTACCAATCTCAACTATGGTAAGGTTACCAGTCGACGCAACCGACTGCAGTACTGCAAGTGTTGAGACGATGATTATGTCTTCGATTACAGTTACTCCCAAGATGAGTGAGGCAGTATCAGTCTTGGCGATTCCAAATTCCCTCATTACTTGGGAAAGCACCACAGTGCTTGTCACTGAGATTGCCAAAGCGATGAACATGCTGTCAAATAGCGTCATTCCCATAGCCTGCCCAACCGCAATTCCGATACCAAAAGTGCCAAACGCTTCTGCAAAAGCAATGACAAGTGCCTTTTTGCCTACGGCACGTAGCTTGGCAATTGGGTATTCTAGGCCCACTACAAACAGCAAAAGCACTATGCCAATTTCGGCAAGCAAGTTTAGAATCTCGGGATGCAGTATTAGACTGAACGGAGGAGTGTGGGGTCCAATTATCATCCCCGCAGCGATATACCCGATTACCATGGGCTGCTTCAACTTGTACGAGACTAGTGCCATGACAGAGGCGACGACCATTATGATCGCAAAATCCTGAATTACTTGGGCGGCTGCGATTTCTGCCATATCTTGTGTTATCTCTATCATTGTTTCTTCACTCTTCGGCCATAAATATTGCTTATCGCAAAAAACCACCGAGACCGCTGCGGGCTATTACCGTGGCAGGTCATTGCGTCATTTTACTATCAAAACAGGACTTGTCGATTCCTCTGATATTCTTCTGGCAACGCTTCCAAGCATCCGCAGCTTGGCAAGACTGCCTCTTAGTTTTAGCCTCTTACTGGCGATAACAACTAGGTATGGCCTTTCCTGTCTTACGAGATCGGCAATCTTTTCGGCGGCATTGACGCCCTCGACTACCGTTGCGGAGGCTTTGATGCCTTTGGAGTTAATCTTGGACACATGCTTTTGAAGCTTTTCGGCTTCTTGCTCCCGAACATTTTTCTTATACCGATCTAATGCCTTCTTTACCCTTTTTCTCTCCACGTCATTCCAGTGAGACATGGTTGAAAAATCGAGCACTTCGGGCACGACTCTGACCAATTTTATTTCCATATTCAAGCCCTTGGCAATTTCTATTGCATACTTTATGGCCTTGGCTGACGCCTCGTTATCCTCATGTGGAACAAAGATTGTTTTTGTCATACTATATTTTATTTTTCGGCCGAGAGTATTAAGAATTCGAAGGTATCTGTCGGTAATGCCTATGGCGAGCTAGTACACGAATTATTTACATAGTGGATGGAGCGACTGGAACTATTAAATAGGCGCGTAGCGACATAATGAGTCTTACTCTAAAGGCATGCCTTATCTGCAAATAGCTCCTCACTCAATTAATTTGTACTACGAAGATCATGGTCACCTCGATTCGTATCCTCTCATTCTAATTCATCCTATCGGAGGCAACGTCCTAATCTGGGAGTACGAAATATCGCTCCTTCTAAAGAACGGATTTAGGATAATTGCGTATGAGATCAGGGGACATCATAGGACGAACATGGGCAAGAGCAATGCATATGCCATGCAAGACCTCGCAGACGATCTGGGTGCTCTCTTGACTCATCTGGACATTCGAAGATGCACCATCATTGGGCATTCAATTGGCGGGATAATTGGTTCCATATACGCAGCACAGAATCCAGAAAAGGTAGATGGCCTTGTTTTGATTAATTCGTCACCCAAGAAATTTCAGGATTTCGACTTGGAGAAGCACTTTAAAACACGGGCCATTGCAATTACCCGAGGCATTGAAGCATTGGCAGAACACAAACTCAAGAGCTTTGACGAATTCAAGGACCTTGCCAAGGAGAAGCGATACTCTGACTTTTTCAAGAACGTATTTACAAAGACCTCAGTAGGTGGATTTGTAGCCGCGACTGTGGCTCTGTATTCCATACCAGAAGATGCTGCGAGAAAATTACGTATGTCAGGCTGCAGAGTGCTTGCGATAGTAGGGAGCGACGATTCTGCCTTTATAAGGCTATCAAAAGAGACTAAAGAAATGATGCCGGAAATGGAGCTAAAAGTCATAGAAGGCAGCGATCATTGGGTGATAATAGAAAAACCAAAGGAGATGTACGATATCCTAATGGGCTTTTTGGGTAAGATAATCGGAGTCTCCAAGAGTTGAACCGATAATCCTTAGTGATGTTAGGACCGCATTTTTACATCTGTTGTCGTGGCCTCTCCGGTTGAATAAATCAAAAGGTGTTACTCGATATTCTTCAATGCTGCTGGCAGGACAGCAGATCTATCGGCTAACTAGGCCGCAGATACCGGCATCGCTGCAATATCTTCATTGAGGCATCTAGGACATTCCACGATCCTGCAAGAGGCTCCTAGAAGGGAGGCGCACCAGAAGCAGAAACGACAGAATAGGAAAACAATATTTACACCATCTTGATAACGGGTTGGGTAAAGTTTCATCATTGTCATCAGTTAATAGATCGTTCTCTATGCATATTAATGATCGATATACATTTAGTAGTACTGCTTAACGTACTTTGAACCCGAGCTATTCTTTTGTTTCTTCTCAACGCGTTTGTGAGTGCGTGTGTGCGTAGATACTGTTGCATACCGTGTAATTATTGCTTAACCTTTGAAGGAGCTTGCGGCCTGCTCATGAAATTTCAGGCTTGATTCCTCTACCTTGATAGCCTGCGGTGGACACACTGAAACGCACGCCATGCACCATATGCAGTCGTGCTCCCTTATGGGATCGGATTTGTCAGTATAGTCCTTTCTCCCGTCTCTCAGGCTATTTTCACCACTTCCTTCACTGGTTGCGTTTTGCATTTCTATAGCAGGCACGTCCTGCTCTGTCCTGTACCACTGGTACACCTGTACGGGGCACGCCTCGATGCAGGCGCCGTCGGAAATGCAAGAATCCCAGTCTACCGCCACCGCGGTTCCATGAACACCTAGCGGCAGAATTTGCTCTCCCCTTGCCTCATATGACTTCTTTACCTCTTCGTTTTCAGAGGCTTCTGCTGCCCTTCCGGGGCCCCATACAAAGTGAAAGTGCTGTCCATCCGCATGTTTGTGCTTACCTATTACTTGATGGTTTTTGGGAAACTCTGGATCAATTGGCATTAACATTTGATACACTCTTAATTGCTTTAAAGCATCCTGTCACGCTGTTAAGAATAATGCACAAGAACCTTTTCGTAAGATATCACGTTCTATCAAGCTGAGTCATCTCCAGACATATTTCATTTACTTGTTTTGATGCATCGCGGACATCGCTTCTCAGTATCACGTCTAGCTGTATGCGTTTGCGTATATGTGTCTGTGTCAACTTTCCTCAAAAGTATCGTTCAAAATAATATATGCGTGCAAAAACTATTATTAATCAGAAATACTCTGCGGTGTATTGCCCTGTACTGACACGCCGTCGCTAACAAAAAAGAGAAACGGAAACGAATGAAGTGGAATTTGTCTTCATTCGTCATTTTACTATTGAATCTGCACTTTTGAAGGACTGGGGTATTTGATGGTCGTGTTTTGTGTATTATTACGGTATCGACCTGCTGTACAGCTTGCCTTCAAGCGCTAGCTTGTACAGTTCTGCTACATACGGGTTCTTTGCCGGTGTTTCTGCACCCAGCTCCACCAGACGTGCATATACCCTTACTACGAAGGCCAATGCACCCATAAAGGCCACAACAATTCCAGTATTGAACATCCAATGGTTTGGAACAGAGAAGATTTCTTCTACGAACCAGAAGTGCCACAGTTCATTTACTCCAATTGTAAACATTGTCGCCAGGTAACCAATGATAGTTATCTTCAAACCCGTGGGAATAGAGTTTCCTGGGCCTCTCAGGATTGGAGTCTTTCTGCTATAGAAAGCTATCATTCCCCATCCTAGCGGAAGGGCCACGAAGTGGCTGTACAGCCACCAGTGAGCAGGCGTAAATGCAGAATCTCGAATGGCGGTCTGATGCAGCGAAGCGTCGATGAAATTATCAACCTCTACTGATGCTGCGATCGAACCCAGTGCTATCACCATTATGTACACTTTCTTCAGCCTTTGGATTTCGACTTCTTTTGGTATCAGTGATGGCATTTGTGCCATGTTGATCAGTATTGCATAGTATTGAGGATATTAATTACTTTCGAAATGAAAGTGCCCGCATAAAAGAAAGGCCCGCTCGTATGGAAAGTTATTAATTACGCTAAGCATAAGTATCCATATCGAATTGATAAAGCGACCAACATATTCATGCGGCGTCTGCTCCAAGTCTTTTCCCGGCCCTCTAGATTTGGAATTACATGTCAAAGTGGATGGATGCAACACTAAGGAAGGCAATCTGCAGTATGTAGACGACAACTAAAACTCCCTACCATCCACAGATGTTTAGGAGTAGGAAGAAGAAGCAATTTGATGATCTCGCTTCTACTCCTATTTTTCTCTAAATGGAACTAGCCTTGGAAGAGTATGAGAACGAATGGTTTGCGTCGCAACAGAATATCGATATCGATACTGTCGGAGCAGAGTCGACTGCAGTGGATAGATAACAAGTTGGAAGTGCATTCAGTAAGAAATCGAAAATTAGAAAAAATGTTTCTGTAACATACACACAGACTCGACTAGCCAATATGTGCGCGTGTGTAACGTTAGAAGCCTGCCAGCCTTATTTTCCATTCTTTATTATTTGGGAAAGGCTCCTCTTTTTGCCGTCCTTTACTTCCTTGCTAAAGCATGTCAGAGAGTATGACGCCATCAAGTCAAGAAGAGGTTTGAGTGCAAGACCTTGTTTTGTAGGGTAGTATTCTATCTTCACGGGATGTTCGTTGAAGATCCTGCGCTCAATCAATCCCTCGTGCTCCATTTCCTTCAGTCTGTTAGTGAGTGCCTTGGTGTTGATGTCCTCAATAGAATTGAGGAATTGATTGAACCTGTTTTGTTTAAAATAAATCATGTTTCTCAAAATTAAAAGAGTAAACTTGTTACCGATAAGTTTTAAGGTAAAGTTAATGGGGCATTGTTTTGTCCCGTCATAGAGTTTAACAAGTTCTAGATCAAACTTTAGAGCTTCAGAGCTAACGGTGGATTGCAATCTATCTAAAAGTGGCCGGACTGACTTATAGAGTTATCTTGTTGGCTAAGAGTTGCAAGTATAGTGGCCAATAGATAAGACGGGATCACAGCGTATTCAAAAAGGAGGAAAGGGATATTTTGCTGCTTCATCGAGTATTTGGAGACGAGTTGCATCAGGGAGCCCATTCCCATAGTTGACAGGCTCTTGCAAGCTGAATCAGAACGATTGTATCGTTATGGATACCTTGGGGCAATATGATCTTAAGTCAGGTAAGCAGTGTAATTCTTCGAAGCGTTTATCCGTCGACGCAGCAATATCCGCAATCGCACAGGTCGTGCCCGAACGATTCACACTTTGTGGTTTCTATTTCCGACACGACCGATCTTCACAGAAATCACATTAAAATCTTCCCTGCACTGACTGCTTGGAAAATCTCTTTGTTACGATTTCACATGACCAATTGATCGCCGGCGGATTTGTTAAACACTATCAACTTTTAACTCGGAATATTTGGTACGCCAACAACCTTCAAGTTAGATGATGATTACCCTGCTGAGAATGATGCAAATAAAACGTTCAAAGTAATGTCGATGCTGCCTTGGTTATTTGTAGCGTAGTTGCGAGAGTAATCCGGAATAACGACGTAACTGATAAAAATTATCCGCGAACGATACTATGCGATTAGACATAGATGTACTTCGTAATAGTCGTGTTGGCTGCGCGAATCCTCTTCATTGATTGATTCTTGGATACCTTCATCATATGTTGCCTCTCAAGATCCTAAAGCGTAAATACTTTCAGAGAGAATAGAGCATATGACGATAGATGCTATCCCTGTCTCTAGTATCATGACAAAGAATGTAAAAACTGCTAACGAAAATCAGTCGATAAAGACCGCTGCAGAAATAATGGATAGAAATAACATTGGCGCAGTCATTATCGTCGAAGAAGATGGCGGCGGTATTCCCTCGGGCATCATAACAGAACGAGATATTGTCAAGCTCGTCAGTTCTTCTCAAATCTCCTTTAATGTGCATTTATCTACTGTAATGAAGAAGCCGATGATTACCGCGGATTCGATGATGTCTCTGAAGGACGCACTTCATACCATGCAGGACAAAAACATACGGAGACTACCGGTG
This sequence comes from Candidatus Nitrososphaera evergladensis SR1, assembly GCF_000730285.1. NCBI lineage: Archaea > Thermoproteati > Nitrososphaerota > Nitrososphaeria > Nitrososphaerales > Nitrososphaeraceae > Nitrososphaera > Candidatus Nitrososphaera evergladensis. Next base: position 2,856,029 of record NZ_CP007174.1, on the reverse strand, counting down.
ATGCACAATGGAAAAATGGTAGGCATACTAACGGACAAGGATATCTTTAGGGCGATACTCAAGAGTCCCGCTTTGCTCTCAAACTTCATAGATGCAAGCCTGCCAGCCGATTACCGACCTGTCTATCAGAGATTTTCAGAATTTATGCTTGCAGACCTACAGCATCCGCAGTCAAGCAATAGGTAAGAGCTCAGGATACTGCGTTGCAGCTTCTTTTTGTTGACAAAAGGGGAAATGGACCAACCTGTAAACTGTGCATGTTCGTAGAAATATCAAAGAAGCGCTCCGGATATGGATCCGAAGGTTGTTGGAAGATAAATGCTGAAGAAATCGCCACGAATGAGTGTTCGATAAAGTTAGAGAAGAGCTATGAAAGAGCGCTCCTGATGCTCTGACTTAACTTGTTAGTTACGGCGTTCGATTTCACGAAGGGGATGACAGCAGACTAAAACAAAGTTTCTCCGGCGCTCTCGCACATGCATAGGGAAATGCTGCTTTGGTCATTGGAAAGGCGAGGAAATAAAATCCTAATCCCTATTCCAGTACCTTTAGGTTTCGGTATCCCGAGTTGTTGAATCGACAATGGTTCATTTACAACGACAAATCTTGCGCTGTCATTACCACAGTGTTGATTGCCTATGATCTCTTCAGTCAGTTTTGACCCAAAACAGGCATGTGCAAAGTCAGGTGAGTTGTTTTTTTGGAATTAATAGCAGTTGGAACTGACGTTATATAGTATGGATGCACAGCACCGATAGCCTTCAAAATGCACGAATTCATCCATATTATCAACCGTTCTAACTACATTTATCAATCTGCAGCGATTATTGTAAATCTTAGTTTTATTACAGATTCATTCGCGTGAGGAATGCCTTAAATCCGTCAGGGATTATTATGATACATGACAAGGTACAATACGACGTTTAGAAAAGCGGATTTACAAGAGCGCAAACCAGTCAGAGTCGATATTGATGGTAAAGCAATTGTTCTAGCCTTGGTATCGGGTAAGATTTATGCGATGGACGCAGTTTGCTCCCATGAAGGCGGTCCCTTAGAGGAAGGATCCATCGAAGAATATTCTCTTATCTGCCCATGGCATCAGGGCATTTTTGACATACGAACAGCTAAAGCATCGCCTGAAACTGATTGGGTTACTGACCTGCGCTCTTATAGAGTTGAAGTCGAAGAGAAAAGCGGACTGATTGCGATAGATACAGATTCTGGCGCATCTCATTCCGATAGCGGGAGTAGCCCACGTATCGCGCGACAAGAAAACGCAGTTGCAGTGGACGATGTGCCGGCACGACCGCTGAAATTTGAATTAAAGTTGCTAGAGAAGGTCTCGCAAAAAGGGACGGATATCATGTCATTTCGATTCTCTCGTAGCGACAGCGAAAACTACCTAAATTACAAGGCAGGACAGTATTCTATAGTCGATCTTGGTACAAGGGAAGATCCCGAGGGTCCGACACGGTCTTTTACGATAGCCTCTTCTCCAACAGAAAAGGAAGGCATACTTATTAGTACAAGAATAAGAGATACTCCCTTCAAGCAAAAGCTATCAAAGCTCGATATTGGGGCTTCTGTCAAAATTACAGCTCCAGCAGGCAAATTTACTCTTCCTGAGGATAACTCATCGCCAGTAGTGCTTCTGACAGGGGGCGGCGGAGTGACCCCCTTTAGAAGTATGATAAAGTATGCTACGGATAAGCAATTAGCACTAAAGATAACGATGTTTGATTCTAATCGGAACCGTGCAAATGTCCTGTACAAAGATGAATTTGATAGATGGGCAAATCTCAACAAGAATTTGAAGATTATCTATACAATCACCGGAGAGCAAGAACAACCAGAGACTCCTCAGTCATTGACGACACCTGAATGGATCGACGAAAAAGGGATGATAAACAAAGCTATGTTGGCAAGACATCTGAGCATTGACGAACTGAAGGATTCGATATTTTACACATGTGGCCCTCCTGCAATGTTGAATGCCATGCGAAAGCTATTGTCAGAGGAAATCGGAGTATCCGGCGACAGGATCAGGACAGAGGCATTTACTGGCTATTAGACTGATCTCTGAGATTCTCACTGGAATGGCATCAGATCAACTTGAGTTCTAGTTTCTGTCGTCTGCTTTTCCTTTTTCTTTTTCCACTATAACTTTCTCTGCGTCTTCTTCTCCTTGTTTTATCAGGTTCTTTATAGTAGCAAGGGAAAAATCCGCATCTTCAAAAAGGAAATGCACCTTTTCCCTCCTTTCAATCTTGGTTATTTCATCAATTATTGCGCCTCTCGCATCAGCTAACTTGTGGTACTCGGGCTCTATCTTGGTGAATCTTTCATGCAGTTCTTTATCGAGTGGAGCGTTGCTCAAGATATCATGCATTTCTCTAAGTAGCAATAGATATCCAGAGATTGCCTTCGATAGTCTCACATTGCTATCAGTCTTGTCCGTGTGCATAATATCTCTAGCTCTGTGCCAGATGTCAAACATATTTTCCGGCAATTCCTCCTGAACATGCGGAAATAGATTTACAATATACACTTTTTTGTCGCGCTTTGGCGATGCTTCAATCACTTCCCTCAGCGGGGTGTTGCTAAGCAGTGCTCCATCCCAGAGGAACTTACCGTCTTTCTCAGTCCAGCCTATACCGTAAAAGGGATAACTGGCACACGCCAGTATGTGATCAGCATCAATATTTGTTGCCATACTATCGAACAATACTGCTTTACTGTTCTTGATGTCAGTGGCTGTAACTATAAGTCTAGGAACATTGTTGCTGTTCAATTTTGAAAAATCAACGTATCTTTCCAAGGTTCTTTTCAGGATGGCAAGGTCGTACATATACGGCGGCCGTATGGAAGTAAAATGGCCTAAAGGAGTGTAGTTTAGGCTTGGTGTCGTGTACCAGGCAGGAGAAAAAATCTTGGCGTTACCGTACAGAGCCGCATACCATGAGGACATGACCGCTCTAAGGTTATCTGAAATAATAGAGCCAGTTACTCTTTCAGCGACATCCAACCAAAAATCCTCTAGATCTCCTTCCGGATTATCGTTCTTTGAGCCTGCCACTATTGCCGCATTGACGGCTCCTATCGATGTTCCCGCGACTATGTCAAACTTTATGTCGCGTTTGGATAGCGCCTTGTACACTCCACATTCATACGCACCCAATGAGCCCCCGCCCTGCATGACGAGAACCGTTTCGGATTGCGGTTTTTGCACATGTTTTATTTTTAATTCACGTAGTGTCATGGCGTTGGAGGTACATTGCGAATATGATTATTAAGAGTACGCAAAACGCAGCCTTCTTGATCAGTCTCTGCCAGGATTCTTGAAGTTGCCTTTTCGTCCACTTGCTAGGTTGCCCCTTCCTATTTCGTGCAACTAGACTGTGTCAATAGACGTTCGCAATGCTCTCAAATTATAATCATTGCATACCGGGCAGACGGCATCAGCGAAGTCAGTACTCCATCTATCATTAGGCTTGATTACTGATACAAATCAGAAACAGTTGCCGCATAGCAAGAAATAAGCATGTCTTTGTTTGTTTGAACTATTTTTGGTAATGCTAATCCTAGATTGCGTGTTATTCACCCTCCTTGCTATAGCTTGGCCCTCCGCACTGACCTATGCTTCTAGTGTACATGTGGTGGAGGCGCACCGCTCTTTGCAAGGGCTTCATTAAACGTTCCTGCAGCTTTTTCGTGGTACTCCAAGTTTGCCTGGTCCACCTTTATCGCCTGTGTGGGACATACTGAAACGCATGCCATGCACCAGATGCAGTCGTGCTCCCTAATTGGGTCAGACTTGTCGGTGTAGTCTTTTCGACCTTCACGATTATGATCCTCTCCAGAACCTGCACTTGTTCCATTCTGAAGCTCTATCCCCGGTACATCTTGCTCTGTTCTGTACCACTGATAAACCTGGACAGGACATACCTCTATGCACGCACCATCTGCTATGCATGAATCCCAATCGAGCGCGACCATCGTGCCGTGCACGCCGAGTGGAACAAGCTGCTCTCCTCTGGCCTCGTAGGCCTTTTTGACCTCTTCATTATCTGCGGCCTCTGCAGTTCTCCCCGGCCCCCATACGAAATGGAAGTGCTGACCGTCTGAATGGCTATGTTTGCCTATCACCTGTTGATTTTTAGGAAACTCTGGATCTATTGGCATAGTCTGTACGTTAGACGAACAAGCCTTAAAGAGTTACAACCACTATGCAACCGATTGCAAATTAATGATAGTAGTTGCTTGCTCCTCTGTGTACAGATTTCATGGATCATCGACTTCAGGATAGGTAATCTCATTTCCGCCTACTTTTGCGAACCATGTTAGTGTATGAGGTTTGCTAGTGTTCTCACTCATGATATCTTCCACACGAATGTTGCGTATCACTAGAGCGTCTCCAATGAGTGACCTGTGGCATCGCCAAGGGACGGCTTCCGCGCACATAATGACCGCTTGTTTCTTTGCAGAAATTTTGATGAGTAGTTCTATGCTATTCTTAAATTCTGATGTTTGCATATAATCGGCAAAACCGCGAAATGATGAATTTCTCCAAGCAGTATTGACTGATGCTTTGGTTGTATGCCGCAGACCTCCTAACCCCTCCATATGGATGTATCCGATGTCATTTTTGAGTAAATTTGCCCTTAGTTCCTCCTCATTAAACTGAGGATTGTGGCGCGATTTAGGAATTGTTCTGACGTCAACAACCGTTTGAATCTTATATGCTCGAAGTATTTTAACGAATTCATTAATTGTACGAGTGGAGTGACCTATGGTATAGACGATGGCTCCAGTTTTCATATAATTCCTCTCATCTGCAACTTATTTAGCAACAAATGGAAATAGACAAGCCCTTCATACGGGTGCCATCGTGATGTCAACTTTTTGACCTCTGCATAATCTGGCTTTTTATCGAGGTGAAATAATCGCTCAAGATTATTCTGAGCACCGATGTCGTCACCTGGAAATGTATCTATTCTGCCAAAGCCTCGCAAGAGCGCATATTCTGCAGACCATCGTCCTATACCGCGTATGGACGACAGATACTCTACAATTTGCTCATTGGTCATTTCTGAGAGATTGCTCAGCTTCGTTTCATTATCTACAACAGCCATTGCTAGTTCTTTTATTGCCCTTGCCTTCTGGCGACTAAACCCTAATTTTCTCATCTCTTGCTCTGAAACATCCGCCAAATCCTCCGGTCTTGGAAAAGCATGCAGGAGAGTCCCATCAACATCATCTTCAAATTCTAACCCGAACTTTACAGATAAGCGATTAAGCATCAAAATTGCCAGGTCAAGTGTTACCTGTTGACATGCAATTGCATTTATGAGTGTCTCAAAGATGCTAGAAAAGCAAGGAGGTTTAACTCCCAAGAATTGTTGACCAAGCGAAATGAGTACGGCGTCCTTGTTGTTTCTTGCCCGTGTATACAAAGGGGTCAAATCCCGATCAAGGCCAAGCATTTTTTGAACGAGTACTTGAGCATCTTTTCGTGCGCGAACTGGGGTCATTGCCCTCTTCTTACTTTGCAAGGTAATGGCGATTTTTGGATCATTAATGGTGCCTTCCTGTCTGACAGCTATCTTTACGGGTTCATTATTGAAAGTAAGTACCCGTACATACTTGGTTCCATCCCATCGGTCAATAATGTTCGTATCTCTTCTTCGAAGAGCCCACACGGTAAAATCGAGTTGAAATGTGGCTACAGCGGAGAGAGCAATCGAGTCTACCATTAATGATGTATACGTATACACGTCAAATTTGCTTATATTCATGATTGACAGAGATTGTGTCCATGCTTGGGCTCCGCAATACATCGCTCCAGAGGGCAGATTTACACCAGGGCAATCCCATTAGAGTTGTTGTGATGTTGTTATTGATGATGATTGTAGAGCAGTCCTTCAGATCATGGCAGATTGGACGGTATATGCAATGCATGCTTTGTGTCAGCATTAAAGAATGTCTTTAGAAGACTGTTCCCTTAAAAAGTACTCTTAATCCCACTTGACACCAAAAGGTATTCTTGACAATGCATATGATTGCAAAAGAACTGTAACCCTTTAAAGAATTGGTTACCCAGTTTACAATGTGTCGCGATGAAAGCTGCGAGAATCGTCCACGTGAAGGAACCATTGCAAATACAACAGCTTGAAACACCCAAGCCTAAGGGGATAGAGGTTCTGGTTCGAATTATTTCTTCAGGAGTTTGTCATAGCGATATCCATCTGTGGGAAGGAGGCTATGAGGGAATTGAGGGTCAATTCATGAAGACTACCGATAGAGGGGTAAAATATCCTCTGACTCCAGGTCATGAAATTGCTGGAGTAGTCGAAGCCACGGGCGAAGGCGTTGAGGGCCTTAGTCGAGGAGACCGGGTAATTGTATATCCTTGGATCGGCGATGGAACTTGCCCCGCGTGCAGAGCAGGAGAAGAAAATCTCTGCGATAAACCTCGGTCTCTCGGTGTCTATACTGAAGGCGGCTACGCAGAATACGTGCTGGCTTCCAGCTACAAGTACTTGATAAAAATAGATGATAAGCTGGATTTCGATGTAGCAGCAATATTGTCCTGCTCCGCGCTAACGGCATATACGGCAGTAAAGAATGCATCATTAAGACCAGATGAAGACGTCGTCATAGTTGGCGTCGGCGGACTGGGTTTGATGGCCATCCAAGTAATAAAATCCCTCACGGGCGCCCGCGTAATTGCGATGGATATAGACGACGAAAAACTGAAGGTTGCAAAAAGTAACGGTGCAGACTTCGTTATTAACTCCAAGAAAGACGATCCCGTAAAGGGCGTAATGGAGCTAACACACAAACTGGGTGCAGATTCGGTTATTGACTTTGTCAATGCTTCCAAGACGGTAGAAACAGACATGCAGATGTTGAGAAGAAGAGCCAAAGTAGTACTTGTAGGACTCTATGGGGGCGAATTAAAGCTAAATCTGGTTTCAATGCCGACTAGAGCGTACAGGCTGATTGGCTCATATACTGGAAATCTAAGGGACTTGGCAGAACTGGTATCTCTGACTGAAAGAGGGGTCATAAAGCCCATTGTTTCTCATAAATTCAAACTTGAGCAAGCAACAGAGGCGCTGACGATGTTGAAGGAAGGCAAAATAACCGGAAGAGGCGTCCTCAAGCCTTGACATCCATTTCCCAATATTTGATGCAACCAAGGTCAGTTGAGTAGTAATAATGATGAACAACAAGATAAAGACCGTCAATCCTGCGACGGGACACGTCATCAATGAATATGATATGATGACAGAAGAACAAATCCTAGCGGCAGTCAAGAAAGCGAAAGAGGCATTTGGCGAATGGAAAAACAATGAGAAGGGAGGTCAGAACAAGAGGGCGGATTTTCTTCACAACTTTGCTTCTCAGTTAAGAAAGAACAAGGAAAAGCTTGCGAGAGTTGCGACGAGCGAGATGGGCAAGGCGATTAAAGAATCCCGTTCGGAAGTGGAAAAATGCGCGATGACAATGGACTATTATGCGGACAATGGCAGCATCTTTGTCGGCGATGAGCTGATCAATACGAATGCAAGGAAGAGTTTCATAACATTTGAACCTCTGGGCGTTATTGGAAGCATAATGCCGTGGAATTTTCCTTATTGGCAGGCATTGAGGTTTGCAGCTCCTTCACTCATGGTTGGCAATACCGTTGTGTTAAAACCTGCAAGTGCTACTATGCAGTGTGGTATAGAGATTGAAAATACATTCCGAGAGGCAGGGCTGCCTGATGGAGTCTTTCAGACGCTGGTTGGCGATTCGTCCATCGCAAACACACTCATAGATTCGAATGTGAGCGCAGTCACTTTTACCGGAAGCGTGTCTGCAGGTGCCAAGGTCGCGCAAAGGACAACGTCACAGATAAAAAAGTGCGTGCTTGAACTAGGGGGTAGCGACCCCTTCATCGTCTGCGAAGATGCAGATATAGAAAAGGCATCAAGCGGTGCTGTCAAGGGGAGATTTATCAATTGTGGACAAAGCTGCATTGCGTCAAAGCGGTTCATTGTGACAAAGAAAGCGGCGAATGAGTTCATAGAGCAATTTATCCAGAAAACAGAGAAACTTGTCGTAGGCGATCCTCTTATAGATAGCACGGACATGGGTCCCCTTGTAAACGAAAGTGCGGTAAACAACATCGAGTCCTTAGTTCAGGATGCTGTCAAAAACGGTGCAAAAGTGCTGACAGGAGGCGAACGGTTGACGCATGGTAGCGACAAAGGCTATTTCTACAAACCCACCATACTGGAGAACATTTCGCCAAAAATGCGCGTTGCGCGAGAAGAGGTCTTTGGTCCTGTTGCGCCCATAACTATTGCCGAAGATGAAATGGAAGCAATTAAGATTGCAAATGATTCTGAGTACGGTCTTGGCGCAAGTGTATGGACTGCAGATCTGGATAAGGCTGATAAACTCTCAAGAACAATTGAAGCAGGCGTGGTGACTGTAAATAATACGGTGGCTTCCGACCCTCGAATCCCATTTGGCGGAGTAAAGAAAAGCGGGTTTGGCAGGGAGCTTTCCCGGTATGGGATGCTAGAATTTGTAAACATCAAATCCGTGCGCTTCTATGATCAGCTAGATAGTCATCATCACGTAGAGTGAGATGAATAAGCTACGCGCAGAATCCTAGAAGCAGTAAACAAGCCTTGCTGTCTATCTTTGTGCAGGGAAACATTATAGAGTAAAACGCATGCGTTCTCTTAAACATTAATGCTCTTACTTTCTAATTCTTCGACACGTTTTTGCAAAGCATCGATCTCTGCTGTCAGACCAGCCGTTTTGTTCTTTGCAGTTAATCTCGTTTCTAGATCTCTTAACGTCTTTACATCGTAATACGAAAACATGGCAATCACAAGTGCCGTAAACGCAGCAATCTTGTTTGACTTGCTCAGGCATGTGAACATCCAAGTTCGAAAACACCATTACGCAAATCGTTAAACACGACTAACAAAATTTAATGAGCATTTCTGAAGCTCCTTACCTTCGGATTATTTCCACCGTAATTCCTCGGACGGGCGATCCATACTACCGTCTCACATTGCGGACAGTGGGTATAGAATTTGGCATGACCATCATATTGCCAGACTCTCTTGCAGTTGGGACATCTCAGCTCAACCACGTACAGCTATTCCAATCATAGTATTTATGGTAATCCTGTGCAATTTGCTGCATCGAAAACAAAATACGGTGGAGGAGGTTGAGAACAATTCATAGAATGAGCTCAGCTACAAAGGACTTGTTACAAGAACATCTAACTGTCCGGCGCATTGGCGGCATTGCCCAAAGGTGCTCCGAGAGGTTATATGCCAATGAAGAGATAACAATCGAAGACATTTAGATAATCTCCGTAGTTATGGAGGAGTTTGTCGATGTTTTTCACCATGGGAAGGAGGAGAACGCATACTTTCCGCTAACAAAAGAAAAGAATGATTATTCAGAAGAGATCCGTAAGTTCCTAATAGAACATGAGCTTGGAAGAAGGATAGCCTACATGCTGCGACGCGAGTTGGATACTCTTAATGACAATCACGATGATAACGACAAGAATCGTAAAAAGGGCCCAAAGTGGAACAAAGACAAGAGCAAGGAGCCTGTAGCAAGATTCCTCAAGTCTTATGCAGTATTTCGTTTAACAGCACCATTTCATCTCCGCAAACTGGACTAAAGTCCGCGGGATAGAAGGCTAGGACAACTGGCCTTCCTCGAAAAGATGTACGAAGTATTGAGGTAAAGGGCACGCAAAGAAAGAAGAATGACAATATGCGTATTCCACCCTTTTTGATACCGAAATGACAAGAAATAAGCGGCTTGTTGCAACTCATCTTTATCTGTGTCTTTTCAAGAATGGCAAAAAGTACTTGTTTGACCGGCTAATTGTTTTTCCAGCAGCAGAGAATGATGATTGATGTGTAACATCACTTTTTTATCGCTCCTGTTGATAAGCCAACTCCAGCAACAATGAGGCCTAGCTCTCGACGAGAAATCATACCAATTTCCATCCTCATTGCCTTGCTCTTGCTTTTCTTGAGGAATAAGATGGAAGGCAAGCCCTACGACCGGCAGATAAAGCCCTTCAACTTTTGCATCGTAGGCGTTGGAAACTTTACTGACCCTGACACAGGAGAGGTCATCAAACCACTGGCCCCTTTTAGAAAGGACGCGCAAGTTTGCGCCTATGAAGACTTTATCGATTACAATTCGGACAAGATGCTAAAGGGGCAGCACTACTGGAAAAAGTTCTCAGGTGTTGTCAGGGATTATGCCAATCACCGCGAAGCAAAATTTGATGGAAGTAAGGGCATCTTAACAAGGAAGCACATCAGGGTTTCATCGGTGGTGCACATTGGAAAGGAGAGCAATGACTTGGAGGTCTCTGAAGTATTGGGCGTTAATGACGATACCACACTCGCGTATTCATCAATCTCACAAAAGATGTCGGAGAACAAAGAAAGGATAATTGCCACTCCGCCAAGCAGAGTGCGTCAATTTGGCATCATCAAAGAAACATGGCTACGCATACAGCGACTGCTTAAGGCAGGTAGAATTCCAACTCTGCATGGCAAGACCGCAGAAGCGATGATGAAGTTTCTGCGCTCAGATGTCTCCTCATAGCTTTATGTCGCGCCAACCAAGAATTCTCCTTATTTTGTTTGTTTTCTCTTCCAGGATCCTATTTTCCTCTTCTCCTGAAACATTCTGCGGCATTGGAATACTGCATTCATACTCTGGATGCTCATCCACCCAGCCACCGTGTAGAATAGTGGCGTCTGCAACCACTATTTTTCTGATGAGGTTAGAGACTGTCTCTCCGCACAGATTTGCATATTCTGTAATGGCATCAAACTCCTTTTGACTGACTTTGGCTCCGACGGTGGGCATGGCGATAGTGTTAACCTTGGTTAACGCTGCTTAACCACAGAGCCAGCTATAACCTTTCATGCATACCTTCTCTCATACTATCGTCTACACTATCGTGTATAGGGTGGTAAGGGTGACAAATCTGACCCCTTGTACTTACCCCGCTGACATCGTGGGGCCGTTGAAATTCGAACCGCTTTACTAGTAAAAACGAGCGTAAATCCCACTCTACACAAGTTAGGAAGCGTTTCTCAATCCCAGCTTGGCTACTTCAGGTACCGCAAGTGCAAAATGCACATGCTCGCAGTCAAAGGTGTTGCATAATGCGCATTTGATCTTGTTGTCGTGGCGGTAGATCTCTGCCAGTGCCTTCCGCTTGGCGTCTCTGATGAACAGGACATTGTAGCTGTGCCCTTCAAGAGATAGCGCCGGTGCGTACTTTTGCAGGAACTCATCCTTCTCTATAACGTCTGACAATAGCTCGTTTACAAATCCGTTGAACGTCTTGTTCGTCTGCGGCAGCCGTACCTTCCTTTCTTCCCACTTGGACTGAAGTCTTGCAACCAGATCTCGGTGGATTACTATTTGCTTATCTCCCTTGGTCATCGGCATATCTTTCGTACCTCTCTCCGTATAGTAGTATGTAGTAGCCATTATATATACTCTATTACTACTACATACTACTAGGTAGATTATAATAGTAGAATCTACTGACTAATAGGTATGGAAACAGGTGACGTCTTGGCACAGGTACCGGAAAAGGGAATCCGGATGAGGTGTACAAGATGCGGACGTAAATGGACGTATGGAGGCCACAAGAAATACTATGCTTCATGCCCTGATTGTCACACATCCGTCAGAATTCGCACTGGACATGGCGATGAGGTGAAGCAATAGAGTGACAATTCCACAGAACAGGACGCGGTTGCAAGTGTTTTCTCCGCCGATGCATTCTACGGCTGCAGCTGGGGAAAAGGAAGTAGTGGTGGTGATAGCCTGATGGGTCAATGGGAAGTCTATGAGGCCATTCAGTCACTTGGCGGCACCGCGACTTTTTCACAGATAAGAGAATACCTGCAGAACAAGTACTGCTACTGTTCAGAATCATCAACACATGATGCGTTAAAAAAGTTGATTTGTAATAGCCTGATTAGCGGCGTGCCCATAGCCAAGGGTAACAGTCGGCGAGTCTATCGTATCACGGCAGAGTTCCCAGAACGCAACATCATTGTCATTGAGAAGAATGGCGTTTCGAGGAGCGTAGCGGCATGAGTGGTGCTGCAGCAGCGGAAGAGACATGATGTTCTACAAGTGCTGCCGTCCAGCAAGGAACCAATAGAATGTCAACAACCGATGGATCTTCTGAAGGCCAAGAGAAAGGCGAATTGGTCACTGTAGCAGCAGGGCCCGGATATGATGGTGTCTGCGAATATTGCTCCATCCGGCCAGCAGAGATATTCCAGGTGACCGGTAATTTTTGCGTCTTATGCTGGCAGGAATTAACTCATCCCAATGTCTAAGAAAAAAGGCCTACTGCCTTGAAGACGACAGAAACCTGGTCCGCATTCACTTCGGGCTTGTCCTTGCATCGTCCGAGGTCAGGTTGACGCTAGGCAAAAAGTATGACATCAGCATTACTAGAGGTGTCAATATCGAGTGGCAAGCAGAGCATATGGTTATGTTAACTTGCCATAGGCTGGAAAAGGATGTTAATATTCGTCGGTTTGGCCTTACCAAAGTGGAATGACACGAAATCCATCAGCAAACAACGTAGCAGCCAGTACGCAACCGCCTATGAAACCAAGTATGTTCTCCGCCTTGTCCATCAAACCTGCATGCCACCATATCGTCAAAAAGAGCGCAAGGCCGCTGGCAACCAGTAGCTGTACAATCTTGCCAAGATTTACTTCATACACAGAAATCAGATATGGCTGTAGAACGAATTCCTCCACTGCTATACCAACTACAACCGTTATCAGAATAGCGATTGCTGCTTTGAAATTACTTGTGTAATGATGATCGCCGCGGAAAATGTATCTGTCGCTTGCTCCGTCTTTATGAACTAGAATGCTGCTAAAGAAACTCATTATTGAGAAAGCACTACCGTAGGCTGCCCATTGTACTAAAACGTCAGTCAAGCGACGTTTAATGATAAAGTAGCTCATTAAGTCTTTTTCTATAACAATCATCTTGACTGATTGTATTTGATGACCATCCCAACTGCTCCAAGAACTATAGCTGTGGGAATAGTAAGGTAAGCGACTACGGTTGCGAGTTCATAATGAGAGCTTGCAGAAAGTGATACGAAGATAATGGCTAAGGCAATTAGGACCATAGCTATACCAAAGCAATAATTCTGTGCAGTAGTTTCTTTCACTTTCATATACATGAAAAAATTGGTTCGTGATATGGAGAGGCCACTCTTAAAACGCGATATGGATATAATCCTGCAAGACCGCATCAAGGTATTATGGCAAACCGTGTCATTGATGCTTTAGGACATCCTGACAAAATCAAGATCATCGTCATAAACAAGCATGTTGAGATTGGGCCGAGAGAAGCAAATCTGGAAATATCAAAGGCAAGTTTCATGATCCTATTCTGGCTTGACGATAACGTTTCCAGACGGCTGGAGCGGCATTCAATCAAGAACCGAGAATGGGACGGTGGTGTTCATGATGCCGGTAGAAAATTCGGCCGTGCAGGACGACAGGACACCCATTACCTTGAGCATTTCAAAGACAGAAGCCCTGTCAGATGAAGGGTGATCTGTGGGAATTGGCATCCCTCCCATAGTCGGTCTTTTATCCGGTGCAAAATGTAACCCTGTAACAGATTATCCCAAGATAAACGGCATGAGCGCAGCGGTAACGGACTGGGAATGCAAAAACAATGATCAGGTGTCTTTGTCTTTTAAGCAAAAGACAATTGGTTTACAGACTGACAAGCATACAATCGTATTTTTGTACATGTCGTCGGCGCCGGTTTATTACGACAAGCATCTGACTGAATTTAACAGATCTATAGAAACTTTGAAAATTCCAGACACGATCGGCCCGCCTTCAACGCCGGAATTCTCATCTGGGACAATGCTCGGTGTTACCACTGCCGCCACAATTGGATTCATAGCGTTCTTCTTGCCATGCAGATCAGGTTTGATTAAAGGATGAGGCAGATTCGTCGCAGGGTTGTTCAGGAGATTTTTTCTAAATGCTGCATTGCATACTCTGCTGTCTCAAAACAATGCACAAACCATGCTATGTTGTTTTGTTAAGGTATTTTTCGAATAAGGTTTATAACGCTAGGCCCATTTTGACAGAATTGTGTGGGAGAAATACCCTATCTACGGGATGAAAATGTCGCCATGTCTGTATCCGCAATAATCCTAAGTACTTTACTCTTGTTTTCCATCATGTATGCAAACCCTCTTCTTATCAGCAAGAGCATTTCGCATCTTGAATCTTTACAAAGCATTAATGCCGCAAATATCTTTCAATCTTTATCCTTGCATGCCATGCAATCAAGTAGCAATAACAACAACTCCGCAGAACAACAATCATCCATTAGTTTGTCAATTCCGCTTGGAGTCGCGTATGCAGATAGCAGAAGCAATAACTCTACTACATCAACTTCAAGCACTGAAGATACTGCGGACGCAGGCAGTGGTGGCATTCAAAGCGGCAACCCGACCGTCCTGCTTTCTGGGACGTTGTACAATGACAAGAATGCCAATGGAAAGAGAGATCTTGACGACTCGGGAATATCCGGAGCTTCAATACAAGTATCGTATCGGCCTAATGGGACTAGCTCTCAAGAACACGGTGAAACTCTGAAAACGGGTGAGGACGGCTCATATCGGACGTTCCTTCCAAGCACCTCTACCTTGATTGGTATTCAAACGGCAGTACCTGAAGGCTACTTTGAAACTGAAGGGGGAGATGTGCATAACCCGTCTTGGGATAATAATAACAACAACAGCAGCACCCTGACAAGCAGTTTCCTTTACAATGACGTTCAGCAGATAAGCGGAAAAAATATCGATTTTGGATTTGCTTCTATTAAGGACTCTGCGATTCTAGTTACGGGTATGGTGTATGAGGACCTGAATGGTAATGGCAAAAGGGATTCTGGAGAACCCGGCATTTCTGACGTCGGTATTAACATTAGTTACCTGCATCCATTTACAGAATATCGCATTCAAACCCTTAGCGATGGAACGTACCAGGCTTTTCTCTCACCAACTGCAGAATTGGTTTCTGAATCATCCAGCGAACCGGAAGGCATGACTAGGACGCAGCCGGTAAATGATGTACAGATTGATAACACTACGCGGACAATTGCCAGTGGAATTTATGAATTTGGTAATCTTGGCAGCTTGACTGGGCCAATCCAAAACATCGACTTTGGCTATGCAAATCCTGTGGCAAATCTTACTGTGCGATTGCAAGATGAAAATGGAAACAGCATAAAGGGCCCATCTATTTCATTTAATGATGCTACTACGGGTCAGTACATAGATACAAAGAAGGTGGACGAAAATGGCAGCGTATCGATCTCTTGGATCCCTGCTCATAAGGTAAATGCCAGCATCGAAATGGGAAGCATCCTCTATCATGCCCCAAATAGGAATGAGACAATTATCACGCTAACTCGAGGTCGGAATAACCAAATAATCCATCTCGATGCCCTGAAAAGAGAGTCTGTAGCTGGTACGGTCACAGACGTTGGCGGCAGACCCATTGATGGGATGACCATAACGGCATCAGAAAAAGTTGACAGCAGGAATTGGTTCTACTCCTCTACGACTGATAATGCAGGTCATTATAATTTCACGCTGCTGCAAGGACTCGTTACAATCAAGGGCTCCAATGCAAGTTACATTGTCAATGACAAGAGTCTAGATTTGAATAAAGCAGACAGCCCTGTCAAGGTGGATCTAACCGCAGAGCTCATGCCCATCCATAACGTTACTACGAACGTCTACTCAAAGTACGTTGGATCAGGGTGGGTAGGACCCGTAAATCCTTCATCGGAGAACTTTTTTACGGCGGAACTGACAGATGAATTTGGTAATCATCATTATCCTAGATCTGACGGGCTAATTTCTTTTCGCGGAGTTCTGGGGGATAAGATAGAAGAATGTGTTCGCCCATATGCTACGTTCCGCCTGCCAGAAAGCTGTAGAAGTATGGTGCTGAACGATACTCAGAGCATAGCTGCCAGTTTCTATTTGCAAGAGGGTGGGCGGATAGAGGGGCGAGTAATTGATGCTGTTACAGCCGATCCTGTTTCCAGCTGGAACGCGTACCTTTATTCATTGAATAATGACGGCCGCCGGGAGTGGATTTCTAGCTTTTGGAACAACTCTCAGATAATTGATGTATCTGTCCCTAAGGCGGGCCTGTACCAGTTGGACATATACAGCACGTATAACGATACCGATGTGAGCTCGCATGGTAGTATAAATCCCAGCAACCATTTTGCCCAAATCACGACGATGGTTGACAATGACAAGAGCGCACTTGTTGGCGATGTAAAGCTACTCCGCGAAAGAAGCGTTGTGCGAAATGAAGGAAATGCCATTGCCAGCACCCCTGCAACAGCAGCGCCTGGAAATACAATTACGTTGCATGTTTCATTCAACAGCATAATCACACAAGGAATGAAAAATACTCCTGTTCTGCTATTAGAAGTTCCTGCTAACACAACATTGGTAGACAAGAGCATTGTGTTGAATGGAAAACAAGCTGCCGCAAATTATGACGGAGGAGCATTCTACCAAATTCCACTTGATGGTGTTGTAAATGGCACCTCATTAGCTGGCACTGCCACGTACAAGATCAGGCTGAATGATGACTTTGACAAGGATGGGCTTAACATTAGTGCCTTCCTGCAATATGACTCGTTGGAATCCGACGGCGGGATTCAGAAACGACAGGAAGTGATAGGTTCCTTACACATACCGGTGCCCCAACTCAGTATTGATATTCCCCACCAGCTGACCCAACGAGGTACAATGGTATCAGGCCAAGGTCCCGCTGGAGGCAAAATAGAACTGTACGATGGAAATACTTTGCTTGGTCAAACCGATGTTTCACAGGGCGGATTCTGGAGGATGAATGTTACGCTGCCCGATAGCGGTGACCCTGCCGTGCACGTTTTACATGCTAATGGCATCATCATCAATTCTTCATCAAAAATTCTGCATTCACGCGATGCTACTGTAATATTTGATAGCACATCTCCAAAACTAATCGAGGTATGCATGCAGCAAGACTTGAACAACCGCGTATGCGTAAATCCAGAGCTGGGCGTTGCACGCTTTCCATATCTTTCAGTCTGGCAGTATCCCTATAATTTTGAACTTCGCTTTGACCATCCCGAGCGAGTTAGTGACGTAAAGGTTTTTCTTGACGGTACGGGTGGAGGCATGGGAAATGCTACCCTGGGCAGCGATGGAGTTTACCGGGCGACAATCGTTCCTTCGGACAACAAGTCGCTTGGAAATGTTGATGTGGTATACAAGCTCGTACCGCCAGACAACATCTCAAAGGTACGGATCCCGACGCTTCCTATTCAGATTCCACCCCCGGCTGGGCCTTCGCCTGGAAAGCTCACGATCCAGGATAACAACGAAACTGACTTTTCAGGCAGAGTATCCCTAGAAGATGGCACCGTCTACAAATTTGCATCTCATGCCACCAAGAATGTCAAGCATACTCCAACAATTGCAGAAATCAAAGAAGCAATATCCACGCAGCATCCAATCTTCCCAATTTCCATAGTCCAGACAGATGTTAACGGGGGTCTGGCAATTAAGGGTGAAGTCTTTGTACCTGACGGCGCCTTCTCTTCCGAAGAGAGCGGCTCGACAAAAACCGACTTTCTTGATGTATCTGTTGATGAAGAATTGCATGGAACACTGGTAGACTTTGCCCTTGCCCCGGAGGATTCGGGTATGCAAGCGAAATCTGTCGGGAATTTACAGTCAGTAAATTACCTAGGAACAGCAATACTTCAAGGACAAATAGTTGCACATCCTAACGGAATAACACGTGGTGCCCTTGCGGGAGTAATCGGCACTATTGTTGGAGCTCAGCTTGGGATGGCTGGTCTACTGGCTGCTTACTCCACTATTTCTTTTCTTGGCGCACTTGGAACGGCATTTGGCATTGGCGCTGTTCTTGCTGCTGGTATCTGCTGGGCGATCTGCGACGAAGTCGATCCCACCTACTTGTTTGATCCCAGCGGCTTTGTTTACGAAGCAGTCCCCTCAAATAGGTTACAAAACGTCACAGCCACAATTCTTGAGCAGGATCCGAAAACCAAGCAATGGCATGTGTGGGATGCCCAAGAATTCGGTCAAATAAACCCTGAAACTGTTGATTCGGATGGGCACTATGCATGGGATGTCCCAGAAGGCGATTGGAAGATAACCTATCAAAAACCCGGATACCAGCAGGCATCAAGTGAAATAATTCATGAGCCTCCACCTAGATACGATGTTAATATAGGAATGGTATCACTTGCTGCACCATCGGTTATCGCAGTCTCTGCCTTGGCTCATGTGGATGGAGGTACCAGCAAGAATACAAATTCCTCGTCGATAAGAGTGCAGTTTGACAAATATATATTGGCAAACAATGTGGAAAATACGACAATAACCGTCGCAGGGCTGAATGGGATTACAATCCCTGTTAGCACGGTCAATGCCCCTGATGGCAAATTGCTGACCCGCGAAATCGACTTTGTGCCTTCCCAACCCCTTGTTGAAGGGAGCACGTATTCTTTGCATGTAACTCACAGAAGCATTGTAAGCTATGCCTCGGTGCCGATGGATGGCGACTATGATGATAAGGTAGTCGCAATAGGCAAAACATCTTACGACTTGCAGCTGACGAGCAACGGCCATTCCTTGATCACAAATTCTCTCACAAATATCGAGAATGCTGACACAACCTCTGCAGCTGTCTCCGTAACTCTTGGCCAACCTTTGATCGCAATCGCCAAGACAAATGATAACTTGGCATCAAAGACAATCATCATCCACTGGAGCGGACCAGACGGCAAAATAAGGAAAACAGAATCTGCTTCTCCGACAATGAATGATGATACTTTAGTGTCACAGCCATTTTATCCAACTGAGACCGGGCAATGGACGGCGACCGCAACATTTGCAGATGGAACGCCTGACAACTCTATCGCATCCAAGACGCGCAATTTTACGGTGAATTATGATGCCCCAGTGCCGGAGTTTGGTCTCAACAACATTGCCGGCATTATTGCGGCTATCTCTATAGCTATAAGCATTATTATTACAAAAACTGGCAATTTCTCGCTCTTTGGCAGAAGATGGCCTTGAATTGGACCTGAGTTTACATAATTTGTATAAATGACTTATTTATAGGACGGAAAAATTGTAATATCTGCAATTTTTCAACTCTGACATCTTTCTAGCCCACATACGTACAACTATAACCGTGAACACGAAAAGGTCTCTTAGCAGTTGATTAACCGCACGATTTTCCGTGAGTCATGGCATGTTGTCTTCTACAGGATGGAGCTTCTACGCAAGAAAGACAACCTCTACAGGCTTCATAACCCAACAGCAGTACACTGTGGGCTCGCCTTGTGACTCAGCATCGAATCAAATGAGACTGAGGATATCGTATGACGTATCAACTCAGTCATGGGTCGTATCGTTCACACACGCAACTGGTGCACTTAATTCAAAATCCTTCCCGGCGGAGGCACGACCATACAGTCAGGGACTTATGGGCACGACTATGGAACCAACGTAATAATTGACTCAGATACCCATGCCTCAAGCGTGCATGACATATTCTTCCATCATGCGTTCCCAATATGCCCAGCAGCACCGCAACCATAGGAGAAAAACACCAGAATATTTTTTTCTTTCTTTCTTCATATTAAAAGACATGTATTTAGTTAAAACACGAAGAAAGGTAATAGTTACCGCAACTCTTGCCGCGATAGCGACGACTGCTTTATTTCTGTATTATTACTTCTACGTAAATTATGCACAACTTACGCTAAGACAGATTCCTCCCAATCAAATCTCGACTACGATGCCGTTCATGGAAATATCTCAAAAGACTGTTGACCACACCCCAGTACTAGCTCGGGCAATCAGAGAAGTCACGATCAAGTATGACCGCGCTACTCAAGATTGCCCCGCACGGCAGCTTGTATTATGCGATATCCCATCTGCTACGAGATATACAACAGGTATGTCAATTGACGAGTATGAATATCTAAGGGATAGCGGCAAGATATCCTTCAAAGCAGCGGGTGGAAAAGACAGCAGCAACAATGATGCTGCTGTTAGAGAAACCAATATCAAATACAGATGTTCTCACGCAAACTTGGCTGATGCTACTTTTGAAGAATACTGCTATTATACTCTCAAGGTAGAGCGAACACCTGCAAACTGGTTTGGATAGTCTGGTTTGAGGCTGCTGAAAATCTAAAGGCTAGGTAGCTCCAGTTCTCATTGTCGGTAGTTAAATAGCGGTTAGTCAAATTATAGAGATCGAGGTTAGCTAATTTGGCAGTCATCAGATAGTTCTCAATCGAAGATCCGGTTCATTTTACAACCACATATATGCAGATTCTTGAACGTGAACCTATCAAGGTCAGGTCGGATTCTTGAAGCTAAAGCGCGACTCGTCCGACCAAAATCGAATGACAGAGGAGTAGAGTGAAGATATCCTGAGTCGATGAAGTGTGAGGCTTAACAGAGGCGACGATGGAAGATACCTGACACTTGTCATTATCGTTTTAGCCTGCCCGCTCTGTTGCACATTTCTGGCGTCGTCGCCAAGTTATACCATAGTCGATATAGTCGACGTCAAACCACTTTTTCACGAATTGCAGGTTGGAGTTGAAAAAGCGCGGCCCTGTGCTGTACGGCAAAAAGTGCAGCAAAGGCAGGCTCATAAAGTTCTAAGGGAGGGTCTTGATTTCAGGTTGTATTTCCTGCAGTAGACGGTTTTCCATCATGCCAATTGTGTGGCGAAGAAAATACAACGATTTTTGGTTTTCTTCTCTTAGTCTATTCTGTCCCGTTTATTACTACAGTTGGCGAATATTAATATTATGAAACTAAGTTACGCTATTTATTTAGTGAATTATCTTATCTGAGAAATTTATGGCAACGTCATCGAAGACCAAACTGTTTGCCATCGGCCTAGCTTTCATTTTTTTCATGGGGACAATTGGCAGCCTCCCTCTGCGCCAGGCCTCAGCGATTGAGTCAAAGCCATCGCTGCCTATCGATCCAAGGACCGATATCGACCCACAAATTATAGCAAACCCTCCGACTCTAACAGCAGCGCAAGAAACAAAGGCGGAAGCCATTGCACTAGCAAATAACGAAGTACAGCAAGCTGCGAGCGGAAAGTCATACAACTTTGACGGAATAGGGTTCATCGGCAACACGCGCGAATCGCCGGTCAAATGGTATCCAATAGTCCATATCAATGTGGCAAACGAGACAGGAATCAACGTGACAATCGATATGAATACGGGCAAAATAACGAATGTTGAGCAATATGCAATAACCAAACTTGCACCAAGAGTAAATGAAGATGGAACGGAATCAATACTATCTGCTGCATCAAGCCCTAGTTATTCATCTGATGATTACAAGGGTACTACCAATCCTGTAGAAATGTTCATGAGCACACAAAATGGCGTTCCGACCTACACCCCATCGGCTGCAAGCATGGACGGACAAGTAGACTTCCTACTAAATGCAGATGAGTATCAGGCAAGCGGCAACAGCTGTCTGCCTTCTAATGTGTACAATGGCTACTTTGCTCAGGTAGGATTCGATTATCCATCTGTTGGTGGCGCTCGCGTTGTGTATGCTGACACGCTCACCCAATGTGTCCCAACCAATATTGGCCTTACGTACACCCCGGGGCATTACTATACCTTCAGAATACACGCTTATAGCACTCCCTCTACATCATGGAGAATGATAGCGTTTGATGTTAACACTGGCGTGACTGCAATGAGTCCTTCAAGAACAGGTATGAAGTCGTATCTTATACAGGCAGGCAGCGCAAATACATCAGTGTGGATGGAGAATTGGAACCCTCCATCATCAACTAGCTGGAACGCTAGATTCTCAGCTGACTTGCAAGCGTACTCTGATTATTCTGATGGCGTCAACTACTACCATTGGCCATCAGATCAGCAATATGATCAGCAATGCACCACCTTCTATACCTACCCGCACACCACTCCTCCGCCAGTTATGTCCGGAAGTCTCGTAACCGGTGGCACGGTCACATGGAGCAACTATAACATGGCGAATTACATCCCAGGTTGCCCATAACTTCCTCCCCTCCTTTTCTTTTTTTGATAATGAAGTCAATCGTGATTTTTATAAAATCTGCATTTGGATTTGTCGTCAAGATTTTGGTTTCCAGTAATGCATCCTAAAGATATACGGCCAAAGTTTGAAGTTCTTCTGCATAAGAGTAAAATACTATTTGAGGTCAAGCCAACTTGGTTCCATTAGTATGCAAAATATGCGATGGACTCAAGTTGTCTTGGCATTATCGATAATGATACTCCTCATAGTTATATCGCTGCCAGATATCAAGGTTATTCAAGCGGCAGAGACCTCAAATGGGAACGCATCAGCCACATCTAAGGATCTACACGATAGTTCCAAGCTGACAAAAGTAACTACTTTTGAAATTAGCAACACCACGCAAGCTGCAACCGTTCTTGACATCAGTCCAGATAGCAAGACAATCATTTTTGCGTCGAATAGTGGGGACGCCGCAAAAAAGAGCTCATTATGGGCGATAACCCTTTCTAATTCAAGTAGCAATGAATCTGCTTATGGGAATCCGAGGCTCATCGAGCTTTCGCTGACGACATCCTTTTCTAATATGTTTAACCCTCGCATATCTCCTGATGGCAGCGAGATTCTGTTCGTCGCTACGTATGCAAGTAGCATTAGCGATGAAACAAAACAGGGACTTTTTGAGTACAATTTAGAGAAAAACACTCTCGCAGAAGTATCGCTCAACATTCCTACTGTTCGCTCCGCAGATTGGGTGCCAAACGGTACTATTCTCTACTCAGGTGGCAACGCGTCTTCAAATTCAGATACGATCTGGATTTCTTCAAAGAATGGCACCAACTCCAAACAAGTCTATAATTCCCCTGAACCTGTTGGAGACATCGATGTAAGTTCGGATGGTACAAAGGTAGCCTTTATCACCTCTAGTCAAGAAAATGTCTATGCTTCCTTTCTGAAAGTGCTCGATATCAAAACAGGAAAAACAAGAATCCTAGGTAACTCAACTAACAACAATGAGAATCTTCCAGCCGCGTATCATGACCCGCGGTGGAGTCCAAATAACGAATTTATTGTGACCACATACTCGCCCAAAACACTGCCAGCCTCAGAAATTAGGCTGATTTCAATCGATGGTACAATAAATACACCCGTTTACAGTAATTCAAGCTTTAACGCGGTAGGGGCAGCGATTACAGGTGGTGATGGTAAATCCGTGATTTTCGGACTAGCCGCCAACAATAAAGACTTGCAAGGAGAATCAGGAATCTATATGCTGCAGATCGATAGCGCCATGCCAGATTTTGCAACAGGGGCTGCCTTAATGGCGGTGGTAGTAATGTTAGGCACAAGTATCTTCTTGGGAAAAGCCTTCATAACCAAGTATACTGGAAAACAAGTTTAGCGATATGTTGAGATTTTTTCGCAAAATGCTTTAAGCGGTTTGCAATATATTGCAATAAATGAGCACGATCAAGCCCTCGGGCTGGCTAGGAGAAATTCTCCACGACATGGACCACGCCCTGCCAGTAACGCGTGTACACGGGGCCCAGGTCACAGAGCGCGATACTGTTAACTTACCATAGGCTAGCATTTTATTGAGACGATCTTTCAGCCGACGAATAGTTAACAACACCTTACAGAAGTTGTCAAGGCTTGAGGGTTTTCAAAAAAATCAAGCGTTTCGTATTTCCAGGATTACTTCGTTATTTCGTTTTCTTAATTTTTTTAGGTAACCCTTCTTTTCCAAGTAATCTATTCTATGTCTAATAGTCTTTTCAGAGATATCCGCTCCTTGAAGGAGGTCAACTATCTCTCTCAGGGTGTTTTTGCCCTTTCTAACCTGCCAGTAAATATTTCTGTCAAGCACTCGTCTGATCAACTTTTTATAAAAAGGTGGCTCGATTCCCTTCCTTTCCTTTAAATCCTCAATTGCTTCTAGCAGCAAACCTGAAAGATTTGCGTTTGTTTCGTCTTCCTGTTTAACCATTTCATCCCATACAATGTTCCAATCAAGTTGGCCCTCGTTTACAATCTTGAGCATGTCATCGATGTCGCCGGTTCGACCAGCTATACTCTTTAACAAAAAGATGTCAGAATCATCCAAGATTCCAAGGTCAAGTTTTTTGAAGGATTCCATCTTTGCACGTTTTACCATACGTTCCGACAAATACAACTGATTCCTTCCAATATTTCGATTAAAGACATCCATCCTACTGCTTCTTTCAGAGTGTATCAAAATATCGCCTGCGTTGAGCCTCTTGTCATCTTCTGAAAGGTTTGATTCGTTGATGGACCTGTAACCCATTTCCTTTAGCACTTTTACAACTGCAGTGAAGGTTTTAGTATCAAGGGTTACGATGTCGCAATCCTTTGTCTTATCCTTCAGTCCCTTTATGCGCATATTTTCTCCACCTATTAAATAGGCCGAGATTTTGAAAGGAGCCTTATCACCTATTTCTTGGAATAATTGCGGATATGCTTTAGGAAGGTCATATTCATCCGAAGAGGTATCATATAGACGTGCTTTCTCTTCAAAGTCCTTTCTTGAAGGAAACAGGCTTGGATTCCTTAACGGTCCATTTCTGATAAAACTTTCAACATCAAGCCAGACTTTGGACATCCCATAACCTCTGGCAGCTGCTCTAATGGCCAGGGGGTCGAACCTGCTTCGATTCTTGAGATAAAACAACATCGCCACGCTCATAGCGTTTCTATCGCTATTTTTGGCGGCTGTAATGATTGAATGGAGTAACACGTCTTGGAGAGTAAGCGGAGATGTCTGCTTGACATAGTAATCATGTGCAGTGTGATACTCTATCCCATATTCAGAAAATAAGGAGAAACCAGTTAACTCGCCATCGGCAATTTTTCCTGTGGGGACTTTCTTTATCGTGACAGAATGGTTTCGATAGATTACTTCAGCATAAGGTTCAATTTTCTTCCTTTCATTTTCTGTCTTTAGGAGCCGGGCAAAGAGATAGAGTTTGTCTTCGTTGTCTCTCTTTATGCTTATTTTATCTCCTCCTTCTTCTTGTTTATGGATAGCTCCTATTGATTTAAGGTCGGATATTGACCTATGAATTGTCGCTATTCCCAATTTTGTGGAGCGTTGAATATCCTTGGCAGAAACGGGTCCGTCTACAAGATGAACTAGAACCTGCTCGTTGGAATAACGCAAGAGTTTTTCGATGTTATATTGACTTGATACGTCTCGGAATAATATCGTCTTGGGATTTTGCTTGAAAGCAAGAACCGAACCTTTCTTTTCAATGTAATCTTGGCTTATTAGAGCCTTAACCGTTTCGTTGAACTGCCATTCCTGCACTCCAACAGCCTTCCTTATTTCTTTAAGGTTTGACAGCCCCTCTTTGAGTGCCCGGAGCAATGCTATTGAAGAAGGATTCAATTTCGGTATCATATGACCACAGTTATTTATATAAAGTTGTGGTATAATGATACCGAAACTGCGGTAAGCGGCATATGAAACGAGCTCTAACCTCCATAACCTGGAGCGAAACTAATGTAAGCGCAGAGCACAAACAGCGTAGATCACGTATACAACTTTGTGACTAACCATCGTACCTAGGTGTAAGCGGCAGAAGCCATTTACCATGGTGTTACAAAACAACATAAAACAATTTAGAATTATCAAATGCTGATTTTGATGGCTGCTAGTGTCGTAACTACGAAGCGTGTTCATATGCTATGTTTTGGATGATGAGCTCGTGTCAGATAGTACAAGTTAGGTCGCGAGTCGTGATGATAATAGCGCTTCTAGAGGGAGAAAAAACCTCCGAAGCTCTTTTAGAATGAAACGACATTTAGTTAATCACATGTCGTCATCTCCTTCATCATCATCACCAGAAGAACAGAGGCTTTGGGAACTGAGGCAGGATGCAAAGTGGGGCAAAGACACTGAAACCCAAAAGAAAGCAATCCAGGAACTTGGAAAGGTCGGAACCCCACCTGCAGTGAACGTCCTGAATGAAGTCATGGCAGTAAGTTCTCGCGATGACATCAAGAAATACTGCCAAGATGTCATCAGTGGCATAATTGCTACTACCACAAATGATATCCGGACTGCGGGAGAGGAAAGAGCAGCGGCAGAAGAAGCCGGCACCGAAAAAAATCAACAACCAGAAAAAAAGAAGGCAGCGGCGGCGGAAAAAGGCAAAGAAAAAGTAGAGGTTTCTCAAGAAAAAAGAGGAACTGAAGTAGTTGGATTACAATAAAATAAAACACGAGTCGTCTCCTGAGCGAGTCTGTCTGCCCATAGTATCTTCCGAATATCTTTAGAAGAAAAGTCCACGCATGCATGCGTCAGGCTCCCTTGTATTCAACCTTGGAGTAGACAACTAGTCTCCTCCTCTCCCACGGCCTGAAGTAGGCATGGGAAGATTGTGTGCACACCTGCGTTAGGACGGACATGCTTTGCAACACCGCCAAGTGGGCGAAAAATATGCTAACATATCCTCGCTAGCATATCCTGGATCGCGGCAGCAAAAAATAGGACCAACCACGCCTCGCAGGCGCAATTAGACGACAGGTCTAGAGACTGTCTCACTGTAGACTAGTCAGCGTCAGTTCGACATAGACACACGCAGAGAGAGACCTAAAGAACAAGTCGCACAGAGTCAGAAAGACGAGGACAGTAGTCAGCGCAAGAACGGATCCCGCTCGGTGCGCAGAACACGAGAATAATAGCTCTGGTGGGGAGTCGGCTGATTTTGACGATGATCTGCGTTTCTACCAAGCTTAGCAATCAGTTGTATTTCCACCAGCACTATAGAAATGCCGGTGACCCGTTTAGACCAAAACATGAAGAAATTTCAGAAATCCTTGAATAGGGGGGATAGCCGTATTATGGCAGAATAGAGCAATATTATATAATAAAGATCCAGCTCTGGTCTAACGCAAAAGAGACCGAGTTTGCAATCAGGCTGGCTGCCGACAAGATTGGATTTCGGGCATCCACCAACGAATCCGCAGATTACGTAAAATTGGCAGATGAGATTCTCGAGCCTGACGGACAGCATATCGAATTTCCCTTCATGCTTGAAAAATGGATATCAGCCTGGAAGGAGGGATTCAGACATTCCGCCGCACCATATGAATGGAGACCGCTAGAATCAATGCACAGAGAAACCGGAGACTTTCTTCGATCTTTCCTCAGGGTGACAATAATGGCAAAAGTGGGAAGTCTGCCAAGAGGCCATTGATAAAATGCGACTTCTGCAATCTGACTTTTTTCTATGAGAGCGAATGTCTGGCCCACGAGAGGGAATGGCATAAAGACAAGTTGAAAGGCAAAAGCTAAACGCTTGCCAGACGTGGAGTGTTTGAATTGACACTTTTCATTCCCATGAACTTGGCAAAGTCCCCTCTACCCAAATAGGTTAGGTCCTTATCAAGTCCAAACTCTTTATGCAATTCATCATAAACGGGCTCAAGAATCCTGAATCCCGTGTTTCCAAATATGGAATGGAAAGCGCGCTCAAAGAGGTCGGGTCTTGCTACTATTGCCGTGCGCAAATCCATTTCGTTTCCAAAAAAGTCCTCGGTTATTTTTTCACAGATTGCATTGAAAATTTGCCGACTAAATATCTCCTCCAGTCTGTGTAGTATTTCCTCTGCCAAAATGTCAGAATCTACTATACTCCAAGCACCCCTCCCCCACTGGCAGTGGCAAGACTCGCGCCATTATATAACAATAATCTAGAGGATGATTACAGGGATATCATAAACTGGCAATAAAACGGCAATGTTTCTTACGAAAGCCATCATCACAGGAGTTTGGGTTACGAGATTCCCTCACCTGCTAGAAAGGATTCGAAGCTACAAGAATTGATTCCACACTCTTTCCGGCTCTTCTCCCACTTTTTCTAATACGACTTCGAATACTTTTCCAAGATTTGATGTCCTGATCTTCTCCCCTGTCGCCTTTTCCTTCATCTTCTTCATAACAAATTCATAGACCTTCTCCGGAGAAGCAGAAGGCTTAACCGCCCTGAACCAACCGAATCTGGCAAGTTCATTTTCTAGCTTGCCCGGTAGTGTCATGACATCCTTCGTCATTTTATACTCGTTCTTCCGATATTGAGAATCGGCCATCACAACATGCTTTATCCTGTATGCTTTGATTAGGTCGATGTGTCCGTGTATGTTGCCATCCCCGTGCATATCCACGAGATAGACATCCTTGTGCTCAAAGATGCCACCTAGGCGGACGTCTGTACACGGGGTATATTTAATGCGGTCTGACTTGCTCGGGTGGTAAAAAAAGCTGGCTACCGTACGCCCGACGCCTCTTTTCTTCCATGCATGTGCCACAACAGGTAGAGTCTCTTTTCTTGTCAGTATTTGCCAAGCAAGCCTCTGCTCGTGTATTAGTTAGATTGGCTCAATAACTGTCCATATGGATGATGCCCGATGCCAACCACAAAAAAGAGAAGATTGCAGTAAAAGAATAATACTACTACCTCGCATAGCCCTGGCCATCGCAAGGGAAAATTATGTACCGAAGAATTACAAATAATTATCTACCGGGGCTAACTTCATGCAAAAATAGGTGCGTTAACTATCGAAATTTATAATAACGCCGCAATCTAACTGACCTCTGTCAGGCGCATAACCGCATTTTGCGCTTGAGCAAGTTACGCAGCATGTACCCCCACGCACCGACGAGATTAGGTCTACCCTGCCCTCTCTCCTATCGCTCAGAGGGCGGGGTGGCCAATATGTCCCTCACCCCGACACACCTGTGCATGCAGTTGTGAACATGGATGCACATTGAACCAAAATATAATTGCTATTGCCTTTATTTATGGAGGAAAGGATATTGTGAAGTTGTTAGGAGT
The DNA here is from genome assembly GCF_000730285.1 of Candidatus Nitrososphaera evergladensis SR1. NCBI lineage: Archaea > Thermoproteati > Nitrososphaerota > Nitrososphaeria > Nitrososphaerales > Nitrososphaeraceae > Nitrososphaera > Candidatus Nitrososphaera evergladensis. Next base: position 2,826,932 of record NZ_CP007174.1, on the reverse strand, counting down.
AGATCATATTTCCCACCTTGTTGAACTTGCAGATGAGGAAATCAAGACAATAATTGCAATCCTGAGATTTTCATCAGATGCTTGTCCGATAGAGAGCCTGTCAGAACAGAGAATAGAATATGACGTGGTCAAGAACTTGATTTCAAAGTTTGAAGAAGTACTAAAATGAGTTCTGTAAAAAATGCCAGAGACTATCCAAACCGCCCGCACTTGTAGACTGCTGCATCCGCCCTAGGTAATGCTGAAGATTCTAAGTATGAAACTGTTTAAAGTTCTATTCACAAATTCACAGTAGGAGCAATTGTATGGAATCAGGCATTTCTTCTCAACAATTAGACAACTTTAACCTCTTGCCATTTTGGAAAAAGAACGAATCGTTGCTCAAAGAGATAGAACAGTCAGAGACTCCGGCCAAGTCTAGGCTGATATTCAAGGAGGTATCCACCAACCAAGGTGCCAATGGTGAACAAATCGTAACTAGTTATGATCTCGTCAACATTTACGGCAACAGAAAGAACTTTTTTAGCATCATAGCATATCTTTCACGCGATGGCTCTTCAGTAATACGGGAAGAAATTATCGCAGGAAACAAACTATCGAATGCCAAAAAGACAGTGATAGATGGCAGCAAGATAACCAACAAGGATCAAATAGAATGGATAAAAGAAATGAGTAGAAATGGTATGTGCAGACTGTTTCGCACTACATAATCAACGATGACACACAACCTGTGTTGTTATACACACAAGCAGAGTAGTATTGCATCTACTCTGCCTGCCTAAGCAGATATTCCTTGAGCGCCACTGCGTTGTTGAATTTCTCATCCTTGGCGCCATAAAGCAATAATACAGGAGTGCCAGAACGCAACCTTTGCAGAATCAACTCAACTGGCTCTTTCTTGCCATCTAGCTCTTTGAAATATCGCTTCTTGAATTCATTCCACTTGCGGGGGTCATGCCCAAACCACTTCCGGAGGCTATCGCTTGGTGCTATGTCCTTTAACCACAAGTCTACGGTGATGTCCTCCTTTCTTATGCCTCTGGCCCAAAGCCTATCTACAAATATCTTGAAACTTCTTTCCTCTTCTTCTCTGGCGGCGTGCTTCTTCATATCATAGATTCTTTGTATTTCAAGGGTCGTGATTGATACCTCTGATAATAACATCCCAAATTCCCATATAAGTACCGGGATCAGGATTCAAAGAGACCCTCAAGTTCAATTACATAACAACAATAATACTCATTATTATTATTTCTTCACCGAGCTCGCCTTTAGGGCAAGTGGAAACATTATTTCCTCTTCCTCCGAGAAGTGCTGCCTTAGATCCAAGATAAATTGCGTTACCTCCTGCTTTGCTTGCTGTTGGGGCATCGATGACAGCTTTGGGATTGTTTTCTTGATGAAATCTGCAATCCAGTTGTGCTCTTGTGCGATTTTGATAGATTCTCGCGACTGTTCTTTTGCTTCGTGCATAATGACGCGCAGAACCCTCGCTTCTTCCTCTACAGCATGGCGTATAATGGGCTCGCTCAACTCCTCCAATATTCTTATCGACTGCTCGTTAACGGTGTCAGCAGACTCTACTGCAGCAAGCTTGGACTCAAGTTGGCGGTGTTCCCTTTTCAACCTCTCTATCAGGTCGGGTATTGGCTCATCAAAGTTGATTCTGTAACTCAAGTCACTCTCTCACCCTCTTCTTTTGTGTACTCCTCATCTTGTTTATTTGTTGACATCGTTTCAGAACTTCTTTCACCTGCAATGCGGTTTGCCTGAAAGACCTTTAGTGTCACTTTGTCGCGAACAGTTTCTCCTTTATGCTTGCATTGTCCGCTCAAAGAAGTCATTGCAAAAGCCGCTCTCTAATTATGCATTGGAACGAGATAAAAGAATTAGGAGTACCTTGCAATTAAGCGCAAACGCATCTCTTATTAGCGATTTTAAGCTTATAACCTCTATGCCAATTGACGCGGACTTTCCAAAGAACCATCAGGTTATAGGCAAACACCAGCATGCAGACGGTGCGCATTTCCATTTCGTATGGGGGCCGGGGAGAGAAGCAGAAGCGGCAGAAAATGAAGAGGTAAGAAAAGCCTACGAGGCTAGGGGCGAGCAGCTCGTTCCACTCGGCGTGCACGGCACGATGGTTGCCCTTGACTGGGACTCTTGCATAGCCGACGGTGCTTGCATTGAAGCATGTCCAGTTCAAGTCTATCAGTGGTATAGAAGCGAACAGGATGTGCCGGGAATAGAAATGCAGAATGCAACTAGCGCGGGTTCAGGAGAAGACCATTCAAGGGACGGCCGCAAGGACTATACAGACAAGTCAGACCCAATAAGGGAGCACGACTGCATATGGTGCATGGCCTGTGTGTCGGTGTGCCCCACACAGGCAATCAAAGTAGATCAGTCGAACCTAGAGTTCCATGAAAAGGCAGCTGGGACGTTCAATGAAGCGTTAGCAAAGGGGAGCGCGCCGCCTCCACACGCGCATTAGGCGATGTGTGACATCTGTATATGCAGTTTGAGATTCCAGAATCGCTGAAACACGAGCACGAAGAGCTTCATGCAGAACTGAAGAAAGCCATCGGAGCTGGCGGCAAAGTGGGAGAAGCCGCAAAGGCAGTAGCAGAAGCCCTCCATCTTCATTTTATGAAGGAGGAAGAGTATGCCATGCCGCCACTAGGGCTGTTGTCCGCACTGGCTGAAGGGAGAGTTACGTCAGATATGAAAGATGTAATACCGATGACCGACAAATTGAAGGCAGACCTTCTGCATATGCTTGAAGAACATAAAGCGATTGTCGCTTCTCTGAAAAATCTGTTGGATGTTGCAAATAAGGAGGGTAAGGCAGAATATGCTGCGTTTGCAGAAAAGTTGATGTTGCATGCCAAGAACGAAGAAGAGGTTCTATATCCCGCGAGTATTCTGGTTGGCGAGTATCTGAAGGAAAGGCTAAAAATTTCATAGGATAGTCTCCCATTCAGACCGAACTAGGAACGGCTAAGAACAAGTATATCTGCCTCCCCTCCCCGTCCTCAAAGTGTTAGATTGTTTATTATCTTGCATGTTTGAAGCTCAAAATTAGTAGTCAAAACAATATGGGAAAGAAAATCCGACCAGTTACGCTCGAATGCTCGTTACATAATATCCGACATGTGCAATCCCATCATCAAGCAGACCGCAGAGACCACAGAGCAAACAATCAAGGTATACAACAAAGTGCGTGCGAAACTCCGTCTTCCTGATATTACAAACGACACAACGAACTGCATCACTCAATACGGCAGTTTAAAAAGAAGTCTTGAGAAAGTAAGTGCGAATGTAGGACGCACATTCTAAACATCTTGGTATAAGTATGAATCAATAAAATTCTAGCATGGAATTGTACATATCTCGTGCACGGAAAGAAAGCAGTATTCTTCTCTAATAAAATAATTAGGTATAGACCATGCGATTCTCTTAATTCTTTCTGATGATCCCAATATGTGATGATGTCAAGTACAAGCAAAAGTACGAGGTCTAAAAAGACGATACTCCTTTCTGCCATATTTGCAATGGCAGTATTGTTGTTGGGGGCATCGTCTTCTGCAATAAGTGCAAAAGCATGGGCCCAAGCGCCAACAGCCGACATCAAATCAAAAGCAAAGGAAATAGAGAATACAGTAATATCTGCACTGAAATCATACGCAACCGGGATAGGTGCAAAATACATAGACCTTGACCTCCTAACACAGGCTCCGCCAACCACGGGCAATAACACAGGAGGGGGAGTACCTACAGTGGTAAATCAGACGGCATACACAGATGCCATGAATATGATTGCAAAGGCTCAAAACCAGCTTCAATCTCTCTCACAAACAGCCAACCCACAGCAGGCAACCCTCATAGCAAAAGCACAGGGTGGAGTTGAAGCGCTCAAGACTCTGATGGAGAGAAAAGCACCCATTAATCTGGCAGAAGACGTTGCACAAAGCCCGATAGTGAACAACCTTCGGCAACTATCTTGAGCAAGTAAGAGCGGAAATATCGGGGCGGTGCGCTTTTCTATGTGCCCACCCTGCTCTGATTTCTATTTTTTTTGAAAATACATCGGAACACCGGCTGTAATTAGGTCAACCTAGCAAAACGATCGTCAATTGCCTATATCCATCTTGTGCATGTACGTGTGCAGTGCATGACACTGAAAACTCGGTACTTAAAAGATGAATATTACAATGCAATTGTATGACCACGGAACTTGTCAATGTAGGTGAAGTAAGAAACCAATTTGCAAAGCTGCGAGAAGCCTACCGGAAGGTGCTGCCAAAAGTTGATCCCGCGCTGTTAAATGACTTTCTTCAAAGGGAAGCAGCAAATTCAGACAAGGATGAAGACGGCATACCATACACCATTGAAGTATTCACAAAGGAAGGACTCGATACGCAGGTGGCAAGACAGTACATTCTGGAAGCACACTTAAAGTATCTTTACAAGCACACGTTTTCAATTAAAAGATACCAAAGTGCGCTGCGGGGCGCATGAAGACTTTTTTTTGAAAGAACAAAAGAAGGCTGGCGTCACGGCGCCGAAGGCGCCGCAGTTTGCGGGGTAGGTGCTCATTTGCGCAGCGCTCGCAGCAGGTCTTCAAGCAGGTTATGGGTGCGCACGTTGTCCTTGTGCAAGTCTGTCAGGTGGCACGAGAAGGTTTTCTGCTGTATTTGGAAGATGCGAAAGAGCAGGTAGAGGCCGAATCCGCCAAGGCCAAACTGCCCCGCAATGGTCAAAAGTTCTGGTTCCATGCTCTCTACTCTACCATGTGAAGCAGCATTTCAATGGTGTCTTCCAAGGCTGCAATACGTTCTTCCAGTGCTGCGGGCGTCTGCTTGCCCCTCTGTCTGGCCTTGACATCGGCCGCCTTTGCCCTTGCATCTTCCACTATTTTGCGCGCCATCTTTCAGACATCTCCATGCCCGTGCGTCGAAAGCACCTGGTCAGTCGTCTTGACATAATACTGAATCTCAGCAATCGACATTACCACACTGCCAGCGTCAAGGTCACGCACACGGAAGTATCTTGCCACAACGGTGTTAAAGGCATATTCAGTCCATGCATTAGCCGCAGGCTGCGAGTTCAGGGTCAATACCGGAGTCCATGTCAAGGTGTCGATTGAAGTTTCAATAACATAATTTGTCGGCCTGTTCGATGTCGGCCAGTAGATGCGCACGCCCGATATCAGTTTGCTCGACCCCATGTCGAGATAGATGAAGGGGTTTGTCTGGCTGTTGGAATTCCACGCCGTTGCGGTGTTTCCATCAAGGACATACGCCTCCGCGGAGAGAGTCATGCTCCCGCGCAAGTCTCTGCCAATACCATCGTCGCCCCATGAACCAGCATACAGCGACCACATCCCGCCAGAATACTGGCTAGAGCCAAAATTCCCGAACACTGACAGAAAATTAGACGCATCGCCGCCAGAATACTCGACGCTGATTCTAAAGTCTTCGTTAGGCGTCAGTGCGCGGTTAAACGTGAAGGTTACTGGGTTCTCGTTTGAGTTGATAGTGGTTGCATCAATAGGGGTCGATGATGCTATGATGCTGTCGTCGCTAGTCTTTCTTAGTGTGGCGACAACATTGCCGGTCGGGTTTAGAGCCTTCCCCATATAGAACGTTGCAGAAAGCAGATACAGCCCTCTTTTCGTGGCGTCGGTTATCCTCATGCCTGCACGGGTGTACGAGCCGCTACGTAGTGAGTGCGATGATGTCGAAGTCGCCGACCACGTCACCGGCGTGGTTGCTATTGTGTCGCTCGTTGCCACTGCCAGAACAGGGCTTTGGTAGTCGCCAACAACGGGAGAGGGCATTTTGACCTTGTTCACGCCGACTTGTTTCTCTACGATGTCTGCGATTTGCTGCTCTGAAAGGCCGCCCCACATATCCTAAGGCAGCACCACCCAATAAGAGACGGCAATGACGACCGTCGTGTTGGCTAGGTAGGCGTTTGCAACCTTGACGCTTGCAGTAATTTCGTCGCTCTGGCCTATTTCGGGCGCACTTTCGGGGCCGCTGTGGGGTGCAGTCTCGAAGGACTGAAGGTCGGGGTATTGGTCGATAAGGTTGTGCTGGCCTGCCCTGACGGTGATTATTGTCGTTGCATCGTGGGTCGGTGCAGAAATGCCAACCTGCCTTATGCGCACGACGGACTTCAAGGCCAGCGGCGTTGTAGGCTGAAAAACGCCTGTTTGCCCTGCAGGGATGAGCACCGTCAAGAACTTTGTCGATTCTGTGACTACTCGCATCTTGCCTATTTCGCCCTCGCTGGATTCTTGACGTTGAGGAAGGACAGCAGGCCACTGCTGCTCGCAGGTTCTGATGATGATGATGCTGGCTTTGATGATGCGCCCGTGTTCGTGTATGTGATTGTCGTCAAACCCGTCTTTGCATCAGTTGTTTCCACTGCGCCTTGTTCTGCCCTCACTGCTGCCACTTTCGCCCTTGCCGACGCCACGGCCTGTTCATATCCAGGGTCGCCCGGCTTCAAAGGACCGCCGCTGCCGCCGCTGACTTGATGGAAGCCAAACTGCTGGTCGGGTGAAAGTTGGATGACGTTTTGAGCGCCGCTTGGAGCGCCAAAGGGCACTTGTTCGATGAAGCCGACCGTGTTCTCTCCAAACTGGAAGGCTGCAGCTGCTGGCACGCCTCCGTTGTCGGTGCGAAGGAAGACGGCCTGCTCCTTGCCAGTAACGGGGTTTGTCTGCGTTGTCAGAAACGACACTGGAATGGTCGGTATCGGTCCTTTGTCGCCTGCCGCAAAGCCCGTGACCTGCTCGTTGTTCTCTGCAATTGCGGTGTTTGCTTCCTCTCTGGCCTGCACCTGCTGCTGGTCAACTGGACCTATGCCGATAGGCGCACTGGCGCCGCCAGTGCTGCCGCTGTCGCCAGCGGGCACTATCACTGTCAACGGCTGCACGTTGTTGGGGGAAGGGGTGCCGCTGCCAGCGGGCGTCGATGCTGCGGCTGACTTTGCCGAAGCAAGGCGCCAAATAGCGTAGGCTGCAACACCGCCGATGATAACAAATCCGATTAGAGGGGCTGCTTTCATTTCCTACTCATCACCATAAAGAGGCCGAAGCCGATGATTCCGACCACCAGCACGCCGATGACAAGGCCGCCGATGTTCTTTCTTGTCTCAGGGTCGCTCAAGCCTAGCGGGTCAGTGATTGGAGAAAGGGCGTCTCCCACCGCCTGAGATGCGCTGTCAAGCCCTTTGCCGACAGAGTCAGAGATGTTTTTGATGACCTCGCCCGTCGTTGCGACAGCATCATTGGCAGTTTGTCCGAGTTGCTTTGCCGTTTCATTGACGGCAAGGCCAGCGCCCGCAACAGCGGCGCCTGTCGCTCCAATCTTTAGCGCTGTTTTAAAGTCTGACAGTCTGGCCGGCCTGCCTGCTGCTGGCGGCTTGTCGTCGCCTGCGCCGCTGCCTCTTGACATTCCACCGCCGCCACCGCCGCCAGAAGGTGCATTGCCGCCTGTCGATGACGACTTGCTCACGTCCTTGGCCTTTGGGGTGGCAACCGCATTGTCAACCACAAAGCCAGAAATGCCGACTGCCGCACGTATGTTATCAAGCGCCTTTAGAGTGGCCTTGTTGATGCTGTCACCTAGCGAGCCTTCCGGCACATTGCCGCCAAGCCCAAATAATGGAAAAAGCGACGACGGACCTGCCGTCGTCACCAAGGGGGAAAGAACGACTGATGACAAGTAAGGTGCTGCGCCTCCTTACCTGCCAGTGCTCAGTGCGTTTAGCGCCGCTTGTGCGCTTGCAAGTTCCTCGTGCAGCATGACGACCTTGCTCGTGCCTGTCGGCGAGCCAGTGTTTGCCTCCCACACTACCGAGCCTTTCTTCAACGAAGTGGCGTTGATGAAGCCAAGGTCGGCATAGTCGTTCAGCACCAAGCCCCTGATGCTTGGGATGATTGCAGTGCCGCTTGAGGTCTCTATCTCGTTTGTGCCTGTCAGTTTGCCAAGGCGCAAGCCAACACGGTCGTCTTCCTGTGCGCTCTCCCAGTTCCACACGTCCTCCATGAAGGCAACGGGCACCCTCGTGCGGAAGCCAGACACGATAGAGTCTGACCTTATGCCGTTGTCCACTGCCTTGATGAGCGACCTGCGCAGCACGTTTCCTACTGGCAAGTCCTGCGAAAACTGGTAGTTCGTGTAGGCGCCGTCAATCTTCTTTTCGGCCATCGATTGGAGAATGAACCACAATTTCTCGCGGTTCTTGCCGTAGAGGTTCTCCTCCGTGGCCTTGTCCATGCTGACCTGTTCAAGCACGGTGTAGAGGCTTGCGTTGTCGAACGTGAGGTTCGTGCCAAGGTCCGACGCTGCGCCCGTGTCAACTTCAAGCGAAAGTGACGACAGGTCTTGCGCCGGAAGCATGGCGTCAATGGCGCTGAAATCGCCGTTTGGCGCCTGCGGGTTTGTGGCAAAGTCGATGCACGCGACAGCCTTGAACAGTTGGTTCGTCAGCGCCGTTGTCGGCGTCTTGAACCTTGTCGGCACTACGCCGTGGTAGTCAAAGATGTTGAGGTAGTACAGCATGGGAAAATCGACGGTGCGCACAGCCTTGCCGTTGACCACAAGGCGCACGTTCTTGATGAGCGACATTGGGTTATCCTCGTTGAGCGTTGAAGCGCCCGACGTGTCAACCTGACCCTTGAGAATAATCCATATTTTCTTGAGCCACTTGTCCTGCGGCAGTTCGATTTTCAGCCCCGGCTTGTTGAGGTTGTTTGCTATGTCCAGTGTGTCTCTTGCAGAGTCCAGCGGTTTGCGTTCAACCTTGAAGGCCATTTAGAAAAAAGAGCCTCCTAAAGAACGCCTACTCTCTTGGCGACGGCTATGCCGATGACGGTTCCGACGACGGCAATGCCAACGCCTACGATGATGGATTGGAATTCCATGAAAGGGCGTTTCAGCCCTCAATAGAACTGGCCTGTGCTGCGCAGGCTATAAAAACGACCGACAGGCCTCTTGACGTGACTTTGGTTTCCGCCCTTATTTTCTGGCGCTCGTTGTGGCCTGTCTTGGTGATGTGGTCATTCAATCCTCGCAAGGATTCAAACCCCTTGCGGCAGTCAGGGCAGCGGAAGATTTTGATGCGGCGCTTCAAGTCAATCCCCCCCATGCAAAGCGAATCGATGTTTCTCTCTCGATTCGTCTTGCCATGAAACACGCCGGACAGTGGCAAGAATGGCAATACATTTCAGGGTCTCTTGATGGATGGGGCGCTCGTGTCACGCTCAATGGAGACCACCCCTGACCACGACCGGCCTGCTCGCCCTCGTGTCCTTGTAGATGAAAGAACGGTTCGGCAATTCTGGCTCTTTTTCGTAAAACTTGCGGAATTCAGGCTGCAGCAGCAATTCCACCTCTGCGCCGACCCACTTGCGCAGGTAGTCAACGTCCGTGTGCAGCGGCAGTTTGAAGATGAAAAGGTGCGTGGCGTTTGAAATGATGCTCTTGTGGTTCTCTGCTGGTCGCTGGAAGATGGCCGTGTATGATACGTTTTGGTTGCCCTTGTCTCTGACAAGGCGCTCGTAGGACGGCAAGATGCGGTGGGCGCTGCTGTAGTTGTGCGCCTCGTCAATCATCACGTGCATGTTGGCCTGCCTGTTGACAAGGTTGCAGAACTCGTCAAAGTGCCGAATGCCAAGGTCGAGCGGCACGACAAAGTTAGTGCCCTTGCGAATCATCTCTACCCTTTTACAAGTGCCATGATAGACAAGCGCCTGCTGCTGTGGCGTCAGGTGCCTTGAAAGCAGTTCTTTGCGCAGTTTGCCGTGATAATCCCATGCCCAAAGTGGATAGGCGCCAAGAATCGAGCGGGCTATCAAGTTTGCCGCAAGGTGCGTCTTGCCCTGCCAGTGGGCGCCGATAACGACGCTATTCTCAGTGCCGACCTCCCACTTGAAGTTAAAGTGGTCTTGATAGTCGATAGCCATCTAGTCACCCTCTACGTATTTTTCAAGGTCGCTGCTCAACTGGTAGAGTTGCATAAAGCGCTCGGCGTCTTCCTTCTTTGCAAACAAGGCCTGAAAGACATAGAGGCCTGCACCCTCTGGCCTGTCTTCGATGTGCTCGTGCACCTTCAAAGGAGCAGGCACGCTCTTGTGTAGTTCCTTGGCCTTTTTGGCCTTGGCAATCATCGCAGGACTGAACATGCCTAGAGAGGGTTCTCCGACTTTTCAGGTTCGGGCTTTGCGTCTTTCTTGTTCTTGCGTCCAAAGCCGCTCTTTATGTCGTCAAGCAGGCCAAAGTGCGCCAGTGGCGGCATTGCCAGCGTGAGCAGCGTTCCACCGATGAGCATCCCCTTTTCAAGCCAAGGCGGAAAATCCCACCCGAATTTTATCATGGCAAGCGCCCACTGCTGCGCAAGGTGCTGCGTCCTCAACATCTTTTGCTTGCGTGTCGTGCCGTCAGAGCCGACGACGGTGAACTCTATTTCCTCTTCAAAAGGCGGGATGCCGATGCGGGCATACATGCCGTGCACTTCTGAAAAGGCCGAGTAGAACGTGAGATAAAGGCGCTGATATTCTGGGCCTGCCATCAACTCTTCAAGGTTATTGTATTTGGCAAGGATGGCGTTTTCTGGCCGCTGCGGCTGCGAGGCCTGCTGCCCTGGCGCCGCTGGCTCAGTAGATCTAGCCGCTGGCTCTGTGCTTGTTGCTGCCTGCTCTGCTTGCGCAAGCGGCGGGATTTTGACCTCTGTCGTGCTGCCGCCAAGGTTGCGCTTGACTGATGCGGGCGGGGCCCCTGCCTTTTGCGCTGCCTCTCGAAGCGCACGATTCACCTGCTTTGTCACATTCCCATAGGGCACTTGCAGCCTTGCTTCGATGTCGTGACAGACACGCACCCTTGTTTCCTTGTTTGTCAGGTCGCTGCCGCTGTCGATTGCCGCAGCAAGTTCTTTCAAAATCCGCTGCGTCTCGGATGGCTTGTCGGCTGTTGCAGGCGCTTCACTATTGCTGCTCAACTGGTTTTTCCTCCTTTTCCTCGTTGCGCTTCGTGTAGAGATAGTAGCCCATGCCAAAAGCAAAGCCCAAAAGGACTATGCCGATGACGAGACCCCATCCACTACCGCCCTTTTTGCTGCCCTGCTTGCTTTGAGCGTCAGTCGGCGCCTCTTGCTTTTGAGGAGAATGACCAACAGGGATTGAAGCGTCGGGCTGTTTCGACTGGCTTTGCTCGCTCGCAGGTGCGGCGGCGGGCGGTGGATTTTCAGAAGAAGACATGAAGAAAAAAAAGAAAAGGGTGTTAAAGAGGAGTCACGGTCGGCATTGGCCGACCACGAATCTCCAGCGGCACTCTTGACTTTACGTCACGATGTAGGGGATTGCTGCGCAGGTTGAAGCGGCAGCACGGGCACTTGACGTATAGGCCGATGTCAAAGGTGCACTCGCAGCCCTTGCACCACTGCTCTACATGGTAGTCTGGCTTTTTGGCTGTTTGGCGGCGATAGCCCTGAAAGCGTGCGTGAATGCCCTTGCAGGTCATGGCATCATCGACTCCAAAACACCAGCCGCAGCCAACTCGAAGCGCCAAAAAACGTGCGCCTCTAATTCCCTGACCGTCTTGGCGTGCGCATAATATTTCAGATACGCTTTGCGCATGGCAGGCACCTCTGGCAATTTTCCAACAACCGAGCCGTTGACGACATTGACCCGGTGCAGGAAATAATTCCCGTGTCTGTAGCCACCTTTCATTTAGGCGCCATCTCCCCCGCAGAATGAATCAAGGTCTCGAACAGCCCTTGCAGTTTTGGCGGCAGACTCTTGAATTCTCGGCAGTCCTTGACGTGCGCCTTGAAGTGCTTGAGGTCGCTGCTGCACTTGCCGCACTGGCATGTCAACTCGAAGATGATTCTGATTTTTGTCGCCATCTTTGCCGCTCACTCCCACGAATGCCAGACAGAAGCAAGGAACCTCGTGCGTGCCCTCTCCATCTGTGACATAGCGTCTAGCATGGCAGCGACCCGCCCACTTTGAGGCCATTTTCCATTTTCCAGTGTCGCATCTGGCGCCGCCGTGCTGTGCTCTTGTGTCGCCGCAAACGCAGCGCTGCTTTGGGTCGTAGTCGTCATGCTGCAACTGCCGCCCTCCTTTTGCGTGAGCACTTGTAGCACTCGCTGAATTTGCAGCGGCGGCCGCAGTGGTCGCACGTGCGCCCCGTGATGTATTTCGATAGCAGGCCTACGTAGCAGCGTTTTGCCGTCGCTACCTGCTTGCTGTCTTCAAATTCGGCAGGGTGCTTGACATAGCCATAGTAGCGCTCGCTGTGGCCGCTGACGACACGCTGCACGAACAGCAGCCCGTCAGAGCCGCAGTGGTCGCAGTGGCCGCCCTTCTTTGCGTTCAAAAACTCTCGCTGGTCGGCCATTTAGAGCACCTTGATGATGAGGTTGGCCGTGTTGCGCACAAGTTGCAGCGATTTGACCTCGTCTTTGTAGTCGGCAGGGAATTCCAGCATGTTGATGCACGTCTTCAAGTCCTGTTTGAGCAGTTTGCGAACCCCTGCCATGACACGTGTGCGCTCGCCAATGCGGTTGATGATTTCAGCAGTTATTGGCTCAAGTTCATCGTCCTTGTCGTTGGCCTTCTTCAAGGCGCTATAGATGCGCAGGCGTGCTTCGATGTCGGAAAGGGTGCTTTCAGTCATCACCGAGCACCTCCGCAGCCTTGCGCAGCTGCTCAACTTCATCATCCTTGACATCTCGATGCTCGTCCTTGTCTATGTGGTCGAGAAAGTCTCGCTCCAATTCCCCGTAAGAGTCGGCAGAAAAGCCCTGCTTACACACGGAGCAGGTGACTCGCCCCATGACCATGGCGGCGACTTGCTGACTCTCTGTCTTTGGTTTTGGCTTGTAGAGAGGGCAGAAATGCACGATGTTTGTCTCTGCTTCAAGGGGCCTGCACTTCGGGTTGTCTTTAGTCGGGCCAGCGGGCCAGTAGAGTTTGCAGCCGCAGCCGTTGATGCAGTCAAAGATGCGGCGTGGCGGCGCGGTGCTGGCCTGCTGCACGGGCACTGCTGCTGGTGTTGTTGTTCTTGGCGGCGCTGATGCGTTGATGCGGTCACGGGCCTTGATTTTGGCCTTTTCTAACTCTATGGCAAGTTTCTTGATGTGGCAGCCGTTGCAGAATTTCAGCAGCGCAAGGGCGTTTTCTGGCTTTTGCAGTTCTGGGTAGGCTTTGCGGAGCGGACAGGCGGTGCAGGCCTCCAAGCCATAGACGCACGCCGTTGAAGGCTCGCCAGTGAAAAGTTTCGAAGTCTGCACGATTTCCCCATTGGCAAAAGCCTCAATTGCGCCCTTGACATATTCATTCAGGCTCTTGCCTTGTGCTTTGGCTTCGGCCTTTATTTTCTCATAAAGGTCATCAGCAGGGTAGACGTAGACACGGTTCTTGTAACTGTATTTCCCCATGCTGCTCAATCCTCCTCATAATCAGCACGCACGTACGAGTTGTGCCCGTGCGTCACGTTGTGCATGTCGCTTGCTAGTTTGGCAGCAAATTCAGTGTAGAAGGACTGCAGCATTCCTTCTCCGTCTGCTCGCCCTGTCTTTTTGCATTCTTGACATAAAATATTCCACATTTTTCCCCATTCACCCCCTTACCACTCACGCATCAGGTTCGCTTCGAGTTGCGTCATGTCAAAGGCGCCATACCAGGTGCGCAGCGTTGACAGGTCTTCCCACCCCATGGCAGCAACGGCGCCATAGTTGTAGCCCGTGCGCCTCAGCCAAAGGTGAGCGCCGCAGTGTCGCAGTGTGTATGAAGGCCTGTCTTCCCAGTAGGACGTTTTGGCCTTTTTCTTCCACTGCGGGCAGCCAGTCTTGCCCCTGTTCTTGTGTCTGCCGTGCTCCAAATAGTCGTCATTGTTCGCAAAGGCCTTGCCGCAGCCGCAGACGGGCTTTATCAGTCCAAGGTGAAGGTAGACCTTGCGCAACTCGTGATTGATGCGCAAGGCAAATTCATCATAGGACTCGCCATCGTCGCCAAACATAGTGTTGCGGTGGGCACGGCGGCGCTGCTCAACCCATGCTTTTATGATGGCGACTGACTTTGGATGCAGTGCAAATTTTTTCCATGTCCTGTCGGTCTTGCTCTCGTAGAGTTCGCCTGTCATTATTTCAGACTCGACAGTCTCTATGCGCACCTTCCCTGGCAGCACGAGTGCAAGGCCTCTGAAGAACTGCACGAGTTTTGGCTCGTAGATTGGCTCGTCAAAGCCCTCGATGATGGCCTTGGTTATCTTGCGCTTGGCAAAGGTGAACTTGTCGGGGTCGGCATTGAAGACACGGTTTGGACGGCCAAAGGTCTCTATGGCAAAAGCCCAGTAGGCCGCCATCTCTTCATTTTCTTCCTTGTTGATGAAAAAGTCAAGCCCTGCGTCAATCTGCTCGTCAGTGAGTTTGACATCGTTGTGCATCCCGATGCGGTCTTTTTTGCCGTCAAGGCCATACTCTGTCTTTTCTGCGTCGGTCATCTCTCGGCCGATGACGTAAGAGTAAAAGTATCTCACGGCCTGCCTCGTCATGCTGTCAAGGCGAGTCGTGCCCTTCTCGGCCTTGTAGGCGTCAACGAATGTCTGAGTGACGGCGTTTGTTGATGCGTCCTTGTTGTCAGCGGCCACCCATGCTTCAGGGTGGCACTTGAATCCCTTGATGTATTGGCCTGTGCAAATGCGCCGTATCCTGCCGTAAAAGTCGTCGCCACGCTCTATCTCACTCATCTTTTTTACAAGGCGCTGCATGCATGGCAACTTGCCAAAGGCCTCGTCCGTCAGGTCTTCAAAGCGCTCACGGCGCACGGTCTCTTCAGCGGCGCCCTTGCGCTTCCAGTAGTCGCCATCCTTTTCGATGAGGCCGCGCTCAAACATCGGCTTGATGTAGTCACGGTAGAACGATTTGGGGCTGCTGCGGTTCATCAGCGCCGCCAGTTCTCCTGTCGTCTTTGGTTTTTCAAGCAGCTGCACGATGCGGCGCTCAATCTCGCCCTTGTCGGCGACTCGCTTGCCACTGTCGTCTCTCATCCGACTTTTGCGAATGCCTTTTAGAGACGTGTCGCCGCTAGAAAGTGAAGGCGCAGGCATGGATGGCTTGATTGTGGATTGGAACCCTGCAACGACCGCCATGCTACGCCTTCACTCCCAACTTCCTTGCACGTTCTTTAACGAGGAACGCTATCTCGCCTTTTTTCGTGCGGTTCTCCTGCACCGCCAAAATCCCGAGCAAGTCGAGAATGTCCCTGTCGACGTTCAACGTCGTGTCCTCCCTTTGACTCGTCATCGACATGCCAATAACACAGCATTAACATGTATAAAAGCATTGCCGTGCTATTGACATGTCAAAACGATTGAGATTGGCGGCATCAAGTCTTTTATAGTCCTAGCATGTTAATAGCATGTCTGCAACATGCCACCGAAAAACCCGAAGAATGCGCAGGGCGTTGTCAATGTTGAGTTTTACAAGTCAGTATATGAAATAGCACAGAAGGCTGCAGAGGCCAAAGGCAAGAGCCTAAAGGATTTTGTCAACGATATTGTGCTAATGTCGGTAGAAAAAGACGAATTTCTAAAAAGATATGCACCAAGCCTGTCATTTGCAGGCAGGACGGAAACATCATTGTTTGTCAAAGACGACATGAAAGACCGTACGGCGGAAATTGTGATAAAAGATAGTCAACTGATTTGCTACCTTGACGAGTCCAACGATTGCGAGCATGTTCATTTTGCCTTGGCGCTGCCAGAACTAGGAACATTGAACATCAAACAGAAATCAGTGCTTCCCATGACCTTTACAGACTCGGCAGGCAAGACACACTTGATTGATTTTCGCCAAGGTCGTCCATATTGCTTCAAATGTAAATCCTACGGCTGCGACTACGCCGACATTGCTGAAACAGAACATGCAATAGCAACAAACCGACC
This sequence comes from Candidatus Nitrososphaera evergladensis SR1, assembly GCF_000730285.1. NCBI lineage: Archaea > Thermoproteati > Nitrososphaerota > Nitrososphaeria > Nitrososphaerales > Nitrososphaeraceae > Nitrososphaera > Candidatus Nitrososphaera evergladensis. Next base: position 2,810,967 of record NZ_CP007174.1, on the reverse strand, counting down.
AAATAAAAAAGCCAACAGGGGGGGGGAGAGCAGAGTTAAAGATGATAGTTAGTCAATAGCCCTTTTTCCAGCCCGTTTTTACGATGGAATTTCCAACCATTTAACGACTTTCCACGGTTTAGACACTATTTGACAAAAGCCATGCATCAAGTTTTCATGCTGCCGTATAACTATAGTATCCTGCCGCACTGTGCTGCCGCATAGAAATTGACGTATGCCGCACTGTGCTGCCGCACTGTGAAATGGAAAAATGTGTTAAGATACCGTCAAGATACCCTCTAAAGTATCTTAACACGCTCAAAATCGGCTAAAAGGGCTGTTCTGGAAAATTGCAGGCGTGGCTATTGCCAAGGCTACGCCGATAAGAACGATTGTAGCGATTGCAGGGCTGATTGCACGACGCTGGTATGTCCGCATCGTCAGAGAAAGCGATGATCCACCTATTAGAGCGAGAGAAAATAGCAGTTGCCTAACTCGGCAATTGTCTAATACTCTAGACCAAATATCTTTCGAGCCGTTGACATCAAGCGAATTCGAAGATTTCGGGAAAGGGACGGCCAAGAAGAGGTTCTATGAGGTTCTTGCGCATATCGACGAGAAGGGGAGCATGCATTACAACGATGTGATGAGATACGCATTCGAGCAGAAACTTGTCAGGAGCAGGGCATCAATCACCATCATCCTAAACGGACTAACGAAAATGGGGCTACTGGAAAGAACTGTTATGGACAGTAGACCGATGAGGACGACTTATGATCTGACCCGGAAGGTCAGGTCCATTCTTGAACTTATGAAGCAGGTAGAACGAAACTTCTAGCGTTCAGCAGCCTTTTAGCTTACCTTGATACCCTACTTGTGTGAGCCAAATGTTCGGTTTCACAAAAAACGTCAGATTGCAAATAGTAAAATTCAGGAAGTTGCAATTGGAGGGGTAGGAAACCACGTGTGGATATTGTAAGGATAGGATATCGGGTAGAGCCTGATACCGTCAATTTTATTACCGGGAAGTACAGAGTTCATTCAGTTTGATGACCCGCCTAAGGGTGAATGTAAGCCCGATACTTCTTATTTTGGGTATCGTGGCCATTATGCTGCCAAGTTTGTCATCAGTTGGAGTAGAACCTGCTATGGCAGAATCTCGCGCTTCTATTATTCCAAGCATGCCTTTTCTAAAGTCGGCTGATCAATCAGTCGAAGTTCAAAAATCTGTTGTGGGCAAACAAGTCGTGGTCTGGGTCGTTGCAAATAATCGCGAGCCAAGTGATTTGAAGTTTGCACAAATAATAGAAATTAGGAATTCCATTGGTGTGACAGAGTATCTGGCGTTTCAGACTGGTACATTGGGAGCAAATAACAAGACTGAGATGGGAATATCTTGGACACCCCTTTACTCCGACATCTATACACTCAGAACTTTTGCCGTCAGCGGTTTAGAAAACCCTGAGAGCTTGGGGCCCATTGCCGAGAACTCGATCGAAATTACCGCTTGAGTCAAAATTCGCTGCCGGGAGGCAAAATTCTTCAGATTCCAAAGGCTTTGTTAAGAAGGTCAGAATCTTAAAAGAATAAGCATACAACCCAAATCGCCTATAACAAAATGGATTCTTATATACGGCCGATTCCTTGGTCAGCTAGTTTGGGACTAAAAAAAGAGAGAAGGGGGAGCGGTAGCTTGCTAATACCAACTCCTTCTCGAACCACTGATTGCCATTGTATCATCATAGCTTGGTTGTGCCGTATCATTGTCTTTCCATAACCCAGTGTTCATTATGCAATAGTAGTTACTTGTATGGTGCGAGAATCCGTAGTTGTGTAATAACTCGTGATTCACTGCCTCTGTGATGGCCGTACCTTCTTGGACAAGTGCCTTTGGATGTGTGCCGCCAGTAGAGGGCAGAGGAGTAGGTACGCAACCGGATGCGGGATCTGGTCCACAGTACAAAGTGCCCGATATTCCTGTTATAGCCAATAACTCATCTGCCCCTTGGTAGCTTCCAGAACTCCATCCAGTATCAGACGCAGCATCATTTAGCAACGTAAGCATATCGGTGGAGCTTGGAGAAGTCCATGCAGTCGAATAGTATTTCTTATTGAAATGCACATTCCAATTGTCTCTATATACTGCTTCTTTTGAGGTAATTTTGCTCCACGCAGTACTCTCCGAGTTCACGCCATAAAGGCTTCTAAATTCGTCGTCTGGTGCTACGAACAGGTCGAGAATTGCTGTTGTTTGAGGATTGCTTATCAGAGTGATACCGCTGGTGCTTGTAGTTATTGTGGTAGGATATCGCGCTCTACTGGATCCATCCTTGCTTGCGTCAAGCGTATATGTATATCCTTGAGGAACCGATATCGAAAAGGATCCAAAAGCGTCTGCTGTAAAGGCATGTTCATAAGGAGTCAAAAATCCATTTCCTGATTGATATGGTGCTTCCAGATACACTTTTGCATTTGCGACGCTAGTGTTAAGCGATGTAACCACCCTGCCGCTGATTGTAATGTTTGTGGCATATGCCTTTTGTGGTTGACCACTTATTGTGTACGCAATTGATGCTATCGACGCCACTATTAAGACTGCAAGAAGGGTTGATGAAATCTTGTTGTTCATTCTCTTCAGCATCTCCCTGTTTAGCTCACGGTCTCCTGAGCGGAATCGATCAACCGAATGTTGTAGAGCTCGATCTTGCCGTCATTCTTTACCACCTCAAAGTTTTTCACCTTGCTATCATCAAGCATTGTCTTCAACGCGCTTGCATCGCTTGGCTCATCAAGTGGTGTCCAGATATCCATGTTTTCAATAGCAATTTTGAGGAAAGGAACATCGGCTTCGCTGATCTGCTTAGACGGTTTTCCTTCAAAGTCGTTCATGAAGTATGCCTTGACATATGCTTTGCCTGGAATCAAGTCGATGTTGTATACATCAATGTTGTAGTACTTTGTGGTTCCATCCAGCAATGCGATCGCGAAAAAGTTGTTGTCCTTGAAACCACTAAGGAATTGTGCGGCCTGCTCGGGTGTCACAATTGTCTCGCCACTATTAACTATTCCGGCTAGCCATGGATAATCACCGATATTCACCTTGTTAGCCGATTCCATCTTGATAGCCAGCGGATAGCCTATCAGGAAGTACTTCATGTTGTCGCTCGTTGGACCCCGAAATGGAATATCTTTCGAACTAGCTATTGCCGGTAAGTCTTCCTCTGATGCTACTACGGATGTCAGAATTTGGCTGTCGATTGTCGATGCTGCGTCAAGGTTCGTTGTTGGCATCGGAGTTCTGACTCCTGAAGAGAATGCCAATACGATTGCCAGTGCCACAGCCCCGAATGCGGAAAAGAGAACGAATGTTCTCCGATTGTTGGACATCAGCTTAAAAAGAGGATAGTTCTATAAGTATATAACGTATAAGGGATACTATTCTGTAAATACCTCAATCAATGGAAAACTAACAATGGAGCTCTGGTAGAAGATATCTCTGTCACCAAAACTTCTGACTATCTTATGCGATTGGAAAATTGATGCCTGTCTCGACGGTGAACCCAAATGGCTCGGTTATGGAATTGCAAACCTCTGCCAGTAATTCCACATATCTGCGTACATCATACTGCGTGTCATCCCTGACCAACTCCAATGGGAGCGTTCGCCTTCTAGAAGGCGCAAGGCACTTCTAAATCCGAACCTGATGATGTGATGTCAAGGCGGACACTCAGGGGTAAAGCTATTTGGCGACGTCGAGAAGATGGCAAGCTCTTCCGGCGATGCAGGCGTTATTCTGACTCTCAAGCGATGCTCACCCGTGAAAATTAGGGCCTCTCCTTTCATCAGCAGCGGCAAGATATCCCGCTCACGTTTTGAAAGCCACAGCGCATTTGCGACCTCCTGCGATGCAATCTCGGCATTCCTGAGGAGGATTCTCGTGTCAGAGTTTTCCAGGATTACCCTGCCCTTCTCGCTCTCCAATACGTCTGCTGGTCTCTGGGTGATGAAGAGGAATAGAACGTTTAGCTTGCGTCCTGTCCTTGCAATCATCTCGACAAAGCGTGCCGCCGTGGGTATCTTGAACAAAAGCCATCCCTCATCAATGACAAGAATCTTAGGGAGATGCCTCGGTGCAGCTACTATTGACTTCCATGCTCTTGCAAGGGCAAGCGTGAGAAGCACACCCTCTCTTTCTTCATTGTCGAATGCGCCTTCAAGGGATATCACCGTCTTGGTCGATATCTCGGTGGTGTCCCCGGCCCCTTTCTTGAACAATTCCGCGAAAGGACCTTGTACCAACTGGACGAGGTGTTTCTTTGTGTTCTCGTCTACCTTGTCGTAAAGCTCAAAAATCGAAGTGGCCGAAGCTGATTTTGCGGTTATCTCATTGCGGGCCAGGCTGTCAGCTTTGGCCATATCGCAGATGACTTGAGGTACATCAATCGGATCGAAAAGCTCGTACGGGTCGAAACCCATGCGACGTACACTTTTATTGTTGATACCGTCAGTCAGTTTGGTTACTGTAAGGCCGAAATAATCCGAGATTTGTTCATACTCGCCCTGTGGGTCAACGACGTAGACATGGGCATCAGGGTAATTTTCTGTCATGCGCCTTAGAATGACTTTGGCTGTGACCGATTTGCCGGAACCTGACGCGGCAAGCAGCCATACGTTATAGTTGTCGCGCAGCCGGTAATCATAGACAACCGGCGCTTTGGTTATGACATTCTGGCCTAGCAGCATCCCGCCCTGAACTTCAAGCAAGTCTGAGGAGACGAATGGAAAGGTAATTGCAAGCGAGCCAAGTTCGAGAATAAGGTCCTTGCGCCAGTTACCTAGTGCGGCATCGCGCTGCAGGAAAGGAACGACGTCGAAACGTACCTCTGCGGCCTTCATGCTTTTTATAAAACTCTTGGACTGTATGTCGAGATCTTTATTGGAATTGGCAAGAATAGCACAGGATACGCTGGTGTAAAACAAGGCGGTCCTCTGGGCCTGCAATCCTTGGTAGACAGCCGCCGCGCGCTCTAGCCTAGGTATGAGGCTCGGCTTCTTTGCAGCTGCGGCCTCGATGGTGGATTTATACTTCTGCGCCATGCTCAAGGCTTGATCAGAATCTATCTTCCTTGTCCTGACTACGACTATATGGCAGTGCTGCAGCAACGAGTTTATCCATGCCGGCGACATCGCAGGCCTCAATCCCGTCAATACCAATAAGCGTCCAAAGCGGCCTGTGGGCGGGCTGTCAGGCCCATCATGAGTGTATTTGGCGATGACATGGCGTGTGTTTTCAGAGAGAATTTCAAGAGTAGGTGCAGCATCAACGGTCCGGAATTTGAAACCAAGAGAGGCGAGGTACTCGCCAAATTGTTCTTCTGGGCTTGATACGTAGGTCTTGTTTGTATAGAATCGCTGTCCTCCAAAGTCAACACTCTCTCTTGCAAGAGTCATCGTAATCTTTCCGGCAGTGTTTAGCAAGGATGCAAAGCGTGTCAGCAGAGTTTCCTGCTTTTCGTCAGGTAGAGAATCAAAATTTGTTGGCTGAATCTCGTAGGTAAAGATGTCCATTCTTTCTACAACAGTGGTGGTCCTCTTCTTCTTTTAAGAGCAGAATCACGACTGAATAGACAGAACATATGATATGGTAGGCCAAGTGGATGTCTTGTGGTTTGAAAGCATGGGTGTTTTTTCAGAGCCGATCTTTAACTTCTCGTTTGTGCGGCTGACATTAAGACAGGTGGGCACTCTATTTGGTGGTCTGCTCTTCGCGTACGCTCTTTCGACAGGCCTTGACCAGTCCGTCTCCGGCGCCGCCATTGCTTGTCTTGCCCTGTTGGTCACATTCTACCGGCCCCGGGTCATGCCCCTTGAGCAATACTTCGTTGCCGCAACTCGGTTTCTAGCTGCAAAGAATCAACGTGTTACAGAAAAACAGAGAGTAGCCTTACTCATGGCCAATAATGTTGCGGAGGTCTCTGAACCTGAATCTGAAAGCAACAGGGCCAGATATCTGGAGAAAGAGCCACTAGACAAAGGCACCAGTGGTTTCTTTGAGAAAAGTAGGATTGAAAGACGTTTCCTATCCTCTTCATTTCCGTTTGGAAGAAAAAAGAAAATCTGAAGTTGACTGTGTCGATTCACAAGTAAAAGAAATACCGACGACCTTTTTCCTATGATTTTGCCTTGTTAAATATTGACAAAAGCCTTGCGAGGTAGATATGCTGTCTCAGCTTGAAGGCAACGAAAAAGAAAAAGTAACGAGGATAATGGTTGCATCGATAGTCACTGGAATAGCTGTTGCAATTGCGCCCAGCCTCATCGTATGGCTTTCTGGAGTTGACATCAACAACATACAGACAACCTCAAACACCATTGCAGGAAGTTCGGGCGGTCTCCCACCTGCACTTGCAAACGTGCTGCGCAATGGGTTCACGGTGATAACTGTCCTTGGCGCAGTCATCGCAGCTGGTGGTCTCATTCTTGGCGCCATCAAGATGCAACTGCAATAAAAAACAATAAGATTGGAGCGAAGGAGAAGCGAAAATGCCCCACACCATCCACGTTCTTGTCCACGCAGTTGCGCTTGCCTGGATTGGTGCCATCCTCTTTTTTGTCCCTCCACTCTCGACCTCCTCACTACCTGCGATTGCCTCGCTACCGCCTTTACTATTCTGGATCGTGGCTTGGTTTGCTGATGCAGGCTTTACCGCAAAGCACTGGCGGCTTGTAATGGAAGGCCGCGAAGCCAACGTGCTTGTTCTGGTGCTGGCCCGCCTTGCCCCTCGCAAGTCCAAGATAGTGTTTGCAGTGCATGCTGCCTTTTCCGTAGGAGTAGCGACTGGTTTACAGTCTATGGTCACACACACATTTGATCTCTTTCTCGTGTCCTCAATCCTGGCTGCCTTTGGGGTCTTGCATCTTGATGCCTTTTTCCATAGCCGCACGTTCGTAAGGACGACAACGACGACGATGATGATGGGAAGTCAGGCAAGCGAGCAGCAGAATCCAGCAGAGAAGGAGACCAAAAAAGTATTGTCCTTTTGGTGATGAGTGGGGAGAAAGAGGAGATATGCTGCTCAAAACAAAGTACTGGCGCTATTTTCTCCGGTTCTGTGCCAGTACAGGCTTTGAAATTTCGACACTTCAAGAAATAATATCTTCGCTTGAGCAAGACCGTGCCAAAAGGGTAGGGGATTATTCATTCCTGCTCGTATCAAAAGAAAAAGAGAGGTTTGGAACCGTCTACAGGATCGAGGTGTACCACAGAAATGAGCTTGTACTCAAATCACCGGTGCTTCTGCGTGCTCCGTTGAAGGAGTATAATCGACACTCTAACGTCAGCTGAAAGAATATGATGTTTTCAACAAGGATGAAAACTCAGGTTGATTGTTTTTGTAATTACTCTTGTTGTTAGTACCACCGCCGATCATTCCGCTCTCTTTCCTTCTGTTATCGGTGGCTGCGCAGGGCCTACCACTATTTTGGCGATAACGGGGTCATGCATGGCTTCTGCAAACTGTCTATCGTATTCCTTTTTCATCCAGTGGTATAGCTCATCCATAACTGTAGCGTATCTTCTTTCTAATTCTACAAAGTGTGGCCTTACTAGAGAAGATATGTGCCATGCATATCTCGCAAGAAATCCCTTCCGTGCAAGTTCCCACCTTGTAATGCTAGGCGAAATATCCTTGAAGACCAAGCCAAAGATTGTGTACACATCTTTCGCAAAAAATACCCGGTCATCTGTAAAGATGAAATTGTGCACAGCATTCCTGGCACATGCTAGGTAGCAGAGCTGAGGAAAAGATAGACCGAGTTCTGCAGCTACGTAGTGTGCTCTGCCTGCAAGGGTAATGGAATATTTGGTATATAGATGGCTACTGCTGGTAATACAGCAATTACTATTATTATCATGCATGCTCTCTTCTTCTGTTTCAGCCTTAATGAGGCCTGCTCGCACTAACCGACGCATCGCATTTCTTTCTGCTCTTGTCGCAAATCGATAACTACTATGCTTTGGTTCTGAAGCTTTGAAGAGTTGTTCTAGAATTCTAAATGCCTTCGAGTTATAGTTGACAAGCCGGCGACTTTGCACAGCAGTCCCCAATGTAGCTTCTCTAATACTAGTGGAATAGTTATCGTCATTATCATTACCGTCACTCCTGTGCTGTGCTTGATTGATCTTTTTCATTATCTACCTTTATTTTTCATATGTTGGCGCAGCAGCTGATTGGCACGACAGAAATCTCTCTGCCTCCAACGGTATCTACGGCTCCTACTTGCTGCCGTTGTCATCCTCATCACTGTAGTCATCAGAATCAGATATTATGACTACAAAGCGCGAGATTGGCTTTGCAGACCTTAGCATGTGCTCGACATCGCTCTTTCTGTCGGTAGCTAGCACGCTGTACTTCGAGGGTGATATTTCCTCAACAGGTCTATCCAGGCCAAGGAATCTCATCGCCTTGATGCCAAGAATGTATGCCTTCTTGCCGTCACCATCTCGTATTACCTCGATCATCCCATCCGCAACTGTCTCAAGAGGGCACGCATGGCCAGTCTTGAGATCTACTACTTGTGGCCTGCCGCAGTGGGTGCACTGAATAATGCTCTTGTTCCTATCGGGCATCAATAGAGGAGCTTTGTATCTAACATCACTATCTTCTCCTCCGGCATCCCTTCCATTACCTACTTTATGATCCTCCTCCTCGTCGTCATCTTGAGCGACAGCTTTCTTACTCATACGATTCCTAATGGTTGATGACGATGACGATAATGGTCTTGCCGCTTGTTGTAGCGGCGATGCACCGGTGGCCGTAGCTCCTGGTGAAGCGGAAGCAGCCATCCTCTGTTTGCGCCCGCGCATTAATGCATAGACCTGATCGGGAGTAGGCAGCGTGAACTCATTTTCGTGGCCTATTGATTCAAGGTACTGTGCAATGTACGAGATTACACCGCGCAATTCTTCTTCTGCATCCTTGTCGCCCCTACGTATCTTCTCAGTCAGCTCCTCAAACGCCGTAAAGAAATGTGGCAGTGCATACACGTCGGAGAATCTGCTCGCATTCGTATCCAGGACGCGTGAGAGCTTGGTAAGCACATCGTTTGGCCAATGGGTCAGCACGTTCACTGCAGTTTCCATGACAGGAGAAATGCCAAGTGCCTTGAATGGGTTTTCTACTTGTGCCTTTGCGAGCAGTGCTGCTACTGCGGCTACCCTGATGGGATTCATTGGGCTATGGAGGTTGCGTCTTACATGCTCTATGAGAACATCCGTCTCGCTTTCAAGAATTAATACTTCGGCGATGTTAATTTCTTCGATTTCTGCCCTCTGGTAAGCCTCTACACGCGCGTGACCATCTACGATGTAGTAGTGGTGATGGGATGAAGAGGATGCCGCCTTGCCCACATGCCCCACGGTGATGCCAGGCACCGCCCTGCCTTCTTCGACAGAAGCCCTTATGGCTTCTATCATCTGTTCCGTCTGCAGGTTCACGCGCACACGCGACTTGCGCAGGCTCGAGATCGGCAATATTCTTGGTTTTGATGATGGTGATGATGACGACCACGATGGCGATGATGGTGGTGACGATGCCATCTCTGTGCTAGTATCTCCCTCTTATCCACTTTGCAGACGCTGTGAGCGCAGGCTTGGAGATGCCAGTGACAGCCTCAGAATGCGTCTCCACTATCCTTCTGATGCAGTAGAGGTCGCGCACCGACTTTGAATGAAATGCAAACATTACCGCGTTAGCAATAGCTCGCTCGCCTAGGACTCGCTTCGTGGTAGCTGCCACGCCAGCGGCAATCGTGTAGCAAGCTATCTCAGACGTATTGATGACTATGTGTGCATCGGGATTTCTCAGCTCATCGCAGAGTCTAGAAAAGAGATGCCAAGCATGCTCCGATTCCGCATGCGTCAGGCCGAGTTTGGAGCATGCGTTGGAAAACCGTGAGAGGTATGGGATTGCACCTTTTTTCTTCTTTTTCTTACTCCTGTCCTTCTTTTTGCCACCTTTGTCTGAGGTATAATCGTCATCCTCTCTGTTTGCAATTTCTAGGCTGCGTGCTGTCGATAGGCCGGGAAGGTTTCTAACCTCGCTTCCACCAAGCTTGTGGGAAAGAAACAGGCTGATGTTTGACCTTGGATTTTGTACTTGCGAGTCTGTTATCGGTGATGACGATGACGATAAGGAAGAATCAATTTTCTCATCCTCTGGTAGATCAGAGCCACTATCAGAAAGGACAATGCCGCACTTGGTGCAGACATACTCGCCATCAGGAGCCATAACTGGCCGGTGCTTGGAACAATTCCACGGATAGCAGCTGGAGTGTTGTACCGTTGCGGAATGCTCTTCTTTCATCCCGCAATAATTAATTCTCTGTCTCCGGCTTAAGTTTTTCCGCTCGAGTTCTGCCGCGCAGTGAAGTTGTGCAGAAATCCAGTTCTGTAAGTGGTTTGTCGTTCGCAGAGGGTGACGCAATTATACGTTCGATACATCAACCAACGCGGTGATTCTACAAGGATTAGTGAATGAATCAAGAAGTAGAGCAGAACCGTCATTACCAGTAAAGTTTCTGGCAGAGATGATCCCAGAAGGACCTACAAGCAATTTTGAAATAATAATGTTAAGTAGGAGATTCTACATTTCTATTATAGAAAAGAGATTAGTGAGTATAATTATGGCCCAGGAGGATATCAACAAGGTCCGAGACAGGGAATACCGCAAGGCGGGTTTGAACCTCATCAAAGAAGGGGAGCATTTCGTGCTCCCGATTGAAATACCAGCTAAGGTAGAGGGCGTCCACGGCAAAGTACCGTTCAACGGAAATGGCATCATACGCATAGAAGGTTTTACAGATGATACAGCAGCAAGGCGGGCCGGATTTCCAGAGTGGCGCATTCCTGGCAAGAATATTCCGAATATCTTTACATTTGTTGATGACAAAGCTGGGCCGCTTGTGCGCATAGTACCTGGAAACGATATGCTTGGGTGGCATAGGGCACAGAAGGCAGGCCGGTTGGCCAAGAGGACTGGGGTTAACATTGTGTGGGATGTCAATGAGCTATCTGGCTGGGCCTTTTTTGAAGCAGGCAAGAACAACTGGCTCCTAGAGTACGCATTGAACAAGATAATGGGATGGAACCTCTTTGACGAGGAAGAAGCTTGGAGCTTGCTCACTGCAGACACTCTGGCTATGGAATGGCCAAAGGAACAGATGATGAAGATAAACCTCAGAGAGCACTTTTTCAAGAATCCAACGAACAAACTAATGCTGTTCAGAAGGGCTCGGGGAAGGATGGAACAAGATCCTGCTTTGCCACTGCCTGAACTTGTAGGTGGCGGAGGGGCTCCTGAGCGGTACTGGGTTTCACGCTATGTATTTGCATCGTCTGCGATTGAAAGACACGTCATCAGGCACCCAGAACTTGCCAACCTATACCCTGAATGGACCGCAGATGCGCTGGCAACAAAGTACGTCAGAATGATGCAGAAGATAAACTATGTACCTGATGCGCTGGAAGCCCATCTTGAAAATCAGGTATTCCTTGCTGACGTGGTCGGCAATCTAATAGGGCTGGGCGAATGTATCGATAAGACGGAGCCTTTTTTGGTTCTATCATACGAGCATGCAGTAGAGGGTCTGCAAGCATTCAGAACTGATCGAATTGATAGCCCTAGTTGGCTCAACCATGCTGGCGGCGTAGAGCATATCAACAAATGCATAGAATGGACCGAGCTTTTGCTTGCCGGCAAGTGGGAAGACGCCGCCAAAGTTGAGCGAGAGATGTATGAGACCTTCGAGAAGTACCTAAAGAATGGTGCGAAGGACACAGGAAAGGACTTTATGATGTTGTGGATTGAAAGGCTGCCTATCATGCTCATGTGGGATGTCCTTCAAGCATACGTTGGCGAATCTGTCAGGCGTGGAATATGGAAGCCAGTCAACGTGACTCCGTTGCGTGTTAATGCGTCACCCGCGTAACATCCTTTGTTCCTACACACGCTAGAGAAAATCTAAGAATTCATCCTTGGTAAGGCCACAGTAAGCTAATTATCTTCGAGATCTCAACTCTTTTTGCCCAGATCCATCCCCTCGTCATTTTCAAATCCGTCCCTGTTATTGCCCCGTAAACTATAGTCCAGAATAATTGGGTAGATCTAAGTTTTTATATACGGTGCGCACATGATATCATGTGCGCTATGCATATAGCAACCAGTCATCCTGAATCGACAATCTCAGACTTATTGCGGTCATTGACAGGTAATGCCAAAGTCACAATCGAACGAGAGGCTAAAATCGCGAACATTGGAACTTTGGACTATAGACTTAGAGATGAGCATGGGCAAGAATATTTTGTAGAAGTAAAGTCTAGAAGAATCACAAAACTCGATGTTGGTCAATTAGCCACATACGCAACTTTACTGCATAAGAAAATACCATCTGCAAAACTTGTTCTGATAGCTAAGAAAGTGGATTCAATTCATAAAGAAGTACTAAAGGAAATAGGAGTAGAAGTCATAGAGTTAGAGCACAACTTATCCAATTCTAATCAGACCCTTCGAATCATACCTTCTAAAAGAATCAATAAAAAATTAGAACTTTCTCCAAAGGAGCAGGAATCATATTTTCTTCTATTAAGAAAAGGTATAGTAGTTGTCACACCCGAATTGCTCTCTAAGGAATTAATGGTACCAAATGGATATTCCAAGAATATCTTATCAAGCTTGGCAAGGAAAGGAATGCTTTCGAGGTTCGGTAGGGGAAAGTATGTCATTATCTCGCCAGATGTTGTCTATGGGCGTAAAGGATACACAATAGACCCTATAGTGATGCTAGAACAATTGGTGGGTGATGAGCCTTATTATCTTGCTTACACTAGCGCCCTATACATTCATGGATTGTCACTTCAGTTACCATTTGAAACAACCGTAGCAGTAACAAAACAGAAAAGGTCTGTCAAAGTAGGACATAATTCGATTATAAAATTTGTGCGCATTATGGCAGAGGCAATGTTTGGATACAAACAACAAAGGTATCTTAATTCGTATACCTCAGTCTCAGACCTGGAAAAGACTATTATCGATTGTATCGACAGGCATGATTTATGCGGCGGAATAAGCGAGGTTACAAGAATTTTGTCAGAATCATTGCAGCAGATAGACAGAGATAAATTGTTGAACTATCTCAAGAAATTCAACAAGCAAGTAGTAATTCAAAGACTGGGCTTTATTTTAGAGAAATTGACACAAGAAGGCTTTGAGGTAGATCCAAAGCTTCTCCAAAATATGGAAAATCTGAAGTTTAGACATGTCTACAGACTGGACTTTACAAAACCAAAAAGCGGCACGATGTCAAAAAAATGGAAAATAATTGAAAATGCAGATTGTATGAGTTGGAAGAATTAGTGGTATGCTTAAGATAACAGAAAGGATCTTAAGGAATTGGGGCGACCTTGCCGGGATAGATAATCTGACCCTCGCAGAACACGATTATAGAATTAGCTACCTACTAAATGACATCTATTCAAATGATTCTCTTAAGGATAATCTGCTCCTCAAGGGTGGCACTGCGATAAACAAGCTGCATCTGAAAAATTTAAGCAGAATCTCTGTGGACCTGGATTTCAATCAAATAGGTTCAAAAGATGAAGTCTTGAGAAACGTCAAGCGGATTCGAGAAATTCTGATTCAAATAGCAAAGGAACAGGACCAGTCATACAAAATAACCTTTGACCGGAGATACGAGCAGACAACGATTCATCTAAAATATAACAGCGTAACTGGGCAGCAGCCAGTTCAGCCAATAAAAATTGAGGTATCGCATGTTGAAAGGTTTCCCATCCTGAAAACTGAGAACAAAGAATTGATGCTTTATGATACTGAAACATCAACTTCGATAGGAACCTACAGAATAGAAGAACTACTTGCTACCAAGCTTCGAGCTCTCTATGATAGGATGAAAGGGCGGGATCTGTATGATCTCACTTCATCCTTTCGTCTGGTTATTGACAAAATTGTACTCCGAAAAATGTTCCTCTACTACTTCTACAGAGATAGAAAAGTTTTCGATCCCAAGATATTTTTCGAAAAGGTTTCTAGTAGTAGCTATGAGGATGATGTCAAGGGATTCATCAGGCCAGATATCAGGTTCGACCTAGAATTAGCCAAAAAGGAGGTTATGCAAAATTATAATTTTCTCAGAAATCTTGATGATGCTGATAAACAATTCTTGACATTCGCTAGATTTTTGCTTGGCGATGACATAAAGAAAGAAATGAAAAAAACAATATTGGACATTGTTTATCCGTTCAGGGTATTGTTCGATGGAGTTCGTGATGTAAATCCAGATATCTTTGAAATAAGAACAGAAGATATTCTAATGTATAAAAAGCCTAAAGACAGCTAATCTTTTCGAATGAAACTGAGGCGAAACTCATGGAATGAAATCTACTACTCCTCCTGAGCATTTTTACGCTCATCTGATGATAGTTTGGGCAGTAATTATTCGATCTCTCGCTTCGTCCTTGCAAGGAAATCTTGGATTTCCTCACCTTGTTTCCCTTCTGCTTCGCTTGCATACGTTTCAGACACCATCCTTACCTGTTTTGTGGCAAGTTCTCTCAGCTTTTCAACCCCCTTCTTCATGTCATCAAATTCAAAGTAGTTGTTGCCGTCTTTGTCAAAGTCAAACCCGCCTCCGAAGGCGCTAGATATGGCCTTACCAATGTCGGCCATGCCTGCACTTCTCGATTCCATGGCAAGACCCTTTCCAAGGCCCTGCGCGAGGCCAGACATTCCTCCTATGATGGTCCCCTTTGCTCCCATGTGCAGCTTTTGCGCGGACGAAAGCGGCGTCGGGTCCGGAGCAAACACGACTGAGCCGGGCTGAATTGCAAAGGCTGGCATCCTACTGCTCTCCTTTGCAGGTGTCTTGATTGCAGCCGCCGCGTCTTCAATAGTTGAAACATCGGCTCTATAAGATGACGGTGTTTCTACCACCGGCTTGGAGGTCCCAGCCAACGGTGGCTCTGGCCTGATAGAGGGCGCGCTCCCCGTCGCTGGACTTGACACAGTTACGGGCGCACGACCAGAAGGAGGAAGATATCTCATCGCTCTTTCTTCCTTTGCAGCTACTATTTCCGGCGCTAGGTCCTGCTGCTGTGTACTTCGGCTGCCCATGCCCATGTTGTTTGCGCCGCATATACCCTGCATGGCGTTCTGTGCTAGGCGTGAGCCGAGACTTGCTGCGGCCATACCTCCTCCAAATGCTCCTCCGCCATCGCTCCCCATACCCATGCCACTCAATGATCCCGGAGCAGCGCCTCCATACCCGAGCGCTCCGGCAGCTCCTCTTGCAGCACCCATTGTTGCCGAGCCGCCAGCCACTACGCCAGCCATAAGTGACGATGTCACCATGCCAGTTATGCTCGAAACAACGGAGCCCAGCATTGGCGAGAGCATCACCGGCATAAAGATTGCAAGTATTATCACTGCCGCAGCTGCTACAAAAGCCTGAAAGTTCTCCACAACGCTGTCCTTTGGCAGCGTGTCCAGGTACGCACCTCCAGCCACAACTACCATTGAAGATATGACGGTAGCCACCACCAACCCGTAAAGAGTCTCAAGCAGCCTGTCAGCCGGCCTGCGCACCCATGGCACTAGCTTTATCGCAAGAATCATCGGCAGGCCCACTATGATTGACGCTGTGAGCACTATTCGTATGGTGCCTATGATGAACATCATCATGAAGATGAGCGCCGCAAGAAAAGCGCGGAAAATCGCAGTCATGACGTCATGGAAGAGCTGCGTCAGTCCGCTCTGGTCGCCGACCAGTGCCTTGGCGGTTCCTTCAAGCAGCTTGCCCATGTCAAACTCTGTGTTTATTCCTCCAAGCTTGATGAACAGGTCCTTGGCCCTTGCTGCTGCGTTTTCCGGAGTTGGGTTTGCAGGGTTTAGGATGTATACGTTCAGGTATTCGACGCCCGTAGCCACGCTATCCCACAGCACAGGAAACACCATAAGAAAGAGCGAGTAGATGAGCGCGTTTGCGACGAGTTCGATTGCCTGGCCCTTCTTCTGGATACCAAACTCTTCGCCCAGAAAGAGGATCATGCCCAGGATAAACGCGCCGGCCATGACAAAGATGGCAATTAGGCGAAGGTTGTGGTACGTCTCTATCATTCCCGGCTTTGCGCTTGGTGCATGTGAAGAAGAAGATGATGGGGGTGGTGCTTCATAGTCTGCAAGCGTGGCATCTGGTTTGTCAACAAACTTGGGCATCTTTACCATGAGCTCAAAAAACGACTTATCGGCGCTACCTATCACCCATGCATTTACTATCGCGACAAGCGCTACGAGTATTATCACGATGACTATAGGCGTGATAAAGTCTACCATGACGATGCTCTTTCTCCGTCAGCAGAACTCCATCGCATACACTCACAGCGCAAGGTAAGCACACGCTTTTAAGCGCCGAAAGAGCCGGATGCTATCGCTCTCTTCGTCAGAGAGAGTCTTTTCGTTCCAAAGTCTGTAACAACAATAATAGTATTCTCGTCAAATCAGCAACAATACCAGAATGGCAGGCATAAACCCTGAAAGCATCGGGATGCCTGGAACCAACCACGTCTTCTCTGTTCCAACATAGTAGGACTCTCTATCATAGTTGCGCCTCGTGCCTCCAGTATACCTAAACGAATACCTGCATGCTGCGCCATCGCCATAATAACAAAAAAGCAGGAGGTACAGCCGTCGCCGGAGAGGCCCGTTTAGAGCCTCTCTGCACCTCACATTATTGCCCAGATTTCTGCCCACAGAAATCGCAAGCACAAAGACCAACGCAGAGACAAAGTAGACGATTATCTCGATGGGCCGGGCTGCAAGTAAAAGCATGACTAGCATTGCCGGAATCGCAAGCGCATCTCCTAATGCAAGCAAGTTCAGTCGATAGAATACAAAGAGCGTACAAGCAAGAAAAAGTACTGCAAAAATAGAGCCGTGAGCTCTGAGAATGGTCGCTATGGCAGACTCTTTGATGATTGCAAGCCATTCTGATATTGTCGATTCATGACTAGAAGTACTTTTGTCAATCGTGGTAAATGCAGCTGTGAGGATGATGGCACTGTTAACGCAGACAGCCAATACATAACATGCTAGTATTGCGCGATGATCAACCACGCGTGTCTTCCAGTCTGATAGGCCAAAGTAGGCTGATGCCGTTCCCAACGAGACTAGTCCCAGCAGCTCCATGTGCGCTTAATGCTCATATGTCCCTTTAATGGGACATTGCAGGCGAGGTCCGCCGCCAAATCTTCCTCCATCTAACGGTATCCAGTTGTAGTCGAGCAGAATCGCTGATTAACAAGCGGCTCAAGCGGGTGCAACTGGTAAAGAACGAAAGAATTGTCCACAAGGTTCAAGAAATCACGAAACAAGGATCAAGATCAAAGAAGCTATGACAGTTAGCATTCAAAATATCCACAACTCAGAAGATTTGGTCAGAATGCAAAGTTGGATATACTTGTAAAAGCTTTCCTAAAGCGGTTATGAATATAGTCAGTTATCATCTTCCATAGAATTAATATAGAAGCTTCATAACTTTGAAGTTGGTGATATCCGATTTCAGAAATCTCTCGGAAAAAGTCTCCCGTAAGCAACAAAAGACTTCTCTACACGCTCACAGGAGTTGTCGTCACTGCAGGCATCATTTTCGCAGCTGTATTAGCGCAAACAAATCAAAATTCTTTCACGGTTGCTCAATCGCAGCAGGGTATGCTTGAAGCACCAGCAACGGAATCAAAACCTAATGAAATACGGTATAGAACAGGAATTCCCACATTGACCTCATTTGAAAACAACTTTTCTGATTCAATAGATTACTATAAGGTAAAGGAAGGCCAGTATAGCTACTTAGACAGGGCCATTCAGAAAGGCACAACGTTGTTATCAAATACGGAAATGGACGAATACTTCAAGACATTTTCAGACAAAGGGTACAAGTTCGCGGTAACCTCCGCAGACGGAATAATGACGAGATACTATACAATAAACTATTTTGAACCACCTATATCGCTTTCCAACCACAATGTCCTAATAAGCATATTAGACAAGCTAGATTCTTCTCGCCAAGATCTTTCGCAAGCTGAAACCACGTATCTTTCAGATGCCATAAACCGGCCATATAGGTGGACACAAATCGGCGACAGTGCCGCGTCAGACATAGTTAAGCGTATTTCAGCACAAAGTAACGAATTCAATGTCCCGACGAGTCAAGGCGAGAAAACGATGCGAATCATGTATATCGGCCCATTTTCTGAGGAGTTGAGACTTCCAGAATTTCAGGCGATGTATGGGCAAATAACGGCAAGCACAGGAGGTCAATAAGAAATGAAAAAGCTTGCTACCGTTTCAGTAATGTTCGCCTTCTTGCTGATCCTTGCTGTGCAGCCCGCCTATGCAGTAAGTATTACCGGTACGACCAAATCAGGAGGAGTGGGTCTGGGTGACGCCAAAGTAACAGCTGAAAGAGTTGGTGAATATGCATGGACCCGGACAGCCACAAGTGGGACGGTCGGTAGCTATACTTTGACAGTAGGTTCGACAAATTCATACACCGTTGCATCGGCCAAAACAAGCTACACACGCGCCAGTGCAACAGTCAACGGTGGAAGTGCAGCACCGGATCTGAACTTGTCAACTCGGTCGCAAACAAACATCATCTTCAAGATAGCTTTCGATACATCTGCAGGCTCCGGACTTACTATCGATCAGGCAAGATTCTATCTATATCAGGCAGAGCCTTGGTACCTTGACGAGCATTCAATAGATTTCCAAGAAACAGGAGCCGGAACGGCATGGTCGACAGCAGGCACCGCAGACAATTTCTGCTATACAACATTCCTTAACGACATGAAGAACGACGTCAATTGGAATTCTGGCAATTATGGCATTGCCGAAATTCTAATAGGCTTTACAGGAAAACAGATGCCTGATGCCAACGGCTGCATCAACGCAGTTCCGACTGCAGGCGGCACTCATCCCTACATAATGGTCTCAAATTGGAGTCCTGACATAGCGCGTACTGTCATGCATGAAGTAACCCACGCTTATGGAATGGACCATGTGACGAGTTGCCTAAACCAAATACCGGGAATAATGGCCTCTTCCTGCGGCGACAGCCTTTACATAAAGAACTGGGTCCCCGACGACGATACAACAATGGAATCACACAGGAGCTGGTATTGACTCCTCCTTTTTCTTTTTTTGATTAAGCTACCTAACATGACTCTATACCATGCTGAAAAAAGTAAATGATAGAGTTATTTCCGTCCAGCCTTTCTGAATACAAAGAATGAAGCTACCGCAGCTACGGCTCCCATACCAATGATTGCCGCTATTCCCATGGTACTGGTATACCATTCCCCTCGCGGTGGTTCTGACCCTTGTACAACATAGTTCCCTGAGTATGGATCCAAGACCATGTTAGGAACTGCGTCGTATACGCGGTAATAGGCATATACATTCTTGTTAGCTGAACCTTTAACAGGGTCGCTTAACCAATCTCCAAAGGTGCCATCGTTGATGGCTTTGTCCATCTCTGCTTTTTTCATCTCCATCCAGGCTTGTCCCTTCATCTCATAGTACTTGTTCCATATCTGCCGGAGTTCTGCATCCGAAGGGGCCGAAGAACCAACATCAAAGCACGGTTTTTCTGGCCAGTCCTCGTCTCTTAGACATTCTGCATTCGCAGTTTGAAAATGAATAGAAGCTATTGTTACTGTAAATGCCAAGAATGTTAGTGAAGCCATTATGAAAGCCAGTGGTTTGCGAGGCCAATGAATTGGTGGCTCGTCGGACACAATTTTACATTCTGGCTGTTCAATAATAAGCGTAGTGTTTGCTGACTCTATGTATCATCGAATGCAATATTCTCGATGAAAAATTCAATTTGGCGAGCGTCACTAGCTATACTTTTCGATAAAAAGGATTGTTGCGCATATTATTCACTGTTACTCCTGCCTTGTTTAAAGGGCCAGAATTTGAGTGCGAGATCTATGGAATAATGAATCGTGGTTGTGTATGGTAGAGTCACTTTTACATAAAGCCGACAAGCGGAAAGGCGAACCTTTGTACGATTGATGTTATCAAAGCACTGAGAAAAACGTGTGAACAGCCAAAACAAGTTTCGAATAGAGGGTTATGACGTCACATAATTCACTTAGTCTTTATCTGGCTAGCATCCTTCATTCTATCAGAAGGTGCCAGGCGAGCTCGTGCTCACGCCGCTCCTTTTCGGTATTATAGGAGAGCATACAGAAATTGCATTTAAATGAATGTTCGTGCTTTTCACTTCCACTCTTAAAACAACTTACGTCCTTGAATTTGCATGAGTACGGAAAATGCAAAGAATACGATACCAACAGCGTCGGAGTCGACAACGAATGTAGCGACGATGGCGGCGAAGACAAATGTCGGCTGGTATGAGCTTAGGCCGTTTTTCGAGCCTGCAGATAACAAGTACCCCGATATGCATGAAATTATCAAGAGGATAAAGGAATTTTCGTTCTTCTTGGTAAGACCGTCAAAAGCGGATGGGGTGATGCAACTTTACATGCATATCCCGGATGCCAGCGATGCCAAAGTAGCTCAGAGCGCACTAAGAAATGCGCTCATGGAACCTACGCCGAGAAAGGCCTTCTCGGCAAGCATGGTTGTATACCTGAAAATGAGGAGGCACTATGCTATCCCAATTGCGCATGAGCTTGTACCGTCATTGGTGTATGCGACAATGGAGAAGATAGGTAGGCCATGCTTTGTCGCTGTAACCGCGAAGTATCATGATGAATCGTACCAGATATCGCAGTTTGCAGAAAAGAACCTATACGACAAGCCTCCGGTCTGGCGTGATATTCTTGGCATGTTTATTACCTCATTTGGCAGCGATTCAGAGAAGAGAAACCTAAAGAAACATACGGCGCCGGAAAAGTTGATGCTTGCCGAGCTAGCAAAGGAGAAGCAGCAGTTACGGCATTTTCACTGCAGTATTGCAATCGGCTCTGAAGAAATAGGCGCTGCCAGGTCAATAATGAAGGTCCTCTCTGAGAGCGAGGGCTTTGCGCTATCCTCGATGGTGCGAGATTCCGTTTACAGAATGGAAGTAGTGAAAAAGCCTGTCTTCTTTGCAAGTCACTTCTGCGTCCTTTCAGACATCGAGCTTGCAAACATCATCTCGTTGCCGGACAATCCGCGCATATACCGGTTCAATATCAGCAGAAAGGAGACTTACACCAGTGGACCAAGCCAGGCGGCAACCGGAGAGCCGTGAATGGGGTTCAGGAATTTCCTATCAAACCTAGACATGCGAGATAAAGGCGGCGGTTATGCTGATCTGAGGAGATTGAAGCCAATTGCACAGAAATACCTGCCTGCAGGCAGCCACTTGCGAGATATCATTCTAGCCGAGCCTGATCATGTTACATGTCAAGAGGCCGCTATCAAGGCTGTTGTGTTCGCTCAGTTGCTTGAAGCAGAGCTGCGTCTAGCTCAATAGTTTGCATGGTCATAATCTGACTACTAAGAAGAACAGTAGCGTCCACATTTTTCTCTCAAATAACTAGAATGCTATTAACTCTTGGAAATCGTTTAAAAAACAGCTGATTGATGACAAGTTAGGAGATTTACTTATAAAAAGCTTTAATAACTGTTCTATATACGCCAATACATGAAAAAATTCAGAGGAGATTCCTCTATAAGGTGCAGTAGGGTCACTGTTACTAGATTTTTGGCTATCTTTGTAGCAATTATGATTTCTTTGTCGACTTTCCCTTTATCAGCCAGCTTATTCAACATTCATTGGCAGAATAGTGACGCACAGGCTGCCGGCAGTTCTTCTCCTACTATCGAGCCGCTTCAGGTCTCCTCAGATACCATAACCAGAACGGTGACATACCCTGTACTTCAGGCTCAAGGAGAATCACAGCCTTCCACAATTACGCAAACGATGACGTGGTACACCAACGGTACGCTGGGAGTCGCAGATAGCAGAGGATACAGCTATAGAATCAGCAGTATTCCAACATCAACAACTACTACCACCAATACTAATGCAACAGTACCACAAGGCAGCAGTTTCTCTCTGTTGCAAAATAGCACGATGGTCGATCAAAAGGTCGTTACCTCAACCGGTCTGCAATACGACGTATACTGGAAGGCGGTTCAAAATGAAAATGGCTACGCGGACAGATACAAATTCACAATCGTAGGGACAAGTCCAAGCCCATCAAAGATATCGCTGCACGTATCAACTGATCAGTACATTATCCTGCAAGAGGATGGATTCTTGACCTCCTTCTCAACTGTACCGACGTCTGATAAGAGCGAACTGCTGCCCTTCATCAGCAAATTCTCCAATTCTACCGTGATTGGCTTGGGCATCGACTGGTCTGATGCAGTAACTTCGGGATACAAGATGGCCTTTAATTCTACTAGTTCTTCTATCGAGGTGCCTGTTGAAAATTCCTCCTCCTTTTCGATAGACCCCACTACCGTTGCTTCGATTACAAGTTCAGTATCTCCTTCTTCTTCAGACTATTATCAGGGACAAAGAAGACTAGCGCAATTTGACGGGGTTCTCTTTGCATTCTTTTATGACGCAGCTAATCAAAATCTGGCCTATAGGACGTCAACTGATGACGGCGCGACTTGGAGTTCAACAACTGACGTTTCTACAGGGCAAATGGCAACTGATACTAACACTTGGACTATAGTTTACTCAACCCCTGACGACATTATCAATAGGATAACCTTGTTTTATGGTGTACCTTCAGGTTCTACTACCAATGTTTACGCAAAGAGAGGTACTGTGAGTGGTAGTAGCATTACTTGGAACAATGCCACCCTCCTATTTTCAGCTACAAATGACGTACAATGCGGCGCGGGCATATGCCTATCTCCTGCTGCAAATACCGACACGACGAATGCAAATATCTTTGCTGAATTTAGGTGGTTCACAGGTTCTGCGTGGAACTACAAGATTTTGAAATCGACAGATGGTGGCTTGACGTGGAGTACGTCTTTGAATACAGTCAGTCCGGGGTATGGAACCAGATTCCCATCAATACTTGGCAAACTGGAATCAGGCAAAATGCTCTTTGCATTTGCCCGATATGACGCCTCAGAGTTTTACTATAGGACATATGACGGCACGAGCTGGAGCGCCGTAAGCGTCACATCCGGTGCCGGAATGGCAAACCCATCTATCAAGCAGATATCTTCTGATGGCGATTCTTTGCAAACGGTTTACGTAGCTTATCTTACAGGTGGAAATTCTGGTTCGCTAAAGATTGCAAAATGGTACGGCAACGGCACATTCCAGTCGTTTGAAACCGCTGATTCGACGCTGTCTCACGCGTTGCCATCCCTCACAACAACAGAGTACGATGTGATACATGCATACAGCCTGTCTGGAGGAAAAGTGTATGATACAAGAAATGTCGATGGTTCCTGGCTAGCGCCACTAAATCCATTCGGCACGTCATTTACTTCGCCCGATCAACTGACATCGGCCATCTCTAAAGCAGCGGCTTTGTGGGAAGAGGGCACATCTTCACCTTGGGATCTACGCATTGGCGTTAATCCGGAATGGGATTCAAGCACCGGATATCAAGTGTCGACAGATACTAACAACCAAAACGAACCAACAATAGCAGTTAGAACTACAAATGCATCCCAAATCGTGGTAGGTGCAAATAATATCAATAGATCTACAGATGTACTCAACTGCACCATTTACCAAAGCCAAAATGGAGGGACAACATGGTCGATGAGAACTCATCTTAGCAAACAGAATGCAACTGATTACATGTCCGATCCTGTTGTAACATCATCCGAAAATGGGAACTTTTATTTTACATGTGTAGAGATTCCTAAAGGACACGGGAATAATTATTACATCAGGCTTGGCACAAGCACGGACGGTGGCCTGACTTGGACCAATGTGACAACCGCTTTTTCGACTAGTACCTCAGGTGCAGATAAACCATGGATTGCAGCAGATGCGGGGGGGCAATTCGCAATTTGCAAATAGGTTGTACATGTGCTGGACGGGTACCGGAGGTGGTAACACCATACTCTTTAAACGGCTCATACCGCTTAGCTCAACGGTTGTTACTTTGGCCACCGGTTCGGCTCCTGGTTTTGTTCAAGGATGCAACATAGCCGTAGCTCAAGATGGTACAATTTACGTAGTCTATGAAAGAACAGGTACTAATGGAAATGGCGGCATAGAACTAAGAAGAAATACTGCTGGAGGAGATTCAGGAGGATGGGATAGCACTACATACACGGTTGGGAATTGGACGAGATTTACACTTACGTGTGGAGATAATTTTGTGCAATGCATAAAGGGTTACAACGGAAATACAATTAGAGTAACACATTATCCTTCCATTGCTACTGACCCGGAAACAGGAGTCCATGTTGTGTGGACAACCAATAATACTAACACTGGCGCTGACGTACTGTACGCAAATGCCGACCCGTGTTGTTCATTTTCTACACCCGTGAAAATCGATTTGGAAACAAACAAAACCGACCAATGGGAGCCTGCCATCGCCATCTCTAATGCAGCTGTAATTCACGTAAGCGCTTACGACAGGAGGTTTGATGCCAATAACACTTGGTACAGGCAGTACGATTACTATTGCTACTACAGTTTCACTGCATGCGACAGCCAGTCGTTGTGGTTTAACAAGCAGATTACCTTAGTAAACAGTACAAACTTGGACACAACCGACGGAACCACTCATGCTAGAAATTTTGTAGATGATTACCATGGCATAGCAACATCCAGTGAAGCATCTCCGGGTAGAGAGGCGTATATCGTATGGACAGACAGCAGAAATATCAACCCATCAAACTTGCATAATTTTGATATCTATTTTGATATGACCAAATCGTAACATGGTTGAACTGCCTCTCATCTACTTCATTCCTCTTCTTTTTCTTTTGTTAACAATCAAGAATATGTACTTGGTGGAGGGAGCGCGTTTACATTCACACATAGATTCATACACTACCGAAACGTCTCGATGCAGTTTGTGACGTACCCATGATGGGCAAAGAAAAACAGCTGAAACGCTGCTATCCATAACCGGTACACAAACCTACCAAGAACAAGTCACTATTGTCTTCGACCACGAAGCCATTCTTCGAAGAGAAAGTTGCATCAAGGCAGGTCAGCAGTTGGAAAATAAGAGAGCTGGCCTTCAGAAGTGCCGCTCGCAATATGCATGGTAACAAACAACATCTTGTGGTATTGAGAGCGATTTCTCGCTATCTCATACACATACATATGCAATCAAGAAGATCTGGTCATTATTCTTTCTCATAAACTGCAGTGAGCGTTATTTCATAGTTCGAGAAGAAATGATTTGATGAATAAATCGTTGCCAGTATGTGGTTAGTGTTGCGGTCATTATGGTAATATCCGTCTATTCCCTGCCAATGATCGAAATGGTAAATGCTTCTATTGTTGCTGCCATCATTACTACTGCTGCTACCATTATTGCTCATGCTTACAAAATTATTGCCAACAAAAGTGGCTGGTACAGAAACAACGTAAGTTGTTGCATTCTTTAAGCTAGAAAAAGTAGCTATTGGTGAAAAGCCAGAGGAAGATTGTGAGGCTACGGTTTTCGGTGCAACTGTCACCTTAGCACCTGTTAGCAAGTTGCCTTCAGAATCTACAATCCTTATCACTAATGGCTCAACAAAGCCCTCTCGCAAAAATGCTCTGCAGCTATCGCATGCAGCAGTGTACCATCTATAAACGGCTGTTAAATCTTCTGAAATCCCCCGTCCGTTATTGTCTGAGATGGCTATTGTTTTAGTCCTGTCTGTGGAATTGGTATCGTCCTGCCAGTGGTCAAAAGTTACATTATCAAAATTCCTGAATAGCATATCTGGTGCGGTAATCGTATAATTCTGTACATCATTTGGAATGTTTATCTTGGCTGGAGTTTCTTTTATAGACACGTTTCCTTGATGAGAGAATATCAAAGGTATTCCGACAAGTTCGCGATAACCAAGACTTTCAGTTATAGTTCGAACTGCTAAAAGAGAAGAGATTTGTTGTGAGGAAGCGCCAGTTTGGTCATCCATGTTTGTTGTAGTTATTGATGACGCTGCAACAGCTGAGGCAATATTATTATGCGGATGTATAACGCTTCGGTCAGCCATAAAGAAGATGGCAGATGATTGAGACACAGGTAGTAATGGTAATGGTACTAGTACAAGAAATAGCAACAGTGTTGTCATCATAATAATTCTCGTAGCGTTCCAATGATGGTTTGCATTGTTTTGCATTCCCATCAGCTTGCCTTGTCTATGTGTAAGGTAGCCATCTACTTAAATTTGCAGGATCGTCGATCTAGAACATACATTCTCTATTTTCCATTGTAATGAGAGCTTTTGTTATCTTCTACTATTACCTAGAATTTCTGCTCAATACTTTAGCGCTAGTCTCGCGTACTGTTAACTGGTGATTATGATGAGGAAGAGCAGCATTATCCCTGTCGTCGGCCTTGTATTGCTGACTTCACTTCCTCTTGCTGCGCCAGGCGTTGGCACCACCTCCTATAACCATGCGGCTATCGCTATTATACAGTCGCCTATCCGGTCTTTACACACGACGAAGATGATGATATCAAACGAAACAGCTGCACAAATTGTAGCTGATTCACACCTGCCGGGCATCCAGAACGATACTGTCGCCCGTACGGTTGGTTTTGACTTCTGGCAATACAACGGCACAATTCCATGGGGTAACGATACAAGGCCAGATTACATTGTCTATGAAGCTAATCCAGAAACACTCTCAGTTAATAGAACTCATACATTGGCCTTCATAAGTTACGCAGGTGATCATGCATTTCTCATGCCAAAGAATGATACGAGCGACAAGTACGTGTGGGTTGTCAGGGATTTTCGGAGCAATGAACGATATGCATACTTTCTACATCGGGATTTTTATCTATACTTCGTCGATGCATTTAGCGGCAAAATACTGGCATACGGCTGCGCGTCTTGTGGTGTTTGCACATAGAGGGAGAGGAAATTCCTTGATCATCCAAACGTCATAAATTACAGATTTGTTGCCGAACGACAAAAGGACCTGATATTTTATTGTAATGACTACCAGCTTCAAAACCCGATTGATATTCGACCCTTGGAAGGCTCCAGCTACATTCGCTCATCAACAGAACCTTTTGACCAAGAAATGAGGCTTGATGAAAAGAGGGTAAAGCTGTGGCTGCAGCATTTTAGCTTGCTGACCTTAAAGAAGCAGTGGAACCATACCCACGTCTCTGGCCATGGAGATGGCACCCAGATAAAGTGATAGAAGAGTCGAAATCTAGAACGTTAATCCCAATCCATACCGTTCACGAAAAGTATCACGAAAAGTGGCATGGCAATGTAAAAACTGTGAAGGCCAATAGTTCACTCAAGCTGGGAGCTCGATACGTACGAGGAGCCGGACCTAGAGTCTTCGATTGCTGACGCATGAGTGACACGCTACAGCAACTGACAACTTGACAGTGCCATATTTAGCAATAAATATATAGAAGTGAACACAACAAAAATGTTGTGTCATGATACCGGAGTTCGATATAAATGGAGTTTTACCGGCGGGCATTCATTGGGCATCATGGCAAGAGATTTGTGGTAGATTTGGTTATAATGAGAATAGGAGGCGAATATTAGACGGAATGAAAATGGCGTTCGATTCGCTAAAAACTGCGGGTTGCAGTATTGCTTACCTCGATGGGAGTTTTACCACAGCAAAGAATTTCCTAATGACTTTGATGCCGCATGGGAATCGCGTGGGGTTGATATGCAATTGCTAAAAACCGTAGATCCAGTACTTCTCAGAGATAAACGCGTTCAAAAAATGAAATTCTTGGGAGAGCTTTATCCTATTATTCGTCTAAATAATCCTGGTCGTTCAACATGGCTAGATTTCTTTCAGAATGATACTCGACGAGGAATACAGAAGGGTATAATCGGTATCGACTTGGGGGGATTACCTTGATTAAAAATGAACGACAATATCGCATAACTAAATCGTATATTGAGAAATTTTCGGCGGAGTTAGCCTCTTTGAGGGAATCTGAAATATCCGGTAAGATCGATCCCCTTCTTCTTAAGCTCGGTAGAGAGGCAATTCAGAACCAAGTTGAAGAACTTCAGAAAGAATTGACTGAGTATGAGGATCTTAGACAAGGCGGAAGACTTCCTCTGATAGAGCTGCATTCGCTTGAACAACTTCCACGAGCACTGATTAAAGCCCGAATTTCGTTGGGCCTTAGCCAAAGAGAATTGGCGGACAGATTGAATATTGCCGAACAACAGATTCAACGATGGGAATCTACAGAATATTCTTCTGCTAGTCTGGGCAAAATTAAGGAGGTCTTAAGAGCACTTAATATGGCAAGCCCTGAAGGACTTCAACTCACCACCGGTCGAGTTCCTCTATCCTCATTCTTCAAGAGAATGGAACGCGTTGGATTAGATCGAAACTTCATAATGGATAAGATATTGCCTTCATCATTGGCCAACTATCTAGCGGAAAAGAATGTTGATAGCTCCGAATCTGATTTAATGGGTCTTCAAGCTGCACTTCGTATTGGGAGAGTGTTCCACTGGTCTCCTGAGGAAATATTTGGAGATGCGGAACTTAAGTTAAATACGGCAGTAATACCTGAAGTTCGCTTTAAGTTACCGAAAGGTCGAAATGAACTACGTGTTAATGCATATACCTTCTATGCACATTACCTTGCTTCGATCATAGCACAGGCGACAGAACAATTGCCTAGGAAGGCTATTCCAAAGGATCCATATGTAATTCATGAGACAATAATTGCGAAGTCTGGATCGCTTAGTGTGGCGTCGCTCACCAGATTCATTTGGGAGCTAGGTGTTCCTGTTATAGCTTTAGACGACCCTGGCGCTTTTCACGCCGCGTGCTTCAATATCAATAACAGAAATGTCATTGTTCTAAAGCAGAGAACGTCATCTGAATCACGTTGGATGTTTGACTTGTTACATGAAGTCTGGCACGCCGCTCAAGATTCAAAGCAAAAAATTCACATTGCCTCGGACCCCGGCGCTCCTGAGTATTCTTCTCAAGAGGAGATAGTAGCTAACTTGTTTGCAGCTGCTGTCTTGCTTGGCAAGAATCCCCAAAGACTCGCCGAGTTATGTCGTGATGTCTCAAGTGGTGATAGGTCCAGAATGAAGGAGGCGATCAGGATTGTGGCAGAAAAAGAAGGCGTACGCGCGGATATCCTCGCAAATTATGTCGCTTTCCGTTATTCTATGGAAGGTGACGACAGCTTGTGGGGTATTGCTGAGAACTTACAGAGGAAAATTACCCAAGATCCTAAAGAAATAATGTTAAACATTTTTCTAGAATATGCTGATCTCGGATCGCTTTCTCTACCTGATCTTGATTTACTTCAACAAGCAATAAGGCCGGGGGAACAACGGGATGCATAAGGAAGAGGTTCCTGATTGGCAAAATACTAAGCCATTAGGAAGACTAACATGCACAAGTTCGGATTGTAAACGCGGGTTGCATTCTTTCATCCATGACTTCCGTGGGAAAAAACTTGATGACGCAATTTCATACCGAAGTCAAACTTGTGTAGATTGCGGCAAACAACTAATTGATTGGGATCGATTGGATTCACACAATATCGACGACGCAGACTATACCACAAGCATGCTTAGGATGGAAGCTTTCCGGCTCGGTTATTGGGAGCGTGACATTGAACGAAAAATTGTTGAATCTGCGAAGAAAAAAGGTTTAGGCATGCTTCGACAGGAGGCTGAAAATCGGCTACGAAAGTATGTAAACAAATGCTCCAATGAAAACCCCTGGGATGGTAGACAGACTCCTCTCGAAGGAAACATAATCTACTATTCCCAACATGCAACTGCTACTTGTTGTAGAAAATGTATTGAGGCTTGGCATGGGATTAATAGGAATCATCCTCTTTCTGACGAGGAAATACAGTATCTTGTTGGCTTAATGATGTATTATGTCGAAAAGAAACTGCCCGCTCTAGCTGTTGAAGCCAGTGATGACATCAATGCAAAAGAGAAGGACAAAAAGTGACCAAGACAATCAATACTGAGGAATGGTCCAAATATCTTCGATCCAAATCGGTGGATCTTTCTAACAAGCGGTTGCTTGTAAGCAATTTATTGGGTTCAGAACAAGAAGTGGATCTAAGTGAGGCCCCAAACTGCGGTGGTTTAGGTAGGATCCGTCATTTCAAAATTGAGACTTCTACAGGATGGCCAAGCAATCCTCTTCCAATTGCACCCGCCTGCAAGGCTCTAAATCTTCCCATGCAGGACGTGATGCGTGCACAAGTATTTCAGAATGGGGCGTGTAATTGGAGATGTTGGTATTGTTTCGTGCCGTTCAACTTACTCTCAGCGGATGTTGAACGGTCAAGATGGGTCTCAGCATCTGACCTTGTGAATTTATACTTAAATGAAAATGATAGGCCGAGCGTTATAGATCTAAGTGGAGGACAGCCAGACCTTATTCCAGAATGGACACCTTGGATGATGGAAGAGCTCATTGCAAGAGGACTGCAAGATTCCGTCTACTTATGGTCTGACGATAACCTTAGTAATGATTACTTTTGGAGGTATCTTAGCGGCGAGCAATTAGAACTGGTGCGTGGATACAAGAATTACGGCAGGGTATGTTGCTTCAAGGGATTTGATAGGGAGTCATTTTCATTTAACACTCTGGCAGATCCTGATCTCTTTGATTTTCAATTCGAACTTATTCGCAAGTTCATTGAGTTGGGTATTGACACATATGCATATGTGACACTAACATCTCCCGCAGATACGGATCGCATTTCACTAAAAGTCCGGAATTTTGTAGACAAGCTCCAACAAGTCCACACTAACTTGCCACTAAGAACGATTCCACTTGAAATTGCAATTTTCAGCCCTGTAAAATCCAGAATAACAACATCCAATAATGACGCTATTAGTCGTGCATTAACAAATCAAGAGGTGGCTATCCAAGAATGGAATAATGAACTTAGACGTAGATATTCTGACAATGAACTTGCACGACCCATAACTCAAGTAATCTTGGGCTAGGTTGAATATCGATTGATCCGAGAATCTTCAGCATTCGTTAAGCTGATTGACGAATGGGTCTTAGAAGCAACTTCTTCAGGGATTAGACGGTTCGATTCTCTTCTCGCAATACTCCCTGGAATTTATCCTGTCACGGTCTTAGAATCAATCCAACGACTAGTCCAGAACAATAAAGTCAAGAGCACTCTTGCTACTGAAGTACTTGCATATGTTGGCGGAAAAGCACGGAAATCCCAGAGGGGACAAATCCTCCCTATCCCACATCCACTCGATTTCGACTGGAGATTTTCTGAGCGTGGGATTAAATGTGCTATGCATCATTGCAAAATCTACAGTAAGAAAGGAGATATGATATGCTTACTAGGTGCGCCTAGTTTGTTTCATGAATCTAGTCAGCTACCTGATAGGAAGTTCATTTTAGTGGATAGAAATCCAACAATTGCTTCTTCTAAGACCGGCAAATCGTTCTATCGTTGCGACTTAATTCGGGAAAAACTACCAAAAGTTTCCGCCAAACTTGTATTTGCGGATCCACCTTGGTACTTGGAGGAAATCAAGTCCTTTCTTTGGGCAGCTACTCAGATTTGTGAAATTGACGGACATGTACTTATCGTATTGCCTCCTGTGGGAGCAAGACCGGGAATACATCAAGAGATCAAGTCGGTTTTCCAATGGGCAAGAAAACTTGGACTAACTTTGCTTGATTTTCTATCTGGCGAATTGAAATATCAGAGCCCATTCTTTGAAAGAAACGCTCTTCGGATACAAGGTATCAATGCTATACCATCTGACTGGAGAAAAGGAGATCTAGCAATATTTTCAAAAACAAAGATGCGCGATGTCTCAAGACCCCGCTCTTCCGCTAAGGAACCCTGGAGAGAAATTAACGTAAAGGGAGTTAGAATATTGATTAGAAATGACAAATCAAACAGCTATCTAGATCCTAGTCTAATTTCAATTGTTCCATCCGATATCCTGGACTCTGTTAGCCGTAGGGATTCAAGAAGAGATTTGGCAGATGTCTGGACTTCTGGTAATAGGATTTTTGCATGTAAGGGTCGCAACATATTGATAACTATTCTTGAAGCGCTTGCTTGTGGTCATTCACCAGTATGTGAAGTCGAGTCAAGAATAAATCGCCGTCTGAAATCAGACCAAAGAAAAAAGATTCTCCTGACAGTTGCTCAAATTATTGATATAGTTGATAAGGAATCGAATGAGAGAATGGAGTTTGAACGTTTTGATTAGTCCTTCTTGGTCTGCCGATATTCACACAGAATTAGTTAGATTTCTCTCCACGTCAGTAAGTGAAGATAACTATTGGGGGCAGTACTTGACGCCACTACTGAAAAAGCGATCCGATCTCCCTTTCTCACTTCATCTAGCCGTCCTTGTTGAACCCTACCTTCAATTCATCCTTGAAGGAAAGAAGACTGTTGAGTCTAGATTTTCCTCACATCGCGTCGCTCCGTACCAGAAGGTGGCGAATGGTGACGTGATATTATTAAAGCGTTCTGGTGGCCCTATTATGGGCATTTGTGAGGTTACCGAAGTTTGGTACTATCGTTTAGATCCTCGTTCATGGCTTGATATCAAGAGGGAATTTACTAACTATTTATGTGTGCAGGATCCGAGTTTTTGGTCGGACAGGAAACATGCCTCTTTCGCCACGCTAATGAGGATAGATAAGGTAGCAACTCTCGGACCTCTTTTTATTGAAAAGAAAGATCGCAGAGGCTGGGTAATCCTATACAATAGGCAAAAAAATAATCCTTTGGTGCTTGACATTTGAAGCCCTTGATTTTAGCTTTCGCCGGGAGGATAGGAAGCGGAAAATCGACACTATCGAAAGAGATCTCTGAGAAAATGAAATGGCGTCGAATAAGCTTTGGTGACTATGTCAGAAGTGTGGCATCCGATCGCAACCTTGATCACTCGAGAGAAACATTACAACAACTTGGAGAGGCTCTGATAGTTGAGCTCGGGTGGAAACCATTTTGTAAAGCAGTCTTAGATTTCGGAAATTGGGATCCATCAGAACCATTAATTGTTGACGGTGTTCGGCATCTTGAGGCGTTGAATGCGATTAAGGATATTGTCTATCCTGCAAGGGTAGCTCTTATTTTTATTACTTTACCAGAAGCTGAGCGTCTGGAGAGGATCGAAAGACGTGACGGTGTTGGAAGAGTTGGATTGACTGCAGTCGACTCGCACTCCACGGAAAGTCAAGTAGGTTTTCAACTTGTTGAGTTGGCGGATCTGAAAGTAGATGGAAGTACGCCCGTGGATAAATTAGTCGCGCAAGTTACATCGTTTCTCCAAACCGTGTAGGCTTGATATGGTCTCATCTTTGTTTTTTTTCCAAAAGTTTTGTTTGGAGCATCCGACTTTCAGCGACCTCAATTGAATATCCGAATGGTGTAACAACAGAGTTACGTATCTTTGCGCAGTTCAATATACCTGTCAACGTTGTATTTCGTATCGGCATCGAAAAGTTCAGCAGGAGTACTCTTGCAATTTGAAGTTCTGCCGTATGTAGTTACGTACCTTAGCACTTCGCTAGCTCTCATCCGCCTGCCCTCTGCTACAAGCTGCCTTATCGCGTCGGCTTCCCCGGTCCTTCTAGACCTTTAGGATAACGGGACCTTGCTATGCTGTACCACCTTGTTGATAATCTGCATCAAGTTCAGGCGAATGGGACTATAGTTGATTTGAATCTATCGAGCAACGCAAAGATCTCCAACGTGAACTTTAACGAGGAAGAGAAGAGGCTATCCTTTAGGATGGAGGGAGTTGGAAATGAAACTGGTAGCATGACTAGCGTTTCCGTTGATAAGCTGCTAGACGGACCATATGTAGTAACTCTCGACGGTCAGGAATTAACAGACGCTATAGTAGTAGATGACGGTGATAATGGAACCATCAGGCTGCTAGCTCCGAATGCCGGCGCTCATGAAATAACTATCAGTGGGACTAACGTCGTTCCTGAATTCCCGTTTGCTATGTTGGCCTTGACAGCTGGAATGGCGAGCTTGATCATCGTCTTCGGTAGGACTCGAATAAAATAAAAAATAATTGATAGAGTCCGGATCTTATGTAAGAGTAAGCTCCTTTGGATTCGCCAAAATTCGCAGTATAGATCTTCTTCTTGCAGGAGATCTTCGGAGCATTATGCACCACTCAACACATCCACTAGGTCCTTAAAAGCATCCCTGACATTGAGTGCGTATATGGAAGAAAGCAACAGTCACGAGGACAAGGAATATGCACTCGTATCAAAGAGCAAACTTCTTGCCCTCAAGAGCGCCATAGAGGATTATGTCAAGGAACATAATGCGATAAAGAAGGACTTGGAAAAGCTCAGAAAAATAAAGAGCTAGAGGAAGAGTAAGGCTCTGCTAAGTGCTAGTGGTTATATCGTCCTCCTCTGCCGCCTTCATCCCTTCGACATCTCTTGCAATGGAACCGAGCACTTCGAGTATCTTATCTTGAACCTCTTCCTGCCGCTCTATCCGCTTGCTCAAGCTGCCAAACACATCCTGTTCTTCCTGCACTGTTTTCATCGCCAGCTGCTCATCGATAATAAAACCGCATTTAACGCATCTTTTTACACCTATGGTGTTTCCCTCTCCACACCTTGGGCACTTTTTCAGTGTTAACTTTTCTTCCTTCTCTTCTTGCTGCAGTCCGTGCTCTCTTAACACCGCGTCCTCAAGGTCTGATTCTGAAAGGTGGATGTACACTTCCACCATCCTAGTGTTACCCTTCCAGTTCTCGTACTTTTTCAGTATCTGGTCAGGGTGCTTCCTTGCCACGTCTGTCAGCCTCGTGTGCCGAAGGAGGTAGTTCCAAACCTTCTTCTTGATTCCAGCTTGTCTGGCTGCATCTTTGACCAGGTTCCGGAGGTACTGGTAATGCAATACTTTTCTCCTTGTCATTCCCATCCAGACGGCCGCATCAGGGTTATCCTTCTCCGGGTGTTGCTGTAGCCATTCTAGCAGAGGTTTGTAGGAGAGAAGCAGAGGCACCGTCTTGCTTCCTGTCTTTCCAGTTGTCGATATCACCGCCACCTTGTCCTTGAAAAGAACCCCTCCAATTGCCATCCTGAGCAGTTCGCCGGACCTAAACGCTCCTTCGTACATGCAGATGACCATGGCGCTGTCTCTTACAGGATACCGGCTGATCTTGTTCACCGCTTCGACCAGCATCTCAAGTTCCTGATAGGTCAGAATGTCTGAGGGCTTGATCTCTTGCTTTTCTCCCTGCTTCAGGTAGGCAGTAGGTCTTATCCAAGCAACTTCCTGCACATAGTCTTGGCCCTCCTTCTTCTCGCCTATCTCAGACGTCTTGGCAAAGTGTATCAGCCGCTTCAGGGTCTTTGCGTACGCGGACTTGGTCTCTCCTCCATAGTCGCCAGAGCTGTTCACATCTCTCAGGCACTGCTTGCAATCTTCCTTCGTTGCATCCTTTAGGGCTATGCGACGCTTTCTGAACCACTTCATTATCTTGGGGAGCCTGCAGGCATAGTACGTTATCCTGCCCTTGCTCAACCCATGGTCGGAGAGTGCGTTCAGGAAATCGGAGACCAACTTCGCCTCCTTTCCCTTGAACTGCCGCTGTATAGCCTTTAACTTGCCAGTGTAGTTGTAGATGGCGTCACTGTCTATCACGCCACCGGACCTGCGCGTGGCCTTAAAACGGCCAGATGTCCGAGTTTCGTCAGCTTTTTCTAAAAATGTCTGACTTTCGTATGCTTCTCTTGGCTTTTTTAAACCGGGCGTCAACATAGGAGTGAAGCGCCCGGGCCGGGATTCGAACCCGGGTCGGAGGAGTGACAGTCCCCCATACTGGACCGGACTGTACGAGGCCAGCTGCTAATAGCCGGGCTTCTCTATACTACCCGGGCGCACGTAAGGCAAACACTTTGGGGAAGCAATTAAAACGTTTTGGTCACTTCTAAAAAGAATAGTGGGTGGTCAGGCAGCATCGCTCTCTTTTTTCTCGTTCCTCTTTTTTACAATGACTGCCGAACCTGGATCCATGCTCTGCCACACTACGTCATAGCCAAGCTTTGACACAAGTTCTGCCTGGCACAATTCTGGAATCTCGTTCTGGGCAAGGACTGCGCACGCGTCTGTAAACTTGATGATGCATGCTAGAAGAGACTCTAGCCTGCCCGCCTTTTCCTTTGATATCAGGTGCGTTCCTGCCACTTCCATGTACCTGTCGCCATGATCTCGTAATGCAATCTTCATTACAACTTCTGGAGGCAAGGGAGAAGGACAATTGCTTTCTTTATTCTCGATAACAATCTCGTCAATCGAGATAACGTCCTTGGCGCGGTCAAGCTCTGCCTTCAGGTTGGGGTTGCTGATGCTCTGCTCTGCAGTTTCTTTGTCAATGGACTTTAAATAATCCAGCACGGGCTTTATGGGCACTGCATCGCTTCCATAAAGTATCAGCCTCTCTTTTGGGATCAGGTGGAAGGAAAGCGACGACAACACTGCATTAGAGCACGCCAGGTCCTTGTTCAGCGCGATAAACAGGTCTGTTGCTTGCCCTGCGTTATAGTTGCCAATGATAATGTCTGCAAGTTTCTTTAGCTTTCTTTCCAGGTATTCTGGTGTCCAGAACCCGACAATTTCAAGGTACACTCTTTTGCCATACTTTTCAAACATGAAATCGGGGATAAGGGCCCTGCCGTCAGATACAATCAGGGGATCGGGCTCCCTTACCAGCTTCCAGCCTGCCGCTGCGGCAGCTTCAAACCTGCGCGCAAATTTTTCTTCAACAGCACTGTCAAAATAGTCCGGGGAAAGCTGCAGTTCTTCTCCCCTCTTGCTGCCTTCATTATTATTGTTGTAATAATAATAGAACGGATCCGTCAGCAGCGACGGAGCCTCGGAATCTGACAGGTTGAACTCGTACAGCGTCCTTTTTCCTTCCATCGTCCTTCGCATGATCCAGGCGTTGATGCGCCATTCGCTTCCTTTGGACAGAACGACGATTGATGGAAGCAACCTTGCAAGGGCTGTTCCATACCTGTCGGTCAGCCTGAAAAGGCTCAGGGGTCCTTCGATCGAGCAGACAATTCTTTTTCTGCTCTTGTCATGATCTTCTTGCTGCAAATAATACATCAGGCCGAGCCTTTTCACCCTCCTCAAAATGCGCTTCCAGTTCAGCCCGCCGGAAACAGAAAACTCTAGCTTTGTGCAATTGAAAAGCAAGGTCTGGACCAGCGCTAGGTTGTACCATCCTACCAGCGATTTTGCGTCAATCGCATCGAATTTCTCAAGAATCAGGTTGTCATCCAGGTCACTCCACATGATGCTTGCAATGGCATCTGCAGAGAGGTGCAACCTTGATGCAACTATATCGATGATCTCTTTTCTTTCCATGTCTGTTAGCGCAAACCCGCGCCTTGACGATTCTTCAAACAATGCTTTTCTGACTGCAGCCGGCTCGACAAGGGTGACATTAGTAGTGGCGGCACTAATTGTCGTTGCTGTCGATACGGTCGCGCTTTCAAAAGTGCATCTTCTTTCAAGAAGCGCGCACAGCCCCCGTACGAGCTTGAAATCTCTGTTGTATTCAGATTCTACTTCGGCTATCCTGTCGTCAAGCTCGGCCTTTCTTTCCCTTTTTTTCCATGCCGCTTCAAACTCTTGGATCAGCCTTTTGGCCAGACCTGTCTCTTCATCCCGGGTGCAAAACAATGGAACAATGGATCCGTTCCTCGTCGTCCTGACCCTGAGCAGAGGCGCAGCTAGCATACGCTGTTGCCGTACACCTCTGTGTTGTCATGATCATTATGGTTCTCCTGGACTCGCTTGAGGGCTCTCTTTCTCTTGGCGCTTGTGATCGTCTCTTCTCTGGTTTCAGAGGACACTATCTCGATCAGCCTGGCTTTCTTGCTTTCTTCCTTGCTACCGCCGTCATCCTTTGCTTCTGCTGTCGCCGCTCTTGGCTTTGGCCTAAGCAGCCTTCCAAGCCTCTGTATGAACTCCCTTGCGCTTCCGGTCCCGCTGACGATTACGCCAAGCTCTGCGTCCGGCACGTCCACGCCCTCGTCCAGGACTTTGGACGTGACGATGGCCATGTAGCGGCCGTCCTTGAACCCCTTCAATACGTCCTGCCTCTCGTCCTTGCCCGTCTTGTGGGTGATGAACGGTACGAGAAACCTGTCGGATATCTCGTAAACCATGTTGTTGTACTGCGTGAAAATAATCGTCTTGGCGCCCCTGTTCTCTGCAAGGATCTCTTTAAGCTCTTCAAGCTTGGCCTTGCTGTTTAGCGCGATATTTATCGCCTTGTTTCTTGCCAGCAGGGCTTCCCGAGCCAGCGGGTTTCTCCCAGACATCATTATCAGCTTTTCAAGCGAAATTGTATAGCGAGCCGCCGCTGCATCTGTTGTCATGCCTCCTCCTCCCAGCAGCCTGTTCAGGCACTCGTGGTACTTTTGCATGCTTGCTTTGTACTGGACAAGCTCTTCCGGCAACAGCTCGACCCTCCTTCTTTCAACCTCGTACTGGGCAAGGTGCTTTTGCCTTGCAAGCACGTCGGGCGTAACCTGATATACGACGCCGCCAACAAGCCTCGGCAGATCCACGTGAAGCGAGTCCTCGCGCTCAATCGTCGCGGTCAGCCCAAGCCTGAAAGGAGCAACCATCTGCTCAGCTATAGTCCTGTAGCCGGGCGCCGCCAGGTGGTGCACTTCGTCAAACACGACGAGCCTGAATTTGTTGCCAAGAAACGCCGCGCGCAGGTACG
Source organism: Candidatus Nitrososphaera evergladensis SR1 (assembly GCF_000730285.1). Lineage (NCBI taxonomy): Archaea > Thermoproteati > Nitrososphaerota > Nitrososphaeria > Nitrososphaerales > Nitrososphaeraceae > Nitrososphaera > Candidatus Nitrososphaera evergladensis. The sequence continues at coordinate 2,772,022 of NZ_CP007174.1, read as the reverse complement.
CCGAATCGTACGTTGACACAGTGATTGGCTGGATGTCTTCTGATCCGCCACCCAGGTTTCCTATCCTGTTTATCGTCGTTGTTGCACTTGAAGAAGAAGCAAAAAAATACTTTGAAAGGACGGCGGTCCACTGGTCCATCAGGTCCAGCGTCGGGACAACCACCAGAGACGCGGCATTTGCCTTTTCTATCGCCTTGACGCCCACAAGGGTTTTGCCGGAACCCGTCGGCAAAACGACGCATCCTCTCATGCCGGCATTTACCCAGTTGTCAAATGCCCTCTGCTGATAGTCCCTCAGTGATGGTGACGAGGGAGAAGAAGAAAGGTTATTGCTGCTGTCCTTGTTGTTGTAATGACTGTCAAGAGGCATGGAATTATTATTATCTGAGAAAAATATCCTGTCGTCGTATTCTATTCCGCTTTGCTTCAGATACTCTACGATATCTGGATAGTACATGGCCTGCGCTCGCAGCGCGCTTATCCTTGGATCGCGTGTTGCAAATGGGATATGAGCAAGGCCCTCGATTACTATGGTGCCCCTATCATACCTCAGTACGGCTTTGAGCACTGAAATTTTTGGCGAAAAAGCGTTAAAAGCCTATGCCTGCAGCTGCTCTTTGCTCTCTTCCAGGAGTGGAATTATAGGGTGCGATATCTTGCCCTCGATGAATTCTGCCACTCCTGTCTCGACAAGCTGCAGCTTGGCTTTTGGGTTGCTGCGGAACCGGGCAAGAACGGATTCGTAAAATGGAAACTCGCTAGAGTTTGCGACGGCCCGGGACGTGAGGCACTTTTCCACCATCTCCATCCTTTTCTGAAGCTCCAGCTCGCCAAGCGAAGCGGCAACTATCATGCCTGCTTCTGTGAGGCGGAAGGATGGTATTCCTGACTCTTGCAGTGCCCGCGGCCCCATCTTTGTCTTTTTGCGGCCCGCTTCCTGTATGATGCCGTTTGGGACGAGGCACCCTTCAAGCTCCTTAAACACATAGCCGTATGCGTTGGAAAACGGCAGGCCCAGCTCGCGCGCCATGTCTTTTGCCACCGAGTTTCTGGTCTGGCCCGGGTTCCGGGCAAGAGACTTGATTATGCATCTTTCTTTTATTCCCCTGGAACAGATTCTGTCGCTGTTCTTGTACCTGGAGTTGATGCGGGGCATTGTTATTGATGCAAGCGGAGCCTGCAAAGCAGGTCACACGATCCGGGTACTCGTGTCGCGCTTTAATCTTTTCTTGCCAGCATGCATGTTAAGCGGATGGTTTTTTTGGTCAAGCCATTACGATGCCAAAATAGTTGATTGTTCTTGGATAGGGATGGCAAAAATGTCAAAATCAGCACATGATCTTGAAAGTAATGCCAAAATCGTCTGTGCAAAAATAAAGTGATCAGGACATGTGCAATATCGCGATATTTTTCTAAATCTTTCTTCAAATAATTATCATAACGCTTTTGATACAATCTATTATCAATCATTTACCATAAAAATTAAAGAATTTTTTATATATGCTGATGAAATAGCGCAAATATGTCTAGACCCAACTGGCACATGTATGCAGTCGTTGCGGCAGTAGCAATTGCATTCCTGGTGGTTTTAGGACTTTCGCAACAACAATACGCCTTTGCGTACGCTCCAGATGATCCGGCAGTGCCATTTCACTGCTGGCAGACAAACGAGGACGGCACAAACAAGATTGTCGTCGATAACAGTACTGGAGCCCAGAGCCTAGTTCCGTGTGAAATCAATCACGGAGACAACGCATGGATGCTGACGTCTTCGGCGCTCGTGCTCATGATGACTCCTGCTGGCCTGGCCATCTTTTACGGCGGCCTTGCAAGGCAAAAGAACGCGGTAAACACCCTCCATATGGTATTCATCACCACGGGTGTCATCGCCGTGCAATGGGCGCTGTGGGGATACAGCCTTGCGTTTGGACCTGACGCTGGAGGATATGGCTTTATAGGTACGCTTGACTGGGCGGGCCTGCAGAATGTATTGCATGACGTGCCGTCAAACGCGTACGGAGGCATAGATGGCTTTACCATACCGCACATGACGTACATGGTGTTCCAGATGATGTTCGCAATCATCACGCCAGCGCTTATCGTTGCGGCAGTTGCAGAGCGCATGAAGTTCAGCGCGTTTATAATATTCATTGTCATCTGGGCAACGTTTGTCTATGACTTTGCCGCGCACTGGACGTGGGAAATTACTGCGCCTGACAACTATGGCCGAAACCCTGGATACTGCAACTTTGGATGGGGCGGATGCCTTGGTGCACTTGACTTTGCAGGCGGAACAGTCATCCACATCACGTCTGGGTGGTCCGGGCTTGTCATAGCGTTGATGCTTGGCCGCAGGCTGGGCTACGGCAAAGTACCGATGGAGCCGCACAACGTCTCCTTGGTGGTGCTTGGCGCAGCACTCCTCTGGACAGGCTGGTTTGGCTTTAACGCTGGCTCTGCAGCGGCTGCCGCTACAAACGCAACAAGCGCGTTCGTGGCAACGCAGATTGCTACAGGGATGGCCGCAGTCACATGGGCCCTTATCTCGTGGGCTCACACTGGAAGGCCATCAACGATAGGTGCCGCATCAGGTGCGGTGGCAGGCTTGGTGGCAATCACTCCAGCATCCGGCTTTGTGTCGCCAATGTCTTCGATAATCATAGGCATACTGGCCTCCACAGTCTGCTATGCGGCAGTCGCGTTCAAGAACAGGCGCAAGTGGGACGATGCGCTTGATACCTGGGGCGTGCACGGTGTCGGCGGTCTTGCAGGAGCAATCCTGACAGGCATATTTGCCGAGAAAAGGTTCACGCCTTGGGGAGACAACGGCCTTGCGTTTGGCAACCCTGCACAGCTGTATGAAAACTCTGTAGGCGCTTTTGCCGCCCTTGCGTGGGCTATGGGCATCACCGCCGTCATCATCAAGATAATGGACGTGGTCTGGCCCGGCGGAATCCGTGTAACGCCAAAGGAAGAGGAAGTCGGCCTCGACCTTTCCCAGCACGGCGAGAGGGCGTACGTGACAGAGTAAGAGGGACACTGCCCCTCTCTCACTATATTTGGTGGCGTAGTGAAAACACCTATGCTGGCCACGATAACCCCTCCCCCTTCTAAGAAGGTCTGGATCTTTCCGGGCACTGGCGGGACGCTAAGGAAGAGAGGCAAATACCAGCGGTTCATCATCGCGTGCATGGCGCAGCAGGCATGCTCAAGCATCACAAAGAGGGTTCTTGCAAAGCAGATGGCCAAAAGATTCGGCATGTCTCTTCGTAACGCGTACACCCACACGTACATGGAGCTCAACGACAGCCTGATCCCAGGCGGCATAGTGGAGCAGGACGGGGCAGTGCCTGCAACAAGGGGCCCGCGGATATTTCAGGTCAACGGCGTGCCGTGCTTCCGCCTGTCGGGGCTTGGCATGCTGCTGGCCTGCTGCCTCGAAGAAATTGACATCAATGAAAGGATGGCGCTCTTCCGGCAGTACATTGATTCTGACAGGTCATGGCGGCAGGATTCCAGAAAGGGTGAACTGCTTTCACACTTGGAGGCGTACCCCGAGTTTACGCTAGAGCTCCTAAAGCATGGCGCGGCACAGTACCTGGAAGGCAAGATTGACCACCCCCTATCAATACTTCCAACGCGAAGGAGACAAAACCCTACTGCGGCGTCATCATCGACGGCCTAAAAAATGCGCGGTTGCGGCTAGAGCGGGCACGGCCTGCTGTAGTCTACCGTCTTTGAAAACACTGCACTACTAACATTCTGCTGCGTCTTGAGGAGCGTGAGCGTCACGGTGCAGCCGTTGCTTACCGTGTCGCCAACGTGCAGCGTGACTGGGATTCCCTCCTGCCGGGCAAGCGGGTATTCCACATAGTTGAGCCCCTTGACATAGCCGTTGCCTATTTCCTGTACCAAAAGCGGCCCGTCGCGCTGCCCCTCTGTCAGGGTGATGGTAGTAGTGGTAGTACTGCCTTGATGCTGCGGCCTTGCTTTTATCTGCCTTATGTCAAGCGTGTACTCGCTTCCGCCGGCCGCAAGGTAGAGCTTGTCGCCGGGCAACACTTCAAAGTGGAGCGTGTCACCGTCAATTCCCTTTGAATTGACGATGTGCCCATCCGTGCATTCCCTTGCATCCGGGCTCTTGCACTGCGCCTCTGCAGGCGTAAAGCGCGCAATCGCCATCTTGATAGCTGCTGCTGAATCGCGACTCAACATGACAAGCGTGCCCTTTTCTTTCTGAAAGTTCCAGCCGGAAATTATTGCAGCCACGCTATTGCTGGTTCCGTTGGCTGTTGCCTTGACATGCACGCTGGCCGAGTTTGCCGCTACCTTGGAAACTACCAGAGTTGCCACATAATCCTCCGGCTCTGTCTGGTTCGTGCTTACTGGGTACGGCTCTAGGCCTGACATCTTGACTGAATAATACTTGCCAAACGTTGCTGACGGCTTTTCATTGCCGCCAATGGTCAGCACAAACTGCCCCGCGTCGGTGCCGTTTGCCTCTGCAGAAATCTTGATGCTGGCCTGCCCCTGCCATATGCACACCACGTCTGACGGACACCTTGAATCCTCGGTGACGTTGAGAAAGCTGATGGCGATCTTTTCAGAATCAATTGCCGCTTGCAGGCCGACCTTTAGCTTGAACGGCTTGTCAAGCTCTGCAGGCACTACCGCTCCTGCTGTTGAGGCGCTTTGTGCTTGGGCGGCAGTGATGATAGAAAACGCGGATAGAGACGACAACATCAATGATGCTGCAACGACGACGGCGATGACGACCGCTGTTGTTAATTTCAACAATATCTTTCAGTAATCTCCTTCAATATAGGCCGTATGGAGAAAAACTCCACCTGGGAGTGAGAGAGAAAAAAGAAAAAGTAGAGGAAAGCAGGATTATTACTACTGTTGTTGCTGTCCTTCCTCGCTTGGAGTTGTTGCGGCCTTTACGCTAAAGGCCTTGACTGCCGGCGCAAAGAAATTGCCCGGGCCGCTTATCTCTGACATTACGTCTGCAGGGAACCCTTCAGAGGTGTAGAGGACGCTGCCGTTTCCTGCGTCGACAATGACCGTCTTTGCCTGGTCGCCAGAGAGCACCCTAAAGCTGTACACAAGGTAGCTCTGCTCTATGGTGAGGCTGCCTCCCATCACGGTGCCATTTGCTGCGTCAGCGGCTGTCTTGGCGGCGTCTGAAAAGCTGACCTTCACATTTGACATGAGCTCACTGCCGGCGTTGACCGAGCCCTTGATGTCCGGGATTGGCGAGAACTTTTGGAACATCACGTCTGCACCCTTGAACGCAACGACGTTTGCCTTTGTGGTAGTGGTGGTGTCTTCGCTGGACGTCTGTGCAGATGCAAAAGAAACAGACGCTATCGATCCGACAGCGGCCGCAACTGCAAGAGCTCCAAGCACGAGCGCGTAAAACGTTCTTTTGTCGTTTTCCATCGCAATTAGGCAAGCCCAAATAACAAAAAGCATTGCCAAACTATCAAAGTCGTCAATGTTAGCTAACAATGTTACCTTAAACTTAATTTGTGCAAGACTTGCGCGGTTGTGCGGCGGTTAGCAACATATGACGACTATTGGCTTGCACGCGTGCGCAATAGATAATAGAACTGAGAACTGGATTGACCCATGAGTACAGGGACCGGATCTACATCCGGAAGGACATAATACTAAAGCTGACTGAAGTCGGAGAGCTTAACCAGACTAAACTATTGAGCTACTGCGGCCTCAACATCGTCAAGCACAAGGAGATCCTTGACGACCTTGAGGCCAAGGGCTTTATAGAAAAGTTCGCAGAAGAGTGGGGAACCAAGTCCGTGACAAAGTACCGCGCGACTGAGAAGGGCCGGCAGTTTTCAAAGATGATCCTGGAACCGTACGAAGAGATGTTTCCGCGCAAAGGTAACAAAGTTAGCTAAAGGTTTTAAGAAAAATTTCGCACGATCAGGCAACAACAATATGTCTTCTGATAATGATTCTTCTGGTAATGCCGAGCCAAAAAAGGAAAGCGTCTTTGGCATAATGGACGACCTGCTGTCGCACCTCAACCGCACAAAGAAATTCTTTATGGCACTTGTCATTTCATCGTTTGTAGTCGCGCCGCTTGCAATCGTGCTTTCTATATTGATGCTCACGCCGCAGTTTCTCACTGGCGTGGGCCAGCAGCAGGACGTGGTGTTCTCTCAAAAGGCCAGCTTTTCCAAAGCCGTTCCCACGACCGGAATGCAGGCCGGCCAGCCGGCAATGATAACCGTCAAAATAGTGCCCGGAGACGAGATGAAAACCTTCAACATCACCGGCCTGCAGCAGGTGGATAAGGGGTCGTTTATCGTGGACAAGTCGCAGATCCACGTCGACTACGTGCCAGCAAACGTGGCCGGTTTTGCAGTCTCTCCAGAAGGAGAGGTCAAGCCTCTGCCGCCCCGTTTCATGTACGTCAGCAGCGCGCCTGCCGCCTCTCCCTTTGACGTGACGTGGATGATAGTGGCAGTTATAGCAGTGTCGGCGACGATGGCCGGCGCGTGGCTTTTGATTGGCATCAAGGAATACCGGTTCTTCTCGCACTGGAACAGCCGCTATGCAAACTATAAGGCGATGCAGGAAAAAGTAGACAAGGAGCTTGATGGCTCTACAGGCCAGTAAAAAAATGTGGCGCCTAGTAAAATATCTGGAAGAAAACAACTCTGAAGTTTTGTCGAGAAAAGAACTTGTGCAAAAGCTGTGCGAGATCTGGCCTTCTGGCGATAACAGTAGCACGCCGGCAAGGGATCATGAGGAGCTTGCGGCGGCAGTCGCGTCTGCGCTGTGGCTCGGCAGGCGTGCTCAGCAGATAAAAGAATCTGGCGACAAGAGCGCCGAGCAGTTTTTCAGAGAAGCGATAATGGTGGCGTTTGAGACGGGCCGGCGTTCGGCAATAACGACTGCGCCGTAAACTTTTATTAGTAAGTAGGTATTCCTTACCAGGTATGTCTGAAACACCGTCAACAGAGGTCAAGCACGGCGCCACGTGCGCGGTGATCGACATCTGGGAGGTCCTGGGCAAGCGCTGGTCGCTTCTCATAATAAAGAACCTTAGCACAAAAGAGACCATACGGTTTAACGAGTTAAAGAGGGCATTATCAGGAATCAGCAGCACTGTGCTGTCAGAGCGCCTGCTGGAGCTGGAGCGAGAGGGCCTTGTAACGAAAAAGATCTATCCCGAGGTTCCGCCCCGCGTGGAATACAGCCTGACTGCGCAGGCAAAAGAGCTTGAAGTGATAATAAAAGAGCTGGCGCGCTGGGTCGGCCGCTGGAAGCGTCCCCAGAGCGTCGCCGCGCCAGCAGCAACAGTGGCAAAAAAAGAAGAGCAGTCCAGCACTACTACAGCTTCCTGAACTTGCCCTCCTTTGCGGTCACCACTCCTGTCTCAACGACAGAGCGCTCGCCAAGCGCCTTTTCTATCGCCTTGTTGCCTAGCTGGACTGCCTGCTCTACCGTCATATCGGCGCTGTACTCGCGCTGGATGACGTCTAGCGCGCTGTCTGCAGACTGGCCTATTGCAAACCCGGCTCCGCGGAAGTATGTGCCGCTTGGGTCCACCTGGTACATGTGCACGCCCGTCTGGTCAGCGCCGGCGATAATGACAGACGCCGCCTGCGGCCTCACCGCGTAGATGGTATAGTTGTGCAGGTAGCCTCCAAGGTGCTTTGTCAGAGAGCCTATGTCGATTGGGCTTTCAAACGAGAGCCTGTGCTTTTGCGCCTCAAGTCTCAGCTCGTCGATGAGCTGCAGTATGTCGCCTATGTATCCCGAGCCTGTCGCCCCCACGTGGCTGTCGACAGGGAACACTTTCTCTGTCGGCTCCATCAGCGGCCTTGCAGGCTTGATGTGGCTTGCAAGGAGCGCAAAGCTTGGCGTCTTTATTCCAATCGTGGTAGAGCCCCTGTTTACTGCTTCAAGCGCGCTGTCCACCAGCACGAGCCTGCCTTCCGGCCCGTAGAATGAAGGATAGCGGTTGCTGAACCCTCCTGCGCCAGCTTCTGCCATTTAGGACGACGCCTCCTTATTTCTGCTGTTGCTGCCTACAGACACTGTCACAAGGTTCGGTATCACCATCGTGTCGATGCCGTTTCCCGATCCCGGATCGCGCTCCATCGCCGCAGCTACTGCCTTTGACGCGACGTCTTTTGCCTCATCGTTTGTGATTTCCTTGTGGTAGAGGCTCTCAAGCACGCCGTACGCTATTGGCGAGCCAGAGCCGGAAGAGGCAAAGTCCTCGCCGATTATTGCGCCGCTCATGTCTGCCGTGTACACGTGCCCGCCCTCCTCGTCGACTCCTGCCACCAGCAGTTCTACAAAATAGGGCTGGTAGTTTCTCAGTCCCGAGTACGTCAGGTTGGCTATCAGACGCGCTGATTCCTTGACGGTGAGCGGAAAGCCCCTGCGAAGCTCCATCAGCTTGCGCTCGGCCTTGGCCACTTTTATCAGGTACTCTGCGTCTGACAGCTGGCCTGCTATTGCTACTGCCAGTGTGTCGTCTATCTTGGCTATCTTTTGCGTTATCTTGGACCCGATGAAAAAGCCCTTGCTTGCCCTCTTGTCGGAGCCAAGCACGACTCCCTCTTTGGTCTTGATACCGACTATGGTTGTCATTTTCAACTATAGTATGGAATGCTGGCGATTAATTGACCGCGGATGCGATAAAGTGGTCACACATCCGCGAGTCCCTGAACAAGTGACCTGTTAGGGTCACTCATGTGAGGCACGCTTGTAGGTAATAACCTGCGATACGAATCTCTGATTATATAATCAAGGACTGGAAACGCCTGCCCGCCTGATATACGGGATTTGCAAAATGCTTCCCATGAGCGACGACAAGCAAGACATTGAAAAGATGATCGGCCGCAGGGTCGAGAACATGAAAGGGATCTACATCCTTGGCTTTGCGCTGTGCTGGGCTGCAACTGCGGGCGGCGTGTATGTCGGAGTCACGGTGTACCCGTGGGCGTATCCTCTTCCAAGCGGGCTGTACGCGCTGTCCCTCCTGACGGTGATAGAGGCACTTGGGTTCTTTTTCATAATGAAAATAACCGGAGAGAAAACAATAACCGCAAGCTAGTTGTTCTGCTGGTGCAGCGCAGGTCTGTGGAGCACGTACGCGTTTGCCGGAGCAAGCCGGTCCTGCAGGATTTTTGTTATCTGCTCGTATATCGCGTACGAGCCTACCATCGCCTGCAATTTTTCCTTCTGTGACGCGGCATTCGTCTCTATCACGACATAGTCAGATATCATCCTGAGGTTTATCTGGAACGAGCCGTCGTCGCTTGCCCACTGCAGGGTAAAGCCGGTGCCGCTTTCAATGAGCCCGACCCAGCGGAGGTTGCGGAACCACTTGCCGACAAGCGCACGTACAATCTCTGCCGGCCTGATGTCCACGGGGATGTACGTCTGCAACAGCTGCATGTATTCTCTGCCTTTTGGCACCGCAATGATGCTTCTCCTTGTTGTTGCCCTTGCAGCTACCATCGTCTCTCCAACCTTGCTCAGCCTGTAGCCTACCTGCGACCTTTCCACCAGGCCCATCTCTTCGAGCCTGTGGAGCGCCCTTGCGAGGCTCTGCTGGTGTATGTGGAGCTTGCGCATCATGCCCTTAAAAGAGTAGTTAGAGCCCTCTTCCTCGTTGAGGAGCGAAAGTATCTTGGTGTCGTTTCCGTGGAGGTCTTGTGCAGAAAATTCGCTCTCGTTGTTCTGTACGAGAACCTGCTGCTTGCCACTAGTACTGGCGACGACCTCTTCCTTTGTCTGGCTGCCACCTTCTGCCTGCTGCTCTAGCTTTTGCGCTACGCCGTCAGCGTCGTTTTCCACTTAAAGTCTATAGACAGATTGACGATATAAATGATAAAGTATCCGGATTGCTAGCTGGTAAGTCGCGGAAAACTGCTTCTTTATAAAGCACTAGCACAGGTCAGGCGGTATGTGAGCACATAGCACGATAATAAAATCTAGCTTGTCTGTTGTTCCTCGTCCTTTTCGTGTTCTTGGTTGTAGTGGGACATGTACGCCGAGTCGCTGGCAAATGTCGCATTGCATTTGCTGCAGACGACTGGTATGCCAGATTTGTCCCTGTCTTTTGGTATGTTGCTTTGGTAGTCTTGCATAGTGCGCGTTTTTCACAACAAAAAATTAAAAGAATTACGTTATTTGTCGCGCCATACACGCAATCACACAGACGATGACAACAGAAGCAAAATATTGTTGCTGTCAAACGCCTCTCTCTCTCTCTGTACAGTTATTACATAACTTCTATAGAATCCTCGCCAAAGCCCATCGAGACAAGCATGTTCTTGACGGTATCTCTGTGGTCGCCCTGCAGTATTATCTGGCCGTCCTTGAACGTGCCTCCAGTCCCGATCTTTGTCTTTAGCTTTTTTGTAATCTCCGGGGCGTCCTTGCGGTCATGCAGGCCCGAGATGACGGTGGTAGGTTTGTTCCATTTGCGGATGTCTTTGGATATTATTATCCGCGTCCGCTCCTTGTCAAGCTCTTTTACAAGCTCGTCCATCGAAAAATCGTCAGACACTGGCTGTAATTAGCGTCCTTTGCTCAAAAACTTTATTGAAAAAAATGTTAGGAAGGACGTTCGTCCACCTCCACGCCCACCTGGAACTGCCGCCCGTAGCGGTTCACGGTCACTGCTATTCTGCTCCCTGGCTTTTTGCCCTTGACGTGCGACGCCACCTGCGAGGGGTCGTCCACTGTGCTTCCGTCTATTTGCTCGATGATGTCGCCCCTCCTCAGTCCTGCGTCGTCTGCCGGGCTGTAGGGTTCCACGCCTGCTACCAGCGCGCCACCAGAGCTTGGCGGAAGTCCAAAGTGCCGGGCAAGCTGCGGAGTTACCTTTACCGACGCTATCCCGATCCACGGCCTGCTCACCCTGCCCTTTTCCACAAGCTCCTTCAGTATCGTCTTGGCGGTGTTGATTGGGACTGCAAACCCTATTCCCTGCGCGTACGGCATGTTGGCAGTGTTTATCGCTATCACTTCGCCCTTGGTGTTGACAAGCGGCCCGCCCGAGTTGCCCGGATTTATCGCGGCATCGGTCTGTATCAGTTCAAGCACGCCCGTCCTTGCCTGTATGCTTCTTTTCAGCGAGCTGACTATGCCGGCAGTGACGGTCGGCCCGCCAGTCAGCCCAAACGGGTTGCCTATTGCGATGACTATCTGGCCAGCCTTTAGCGCGGCCGAGTCGCCAAGCGTGGCTGCCTGCAGAGGCCCTTCTGACTCGACCTTTATCACTGCAAGGTCTGTCACCTCGTCTGTCCCGACCACCTTGCCGCGGAGCACCTTGCCGTCTGCAAACGTCACCTTCAGCCGCTCTGCGTCATCAATGACGTGGTTGTTGGTCAGGATGTAGCCCTGCTGGTCGATAACTACGCCCGAGCCGACTCCTTCCACCGGAAAGACGCGGAACAGCTGGTCGTGCATCATGCGCACGCTTGCAATGTTCACGACGCTTCCGCTTACCTTGTCCACCGCGTTTACAAGTGTGTTTTCGTCAACTGGTATCATATTGCTGCTAATACCACCTTCTTCATCATGCAGTCCTTTGCACAAAAGAGGCTATATCGACCGGCTGTGCAAAAACCCGGTCACACTCTATATTACTAGCGATAGCGCGCGGCAAACGTTTCGCTGTCGCTCCCTGCAAGGTCCTGCAGGAACTGGCCTCTTATCACCCGGCCGTACGTGACAAGGTCGCGGCCCATCATGTTCAGCCTCTGCTCTATCCTCGTGTTTGACAGCTGGCCGGAGGTAAAGTCCTGCTCGCTGTTTATCGAGACGCCATAGGGCAGGCTCCATCCGTAGCACTGGCGCACAGCGGTGCGCATCTGGTCCATTACAGTCAGCCCTTTCTCGTGCGACGCAACGATGTAGCCAAACACCTTGCCGGCAAACTCTTCATAAAAGTGGTCAAGAAAGTTCTTGAGCGCGCCAGAGATAGAGCCGTGATAATCAGGCGACGCAAGCATGAACGCGTCTGCCCATTCCACGTCTGCCGCTACTTTGGCAAGCGCCTGCGATGAGCCTGCACCTAAAGAAGCATACATCGGAAGGTCTGCCTTGGAAAGTTCCAGCAGGCGCACCTGCGCGCCATGCCTTTTTGCGCTCTCTAGCGCCACCCTTAGCGCCCGCTTGCTGTACGAGCCTTCGCGCATGCTGCCTGCTACTCCGAGAACCTTGAGTTCATTACTTATTGACATCGTATCTCCCCGGAAGGTCGACGAGTATAATCTCTGCTGGCTTGCCTGCTCTTATTGACACCTTGTTTTCGTCTTCGATTCTTGCGGCGTCTTGCTTTTGCATCTTCTGGCCGTTAACGGTGGCGTCGCCGTCGATTACAAAGACGTACGCCTTTCTGTCCTGCGCAAGGGCGTGCTCCACCTGCTTGCCTGCGCCAAGCGACGACACGTACATCGAGGCGTCCTGGTGCATGTGAACGGCTCTTTTGCTGCTAGCATTGTTTGTTCCTTCGGCGACCACCACTGGAAGCAGCCGGTCCTTGCGCTCATCTGTGCTAAACTTTTGCTGCTCCCATGATGGAGCAAGACCGCGCTTGTTTGCCTGCACCCACATCTGCAACAGCCTGAGCGGCTTTTCCTTGGAGTGGTTGTACTCTGAATGCACGATGCCCGTGCCGGCAGTCATCCTCTGGATCTCGCCTGCATAAATCACGCCGTGGTTGCCCTTGTCGTCGCGGTGCTCAAGCTCGCCATCTATGACGTACGTGATTATCTCCATGTCGCGGTGTGGGTGGAACCCAAACCCCTTGCCCGGCTTTATCACGTCGTCGTTAAACACGCGCAGCGGCCCAAAGCCCATGTTCTGCGGGTCGCGGTAAAAGTCAAACGAAAAGTGCCAGTACGTTGACAGCCAGTCCCCTTCCTCATGGTGAAAGTGCTCGCTGGCCCTGACTATTTTTGTTGTCACGCAATACTGATGTCAGGCGCGTTATTTAAGCAAAGTAGCAATTTCTGACTAAGTAGATTTACAATACCTTTCTAAGTAAGCTGTTGCTTACCGCCGCTGCGTCTTCCGTCAAGCAGTAGAATTGCACTCACCAGCGCCGAATAGCCGAAGAATCAGGGTGCCGGCAACGGGTCAAATGGAGTTCAATCTGGAAGAGATCTGGAAATATGCTTTTAATTTCTTTTGCACGCCGACCCTCAATGAATAATGCGAGGAAACGTTCGCAAACGTTCTGCATCGGAGGCACCGCGGCGATCCTCTTGTCTGCCCTGGTTCTTTTCGCACTCGGATCGGGCGCGACTGGCAGCAACAATGGCGGAACTGCCGCCTATGCCGCAGAAATGATGGAAGAAAAAAGCAATCACATGATGACGGGGGACTCTGCAATGAAAGGCAAAGCTGATGACAGTATGACGATGATGGCGATGGAAAACAACAAGGCAGGACCGCACGTCATCAAGGGCCAGATCTCCAACGTACAAGTGGGTGGTAACGGGCAGCCCGAATGGATACAATCTGGCATATGGGTGGCTCGAATAACTAATGCTGCTGCCGGGGCTGGATCGGAAAAACCATTACCCTCGGCCAACCTGATCGCAAGATTTTCCATGATAAAGCCTGATGGAACTTCTGCGCACCAGCATAGCATCTACAATTTCAAGGTAATGGAAATGACGATGGAAGGCAACTCTACCCATGTGCTAAAGGGAACAGCGACAGTCACAATGCCAGGCGGCCCCGTGAATGATGTTCCGCTTACTGTAAAGGTGTTCAACAATTCCGTGGTTGGATTCTGGATAGGCCCCGACAAGGTAAACGGCCACTTTGGTTCAAACCCCATCTTTGGCATTCTATCCCTGGCGTCAAAAGGAATGATGAACGACATGATGTCAATGATGATGGTGGAAGGCGGAACGACGACAACAATGGAGCAAAACCTTACAAAGACTGCCCTGCCCTTGACGCTCCCGCTGACAAGGGGCTATGCAAACGGGCATGAGGTATTCTATATCTCTACAGAGGCGTCAGACAAGGGCTTGGCCGATCACCTGACCAACGTGACAGGCTCCCGGGTAGCCTATGCTCCTTCCCTTTCGCACACTCCTGCATCTTCTCTTGCCAACATCTATGCGTTCAAGAATGGGATTGCAGGTTCTGGACCGCTGGGATTTCAGCCCAACGTGGCGGATTCGCAGCCAGGGGACGCAAAATACAGCCCGATCTGGAGGATAATCACTGTCGAATGGAAGCAGGGAGTCAGCGCAACCGAGCTAAAGTCAGAGCAAGAAATCTTGGCCGCAGCGCAAGAAGGAAAGGTTACCATCGAACCCACATCGATGCTGGTTAATTGTCCTTTCGTCCAGTGGGAAGGCGGAAAATTGATGGAAAGGGCAGACAAGGCGCTTACTGACAAGTCTCCCTACGGACCCGGGCAGGTTCTAAGCATAGACACGCAAAAAATGCAGGTGACATTTGTAGCACACAGGGGCTTTGCGCCAGATGGCTCGACCATCTACTATATCGCAACGGATGCTTCGTCCCAAGATGCTGCAAAAGCGCTGGGCGTGACCTTTGTCAACAAGACAGCTGGCACGGTCCTTTCTGGCGCTTCCTCTGACCTCTATGTATTTACAAACGGCATAAAGGGCACAGGACCGATGGGATTTCAGGCAAGCATCGCCGGAAGCAACGTCGGCGACACTCTGTACAGCCCCTTGTGGAGGATCAACGCAGCTACCTGGAAAGACCCGTCAATGGCAAAGTTCCTGACAACGTCCGGGCAGATATCCTCAGAAGTGTCAGATGGAATGCTGAGTACAGCAGTCGCGGGATTCGTGGTAAATTGCCCGTTTGTGGAGGTGGACGCGGCATAGCTTTTTTCAATGAAATGAAAATCCTCGCTTCCTTTCTTTTTTCAAAAACTCGTCATAATATTTGAAAACCGCCGTCAATGGTAGTGCGTGTGCATGTATATGTACATGAAGAGGAAAAACCGTCTCATTTTGCCGTCTCTCAATCGTCGCGTTCAGCGTTTGCGAGCGGTATAACGACCTTTTCGGCTACTGCTGTTGGCTTGGCGGCTTCCTGCTGCACGACCGCTACCGCTGCCTCAACCTTTGGAGCCTCTGTGGTGACGGGGCTTATCTGCTTGCTCTTTATCAAAAAGTCCCTGAGGATCTTGCTGCGCTCATCGCCCATCTCGCTCGTCTTGACCTCAAACACTCCGTGGATGATGAGCCTGTCGTCCTTTTGGTACAGACCGACCTCGATGAGGCCATGCCCGTTGCTAACTATTGCGTCCTTCATGCTGTCTATCAACAGCTGCGTGTCCGGGTACGGGCGGGGAACGTACGCGACTGCCTCGTCGATTATCGTATCGCCGTAGACCATGACTGGGTTGTTGATGAGCATGTAGTTTGGGACTTTTATCAGCCTGCCGGTCCTGACGGAGGGCAGGCGCTCGCCGTCTCCGACTTCCATCACAGTCGTCCTCAGCAGGCCGATGTCCATCACGTCGCCCTTGGTGGTGCCAAGGCCGGCTCCCGTGACTTTGATCCTGGTGCCGGGCTTGATGTCCTTGGTCTTTTTTATGACCACGGTCGCAAGCAGGTCGGCGATATAGTCCTTGAACACGAACGATATGCCCATCGAGCTAAAGAGTATGCTAAAGATCGGCCAGTAGTCTAGGATCTCTCCGGACATGTGCTTTAGCAATCCTTTGGCAGAATCAGGTTAAGTAATTGACTTGAAAATTCCTAACAATATTATGAAATTCTGTTAAACCGTTATGCGCCTTGCACATGAGGCGCACTCTACCGTCACCTTCCCGGCGCTGTCGTCCCGCTCTATTATCCGGAACTTTTTGCTGCCGCAGCCTGGGCAGATGGGGCACGCTCTCAGGCCTTTTCCCATCTCATGCATTCACCACTTGGCAGGATTTGAATCTGACCGCGAGAGCATCTTCATTCTCTCAACGCCTCCAACGTCTTTGATCACCTTTGCAACCGCCGGCGGGACAAGATGTTCCCACCTCTCTTCTTTGCCTGTGACGATCAGAGAGCGTATGTTCGTGCCGTTGTACTCTTGCCTCTTGGCAAACTCTGGCTTTCTCACGGCAAGCGACGGGTCTTGCGACCGGGCGAGGTGGTCTACAAAGTCGTTGCCAGAGTAAAGGGCGTCAAAAGGCGGGACCTGCGAGCGAAGGTACGCAAGCCACCTAGCGTTGTTCTCGTCGTTTGCAACCGGTATTATGTAGCATCTTGAAAGATCGATGCCTGCCTCATCAAGCGCTGCGTGTATCATCAGCACCCGCTCGCCGGCGGTAAACGGGTCTTTTTCAATAAAGTTAAACTGCGCGCTCCCGATGACTATCGCAAGCTCGTCGCACTCCTCAAGCGCCTGCTTTGCAAGGGCAAGGTGGCCGTTGTGGAACGGCTGGAAGCGCCCAGTCATGAGGCCGCGCTTGAACTTGCTCATTTGACACCAAGCTTTGCCTTTTGTTGCTCTATTTCCTTTGCCTCTATCTTTTTAAAGATAGGCTCGACTTTGCCAAGCTGGTGGCCTGCCGGCACTGCAAACTCGGCAGCCGACTGCCAGCTCTGACCGTGCACGCTACCTTGCAGGTTCAACTGCGCCCAGATCTTTTCGCACGAGAACGGGATGAACGGCTCTAGCAGTATAGCAAGCGTCCTTGCCGCGTTGACTGCAACATAGAGCGTCGTGCCGGCAGTCTCTTTTTCGCTCCACGGCTTTTTCTTTTGGAAATACTGGTTAAAGTAGGTCGAAAGCTCCATTATCTTTTTGAGGGCCTTGTCAGTCTCGTTTGCCGACAAGAGCTCGCCCACGTCCCTGACGGCCGACTCGATCATGCCCTTGGCTATTCTCTCGTCTCCGCCAAGCTCGCCGGGCTCTGGCACCTTGCCGCTGTATGCTTTCTGCGTGAAAGAGAGGGCGCGGTTGACAAAGTTGCCCACGTTTGCAATGAGCTCGTTGTTTATCTTTTCTGCAAAGCTGTCAAAGTCAAAGTTGAGGTCGTCCTGCGAGTACGTCACTATTGACGCCATGTAGAACCGCAGATAGTCTGCAGGGAACGCTTCGAGAAACTGCTTTAGCCCGATATACCAGTTCCTGCTCTTTGATATTTTCTGGTTCTGGAGCATGAGGTGTCCCCTTGTTGGTATCCAGTCTGGCAGCTTGTACTCCTCGTTTATGCCAAGGCGCATCGCCGGCAGGAACAGGTAGTGGTGGTAGACAATGTCCTTTCCGATAAAGTGGTAGATCTCTGACTCGTTCCAGAATTTCTTGCCGTCACGCCCTTTGTCTTCCATGAATTTTGTCATGGTCGAGATGTAGCAGAGGTGGTTGTCAAACCAGCCGTAGAACACCTTGCCCTTTGCGTCTGGAAGAGGTATGGGGACTCCCCACG
Source organism: Candidatus Nitrososphaera evergladensis SR1 (assembly GCF_000730285.1). Lineage (NCBI taxonomy): Archaea > Thermoproteati > Nitrososphaerota > Nitrososphaeria > Nitrososphaerales > Nitrososphaeraceae > Nitrososphaera > Candidatus Nitrososphaera evergladensis. The sequence goes on along the minus strand of NZ_CP007174.1, from coordinate 2,754,588 downwards.
AGAGGTCGCGTGTGATGTCCCATTCCTGCAGGCCCTCGTCTATCCAGTTGATGACATAGTTCTTTACATCCGGCTGGAGGTTCTGGTTAGAGAGGAGCCACGACTTTAGTTTGTCAGAAAAGTTGGAGAGCTTGAAAAAATAGTGCGTGCTGTGCTTCTTGACGGGAGGACGGCCGCAGATGGCGCACTTTGGATCAAGTATCTCGTCCGGAACGCGCCCGCACTTTTCGCACAGGTCGGAATACTGGTTCTCTGCGCCGCAGAACGGGCACCTGCCGACGACGTAGCGGTCCGGCAAGAACTTGTCGTCAAATTCGCAGTAAAACTGTACGATGTCGTGCTCGTAAGTGTGGCCGTTTTCACGCAATTTTGTAAATACGTACTGCACGAACCCGACGTTCTCAGGCGAGCTTGTGCGGTAGAAAAAGTCAAACGATATTCCAAGAGCCGCAAAATCATCATAGTCGCGCCTGTTCCATAGCGCCACGTATTCCTCTGGCGTCTTGCCCTCCTTTTCTGCCTTTATGAGGATAGGTGTGCCAAAGTCGTCAGACGCGCAGATGTGGTAGGCCTCGCGCCCGTTCAGCCTTGAAAAGCGCGTGAAAATGTCTGCCGGCAGGTACGTCGAGGCAATGTGGCCAAGGTGGATCTCGCCGTTTGCGTACGGCAGGGCGCTTGTGATAATCGCGCTTTTGCTGCTTTCCGGCATGTGTGTACGACCTCCCAACCCGCCAACAGGATTTTAACCTATCACTCCGAGTTTTGGTACTTTTTCTGCTCCTCTGTCATTTCGTCTATCCTGACGCCCATTGCGTCAAGCGCGCTTTTTGCCACCTGCACGTCAATATCTTCTGGCACACTGTATACCTTTTCCTCCATTTTTGCGTGGTTTTTCGCAACATGCAGTATGGACATGAGCTGGTTGGCAAAAGAGAGCGCCATGACCTCCGGCGGGTGGCCTTCTGCTGCCACGAGGTTTACCACCCTTCCCTTTGACAGCAGGTATAGCTTCTTGCCGGCTATGCTGAACCGCTCCACGCCGGGCCTTATTTCCTCCGGCTTTGCATTCGAGTAAAGATAGGAAGCGTCTATCTCGACGTCAAAGTGGCCAGTATTTGCCAAAATCGCGCCGTCCTTCATCTTTGCAAAATGCTCCTTCCTTATCACGCTCGTCTGGCCGGTGCACGTGATAAACAGGTCGCCGTACGGGGCCGCGTTAAGGAGCGTCGTCACTTCAAAGCCGTCCATCCTGGCCTCAAGGGCCCTGACCGGGTCTACTTCGGTAACGGTCACCACCGCACCCATCCCTCGCGCCTTTGCTGCGACTCCCTTTCCCACCCATCCGTAGCCGCACACAACTACGCGCGCTCCGGGCAGGAACATGCCCGTTGCGCGCATGATGCCGTCAAGGGTGCTCTGGCCCGTCCCGTGCCGGTTGTCAAAGAGGTATTTTGTCCTGGCGTTGTTCACCGCAATGATAGGGTACATCAGCCTGCCTGACTTTTCTAGCGCCAAAAGGCGCCTGACGCCTGACGTGGTTTCCTCCGTGCCTCCAACGATGCCCTTGGTTTTTGCCCTGTGGGCTGCTGTGTGCATGTCGCTCCCGTCGTCCGTAATTATCTGGGGAGAAAGCGCAAGCACCTGCCTTATGCAATCTCGGTACTCTTGCGCGGTTTCCCCACGCCACGCAAAAACACGTGCTCCTTCTTGCTGCAAAAACACGGCAATGTCGTCCTGCACTGAAAGCGGGTTTGCAGAGCACAGCGCAACCTTGGCGCCAAGCCTTTTTGCCGCCATGACGAGCACGGACGTCTCTTTTGTGACGTGCAGGCAAAATCCGATCGTGAAACCTTCGAGAGGTCTGTTCTTGCTATTTTTATCAACTATTTTTTCAACGATGGACATGCGCGCACGCGCCCATTCATGCGACAGCCTGCCCTTTTGTGCAAGATCCGGATCGGCTATTGTCGCTGTTCTTGTTTTTCCCGGCAACAAAATGTGGGGTATGCAGTTTGATGTATAAGAATTACTATACTGCCACTAGCTTTCGTATTCTTCGCGGTACTTGGCCCGTCCGCGCCTCATGACTGCAAAGAGCCCCATAATGACTGCGACCCATACGACGCTGAACATCATGTTGGTCGTGCTGACGTACATGTATGGAAGCGCTTCTATGATGTTATCCTGCAGCGAGTCAAGCGACACGTGCATGTCTTCCATGCCCGTGTTGTAGGCGCTGGAATGTGGCTCGACATTTGATATCGCGTTTGCCCTTGACACAATGTTGTCAAGCTCTAGCTGTATCAGGCCAAAGTCGGTCCTTGCTGTCGGAAACGACCACACGGGATTGCCCTTGACTGGCAGATCTGCTCTTGCTAAATTCACGTATTTTGCTACTTCTTCCGGTGTTTGAGCAGATTCGGCGCGCGTAAGGTATCCCAGCGCTGCGTCGATGGGGTAGATGGTGTTGCCGTAACCCCATATCCCCATGCCTACTGCAACTGCAATCAAGACCACCACGCCGGCCATGATTGCCTTGTACGAAGAAGCCATATCGCCTGCTACTACTGTGGTAAAGCTGACCAAGCCGTATTTAGGTGTGGCGGAGCCAAATTCCATCCGATGGAATTTATAACCATACTGCAATCTTTTTCCCTGAATTGACGCTGGTCAAAGTGGCCAATCAAGGAGAAGTTATGGAGAACGGAGGCAAGGAGATAAACGTCAACGGCACCAGGATCGCGCTCTTTTACTCAAACGGCAAGTATTACGCCTTGGAGGCGCTGTGCCGGCACCAGGACAAGCCCATTGCGCCCGGCAAGGTTGACGGCGAGGTGGTCGAGTGCCCGTGGCACTCGTGGCACTATAACATCCGCACGGGCGAGCTTTTGGACTACCTTGAGGGCGTCAAGATGACCACGTACAAGGTGGACGTCAGGGGCAACGACATCTACATCGACGTCTAAAGGATAAAAGGGCCCTTTTTGCACTGTGCTACTGTCATCTGCCGTGAAGCTGTACAACACCCTGACCCGCAAAGTCGAGGATCTGAAACCCGAGGACGACGACAAAGTCCGGATGTACGTCTGCGGAGTCACCGTCTATGACAGCTCGCACATCGGCCACGCAAGGACGGTCATTGTCTTTGACGTGCTCAGGCGCTACCTGATGGCAAAGGGCTATAAAGTCAAGTTTGTGCAGAACTTCACCGACGTTGACGACAAGATAATCAACCGCGCAAAGACAGAGGGCAAAAAGGCAGAAGAGATTTCAAGCAAGTACATCGACGCCTATTTCCACGATTTTAGCGGCCTGAACGTGCTTGCGGCCGACGTGCACCCAAAGGCGACAGAGCACATAACCGAAATGATCAACCTGATAAAAGGACTGGTGGACAAGGGCTATGCCTACCTTACGCTAAACGGCGTATATTTTCGCGTCAAGAAATTTGCCGGGTATGGCAAGCTGTCAAGAAAGCCTGTGGAAGAGCTGGAGGCAGGCGCAAGGATAGAAGTCGACCAGTCAAAAGAAGACCCGATGGACTTTGCGCTGTGGAAGTTCTCTTCCGAGCCTCCCTTTTGGGACAGCCCGTGGGGCAAGGGCCGGCCCGGCTGGCACATAGAGTGCTCGGCAATGGCGCTAAAATACCTCGGAAACACGTTTGAGATCCACGGCGGCGGCCACGACCTCGTCTTTCCGCACCATGAAAACGAGATTGCGCAGTCCGAGTCGTTCACGGGCGCGCAGTTTGCAAAAATATGGATGCACTCCGGCATGGTCACGATAAACTCGCAAAAGATGAGCAAGTCGCTTGGCAACATCGTCACGATAGAAAAGGCGCTTGAGCGGTGGGGCGCAAACACGCTGCGCCTGTACTGCGTTTCGGTGCACTATGCCAAGCCGCTTGACTACACGGAAGAGTTGCTAAAAGAGTCGGCGCAGCGCTGGCGTCAGATAGAGACGTGCGCCTTTGAGCTTGCATCGGCAGCGGCTGCTGGAAATAGCGGCGACAGAGGAGATGCAGATGCTGTAGCCAGAATGGCAGCCGAGTCCGAGCAAGCGTTTGATGCGGCGATGGACGATGACCTGAACACGTCGCTTGCGCTCACTGCTTTTCTGCAGTTTGTCACGAAACTGAACCAGTATGCTGCGTCTGACAAGTTGACAGGCGACATGGCAAAAGCCGCGCTGCCGGCGTTTGGCCGGATAATGTCCGTTCTGGGCTTGAAGGTGGCAGAGACAGGCGCGCAGGAGCAAAAAGAAGTTGAAGAGATGGTCGCCGCCCGCAACAGGCTGAGGGCCGAGAAAAAATTCAAGGATGCAGACGAGATCCGAAAAAGCCTGCTCGCACGCTCGATAGAGCTTATGGACCACAAGGGCCGCACGGTCTGGAAGAAGGTAGAGCGGCCGGAGCAGTAGTAGTTTTTCACACTTTGGTGCATCATTGTGGACACTAGCACTAATGTGAAACAGAGGCGGCAAGTATCGCAAGGCAAGCGACGATATGAAGATACTGGACGGTAAGCGCGTAGGCACTGTGACCTTTGAGGAAGACGGTATGCTCATAGGCGAGGTGCTGGGCGACGTTATCGTCAACGGCGGTTACCTTGAGTTGAAGGGCAAGGTTCTTGGAAACGTGCTTGTACGGGGCGGCTCGTGCAGGCTAACAGGCATCGTCAAGGGAAATGCCGTGAACGAGAAGGGCGACCTTGAGGTGTTTGGCGCAGTTCACGGCAAGGTGATATCAAAGCTGGGCTACACCTACGTAAATCCTGGTGCGGCAGTGGGCGGCATTGAAAACGCCCACGTAAAGAAGGAAGGAAAAGTGACGTCAGCCTAGCTGGCTGTTGTTGTAGTATTCTTTGTCTGCTTGATCTTTTCCAAGTCTTTCTGCAACCCTTCTATGGTCTTTGGTATCTCTTTTTCGGCACAGTCGAGGCACATTTGCTGGAGAGAAAGCGGGTATGCAAAATAGCGCTCGTTTAGGGCAATATCCTTCTTGCATTTGACGCACTTTTTCATCTTGTACGGGTCGGTGTTTTTAGTTATCATCCTCTACACTTCCACCACTTCGCCCTGCACAGGCGCGTGTGCGTCATAGCCGTACTTCTCCTTGATCTCTTGCGCGAATTTCTCGCAAGAGGGACCGTCGCCGTGCACCGTCAGCACCTTGGGGTTGCCCTGCACGCGGTCCAGTATCTCAAATAATTCACTGCGGCTGTTGTGGCCGGAAAACTCGAATCGCTTCACGTCGGCATAGCACTTTTTCATCTTGCCGTCAAAGTTTGCCACGCGCTTGTCAAGGAGCATCCTGCCTGGAGTTCCCTCTCCCTGGTACGAGACGAGGGCTATGCCGTTCTTTTCGCTTCCCATCATCTCCTGCGTGTAGAAAATTGCGGAACCGCCGACCAGCATTCCTGCCGGCGATATTATTACGCATGGCTCGTTGACGACCTTCCTGCGCCTGCCCCAGCCGGTAATCCACTCGGCGCCTCCGATTGCGCGCTTGAACATCTCTGGGTCGCGCAAAAACGCAGGGTGACGGCCCATGATCTCGTTTGCCTTGAGCGCCATGCCGTCCATGACGACCTTGTGCTTGAAATTGTAATGTTCCAAAACACATGCGATCTCTTGCGCCCTTTCGACAGAGAAGGAGGGTATGAACATCGTGCCGCCACGCTCGATGACCTCGTAGCAGAACTCTATCAGCTCCCGCTCTGACTGCTCGCGGGGCGTCTGCTCGTTCTGAGAGTACGTGCTCTCTATTATCATCATGTCAATCGGCCCAAGGTCAAGGTCCGCCGGCCTCAAGAGTTTGGAGCCCCGGGTGTTGATGTCGCCTGTGTAGAACAGCTTTTTGCCTTCGTGTTCTACAGTGACCGTCGAGCCTCCGACCACGTGGCCCGATTCATATAGCGTCACCTTGGCGTCGTTTACCATGTACGGCTCTCTGTACTGCAGTTTCTTGGAGCTTTTCAGCATGGTCATGACGTCGATGTATTCAAACGGCAGGTAAAAGCCGGACAGCTTTATCATGTCCTCTATCAAAAGCTCGGAAAGCTCAAACGTTGGCAGCGTGCCCAGTGCTGGTATGTCTGTGGTTCCTGAAAGATACAGTGACGGAACAAACCCAGAGTGGTCGAGGTGCGCGTGCGTGATTACGACGGCGTCGACCTCCTTTGGCTTGACGTGCATCGGGAAAACCGGCTCCCTCTTTAATAGCACGCCATAATCCATCAGTATGTTCGTATTGTTGCAGCTTGCGAGAAAAGCAGAACGGCCGACTTCTTTGGCGGCCCCCATTACCTTAACTTTCAATCTGTTTACATCTGAAAATCTTGTCTGTAGGCGCTTTAAAGCTTGCTAATTGTGGAGGGGAGGGGCGTGCTTCCAGTGGAAACGCGTCATTGGGCGCTAGTTCTTTTATACTTTGTAAACCGTGCAGCGGCTACAACCCCTCCTACTGCAAGCGCCGCAACGACTGCGGCGGCTGCCTCAAATTCCGGCACCGTTATAACGTCTTCAAGGGTTGTAACGCTGCTAAATGTCTTGCCGCCATCCATGCTTGCTCTCATGAGTATGCGCTGTTCGTAGGACGATTCTGTTGCATTAACGTCCTCAAGCCATAGTGCATAGATGTTGTCGTGCGATGCCACAAGCAGCACGTTGGATGGTGGACTAGTTTCTGGCGAATACTCTTTTTTTTGACTAGATCAGTTTGATTTCCCGTGCTTGGCTTGCCCTCATAACCTGTGGCAAACGATATCCTTCTTTCCATCTCTGAAAAGTCGCCCCATAAGATGTACGCCTTGCCGTCTTCCGTGATTATCATCTGTCTGATGCCGCTCTGATCCGAGTTGAATTCGCCGGGCGAAGGCAGCGTCACTCTCTTAAAGCTCCTGCCGCCATCCGCGCTTTTCAGCAGCAAGTAGCCATTTTCTCCTGCCGCCTGCCACAGAACGTACACGTTCCCATTTTGCGCCCATAAAGATGGGATGGAAATTGACCGCCATCCCTCCACATAATCTTTTGACAGGTTTACCTTGCCGCTAAATGTCTGGCCGCGGTCGCTACTTGAGGAAAAATAGAGATTGTCGTCTTTTTCCTTCCACATGAGATAAACATTGTTCCGTCAGCCGCGACGCTGAAAAGTCTCGGCATTGACAGGCTGCTGCCGATCAGTTTGTCCAGCGGCACCGGATCACCAAAGCTCCTGCCAGAGTCGTCGCTTTTTGCGAACAACGCCTTGGACGAGCAGACTGGCTCGCTCTGGAACGCACACTCCATGTCCTCTAACCAAACAACATAGACATCATCGCTTGATATTGCGATCCTTGGATTGATGGATTCAGCGACATTTTTGCTGATATTAACCGGATCACCAAATCTTTTTCCGCCATCGTCGCTTTTTCTAAGGATGATGTCAAACTGATCATCATTCCAAACCACGTATGCTCTGTTGCCGCTGGCAAGAACCTTTCCGCCATCTGCTATATACCCGGCTGTTCCAGCACTACCTAGAATCCCCTTTCCTAGGGGAATGGTGCTGCCAAAGCTTGTACCATCGTCGTTGCTCGCTTTGAATAGTACATTTCCATCACCTCCTTCCCACATGACATAGACGTTGCTCCCTTCAACGGCCATGTGCGGATATGCTGTGCATAAGGGACTTGAATGGTATAGGCTTGTGGTTTCGCCAAATGTCTTACCATTGTCGGTACTGCGCTTGAACAAAATGTAATGGTCTCCTTGTCCGTTGTTAGCGACTGTGTCGTGCTCCCAGAGGATGTACAGGTTGTCGCCCTGTGATATTGCCTGCATGTTGTACACGCCATGAGCGAAGCATAGTGCGTCTGTGGCAGGAATTGCTTGCCCGGCAATATTTGCAAGTAAAAGCGACATAACCACGGCCAGCATGATGGCGGATATTGACCGGCGCATTTTTGGGTGACTCGGTAATATTCTCATTACATATTAGACTTCTGTAAGAGGTTCTAGTCTCTTATTCAGCTATTCGAAACGCACATGCCACAGCGGATCTTGCACGGCAGGGTTTTCCAGCTTCTGCATGTACCCAAACCCGCACTCGTCAAGAACGGATTCAAAGTCATACCTTTCCTTCACCGAGGTCTCGGCCGCGATTTGCGTTTCCAGAGCATTCTTTACCTTTGCAGCCGTGTTTGGCTTGGCATAGACGTACCATAGATTGTGCGCGCCGCGCATCCCTGCCAGCTGTGCGCGTTTTTCCTCAGGCATCCTCGTGTAATGGCAGTTCATGATCTCGACGTTAACATCCTCCCATGAAGGCGTACGCCACCAAGCGACGCGCTCAAAGCCGTGGCCGTCAAACTCGGCAGCAAGGCTGATGCCCTGATCAAGCGTCGTGACAATGACGTCAGTGCTCTTGGCAACTGGATCGCGAAAGTCTTGCCCCGGCTCCATCCATCCTACAAAGATAACGTCGTATTTCCTGTCGATCCAGTGCGCGTCGGCTATCCTGATGTAGTCGGGTTTTGCGATGCCTAGGCCGTAGAATATGCCCGCGTCCTTTTCAAGCCCCTGTGCGCCCGGCAGGAACTCTCTTATTCTCTTTAAAAAGTCGCCATAGCCGCAGCCGACGTCAAGGTAGCTTGGCTTCTCGTTCACCGCTTTTGCTATTGCCGTGACGCGCAGCACGTCTACCTTGCGGTAGCCAAAGTAGGTGCCTGCAAAGAACGGAAAGCTGTATCGCGCGTGGTGCGGCGACGCGGCATTTCTCTGGAACTGCACGTACGACGCCATCGCCTTTCGCAGGTCGTCAGTGACAAACGGCATTGCTAGTCAAGGATCACTTCCCACAGTCGTTTTGCAGTCGTAACAGTTGCAAGCTCTTCTTTGTACCCAAACCCACACTCGTCAAGCACGGATTCAAAGTCGTACCGCTCTTCTTTTTTTGCATCCTCTTTTTTTGCGATATATGCTAGTGCCTCTCTTATCTTGTCAGCAAGCTCTGGCTTTGCATAGACGTACCAAAAGTTGTGCGCGCTGCGCAGGCTTGCAAGGTGGCGCTTTTTTTCCTCAGAAAGCGACGGCGTGTAGTAGCGGTTCATAAGCTCGGCGTTTACGTCTATCCACGAAGGCGTACGCCACCACGCTATTCTTTCAAAGCCAAACTCGTCGTACTCGCATCCGCCGTTTATCCCGCACTGGCCGCCTGCGTCAAACGTCGTAATGATGCACCTGGCAGTTTTTGCCACCTGCCTGCGAAAGTCGGTGCCCGGCTCCATCCACCCGACAAATGCAATGTCTACCGGCCTCGACAGTGACTCGACAGGCGCAATCCCGATGTAATCCGGCTTGGTCGCGCCAAGCGCGTAAAATATTCCGCCTTCCTTTTCGACGCCTGACGCGCCCGGCAAATACTCTCTCACCCTTTTCAGGAAATCTCCGTAGCCGCAGCCGACGTCTAGATAATCGGGGTTGTCGTTGACAGCTTTTGCTACTGCAACAACGCGCAGCACGTCGACCTTGCGGTATGCAAAATACGATCCTGTGAAAAACGGGAAAATGTATCGCGCGTGGTGAGCCGGCGGATTTTTCTCAGCAAACTGCCGATAAGCTTCATGTGCTTTCTGCAATTCTTCCAGCTTGAAAGGCATAGCTTGTGCGCGCAGTGCTGCACACCATCATGTCCCTATATTTTGCTTCACGCGCATAGAGGTTTTTACCCTATAACACCGTTTACAAAACCCCATAACGCTTATTAAGTTCCGTTCGTTACTCCTGACTTATGGTTAGGAAATTTGACGACTGGTGGAAGACAGTTCCAGCTGACTTGAAGGCAAAGGCTCGCAAAGGTGACGAGTCCAACAAGCCATTGCTCAACCAGGTTAACTACGTTCTTCTGCACCTTCATTTGGCAGGCAAGCACGACGCCAAGCCAACACACGAGGAGCTGAAGGACTGGCTGCACAGTGGCCAGGTTGACGTCCTGAGACAGGGCGGCAAGTAAGCAAGAAAAATACATCTCTTTTTTTCCTTTTCTTTTTCATCTTTTTAGCATCGAGCGAACGCTATCTTGCTGCATATTGTGAGAAAGTTATAACAGCGTTTTGGGATATGCATAGAGTTTAAATAGTTTCACGCACTGTCAACGCTTAGTGAATTAATAGATGCCAATTGCTATACTTCCAGACGTCGATGAGCAAAGATGCATCGGCTGCGCGCTCTGCGTAGAAATCTGCACCGCTCTCGGTCCAGATGTGCTCAGAGTAAAGCCGGTGGAAGGATGGAAGAGGGGTAAGGCATTTGTCTTCTATCCAGAGAGATGCATCTCCGATGGAGCTTGCGTCGGTGTGTGCCCAACACACGCTATATTCTGGATGAGGCCGATGGAATACACCCCAGGACAGCCAGTCCCGCTGCACAAGAACGGTGTGTTCAGCAAGGGCTGGGAAGAAGGTTAAGTCCATCCCCAACACTCTTTTCTCTTCTCTTTTTCTCCTTTTTTCAAAACTTATTTCTACTAGTTCGTCGATCGTACTGCTACAATATGTGCGACTACATGTATTATGAAGAGTTGCGCAAGCACAAGATCAGAAAGCAGATACCTAAACCAGAGCCGGAACTGGAGCCAATGGAAAAAGAAGAAAAGCCGATCGTAGTCAAAGCCTAGAATACGTGTCTGCCAGCCGAAGAGGTTCTGGCAGCCACTCTTCTTTCTTTGTCATGCTCTTCACTAGAGAAACTGCAGATTCGAGAGACATCCTGTGGCCGATGCTCACGTACAGATTTTTCTTCCTTCGACCCTCTGCCGTTATCATGTAGCCAAGAGTTTTGCCGCCAAGCTCTATGTAATTGTCGTCTCTTACGCTTCCGCACAGCAGGCTCTTTGCAGCGCCTATCGCCGGCTTGTCCTTGACAACTCCGACATAGCACGCAAGGCCGCACCTGCGCGGGTGCAACAGCCCATGACCGTCAACCATCACAAGGTCGTAATGTTTCAGCCGTTTTAGCGTGCGAAGGATAGGGCCTGCCTCTCGCAGCATGAAAAGGCCTGGAATGTACGGGTGCTTGATCTCGCTTTTTGTCCTTGCCTGCTCCACAACGATGTTTAGATCGGCAATGTCCATGACAACGGCGGAACAGTGCGCCATGCCTTTGCGGTACGAGACATCGACTCCGCACACAAACCTGATTTCGCCGTGGTCGTCTGTTGCAATGACCTTTCTTGCAATCTCTTTTTGCTGCCGGATTGCGCCGGCCGGCGTGGTAGGCAGCCTATAGCCTGTCAATTACGTGATCTGAATGATAATCCTCTACGCGGGCCTTTAGCCTTGCCTCATGCGCGGCCTGCTTCATGAACTCGTCGGCGACGATTATCACTTCGTCAAACTTGCCTGCAAATGCTTGAAGAGATTCTACAAACGTCTGGTAGTCGCTTGTGCGCCTCTCTGCCCTTGGCGTCAGGTTGTGCGACGCAGGAAACACGTCTGATATTTCCGCCGGGATGATGCCGAGGTACGGGTTGTACGTCGCAATCTGCGCGTCAGGGAATTTCTTGGCAAGCGCCTTGAATCCTCTCGTCGCGTAAAAGGGGTGGATCTCGCCTTCCGGGAACACGACCAGCTTTTTCTTGGTCGTTGCGAACCTTGAAACAGCCTGCCTAAAGCGCCTTGCCTCCGGCCTGTACTGGTCTATTGGGTCGAAGAAAAAGATCGCCTTTTCCTTGAAAAGCGGCGTGCCGTCTGCAATAAAGTCAAACTCGCCATTGTTGCCAAACAGCTGCACCGCCTCCATCAGCTTGGGGTGCGCCCTTGCCTTTTGCATCACGTACTCCCACAGCCTGCCGTCCATTATGGCCTGCTTTGTCATGTCGACCTCTGCCTTTAGCACATGCAGGTTGTGCTTGGCGACCTCTATCATGCGCTGGTCTCTTGGCATGTCGCGCAGCTCCTTGAGCGTGTGCGAGGAGCAGACAGGGCACTGGCACGGCAGGTACGTCATCTCTTCCATTCGCGCCGTGCCGTTTGCGTGCATGTATCTGCCGTCCTTGGCGTACAGCATGTATGATGCCGAGTCAAACGTGTCGCAGCCAAGCGCAATCGCAAGCGGGATGGTGAGCGGGTGTCCTGCGCCAAAGAGGTGCACCGGTTTTGCCGGTATCACTTTTTTTGCACGCGCTATCATGCGCGCCAAGGTTGCAAACTCGTATGCCTCCATCAGTTCTACCGGGCTTCCAAGTGCCATGAACTGAAAGCCCATGCCATCAAGGGCTTGCGCCGAATGTTCCACCAAGTCGAAATGCTCAGCGCCCTGCACGGGCCCGACCCACACCGCATCAGTGTCATTGCCGACAACCTCAAGTGTTTCTTTGCAGTTTTCAAGCGTAATCCTGACGTACTCTTTGGCCTGCCCGTACGGAAGGCCGTAGCCTGTGGGCTTGTCAAGGGGTATCGGGATGTCGCTTTTGATGTCTTTTTCAAACTGCGCCATCGCCGCCGGCTCGACCTCCACAGACCCGTACTCAAGCACCTGGTAGCCGCCCGAGTCGGTCATCACCGAGCCGTCAAAGCCGATGATGTTGTGTATGCCACGCTTTCTTGCCTCGTCGCCGTAGTGCTTTAGGGTGATGTACGCGTTTGTAATAACGAGCGAAAAGCCCATCTTTTCCTTGAGGAATTGCGGGCTTATTGTCTGCCTGACTGGATGTACAACAGGCACAAACGCCGGCGTCTCTACCTCCCCGTGGGGCGTCGAGAGCCTGCCTATGCGGGCCGCAAGATCCGTGTAGCGGACCTCAAACGCCACTCTACTTCTTTGTCTCCTTCATAAAGGCGTCAAAGATGGACCTGACCCTGTCGGCAGAAAGGCCCGTTCCTTCCTCCACTCCTGACTGCGTCACCTTTATCTTGTCCATGACGATGATCGCGCCGACGTCTTCACGGATCCTGACAAGGCCGGGAAACGCCCTTTCCAGCCTTTCTGCAAGCGCCTTAAAGTCAAACGGCTTTTCCATCAAGCGGATTTCCTTGACAAACGCGCCGTTCAGGATCATTTTCAGTATGCCGTGGCCCTCGACGTTGTCAAGCACGATGTCAAGCTTGTCGTCGACGCCAGCAAGCGTCCCGTTGTAAACCTTGCTATCAGAAGTCTCTACCGCCACCTTTTTGCCTATGAATTGAAGAGTCTCTTCACCAAATTTTCTTGTAACAACAGCTGCCATGCCTTTCTCAATTGCTCGGTTGTATATATACGAATTTTTAGGCCAGCAGGACTTCTAGGCGGTCAAGAGCGCCGTGCCAACGCTTTTTGGCACGCGCCATATCCGCAGCCTTGGCAAGCCTGTTCTGCTGTACTGCCACCCTACTCTTTTTGTCGCCCTTTACGTAAAAGTTGGCCTTTACGTTCGTGCCATCCGGCCACGTTATGCGCATCTGCTTTTCTTTGTAGCAATTGGACAAAAGGTGTTGTTGCATAAGACCGTTTTCTGAGTGTGCATAAATGCATAATTTGAGCACGGCTGCGCATAATTCCTTGCAGCCGCATTGTCGTGAGAAATATTATCGTACATTGCATATTCTCTGCTTCCCAAGAAGATAAAAGAATTAGTTTCTCGCAGCAAGCATTGTTAGATAGAAAGAAAACCCGCATCAATGACATATATGAAAAAATGGTTATGTGTTCAAGTGGGTCATCATGAAAAAGTGGGCGGTGTTATCCAAGAAGCTCAAAAGGATGGCTGGAACCTTCATACCTACACCACGGCCGGACCCGGTGGGACATTTACAAACCAAATCGTCAACCACTACCTTCTGTTTGTAAAGGAAGAATGATGATGTTGATGAGCTGAGCGGCAAAAAGCTGTGGGGGAGTTTAGCTCATCATTTCACATGTGTGTAGGCTTGTACGGTATCGTCGCCTATGCGTCCCCTAGTAGGCAAAGTAGCGCTGCACCTCTTCCTCTGATATCACCGCAAGCCAGTCGACAGAGCCGGAGCGCCGAGGCTTTTCCTTTTGCACCGTGGCGACTATCTCTTCGGCAGTCTGCTCTGGCGTTTTTCCAGAAGTGTCAAACTCGGCCACCTTGCGCTTGCCAAACGCCTTTATGGAATCGTAAAGGGAGATGCCGAGGATCTCGGCCGAGACGTTCTCATTGATTTTTTCCTGAATGTACTTGCGCTCAAGCAATGACTCTTCAAGCTTTCGGGGCGACCTGCGCAGGACAGCGACCATGTCAATGCCCGCTGGTTTTACAACATAGGGCGCAAGGTGGCCAACTATGACAAAACTACTTTTCTTCTTTTTATTTAACATGCTTGCAACTATCTTGCTGGCCTTTTTCGTGTCGATTTCGATTCCCTTGCCTGTCTTTTCCAGCACTGCGCCATTGTCAAGCGCGACTCTGTTGATGTCGATTATCTCTGCTTTCAGCTCTCTTGCAACAATCTGGGCGCTCGTGTGCTTGCCCACGCCCGGGTTTCCCGTGATGACCAGCCTGACTACTGCTTTTTTCAAATAATAGTGTACATGAGCGCACGTCTGGCTATCTGCTTTTCGCCTGCCGCCGCTATAGGTTTATCCGACCGCATGCCGTAAACGCGGCATATGCGGACCTGCGAGTCGTGCGGGCGTGTCAGGTTCTACTCGCTCAATTTCCTATTCTCAAAGACGGTGTGCAACGAGTGCTACCTGAAGATGAAGGAAAGAAACGCCGATGATTCCAAGGAATAGCTACTATCTATCACACACGTCTGCAGGCAGGCTGTTCTGAATCTCTCCGTCAATTACTCCGCTGCACGAATTTGCAATTATTCCATCGTTTAGAAATTCCCCTGCTACATTTGAAATAACTCCCTCGTTGTTTATTATCGCCTTGTCCTCATCCAAGCGATTCACAAACCTGCCCACGTCATTTGAAATCCTGCCGTGGTTGTTGATTGTGCCGAGGTTGTAAATTTCGCCCACCGTGTTTTCGATTTCGCCAAAATTGTCTAGAACGGTAACAACACCGCCTGTAATCGGTCCAAAGTGGCGATAAATCACTATAGTTCCGGAATTCGATATCCCTCCTTCATTGTCAAACTCTCCGGCCATATTGATTCTGCCTTTGTTGGAAATTGTTCCGGCGTTGATAGCCACGCTTTCATCAAAAAACTGGGCCTGTCCCTTGTTGTCAACCAGTCCCCGGTTGGTAAAATTTGCGTAATTGTAGATGTAGTAGTTATTTTCAATGGTTGCCTCGTTTACAATCCTTGGTGCCGGCAGGTTTTTTGCTGCAACTGCACCGCCAAAGTCCCTGCCGTTTTCAATTATGCCACTGTTGACAAACGTCCCGTTCCTGTGAAAGATGACGCCATTGTTGTAGATATAGCCTTCGTTATTTTTCAAGATGCCTCCATTCACAACGAGCGTGCCATTGTTGCTTATAAGCCGCGTAGTGGTAAGGTTGCCGCCTGACAGTATCTCCAGAGTAACATCGCCTGCTATCCTGATTTCGTCACCGCCTCCGACTATGAAACTGCCGCGCATGTGACAGGTTCTGCGTCCCTGATCCCATTCCATCGGCGCGCCGCTGACAGGAACGCCGACGCAGGATTCCCCGTCAGCTATATCGTAGCGCACCACCGCACCCGTTGATGGAGCAGGCTGATACGACAGAATTACAAAAGGCGATATGAATACCAGAACGAGAGATAGGATCATGAGCATGTTCGCAAGGTCCATTTTCCTCCGCGCAACATGGGTGATGTAGCTTGCTAGCAGGTAAAAGTACTCCATTACGGTCGTTGCAAGAGTAACTAAAAAGGTCGTGTCGGCCAACGGAGGATGGTAATCTAGTCCGAGCAGCTGGGAAGGAACCTGAAAGACCTCCAGAAGAAAAAAGTAGTACAGGCCGCCGACCAGCACCGCCGGCCATAGAAAAGCTGCGATTGAGGCAAAAAACATCAGCGCTATGAAAGAGAAAACAAGAAAGATTGCCAGCTTGGTCCCGTCTATCGATAGAAATCTGACTATTTTTTCATGCAAAGTACGACTCCTCAGGTAATACGGCAGCAGACGCCCCGGCAGACTGGCAACTAGCTTTCCTCCGCAAAAGAAGGTATACAATCAAGCTATGTTGGTTGGACATCCGGTAAATACTAGATGGCGCCAGTATATCTGTTTTTGGTTGGACGGCCAACATAATCTTAAATAGCTGGCGATCCTACGATACTTTGTGTCCAACCCCGAGAAGACAAAGGACAAGAAAATGTGGATACCGGTAATGAAGATGCTGCTAACCGCGTTCAAAACAAGAGACAGACCAGCATGAAAGTCCAGATCTCTACTGAAGTGAAAGTCCATGCGCCGCCGGAAAAGGTGTGAGACTATCTTTGCGACGCCCACATGCCTGATGCAGCCCCCTGGTGCTTCAAGATTGGCGTGCCGACCCCAAAAGAATGCAGGATAGTGGGTGAAGCAAAGGGTGTCGGGTCGCACCGCCAGTGCCGGACCGGCAAGGGCTTTATCGACCAGCAGATCACGGAATGGAATCCGCCATACCGGCTCGCGTTTGTCGCAACGTCTGACACCATAGGCATGTACAAGCACATCAAGCAGATGCAGGACACGTTCCTGCTTGAAGCCGTTGAAGATAGCACCAGGCTGACCCGCCTTACCCAGTTTGAAACAAAGGGCGCGTTTGATTTTGTAAAGGCGTTCTTGTTCAAGCTTGCCGTCAGGCGCCTTCACAAATACGTCATGGAGGGCTTTAAAACGCTGGCCGAAGCCAAGCAATAATAAGGTCAGTCAGCCCTGCGCGCTTCCGCACTTGTTGCAGAACTTGGCGTTTGCCTTGAGCCTGCTTCCGCAGCTGACGCAGAACTTGCCCTCCGGCTCTAGCGTCTCGCGGTTTAACGGCGTCAGCTGGGGCGGGGTCATCTGCTCAGTGGGAGCTGGTGCCTGTACATCGCCGTACATGTCTGCAACGGCTCCTGTCGGCTTGAACGAGTCGTCCGTGTCCGGCGCAAACTCGGAATTGCTTTTCTCGCCCTTTTCCTCGACGTAGAGCATGAGGCGTGGCACCTGTCCCTTGCCCGGCGCGTTCACCTGCTCGCCAAGCCACAGCGCAAATTTTTTCAGTGTCATCTCGGGCGTGGAAAAGGTGAGCGAGTGCGTCGACATGTACTCGTCGGTTGCAGACCTGCCGTTGAAGACCTTGGTCATAGGTGGTTTTCCGCAAAGTCTCTATTATATTATTGCGATTTGCCGCACTTGCTGCAGAACTTGGCGTGCTGCGGTATGGACGCCCCGCAGAAAACGCAGTTCTTTGTGCTGCCGCCTGCCTTGGGCCTTGGAAGCTCTATATCTACAGGCTTGAACGTCGGCTCTGCCTGGGGCGACGGAAGCGTATATCCTGCAGACGGCCCGACGGACCCTCCTGCGTTCACAAAGCCTCCGATGCCAAAGCCTGCCTGCTGCGGCGGCGCGGTAGTTGCCACTCCGCCCGTCGGGTTCTTTACCGACGTGCCCTTGTCCATCGCGCCCTTGATCTCAAATATGACGCGGATAGCAAGAAAGTTCATCGCAGACGTGGCGACGAGGTAGTCGCCTATCCTGGCAAAATACTCTTTTTCGTTCATCTTGCCCTGCTTGTACAGCTGCGTGGCGTCTATGAAGGCCTCGTACATGTTCTGCGTGTCGTTTGACAGCTGCTTTAGCTTCTCAGACAGGCCGCCAAGCGTGTCGACGCCAAAAGACATTAGAAAAAGAAGGAGTTGCGGGACTTAAAAACGATTCCCGCTCATCAGTATCTTCCGCCGTAGTTGCTGCTACGGCCGTACCCGCCGCCGCGTCTGCTGCCGCCATAGCCGCCCCGGCGCTGCCCGTACCCGCGCCTTCCTCCGCCGCCATAGCCTCCTCCGCGACTATTGCCATAGCCCCTGCTTCCGTATCCACTACTGCCGTACCCGCCACCGCCATAGCCGCGGCTTCCATAACCTCCACCGCCATATGACTGCCTTCCGCGGTATCCTCCTCCGCCGTACGAGCGTGGCTGCGCAACAGGGACTGCGATGCCCATCTCGTCGTTGAGCTTGCGTATTGGAAGCGTGGTCTGCGCAAGTATGCACTCCATGTCGGCTATCCTCTCGGCTGAAACGAGCGAGATGGCCTTGCCCTCTGCGCCCGCCCTTGCCGTCCTTCCTATTCTGTGGAAGTACACGTTGGGATCGTCGGGGATGTCATAGTTGATGACGTTTCCGACCGCCGGCACGTCGATTCCCCTTGCAGCGATGTCGGTAGCAACAAGGATGTCCTCGGTGCCCTTGCGGAACTTGAACATCGCCTGGTCGCGCTGCCTCTGCGTGAGGTCGCCGTGGATGGCTATTGCGGAAAAGCCGTCGCGCTTTAGCTGGTGCGCAACCCTGTCTGCGCGCTGCTTTGTAGCGGCAAACACTATGGTCTGCGCCTTGGCGTCCCTGTTCTTTTTGATAAAGTCGCAGAGGTGCCTGAACTTTTCACGCTCCTCTACCACCAGGTACGACTGCTCTATCGTATCGAGGGTTACTTCCTCCTCGTTGAGCCGTACGTGCTCTATCTCCTTCATGTACTCCTCTGCCAGCCTGAGGATCTCCGGCGGCATCGTCGCAGAGAACAAACATGTCTGCCTGTCCTCGTTGACGTAGAACAGGATGAACTTGATGTCGTCGATGAATCCCATATCAAGCATCCTGTCAGCCTCGTCCAGGACGACAAACTTGACGTCGTCAAGGATTATCGAGCCCTGCTTTATGTGGTCGATAAGCCTGCCGGGCGTCGCTACTACAATCTGCACGCCTCTCTGCAATTTCTCGTTCTGGATGTTTATGCTCTGTCCGCCGTAGATGGCTACGGTCTTTATTCCCGTGTACTTGGCCAACCGGCTAATCTCTGTAGTTACCTGCACCGCAAGCTCCCTTGTCGGCACAAGCACCAGCGCCTGGACGGGGCCCTCGTTGCTTACGCGGGCCAGTATGGGCAGTCCAAATGCTGCCGTCTTGCCGGTTCCTGTGTGCGCCTGCCCTATGACATCCTTACCCTGCAAAACAAGGGGTATAGCTGCCTCCTGTATAGGAAACGGCGCCTCAAATCCATTCTCGCTGAGCGCCTTGTTTAATTCCGCGCTCAGACCCAATTCTGCAAACGTCTTCGTCATTTTTCATTCTTCACTTTTTTCTCTTTTTTTTGTTGTATTTTCTTGCGTATGTGTGTTTTTTCTGACACAAAAGTCGCACGGACGTTTCCGTTTTAAACCGTAAAACCTTTGTCTAGAACTTGTTACCTTTTACAAGGATATAAGGTTAGCTAACTACCGTTGTTGTTTGCCCTAAACGACGGCTCTAACGCTTTAGTATTATTGCCTCGTGCCATATGCGTATGCAGATACGGCTTTTTCGTCTAGCCAGCCGCAAGCCTTGCGGGCACCTTGGGGTTGCCAAAATCTGCAGACGACGCCGAGTACACCTTGATCGCCTGCCCGTGCTTTATCGTAAATTTCGGACTGACCAGCTTTATTATCCTCCTGTACTCGTCCTTTAGGTTTATCAGCTGCTCTGCGAGGCTGTCGGCCAAGAGTATGTGCCTGTCGTCTCCAATGTCCATCACCCTGCGGGCGAGGATTATGCCGGGGCCCCACACGTTCTGGTTGCCGTTGATGTCTGACACTACAAACACCGGCCCTGCGCTCAGCCCTATCCTGACGCCTATGGCCTCGCCCGCGCCGGCACTTTTGTTAAAGGCGCCCAGCTTGCGGTGCAGCTGCATGCTCAGCTGCAAGGGGAGCTCGGGGTTCATCAGAAAGCCGATGGCCATGCCGTCTCCTGTGGGGAGGATTATCCTCTTGTCCTTTGGCGCCCTGGCTACTGCGTCGCAGGAGCTGATGAGCCTGTTGAGGTTCTCTATTTTTTTGATCTGCTTTTCCACGGACAGAGAGGGGTCAGAAAGCCCGACGATGTCTATGAAAAAAAAGCTGGCGTTTATGACGCCGACGGGAATTGCATAGACGACGCTTGATCCGTAAATGTCGCTCAGCTTCCTGTACGTTTCAAGGCAGTGCGGGTGGAACGGGGCGTCTGCATCATAAGCGACCTTGCCCGCGATAGGCTTGTCGCACAGCTTGCATGTTATCGCCGGCTCTGCCTGCGCCTGCCCGTCGTCCTCCTGCTCCTCCTGCCCAAACATCAGGGTGCCTTTCTCTGTTATCGAGAATCTGGCCCACGCAGGGTTGTGGTACGTCCCCCTGACTGCAAGCAGCCGCAGGCTCCTTGCAAGATCTTTTCCCTCGTCTTCCAGCTTTATCTGCAGCGTGCCGTCCAAAAGCGACGCGATAGTGTCTGACAGATCACCTTTTGACGGCACGGTCGTGAGCGTGATTATCGCCATTGCGCTGGCGCCCCTCAAAACACTGGCAAGCTCTGCGACAATCTCCAGCACCTCGCCTTCTGAAAAGTGGGGGAGCAGATGAGTTACAGAGTCAACAGCGACTCTTGCCGGCGCGCCAGAATCAACAGCTCTGCGCACCTGCTCAAGGAGGGCCGCAGCTCTGCCTGGGTCTTTTTTTCCGCTCTTGAAAAAAGATGCGGTAGTGGGCGCAATGAATGACTCCTCATAATCATCCTTCTGGCTTCCAAGCGATTCTCTGAATTTCTCTTTGGAAAAGAGCGGATCAAAACTGACGTACAGGCAGCGCTCCCCTGCTGCAATCCCGTCCCGCAGAAACTGCATACAGTACATGGTCTTGCCCGAGCCGGCAGGCCCGGTGAGCAAGAAAGCCCCCTTTGGGAGCGCGCCCTTGAAAAAAACGTGGCGCAGACCGGGGATCGATTCTACTACTGCTACATCACCATCGTCGTGCATGGATTTGACCAAACGCTGTATGTGCCCTCTTTTGTGTGTGAGGTATTATGAAGCACAAAGTTTGCACTTAAACTTTGATCTGCACGGCCTCGATGAGCCTTTCCACCTGCTTTGTAAACGGGTGGCCCGGCTGCACAAGGGCGGTCAGGAACTCCTTCCTGCTGAACTGTATGTCGCAATAGCACGGTATCGAAGAAATGACTTCCATGCCAGTCTTGCCCGCAAGCACGCCGGCAATGTCTGCGCTGTCTCCTTCTTCTGTTACTGCCATCCTGACATCATCACTGCCCGCAAAATGGGCTTCGGGCACGCAGTAGCCTGCCACCCTGTTCAGCAGCAGGAACGACCTTGTGCCGTACTTTGTCAGCGAGCTGTATATTTCCGAGGCCAGCTTGTTCGTGCCCTCGATGTCGATGTCGCCCATCTTTAGCGTGAGAAAGAGCGCGTCGGCCACGGCGAGCGCGTTGATGGACCAGTACCGTATGCCGGGGCTGGTGTCAATTATGATATAGTCCAGGTCATAGTTTGAGATAAGCTGCTCCCGCAACAGTATGAACCGGCGCAGCTGCGACTTTGAAGATTCCGCCGTGCTGCTGTCCAGCTTGTAGACCTCTTCCTTTCGCATGCTGCAAAATCCAAGCCACAATCTTCCGCCGTCCTGCACCCTTCCGCCCGCGTCGTATTTCCGGGTGTATTCACGAACCGTTTCCGTGACGTCGGTCATGACGTCTTCTACCGCCGCGTCGCCAAGGAGGTAGTCGTTGAGCCACTTTCTGGGCTCGCTTCCAAAATAAGTGTAGAGGCTTGGCGCATAGACGTCAAGGTCAAGGAGCGCCACCTTGAAGCCCTTTTTTGCCAAAAGCGCGGCGCAGTTTGCGGCAATGGTGGTCTTGCCGGTGCCCCCTTTGTAGGAATGGAAGGCGACGCACTTTGTTGTAGGCATATGACGATGTTACTGCGTGAGGCTACAATATAGCAATTTCCTGCTTTTGCTTTTTTCAAGTTTAAATCCTCTTGTCCTGTACGCCAAGGTGTAAGTAAAAAATGACCGACCCGGACGCCAAGCGCCTCTTGTGGTTCCTCTTTGCTGGCTCCCGGGGAGGCGAAAACCGCATCAAGATAATCGGCCTCTTGAAGGAAAGGCCGTACAACACCAACCAGCTTGCAGAGGCTATGGGCCTTGACTACAAGGCCATCCAGCACCACATAAGCGTGCTTGAAAAAAACAACATGGTCACAAGGGCGGGCGAAAAGTACGGCGTGCTGTATTTCGTATCGCCGTACCTGGAGCACAACATCCAAGCATTCGACGAGGTCAAGGCGGCAATAGACAAAAAGATGATGGGTGCCAGATCTGGAAAAAAGTAAATAAGATGAATCAACTGCGCTTCAATGTAAGGTACATGGTAATGCTGATGGACGTTAGCGCGGCTGTGAGCCTGGCAAACATCGGGATGCTGGCCGTGCTCCTTGCCATGTACGGGCGCATCTACCGCAACACAAAAGCGGTGTTCACGCTTGGCCTCATGTTCTTTGCAAGCATGCTTGTCCTCCACAACGCCATAGCAGTCTATGGGTACTTTGCGATGGCTCCTCTTTACGCAGAGGCTCTCTTGCCGTATTTTGTGGGCGTGCACATTACAGAACTTGCCGGCATTGCCATGCTCCTGAAGGTCACGGTCAGGCCGTTCTGACTGACTAATTTGGTGCAGATCTGGAAAAAAGTATATCAGCAAAATCTGCAAAGCACCGCGTGAATTGGTAGAGACAAGCGTGCTTGTATCCGCGCTGGCAGGCGCCGGGTCGTTCTTTTCCCCGTGCATACTTCCAATACTGCCGGCGTTCATCTCGTACCTTTCTGGCACGACGCTTTCAGAGGTGCGGAATCAAAACCAGGGTCAGCAGCCGGCAGCCAGCGGCAGCAGTGGCTCATCGTCATCAGTCACGCTCAAGCGCTCGACGCGCCTCAACATCTTTCTAAACACCGTGTATTTCGTGCTGGGCTTTTCGCTCGTGTTTGCGGTGCTTGGCGTTATCTTTAATTCGGTGCTTGCAGGGGTCGGCACCGGCTTTCAGGGCACGCTGCAGACCGCCGGCGGGGTTGTCATCATCGTCTTTGGCGCCTACCTCATACTTTCCACGAGGTTTGCAAGGCTCAACTTTGAAAAGCGCATGACAAACCTTCCAAGATTCAAGGCAAGCTATATCACGTCGTTTGTCTTTGGAGCCGCGTTTGCGTCAGGGTGGACGCCGTGCGTCGGTCCCATCCTGGGAAGCACGCTTGCCCTTGCCGCAACTTCGCCGGGAGCCGCGTACAACTCGCTCCTTGCCTACGCCATCGGCCTTGGCGTGCCCTTTCTGATAACGGGCGCGTTCTTTTCGCAGGCGACAGGCGTCATCCGCAGGATGGTCAAGCACCTGAAGTATTTCAACCCGATAATGGGAGGCATTCTCATCGTGCTTGGCATCTTGGTCTTTACGAACCAGCTGGCAGTCATTGCCAACTTTCCGCTTGCCGACCAGATAATCAACCTGCAGAGGGGGATATGAAATGAACCGCGACAACGCAAGCGCCCTTGCAGTGGGAGTCGCCGTGGTGGTGCTCATCGCCGGCTTTGGGTTTTACTTTAACAACCCCGAGCTGAACAAAAAGGCCTCGGCAGGCTCGGCCGGCGAATTCGTCCCGGTAGGCGCCAACAACACAACAACAACGACGACGGCGACCGCAAAACCACACATAGACAAGTCGCAATTCAAGCAAGCGCCAGAGCTTGCAGGCATCTCCAACTACATCAATTCGCAGCCGTTCAAACTTGCGGACCTGAAGGGCAAGGTGGTGCTGGTCGACTTCTGGACGTACAGCTGCATCAACTGCATCCGCACCATTCCATACCTGAACGCGTGGTACGAAAAGTACGCCGACCAGGGGCTGGTCATCGTCGGCGTGCACTCGCCCGAGTTTGACTTTGAAAAGAATCCGCAAAACGTCCAGGCCGCGGTGCAAAAGTTTGGCATAAAGTACCCGGTCGTGCAGGACAACGACCACGGCACGTGGAACGCCTACCAGAACCGCTACTGGCCGCACAAGTACCTTGTAGACGACGAGGGGTTCATCCGATACGACCACATCGGCGAGGGCAACTACGCAGAAACCGAGAAGGTGATCCAATCGTTGTTGCAAGAGCGCGCGGCAAACCTTGGCCAGAACGCGACGATAAACACTTCAACAACAGCCAAGCCGGAGGGCGCAAAGAGCGTCGACTTTGGCCGGATAAACACGCCCGAGCTGTACTTTGGCTACAAGTACGCCCGCGCAAACCTTGGAAACCCGGAGGGCTTTGACCCCGGCAAGGTGGTGACGTACAGGCTGCCAGACGACTATGACGCCAAAATCGAGCCAAACGTCATCTACCTTTCCGGCGACTGGCTCAACAACCCCGACAGCATGGAGCTGAAAAGCCACACAGGAAGAATAGTGCTAGAGTACTCGGCCAAGTCTGTCAACATCGTCGCCGGCGGAACAGGCAAGGCGTACGTGTCAGAAGACGGCCACGCGGTAGGGGCTGACAGGGGCGACGACGTCAGCGAGCAAGACAACGCCGCAGACATCAATGGTCAGCGCCTCTACAACCTTGCTGCGCACGGAGGATACGCCAGCCACACCCTTACAATAGACATAGTGGGAGAAGGATTCAGGATCTACACCTTTACCTTTGGGTGAGCACAAAAAGCTTGTCTCGCCCATGGTAAAATTCCTCGTTTTAGGCAAAGCACATATAGTGACATTTAATGCCGTTAAATGGTATTTCCTGGTGATACCTGCCAAACTCTAGCGCGCTCCTTAATTCCAGCTCTAGCTGCAAGATAACAAAAGGGGAGAGAATGGAAGCTTTCCCGAGCATCCCGTTCTCCCTCCGCGGCGTCGAAAACCGGTGTTGCCGGCGCCGCGACTCTCCCCTTTGAAAAATTAATGCCGTTCTGTAATGTTTTGGCGACCCTTTGGTAAACTGTTATTCTTGCTGCTTGTTAAAGCCAAAGTAGCAGGCGTGGCACAGTTCCTTGCCGTATATCACGCCCGAGTTGCCGCATTTTACGCAGACCTTCTCGTGGTCAACAGTCGAGTCAAGAGACTTGGCTTTTTGAAGGCACTTGCCGCATATAGGTGCGTCCAGGTTGTAGCTGGATAGAAAGCCTGCTCCGCACTGCGTACATTTCAGGCTGTACATCTTGCCTTTTGGCTTCCAGCGGTTAAACAATCCCACGGGAATTCTTCTATACAAGTCCGAATAATCAATCTTGCTGTTCAAAGTTACGCAGTGCTCCAACATGCTGCTTTTTGCTGCCATTGTGTCTGCGTGCAGCGCCAAAGCACACAGGATTGACGCGCCTGCTCCAATCATCGCATATGTATATGTGTGTGCGCATATCGATATGCTGATATATCATCCGCCGCCAGAGCTTCTCCGTATATGTCCGAGGCAAGCCAGCTTCTTGTTCGCAGGATAAAGGACGGCACCGTCATCGACCATATAGAAAGCGGCAAGGCCCTCCTCGTTCTCACAGCCCTTGCGATCACCGGCAGGGAGGGAAACGTGGTGACCGTGGCGCTGAACGTCCCTTCAAGCAAGCACGGCAAAAAGGACATCATCAAGGTCGAAAACCGGTACCTTGAGACTAGCGAGACCAACAAGCTGGCCCTCATCGCGCCGAGGGCGACCATCAACATCATCAAAGACTACAAGCTGGTGGAAAAGCGCAAGATCCAGCTTCCAGATTCCATCTCTGGCATCTT
Organism: Candidatus Nitrososphaera evergladensis SR1; assembly: GCF_000730285.1. NCBI lineage: Archaea > Thermoproteati > Nitrososphaerota > Nitrososphaeria > Nitrososphaerales > Nitrososphaeraceae > Nitrososphaera > Candidatus Nitrososphaera evergladensis. The sequence goes on along the minus strand of NZ_CP007174.1, from coordinate 2,728,940 downwards.
CAAGTGCCCGAACCTGAAATGCATAACAAACTCGGGCGAAGAAATAAGATCAAAGATAGACGTCATCGACAAGGAAAAACTGGTGCTGAAATGCCGCTACTGCGCCCGCGTAATCTCTGTCGACGAACTCGTGTTCTGAGACCGCAAGCTTTTCTGAAAGCGTGTACAACTCTAATTGGTAAGCCACTCTGCAAGCTTTTGCATGTCTGAATCGTCGTAGTAGTAGCCTTCGGGCGTGCCGGAATGATATTCGTGGTATAACTGTCTTGGGTTCCCTGCGACGTCCGTATAATCAGTTATCTTGTATGCGACAACCGGGGTGTCTGCTCCACCTGTCCCAAACCCGCCATGCACGCCGGCGCTTTCTAGCGCACTGCCGAGTATGTCCGTATTATTTCCCACGGCCATCACTACACCGCGCTTGTCCATCGCTGTTTTCAGGAATTGCTTGAAGGACTCGTCGTTCTTGTTGGCTTTGATCCAGTCGGCGCTAAACAGGAATGCACTTTGTTTGCCGATATTTGCAGTATCAATTTGTGCCACGTTTTGTACCTGGGCCGTTGCAGCCGCGTTCATGTTGCTCAGAAGTTTCGTTGTATAGGTGTCCTTTCCGACCTCAGTGATCCTTACGGTCGAGAGGTCGACTTTTCTTGCCACCGCATCGCGTGTCGTCGTGTCGGCAGTCGCTACCCCCAGCACGGAAACCACGATTGCAGCCGCAATCAGGGACATCATGAGAGACTTTTTGCTAATACTTGCTATAATGGTCCGATACTTTGAAGCATTTTTACTATATTAGGTATTCTAATCTCTCCCTCCCCCTCTCCCCGGGGTGCTCTGCTCTTTTTATTGCACATTTGGTTCTTTGCAGCCATACACATATGCACGAATACCTACCGGTACTGAAGCTTTCGTACAGGTACTGTACTGTTTGCGCCAAGAGGACTCCTCACACTTGTATAAAGTGCGGCCGCTGCTACTCTTGCCATCCGATGATCGAGTCAGCAGGACGCCAGAGGCTTCTTGCGGCCTGACTTCTGTTACTTGCCAAGCAGGGGATAACTTTGCCTTCCTGAAAGCGATCTTATCTTTACTATCCTGTTGTTTTCAGTCTTCTTCCATCCGTCCTTGCCCGGCTTTATCCTGTCGATGGCAAAATGAAAGCCGATGAGCGGGCCAAACGCCGCAACCGTGACTGCGGCAAGGGTATAGTTCTGCATGTAAAGCAGCAGGTACAGCGTTATCCCTGCGCCCGTCATGATCTCTATCCACGTGCACGTACAGAGCTGCATTGCGACGTGTTTTAGGCTAAAGGCCATTATTACAAATGAAAATTCGGCCTTCAGCTATATGACTATTTTTCCAGATTCATCATCTTTTTGATTATGTCAAATTTGATTTCCCGGAGAATGTCCTTGCGATTGGCCTCGGTCACGATGTCTATTGTTGTTGATGGGTTGTCGTTCTTTTTTGCAACCTCTTTTGTTATCACGTCCAAGTGTCTATTGCAAGTCTTTGCGAGGTCTGAATCCTCCTCAATCCTTCTTTGGAATTCTCCTGCCTCTGAAACTCCAAAGCCTTGCAGGGTGAACTTTAGCACCAGGTACGAACGGCCCCTTTCTTCTTGCCTGACAAGATCTGTTATGGTAAATCTGATCAGGCTCTCTCCGTTTGCGATAAAGAATATCGTTTGTTGGTCTACGACTATTGCGCCTTGCGGCTCGGTACTGACTGCTTGAAAAGCCAGCCTTCCTCCAAAGTATGGAACAAGAAAATTATCGCCTTGCACAAGCGGCACTCCGTTGAGGGCGTCAGTTAGATAATGCTCGTCTAAGGGCGGTATCGATTCGCGTGGCCTGACGACAACCCTGCTTGCACTAGGAGCAATTATCTTTCTGACGCGGACGGTCTCGCCTATTTTTGTGTCACTATTTGCCCGTATCACGCCGTCGATTCTGATAATCTTCCTTCTTCCCTCGTCTGAAGGATAGAGCGCATGGCATCTGGCAACGGTTTTGCGCTTTCCTATTATCTGGATAATGTCGCCTTCTGCGATGCCTGCGGAATCCATCGACTCGCGGTCGATCCTTGCAACTCCTCTGCCTATGTCGCGCGTATAGCCTTCATGGACCGTGAGGTAAGCTTTCTCGTTATCTCCCTCGGTATTGGACGACGACAACAAAACTATAGGTGATTCGCTTGCCGCCTAGTAATCTTTTATTTTCTGCCGCCATAAATCCAGCCTAAAAGTTCTCCTGGATGTACCTTGACAGCTTTTTTGCGTCGCGCTCGCTTACGCGTATGTCGCCGGCAAACATCGGCTTTTTGCCTTTTATGATGCTCGTCTTTACCGTCGTGCCGGACACCACCAGGTCCAGTTCCGGTCCCTTCATCATCATGCTCTTTATCGGGTCGGCATGCAGCGAATCGCTGCTCTTGCGTCTTGGGTTGACAAACTCGTTTTCCTGCCTGCTTATGCTGTCTTCAAGCACGAACATCAGCTTGTTGTCAGGCCTCTTTTCAATTCCAAACACGTATTTCTCAAGCGCCTCGATCTCGATCTTGTTTCCTACCGGGCTGTTGTCGTCTTCTGTCACGCTTTCAGCGGCCACAGTAGCAGCTGGCCTCCATACCATTGCCTGCCGCGCAACTTTGATGCTGATCTTGCCGTCCAGACCTGACATGCGCAAATAGTCATCTATTGTCTTTTGCAGTTCGTCTGGCGGCAGCGGTCCAGCCGGCCCTCTGTGCCACTGGTTCTTGGCGTCTTCTTTGTCTTTTTCGCCGCTGTAGTGGAGGACGTAGCAGTCCTTGGCGTTCCAGGTCTTGACCGTGTGGTACGCCTGCGTAACTGAAATCATGCCTGTAGAAGGGTGGTCGTTGTACGTCTCTGTACCAAGCACTACAAGGTCGGGATTCCACATAAGGTCGGCACTTGCGTTTTGCAGGCTGAGAAAGTCCCACCCTGCGATAACCTTTCTGTCGCCGGCGCGAATCACATAGATGACAGAGCCGGGAAAACCCGGGCTGTCGCCTGCATTGTCCGCCGCCACAGGCACTATGGAAAACGGGCCTGCCTCAAACGGCTGGCCGGGGACAATGTTTGCAAAGCGCGACTTGTCTATCTGCGGCGATTCCTTCGCAATCTGGCCTGCGCACTCGCTTGTGCAGAATATCTTGCTTTTTGAAAAAGAAGCAAGATCGATTGTGTGCTCGCGCCTGCCGTGCGTTACCAGTATTGCGTCCGGCTCCTCTTTGTAGCCAAGATCCGACGCGCCCTTTTTTACGCTGTCAGCCACCCCGCCGCCGGCGTCAACCAACAGATGAAAGCCGTCTGAAAAAACCGAGATCGAGGTGTGCGCCTCTTTTCCTTCCCCTGCTGCTGTTGTTGCCCCATTGTTGGTATCAGGCAGCACGCCATTTATTCGCACAAAAAACGTGGCATTTCCACTATTGCTATTGTTCATCATGAGAGCAAATAATACGGCATCGTACATAAATTTAGCCGTCTTTTTCTTCTTTTTGAGGCGCCCTCACAAAGCGCTTGGCAAGCCTGATGCCAAACCCCATCGATATGAAAAGCGCGATGAGCGACGCGGCAAGCGTCACTACAATGTCAGTCTGGAACACAAAGTGCGTAATTACGGCAACCACCACCGCCGGCACCGCGATTATCACGGCAAGAAGAGTGCTCACTGCGTACACCCTGCCGATTATGTTCGCCGGGTTCTTGCCGCTGTCGTCGCTGCCACTACTGCTGCCGCCTGACACAGAGACAAGCCACGTTCCGAATTAATTTAAGCCTTGCTTGGCGCATGTGTGTGTGGCATCCGAGGACTAATATTGTGCCTCGCCTGCTTTACGATTGAGCGTACACACGCATGGAGCTTTCCGGAGTCGAACTGCGCTACCTTGTAAACGAGATAGGCGCTAGGGTGACCTCCGGGCATTACATTTCTGCGGTAAACGCCGTGACCAAAGACTCGCTCCTTTTGCGCCTGCACCACCCCACGCAGGAAGACATCATGCTGGTTTTGTCGGCAAGGGGCATCTGGATTACAAAGCTAAAGTTCAAGCCCGTGGAGGACAATTCGCTGGAGCGAGCCGCAATTGCGGAGCTGGAGCGGGCCCGCGTGGAGTCGCTGGAGCAGGCCGGAAGCGAGCGCATAGCCACGTTAAGGCTGCGCCGGCTTGACGGGCAGGCGCGAGTGGTGGTGTGCGAGTTCTTTGGCGACGGCAACATCATAATATGCGACGAAAAGATGCAGATGCTTGCCATACTGCGGCCCATAGAGGTGCGCCACCGCACGCTCAAAGTCGGCCTTAGGTACGCGTTTCCTCCGCAGAGGGGGGTTGATGTCTTTGCGCTGTCGCTTGAGCAGATGCTTGCATTGCGCAACGAAGCGAAAAACCTCGACGTTCTGCGCTGGATAGGCAGGGGGCTTTCGATGCCCAAAAAGTTCGTGGAGGAGGTTGCCAAGAGGGCAGGCATCGAGCCTTCAAGGCAGGCAGGCCAGCTGGCAGACGAAGAGGTGGGCAGGATATTTTCTACCATAAAGTCGCTTGTTGACGACATCAGCGCGGGCAGAAACCACGAGCCGGTGGTCATCATGCAAGGTGAAAAACCTGTCGACGCACTCCCAATAGTCACGCAGGAAGCCCAAAAACTGGAGGTGAAAAAGGCGCCCACCTACATGGAGGCGCTTGACGAGGTGCTCAGCAACGAGATTCTGGACATCGGCCGCAGCTCAAGGACGATAGAAATCGACAGGCAGATAGCCGTGCTGGAGCACGACCTTGCGGAGCAGAACAAGGCCAAGGAGGAGGTGTTGCAAAAAGCGGCGGCAATACGCAAGCTTGCCGGCGAATTGATGGCAGTTTCATATTCAAACCCCGCCGACGACGCGATCAAGGGCGTCCTTGCGGCAAACTCGGCTTCTCTTGTCACGGAAAAGGGCGTAAAATACGTGCAGGTAGCAGGCGAAAACATCGAGGCCCAGCAGAACCTTGCAAAACTAAGCTCTATGCTTTTTGCCCGCGCAAAAGAGATGGAACGGGGCAACGCCTCGATAGAGGAGGCACGTTCAAAGCTCCTTGCGCAGATCGAGAGGCTGCGCGGCCAGACCGCTGCCATCCACAAAAAGATGGTGGTGCAAAAGCAGGCCGCAAAGGAATGGTACGAGCGCTACAGGTGGTTTGTGACAAGCGACGGCCTGCTTGCGATTGGCGGGCGCGACGCGTCGTCCAACTCTGCCCTCGTGCGCAAGCACCTGACAGAAGACGACATTGTCTTTCACGCCGAGGTGCACGGCTCGCCGTTTTTCATCGTGAAAAATGCCGCTGCGCCGGCAAGGGAAGGCAAGATGGAGCAGTCGCTCGTACAGGTCGCGCAGGCAACCGTGTCGTTTAGCAGGGCCTGGAAGGACGGCCTGTCAAGCGCCGACGCGTACTGGGTTTTTCCGGACCAGATAAAAAAGGGCGCGCCCACGGGCCAGTTCCTGCCCAAGGGCTCGTTCGTGATAGAGGGCAAGCGCAGCTACGTCAAGGGCGTCGAAGTCCGCCTTGCAATCGGCATCGAGCTGATAAACGAAAGGGAGGCGCTGGTGTGTGGGCCGGAAGAGGCGGTAAAAAAGAGGTCACTGGTGTACGCAGTCCTTTTGCAGGGCGGGCTTGACCCTATGAACGCGGCCAAAAAGGCCAAGGCCACGCTCGTGTCCGCTGCCGCCGGCGACAACGAAGAACTTGCAGAGACGATAAAGCGCATCAGCCTGGACGACTTTGTGCGCTCCCTTCCAACAGGCCAGTCGAAAATCTCGTTTGCCTCCAAAGGTAGTACTAGCAGCAAAAGTAATTAAAATGCCGGTGCACAACATTGCACGTGGTAAAAAAGCCAGTCAGGCAGCACGCCGACCCAAACATGACTACTCGCGTGGTTGTACGCGACATTATGAACAGTCCTGTTATTAGCGCATCTCCAAAAGACACCGTCCGCGACGTTGCAAAAAAGATGAAGTCAGAAAAGATAGGCAGCATCATCATAATGGACAAGGACAAGCCGGTGGGGCTGGTCACAGATTATGACATCGTGACGCAGGCCGTTGCAAAGGACGCCAAGCCAAGCTCCGTTACGGCAAGCGACGTGATGCAGGACCTGCACTCCATTGAAAGCGAAGAGAGCATTACGGAGGCCGCGCGCCTCTTGCGCAAGCACGGGATAAAGCGCCTGGGCGTAGTCTACAAGGATCGCCTGGTGGGCATCATTTCTGCTTCTGACGTTATTGCGGTGACCCCCGACCTTGTGGACGTGGTGTCGGAAAAAGCCGGGATCATCCGTGGCGAGCTTGGAAGGCCGGCAGGCAAGGTGTCTGGCTATTGCGACGAGTGCGGCGAGTGGTCCGACCTTTTGCAGTACGACGAGGAGGGGACCTTTATCTGCGAAGTATGCCGCGGCGAGGCCACGACCACCCCCGAGCCTGCATGAGCGAAAAAGAAGAAGATGACATAAAGTTCCTTGCGGACGCCATGCTTGGAAGCGTCGCCCGCAAGCTGCGCATTTTCGGCTTTGACACGCTGTACGTGCCGGACACAAGCGACAACGAAATCCTGCGCCTTGCCGCCGAGCAGGGCAGGGTGATCCTCACGGCCGACAAGGAGCTGTTCAAGCGCATGATGAAGCAGGGTGCGCCGGGCGTGCTCGTGGACGGAACAAGCGACCTTGACGACATGGCGCACATTTTTGAGAAACTCGGCATTTCTGCGAACCTTTTTTCCAGAATAGGGTCAAGGTGCACCTCCTGCAACGGCGCCCTCGTACAGAAAAGGCCGGAAGAGGTGGGCGCGCTGGTGCCGGCCACGGTCCTTGCCCGGCACGACGGGTTCTGGCAGTGCACGGACTGCCAAAAGGTGTACTGGGACGGGGGCCACCTTGGGCGCATAAGGGCTTTTGCCCGGAACCTTGAGGACCGCTTGTCCGCATCAAAAGGTTAAAATCACGAGGAACGGGCAGAGTCCACAGTATGAGTTCGAATTCTGCTCTAGAGCGAACCATAAACAAAGTTTTATCTCAAAAGGAAACAGAGTTGATCTCGCAAATTGATTCGGCTTTTCAAGAATCCCTGAAGAACCTCGAGGCGTCAAGGGGCAAGCTTGACGCCGAGCGCGCAAGGATAATCGAGTCTGCAAAAAAGCAGGCCGAGAACCTAAAGCGCCAGATCGTAGGCTCCAGCAGGCTGTCGGCGCGCAACAAGGAGCTCGTCATGATAGAAACCGACGTCAACGAGGCGTTTGAGCGCGCCAAGGCGTGGCTTGCGTCGTCCAGCAAGGACGAGAGCTACAGGGCGCTCCTGGCCAAGGTGGTCGAAGAGGCCATCCCCTCGGTCGGCTCTGACGACGTGATTGTCGAGTGCAACAAAAACGACACTGAACAGGTGAAAAAAATAGTCGCAGACCTGTCAAAAAAGAACCCGAAGCTGAAGGCAAGGGTCTCCGACCAGCCGATAAACGCAATCGGAGGCGTCCGCGTGAAATCCGCAGACGGCACCATGTCGTTTGACAACACGCTTGACTCGAGGATCGAGCGACTCAAACCTTTAATAAGGAAAAATATTGCACGAATGCTGAGAGGAGAGGCAGGAGAGGAATAATAGTATGGTAGCCAAAGGACGCATTGTATGGGTTAGCGGTCCTGCAGTCAAGGCAGACGGCATGTCCGCTGCAAAGATGTACGAGACAGTCGAGGTCGGCGACTCGAAGCTGATAGGCGAAGTCATCAGGCTGACAGGGGACGTCGCATTCATCCAAGTGTACGAGTCAACGTCCGGGTTAAAGCCGGGCGAGCCGGTGGTCGGAACAGGCCAGCCGTTGTCCGTGCTCCTAGGGCCGGGCGTGATCGGCAAGATCTACGACGGTATCCAGAGGCCCCTTGACGAGATTGCGGCCAAATCGGGCGCATTCATCGGCAGGGGAATCCAGACCACGCCGGTTGACATGAAAAAGAAATATCATTTCAAGCCGGTGATGAAAAAGGGCGACGAAGTAGGGCCGGGATTTATCCTTGGCACCGTCGAAGAAACGCCGCTTCTAGTAAACAAGATCCTTGTCCCGCCGGACCACGCCAAGGGCGCAAAACTGGTTGACATTGTGCCGGAAGGCGACTATGACATCGAGCACATCATAGCTACGACGGAAAAGGACGGCAACAAGGCGCAGCTGAAAATGTACCACAAGTGGCCGGTGCGCAAGCCACGGCCTTATGCAGAGCGCTACGACCCGACGGTCCCGCTGGTGACAGGCCAGCGCGTCATTGACACTTACTTTCCGATTGCAAAGGGCGGAACGGGCGCAATCCCCGGAGGCTTTGGAACGGGCAAGACCGTGACCATGCACCAGATTGCCAAGTGGGCCGACTCGAAGGTCGTTGTCTACATCGGCTGCGGCGAGCGCGGAAACGAGATGACCGAAGTGCTTGTCGAGTTCCCGCACCTCATCGACCCGAGGTCCGGCAGGCCGCTCATGGAAAGGACCGTGCTCGTCGCCAACACCAGCAACATGCCCGTGGCGGCAAGGGAAGCGTCCATCTACACTGGAGTCACCATGGCAGAATACTACCGCGACATGGGCTATGACGTCGTGCTCGTCGCAGATTCTACAAGCAGGTGGGCGGAGGCGCTCCGTGAAATGTCGGGCCGCCTCGAAGAGATGCCTGCTGAAGAAGGCTACCCGTCGTACCTTGCGTCAAGGCTTGCCGAGTTCTATGAAAGAGCCGGCCGCGTACGCGCCCTTGGCTCGCCAGACCGCGCAGGCTCTGTGACGCTCGTAGGCGCAGTGTCGCCTTCAGGCGCAGACTTTACCGAGCCGGTGACGACGCACACAATCAGGTTCATCAAGACCTTCTGGGCGCTTGACACGAGGCTTGCATACTCGCGTCACTACCCGTCCATCAACTGGATGCAGTCCTACTCGGGATACCTCGAGGACGTGGCCAAGTGGTGGAAGGAAAACGTGTCAGGCGACTGGTACGAGCTGCGCGGCGAGTCGTACCACATCCTGCAGAGAGAAGACACCCTGAAGGAAATCGTCAGGCTCCTTGGGCCCGAAGCGCTCCCCGACGAGGAAAAGCTGGTGCTTGAAGTTGCAAGGATGATAAAAATCGGCATCTTACAGCAGAACTCGTTTGACAAGGTTGACACCTACTGCAGCCCGGAGAAACAGGTAAAGCTGGTAAAGCTGATGGTCAAGTTCTTCAAGGAAGCGCAAAAGGCGCTAAAGGCCGAAGTCCCGCTTGCGGACATTCGCGCAATGCCGATAATCCCGCAGCTCCTAAAGGCCAAGTTTGACATCCCAGAAGACCAGCTTGCCAAGCTGGCAGACCTTGACAAGGCGCTTGACGAGGGCTTCCGCAAACTGGGCGCGGGTGGCGCAAAGACAGAGGAGGTTAAAGTAGTTGCCTGAATCAACAGCATCCGGAATTGAATATACCAAAGTAGCAGAAATCAAGGGCCCGTTGATGGTTATCGACGGCATAACCAAGGCGTCCTTTGACGAGCTGGTTGAAATCGAGACGGCGGAAGGCGAGCGCAGGCTTGGCAAGGTCCTCGAAGTGGGCTTTGGCAAGGCTGTAGTGCAGGTCTTTGAGGGGACGACCGGCCTCACGGTGTCTGGCACCAAGGCCAAGTTCCTCGGCAAGACCATGGAGATGCCCGTGTCGCAGGAGCTCCTCGGCAGGGTGTTTGACGGCCTCGGCAGGCCAAACGACGGCCTCCCGGAGCCAATAGCCGACAAGTTTCTCGACGTCAACGGCGAGCCCATGAACCCTGAAAGGCGGGAATACCCGACGTCGTTCATCCAGACAGGCGTGTCAGTTATCGACGGCATGCTCACGCTCGTCAGGGGACAAAAGCTGCCGATATTCTCTGGCTCTGGCATGCCCCACAACATCCTTGCCGCGCAGATCGCGCGCCAGGCGTCAGTCGTCGGCACCAAGGAGGATTTCGCTGTGGTGTTTGCAGCAATCGGCGTGCAGTACTCTGAGGCGCAATACTTTAAGCGCAGCCTCGAAGAGTCGGGCGCGCTCAGGCGTTCTGTTCTGTTCCTCAACCTCGCAGACGACCCTGCAATCGAGCGCATCATCACGCCTAGAGTGGCATTGACGGTGGCAGAGTACCTCGCGTTTGACCTTGGAATGCACGTGCTTGCTATACTGACTGACATGACCAACTATGCAGAGGCGCTGCGCGAAATATCCGCGGCAAGGGAAGAAGTGCCCGGCAGAAAGGGCTATCCCGGCTACCTTTACACCGACCTTGCAAACAACTACGAGCGCGCAGGCAGGATAAAGGGCAAGAACGGCTCTGTCACGCAGGTGCCGATCCTTTCAATGCCGGCAGACGACATCACGCACCCTATTCCAGACCTTACCGGATACATCACCGAAGGCCAGATAGTGCTTGGACGCGACCTGTTCAGAAAGGGAATCTACCCGCCGGTGAACGTGCTGTCATCGCTGTCAAGGCTCATGAAGGACGGAGTGGGCGAGGGCAAGACACGCGCAGACCACCCTGAGGTAGGGAACCAGATGTACGACCTCTATTCGAGGGCGCAAGAAGTGCGCGCCTTGGCAGAAATCGTCGGCCGCGCCGGCCTCACAGGAACCGACCTAAAGTACCTGGACGCAGGCGACATGTTTGAGAACCACTTCTTAAAGCAGGCCGCAGACGAGAACAGGAACCTCGACGAGACGCTCGCAAGGGCGTGGGAAGTGCTGTCGACGCTTCCAGAGGCCGAGCTGACCAAGATCAAGGAAAAGTACATCAAGGCATACTACAAGGGCAGCAAGTAATAATATGTCATCAAGAAGGGTAACCGCAACAAAGATCGAGCTCATCAAGATACGCCGCTCGATGCAGGTAGCCAAGATGGTGCACAAGATCCTTGACGACAAGCGCGAGGTGCTCCTGAAAAAGATAGACGAGATGATAGAGGAAGCCAACAAGGCAAGGGAAGACATATGGTCACCGCTTGGCGAGATCTATTCTGCAGTCTACAACGCATACATGACGCTTGGAACCACCACTCTTGAATCCATCTCTGATTCGACGCCGAGCGTGATGGAGACCGACGTCAACGTGCGCAGGATCGTCGACGTCAAGATCCCGACCCTGACCGTGAAAACGCGCGAAGGAAGCCAGCACCTCTCTTATGGTTTCATAGAAACGAACGCGTCAGTCGACAAGGCGTCGAAACTGATAAAGAACATGCTCCCGTCAGTCTGCAAGGCCGCCGAGTACGAAAACGCGATATTCAGCCTTGCAAAAGAGCTGGAACGCACGCAAAAACTCATCAACGCGCTGGAATACATCATCATCCCGCAGTACCAGGATGCCATCTACTTCATCAAGGCGACGCTTGAAGAGCGCGAGCGCGAAGAGTTTGTCCGGATCAAGAAGGTTAAAGTAGTCCTTGACAGGAAAAAGCTGGCAGAGGCAGAGGCGACAACAAGCGCATGAGCAATGATATAACCAATCATTTTGAAAAGGCCAAGGCGCAGCTAAAGTCCGAGCGCGACTCTATGGAGCAGAAGGTAAAGGAAGAGATCGCCCAGAGCAAGCGCAAGGCGCTGTCAAAGGTCTAGCTAGCGCCTTTTTCCTATATTTTCTTGCACCGTTTTTGCGCGTGTAAATTTTACACGATTAGAACCTATAACGCTCACAATGTAGTTACTATTAAATAGGGCTCTTCATGCCAAAGCCCTAATGATGCAACTGAAAGTAAGAGGCGCACTTTCACTTTTGACAATTCTCGCGGCAGTTGTGTTTGCAGGCATTGCGTTTGCAAGCCCGGCTGCCTATGCACAGGAAGCAGGTGGAGCCGCTGCAGCCACGAGTTCTAGCGCGTTCAAGTTCCTCGCTGCGGGTATAGCATTCGGTCTGGCAGCGCTTGGCGCTGGCTTTGGTCTTGGCTTTGTGGGCGCGGCAGGTCTTGCGGCCATCAGCGAGAACCCAAAGATGCAGTCCAGCGTGTTCATTATCGTGGGTATGGTCGAGTCAATCGCCATCTACGGTATAGTCATGATGTTCATTATCCTCGGCCAGTAAAAGAGGAACAATAACATCACAGCAGCCGCTACCGCCAGCGACAAAAAATGGCGGGAACACTTTCCTTTTTTCATTTTCAAACCAGGAACTTTTCTTCTTCTATAACGAGATGAAAGGAGCGTGATTGCATCTCAGGGAAAGGATTTTAAAGAGATCGTCTTTTCTTCATGCTGAACAATATACTATGGGGTTAGCCAAGCTGAAAAAGGCAACCGTGATCCTGCCTAGGATGGAAACACAAGCTGCCGTCAGCAAGCTGGCCGAGCTTGAATGGTTCCACCCAATACCGAGCTCTTCTGCTTCTGAGCACCTTAACCCGTACTACGACGACCTTTTGCTAAAGGCGCAAAAGCTCTACCAGGAGATCGACGAGGTGATAAAGGCACTGGGCATCCCTGCGGAGGCCGGCGTCCTGGCAACGATGTTCAGGGGCGCGCCAAAGGGCAAGACCGACTACCACATCGACAACATCCAGGGCTTTATCGCCGACCTTGAGGACAGGGCCGCAAAGGAGCTGGAGGGCGCAAGAAAGATAATAGACGAGCGCAACAGGACGCAAAAGTCGCTTGAGGAATATTCAAACCTGAAGGCGCTCACCGAGAACGCGTCAAGCCTCAGCATGGACCTGACGCGCCTTGGCACCCTTTCCAAATTCTACGCCGGCATTTACGTCATCGATTCAACCGACGAGGCCGAGATAAGAAAGAGCCTTGAAGACCTTGCGGTATACTCTACAAACCTGGGCGAGAAAAAGACCGCCCTCACAATAGTAGGATCCGCAGAAGATTCCGAGAGGATAGCAAAGGTGATGCGCAGCTTTGGCATCAACCCGCTCCAGATACCGGCAAACATGCCGCAGAACCCAAACGTCGCGTTTTCTGAAGCCAGCGCCAAGGTCAAGGAGCTTGAAGCCAGAATGGAGCAGCTGGACAAGGAGGTAGTGAAACTAAAAGAGTCCATAATCACAAAGGTGCTTTCGCTTCGCGAGGCCGCCGGCATGGCAAAGGACGTTCTTGAAACGACCCGAAAGCCGGGCGGGACGAAAAACTTTGCAGTAATAGAGGGCTATATCCCGGCAGAGATGGAAGGCAAGTTCAAGAAACTTGCCGGCGACGACTATGTCTCTGTGGTCGAGGAAACGGGCGTGACTATTGACCTCCAAGATGCCGGCAAGCCCACGATGCCGACTCTGCTTTCCAACAAGGGATATTCCAAGAATTTCGAATTAATCACCGAGACGCAGGGCCTGCCAAGGTACGGCGAGACGGACCCTACCAAGATAATCTCTTTTGTCTGGCCGATATTTTACGGCCTGATGTTTGCAGACTTTGGCCACGGCATACTGCTCTTTGGCCTCGGCATGTTGTTTCGGATACGCGGAAACGGCAGGCTAAAGATGTGGGGAACGCTGGTGGCCGCAAGCGGCCTTGCGGCAACCGTTGGAGGCCTTGGGACAGGCGAAATGTTTGGGTTCCACTTCAGCGAGCTTGCGGTGCTTAGCGGCCTTGCCAGCGCGCTCCCGTTCATCGGCCTGCTGTCCGTGGCAGAACTGACGTTTGATCAGGTGGTAAAGATACTTGCCGTGTCGGTAGCCATAGGAATAGGGCACCTGCTGCTGGCGTTCGGCCTGCGCTTGAGGGCAGACTGGCGCCTTGGCAACAAGCTGATGGTATACACGCACGACATCCCTGCAATCATCCAGTACCTTGCGGTAGTCTCGCTCATACTGACTGCCATCGGGGCCCAGTACGACATCATTGGCATGTTCCTGTCAAACAAGACGTACGGCCCAATCCCATGGATAAGCGACGTCTTTCCCTGGGTGACGGTGGGCATGGTGGCAAGAGCCGCTCCGCCTGTCATCTTTGCGTGCATCGCAATCACCATCATCGGTGGCATGAAGGAAGAAAAGCACCTGAAGGCAGAAGGCAAAGAGTCGCCGCACGGAGGCATGGTCGGCATCGTGGTCGAGACCGTGATGGTAAGGACCATCGAGATGCTTGCCAACACAATATCGTACTCCCGTATCGGCATCATGCTCCTTGTGCACTCGGCGCTCCTTGTCACCGTGAACAACTCGTTTGAGCACGGAGGCGGGCTTGCCATCCTGATTGGCGGCAACATTGGCATCATGATGATCGAAGGCCTGATAGTGTACATCCAGACCATCAGGTTGCACCTGTACGAGTGGTTCCCGAAGTGGTACAAGTCGGACGGCGTCACCTTCAAGAAGCTCGTGCCAAACATGCTCTACTCCAACCTAGTATGGAAAGAAGACGGCAGCGGCAAGAAGAAGCAATAAGTACACGACGCCCCTCTTCCTTTTTTACAGGAGAATAATGTCCGATCCTTCTTCTACTACAAGTAGATGCCAGAGCTGCGGCATACCCCTTGGCGACGGGTTTTACGGCACAGACGGCAACGGCAGTGCAACAAAAGAGTACTGCAAGTTCTGCTTCCAGGCCGGCGCGTTTACGATGCCGGACTTGACTGTTGAGGACATGATAAAAAGATCAGTCGACTTTATGACAAAGAACCTTGGCATCCCTGCGCAAAAGGCCGAAGAGATGTCCCGCGCAGTTATATCGGGATTGAAAAGATGGATGTGACTACTGTACAGTAGTCTTGGCCAGGTTGGCCATTATCCTGTCGGCGGGTATCTTTTGCTCGACGCCGGCGGCAATAGCTGCAAGGTTTCGAATCTCTAGCATCATCAGCTTTAGCGTCGCAAGCATGTTGCCAAGAGTAAACACCGTCCTGTACGACGCCATTATCCTCCTTACAGAGACGCGCTCAAAGCCTTCCTCCAGCTGCATTATCGCGTCAATGTCGTTTTCAGCGCTCTTGGGTATCAGGTCGCGGTAGGCAGTGTTTGATAGCTCGCCGATTGCCTCCTGGATTTTTTCCACGTTTATCATCTTTTGGAGCGTGTCCCTGCTTATCTTGGTCGTCGTGATGGCGACAAGGTCGCTTGTCTCCTGCGCCGACAGGCCCCAGTACTTGGCCCTCAGGACGGCAAGCACGTTGTAAGCGTCAATGTCGACCGTGACAAGCTTCTGGACGTCCTGCAGGGGCGACTCGCCGAACATCGACTTGTCAAGCGACTTGTAGAATGCGTGGTCAAGGAAGGTGTCAAACGCCCTCACGTCGCCCTTCTCCTTGTACACGACCGCCGCCTTTCTTGCGTCTTCTCCAAACTCGCTTCCCTGAAGCGACGCCACGGCCTCGTCAAAGTCCTTTGCGACAAGCGCCTTGACTACGAGGTCGCGCCTTCCCACGAGCTCTTCGGCTCGCAGGTTGATTTTTGGCAACAGCTCTTCGTACGTCCTGCCAAGCGCCTTGCCTTTCAGGATAATCTTCAGGTTCCACGTGATGTATTTAACGAAATATGCGTTGAGCACTCCAGCGCCGCTTGAAAGCGTGACCATCTTGGCGTGCGTGTTTACAAGGTGCTCGCGCAGCGCGCCTTCCACCTTTTCAGCGGTGTACGGCTTGGTCAGCTTTGCCAGCGCGTCAAGGTATATCGTGTTCTTCATCCTAGTTACGAGCTCCTCAATGTCCCTTGACTCTGCAAGGGTCTGGAGCTCGGTCCTTGAAAGCATCTTGCCCCTCATGCTGTGGGCAAGGACGGTGCCAAAGATCTTGCTTGGAATGCTGACCTTGTTAGCCATGTGTACGCAGTCTCAATGCCCTTGGCGCTTTATAAAAATCATTAGGTTGTGGTTGACCGCTAGATTCTGTTTTAGTAACTTGAAAGGCCTTTGCAAAGAACTTGACCGTTAAGTCATGATGTGGGTCCGCCATAAGCGTATGCTATTTCACGGTCAACTTGAATTGTCGCTTCTTATCACAATGTCTTGGTCATCAACATCGAGTTCATTTCGTCTCAAATTACATTATGGTAAATCCTCTGGAATCCCAAAGCTTTCAGGTAGTCGGTGCTTGGCATTTTCATTAATAAGTATACGTTTGATGAAAGTTATTTTCTGCCTATCTTCTGTCAGAACTTCGTTGGTAATTACTACCGCTGCAATGCTTGTTGTTTTGGCGAGTATTGCCATGATCATTGGAATGATGACTTGAAGGTCTTTTTCTAAATCAGACGCCATGAAAATATTCAGATCAATGTAGATTATTGCGGGTCTTGTCCCTGAAAATTGCCCACTTGCATCTGCAATAGAGTCAATTACACTTCCGGCACGGTCTCGCAAGTGACTTGTCTTAAATCCAAAGAATCTTGTATTTCTCCAATAGGTCTTGCCATCATCCCGTTTCATTAATTCACCCTTTGGACCAATCGTAAAATCTAATGGTTCGCTTGTTCTGAATTCCAACTCAGTTGCTTCAATATCTTGGTCTTTTTCACCAGTTCTTGTTAAGAAAATACTAACACCCTTTTCAAGATAGCTGAACGAGCCTTCTTTCTTCGCCCGGATGAGCTCATCAAGCTTTTTTGATATGAATTCCATATCTTCTTCCTCAAGGTTCAGAAGCGTCTTAATGATAATCATGTAATTCAAGCCAAGATAAGTCATTAGCTTGTTAGCTCTTGTCGCAATTGTCGTCCAATAGTCTTTGTTTCTTTTTCCCGAGTTAGATGCTCTATCCTTTTTCTTGCATTCTAGTTCGATTGCACAATCCACTAGCAAATCAAATGTTCTCTTACCCGCTTTATGTTGAGTTGCCACAAATTCTACCTTATGGCCCTTTTTCAGGTACGCCGCACCGACTTCAATCTCATAGATTGTTTTCTGATAGGTATCATCAGTTGCATTTTTGATACTCTCAATCTTCTCCGCTACTCTAGCTATTCCGTTATCCGTTAGTATTCTCAGGGATTCTGCTATTTTTGAGGCTTTCAGGATGGCTTCAGTTGGTGATGCATTCGTTGTCAGCATAGATTCAAGATCACGTTCTGCATCTTCAATTAGCAAAACTAGAGGGTGCTTGTGGGTTCCAATTCGGAGGAAGCTCATGTTGTCTATCTGTTTTCGGTTTAACTTTGGCGGTTTGGTTTGACTCTGCTTCGATATCCATTCTTCATCTAAGATTTTCTTCAGATAATCAAGCGATTCGAGATGTTGTTGATACGACTCCCGAGCCACAGATGCACTTGATTTTGGCATTAGAAATACTTTATTCACGGCTATGCTCACCATAATCTGATTTCCAAGGATAAAGACTGGAACCATAGCTATGTTTCAGAACACGAGTCTGGCGACCAGATAAGAAAGATAATACAGTATTCAGATGCTAAGCGTATTATTCCAATTCATACGGAACAGGAAGAATATCATAAGAAATGGCATACTAACGTAGTAGACATTGCTGAAAATGGATCTTTGATGCTGTAGATTTTAGAACCTGAATATCTTCAAATTTAATAATAACCATCTAATAGCAAACTGTAAGCACGGATGGCTAGCACAAGACGAATTGGCATCACTCCGAGAGAAAAAAAGGAAATCGCCATTCCTGTTGCAAGACGTCTTCGAACTGATGTCCTAGAATTTGGCTTTAAGCGTTCCTTATTCGACGTGGTTTCCTATGACGATGACGAAAACCTACTGAGAATAGTGGAGTGCAAGATAACAAGCCGTATCACGAACATAGGAGGAACATTCGGACAACTCTTAGCATATACGGCCCTGATTTCCAGCAATGGCAAGGATTTCCTAGAGGCAGTGCTCCATGAAAAACGATGGAATATTCCTCTAAATACAATAACGAGGATGCTAGAGTCAAAAACAATTCCTGTTGCATTCTACGTTGCATTCCGGAAACAGGATGTGGAAGATAAGAAGATTTCTTAGAATGGGCGCATGAACATTTTCTCGACAGAAAAATTGGAATAATTCTAGTTGAACGTTCGAAGTGTGATTTCTTTAAAGCTGCAGAAAAGTTGGAAATACCGATCACATCGACCTATTCTAGCCTTGCAGATGCTGCGCAGGAGCTTGATAAGATAATCCGGCAGAAAGGTATGGTTGGAAATGCGAGGACAAAGGTGCATTACAACGGTAAATTTGTGCAGTATTCATATGGAAACGAGAACATTCACTTTGAGGCATGGTTCGGCAAAAAGAGACCTTTCATCGAGATCGGATTACATATTGAAACCAGCAAGAATAGGAATCTGGTCATCCTTAATGCGATGAAAAGAAAATCTAGGCAGATTTTGAAAGAATTACCGGATGCAAAGTTTGAAAGGTGGGGAAGAGCTTGGACAAAAGTTTACGAAAGAATAGACTGGGATGGACAGCTAAAGAGTCTTGACGACGGCCTTTTGAACGAATTATCTAGAAAACTTAAACTCTATGTGGACACGTTAAAACCACTCTTAGAGGAAATCAATTGGGGCAAATCGTCGAAGTTGTCCCAGAAGGAAATCGTACGGATGTTTATCGTGGGCGAAGGTGATAAGAGACGCTGCATCACAACAGAATCTCTCTATAAGCATGTTAAGAGGCTACCAGAATTTTCTGGCTTCGGAGATGAAGATTGGAAAAGAGGGCACGCCACTTGGAAAGCAAAACAGCTAACAGAAGAGGATCCAAGACACTTTAGACGTAAGGACAAGCATACATTCTGTTACGTCCCATAGGTCAGGCCAAAGCAGGAAGTCGTCTTGGATGCATTGTTGGATCTATGGTTGCAAGTATCTTGACAAGACCGCGCCAATACCAGCATATTTTACGCCATATCTACATCCATCTTGCACCAACTTGTAAGGATGCAAAGTTGGCTCTAGGGGCAAGCCTTTTCGATTATGAGGTGTTATCCTGTTCGATGCTGCTTTTTTAATATTCGAAGCAGCTGTTCCGTTTTCAGTGAAGGGGGAATGCCCCAAAATTACTCGGGTTACTCGCGATTAGTGTCCTTTTTACCTTAGTCCTTTATTTTGTTAATAATTAATTGTAACAAATCATTAGTTCGCAGGGGACAACTGCACCTGCGCGCCATCCTGCTGTTGTTGCTTCTCCTGCTTCTCCTTCTTTTTCGCCCGCTCGCCCGTCTTTTTGTTCATGCCGTCAACCGTGCCAAGCGCAAAGACGTACCTGATGCCCTCCGCCCGCATCTCCGGCGACAAGAGCGCGTTCATCTTTTCCACGTCTGCTTTAACATAATCCTCAGAATGCTTGTTGGTTCTTGCCACGACGTACTGGAACTCGTCGCCCCTGTATCTGTGGATCTCGTATATCCTGCTCAATTATTTCCCTTCTTCATGAAAAAAATTTCGTCTGACAAGTAAACCGTGAGTGTCAAAAAATCTAGTGCTAAAGCTCAGTCGAACAGCTTGGACAGGCCAGCAGCTATTCTCCTAGAGAATGCAAGCGTTGCAAAGTGGACTCCAAAGCCAATGCCTGCCGCAACGCCAATGTGCATTTCAGCCTCGTACAGGCCGATAAACAACCCAAGGGGCGGAAGCGAAAATATCATTGCCATGCCGGTGCTCACCCACATCGATTTTGCCAAAAGTTCTGGCGTCATGTTGTCCAGCCTCTGTGCGGAAAATTTCAGCGTCTGTTTTGAGTGGCGACGGCCTTGTTCCATCAATAGTTAAAAAAATTTCACGAAATATTAATATTCTCACGATAAATCATATACCCATATATTATCATAAAACACAAGAATTACATCATGGCCAACTTGGCACGTGCAAGCACTTGCAATTAAACCCCTCAAAGTTTGTAATTTGTGAGATGTTTTGCTGCAGTACTCAGACCGTCACAATCAAATAATTATCATATTCCTGTTATTGCATTATAAAATACGCTTTGGAAGAAATCTCTAACTGAAAAATAACTGGAAATCTTCCCTGAAATAAACTTAATTAGCGAGTTTGCCGCACACAGAGCACATATGGAGATTTCAGCGGCACTTTCTACTGAAGAAGAAAAGGCCAAGCTAGACGAGAAATACGAAAAGCTGATTGACCAGTTTGAGCAAGAGACCGCCCAGTACGACCGGCTCTCCCGGGTTTCTGCGGTAGCCACCTTTGGAGGCGTCCTTGCATCTATACTGGGGCCCCTTTTGTATTTCCAGTCGGCCGGCGTCAATCCTTATCACGCGTTTGCAACAGGGCCGGCGCTGTACATCGCCATAGGCGGGATAATCGCAAGCAAGCTCGTACCAAAACTGGCGATAATGTACGCCAGCCACAAAAAGCACGAAGTGTCGAGAGTAAAGTACAAGCCGGTGACGGGCGTCTGCATGTGCGACCTCTACCAGTTCAGGACGCACCTGCGCAAGATGGACAAGGCCGAGAACGCCGGCGAGCGCATGAAGCACGCCAAGTTGGCAAGCTACTACAAGCACAAGATGGGCTGGGGTTAGGCTAGTAGCCGCAAGGCATTTTACCGGCCGCAGTCAAACACAATGCCGAACGTGGCGTTGGATAGGGTTTACTACATGCGCATTGTACTGGGCATAATCGCCGGCACTATAGCTGGTTTTGCGATTGCGCCCGGCACGGATCAGGGCACGGCAGTCGGGATGGCGCTTGGCATCGCAATCGCGTTTTTCCTGATCTCTGTAGTCATTGGCAGGATGTTTGCAAAGGGCCAGCCAAAGGAAGTGCAGAAAAAGGCCGGCTACGACGGCATCGTGCCTTTCATATTCATGAACATACTGGCAATGGTCATCGTCTACACCGCGCTGCACCAAGGTTCGATACTAAAATAAATAGCGGGTTTTCGTAACGTCGCCCGTGTTGTGGGCTTATCGCACGCCTGGCATCCCTGACGAGCTTTTCGAGCGCACAGAGGATGTCCCGATAACAAAGGAAGACGTGCGCGCCCTTGCAATAAGCAAGCTCCGGCTCAAGGAAGGCTATTCAGCCATTGACGTGGGGTGCGGCAGCGGCAGCATCACTGTCGAGTTGTGCTTGCAGACAAAAGGAGGGCAAGTATATGCAATCGACTTTGACAGCAACGCAATAGAGCTGACGAAAAAGAACCTTGCCAAGTTTGGAACTGAAGCGCAGGTAATCCTTGGAAAGGCGCAGGACGTGCTCCCGGCGCTCCCGCAGGTCGACGCCGTCATAGTGGGAGGCACGTGGGGCGACACAAGGCAGGTGATACAGCTGGCCATGGACAGGCTGAAAAAAGGCGGCAGGATTGTCATCGACACGATACTGATAGAGACGATGTACCAGGCACTTGCAGCAGTCGGCGAGATGGGCCTAAAAGATGTTGACGTGACGCAGGTGACGATTGCAAAGGCTCGAAAAGTTACGACGGGCACGATGATGCTTGCGCGAAACCCGGTGATGATGATCTCGGCTACGAAATAAGCAATAACCTATCTATTGCCTCGTCAAGGTAGCTCTTGTCTATCTCAAACCCTACAAACGATATGCCGAGTCTTTTTGCGGCAAGCGCGGTCGAGCCGATGCCGGTGAAGGGGTCGGCGACGAGCCTGGCGTGGCCATGGAGCATTATGCACATCTCTGGCAGCTTTACCGGAAACGTGGCAGGGTGCGGCCTGTCCTTTCTGCTCTGTATCGTCTCGTACGGGATGAACCACGTGTTTCCCCTGTCGCGCCTGTCTTGTTTTGCTTTTTTCCACCTGCCTATGTTGCTCTTGTCCTGGTACGGGATTCCAACAGCGAGCTTGTCCAGTTTTGCGTCGCCGTGTTTCGTGAAATGAAAGATGTACTCGTAGCAGTCGTTGAGGAAGCGCTCGCTGGCGACGGGCTTGAAGTGGCCCACCGCAATGTCGCCGGCAATCCCGGGATAGTTGCCTGCGTCTGCCTTGCCTATTGCTATTGACTTGACCCACGTTATGACGTTCTGCAGCGCAAAGTGCTTGCGCATGACAGAGGCAACGTCCCATGCGATCCACTGGTCCTTTGGCCTGTTGCCGATGTTTAGAAAGAACGAGCCGTCGTCGGCAAGCGCCCTCTTGACTGCGACCCCGACATCTTCAATCCATGCAAGGTATTTCTCGCGGGGCATACTGTCGTGGTACGAGTTGTAGCCGACTCCGATGTTGTACGGGGGCGAGGTGACAACGACGTCGACCGAGCCTTCCCTGACGTCATCGCCAAAGCCTGCGATGCAGTCCTTGAGGTACAGGGTGGCAGTACTGTCATTGCCGTAGCGCAGCACCCTGTACGGACGATTGTTCATATGTGTATACGGTTTGCAAGTTTCCTGCCAAGCATTTAAGCAAAATGCCAGAGGTCGGCAAAAGACGTAATCCTTAAGTAAAGCGCAAGGCTACAAGTTTCATGCCAGCAGCGCCTGTCTTTGTCATAAACCCGGCATTCATACAGTCGCTTTTTGACGCACAACAGCAGAATTCGATGCTGTTGAACCAGATCCAGATGGACGACATGTCGCTCATTGCAGTCGGCCTGGTGATAGGGCTGATAATAATCGTGGTCGTGGCGTTGATGTCGATGGTCGGCGGGCTGCACGTGTTTGATTAAAAGAACATGCAAAGAAGTCAAGGCGCGCCTGATTCAGAGTGATACCCTTCTATCTGGATGGTGGCGTGGGTGATCTTGAAGCGCTTTTCAAGGAGCGAGTTTATCTCTTGCAATATCGCGTGCGATCTGCCGGTGTCTATCACGACGACGTGCGCAGACAGGGCGTTGATGCCCGATGTTATGGTCCATATGTGCATGTCAAATATTCCGGTCACCCCCCTCACCTGAAGTATCGCGTTTTTCACTTCTTCGTATGATATGTTGCTTGGGACCCCCTCCATCAGGATGTGGATTGACTTTTTGAGCAGAGACCACGTCCTTGGGAGGATAAACACCGCCAGGCCGATGCTGACTATGGGGTCTGCAAGGTAAAACCCGGTTGCCATTATTACCGCGCCGGCGGCAATTACGCCGATAGATCCCAGCGTATCCGATAAAAGCTCCAGGCGCGCGCCTTCAATGTTCAGGCTTTTTTCTTCTTCTTGGCCGTGCTGGTCGCTTGAATGGTGGTGATGATCATGCACGTCGTGGCCGTGCCCACCACTGCCATCACTACCACCGCCACCACTCATCAGCCGCAGCCCCGCCAAATTCACTCCAAGGCCAACTGCGGCCACTATGGTCATGGACAGGCTCTGGATTTCCGGAGGCTCAAAAATGCGCCTGTAGGCCTCGTACAGGATGTATATCGACAGCAGTATCAGGACTATGCTGTTTGCCAGAGAAGCAAGTATCTCCATCCTGTAAAAGCCGTACGTCCTCTGCGGGGTGGCCGGCCTGCGGGCGTAGCTGACGGCAAAGAGCGCCAGAGTAAGGCCGCCAACGTCGGTGAGCATGTGGCCCGCATCTGCAAGCAGCGCAAGGCTGTTGGTGAGAAAACCTCCAACAACCTCTGCAACGAGGTAACCTGAAGTCAGGGCAAGCACTATCTTGAGCTTTTTCATCCGCTCCAGTGCCAGTTTGTTTCTCCTTTCTTCCTGTGTCATTGCAGATTTTCACTGTTTTTCTTTTCAGTATGGGCGTGCGTGCGTGTGTACCTGCAGCCCTGAGAAATAGAGGGTGCTGTCTATTATTATTTCAAAAGAGCAAGCTCTGCCCTTGTAGCCATCCTCTGCCCTATTATTGCTCCAAGGATGCCCATGGCCGCGGACGGCACTGCAACAAGAGGAAACACCGTCTGCACCATCTCAAAGTAGATGATTCCCGTGAGGCTTGCCCACACCGCCCTGTCAGGCATCACTACCTCGTTGAACGTGTGCGTTATCAGCGGATAGTAGAGCACGAAAAACGCGAGGCCGGCAATTGCGCCTGCCGCAAATATCGCGCTCTTGGACCTCCAGTGCGACAGTGTGGCGTCGACTGCGACAAGGGGCACCATGACGGACACATAGAACGGGATGGTGGGCCACAGAGCCTCGTTGGGAACTATGGACGTCATCGCGCTGACAAACACGAACGTACCGGCAAGGGCAGATGCGACTCCAAACTTTCTGCCTGCAAGGCTGAACGTCGCAACCATGATCGCGGCAGTTATCAGCGGAAAGCCGAGCATGGCAAGAATCGCGCCTGCCCACGGCTGCGGATTAAAGTGGAAAAAGCCTGTATCGGAGAATGGAAGCGAGAACATGTCGATAGAACCGGCAGCTGCCAGCCAGACGGGCAGCATGCCAAGCACCAAGAGCGCCTTTGGAAGCGTTCTCCTGTTGCTGCTGCTGTTGTCAATCCTCGGCCACGCATAAATGATTCCTATCATGGCGCCGATTCCGCTTGTCACCATGCCGCTTACAAGCACGGCGTGAGGCGGGC
Source organism: Candidatus Nitrososphaera evergladensis SR1 (assembly GCF_000730285.1). Lineage (NCBI taxonomy): Archaea > Thermoproteati > Nitrososphaerota > Nitrososphaeria > Nitrososphaerales > Nitrososphaeraceae > Nitrososphaera > Candidatus Nitrososphaera evergladensis. Next base: position 2,704,607 of record NZ_CP007174.1, on the reverse strand, counting down.
TGAGAAGTCCGTCAAGGCCAAAGAGCGAGTGCCACCAAAAGTCTACCGGGCCGGCCACCAGCAAGAGCGTGACTCCTGCAATCGCAAGCCTCGCAGGCCACTCTGTTTTTTTGACGGCACGGGATGCCGACAGCACAAGCACGGCGCCAAACACCGCCGTCCCGGCTCCAGAGTAGAGCACGGCGTGGGGAGGCGAAAAGAACGTCTCCGGCTTGTTCAGCAGGTGGTTCGTGACATCCCACGTGCCTCCGGATATTGCCATGAGGACTCCAAGCGTGAGGATGATGTACCCCGTAGAGAGCCTCTGTGCCGGTTCAGAAATGAGCGTCCCGCGCTGAAAGTAGTTCATGCGTTCGTAATATTCACCAGCTTCGACAATTTTAAGCCTTTGTCATCACGTATACAGAATAAACGCTCACGTACTCGTTCTGGTGGTCAAGCGTGCCGCTGGAAGGCCAGTGCGCCTGATCGCCGTTGTGCGGAAAGCCGATTGCCTTTACGAAAAACACGAACCTGCCCTCCTGCGGTGGCTTGACAGACAGCGTGATGGCAAAGGACTCGCCTTTCTGCCACGGGCTGCTGAATATTTCGACAGACGGATACTGCGCCTTTACCTTCTGGGCTACGCCTGCATACCCAGAGCCAATATCCCTGCCTGTCTCGATGAAGGTGGCCCCCTGCTTGAAGTTTTCCTCCTGCACGGTCACAATGCCGTCGGTGCTTGTGGCGTTTGGAAACGCGACTGACACTATCTGCCTGTCGGCGTGGTCGCCCTGGTTCGTGGCGTTGACTCGCAGAGCGAAGCTCTGGCCAAGCTCTATCGTGCTATTGGAAACAGAAACGTCCGTTACCACCGGCTCTGGCTTTGGAGGCGTCATCATCGGAACGTATGCCCCCGGCAGGACAAGGACTGCAATCGCAAAGTAGGCGACTGCCGCCCCGATAGCGACGCCTGCGATAACCCTGCCCTTGTTGTTCACGTCAGCTGGCATTAGCAGATGCACTGTTTAAATCTCTTGTCAAAGATCGCTCAAGCATGGATGACAATGCCTGCGATTCGCGAACGCACACCTACCGCAACGGCAAGACGTTTGAGCAGTGCCGCCAGGAGGCAAGGGTCGTCACCGGCGTTTTGGTGGGCGAAATAGCGCAATCAGGAGAGGTGGCGTGGTTCCGCGTGCTTGAAGCGGCAGGCCACGACGAAATAGTCTACAAGCTGACGCTGAAATACCTGCGCGAAAAGGGCTTTGACATCGGCAACTTTCAGGCGCCGCAGGTGAAGCAGCAGCAACAAAAGAAATGAAGGTCCGGGTCTACTTTTGCAGAGAGGAGGCTGCCGACATCGATCTTGCCAGCGCAAGGATCAGCAGGCAGGCCCTTGAAACCATCTACGACCTTGTGTGGGAGCACGAGCTGAAAAACGTCATCACCATTGGCAAGATCTGGCTGCGCTTCCAGCAAAGCAGAAGCAGGCCGTTTGGCCACCCGCTAAAGGAGAAGCGGCCGCACGCAACGATAGCTGCAGGCGACATCATACAAGCTGCCGAAGATCGCTATTACATGGTAATGGATGTCGGCGTGAAGGAGATAAAGCTAAGAGAAGAAGAGGGATAATAGGGGCGCTTGGCGATCCTGCACCAACGACCTGTTACAGCCCATGCCGTTAAAGTCGCGGCTTTTTAGACCTTTTTTCTGATGCAGTTTTGTTTTCTTTCATGCGTGCGTGTGCCGCCAAGCGCCATCGTCAAGCAATGGTTGTAGGCACGATCTTCATGCAATAGTAATATAGAGTTTTTAGTATTAAAATATTCTGTTTATGTAAAAATTACAATTTTCTTGTTCTAGTACAAATTTCAATAATTAAAATTTCTTGTAACATAAAATTCCTGGAAATTGCATTGTGGGTCTGCTATACGTCATCAGCCGAACCCGAAATAGTGGACTCTCTGGTGCAGGTTGCGCTCCGTCTCTGACCTGAAAACCATCGCGCAAAAGCTGCAAAAGTAGAGGCTGAGCTGTTCCAAGTCGCCCTTTTTCAGGACCGCAAGCTCTTCCGGGTCCTCCGTGTTTTCTGCAACCACATAGTCGGCTGGCAGCGCCTTTTCTAAAACTCCCTTGACCTTCTGTATGTCGTCCTCATGTACTATTACAATGTCCTTGTCGTCGGCCGAAAAAGCGCCAAGGATCGCCGGCTTTAGTTCTATGCACAGGCGCGAAATGTCTACCTTGATCATTGCTGCTATTGTGCTCCTTCTTCTGGCGCTATTGATATTGCCACGAGGTCGCCCCTGCCGGACGAAAAAAGCCCGGCGATCTTGACCTTAAAGCCGTATTTCTTGCTCCTCTGTTTCAGCGCCTTCTCTGTCTCTTCTGGCGTGGCAAACCGCGCCTTTGCGCTCAGCCACTCGCCCTTTGGCTCGCCTCGCATCCCGCACGGCATTATCCTGACCGCTTCGTTGTTGCGCAGGCGCTTGACCTTGCCCGTCTCGCTCCTTGTAACGACAAACAGCCTGTCGCCATCTATGGTAAACCACACCGGGGTAGCCACCGGCTGGCCGCTCTTTTTGTAGGTTTCAAGGTTGATGCACTGCTGGCCTTCAAACTGCGATAGGTCTGGGCCCATATACAACTCTCTGGTTGGATTTTGCGGGAATTAATCTTTTCAGTATCGCCGCAAGCTCGTGGTCTATCTATCTATAGGTAGTCGTCGTCGGACTCGGCCTCTTCCCTCTTGTCGTCAATCTCGTCAAGCCACTCCTTGCCGCTCTTTGTTTCCCATTTTGTCTCGATCTTGGCAGGCGGCACAAGCACATCCCGGATGCGAAATACCGCCAGGGGAAGCCGGATCTTGCTCATCTGGTCAAGCTGGTCGTCCGTAAAGCTCCTGCCGCCCCTCGTCTTTACCCAGCAGAGCGCAAGCGGGCTGGCAACCACGATGGCGCTGTGCTCTTTTTGGCCCACCTTGCACGCAAGGTAATCAAAAAGAGCCATCGCCTGTTTTATCTCCTGGGCGATCTGCTCGTGCACCCTGACCTGGATCCTGCGCGGCCCCTTGGCAAAAACAAGTGTGTTTTTCTCTATGAACGAGGCATCCTTGGGCGAGACGTACGCCCAGCCTTCCTGGTCGCAGGTCTGGCGAAAATACAGATCGGCAAGTGCGTCCTTTAGGAAAGGTGTTATCGAAAGGCCCATACAGGAGGGTCAGTACCACTCTTGCTAAAGTATTATGCTATTATTTGTTATTGTGGATGTATGACGGTGCGTGCGTATGATGGTTCGCCAGTGCCGTGCTCTCAAAACCCTTTTGTTTCATGATGCAGTTCATGCAATGAGAAAAATATGGCGTCTAGAAAGGACGACAAAGAAGAATCAGAAAAAAGAGCCGCAGAGGGTGGTGGCGGAAGCAGAGCCGGCAGCAATCCCAATCCGCAGCAGCAAGAGCTTCAGCAACAGCAGGAAGCAGTAGCGCGGTCCATCGATGAAACCAAGCAGAATATCCGGGAGGCGATAGAAGAAGCGAGAAAAGAGATTCCAAAGTACAATCAAGTTGTAAACGATTATCAAAATCAAACGATAGATGCGACAAGGGATATTGCAGAGAGCTACCTTGACTCTCAGAGGCATGCCATCAATACCATGCAGTCGGGCTGGATGCAGTACATGCAACAACAACAGCAGCAGTCGTGGTGGGGAATGCCGATGTCGCCCCAGGCTATGGCAGACATGTACACAAGGATGGCGGGCAGCTTTGCAGATGCCACGATAGCCACCACGAGGATGGCCAACAACATGATGTTTGCAAACATTGAAGCAGCCCGGGCTACCATGAACCATGCAAGAGACAACACAAGGGAAATGGTGAGGATAGCCACAGACTTTACCGAGACGTTTGGACAGGCATCAAGAGAGGCAAGGTCGCGGACTGAGGATGAAAGGCGCAGGCGTAGCTGAATATAGCTACGCGCATACGCCTATCCTATTTTTTATCAAAAAGATGGTAGTGCGTACACACTGCAATTAACTGGCGCAGAAAAAAACCAGTCTTGCGGCATACGAGAAAAAGTATCCCAAGGGATTTTACAAAAAACCTGAAAGACTCTGGTAACAATGCCCTTTGCAGGATAAAAACAACTTCTTGATATTTTTACTGTGACTATTCCAAATAATCTTGAACCTCTGTTTCTTCTCCTCAAATCTTAAGAATCATGGCTGTCGGGACTCAATGATGTCAAGTCTAACAGGAAATAAAAAGTTGCTAGTTCCTGTCCTGTTGGTTGCAGTCTTGGCGATGGCATCAATAGCAGCATTGCCATTTGCTGCTTTCGCGCAGACAACCACTGATGAGGATGAAGACAATAATAGCAACGACACGCTGACAGCTCCAGAAAATAATAACAGCACCGCCGCAACAAACAGTACAGAAACAAATCAACTAGACAACAGTACCGCAACAGACCAGATGGACAATAGTACCGCAACAGACCAAGAAGGCATAACCGGTCAAGCAGACAATAGCACAGCTACTGAAGGCAATAGCACACTAACCGCTCCCGAAGAAAACAACAGCACCATGACCGCTCCAGAAGAGAACGCCACAACAACCGGGGCAGAAGACACTTCAGGTATAGTAGGGACAATTATCGTCAACAGCACCATGTCCGCAGACGACTTTGACGAAGGCAGTCTTGCCGTTCCACAGAGCAATGCTACCCAGATAGCAGCTGCTCAAGTTACCAATGGCACCGTAGTCGACAGCCAGCTGGACGTGGTACAGGGCTTCCTAGTGTACACGGTTACAGTAGTAGACGTTGCCAACCACAATGTCTATCACGTGATCGTCGATCCAGGAGACGGAAACATACTTTACACCTCTCCAGGAATACCTGCGGGCAACTCTGACATAGAGGATGCAATGGAGGAAAGTGGAGGAAGCAGTAATGGTGGCGGCAACAGTGATGATGACGATGACGACCACGGCGGCCATCACTCCCACGACGACGATGATGATGACGATGACAGCAGCTGTGACGAATGATATACATACACACACAGTAGAGGGGCAACAAAACCACATATGATGACGTAGGAACGTGACGGAGGCTCTTTTTCTTCAAAAAGAGCTTCTTCCTTCTTCCTTTTTATTTTCAAATAAAATTCTCGTTGATCTGTGTACTGCTGATTGTGTTATGTTGTGTTTCTTTTGCTGCTACTATTGTGTTGCAGCTAGTCAAATGGGTTGAGATCTATCTTTTTGAACCTGCCCATGACATTATCCAGCAGATCGCCTTCTCCTGTTTTCTCTTGCAGCAGTTTTACTGCTTCTTCTGTTGTCTGCTGGGCTTTTTTCTGATCATTTATCCCGGCATCCGTCTTAATCTTGTTGACCACTTCTTCGCCGCTCAAGCTTTGCTGGGTCGTCGTGAACTGTTGCTTTTCGCTGTCTGAGAACATGCTCGTGATACTGGATGGAAGCTTTGACAGGAGGCTTGATGCCTTGTTTGGATCGGCTTTTTGCAACAGTGTTTTTGAAAGTAGATTGATTGCCGTACTTGCCTGTTCCGGAGTAATCCCTACGCGCTGAGCCAGTTGATTCGCCAGGTCCTGTGTAGACATACAGAATACTATGCAAAATCACTTTAAAGTGTTAAGATTTTCAAACAAAAGAACATCCTTGAATGATTTTTTTCGTTTTATCTTGTCATGTTATTCGGTCGGGTTCTGATAGCGCCAGCTGGAACATTATTAGTTGCACACATACCTATCTCTAGTGTGCAAATATCGCATAAAGCAAGCCTGTCTTGCGCCTTTACGGTATTTTTTATTATGCGAGTGCTAGCTTGAATATCATATTATTATTCATCCAAGCGACTTGGCCATCTTTAGCAATTCGTTGTGCGGCAGGCTGCTCTGGATATAGTACTTTTCTGTATCCATAAAGATCTGGAGCGTATTTATCTTGCCTCCTACTTCCTGTCCGTAGCTGTTGGTGGCCGCCCTGCTGCCGAGGATGACGGGATTGCCATTGATGTTGTCTATCGTAACGCCTGTGACGTTGGCCCATTCCTCTGGAACTTTTGACTTGTCATAGGTAAGCAGGCTTTCATCCCATCCGCTGAAGATCAGGAAATTATTGTAAGAGATCCTTATTCCGCCGTCGACTAGGAACTTGTCGCTGAACGCGCCCTCCCGGTCCTGGAACTTTGCTCGCAGCCGGTCGTTTGCGTACGTGGCAATAAAGCTATAGTTGCTTGCATGGACGCCACAAGCAAAACTATAGCCATCAGGCACGTACGCAGGGAATTTCAGCAAGGCGCCATCGGGAGCGTAATACGACTTGGCAGATGATATGCTGTCAATGCAGCTTGGGTGCGGCCTGTACGATACTGTGCCAGAAATGCCGTACGGCTCTACAGTGTAAGTGAATGTCCTGTTGTTGTGCGGGTTGTCGACATCATTATTATTATCTTCTTTGTCCTGTGGGCTGTATCTTCCATAATTGACCTGAAACATCTTGCCGGCAGGTATCGTCTTTTCTGAGGTGCGCGGCTCTGTTTTTCCATTAGATGACGACAACAGCAGCGACGGGTCCTCGTACACAAGGCGCACTGCAGAACCCAGCTTGTTGACAAAAAGCACGGTCGCGTTGACGTCGCCGCTTGACACGACTATATTCGGGCTGGATATTGCAGGACTGCCGCCGTTGCTTGCCGTAAAGTTGACGGTCACGAACCGGACGTACCTTGGATAGTAGGTATCAAAGAACACCCTCATCAGGTACTGGCCGCCGTCGCCATAGCCAAAGTAGCATTCAAACGTATAGGCATTGTCAGAAATCCGCTGGAAATTCTGCCTCGTTGTTTCAACCGTCGCATTGAAATGGTATTTTTGAAGCAGCGCAATAGCCTGATCGTTGCTGACGCCTTCTACGTCTGAAGAGGACGTGGTCTTTTGCTGGTTGCCTTGTACCTCTTGTTTCTCATCTGCATAGTTGTTATCAGCTTGCGCGATTGACCTGGCAAGGCCATGTGGAAACTCGTCCATGTTTCTGCTGGTGACGCCAAAGCAGTTCCTGTCCGGAATTGTTTCTGTGGTTCTTGCTACAGAGACATAGACATTTCTGGCCACCATGTCGTCATACTCTACTCCATTGTAGCCGATGGTGGCGGCGCTGCTTTTTTCTGCGCCAGTATAGATCTGGAAAAGGACGATGGCGACGACAACACCGCAAATCACAATGGCACTTGTAGCCAGAGCCGATGCCAAGAGTATGTCTCTCTCTCTCTCTCTCTCTTTGGTTGCTCTATGATTTTTAGGTAATAAGGATTTGTCCAAACCGTGCAACCGCAGCTAACGCTGCGCCCTCTATGCCGGAGGAGCCGATGATGATTATTATCATTATATTATTCCTGGCGCGGGCGCGCCTAGAAATTTCAGGTATGCAATTTTGCATCAGATAATTCTCTAGAGGGCAAAATAATCCCCAAGTCTTGTCTTGGTGGCCATTAATCTTTGATACCTGCCTGCACAGTACACTCGAAGAAGGCAGAATGAATTTTCGCACAGGAAGCAATGCTATAAAAAATAAGAAGAAGAAAAAAACAGCCGTAGTGACCCTGTCGGCCGCAAGCCTTGTTTTGTTGGCAGGCGTATTGGTGGTGGCTTCCTCAATCGCGCCAGCAGGAAACGCCCAGGCTGCCAGTAAAGGCATAGCCCAGAACAAGTACATGGAATATGTCAATCACGTGCATGGCGGTTACAAATTTCTGGAAAAGCATACCTGGCACTACAACTCTACCAGATCAGAAGCAGACAACCTTAACGCGTTTAAAGCGTGGTGGTGCACTGATGACTCTGGCAAGCCAATCGGAAGCGACAAGTGCAAAGACATGCCCGCCGGCGACGTAAAGGCGTTCATGCAGTTTGTAGAGAAGAGCAGGGACAAACTGTTGTTTGACAGGGTTGTCCAGCTTCAGGATGAGATGGGACAGCACCACTCGGTCAAGCAGTGGTTCATACAGGCATACAACAACGGCAAGCCGTCCCAGTCAGCAACTACGGACCACACAGAGAGCGAAATGAAGGCAATGGTCCAAGAAGCAGGCAACAAGCTCTAAAAGATGGAGACAGGACAGATAGGGGGCGCGCGTCGGCCGAGTCTATCGTTACCTGCCAGATCACTGTTGTTTTCTCTCTTTTCTCTCTTTTTTCCTCAATATGTATATGTGAATGAATTAGTGTAGATCAGGGTGGACATCATCTCCATCCATGATCCGTACTGCGCCTTCAAAGGTTGTGAGCGTTTTGCCTTCCGCGCGTAGCTGGTCGATAAAGGTCTTGAATGTATCCACTCTCTGCTCGTCTGCGACGTTAAGCATCTTGCCGCCGTTTTCTTCTCCATCATCATACTTTGCAAAGTCCTGCGGGTGTATCGTTACAACGGCCCAGCCTCTGACCTCGATGTCTGCCTCAACCACGCTTTTCATCTCTGCAACAGTGCGCCACGCATGTCTTTCAGAGGTGCTGTTTGCATAGCCGTAGTTGATGCTTTGCGGCATGTGCAATATCCCAAGAGTATCGTTGGCCGGAGCATATGGGCTGGTGTCTGCCTTGCTGGCGCTGATTATCTTGAGGCCGCCAAGCTTCATGGCAATGAGCGTGTTTGTATCGAAATTGTTGTAAGGCGCAAAGAAAACCTTGGCGTCTTTGCCCATGACTGACTCTATCTTTGCCTGTGCCTGGCTAATCGATTCTTCCTGCTGCTGCGCGCTCAAGGTCGTATAGTCAACATGGTCCCAGCCGTGTATGTCGTACTCAAAAAGCGGGCCACCCTCCCTCACCTTGTCAACTATGAGGCGGTCGCTTCCATAATGGTTCATGACCAGCCCGACAGATAATGGTACAGATTTGCTGATGAAAATATCAAGCAGCGCGACTTGCGGCTCTTGCTTCCAATAGTCCTGTATGTCGTCAGCCCTAAAGATTACGCAGTTGCATCGTGTAGGTGAAGAAGACGATTGTCCGTCAGGAGACGTGTGCCTTGCCAGAGCCTGCTTTTGTTGTTGTATCACAAACATGGCTCCGGTCGCTAGCAGCAATGCGCTTGCCACAACAATTATCGTGACGTTTTTCCTGATGTGGACCATGTTAGTGGCCCCTCGCTGCGCTACTGGGAAATACCAGTCCCGATAATCTTGTTGAAAGCAAAACCGCACGTACAACAACAATGATAACCCGTCTGCCACTCTTCATCAATGTGTGGTGCCCCCTGCCGCCTCGGTCATGCATCAAATCGCAAATGCTCATCTTAGGCTTTGTGGTGATAGACCCACGAACGAATGAGACTGATGCTAAAGAGATAACCGCCGTTGCGGGAAAAGTCTCTAGGTGTTTTCTGCACAAGCAATAATAAAACAGGCAATCGCTCCGCCAAAGAAGATACCGCGACGAGAGTCGGGCTGGGCGGCTTGTCCACACACACGCACATGTATCCCAAAAAATCAGTGACTGCACACACATATGTGTGTGCAGCTGCTCAAGGTTGCGCTAGCTCCTTTTTTCACATGACCCTCAAAATTGGGTAATAGCTCTCTGGGAGAAGGGAAAGACCAAAACGCTTGTTCCGGCAAAGACCGTACTTTGACTTGGGTTCAAGTAGGATTGCAAGGGAATGGCCTCCCAGTTGGCTTGATGGAAAAATCTCGTAACTGTCATCACAAAGCGCCCTTTTCTCCGGCCCAGCAGCTGTTACTATTGCTGCCATGGCAGGAGCTCTTGATTGCGGCTTGTTTTCACGTTTTGAGCCTCTAGACTGTATGTAGTAACGCTGTACTGCTGCTCTTTCGGCGCAAGGGCTGTCAAGAGACATGGACACAAATCCATGCCGGTGCAAAAGATTGAGGAGCTTTTTGTTTTCCTTTGGAACAGCGTACGCGGCCGGCAAGTCCACGTACCTTGAAATTTCCAGGTACGGGGTATAGTTTGGCAATGAAAGAATCTCTATATTATCGGATTTCACAGTCTTGAAACTCATCCTGAGCGCCTGGCGTGCTGCGGCATACCTTGACTGAATAGGCACCCTTTCCCCTTTGACGGGAATGTAATTGGAAATGCTGCGGAGATGGCTCCCGTTCCGGACTGACCATGCAAGAATGGACAGGAGGGCTTGAAGTTGCGCCGCTACGAGCAATTCCCTTTTTAGCTCTCCATCTTTACGGGTGGGGGTCCTTCCTTCAAGCAGGACCGTCATGGCATTATATCTGAGAGTAAGGAAATTGCGTGCGTCGATGACATCCGGCGTGCTATGTCTGACCCTGCCAGATGGCCTTATCATGCAATATCTTTCGCAGCTGAATCCATGAAGCTGCAGATCCGCCCTTATCTCGTGCAGAAATTGATCCAGTGTTTTCTGGTTCATGCAGGGATTCGCAAAGACGCACGGGCTTGTGGGAACGTCGACGAATACGTCATGGTGAAGCACCAGCCCTTTCTTCAGCAAATGCTTTCTTTTTGAAGGGTAGTTGTGAACATCAATTACAAGGTGCGGCCTCCATTTTCTTATAAAAGAGTGCATTGCTCTTGTCTCTGCCGCGTTCAGGAATTGGTGATCCCTGTTCAGGTCAATGCCCGACGCGTTAGCCCTGGACCTCATGGATGCACCATCTGGATTTGCATCCTGGAGGATGGCTATCTGGAGAGACTGGAATTCCCTTTGATAGATGCTGCTGTTGTCGTCAAGAATGTTGACTAGCCTGCCCACTGCTTTTCTGCCATACCGCTCGTCGCCATGCTGTCCCGCCAGGACAAAGACCCTGACTTTGGGATTTTTTTTGCCTGAATCCAAATGACTGCCTTCATTATTGTAGTAGTAGCCGACGACCAGCGGCCGGCCCTTTTCAGAGTAGCCTATTATCTCAGAGGAGCTGCCTGGATGGGAAAAACCGTGTTCTTGCTCAAGCATGATATGGTCCATGACTCACTCACGATTTTTCAACATAAAGCATGTTGTAAAGTCCCTGAGAGGAAATAAGTTCCGTGTGAGTTCCATCCTGCACTATTTTTCCATCGTTCATTACAACCAGCCTATCAGCTTTGCTGATTGCTTTTAGGTGGTGTCCAACAAGAATTATCGTAATGGTGCTCTTGAGATTGTACAGTGTTGCCATTATTGCAGATTCTGATTCAGAGTCAAGTGCAGAACTAGGCTCATCTAGCAATAAAATCACCGGTCTTCTTATCAGCGCTCTGGCTATCGCGATCCTCTGGGCCTGCCCTCCAGAGAGGCTGATCCCTCCCTGGCCCAGGCGGGTTTCAAACCCTTTCTTTTGTTTTAGGATAAAGTGCAAGCAGTCGGCTGATTCGCACGCCTGCCTCAACTCTTCGTCGGTGGCATCAGGTTTTGCCAGCTTGATGTTCTCAGAAATAGTTCCGCTAAAAATGAATGGCGTCTGTGGAACTACGGCAATTTGCGACCTAAGAGAATCAAGTTTTATCTTTTTTATGTCCTGGTCGTCGATCAGGACCTGGCCCGATGACGGATCGTATAGCCTGGAGACTAGCTTCAAAAGCGTACTCTTGCCGGAGCCGCTTCTGCCTACAATTGCGGTCAAGCTATGCGCCGGTATCTTTAGATCTATGCCTCTTAGTACTTCTTGATCGTAACGCTGCTGCTCCTCCTGATGTACAGGCGCAGCAGAGGAGGAAGAAGAATTGCTTGAAGAAGAAAGCGAATACGAGAAAGCGACGTTTCTAAACTCTATGCTGCCATGCTGTATATCCAGGTGAGTGGCGTCTGGAGATTCCTGGATTGAAGAAGGCGTTTCTAGGATCTCCTGTATTCTTTCTGCTGCAACTATGCCTTTTTGGTAGTCATTAATCGCTTTGGTAAAGCTCCTGTAGGGCTGGTAAATGAACAAAGACAGGCCGCTGCACTGGATCAGGTTCCCCACTGTCATGTGCCCATCCAGCACCCTTAGGCCTCCCTGCCACCAGATTAATGCCAGTCCAAAACTTGTAAACGCCCACACTACGCCGGTTATCATGCCGACATACTTTTGAGTCTGCACCTGGTTTGACTCTATTTTTTCAGCAAGGGATGAGACTTTCTCAAACGACCTTGACTCTGCAGTTGAAGTCTGCACGGTCTCTATCCCGTCCAGCGTTTCCTTTATTACCGTGGTCAAACGGGCTCTTGATTTCTTGGCCCGCCTTGATGTCCTGTGCAGCTTTTTTTGCAGCCTTGACACTATCAGCCATTGCGCGGGCAGGACGGACAAGGCTATTGCGGCAAGAAAAGGATCCAGCAAAAATAGTAGCAGAATCGGGTATGACATTTGCACGACCCTCACGACGGTCTTGATGAAGCTACTTTCAATGAAGGTCCTTAGGGATTGGGTGTCAAGCAATGCCCTGTTGAGGAGTTCGCCAGAGCCGTACTTTGAATGAATGTCTAGCGAAAGTACCTCTAGTTTTTGGATCAAGGTCTTTCGTATTTCAGACACAAAATGCCGGCTGACCTTGGCGATAGAAGTAGTGCGAAAGTATGCCGCAGTTCCATACAGACCCGCGACAACCATCAGGCCAATAACAGCATAGGTGACAGTTTCTTGAGGTGTTAAAGATGAAAGATCTATCATGCCATAGATCCTTGGATGCGCTGTATGGTGTATCCCGTCGATCAATGTTCCTGTAAGTATGGGCACCTGCATTGGTATGATGACAAAAACAACAGACCAAAATACCGCCCAGATTAGTCTCAGCCTGTCCTTTTTCAGGTGCGTCAATACATATCTTGCAGCAGAAATTGACGGCTCCTTTTGATGCGCGTTTTCTACTGATGTTGTTGTTGCTGCCCGCCGGCGACGGAGCCTGAATATTGTCATCGTCATCCTTGCCATCATCATGATGATGAGTTGCTGCTGTCCCCGATGAACTTCATGACGGCATCTGCAAGCTCTTTTCCGGTATCGACAGACGCATAGACTGGAATGCGGCTGTTCTCTTCAAATTCTTTTACGAACAACGGCGACGACGTGATCGCGCCCGATACTGCGATCACTTTGTGGCCCATTTCCTCTATCTTTTCGGCGGCGTAAAGTGCGGCAGGCGCGCTGTCTGCCGCAAGTATTATTCCTTTTATCATGCCTTTTACGGATTGCTCTGCAAGAAGAATGGCAGTTTCTCTTTGCAGTATTCCGTCCGCGATTTCCATTATGACCACGTCGGGGTTTGTCTTTTCCAAATCTGCCACCATGGTGTCAAAGAGGTCAAACAGCTCTTTTTTGGTGCAAAGGTAAGTAGACGGGAACCCATAGTCGCTGAAATCTATGATAGTCCTTGCGTACGCGGATCTTAGTTCGTCCTGGTCCCGGTTCGACACACTCCCTGTGAGTTTGCAGGCTGCCACCTTCAACCCCTGATCCGAGAGGCTTTTTACGAGTATCCTTGCGGCAGTCGTTTTTCCTGCGTTCATTCCTGTGCCGACTATTATGATTATGTTCTTCAATGCGCCTTTTGGGCGCGATAAATGAAACCCCAGTTCCTTAAGATTCACCTTGAGGCCTTTCTTGTTCTTTAGAAAACCGACAAAAGTAACGCTGGTGGGCCTGCCAAATTCCTTATGCCGGGATTTTACAGTCCCAATCATGCCTCCTGCAGTCAGTATGCTGAGGTCTTGAACTCCAAAAAGTTCGCCTTCAAGGGCGTCGGTGGCATACCTGTTTCCGAACACTCCCACAAGGAGATCGCCGGGGTAGATCCGCAATTTTCTGTTGTTTGCAGTTATGATTGAATTGTGATAACCAATTCGATCTACTTTTACAAGCGCAAGGTCGCCTGCTTTTGGCGCAACATTTGAAACATTTTCGTCAAGACCGTAGCTGCTGCCGTTTTCAAGTATCCTGCAAGCCCAAGACCACTTTATCTCGGATGCAGACGACGACGATGATGTCTCTGTTGTTTGGCTGCCGTAATTGAGAATTGCCTTTTGAGGAGGAGAGTACATTAGGCTCAAAAAAATATGATTTTGCAGCTATAAAATGAAGTGTGCCATTTTATGTGCCATTTCCTAGTGGCATTGATATATACACACATAAAAAGCCGTTTGCAAAAATTTGGCTTTTTGCACTGGTTATAAGCATTCTGAATGATGATGCTAGAGCGCATACTTTTCAGAGATCTTCTCGATGTACAGATGATACGGTGAGCAGTCTAAAGCTTGCTCTGCAGCCGGTTATAGTATACATGGACAGATAATTCTAATGGTTTTGACCTTTAGAAACATTCTAGGTAATTCTCTTATCATCAAGGAGATCACCTGCTGACGAAGCTATTGGCATCTAGGTGAATCCAGGACTATCGGCAAGACTCAGCCTTGCCTGCAACAAGATATTCGGGTATGCATAGCATGAGATATACGTACACATACACATTCGCTGCAAATTCTGCAGCGCAACCAACAACAACCCTTGTCGAGGGCCACGGGAGAGGCTATGGTATAGTGGTGGTTGTCTAGTCTAGGCCGATGCTCCTGATTCACATGCTCTGCAGCTGATGGCCTGTTTCCAGTCTCGATTGAGTAGGGCAAAGGATATTTTCTAAAAGACATAGCTGGTTCCGACGCTGTTTTGCGTAAATGCGTGAGGCATCTTTGCGGCTATTTCATTTGCGGCTTTCAGGCCAGAGCAATGACAAGGCACAACGAACGTGGGGCTCAACTTCTCCAATTCATCTACTGTCTTGGGAATTACTGGCTCAAAGAGTGATCCAGTCAGGTGCATCCCTCCAATCACGGCATAGATGGTGTCCTGTCCAGTCAATTCTTTTGCAAAGTTCAGGGTGTTTATTATTCCCGCATGTCCACAGCCTGTAATGACCACGAGTCCCTTGCCTTTGACATTTAATATAACGGCCTGATCATCTTTGATCAACGGATCATTTTCCATCTCTCCATCCTCTGCTTCGGAATAATGGTTTGGAAAACCTTTCTCAAAGTTATTTGTTCGCGCTATTTCTCCCGTGACTAGGATGCTGTCGTCAAGCCATGTGCTTCGTGAATGCTTTTCAGTGATTTCATAGCCTGCCCCTGCCAAAAGAGACCTTTTTGGAGCCGGCAGGTTTATTGTCCTGCCGTCCTGGAACTTGACCATCCTGTTCCTAAAAGCGTCTTTATGAAGGACCAAGGGGATCTTTTGTTCTGCGTTCATCTTCCTTCTGATATTGAGCAAACCTCCTGCGTGGTCGATGTGCCCGTGGCTTGAAATAACCAGCTCGCAGGTGGATAGATCAAAGCCAAGCACGTCTGCATTGTAGGCAGCGGCCAGCGGGTCCAGACCTGAATCAAGCAGTATTCTGCGTTCTTTCCAATTACTAGATTCTACCACTGTTATGGCTGCAGAAAAGCCATGTTCTGCAATTAGCGGCTGCTCGTACCAGTTTTCTGCCAGAGAGGGCCGCTGTGCCACTTTGGTATTTGGCAATAGTACATCTACGTTGTTGTCAACCAGGCAGGTGACTACCGCCTTCTCCACCTCTCTTAACAACATATGCATATAGTTCTGGTGCGCGTTTGATAAAAAATGTTTTTTTGGAGCCGTCTTGTACATGGGTCAAAACAACAACAGTCCCCTCTCTCTCTCTCTTCCTATTTTGCCGCGGAAGGGAATGCGCGTATGTATTTTCAGTTCTCATCTCAGAAAATGAGAAACGCAAGAACCGTTAGATTTGCAGGCTTTTGCGTGTATATGTGACTATGTTCATACAACAACACTACTACTACCACCTCGCTCTTGCAGGAGCAAGCCTAGCGTCATCGCTTTTGCTGTCGCCTCTACTGGCCTCGGCGGTAAGCGACTACTTTACGTTGGAAAACGCAAAAGTGCAGGTAGATGAAAGCACGGTCGATGCAAGGCTGGAAACAAGCGGCATAATTCCGCAGGATGGGCAAAGCGCCTATGGTTATGGAATATTGACAGGCGCAGGCAACGAAGGAATCATAGTCTCCACCACCCACGCAGGCGTTCTTGACAGCGAACTGCAAAGGGACGCCAGCGATCCAGTATGGCATAACCACTTTGTAAAGCTCGACAAGAATGTGTCGGGCCGCTGTGGGGATAATCTTGAGGTTGTAGACATTACAATGGAATCTCCGGGAGAAATACAAGTAAGGGAGAGCAGGGTCGTTCTTGACGATATTCCATTCTTGCTTGAGGGGACAAGCGCCATGACAAAAGACCCTCTCACGTTAGCTCCGGGTGCGAGCCCTCAGCAGATCGTGTCCTTCGCGATGGACCTAAAGTTCGATGGAGGCACGCTCAAGGCGGTCTGCATAACAAACATCACGCCTGCAGAAGATGCAGACATCGAAAGAGAACAGGAAGGGCGCTGACAGGCGATCCTCTTTTGTTTTATGTTGCCAGTCCTGGCCGTATCGGTCCGCGTATACGGTATTTGCAGAATGAAAAGGCGTTTCTCTTTCTAAGCTGATCTTGGAGATTTTTGACGGCCAACTGTTGGGAACCGGCGGCGTGGCCTACAAGCCGGTTTAAGATGGTGAATCGAGATCAGCCCATTTCCAACATAATAATGATTTTATTTCATCTGATGATTTTGTCGACGGATTAAATACCAGCTGCGAATGATTCTGACCTTGTATGAAAGTGGAATTAGAGATGTACATCAACGAGGACGATGAATCAGCTGTCATGAACAAGGTTTCAGAAATAACAAAACATGTAAAGGAATTAGGATTCAAGATAGGCGAACTCGAATTCAAAAACAAAGAAGAAGGAGAAGATAATCACCACAGATACAAAGGAAAAGAGAAAGGCAAAGAAGATAAGAAACGTCGCCGTCACAATTAAAGAGTTAGCGAGGCGCCGCACAAAAAATGATAGCCGCAAAACAAACATACTGCACCAAATGCAAAACAAACGTCGACATTATTGACGGAAAATATGCAAGGCTTGCCAACAACAGGGCTGTTTTTGAAGGTCAATGTTCCCAGTGTGGAACAAAACTGACAAAGGCAAGAGTGATGCCAAGAAGCAGTAGTGCAATTATGGTAAAGAGAAGGAGAAAGGGCCTGCTGCGTTAGCCGCAGCTTCCCTCAATACTTTTGTTTTTTCTACCTTCTATCCTGAATCTCGAGCCTTGCCAGTATGTCTTCCATCGTTTGCTCGTCTTCCAGTTCGTCATGCAGCAATTTCAGTGCAAGTTGGTATGTTCCGTGATCCTTGTCTTTTGTGGCGTTGGCCAAGTCGTTGTACAGCCCGATTGCGACTCTCTCAAACTCAAGTGCCTTTTCAATTGCGCTTCTAAGGGAAAGGTACCTTTTTGGCTCTAGCTTGCCCACGCCGCTTTCTTGCTCCCATCTGGCAGGATCGTCTGTCGGGTTGGTTCCAAGTTCCATCAGTCTTTCGTTAACTTCTTCAGCATGGCCAAGTTCTTCTTCGGCTCTCTCATCAAAAAAGTCCTCGTGCAAAACCCCCAAGCCCTCTATGTTGTTGGCTACGTACTGGAAGTAATGAAAGGTCGACATTTCAAAAGCATATGCTTTATGCAGCATTGCAACAGTGCCATCGACGCCGGGACCCGCTATTTCTAATGATTTTTTTCCCATGCTGGTTTTGATCATCTTTCGTGTATTTAAGAATAATACAAGAAATTAGGCATACCTAATGAATTTTATCATATTATGGTCATCGCTAAGAAAATAATAGAATGTTAGTTGTAATACACATTATTTCTTATTCTCAAATGCGAGAAACGTGCATGACGCTAAATGCATCAAATGAATTGAGCATAAAAGATGCCAAATGCGCGTGAACCGGGTAGTAGTAGAAGGAGGTTGTTGTTATTGTGACAAGGGAAGAAGACAGCTCGGAAGAAAAGCTCTATGTTGGAACGGCCGAGTCGGAGCACGTTGAAATGTACCTGAAAGCAATCTGGTACATTGCTGAAAGGGAAGAAGAGGTCAGGGTAAGTTCCATTGCAAAACTGTTGAACGTGCGGCAACCATCCGTGATACAGATGCTCAAAAAGCTGGCCGGTTTGAATCTTGTGAAATACACATCACAAGAGGTAGGGATCACTCCAGAGGGGGAACGTGTTGGAAAACAGATGATAAGAAATACCCGGCTACTGGAAGTGCTCATGAATGATGCACTAAAGATAGAGGTCGACGAGGAGATGGTCTGCGGGATAGAGCACCATATGAAGGATATTTTCACCGAGGCCTTGTGCACCCTCTTGAACCATCCCCGGCAATGCCCGCACGGCCACAGCATCCCCCGAGGGAGATGTTGCCCGTATGATTGACAATGATGAAGAAGATGAAAACAACGGGCGGGATTTTTTTCTGCCCATAGGCGAAGAGCTTGAAAAGATCAGGGCATCATCCAACAGGAATTTTGTCAAAATGCTACAATTGATTGAACTGGGAATAAAGAACTGGCAGACAGCTTCAGCCATTCTTGCAATAGCCTATGATGACAGCTTGACCAAAAAACAAAAAGAACAAATTGCAAAATCTTATGAGGAAAAGTTTGGAGAATTTCCAGACATCGAGCCATTCTTGGAATTGGGAAGAAACAAGATGAACCACAGCTTTGAAGAATCGTTCTTTTTGCCGTACGAGAATCACGTCAAGCATCATGAATTAGATTCAAAGTTGGTTAATCCAGACCCGCACTGCATAATATGCCAGCTTGTCGAAAAGACAGGATCAAGCACATTGAAGAATAATGATAATGACGACGGCGGCCGCGCCACGTACGGCCATGACGCCGCGTGACACAAGCACTTTTCCTCCGCCTATGATGTAGCGTTGGCTTTGTGGTTTGACGTACACATATGCACACCATCCATAAGCTAGCAAATCGTCATTCTCATTTCATGGAATCTGGACACGATTTAAATGCCATCTCTTAGGAAACAAGGCCGGCTGACAACATGGACAAATTGGAATCTTCCTTGATTGAAAAGCAAGAGCCTTTTTCAGGGCCGGAATTAAATATTTTCATCTGCGAGAATACAGACGGGATCCTAGATCCGATGGAACAGATGATTTATGCGCTTAATGAATTGCAGGTTTCGTACGGCTCTGTGGTCATACTAAAGAACGCGCCATAGAGCTCTGGAGACGTGTATGTATGCGTGTGTGAGATGGTGCATGAGCTCAAAACATCCGATACAGCAAGACAAGGCAGATGAAGTCAAGGCCCTCATTGCAAGATACGTTCTGTTGAAAATTGAACAGAAAAAAATTGAAGCAAAGCTCGGCGAAATCACTCAATTCTACGATGAAGAATCTCTAAGGAGAATATTTGAGCCGATAGGGGATTCTATGATGGGTATAATCGGCTTGGAGCTTCCAAGAAAAAAAGACGCAAATATTGGATAGTCTTTTGTATCATGATTGCAAACTGTACTTGGATAGGTATATGGCAAAATTAACTATCCATCGAAAGGGACATACGAGAAAAGCATATACCGCAAAGCGAGGCGGCAAGACTGTAAAAGTTGGCAAATCGCGGGTAAAGCCCTCAACGTTTAAGGCTCGTGATCGCGGAAAAAAGGGTCGTGGGCCGAAAATCGTCCCGCCCCTTGAGGAAGGCGCGCTGGGAGGATCTGGCTTCTTTAACCGTACAAATGACGAGCAAGAACGGATAGTATTTGAGCGCGCAAAAGAGCTTGGCGAAAAAAAGGTCGTAGGCGAACTGCGCGCATTGCAGGTGTTCTTCAAAACAACTGATCCGCAGAAATCAAAACGCGCGCTGGAATTGAGCAAAAAGGTTGCAGGCAGCTTCAAAGGCAAGCAAAAGGTTGAGTATCCAGAGGGCTTTGGCAAGAGTCCATAGTAGCTCCACACACACTGTCAGAAGTAGTAGGTCTTGGCATATCGATGTACATATACGTGGCCTAAACGAGTACGAAAGTTAGTAAGAAAGAGATTACTTGCGCTACTTATCTAACATTTGAGCGCTGACTTGCGTGTATGACTAGATTGGGCGCTCCTAGAGACCATTTGCAGATTTGAGAAATCGTATAAAAGCGCTGGCGAGGCTTCGGCGTTCGCTCTGTTCAATGTCTGAAATTTGGCTGTCCGTCATGCGAAAACACCTTCGCAGTATTGCCGCCACCATCTTGTCCGTGTCTTCAAAATATTTTCTTGTTGATTTGGAATTGAGCGGATTTAACTTTCTGTCCCGCTCGTCGCTCATTTTCATTATCGTTTTGATCTCGTCAAGCGTCAGAGCATCATAGACTGCATACTCCTTTCCATTATGGTGGAATATTATGTGCTCCATTGCAAGGGAATATGGTACCGCGATAGTTTATTGTTATCTTTCAGATATATGAGAAGCGCAGATTTTTCACATTCAAACTTCAAAGACATGTGATGACACACATACACATCTAGAAAGGCTAATCAAAAGAGAAGGTGGGACCTTCTCTAGCCGCTTATGGGCAGATGGGTGTTTCACCCTCTGTCAATAGCTGGTCTATATGGAATTCTGCATCACCTTCTGAGCCAGTTCCTTCTTGTTTATGCGTGTTCTTGTCATGTTGGCAGTCTGCAATATCGTTGTCGCCGCCTTCGCCATTTCCATTGTCTGCCATTGCCGGTGCGATGACAGCTGTTGCTGTCGCAAGCAAGATTGCGACAATGCCAGACATTATGAGCAGATTGCTGCCTTTCAATTTTGTTGCTGTCATAGTGAGATTCTTTTTCTTGTCTCTCTGATATAACTCCAAAAGACGTTTGCACATTATGAGAATCCAAAATGAGAATATGATGCTTGTTGCTATGATGAGAATATCAAATTGTACTTCCTTCTATCTAATCGTAGATTTTACTGCGCGGCTCTGTGTAAAAGAGTGTTCTCCCTCTCTTTTGCCATGACAAAAAAAAATAGGAGAAGTATCTTTTGCTATTCTGCTGCAACTACAACCTGACCCTTCATCCAAGGATGCACTAGACAAACATAGTTGTACGTTCCAGCTTGAGTGAATGTAACTGCAAATTGATTTATCGGTGGAACTCCTTGTGGAGCCTGATCTTTTGGCCAGATCCATCCAGAGTTGACATATTTTTCAGTACCGTCCATGGTATATTCCGCGTTAGGTGCCAAGTACGATGTTTTATCTTCGGAATTTATTATGACGGGAAAGAAGGAGCGCTTGTTTAACGTGACTACGATGTTTGTGTCATTGTCATTGGGCACAACAAAAGGTTCTCCGTTTGATCCAGGTGAAACGGGGGTAAAAGTTGTGTTCTTGGATACTATAAAAGGAGATCCAAAATCTGCAAAGGTGCTATTGTCTTTCATAAAAGTCACCGTATGAGGCTCGCTTACAAGCGACGGGTTAGTCCATACCACCTTTTCACCAACTTTGATTTCTACGCGACTGGGTGAGAAAATGGTCAATGGCCCGACCGGACCGCCCGACCCTGCGTGTACTGTAGTCGCCGCACTTGTGGAAGTAGGAGATTTAGTTGCGTCTTGTTGTTGCTGTGCAAACTGTTCCTGCGATGCGTTCGTAAGAGAGGCGGCGCCCGCGACGGCCAAGAAAATAAGTCCTGCTGCAACTGCGGCAGTTAAGACAAGACTTTGCCTTATCACCCCGTCGTCATCATCAGAGAATCTTTGCAGGATCGCTGCTTATAAGAATGTGGGAATTAGCGCATAGAAGTAAAGGTGGGACCTCCTAGAAAATAGAGTACTGGGCGTCCTGGTTAACCTGATCGTATGGCTTGGCAGATCTGACAGTTGCCCGCCCTTTGCAAATGGCTGTCTGGCTGCTCTCTCTCTCTACTTCTTGGCCATTCTGAGCACGTCTACCTGGCCGCTGTGCAACCATTCCTTGAGTTCCTCATGAGATGGTTTTTGGTCGTGCTTGCCTGCCAGGTGAAGATGCAAAAGGACATAGTTAACCTGGTTCAGCAACGGCTTGTTTCCTTCGTCGCCCGCGCGGGCTTTTTGTCGAAGATCCGCAGGAACGCTGTTCCACCATTCCTCAAATTTGCGTACCATAATATGTCACAAGGGCTGTTACAGTACTTTAACCTTTCAAAATGTTGGTGACATGAAACTTTTAAAAAAGGTCATACACTTTCTTTATGAGAAAAACTATAGCCAGTCATATCTAACTCTTTTAGGCTGGGCGCATGTAATGGTACGATGCAGCACCCATGACATCAGAAGAAGCGTTAACGATTCAATACAAGAATAACTTGCCGCTGGTCAGTATGGGAATCATTGATGCGGGGTCTAACAAGAAAATTGTCGTTGATGCCCACCTTGATTTTGCTTCATCAAAGACGATAATACCCACGTACATCGCAAATGACATGAACCTTTCGTTTGCCGGCAGCGACGAGACGGTAACTGGAGCAGGAATAATCCATATCCCTTACTATGAAGTGTCTATCGAGGTTTTTGGCCAGTTGTACGAAAGCGTTCACGTGGGATGCCTCGATCTGCCAGAAGGCACGCCAGCAAAGGCGCTCCTGGGCAGGGACATACTTGACAATTACAGGATATGCCTCGACGGAAGGAACAAGGAAATTACAGTGTCCTGATAGGATATACGTGTTGATTTGAATATGGGCGAACGCCGTTTGCTGACCTCGCCTTTGATCACCGGTACATAGGTCCCTTGCCTCATTCAAAATCTCTCTCTGTACATTTCTGGCATGTTTTTTAGCACAAAAGAGAGGAAAGACTCTCGCAAAATATGCAAAGTATGCAAAACAAAAATAATCCCTTGGATAAATGGGGGTACGAAAAAACTCGTTGCATTAAGCGCAGGCGCGTTCATCGCTTCTGCCTTGTTCCTCTGGATAAGCGTGAACCTCTATTCCTATTACGTTTACGACTATGCAGATTATCAAAAGAATGCGTCTCTTGACCCGCCCTTTTTTGGCGGCCGGATTCACTTTTTTGATACTGTATATCCATATGTCGTGTTTGTCGGAGCGTCATCTGCCGGCCTTGCCGCAATAGGGATCATCTCGCTTTTGTTGATGCGGAGGTACAGGCACAGGATGAATAATCTGTGGCTCCTGCTTTCTATCTCCTCGATACTACTGGTTTCGTTTTTTGCATTGTTGTATTACGCCAACCTGTCGCCAATCATTTTAAATCCTTTTAGCGTTTAATCGGGATCATCGAGCAGATGGCGGAAAGACGCAAAAGCAGGACCGGAGATCTTGATCGAAGCAAGCCTGCGAGGACCGCAAAAGGAAAACTGAAAACATGCAGCCGCGGGCACAAGTTTTACAGAAGCTGCGACTGTCCTGTATGCCCTGTGTGCTGGTCTGGATACTACCGGAAACAACAGTCACAAAACGATTTTCCTGATAGCCTTGCTGCTCTTGCCCTTCGCGCCCTTCTCAATGCGAAAATTACCAAGCTTGCGCAACTCGCAAAGCACACCGAAGACGAGATTCTGGAACTTCACGGCATGGGGCCAAAGGCGATCGGCCAGCTCAAAATTGCCATGCGCAAACACGG
This sequence comes from Candidatus Nitrososphaera evergladensis SR1, assembly GCF_000730285.1. NCBI lineage: Archaea > Thermoproteati > Nitrososphaerota > Nitrososphaeria > Nitrososphaerales > Nitrososphaeraceae > Nitrososphaera > Candidatus Nitrososphaera evergladensis. The sequence goes on along the minus strand of NZ_CP007174.1, from coordinate 2,681,094 downwards.
TTTGTCGTTTGCGCAAAGTAGAAAGAAATATTCGCCGCCGTAGAAAGGGCATAAAAAAATGTCGTCCTAAAGTGTATGCCAGAGAATCAAGGCTAATCCGCCGCGCCTCCGCATCCGCAGTAATTGAATTCATCCACCCTTGAATTACAGATGGCGCAGTAACCGTACAAGTCATAGTTGACTTCCCATGGCTCCTTTCCAAACGTCGCTAAATGCTGGTCTATCTCTCTTGGGATCGAGTTGTCGTCCGGGACACTCATGTATTTGTAAGGAGAAGAGATCGTAAAAGAATTTCTGCTAGTTTGTAAAGTATGTTCTCAGGACTGTGTTACAATGCGCTTCTTTCGTTCGTTGTAAAGGTCATTTTGTGTGGTCGCGTCTCTTTTCATTTACCTTCTTTATCGTTTTCTCCTTTTCTTTATTTAGCTCTTCTTCAGTGAAGCCTCTTGCCAGGATTATGGTGCTGCCGTCCTCCTCGTTATAACCTTCAGTAAAGATAGCAGCATAATGGCTGTTCATCAACGTCTTTACGATAGATTCGTCGTAAAGAGGCAACCACAGCTCTATTTCCCTTAATGGAATCACCGAGCCGAGATCATCGATATCAAGCTTGGTGACTCTTACGATGTATTGGTTTTCCTCTTTTCCTTCCTCCTGCCCTTCATTTCTCCTGATGATGCTATTTACTTTGACCAGCATCCCTGCCGTACATCATTATTCATAGCGATGCGGTACCTATTACGCATTATTGATGTCATGTTTTCATCCTTCCGCCTAATCGGATTTTCTCGCACAAAAGAGGGGGGTTCTCTTTTTATATGGCCGCAAAATTATGATTTAAACTGGTTCTGTTAACTTGACATCAGCTGAACTTTATTTTCAGCAGAGCGTGAGTCGACAACAAGTTGACAGTACCCAGCTTACCACTACCACCTTTCATGATGGATGAGCCTTTCTTTAGCAATCCTTTCCAGCTTTTTCGGCTCTTCATCAGGAAACCCTAGCGCGATTATTCCTATGGGTCTGACATATTCGGGGAGGCCAAGTATCTCGGAAACCTTGTCATCTTCAAAAGCTCCGACAAATCCTGCGCCAATTCCCTCATTTACCGCAGTAAGCAAAATTAGTATCGATGCAAACGCCCCGTCCATTACACTGTAGAACTCCTTTCCCCGTTGCCTGTATCGACCAATAGAACGAGAAGTGTTTGCACACACAACTATTAGCAGGGGAGCCTCCTCAACCTGCTCTTGGTTTACAGACACCCTCTTGAGCTTCTTTTTTGTCTCTGCGTCTCTTACGATGATGAACTCCTGGACCTGCGTGTGGCCCGCACTTGGAGCCCTGTGCGCGTTTTCAATTATTTTATTGATTATGCTATCCGGAATAGAGCGAACCTGATACTTTCTAATCATTTTTCTCTTCCGTACTACTTCGTCAAACTCCACCCAAGTTAACCTCTTGTTATCTAGACAAGGTCATTGGATATACAAGATTTGATAAGAAACTACCGAGAGGACGGGCATACAAGATATCCCAATTCTCTCCCCTTCTCCACTCTCCAGCCGCACGCCGGCGGTATATGTGCTGCAAAAGATTCCAACAAGCATGAAAGATTTTTCTTGTCTTCCATCCAACAGAATCTCTTGATGAATCATTTCCGACTTGAGCCATGAAGAGAGCAGAATATTCTCTGCCGCCTCAAGATACAGCTTCATTAACTGTTCGCCGGCTGAAAGAAAGATCATACCAAAACAATCTGACCGACGCCGAGTTGACAGAGCCTAACATAGCTTCCCTTATATGATGCCGGAATAATACCGCATGTGTCGTCGACTGCTGTTGTCTAACATACAATCTCCTTCCGCAATAGTTGCAACCCTTGACGCTCTGGGCTACCGCTCAATCACCGACGAGATCGTCGCGGAGATCGTCTCAGATGCGGTCTACAGCGTGTTCAATAAGCTTGGAGAGCATATCACCGCGCTGGTTATCCGTAACCTCTGCAAAATTAACAACCGGACTGAGCAGCAGCTGTTCCGCCGGTGCGACCTTGTAGAAGGGTCGATCAGGGCGATGTTTGGACGCGCCGCCGATTTCTTCATCGACGAAATAAAGGATGAACTCGTGCCGTTTTCACTTGCGAAAAAACCAGGGCTTTCGCTGGAGGAGATAGCAAACGAGATGAGAGAGGTGGAAGTGATGCGATTTGTCGGCAACTTGGCCGGTCACGAGCACGTAGGTTTCATTTACAACAGGAAAGCGACAAAGGATGCAGTCCTGTCGCAATTTTTTGATCACTTGGCCGCGCCCCGCACTCAGGCTCTTATCTCGCTTTCTTCTTGCGGTGCCGAGGGCAAGAGCGCCGCAGGCAAATTCGAAAAAGTACAAAGCATCATCACGTACGACGAGTTCCTAAAGGTGAAGGAAAAATCTGAGGCGATGGACGTGATGTTCAAGTGGATATGGGATATACACAAATCAAACCAGTCTGGAAGGGAGACAAGGATAGCTGGAGAGGACGCCTCTTGGTTTCTGAGAAACGGTTTTGAAAATGAATTTCTTGACGCAGAGAGAATGATGGGCAGGCGCCTCCATGACAAGATGTCGGTGCTGTGTTCTTACGATGCTGAAGGGATAACCCTGGCAAGCCAGCTGAAAAGAGTCATCGAATCGCACAGGTACGTGATAATTGAACAGCCCATGGCGGTATACGTAGCACCAGCATGAGCTTTTGCCACTGAAACTTGTGTGTGTGTAATAACTCGCAAAAGCTGCCTTTATCTGCATGATGAAACTACTATCTTTTCCGTAGGGAAGTGGCAGCAGTAGTGGTGGTGAAGGAAAAGACATTCAAGTGCAAAGAATGTGGGACAGAATTACCTTCTAAGGAGCACCTGAGAAAACATCAAAGGTTCCATAAAGAAAGGGCATGGAAAGAAGCCGGCTATGCCGATCCCAATAATGTCGACTATCCAACTTTCCTAAATCCCACTAACAGCCGCGCAGCGTTTTTCATATCACATCTACTTGGAACCGATGAAGAAAGCAAGAAGAAGCGAAAGAAATCAAGACAACAATAGGCGCACCACCGTTTCTTCTTCTTGAAGATGTTGCATCTACTTTTAAAGCGCCAGGTTACCGTTTGGCCGACACGAATATCACTTCATTTGTAAAATTGACGCTCCCGTTACCAGGGTCGGAGTATTTCCTTGAAGCGTCTGCTACTTTATTCCAGATCTCCTGCTGTCTTGCAGGGGGCAATCCTGCCATCATGGCCGTAAGCGGGGCGGCTGTACTTCGGACGAAATCCACGTACTTCTCGGGGGAGGGCAGCTTGAAATTCATTGTATTGCTCTCTGTGCGGATGTCCTGAAACCCTTCCTGCCCAAATATTTCACGGAGACGGTTCATATCTGCCAGGCTGAAAGGCCCTGGCGTGCCCGGAGGCGGAGGCGGAGTGCCAGTCTCCTTCATCACTATTTCCAGGGGCAGAAGGAAAGCAGGGACTCTCTGTGGGGTTGACCAGACTGCCGCAGCTATTCGCCCATCCTGGACAAGCGCTTCTTTCATGGTCTTCAGTGCATTAGGAAGGTCGGGCAGAAACATCAGTCCGAATCTGGAAACAATAGCATCGAACCTCTGAGGAGGAAGGCGGAAGGATTCCGCATCGCCCTCTTCAAATTCTATGATGTTTGTCAGCCCAAGTTCCTTTGCCCTTTCTCTTGCAATGGCAAGCATCGCCGTGGAAAGATCGATTGCAGTTACCTTCCCTCCGGAACCGACCTTTCTTGCGATAGTGACGGCAGGCTCTCCTATGCCTGTTGCGATGTCCAGTACGTGATTACCTTTCTGAATTCTCGAAAGTTCGACTAGTCTGTCAGATACCACCTGTGCACTTTCTTCAATGGTCTTCCACCACTTTTTCCAGCCCTCTGCAGCGCCATCCCACCCCTGACGTTGCGCTGACTTGAACTTTTGCGAGTCAAACGCGCCACTCATGAAGTGTAGGGATGGCATCATAGTATAAAAAAATGCGCGCTGAATATCGAGGAAAAAAGCCAACAAAAGCAGAGCTATTATTAAACGAGCTTCCTCGTCATTACTTTTGTACATGTACCATCAGCTTTGGCCTTTGCAAAAGCGTCAGGTTTTTGGGCATGAAAAGTAAAGTCCCTATTTTTACTGCGGCTCTATCGTCGCCGGCGGCTTGCTTGACACTGCGTACGTGACCCATGTCGCGCCCTCTACCTCATTTGTGATCCTGTTGCTGATGCGCTCTATCACGTCGTACGGCAGGCGGGTCCAGTCGGCAGTCATGGCGTCAATCGACTCGACTACGCGCACCATGACTATGTGGCCGTACACCCGCTCGTCGCCAAGGACGCCCACAGCCCTGTCGTCGCCAACTGCCGCATAAGCCTGCCACACCTTGTCATAGTAGCCTGCCGCCTTTAGCTCGTCTTCGACTAGCTTGCTTGCGTGTTTGGCAATCCTTGTCTTTTCAGGGGTTATTGCGCCGATTATCCTCACCGCAAGGCCCGGACCGGGGAACGGGTGCCTCTTTAGCAGTTCGTCGGGCACCTCAAGCAGCTTTGCAACCTTCCTCACTTCGTCCTTGTACAGAAAGCGCAGCGGCTCTATTACCTGCAGCTTCAGCCACTTTGGCAGGCCGCCGACGTTGTGGTGCGTCTTTATCACGGCCGCCGGGCCCTTTGACACGCCGCTTTCAATCACGTCCGGGTACAGCGTCCCCTGCGCAAGCCACTGGAAAGGCCCGTGCTTTTTTGCAACCGCGACAAACTCCTTCGCAAACTGGTCGCCGATTATCTTGCGCTTTTTCTCCGGGTCGCTGACGCCTTTCAGCCTTGACAGAAAGCGCTTTTCAGCGTTGACATAAATAAGATCGATGCCAAGGTGCTCCTTGAACAGCCTGACGACCTCCTTTTCCTCGTCCTGTCTGAGAAGGCCGTGGTTGATAAACACGCACGACAACTGCTTCCCAATCGCCCTGTGCATGAGCGCCGCAACCGTCGTTGAATCAATACCGCCGCTCACCGCGGCAAGCACGCGCTTTTCACCCACCTGCTCCCTTATCTCCTTGACGGTGGTGTCGATAAAGCTCTGCATGTCCCACTCGGGTTTTGCGCCGCTTATCTCCTGCGCAAAGTTCTTTAGGATCTGCATGCCCCGCTCGGTGTGCACCACCTCCGGGTGGAACTGGATGCCGTACATTTTCCTCTCGCGGCTGCCAATTGCAGCAGACTGCGAGTTTTCCGTGTGGCCTATCACCTTGAACCCTTCCGGCACCTTTTCCGCCGCGTCGCCGTGGCTCATCCAGCAGTTTATGCTGGTATCCAAATTCTTGAAAAGGTCAGAATCGTCGTCTATCTTTAGCCCTGCGCGCCCGTATTCCCTGCTTGCAGCCTTTTTCACTTTGCCTCCAAAGTTGTCGACAAGCACCTGGTGGCCGTAGCAGATGCCAAGTATGGGCTTGCCCATTGCAAATATCTGCCTGTCCGGCTTGGGCGCGCCCTTGGCGTATACGCTTGCCGGCCCGCCGGAAAATATGATGCCCTTTGGGTCCATCTCCTTCAGCGCCTTTGCCGGCGTGTTGTACGGCACGAGTTCGCAATACACGTTGGCCTCCCTTATCCTCCTGCATATCAGGTGACTGTACTGCGAGCCAAAGTCGAGAACGACTATCTTGTCCATTTTGTTGTTATTGTCTTCCATGTTGTCAGCGTCCAGCTTTTTCCAGCATCCTTGTAAACACCCAGGCGGCAGTGTTGAATATCTCTGTCATGCGCTCCTTGTCGCGGTAGTTTGTTATCGTTATCTTCTTTATCGCGCCTCCTGAGTCTTCGTCGACCTTGTAGCTCATGGCGCCGGACTCGGAAATCGCGCCCTGCGCCGCCTTCTCGGCGTCCTTGCCCTTCATGCCGTCAAGTATCCTGCCAAGGAAGAACGAACGGAACGGGGGCGTGTTGACGCTCAGGTCAATTCCGGGTGCCGGCACTATGGTTATCGAGTTGGCGGTGACCTCCGCGTTTGCAAGGAGCAAGTCGTCCTTGGCCCTCTTTAGCGGCCTGACTTCCTTGCCCGGGTCAAAGCCTGCTGCTGTTGCCTGCTGCCGTGGCGGTGGTGGCGCAGCCATAGTCGCCGCTTGCTTTGCCGGTGCCGTCGTCTGCCTGGCCGGCTCGCTTGCCGCCGCTGTCGACGATGATGGCGCCATTGTCGCTGCGGCCCTGAAACTGCCCTGCTTTAAAACGCTGTCAATGATGGCAAGCGTGGCCCGAAGCCTTTCCAGCTCCTCCTGCTTGTCTGAAATCTGCTTCATGACCCACTCTCGGAGCTCGGCTGCACGCCTCACGTCATCTTCGGAATAGCCGGACATATTGTAGTAGCAAGCCCTCTTGATCTTAAATGGTATAATAGCCTTACCGCCTTTTCTGCTGCTGCCGTTTGTTCAGCTTCATCACTATCAGGACGGCGGCGCCCCACAATATCGCTGCCGGGATGTGCTGGCCGTAGAACCACGCGGCGCCTCCTGCAACGGCAAAGACTATGCCTAGGATGCCTATTGCCTTTTTCTGGCTGACCATGCCTTGTTATTAGTATGGCGAAAAGCCCTTGACCGGCTTTTTGGAGGCGTGGAACAGCTGCGAGCGCGACTGCTTGGCAAGCGTCTCTAGCAGGCGCTTTCCGGCCTGCATCTTGCGCTTTTTGAGCTCCGGGTCCTTGACGTCCTTGTACGCGCTTGTACCGCCAAAGTCCATGCCCATCATCACTATTTTCTTTGCGCCAAACTCTTCTGCCATAAAGACGCACCTGTCGCCGTCCGTAAACCCGCCAAAGTTGTAGACGTTTTCAACTGGCATCACCTGCGTCGTGCCAAGGACCTTCTTGAACTTGGGCACCAGCTTTTTCAGCATGTCGGTATTGTCGCCGTGGGCGTGCACGACCATCACCGCGCCCGACTTGGCCGCCTTTTGCAGCAAAGCAGAATCGCCGTCAAGGTCCGTCACCACGATGTCCGGCTTTATCTTGTTCTCCAAGAGCTCCTGCACCGCGCCGTCGGCAGCGATTTTCACAAAAGCCTTGTTCTTTTTGATTATCTTGATGTTTTCTGCCAGGCTTGGCCCCGCGCCAAGGACAAGCACGCTCTTGCCGGCAATCTTTTTCTGCAAGACCTTGGGCTCAAGGGCTTTCCTCTTTATCATGCCAGAAAGCATCCTGGCCGCCTCCTGGTCCTTCTCTGTGCTGTAGCCAAACTCTGCGCGGATTCCTTGGTAATACGGGAACCAGTCGACGAATTTCACGGAATGGGTTGCGCAGACGTTAATATTAATATCTTTTTCTAGCCAACTCCGCCTTAACGTTAATAACGGCATCGGGCGCCACCACTAGGCAGGCCGGCCAACCAAGATGGAACCCAAGATAGAGACCAAGTCGTGGAACCACGAGATTGAAAGCGCGATACTGAAAAAGTGGCAGGACGAGAACACGTACCGCTTTGAGATAACGAGTTCAAATAAACCGGCGTTTGTCATTGACACGCCGCCCCCGTACCCGTCGGGCAAGCCGTGGCACATTGGCGCCGCCGCTCACTACGCCCAGATAGACATGATAGCCCGGACTGCAAGGATGTCCGGCAAGAACGTGCTGTTTCCAATAGGCATTGACCGAAACGGCCTGCCGGTGGAAATCTACACCGAGAAAAAGTACAAGGTGCGAATGCGCCAGATGGACCGTCAAAAGTTCCTCGACCTGTGCAAGGGCGCGCTTGACGACCTCGAAGCAGAGATGCTCCAGATAATGAAGAACATGGGGCTTTCCGGCGACTTTGCACGTTACTACCGCACCGACTCTGACGAATACCGTGCGCTTACGCAGGCCACCTTTATTGAGCTGTGGAAGCGCGGGCTCGTGTACCTGGCAAACAGGCCCAACAACTATTGCCCCGACTGCGGCACAACGATTGCAGACGCCGAGATAATCTACGACGACCTGCCGACAAAACTCGTGCACATGAAGTTTCAGGTCGCAGGCTCTGGCGATTCGATTGTAATCGCGTCGACAAGGCCGGAGCTCCTCTTTGCGTGCCAGGCAGTGATTGTAAACCCGGAGGACGAGCGCTACCTTGACTATCAGGGCAAGAGCGTCGTCCTGCCCTTGTTCAACAGGGAGGTGCCTATAAAGACGCACCACTCTGCAAAACCAGAGTTTGGCTCTGGCGCCGTGATGGTGTGCAGCTATGGCGACCAGAACGACGTGCAGGTGTTCCGGGAACTGGGATTGAAGGAGATAGTGGCGCTCAACGAAAACGGCGTAACGACAGAAGCGGCAGGCGCGTACGCCGGCCTTCGCGTCAACCAGGCGCGCACCAAGGTGATTGAAGACCTAAAGGCTGCAAACCTTGTGGAAAAGGAAGAAAGCATCATGCACAGGACGCCCCTCTGTGAGCGAAGCAAGACCCCTATAGAGATAATCCCGTTGCACGATTATTACGTCAAGCAGCTTGAATATGTGCCGCAGCTGCGCGAACTGGCGATGCAGTTGAAATTCCACCCCGAGATGCACCGGCAGATCCTGCTCAACTGGCTTGACTCTGTGGCAATCGACTGGCCGGTGTCCCGCAGGCGCTTTTACGGCACCGAGATACCAATATGGTACTGCAACTCTTGCAAGGCGCCGCTCCTGCCAGAGCCGGGAAGATACTATCGCCCCTGGAAGGAGAGCCCGCCCTTTGAAAAGTGCCCAAAATGCGGCCACGCGGAATTCACGGGCGAAGACAGGACGTTTGACACGTGGATGGACTCGTCGATAAGCCCGCTCTACGTGACAAAATTCAACAACGATCAAAAGCTGTTTAATTATGCGTACCCGACGGCCGTCCGGCCGCAGGCCAAGGACATCATAAGGACGTGGCTCCACTACACGATGCTGCGCTGCGTGCAGCTGACGGGCAAGATGCCCTGGACCGACGCGTGGATAATGGGTTACGGCGTCGACGAAAAGGGAGAAAAAATGAGCAAGAGCAAGGGCAACGTCATCGACCCGTTCCCGATAATCCAGCAGTACGGCGCAGACACATTCCGGTTCTGGTCGGCAAGCGAGGCCAACCTCGGCTACGACTTTCGCTGCTCGGAGCAGCGCATAGCCAGCTCGCAAAAGTTCCTGTCAAAGCTGTGGAACGTGGGCAGGTTCCTCTCTTCGTTTGACGTGGTAAAGGACAAGCCGGCGAATTTAGAAGCATCTGACAGGTGGATACTTGCCGAGCTTGCCAAGCTCGTACAGGAATGCAGGCGCGGCTATGACGAATACAACTTTTTCGTGCCTGCAAATGCGATCCGCGACTTTACGTGGAACGTCTTTGCCGCCCACTATATCGAGATGGTGAAGGGAAGGGCGTACGACCCAAGCCAGCAGGGCCACGCCTCGGCGCTCTATACACTTCACAAGGTGTTTTCTACGATCCTGCTCTTGCTTGCGCCAATGACTCCGTTCATTTCCGAGGAGCTGTGGGTCAAGATGTATCTGGAAAAAAGTAGCATACACCACCAGCAGCTGCCTTCTGTTATCGAAGAGCAGGACCTGGAATTTGCAAAATACACCAAAGCGATAACTGACTTTAACTCGCAGGTATGGAACAAAAAGAAAGAGACAATATCAAAAGGGACAGGCAAGCCGATGTCGCTCAAGGACCCGATTGAAATTGCAGTGCCAGAAGAACTAGAGCCGTTTGCAGCCGACCTCGTATCGATGCACAACCTGATCTCAAAATGATGAAGGCGGTGCCCTTTTACCAGCACGGGCCGGTGGACATGTTGAGGTATGAGGATTTCCCGGAACCCGAGCCGGCAAAGGGGCAGGTCGTAATCGATGTAGAGTATTGCGGCGTGAATCATCTCGACATCTGGACGAGGATGGGGATAACCGGCAAAAAGATCCGGCTGCCGCACATATGCGGCTGCGACATTGTAGGCGCCGTAAAGAAAAGCGCGGCCGGTTTTGATGCCGGCGAGCGCGTCATGGTGTACCCCGGCGCCAGCTGCGGAAAATGCACGCACTGCAAAGCAGGGCGGGAAAACCTCTGCAGCCAGTTTGCAATCATTGGCGGGACAAGCGACTATAACGGCGGGTATGCAGCGCAGGTGGCGGTGCCGGCACGAAACGTCGTCCGGCTTGGCAAGATGAAAATAGATTTGAAGACCGCGGCGACGCTTGCAGTCTCGTATCTTACGGCGTGGAACATGCTGTCTGCAAACAGTGCGAAAAAGGGAAAATCGCTCCTTGTGTACGGCGCGGCAAGCGGGGTCGGCATGGCCACTATCCAGCTTGCCCGCGCGATGGGCGTCTCGACAATCATCACGACAGCGGCGGGGCCTGAAAAAGCGAAATTTGGCAAAAAGCTTGGCGCCCACCACGTCATCGACAGAAGCGAGACAAAGGACATCGCCGGCGAGGTATTTGCCAGGCTTGGTGGCAAAGGAGTGGACATTGTCATCGACCACGTGGGCGCGGCGACCTGGCAGACAAGCATTGCATCTCTAATGCCGGGTGGCAGGATGGCAGTCTGCGGCATGACGTCCGGAAACGACGCGACGGTCCCCGTACGGATGTTTTACAGCAAGCAGGTAGCGATGACGGGCGCACTATTGGGGACAAAGGCGCAGCTTGTAGAACTGCTAAGGCTCGTGCAGGCAAAGAAGATCAAGCCTGTCATCGATTCCGTGTTTCCGTTAAAGGAGGCGGGGCAGGCGCAGGACAGGATGGAAAAGGGCCTGCACGCTGGCAAGATCCTGCTCAACTGCCGCCGTTGAGAAGGTCAAGCGTGTCCTTGGCAATGTCCATCGCCGTGTGAGAGTCAAGGTTGGGCTCTAGCGTCACGACAAGCGTGTGGCCGTCCATGTAGAACGTCAGGATGGAGACCCTGTCCCGCTCGACATACGCAAAGCGCGCCCTTCCAAGGGTGTTGTCAAACCTGTGCCTCATGGACTTGCGGAGCGCCGTCTGCGCAAGATAAAGCTCTTCGTTTGACTGGTCTGTCAAAGAGTCGATGCCCTTTCTCATGCCGCCGGCCACGAGCGCGCCCATGTCGTCAATAACGCCGGCGTACCTGATGTCGTCGTCAAGTGCAAATACCTGATCGCAAATCTTTGCAAAATCCATGACAGTACGTACATAGTCAAGCTTGTTTTTGAAATTTTTGCCACAGCTTTTTAAGCACAGTGATGCGCAAAAGGAATCGTATTGGCGGTAAAAATTGGCAGAGTGGAGGTCGGCGGCAGCAAAAACCACGTCAAGGTGATGGGGATAATCAACGCAAGCCCCGAGTCGTTCTTTTCGGGCTCTGTCAGGACCGGCTTTAACGAGGTTGCGCAGACTGCAAGGGAAATGCAGGACGCCGGTGCGCACGTCATCGACATCGGGGCAATGTCGACCGCGCCGTACCTCGACACCATAATCCCTGCCGAAGAAGAGGTACGGCGGCTGAAAACCGCCATGGAGGCGGCCAAGTCCGCGTGCAGCCTGCCGATTTCAGTCGACACGCCACGAGCAGAGGTTGCCGAGGCCGCGGTAAAGCTTGGCGCAGACGCGATAAACGACGTCACGGGGCTGCAGTACGACCGGAGGATGGCGCAGGTCGCCGCCAGGGCCGGCCTGCCCGTGATAATCGGGGCCTACAGCAGGACGCCTGCCTCAGGCAGGGTTGCAGGCACGGTCCGGGCATTGAAGGAAAGCATCGCTATGGCAAAAAAGGCAGGTATCCGAAAAGAGATGATTATAGTCGACCCGTCGATAGGCTTTTTCCGTGCCGAGGGCAGGAACCCCTTTTTCACGAAAATAGCCGACGGCGACAAAATGCAGTGGTACGCCCGCGACCTCGAAGTGTTGTCGAGCCTGCACAGGCTTGCCGCGCTTGCGCCAGTCTGCGTATCCGTTTCAAGAAAGTCGTTCATAGGCCACCTTCTCAACCTGCCAAAAGCAGAGGAAAGGATGGCCCCCTCTATCGCGTGCGAGGTGGTTGCGGCAATAAACGGCGCAAGCTTGGTGAGGACGCACAGCGTGAAAGAGACCGTGCAGGCGCTGACCATGCTGGAGCTCCTCCGGCGCTAGAGCCGGTAACGCTTATAATGCTTCTAGGCGACTAGACATCAAGGGATTACTTGGATTTTAGAGAAGGTCTGACGTTTGACGACGTTCTTCTCGTTCCTAAACGCTCGCCTATAGTTTCAAGGTCGCAGACGGACCTGAGGACAAAGCTGTCGCGCAACATCAGCCTCAACATACCGCTCATTTCGGCCAACATGGACACGGTGACCGAGTCCCACATGGCAATAGCGCTTGCCCGTGAGGGAGGCATCGGGATCATCCACCGCTTCATGACGATTGAGGATCAGGTAGACGAGGTATTGAAGGTGAAGAGGTCAGAGTCGGTGGTGATAGAGCAGCCGTACACCGTAAAGGCAAACACTACCGTGGCAGAGCTGTACAAGCACATGGCCGAGTACGGGGTCTCCGGGCTCCTTGTAGAAGACGGGGGGAAACTTGCCGGCATCATCACAAGGCGCGACATCACGTTTGAGAAAAACATGAAGCGCAAGGTGTCAGAGCTCATGACCCGGCAGGTCATAACTGCCAAGGCCGGCACCACCATAGAGCAGGCAAAAGAGATCCTGCACAAGCACCGCATAGAGAAACTGCCGCTGGTAGACGACAAGGGCAGGATTGCCGGCCTGATAACAAGCAAGGACATTTTGAAGATGGACGAGTACCCGCACGCTGCAAAGGATAGAAAGGGCCGGCTCCTTGTCGGCGCGGCGGTAGGGGTAAAGGGCGACTACCTAGAGCGCACGGAGGCGCTGCTTGAGGCAGGCGCTGACACCATAGTGGTAGACATTGCGCACGGCCACAGCGAGAACGCGCTCAACACCGTGCACATGATAAAGAAGGCTTTTCCAAGCTGCGACCTCATTGCAGGCAACGTGGCGACAGGCGACGGCGCCCGCGACCTGATAAAGGCAGGAGTCGACGCAGTCAAGGTCGGAGTCGGCTCTGGCTCGATATGCATCACGAGGGTCGTGACAGGGTCGGGCGTTCCGCAACTCACTGCGGTCATTGACGCAGTCAAGGCTGCAAAGGAATTTGACATTCCAGTCATATCTGACGGCGGCATCCGCACGTCCGGCGACCTCACAAAGGCGCTGGCGGCTGGCGCATCGTCTGCCATGATAGGGAGCATGTTTGGAGGCACCGACGAGAGCCCCGGCAAGACGCTTGTCAAAAACGGCAAAAAGTACAAGATGTACCGCGGCATGGCGTCCTACATGGCGTCGCTTGGCCGCAAGTACCGCCAGGAGGGCCCGGAGGTCGTGGATTCTGACGACCTCAACGACTATGTCCCGGAGGGAGTCGAGGCGATGGTGCCGTACAAGGGAAGCGTCGTCGAGATCGTGCGCCAGCTTGCTGGCGGCCTGCGCTCCGGCCTAAGCTACTGCGGCGCCAAGTCCATTCCAGAGATGCAAAGAAACGCCGAGTTTGTTAGGATAACCGGCGCCGGCTTTATCGAGAGCCAGCCCCACGACGTCGACGTGATGTAATGGATGGCTGCCAAGACGTTTATCGCGATGCTTGGCGCCGGCGCGGCCTTTATTGTCATCGGCATTGCCGCAAGCATCTATGCAAACACGGCAGTCGCAGTGTCCCTTGATGGCACGGTCAAGCCGGGCCTTGCAGACGAGCTGTCGCCGGACATGAACGTAGGCAACACCGCATTGATGCAGGTAAAAGGTTCTACGTTTGACATTCAAGTAAAGGACCCTGACGGAAGCATAGTAACTTCGCAGAAGGACCTTTCCAACTTTACGTACGAGCTCACCGCTTCCAAGGCCGGCGAGTACCGGATAGCAATACAGAACACGGGAAATCAAGACGTGCAGATAACCGGCACGGCTCAGACCAAGTCCAGCCCGCTGGAGTTTTCCGGCTCGCTCATGCTGGTCGTGACCGGCATCATAGTAATAGGCTTGAGCCTGCGCTTCCGGGGACGCTAAACTAGAATTCGGCTTTTCTGTACGAGCCGATGATCTTCAGGTACGACGTCTTGCTCTTTACCGCCTTTAGCACCTGCTTTACCGCCGTATCGTTTGCGTGCCCCTCAAAGTCGACGTAAAAGTTGTACTCCCACGGGGTTTCTTTTGTCGGCCGCGACTCTATTTTCGTAAGATTCAGGTTCCTTATCGCAAACTCGCCGAGGATTCCAAAGAGCGCGCCCGGCACGTGCTTTACTGAAAATATGATGGACGTCTTGTACTGCTGCTGTTGTTGCTCGTTGTTTTTCCTGGCTCTCTTGTCATCATTATCTGACAGCGCAAGCACCAAAAAGCGGGTATAGTTGCTCTTTCTGTCCTCGATGCCTTCGTCCAGTATCTCCATGCCGTACAGCTCTGCCGCGCGCCTGCTTGCTATTGCCGCCGCGTCCTTGGCGCCCTGCTCCTTTACCATCTTGACAGAGCCGGCAGTGTCGTACGCCGGCACGGGCTCTATCCTTTTCTTTTGCAGGTACTGCCGGCACTGGCCCAGCGCCTGCGGGTGCGAGTAGGCGTGTCTGACATCTTTGATCTTGACGCCTTTTCCGGCAATCAGGCAGTGGTGCACCCTGTGGTAGACCTCGCCCGTTGCCTTTAGCGGGGTCTGCATCAGCAAATCATACACTTCAGGCACGCTTCCCTCTATGGAATTTTCAACCGGTATGACTGCATAGTCGACCTTTTTCTTTTCAGCTTCGGAAAAAGCGTCTGCAAAGGACTTGCAAGGGACAAGCGTAGCGCCCTTGGAGAAATACTGTAGCGCGGCCATCTCACTAAATGCCCCGCGCTCTCCCTGAAAGGCGACGCTTGGCATTAATTCTACTACCTGCTGCCGCCCGCCCTGAATATCTGGCGAAGCGTCTCTTTGCCATAGTCGTTTGTCAGCTTGCGGGGCTCCCATGCTCCGCATTCGATGCACTTGACCGTGTCGTTTACCTTGACCGTGTCGCCTCCGCACATAAAGCAGGTGGTGTAGAGCACGCCAAACTCTCTTTCCGCAATGGTCATGTGCACTGTAGAGTTGAGCAGGCTCATCACCCTGCCTCTTATGATGTCGCCTGTGCGAAAGATCGGCCTTTCCCGCCTGTCGCGGCCGCCACCGCCTACCCTCATGGAGGCAATCGCCGAGAACCCTGACGTGGACTCTACTCCGTTTATGTACAGCACCTTTACCGATATCATGCTGGCAAATATCATCTCTACATAGCCTACCAGTATGTCGCCTATCTTGGGAAGCATTGGCGCATTTTTGGGCTCTATCTTTATCACTCGCCTTTTCAGGTCCATTGCCTTGGTGCCTATTGCGGCCGACCTTATCGTGCCGTCCTGCGTCAGGTAAGTGTTCTTGCCTCCCTCAAACTCTTCTATGGAGGCAACCTGCTCGCCTGGCAGCATTATCATTACTTTGTTATTATTTTCCTTGCTCAATTCGGTGCAGCTTTTACGTGCGGCAAGTTATAACTGTTTATGGGTGGAAAATATGCAAAATTTTTACAATCTCTCCCTGAAAGATTGTGTGTTTCTTACAGAGAGCGGTGGGCGAAGGATAATAAAGGTATAAAGAGCAGTATCGTCAAGGTGTTAGTGTGAGCCAGAATACTCTATCTTTAAAGGTTCTTGAAGCGTATACCCGGGACGTAGGCAGGGGAGTAGCCAGGATCGACTACGACTCGATGGACTCTCTGGGTGCATCAACTGGCGACGTTATTGAGATAAGGGGCAAGCGCAGGACGGTTGCCAAATGCTTACCGCTTTACCCGTCTGACGAAGGCAAGGGGATAATCCGCGTCGACGGACTTGTGAGAAACAACGCCGGCATTGCCATTGGTGACACCGTGACAGTCAAGAAGATAAAGGCGGTCCCTGCCGAGAAAGTCATCGTTGCTCCATTGGAGGCAATCCCGCCAATAGACGAGCGCTACCTTGCAGACGCGCTTGAAAGCGTGCCTCTCATCAAGGGCGACAACGTGATGGTGCCGTACTTTGGTGGCAGACTGACCTTCCAGGTAATTGGCGTGACGCCGGCCGCTGACGCAGTGCTTGTAACTCAAAAGACGATATTCCACATCGCCGAGAAAGGCGAGACCATGAGGGGCGTCCCGCAGGTCACGTACGAGGACATCGGCGGCCTGAAGGAAGAGATACAAAAAGTCCGCGAGATGATAGAGCTCCCGCTCAGGCACCCCGAGATATTCGAGAAACTGGGCATCGAAGCTCCAAAGGGCGTGCTGCTCTATGGTCCACCAGGAACAGGCAAGACATTGCTTGCCAAGGCGGTGGCAAACGAAAGCAACGCGCATTTCATCTCCATCTCAGGCCCGGAGATCATGAGCAAGTTCTACGGCGAGTCCGAGGCTAGACTGCGAGAGATATTCAAGGAGGCAAAGGAAAAGGCCCCGTCAATCATATTCATCGACGAAATAGACTCGATTGCGCCAAAGAGGGAAGAGGTGACAGGCGAGGTCGAAAGGCGCGTCGTGTCTCAGCTCTTGTCGCTGATGGATGGCCTTGAGGCAAGAGGCAAGGTGATCGTAATTGCCGCGACAAACAGGCCAAACGCAATCGACCCGGCGCTCAGGAGACCCGGCAGGTTCGACAGGGAAATCGAGATCAAGGTCCCAGACAAGCGCGGAAGGCTAGAGATACTCCAGATACACACCCGCAACATGCCGCTTGAAACCGACGTGGACCAGGACAAGATTGCCGGCATCACGCACGGCTTTGTCGGCGCAGACCTAGAATACCTCTGCAAGGAGGCCGCGATGAAGTGCCTCCGCAGGCTGCTACCTGAACTGAACCTTGAGGACGAAAAGCTGTCGCCGGATGTGCTCAACAAGCTCATCGTGACCATGTCAGACTTTGAAAACGCCGTCAAGGAGGTAATGCCGTCTGCCATGAGAGAGGTCTACCTGGAATCGCCTGACATCCCGTGGACCGCAATCGGCGGGCTCGACGAGGTCAAGCGCGAGCTCCAGGAAGCCGTGGAATGGCCGCTGCGCTACCCCGACCTGTACACAAAGCTTGGACACACCATGCCAAAGGGCATACTGATGCACGGTCCTTCCGGCACGGGCAAGACCATGCTTGCAAAGGCAGTGGCAACAGAGTCTGAGGCCAACTTTATCAGCGTCCGCGGTCCGGAACTGCTGAGCAAGTGGGTCGGCGAGTCAGAGCGTGGCATCAGAGAGATATTCAGGCGCGCAAGGCAGGCTGCGCCGTGCGTCGTGTTCTTTGACGAGATAGACTCTATCGCCCCGACGAGGGGAATGGGAGGCGACAGCATGGTCACAGAGCGCGTAGTATCACAGTTGCTGACAGAGCTTGACGGCATCCAGGCGCTTTCCGGCGTCGTTGTCATTGCGGCTACAAACAGGGCAGACATCATCGATCCTGCGCTGCTTCGCCCCGGAAGGTTTGACAAAATAGTGTTCGTGCCGATGCCAGACAAGCCGACAAGGCTCAAGATACTGGAAATACACGCCAAGAAAAAGCCTATAGGCCCAGACGTGGACCTTGGCAAGGTTGCCGAGCTGACAGACGGCTTTAGCGGAGCAGACACCAGCTCGGTGGTCAACACTGCGGTGTCGCTCGTGCTGCACGAGTACCTTGCAAAGTATCCGACGCCGGAAGAAGCTGCCAAGCACGCTGCAGAAGCGCACGTGATGATGCGCCACTTTGAAGACGCCATCAAGAAAATAAAGACACAGCGCGAAGGCAAGCCGGGCGAAAAGGTCACAGTGCCGTACTATCGTTAGTGCGGCGCACGCCCAAGCTTTTTCCTTTTCTTCTTTTTCTTCTTTTTCCCTTTTTTGTTTTTTATCAAAGAAAATATTTTTTCGTACGGCAAAAAATATTTCCGCGATGCCAGCCACGCTTGCTCTACGCAAAAAATTTTCTCCAAAAATTTTTCCGGCGCGCCGGCGCGAATTTGTCCGCAAAATTTCGGGGTAATGTTTTTAAAGTAATGGTTTATTGATAAAGACAGAATCAACAAGAATTGGCAGAAAATACCCAAGTCCAACTTGTACCGAAGCAAACCTCTGCACTGCTGAACCGTTTTGCAACGCCCCTAGACGTGAAGAGCCTTGTAGCGCAGTACGGCACTCCTCTCTACCTTGTAGACGAGGACACGCTGCACGCAAAAGCCCGCGAGCTCCAGAGAGCATACTCCAAGTTCAAGGGCCCGGTAAAAGTAGCGTATTCGATCAAGGCCAACTTTTCTCCGGCCATAGTGCGCGCCTTCATGAAGGACGGGCTCACTTTTGACCTCACGTCGCTTGGCGAGCTACACTTTATCAAGCAATGCAATGCCGACCCTGAGAACGTCATCTACACCAGCGTAACGGAGGAGCCTGAAGAGTACGTCGAAGTGCTAAAGAGCGGCGTGCGCAGAATAGTAGTCAGCTCGCACAAGGGCATGATGAACCTCGCGCTTGCGGCGGGCCAGGTGGGCGTGCGCCCGCTGACCATGATAAGGGTCAACCCAGAAGTCGCGACTGACGCCAAGGTGCGCGCCTCGTACAAGAACGGCAAGTTCGGAGTCCCGTTCAACGGCGGCACAATCGACAGCGCGACAAAGATGGTCAAGTACCTGATGGGAAGCGACCTGTTAAAGTTCGAGGGCTTCCACTTCCACCTAGGATCGCAGATCACCGACTTTTCCTGCTACACCCACGCGCTGGACAAGATGGACGCCTTTATGACCAAGATGAAAAAAGAGTACCCGAACTTTCAGGTAAACACCTTTGACATCGGCGGAGGAACGCCAGTGTTCTACAACGACCCTGTGCCAACGCCGGCAGAGATGGCTCAGAACCACCTTGCCCGGCTCAACCAGCTTGCAGAAACACACGGCATATTCACGCTGATGATAGAGTCGGGCCGCTTTCTGGTTGCCGAGTCGTCAATCCTGGTATCAAGGATAGTGAACACCAAGGAGTACAACGAGCACAAGATAGTGATAGTCGACGCAGGCTACCACATACTCCTTGACGCGGCGTTGTTGAAGCAGGAATACCCGCAGGAAGTGATTCCTGTAGTGGACAGCCAGGACAGGACAACGGCCCTTGCGACACCAAAGAACACGCACCTTGCAGGAAGGCTGTGCGACACGTACGACGTCTTTCCGCTCTCAAAGGCATCAGACATGTCGGGCGCAGAGGTGGGCAACTATGTCTCGTTCTACAACGTGGGTGCCTACTCGGTCGTGTTCAACATGCCGTTCCACTGCCAGACCAAGCCTCCAGTCGTGATGAAGGACAGCGACGGCAAGTACAGGCTGGTCAGAAAGGGCACGACGTACGAGCAGCTCTTTGTCGAGGAAGGCGGCGACATAGCGTAAAAACTTCCCTGCCACATGGCGGGGCAACCATCATATTTTAGATACTTTTTTTTCTCTTGTGTTGAAAAAAACGCGAGCTCATGTTTTTGTGACCGGCAAGGTTCAGGGCGTCTATTTCCGGCAGAACACGCAGCTGACTGCAAAAGAGCATGGCGTCACTGGGTGGGTGCGAAACCTGCCTGACGGCCGGGTGGAGGCTGTCATCGAGGGTGACGACGCGGCCGTGAGAAAGGTGGTCGACTGGTGCCGCCACGGGCCGTCATCAGCAAGGGTCGACAACATTGAAGTAAAACACGAAGGCTACACCGGCGAGTTTGCAAGCTTTGAAGTAACGGGCTAGCTAGCGGATCTTTTCGTACGCTTCTGCTATCGCCCTTTTCGCCTGCTCGGCTTCTTCTTGCATTTTAACGACAATGCGCGTAGGTGGCGACTGGCGGCTTGTCCTAACCTCTATTACAAGGTGGTCTACTGCCGGCTCGATGTCAAGAAAAGTGCGAAACGTCAGCGTCTTGGCGTACACCACCCTGTGCGGCCTCACTTCCTCGATCACGCTTGCGCCAAGCGACAGCGCAAACCTGCGCAGGTCTGCCATGATGCTTTTTGCCGGCTCTTGCAGGCCTGCAAGGTGCGCCTCAAATGAGCGTCCACCGCCGCCAGAAGATGAAGGCAGGAACCCGAGATTCATATCCTCGTCCTGACCCCGCTCCTCTTCAGGTATTTCTTGACCTTGTCGACAGTGCTCTTTTCATAGTGGAATATGGACGCCGCAAGCGCCGCGTCTACGTCGGCTTTTTCAAACACCTCGCGCATGTGGCGCGGGCTCCCGCAGCCGCCGGACGCAATGACCGGTATGGTAGACGCCTTGCAGATCGCCCTTGTAAGCTCGATGTCATAGCCGTTTTCCGTGCCGTCGGCGTCGATGCTTGTCAAGAGGATTTCGCCGGCGCCCCTTTTCTCGACCTCGCGCGCCCACGCTATTGCGTCAAGGCCCGTGCCCTCTTTGCCTCCGTATATCATCACCTCAAACCAGTAGCGCCTGCCCTTTTTATCCCGGAACGTGTGCTTGCCTTTGCATTCTACACCTTCGCAATAACGTCGCTTGGCGTCTATTGCGACTACCACGCACTGCTTGCCGAAAATCTCCATCAGCTGCGTTATCAGCTCCGGGCCTTTTACCGCCGCCGTGTTTATCGACACCTTGTCGGCTCCTGAAAGCAAAATCCCGCGTGCATCCTCCAGTTTCTTGATGCCCCCTCCAACCGTGAACGGGATGTCGATGACCATCGCCACCTTGCGCACCACGTTTTTCATAGTGTCGCGCCCCTGCTGCGACGCCGTGATGTCGAGGAACACCAGCTCGTCGGCGCCCTGCTCGCTGTACTTTTTTGCCAGCTCAACGGGGTCGCCGGCGTCCTTGACGTCTGC
Organism: Candidatus Nitrososphaera evergladensis SR1; assembly: GCF_000730285.1. Classification (NCBI taxonomy): domain Archaea; kingdom Thermoproteati; phylum Nitrososphaerota; class Nitrososphaeria; order Nitrososphaerales; family Nitrososphaeraceae; genus Nitrososphaera; species Candidatus Nitrososphaera evergladensis. The sequence continues at coordinate 2,660,232 of NZ_CP007174.1, read as the reverse complement.
AAAGTGCACGCCCTTGACCACGCGGCCGTTGTCCACGTCAAGGCACGGGATTATGCGCTTTGCAAGCGTCACGCTATTGCCTTCACCCTCTCTATTGAAACCCTGCCGTCGTACATCGCCTTGCCAAGTATCACCGCGGCGCACCCGACGCTCTTTGCCCTTATCGTGTCCTCAAGGCTGGAGATGCCTCCGCTTGCGATTATCCTTGCCTTTTCGCTGAACGCCACCGCGCTTGCAAGCGTTTCAATGTCCGGGCCTGCAAGCGTCCCGTCGCGCTCGATGCTTGTGAGCAAAAAGTCCTCTATGCCTATTGCGACAAACTGCGATATCGCGTCATTCACCTTGACGCCGGCAGATTCTTTCCATCCCTTTACCATGACCATTCCGCCGGCCTGGTCTATTGAAACCACCACCCTGCCGGGGTGTCTCTTTGCAAGCTTTCTCACTGCCTCAGGGTCGCTGTAGGCCATCGTGCCAATAACAACTCGCGCGGCTTTTTTTTCAAGCGCCTCCCTTGCCGCTTCTGGCGTCCTGATGCCCCCTGCTACCTGCACCGGAGTCTTTACGGCCGACACGACCTTGGCTATCGCCTCTGCGTTGCTCCCGGTGCCAAACGCCGCGTCAAGGTCTACCACGTGGAGCATGTCGGCGCCGGCGGCCTCCCACTTTATGGCCATCTCTGCCGGGTCGCTTCCGTATACGACCTTGTTCTGGGCGTCGCCCTTGACGAGCCTCACCACCGTTCCGCCCATGATGTCTATAGCCGGGATTACCTTCATTTGCTTTTCTTGTCCTCAGCCGCCTTGGCTTGTTCGCACATTAAAAGAAAGTTCTTGATCATCTTGGCGCCCACGTCGCCGGACTTTTCCGGATGGAACTGGACGCCTACTAGGTTGCCCTTTTCCACCACCGCCGGGACCGTGGTGCCATAGTCAGACGACGCCACGACCAGCTTTTTGTCTGCCGGCACCGTCTTGTACGAGTGGACGAAATACACCCACGAGTCGTTCTCTATGCCCTTGAGGAACCTGCTGCTGTTCTTGCCCCTTGCCGTTATCTTCAGGTTGTTCCATCCCATGTGGGGCACCTTTACCTTGCCCTTTGGGAGCATCACCACCTCGCCGTCCAGGATTTTCAGTCCTTCCAGCCTGCCCTCTTCGCTCCTGTTAAACAGCATCTCCATCCCAAGGCATATCCCCATCACAGGCTTGCCCTTCTCGATGGCAGAGTCGAGGCGCTTGGCGCCCTTTTCGATAGACTCTATCGCGGGGTCAAAGTTGCCCACGCCGGGGAGCACAAGGCCGTCGTACCTGTCCAGATCGCTCATGTCGTAGATGATGTCCACTTTTTCGGCGCCGTTTCTTTCCAGCGCGGATTTCAGGCTGAACAGGTTTCCGGCGCCGTAATCAAATATTGCTATCCTTGCCATTGTTTCTTCACATCGCGCCCTTGGTGCTTGGCACTCCCTTTCTCCTGCCGTCGATGCTTGCCGCCGCCCGAAGAGCAAGCGCAAACGCCTTTAGTGCAGCTTCGACCTTGTGGTGGTCGTTGTCGCCGTACTCTACTATCATGTGGGTGCACGCGTTGAGGCCCTGCAATAGCGACCTGCAAAAGTGCTCAAGGTCTTCCCTTGGGATGCCTTCAATGCTTGAGCGCTCCAGTTTGATGTCCATCTTGTGGTACTGGCGCTTGACAAGGTCGATTGCAACATAGGCAAGTGCCTCGTCCATCGGCACCATCGCCGTCCCAAACCTCACTATCCTTGCCCTGTCGCCCAGCGCCTTGTCTATGGTCTGCGCAAGGGCGATTGCAACGTCCTCTGCAAGGTGGTGCACAATGTCGTCGTTTGACTTGCCGGCAAGGGCGATGTCTATCATCGAGTGCTTGCCTATCGAGGTTATGAGGTGGTCGATGAACGGCAAGCCCGTCTTGACCTTGGTGTTGCCCGTGCCGTCGACGTTGACCTCTACGGTGACTGCTGTCTCTTTTGTGACGCGCTCGACTCTAGCCTTTCTCGCAGGGGGAGAAGGAGCCAACTACAGAGTTTAGGCTGGCTTTACTTTATTTAAAAGTGGCGAAAAACTTGAATTAATATAATAAAACTGATCGTTCTTGGGTGTCTTCCCGTGTTCTTCAACTACCTGTAATCCATGATTTCGCAACATTTGCAACAAGCTCAATTCATCCTGCATTCCTACCGACAAAATCGCGAAACTTTTGAATTTTTGTTTGCTGATCTGACTCGTTAATTATCTCTTCTGTCTTTTGTTTAATACTCTCCTCTGAACTAGCGGCTATTTCTCCTAAACTCTGATTGATAATTCCTTCCACTGTGTCAATACCATAGGAAGAAATCTTGATGTTCGTTGGCCATGCTCTTCCAACAGCATAAAATCCTTCAATCAGACCTGCTCTTTCTAAATATATCAGCTCACCATGAATCACATCATCATTAATATTATTCAGTTGCAGATCCTTTGTGAATTCGTCATTTATAATAATCCGCTTACTAAAACCTCCGGTAAAATGAAAATCATATAGAAAAGCGAGGATCCTAAATCTGATTTCATTATGATATATTGCAAGTGGCTGATTATGATTTTCTACATAATCAATTCCAGAGGCTTCTATCGTGATATTAATTGGGTAGGGAACACCAACAGCACGAATTCCCTCAGGTAACCGTTTTTCATTAAGTAGTCAATGTTAGGATAGATCCTTGTATCTGTGTTCAGCAATCCTGCCTCATTGATGGCATTATCAGTAACTATGTGTCTACGGGCTTGCCCATTATAGAATTTATTGTAAAGTACGAGAAGGATCTTGTATCTGATTTCGTCATTATTCATTTTTGTTTTGGTATAAGATTTCTTTTGTTCTATATCAGTAGAATTGAGCAGCAGTGCAACATGAAACCCTTACGTACTGCAGATCTCAGTATACTCCCTCCCTGCAAGGGGCGCCTCTTCTTATATGCAACAAGGATAATCTGCTCATACTGCCGTTAGTTACAAAGTGTTACCGCTGCAAGATAGTTGGGCTTACAAAAACCAAACAACATCTATTGACTAGTCTAGAACAAGACGCACTAGCGGCATTAAGTCAGGAATGCGACAACCTCCAACATTACCTATAGACAAGAGAAGACCTAGGACTATACTCAGCCAACAAACAACAGGCAGACAGGTTCTACAAGAAGATCAAGAAACGACAATATCCTATCTCGGTACGCAGCGACCTCTTGAAGGTAGAGAAAAATCCAAACACTGTATCAGAATATTGGGCAAGGATACCAGTCAAAACAGTCAGAGGTGGTGTATGGGTTGGGATAAAGCCGTACGAGCCCCTGCCTATGAACGCCAAAATATGCGAATCAAGGCTGTACAAACAAGGCAGTAATTGGTTCTTGTACTTGGTTGTCGAACAAGATGTTCCTGAAAAATCAGAGTACCAGAATGTAATAGGCATAGACATGGGAATAAAGCACATTGCTACTTCTGTGGAGCTAGCAAGTGGAAAGACCATTTTTTACGGAAAGCAACTGAACCGTGTCAGAGGCCACTACTTCTGGTTACGAAAGAACCTAGGAAAGGCAAAGGCAATAGACACGATCAAAAAGATCGGAGAACGTGAAAGCAGAACAACAAACGACATGCTACACAAGATCAGCAGGGAAATAGTGGACCAAGCAATAGCCACAGATGCGGCAATTGTCATAGGCAATCTCAAGCACCTGCGCAGAAATAGAATACAACAACGCCGAAAAAGAGGAGCTAGGTTGTTGAATAGCTTTCCCTATTCCAGACTGACACAGTACATCAAGTACAAAGCGGCTCTTGAAGGAATCAAGGTGATAGAAGTGAGCAAAGCGTGGACCAGCCAAACATGCACAGAATGCCGCAACAAGGGAGTTAGGCTGACACAAGGCTTGTTCAAATGCGAACATTGCCACACAGAAGAAAATGCTGACAGAAATGCTGCCTTCAACATTGCCAAACGGGGCTTGGGCTACATGTCCAAGCTAGGGGTATCCGTGAACATGCCCAGAACTTCTGCCATGCACAGCCTGAGTGCGATGATGTCAGGAGAAGCTATCGCGCTTGCGAGATAGCTGTTCATATAATATCTTCGGCAGGAGGTCGACGCTTTTTGCCACAGCTTCTGCGCCCCTCTCTCTGAAAAGCGCAAGCGTCTTGGCCGGCTCGGGGCTGTAGCCATAGATCCCGACAAACGCTATGGGCAGGCCGGTTTCCTCCTGCGCCCTGCGGGCCATAAGCATGTCTTCTGCCGAGTCGCCAGAGTACACGGCGTTTTTTGCGCCCATCGCCTTCATGGCCTTTTTTGCAGCATAGGGGTTTGGCTTGGCGTACTCTCTCTTTTCGTCTTCTAAAAACACGCAGGCGTCGATGTCAAAATACTGCATCACCGGCTTGAGCGAATATTCTGCGGCAAGCCTGCTCCTTCCAGACACTATTGCAAGGTTGCCGTCAAACTTTTCGTGCAAAGTCTTCATTGTCTTTTTGCTCACGGCGAGCCTGTCGTTGTCAATGAGCGGTCTTGCATCCCTGCAGTATTTCGGTACAAGGCCGTTCTGTTTTTTGAAAAGCACAGGACCGTAAAACAGCTCGTCAAACACCCTGCCGATGTAGCTGTCCTTGACAGGCGCTGGGTATGCAAGCATTTCCTTGACCTTCGAAATGTCATACGCAGAGAGGAACCTTTCGACGGACCCTATTCCAGTCTCGTCGGCGTTTTCTGCTACTCTTAAAAGGAACTTGCGGGCTTCTGTCACAGTTTTCTGCTGCTGCCTGCTTGCAAGTACGGCAAGTGCAATAGCATAGCTGGTGTCCGTGTCGTTGTTGAACCCTCCGCTCTGCCTGAACTTTAGTATCAGCGAGTCAGTGACAAGGCCGCGCATCTTCTTTATCCCGGACTGCACAAGCACGAAATCGACTGTCTTTTTTATCGCCTCGTTGTACGACTTGCGTATGTCGACAAGCACGCCGTCTACGTCAAACAGCGCGCAATCAAACCCTGGCATCTCAGCTGGCTGCCCCTTCTCGTACGCACTTTAGGAACCTGTCGTTCATTTCCTGCGTGCCAATCGTGACGCGCATGCAGCCAGTGTGCCCGGAGACGTTGCCAAGCATCTTGACCACTATTCCTTCCTTTTCAAGTGCCTTTGCAATCGCAGAATACCTCTTTTTCTTGCCTGTCTCTACAAAGAGAAAGTTTGCGTCCGACCTGAAAGCCTTGATGCCCTTTATTTCATCAAGGCTTTCAAAGACGCGCCTGCGCTCGCCCTTGACGTCTTCGATGGTTTTTTTCACAAAGTCTGCCCTTTCAAGGACGCCCGTGGCTATAGTGAGCGAAAGCGTGCTGACAGGGTACGGCGACTGTATGGTCGAGCGGAACAAGCCTGCGGTCTTTTCCCCTGCTATCATGTAGCCGACGCGGGCACCTGCAAGCCCAAATGCCTTTGACAGCGTGCGAAGCACTATCACGTTGTCGCGCTTGGTGGCTTCTTTTGCAAGCGAGTAGCTGGCAAAGTCAGAGTACGCCTCGTCAACGAGCACAAGGGCATTATCGTAGTCAAGCCTGTCCAAAAGTTCCACCGCGTCCTTTTTTGGTATTTGGCCGCCCGTCGGGTTGTTTGGCGAGCAGAGGTAGACCAAACCTGCCTTTTTTGCGCTCTTGGCAAACCTGTCAATGTCCAGCTCGAAATTCTTTTCAAGGGGCACCTTGTCTACGGCCATTCCGTGCAGCTCGCACCTGTTGATGAAATAAGAAAACGTCGGGACAAAGACGGCTGCCCTGCCACTGCTGCCCTTCTTGCCCTTTTTGTTGTTGTTGCTCGCAAGCGTAGTCAGCAAGAGCTCGATTATCTGGTCAGAGCCGCTTCCTGCCCCGATGTATTTTTCGTTGATCCCCGTATATTTCGCAAGCTGCGCATAGAGGCCGTCAAGCTCGTCTATCGGGTATTCTCGAAGGTCGACGCGCCGCGCAGCCTCTGTCACTATCTGCAAGACAAACTTGGCGTCCAGCGCAAAATTCTCGTTAGAGTCAAGCTTTATCGCGCCGGTTATCTTTTCAGGACGGACGTAGCGGTCAAGTTTCGCTATCCTCTTTAGCTCTTTTTCAACTGTTTTTGCTGCAGTCATTTTTCTTTCTTGTTCCTCTTTCTCCTTGCCTTCACTGCCTCGTAGTGGTTTGGCAACCCTTCTGCTGTTGCAATCGCTCTTACCGCGCCGTCGATTTTTGCAAGCCCTGCCTTTGTCACCTTTACCCTGTTTACCAGCTTGACATAGTCGAGAACGGAAAGCGACGCCCTTGACTTGCCAAAGCCGAGCGTGGGCAACACGTGGTTTGACCCAAGGCAATAGTCGCTTGCGGACGACGGCGCGTCAGGGCCGATGAGGATGAGCCCTGCAGACTCGATCTTGTCTGCAAACGCGTCTGCCTTCTTTTTGCTTATTATCTCCAGGTGCTCTGGCGCAAACTCGTTTGCAAACTCGGCGCACGCCTTTTCGTCCTTGCAGATTGCAACAAAGCCGTTTTCTGATAGGCTCTTTTTCACAATGTCTGACCTGGCAATACCAGATGAAATCGCGTCCACCTGCTCCTGCACCTGCGCGGCCAGCTTTTCCGAAGTCGTCACGAGGCCGCACACCGTGTCGGGGCTGTGCTCCGCCTGCGAGATGAGGTCTACTGCCACCAGCCTGGGGTCCGCGGACTGGTCGGCGTACACCAAAAGCTCTGTCGGGCCGGCCACCATGTCGGTCGACACGATGCTTGAAGCGGCTATCTTGGCCGCAGTGACGAACATGCCTCCCGGGCCGACTATTTTGCTCACAGGCTTTATCGTCTGCGTGCCGTACGCAAGCGCGGCTATTCCCTGCGCGCCTCCAGCTTTATAGATTTCATTTACGCCGCAAATGTCTGCCGCCACGATGGTCAGCGGGTCGATAGAGCCATCATCCTTTGTCGGAGGCGATATTGCGACAATCCGCTTTACCCCCGCCACCTTGGCCGGCACGGCGCACATCACAAGCGTGCTTGGGTATCTTGCCTTTCCGCCCGGCACGTAGCAGCCAACGCTTGCCACCGGCTGCACCACCCTGTCTATCAAAACGCCTTCTGACCTGACCTTGATATTTTTTTTGAGCCTCCCAAGCACTGCAATCTCGCTCTTTTCAAGGCGCGATTTCATCAGTTTCAGCGCCTTGACCTGCTCCTTTGTCACTTTGTCATATGCACCCTTGATCTCTTCCTCTGAAACCTTTAGCGAATCGAGCCTGACGCCGTCAAACTTGGCAGTGTAATCAATCACCGCAGGATCGCCGTGCGCCAAAACGTCGTCCATTATTGTACGAGCCTGCGCCATCAGAGCGTCAGAAATCTTGTTGGTCGACTTGCGCAGCTTGGCCGCTGCTTCTGCTGCCGGCTCGGCGACGACGTTTACAATCTTCATGCTACGAATATCCGTCCAGGTTTACCTCTTCAAGGGACAGTATCTGCCTTGGCTCAAGGACCACCAGACCCTGCGCCAGCTTTCTCATCTTGGGGACGACCCTGATGAACTCTTCCTTGTCGATGACGGTGTTGACGCCAAACCAGCCGTCCTCGGATAGCGGGCTTATGGTCGGCTTTTTTAGCGCCGGCAGCGATTTTAGCAGCTTGTCAAGGTTCTCCTTCTTGACGTTGACAAAGATGTGCAGCTTTTTCCTGCCTTCGACGACGCCCTTTAGCAGCACCACCATGTCGGCAATCTTTTCGCGCTTTTTCTCGTCCTTTAGCGCCTTTTTGTTGGCGACAAGCACCGCAGTCGACGTTGCCACGGTGTCGATTATCTTTAGGTTGTTCTGCACAAGCGTGGTCCCTGTTTCTGTGATGTCGAAAATCGCGTCAACGTCCTCTGGCGGCTTGGCCTCCGTCGCGCCAAACGAAAGGAATATCTCGACCTTTTTGTTGTCGCCCACGCGCAGCCACGGCGTTATTATCATGGGGTCTGCGTCGCCGTACGCCTTTTTGTACGCTTTTGTAGCCTTGATGTACGCCGCCGTAGTCGTCAGGTACTCTGATGAAAAGCGCAGCGTCTTGCCCTTTTTGGCAAAGTCAGACACCATCTCGTCAAGGCTCCCGTACGGAAAGCTGCTTGGGACCGCTATCACCTGCTTGACCCTGCCTATCTCCAGGTCAAGGAGCACTTCAACGTCTGCGTTGGCCTCCTTTATCCAGTCCTTGCCGGTTATGCCCACGTCGTAAAAGCCCTCCTGGACGTAGGTGGGGATCTCTTGCGGCCTCAGGATCTTGGCCTCTATCTCCGGGTCGCTCAGCCTCACCCTGTACGTGCGGCCCCTGCCGCTTATGCTCTGGTAAGCCTGCTCGAGAAGCTTGAAGGTGACTTCCTCTATGCTACCTTTTGGGACCGCAAATTTCACAGTAGGCATGATATGTGCAGGTGCACAATTCGCGCTACCGCATATATATTATATCTTGTATGGAAGGTGGCTGGGTCTCACAAACGCTGTCAATTATCGTGAAAAATTTGCGATAACTAGCCAGATTTGCTTGTCTGCCTAGCTGCCCTTGCGCAGGGATGCAAGCACTTCCCTTGCTTTTTCCACGTTGACCTGCCCTTCATCTGCGATTTTCTTTGCTACCCTATCAACATCTGCGCCCTTGGCTCCTGCCATCACAGCGATGTTCCTTGCGTGCAGGCGCATGTGGCCCTTCTGTATGCCCTCTGACGCAAGGGCGCGCATCGCCGCAAGGTTCTGCGCAAGGCCGGCGGCGGCAATTGCCATCGCAAGCTCTTTTGCATTGTTGCTTGCGCTAAGCACCTTCAGCGCGACCTTGGCGGTGGGGTGCACGTTTGCCACGCCGCCCACGACTCCTACTGCAAGCGGCAGTTCTATCTCCCCGGCAAGGTCTCCATTCTTTGTACGCCACCATCGTGTTAACGAGCGGTACGTGCCGTCCCGCGCGGCCCACGCGTGAGCGCCGGCCTCTATTGCCCGAAAGTCCTGCCCAGTCGCAAGCGCCACCGCGTCGACTCCGTTCATGACGCCCTTGTTGTGCGTGACTGCGCGATAGACGTCGGAATGCGCAAGGGCGTACGCGTACAATATCCGCTCAACTATGTCTTTGCCTCCAAGCTCGTCCCTGTCAAACACCGCCTTGCACCTGACCATCCTTTTTGTCGCATAGTTTGACAGTATTTTCAGCACAACCTCGCCCCCGGTTATCTCTGCAACCCTTGGCGCTATTGCCTCGCACATTGTGTTCACCGCGTTTGCGCCCATCGCGTCCTTGGCGTCTATTACCAGTTCGACGACGAGCATCCTGCCCATCTTGTTCTTGCTGGAATCCTTTACTTCACGCGCCTGCAGGCCGGCTGCAGAGACGGACCTGCTCTTTGAATTTGCAATCGCCAAGATCTCTTTTTTTCGCGCAAGCACCTTGCGCTTTGCCGCGCCGATATTGGCAAGCGAGACTACCTGCACCTGCCCTATCATGAGCGGCTCGTCTGTCTCTGCGACAAAGCCGCCTTTTGCCTTGGCGATTTTTGCGGCCTTGCTTGCCGCCGCTATCACGGACGGCTCCTCTATCGCCATTGGGACAAGGCGCTCGACCCCGTTTATCACAAAGTTGGTGGCTATCCCAAGCGGAATCGACATTATTCCTACTGCGTTTTCAACCATCCTGTTTGCGCTGTCAAACGCAAGGGGCTGTCCAAAGGATGCTGCCTCCTCGTCTGTCAGCCCTGCCGACTCTTTGAGAAAGGCAAGCCGCTCTTCGCGATCCATCTCGTAGAATTTCCTCTTTTCCTGGCTCACGGCAGCTAGCCTAAAGCCTGTCGACCTTAAAATCTTGTCATATCCCTGCTACTGAAACCGTAAAATCATGATAAAAATCGGCGTATGTCGATATATTTTCCTGCTGCTGTACATGGAACGAAAATTATCTTGCGCCTTTTCTCTTTTCCCGCGTGTCATAGATCACGGTATCTCCGACTCTGCGGTAAACCAAGACCCCCTGCAATTCCTTGCCGCAGCCGCAGGCCAGCGTCTTTACGTCATGGATATTCGGTATCCACAGTTGCCGCAATGAAACGAATAGAGTTCCGCCACTTGCGCTGCACCATTATTGCTGGCAAAATCATTTCCAATGTCCCTCCTGAGCTTGTTGTAGCGGTCGTCTATGCGTGACATCGGAGCCTCTTTCCAGATGTTACTGGCGTTCTTGCCGGACATTAACGCTGCTGCTATGCGTTCTGCATCAGCAAAAAGACATATCCCCTTTTTGTGCGCAGGTTCATGCCGCTTGTTAGGCTATTTTGGCATCACGAAGTTTTGGGTTTCCATCGGCCGGTTCTCTTTACATAGATGATGCCTGCTGCAAAAGCCCCTGCAATTCCGACGTAAATTGGAGCCAAGACGATATTTGGGTTGGGAGCAGCGGGCATTGCCATGACCTGATGGCTGCAGGCCTCCGGTGGGCCCATGCAGCGTTTACCCAAGATTGCTTGTTCTGAGCATTTTTCGGGTTTGATTCCTAATTGTTCGCATTCGGCAAGTTGCTCTAAAGTGGGTTTTCCGGCATTGATTGAGCAAATGCCTGATTGACGCCAAAGAGGATGCTGCCGATTAGAAATATGGACAATATGGCAGGAAGCGCTGCTGTTGCCGTATGAAATAACTGGCATCATCCTATTATTTGAGTTTTGTCGAGAACGTTAATACAATTCGCACCCGCAAGAGCTGACTGGTGCGTCATTGCCTTCGTTATGACGGCAGCAGGCCAAAAGAGATGCTGACAATGCGTGCATAATAGCTGGCTCTGCTTCCCAAGGTTCTTGCATATGTCGTCGCCACAGCGACCGCAAAATCATGCCACAAATTCGACAATTGCTATACAAATAACGGATAAGAAAGTTCTTCGTTATATATTATCTAGGAAATTATTTATATTAATATTCTACATTTTTCACGAAACCTTTTTAATTCGTGCAAGTTTTGCACGCCTTTAATGAACAGGAAGATAACCCTTGCTGCAGCAGGCATGGCTGCCATTTTGGCAGCAGCCGTTCTGGCTTTTACAACGGCAACGTCAAGCCAGACAGCCTTTGCAGCCAATGTAAACATCGACATTGTGCCGGGAGCAGAATCCAAGGGCAACCAGGCATTTTCTCCAGGCTCACCGGAAGTACACGTGGGCGAGACGGTGACGTGGACAAACAAGGACTCTACCGGGCATACAGTGACATCAGGTTCAGGCGTGCCTGACGGCAAGTTTGGAGTCAAGGCGGATGGAACTCCAGACGTCATACTGCCAAACAAGACGCAGGAGTTCAAGCCGACAGCGCCGGGAGACTATGCGTACTACTGCGCACTTCATCCTTCAATGGTTGGAAAACTTGCGGTAGAGCCAGCCGGCGTCAGTTAATGGAAACAACAAATAAAACAATAATACGACGACACCGCCACCACCACCTAGCGATCTCTCTTGCAGCGTGTGCACGTTATATACAGAACATCTCTTGATGGTTTTTTGTTCGGATGATTTTTTTGCTCTGGTACAAAAAATGGGTAGGGTTTCTGGGCTGACCTGACTGATCAGCCACAGAGTTGCTAGATCTATTTTTTTCGCTTCTTGCTGTCGGTGCAGTTGATGCACGACATTTCTTCTTCCTCTAGGCTTTTGTCGCCTGCTTCTGTACTGCTGTTGCTATTTGGCTCTGCAGGATGCTGCTGAATTTTTTCTTCGGCGGTGTTCTGCTGTTGCTGCTGTGACATCAAAGAGGCTTTTCTCCTTAGCAGGATCGAGAATGCGAGGGTTGTTATCGAGAACAATCCTGCTGTTGCGAATACCAGATTGTACGATTCTGGGGCTGGATACGACGGTCCTCCGGCGGCGCCTCCTATTGATGGGGAAGTGTGGTATGACTGCATGTACAGCCCTGCCAGCGCCGGGCCTATCGCCATCCCAACAAAGAACAGCAACGCGCCTACTCCCACCGATATTCCAGTGAATTCCTTTGGAGACGAAGACACGATGATGTTCCATCCCGCAGTGCTTGTCAGAGACAGCCCCGTGGCGATTATGGCCAGGTTTGTCGAAACCATGAGCCCTGTGGAGTGAAACGCCAGCAGGCCAAAAGCCCCGACTGAGCTGATTATTGCGCCAAGCATCGTGGGCCTGATGTTCCCTATCCTGTTTATGATAAACGCAGTCGCGCTGGCAAATATCAGGAACATTATCATGAACGGAAGCTGGACGTTTGCCGCGTCTACTGCGTCTCCGCCAAACCCAAACGGCTGCGGGCTCCTTACCAGCTGCACTATTGATGGGTACACCAGAAACATCGTGATCCCTGTTGCCATCAGTATGATGTACGAGGGCAGCAGGATCTTGTGCTTTAGCAGCCTCAAGTCAAGCAACGGCGCCGTCGCCCTTTTCTCTATGAAAACAAAGGCGGCCAATGATGCTGCCGATGCGGCAAGCGCGCCGACGATCTGCGGCAGGTTTGCAGGACTGATGCCAGTCTCTATAAGTGTCAGCGCCAGCAGAAATGACGATATGGTGGCAGACAGCGCTAGTGCGCCCTTTATGTCGATGGTGGGCTTTTCTGCACCGGTGGTGTGTCCTGTGCCCTTTACGGACAGCAATTGCAACCGCGCCTCTTTGCTGCCATTGTCCTTGACGAACTTGGCGATCATTAAGGCCACTATCGCCGCGACCGGGGCGATGGAAAAGAACGTCGTGTGCCATCCAAAGTGCTGGATGATGCTGGCCCCTACTAGCAGGCCTACCACCGAGCCGCCCGAGTATGCAGAGCCAAACACTCCTACGGCTATTGCAAGTTTTGAAGGTGGGAATGAGTCTCTCAAGAGGCTAAAGGCTGCCGGAACTGCCGCCAGTCCCACGCCCTGGATTACCCTGCTTGCAAGCAAGAAGGTTATGTTGTTTGCAAATCCGCCTGCGGTGATGCCTGCCACGTATATTGCCAGCAGTATGAGCAACACCTTCTTTTTGCCATAGATGTCGGACAGCTTGCCTGCAATAGGAGTCATCACGGCGGCCACTATCAAGTATGCGCTGAATATCCACGCCGATGTGCTGTACGGTATGTTAAATTCCTGCATTATTTCCGGGATTGCCGGCAAAAGCATGGTCTCTGAAAACATCACCGCCAAAAGCGTGCTGCTGAGTATCGCTAAGGTGAACCACGCCGAGCGACTGTCATTAACAACAACCGCTGCTGTCTCTTCTTCTTTTGCAGTATTTACTCTATTATTATTACTGCTTGTTGAAATATCCATTTTTTTTATCCTCTTTTTTCTCCCTTTGCCTCTTAATGCTGCGAAAAGTTTTGCTTCAGCATCTGCCGGAATTCCTCGTCAGATGGCGCCTTTTTCCTCATTTCCATCAGCGTGACGGCATCTTCTCCAGCCAGGTATCTCAGCTCCGGGTTTTCGACCGTGACGGCTTGAAGTACTGCCTTGGCGACCACTTCAGGCGAAGACGATCCGTTCTCCCTCATGGAGCTTAAAGTTGCGTTCATTTGCTGCATTAGCTGCAGATATGGCGAGTTGGGATCGCTGGTTTTTCTTGGAACTACCATCCCGTTCAGGAAATTGGTCTTGATAACTCCGGGCTCGACTATCACAACCTTGATTCCAAACGGCTCCAGCTCGTAGGATATTGCTTCAGTCAAGCCTTCAAGCGCAAACTTGGTGCTTGTGTATGCGGCGGTGCCGGGAAAGCCGATGCGCCCTGCGACAGAGCCTACGTTTACTATTATGCCTCCATTTTGTTTTCTCATCAGCGGAAGGGCTGCCTGGGTCAGTCTTATCAGACCAAAAAAGTTCGTCTCGTACTGCGCCTTTATCTCTTCAATCGATAGATCCTCAAGCGCTCCAAATAGCCCATAGCCTGCGTTGTTTACCAGAACGTCTATTCTGCCCTGTTCGGCCGTGATTTTTGCAATCGCGCTGTTTACCGATCTTTCGTCGTTGACATCGAGCTGAACCAATTGAAGCGGCAGTTTTTCTTTTGCCGCGGCATCTATGATGCCTGCAGATTTTTCAAGGTTGCGCATCGTGGCGTACGTGTAAAACCCGTTCCTTGCAAGCGCCAGCGAGGTCGCCAGCCCTATCCCGCTTGAGCTTCCTGACACAACTGCTACCTTGTTCCCTTTTTTCTCCTGACCTTCTTTTTGCATAGCAAAGACAACTAATGGCAAAATGACGATATAAGTTGGAAAGTGATAAGTTGGCTACTAGGTAATGGGATAGTGACCAGGTAATGTGGCGGATACTAGGTTACGAGTTGGTAAGTTGTAATGGAAAGCCGGCAATAATGATGACAAAACAACACGCGCATGTTCGTCTTTTCTGCCTCATTTTTTGCGGGTCGTGTACCAGAGGGCGCCAAAAACGGCAGTCGCGGCAAGAGGTATCAAAAATATTAAAGAAGAACTTCCTTCTGATGTGCCTCCTCCGCCATTGGGCGGGCCAAAAACATCTGGATTGCCTGGAAAAAGTGGGGGCGTCACGGTCTCGTTTTCGGTACTGGCCGAGTCGAAATAGGAAGCGACCCTGCAATTGACAATCACCGACGTATAGTTTTCAAGTATCCGTTTTGCGCCGTCATAGTCATGAAGTAGCTGCAGCATCTTGGCCGCCTTTTCCAGGTCCCTGTAGACTGATGCCTTCTCTACATTCTTCATGTCAGAGCACGTCCATAACGCATTCTTGGCGTACTCTATTTTCGGTTGCAGGTCTTGCTCCCTTGCATCCTGGGTTTTCATCAAATTTCCAAACCAGCCGTAGGTGTTGGTAAAGCCGCCTAATAGCGTGAAACCAGCGCTCAGTAGAGTAAAGGTTGCAAGTGCTTTCTCTGTCTTGCCGCGCGAGGTTTTTGATGATGCCGTATATGCAGATAATATTATGCGTAATCTGTTATTTTAAGAACCAAGGCAAAAAATTCTAGAAAAGAATTTGCTAACGCCGTCAAAAAAAGCGCAAAAGGCGCAGGCTGATCCTCAAGGTTCCTGTATGTGGAGGATCTTGTCGTCGCCGGGGTTGGGTATTGCCCTGCCGTCGCGGTTTGAGGTCAAAAGGTACAGCGTGCCGTCAGGTGCCTCCACCACGTCGCGTATCCTGCCGTAGCTTGTCAGGATGTTTGTGGTGGTGTTGTTCTCAAGGTCCACCTTGCGCAGCTGCATCGCCTTGAGCGACGCAACGAGCAAGTCGCCCTTGTAGCCCAGCTTGTCAAAATGCGCTATCGTCATGCCCGCCGGCGCAACGGCGGGGTTGAAGCACATCACCGGCTTTTCAAACCTCTTGGCGTCGCATTCCTCCACAGGCCATCCATAGTTTTCACCCGGCTTTATCAGGTTGATTTCGTCATTTCCTGATTCGCCGTGCTCTGTTGCGTACATGTTGCCCTTCAGGTCCCATGCCAAGCCCTGCACGTTTCTGTGGCCGTACGAGTAGACTGGCGAGCCTGAAAACGGGTTATCCTCAGGTATAGAGCCGTCCGGGTTTATGCGCAGTATCTTGCCTGCAAGCGAGCCGGCGTTCTGCGCAAGCTCGGGCTGCTTGGCGTCGCCTGTTGCAATGTATAATTTGCCGTCAGGCCCAAACCTTATCCTGCCGCCGTCGTTTCTGTCTGCCGCTGGTATCTTGTCAAGCACGACCTTGGAATCGATAATCTTGTTGTCCTTTTCCGTCAGCATCACGACCTTGTTAAAGACCGCCGTGCCGTTTGTGTACGTCTGGTAGATGTAGAGCAGGTGGTTCTGCGCAAAGTCGGGGTGGAGCGCAAGGCCAAGCAGGCCGGCCTCGCCCTGCTGCGCCACGTTGATGTACGCAGCAGGGTCGGAAAGGAGCGTGCCGTTTGCCGAAACGACCCTTATCGCGCCGGACCTCTCGGTAAAGAACAGCCGGCCGTCCTTTGCGACGTCAATAGCCCACGGGACGTTGAGGTTTTCTGCCACCACCTTTATGCCAGAGCTGATCCCTGTGCTGTTCTTGCCGCCAGACGACGGCTCGGGGATCGGGATGGTAGTCGAAGAGGGCGTGAAAAAGATTGTAGCCACGGACGCGATAATGATTGCCACCGCCGCCACAAGCGCAAGCCTCCTGTCCCGCTCCATATACAGAAGGGGTTTGGGTGGAGAAGGCTTAAAATGTAATCCTTCGTCTTTACCATGATGAAAGTTTCTGACATCATGGTTGCAGATGTTGCAAGCGTTGCCTCGGAAGACCCAGTAGCCAAGGCGTTCAGCGTCATGATTGACAGGTCGATTAACCAGCTGCCGCTGGTAGACGAGGACGGCCGTTACTCGGGCATGGTGTTTGCCAAGCACCTCCTCTCTTCAAGCGCCCCGCCTACGTCAAAATTAAAGAGTTATGCAGTAAAGACGCAGGCCCTGCGCCCGGACGAAGACGTCGAAAAGGCGGCCAAGATGGTCCTTGGCAGCGGCAACAGGGCGCTTCCGGTCGTTGGAAACGGCGGCAGGCTAGCAGGGATTGTCAGCGAGACTGACATAGCCCAGACTGCCGACTTTGGGCACGCAACCGTCGACGAGGTGATGTCCGGCGCCATCGTGATCGAAGAGGACACTCCCCTTGCCGACGCCATGTCAAAGATGCGCCGGTACAACATTTCCCGGCTTCCGGTGATCAACAATAAGGGCCTCCTTCGCGGGGTAGTCAACATACTTGACGCCGCGTCGATAGTCGCAACCCCCAAAGAGCGCACGAGCAAGTCTGCCGCAATCACTGGCAGCAAGTCGAGGGTGCAGGGCGACGTGAAGGTAAAAGACATCATGCGCAGGGCGGTGTCCGTAGAGCGCGGGACGAGGATGAACGAGCTTGCAGAGCATTTCAAGCGCAGCGAGGAGGTTGTGGTCGTAGGCGACGGCAGGCCGATGGGCATCGTGACGCCCAAGGACGCTCTGGAGCTCGTGCTCCCCAAAAAGGATGGGCCGGCCATCCACATGGCGCACCTTGAAGACGACCGGGACAGGCGCGAAATCGAAGATCAGCTTTTGAGGTTTGTAAAAAAGATACAGGGCAAGCTTGGCGACATCCAGTCCGTGGTCGTGTACGCCGACAAGCACAAGACCCGGAAATACTCTGTCAGGTGCCGGCTCATAACTGCCAAGGGAGTGGTAAACGCCAAGGCGGTAGGCTATGACCCGCTGAGCGCGTCCAAGGAGCTCATCGAGAAGCTTGACAGGCAGATAAAGACCGAGCACACGCAAAAGGTCAAGGGCAGGCAGCACCGCGAAACTGCAAGAAAAGTGGAGGCAGAAGAAGAAGTGTGATAGGCGCGGACGAGGAGATTTGAACTCCTGATCGCCCGAAGGCGAATCGGCTGTCCAGCCATGAATGACTCAAGGCCGACGCATTATTGTGTCTCGCGTAGGGAGAGACCACTCTGCCACGTCCGCGCAATGCAATCCTCTTGCCTGCCTACTTT
This sequence comes from Candidatus Nitrososphaera evergladensis SR1, assembly GCF_000730285.1. Taxonomy (NCBI): domain Archaea; kingdom Thermoproteati; phylum Nitrososphaerota; class Nitrososphaeria; order Nitrososphaerales; family Nitrososphaeraceae; genus Nitrososphaera; species Candidatus Nitrososphaera evergladensis. The sequence goes on along the minus strand of NZ_CP007174.1, from coordinate 2,642,736 downwards.
TATACGTTATACGCAAGGCGGGCCAAAGGTGCCCGTTCCACAGTAGGAAAGTGCAAGCGCTACTACACACGCATACAAAAAGCCAACTCTTTTTTGCAGAGGCGACGATATACTATTACGTACATGCAAGATAATCACAGGGCGCACGCCAAGAGCGGTGGCCATGAAAAGACGGGGCATGGCATGGACGACGGCAAGCACGGTGCTCACGGCAGAACTATGGTAAAAAACTATAACATCAACCTGCAATCCGACCCTGCCACTCCCGAGGCGGGAAAACCAACCAAGCTTGCTCTGGTTGTTACAGAGCAAAGCATTGGCGATCCAATCACGGAATTTGACGCTGTGCACGACAAGCTGATGCACTTGTTCATAGTCAACAGGAATGACCTTTCTTACTTTGCCCATTTGCACCTGCAACTGGATAACAGCAGCGGGATTTTTACCGTCACTCACACTTTTCCTGAATCCGGAGAATACAAGGCGTGGGCCGACGCCAAACCAAAGGGCGGCGCATAGTTCCTTGCCGCCTTTCGGTTAAGCGTCGCAGGCCAGCCCATTCACATATTCGTAGAGCCTGCGCCGGACAGGGATTTTGTGAAAAAATCAATCGAAGGGGACTATCAGGTTCGCATCAAACTTGCCGAAAAAGTCACTGCCAACCGTGACACAGACATAACGTTCGAGCTGGCTGACGCAAAAGGAACGCCAGTGCATGACTTGGAGCCAATTATGGGAGCCGGCGGCCATTGCGTGATCATCAGTGGCGATGCAAAAGAGTTCCTCCATGTCCATCCGGTTGAACAAGTTGGCTCTACTTGGCGCGGTGGGCCGCAAGTAACCTTTATGGCAAACTTTCCAAGGCCGGGCTTGTACAAAATATGGGGGCAATTTCAGCGCAAGGGAGGCACAATAACAGAATCTTTCACTGTAAGAGTCACTGACAATAGTTGAAAAGGAGACTTATTGGTTGGCTGGCCTACTCGACTTCTCCGTAATGCACGGTTCTTACATGCTCCTCTCTTTCCTGCAAGTCGTCAAAGGAGAGCTGGCACATGTAGCATGGCCACCTGTACTTGGAATGCCTCTTCTCTGGCTTTGCCTTGAACGCACCTGCAAAATACTTTGAAAGGGTAAACGTCATGCCATGATAACGTGCATAAAATATTTAACAATTGCTAAGAGAATAGTAATATTGTCGTACTCGGATTCTATCATTATAAAAAATTACGATATTCACGCTTCATCTGTATATTTTTAGAAAATACAGACTTGCAAATTACGGCGAGATTACTATCGGCGCGTCAGCTGCCAGTGTGATCTCTCTCTCGAATTCCTGTAGTCAAACTTCTGTGCTTGAAAATCTTGCTGCTTGCTTGGATAAACCCTAACGTTTTTGAAATCGCGGACGATTCTGCCATCTGCAAAGGATATCACTTTACCTCAACAATTGTCATGTCCTCTTTATTTTTTGTCAAATTAAAATAGTCGCGAGCGACTTTCTTTAATCGTGGTCGGCTATTTCGATAACGTACGGGTTCTCCCTCCGTGCAAAGTGTGCGGAAGCGGCAAAGTAAAGAAGAACGATGTCAAGATCGACTGGTTTGGCAACATGAAAGGGGAATGGATCTGCGAAAACGACCATAGAAATGTGTTGAAATAGCAAATCTGTACAAGATACTTACTTTAGAAGAAATGGCAGAAACGTACAAACGCGTCCATGACAAAAAAAGCGCCAAAATACGGTCGGAGCCAGACAAGTTCTACAATGACAACGATGCATTTCCTCCCGGCCTCAACCTGGTCCCTGATCGCGCCGTTGGCCGTACGACGTGGGAGGCCTTTCTCCTGCAACAACAGCGTTGTACGCAACCGGCCCGTTGATTTCAGAAAGATTATTCTATCTGCGCCCTGAAAATGAAAAAGAGATGGAGAGCAAGCTACTTACTTCCACTCCCAGCCTTTGGAACTTACATTTCCTTCCATGTCGCCCTCGTGCTCAAAGACGACTGCGACGTTGTTCAGCGGCGCAAGTGAGCCCTTGGACTGCGTGCTCAGGTAGATTGCTCCTGCAAACCTGATCTTCCCGTTCTGGACGAGCTTGCCCATGCCGTTTCCCTTCCAGGTGACCATCTGGCCGTCGTTGGACATGACGCAACCCTGCCCCTGGCCGTACATCGAGCCGTCCGGCATCATGGTCGACGTGTACGTGCCCATGTTCACCCCGTCAACTCCTTTGACCTTGATTTTCGTTTCAAACGACACTTCCATCGTCGTTGCATCCAGCACCCTTCTGCCCGTCACTTTGCCCTTCTCATCAAATACGAGATCGCCTTGCATAAAGTAGAGGTATCGGCGGGATTGATTTAAGGCGTACTACGCCATGTTCTATTGACTCTTTCAGGGGGCCGTGTCATGGCTCATAACAACAAAAACGTATTCGTGAAAGTTTATTGGCGATAAAATTCAAAGTGGAAGCAAAGAAGAAGGTGTTATTATTATGGTGCAGCCGCAGGGTGATGCCGTCGTCGTACTGCTTGGCGTAGTTGCGTTTGGATTACTGCACGGCATGAACCCTTCCCACGGCTGGACGGTTGCAGTGCTGTATTCTGTCAAGAGCCGCCGGCCAGTGCTTGCCGGCGTTACAAGTTCGAGCATAATTGCTGGAGCCCACTTCCTGTCATCAATCGCCGTGGTAGTGGCGTACGTCTTTTTTGCCGCGTTTGTATAGATACCTGACTCTTACCTGAATTACGCAGTCGCCGTAGCGCTAGGAATATTGGCGTACATGTTCTGGAAGGAAAAAGGCGAAGACTTGAACGAAACTCAGCACGGGCACCTGCATAGCGATGATGATGATGGTGGTGACGGAAAAACAGGGCAGGTAAAAGAAAAACAGGAGGAGGAGCACGCGCACGTGCACTGGCACAAAGGCACCGGCTATCATACACACCTGCACGTCCATCAGAAAAGGACGGCGCCCACTCTGGCTGCGATCGCCGGCCTTGCACTGGTACTGGGATTTGCTCACGAAGAAGAATTTGTCATCCTTGCGCTGGCCGTTGGCAGAGTCAATCCTGTCCTGTTGATGCTGTCGTACGCAACTGCAGTAGCCGCAGCCCTGATAGGGGTAACCGTACTGGCCGTTAAACTCTATGCGCGCATCCAGCACAAGGTTGTTCAATACACAAAATACCTGCCAAAGCTCAGCGCGCTCGTACTGGCTGCCATGGCCATAGTGTTTGCGGCAGGGCTGCTCTAGCAATGTAAATCTAGATTACAGCTTTTCCTTTTCCGTTTTGGCAAGAATTTTTTTGTTGCTGTTGTTCTTCTTCTTTTCTGATAAAGATCTGACGAGTCTCTGCAGCCCCCTTCTTGCCCGCGACGACCTTTGGTCTGGAATGGCAATTTCGTCCACCTTGATTGTCAGCTTGAGCAACTTGCCTTTGTATCGAAACTCGCAAGTTGACGACGGTGAACCCTTGTCGTTATCCTGGTAATAATATCCGGCAGCCTTGTGCCGGTATCCTTCAACCTTTCTTGCCAGTCCAGCCCTTATCCTGTCAGCCTGGTATTCGGAGATAATTAGATCTCCAAGTTTATCTTCAAATTCGGGGTTCCTTTTTGTCCAGCCCTTTTCCTCTTGATCATCATCGAAAATATCGCTTTTTGGCATAGAACAATTCCTCCGGCAAGAATAACTCCTGCACTTGAGGCGGGAGGAATTCGACCTCCAGCGATCCTTTTCCAAGCGCAAAATCCCTCAAAAAGTCGTCGCCGACTATCCGCGCCAATTCTTTTACCGGAAATACGTAGAGATGGTCCACCCACGAAGGGTGCGAGGGCCTAACGTACTTGTGATCCTCTGTGAGCTTTAGCGTAAAGTACCATGCCAGCCCTTCTCTCAGCTGGTGGGTATGGTCCTTGCTTATCACGCCATGTATGAGCTCGTGCAGGTAATGGCCGTATCCTGCCGAATCGTGCCTGATGATAATCTCTTCAGCGTAATAGTCCGTCAGCCCGACAGAGTTTATGATGACGCGCGGAGGAGCCTTTTGCATGCTGCTGATGATATTATCATTATCTTCGCCCACCGCCTTTCTTTTTCCTTCCCTTGATATCACTTGAACTTCCATCTCCCAGCTTCCGTAGCAGATTACGATGTCAAACGAAGTCACCGCGCCAAAGTACCGGGCTATGGCCTCGTTAGCCAAGGAAACGAGCGTCAACACCTTTTGCCTTTCGTCAGAGACGATATTTTCTGTAAGAAAGATTATGCGGCTGCGCTTGTTGTTGTTATTATCCAACGAGTCGTGCGTATGGTAGACCACCGATCCTTCTCACCTAAATATCTTTTCGACAGTTGTCGCAATATTTTCTCGCTCATCAAATAAAAGATTCATGGGTACATTGGACGATTTTTTGATTATCCATGGCAATTGAATTGTGGCGTTCGTGCCAGCCTGTTTCTTTCGTTAAAAGGTACAAAATCCTTTACTAAAAGGCGTAGTATGAGCAAGATCTCGGGTAACTATATTACGTGTCATAGGTTCTCAAGGGTTAAAATAATTCCCTGCCAATCTTACGCATGTCAGCAACAAAAAACTTTCTCAGCAAGAAAGTGATTGTAGTTAGCATATTGGCTATCGGCGCAGTGTCCGCAATTTTGGTGGCATCGTCGATGATAGCACAGGCAACTGCACAGCAGCAACAACAGCAGACAATGATGTGGATGCGGGGAGCAGGCCAGGGAACGATGATGACGACGATGCCTGAGATAAAAGGGTCGGTAAGCGTCGCAAACGAAACAGCAGGATTTATCAGCGAAAATCTCAAGGTGCCATTTGACGCAGCGGCCAAGACTGCACAGGAACAAGTGGCTAATGGGACCGTGCTTGGCGGGCACGTGGGCGTGGTGCAAGGATACCTCGTGTACACGTTCTTTGTGGTAGACACGTCAAACCAAACAGCAGGGCATCTGGTCATAGTCGACGCAGGAAACGGTCAGGCGCTCTACACCTCTGAAGGCCATCCTCTGGGTTCGTCATTTGGTCCAATGTCTGGACATTGGGGAGGGGGGCCCGGATTTGGAGGATGGTGGGGTGGACCTTGGAAAGGGCACGGATTTGGCTGGGGAATGTGGCACTAGCCACACCACTGTCTCCCTTTTGTTTTGAATTGTTAAGGAGGCCCGGTGAAAATAATAAACCAGAATAATCAAGGCTCAAGACCGCAGGATCTACGCGCAGCAAATTGTTGCGAATACTGCTACCAGCGAAAAGCCGAGATATTCCAGGTGACAGGCGACTATTGCCTGCAGTGCTGGCAGGACGAGACGCATCCAAACGTCTGATATGTATTGTCAGAGTGTTATTCAACAGAACTATAGCTCTGTACAAATCCCTCCTTGCCCTCGATCTAAAAATCGGTTCTGCCCTGCACCAGCCTCTGCCTTTTATGAGAGAATAAACGGCCGATGATAAATTGACGATACTCTTTTAGGCTCTCGGCGGCCATTGATAGACTGCATATGGAGTACAGGCTTGCCGACAACTATGCAAAGCCGATGCAGGAAGGAGAGGTCGCCAAGCTCCTGAACCAGCCCGGCATCCTGCGAATCGCCATGATTGACGCACGCGATGGCACGCCTCTGGTTCATCCTGTCTGGTATTACTACGAAAATGAAAAATTCTTTCTCACCGTCGCCGCTGGCGGGCCCAAGGCCCGGTCGCTCAAAAAGAATCCCAACGTCTACTTTCTTGTGGACGTGGCCGACAACAGCCAGCAGCCTTACGGGGTCCGCGGCAAGGGGAGGGTCAGAGTCATCGACGATCCGGAATACGCCGCAAAGGTGACAGCCCGCAACGTGATGAGGTACATGGGGTCTGTCGACAGCCCAGAGGCAAAGACCCTGGTTGAAAACGCCAAGAGTTCAAGCGTCATCGAGATCACGCCGCTTTACATGGCAACCTGGAAGTACTAGCGGAGAATCGCAGGTCGGCGTACGCGTTACAAAAAGATCTTTGTTCAACAAAAATTTCTTTACGTGCTCTAGATAAAGATGTTAAAAACAGCACCGAGCCGGCTCTTTCTTGTTTGTTCCGACCTGCCGTAGAATGCGAGCATCATTACAGCACCTGCACCAACGACTGCAAACATCATGTAGATGGGGCTGCTGGCGCTGATTTCAACACATGCGTCGCCCACGGTGCAGCAACCGCCCTGCGCCTGGCAGCCATGACCATAAGCCAAACCCGTATTATTGCTAATAATGACAACGGCAGATGCAATGAAGATGGTCATGCCCAGTGCAAGCACGCGCATGAACTGCAACATATCATGATATGCAGATGATTTAGATAAAGTTATACCGGATGTTTGATAGAGCAAACAGCTTTGGCTTTGAGGGAGAAAAGACTCGTACTAATTCTCATTATTATGGCCGCAAGAGCGGCTTGCAACAGTATATTTTGCTGGCTGTGAAGTATTAAAGAATACTGAGTTCTTGTTATAGAATGCGTGCAGGGTTGCTCCTTATGCAATGCCTAAATAATTCGCTCGCCCTCTGATTCCTGTACGAAAAATACAGCGTGCAGCCGGCAACCCTTGGCCATCATAATCCTGTCGGCTCTGGCCTTATCGCGGTAATACCGCCCATTGCCGGGCAACCCCGGCGCGACCCGCTTGAAATTGCGTTTGTCTACCCGTCTTCGCCTCCTCAGCCCCGCCCGGTCATCGGCGAAGCTTATTACTTTGTCATTGACATACTTCTTTTATTACTCTCTATAATATCGGGCATTGGCCTTCTGAAACGCCAGAGATGGGCCTGGTTTTCTGCGATAGGTCTGTTTGCGCTGGTCATCTTTGTACATGTTGCAGCCAGCATAGCGGTTGGGCCAGATGAGGCAGGGCAGGGTTTCATAGGCACGTTTGACAGTTCATACGGCCGACTCGCGTCCATTGCGATCAGTCTGACAGGATTCTACCTGCTATCGAGACGAGGCGTCCGAAACTATCTAAACAACAAGACCATTACATGGAGGCGACATTGAGCCGTGCATCATTCATAAAATGAAGGCTTTGGCGGCGTTCAGTTATTCAACAACAGCACTGACAGGAGAAAAATTCTGCAAGATTGACTGGACTGATTATTTTTGTCCCCAGTATGCTTTCTTTAATCCTTCAATGTCAATCTTTTTCATCTGAAGCATTGCCTGCATGACTCGCTGCGATTTTACAGGATTAGGGTCGCTTATCATCTCGCCCAAAATGGTGGGGACGACCTGCCAAGAGACGCCATATTTGTCTCTGAGCCAGCCGCATTGTTCGATTTCTCCACCCTTGGAGAGCTTCTCCCATAATCTGTCTATTTCTTGCTGCGTCTTGCAGGTACCAGTAACGATATTGCTGGAGTGAAAGTAAAGGGGTGTTCTCGGTTGCTGTCCAATGCCATAAAGTCTTGTCCGTCAAGAGAGAACGTGGCGTGCTTGACGGTTCCTTCTGGCTCCTCTTCGCCTGCGCCATAGCGCTCTATCTTGACGATTCTCGAATTCTCAAACAGCGAGACGTAGAAATTCATTGCTTCTTCGGCTTTTCCATTCCGCTCTCTTACAAACATCAAGAATGGAGTGATTTTTTGTTGTGTGCTATTTGCAAGGTTCAACTGCCAAGAGACGCCAAACCTGTCATTTATCCAGCAAAACTTTTTGCTGAACGGGTACTCGTCCAATTCCATAAGGACCATCCCTCCTTCGGACAGCTTCTTGTAAAGCCTGTCAATTTCTTCTTCGGTATTGCAGCTCACAAAGAACGAAACGGCTGACGTGAATTTGAAAACTGGGCCGCCGTTTAACGCAATGAACCCTTGTCCTTCAAGCTCAAACGTCACGGTCATCACCGTCCCCTTTGGCATTCCGGAGGCTTGCGCCCCTGCTTCTCCATAAGGGGCGATGGTCCCGATCTTTGAATTTTTGAAAATAGAAGTGTAGAATTTAGCTGCTTCTTCGGCTTGGTTGTCAAACCACAAAAACGGGGTGATTTTTTGCTCGCCTGCCGTCAGGTGCTCGGATTTTTTTGGCAAGCAGGGTTTGGCGTTGTTTTGGATGAATTTGCCCGTGATGAATCTTTGTTGTTGTTTGCCATGCTATTGTTTTCTCCTTGTGTGTTATTATTAGCAGTTTGTCGTAAATAGCATAAAAGGCGTTGCGCCCCAAACGGAGTTTTTCTGCTAGTGTCGCAGAGCATATTAGAATGGATATCCTGACCGATATTGGCGTCGTGAGCGACAAAGTAGGCGCGTATCAGTACCTTGCACTGCTGCGCGGCATTAACGTGGGCGGAAACAACGTTATCAGAATGAATGATTTGACAGCATGTTTTGAAGAGATGGGGTTTGCAGATGTGGCGACCTATATTCAAAGCGGCAATATTCTGTTCAGGACCGATGAGCAGGACAGGGCAAGGTTGACCGACAAGATTGAAAGAGTTTTGTCAGATACATTTCATTACAATTCGCGGGTTGTCGTCATCACGCACAAACAACTGAAAAGCGTGGTAGAGGGTGCACCCCGTCAGTTCGGTAAAGATGCCACGCGATACCGATACGATGTAATCTTTTTGAAAGAGCCTCTCACGGCGAAAACTGCCATGAAAAGCGTGAGTGTCAGAGATGGTGTAGATAGTGCGTATGAAGGAAAGAGTGTACTCTATTTTTCGCGCCTTATAGCGAAAGCAGCTCAAAGCCGCTTGCCAAAAATCATCACGCTTCCGGTTTATCAGAACATGACCATACGAAACTGGAACACCACCACAACGTTGCTCGCTCTGATGGACAAGAAAGTAGCGGTGAAATGAGAAACACTATGAAAAAGAATTCCAACTTCAGACAGTGACTATTATGTTGCAACTATATCAACAACGATAATCGCTTGGACCTATAACTTAACAATGTCTAGGTTGGATGACCTCAAATCCTATAACTACCGAGATGTTATATCAGGAGATGGCTGTATCTTTTTTCAAAGCCCAAACTCTAGTTTCTGATGCCAGTTTGCTAATTGCAAGACTAGCCGCTTTCCGCAATAAGGTCTATCTTGTCTGGCAAGAAGGTGCAAAGATCGATCCTAATAATAGTGCTAGCACTCGATCAGATGAAGAAAAGCTGGATGCAGAGATTAACGCGCACTCTGCGATCAAATACCGGATTAGCAGTGACTATGGCAATGTTTTCGGCGAAATGGCAACCCTCTACCAATGCAATATTGCGCAATATGTCCCTCCAGCAATGGAGATGTCTCCTGCCGGCAGAGTCTTTCTTGCTTGGGGAGATGGAAACAAAGAAGCCACTGATTCCGTCGTCTTTTTCTGCAGGAGCAATGATGATGGCTCTGGCTTTGAGGACCCTGTAATTATTAACAACAAGGATGACTCGGAAAGCAAAACTACAGATTCTTCTGCCGCTACCACCATCAGTAGCCGCAAAGTCAGTGCCGAGTCCAAGACTGAAGGAGTTACGGAGTTTGATGAAAAGAGGAAGGAATTCTTCAGAAGAGGGTACCTCGTACCACGAGTCAAGCTTGCTGCTGCAGGAGACAATGTCTACATTTTCTGGTCCGAGACGAAAGGCCAATTATACACAGATGTAGAGTACCGACTCTTCTTTCGCGCAAGCAATGACGGCGGAAGGACCTTTGGCAGCAAAAAGATCATTGGGACCACCACAGTCAAAGCCTCAGAGTTCTTGAGAATGTTTCAAATCAATTTAACCGCATCTGGCGACGAAGTGTACATGATGTGGGTTCAATTTACGCCAGTTCCCGGCTACATGTTTTCGGGCCGGCCTAATCCCTTGAAAGCTTATGTGGCAATTAGTCGAAACGCAGGGAAGACACTGGAAAGAACGATCGATTTGTCTGAAGACACGATTGTCGTACAAGGGGATCGGCAAGAGAATAAAGATGATGCTAGTGGTGATAGAGTCGGCAGAACAAGAAGAAGCGTATTTGAAAAACTTCCATTTGAGATCGTCGCAGCCGGTGAAGGAGTACTTTACATGGTCCTGATCGGCCACGAGAGCTATGGCCAACGTGACTTTTTAGAGAGTCTGATGCGATTTAGGCCCTCGACGGAAGGAGGCAAAACGACTCCTGTTGCGTCAAATGCGGCAAACCCAAACCTGCTCGACATCAACCTTCCTATCTATTTTGCAAAGAGTGTGGATTACGGGTCATCTTTTACGAACCCGGTGTACTTGGAAGACTATTCTGCTGGGATTGATGATACATATTTGCTGCGTTCGGACAAGGATGTGCATGTAATATGGAGAGCTGTCGCACAGGGTGGAGTGTTGATGTCGCGTACCAGTACTGATGGTGGAAAATCCTTTCAGCCGACAGTTCAGATTCCCAAAATCAAGATATTCCATCCTACCGGGTCGCCCTCAAACAGTGGAGCCATAATTACTAGTCCAAATGGCCGTATCTTTATTGCGATGAGAAAAGATATTCAATCAAGGCTCTCTAAACCTCTAGAACCGGATTCAGAGATGTTCTTTTCTGCAAGCTTTGACGCCGGGATGACCTTTACCGATACAACAAGACTAAGTGAAAATCCCGGTGGCGACTCGGTACATAATACTTGCGTCTATCCTTCAATTTATTCAGTTAATGGAAAATATGTCTATATTGCGTGGTCTGAGATACAAAATGGAAGCTCTTTTTCTCTCAAATTCAGGAAAGGTATTATTCAGTGAGATCAAATCCAGCTTGCTTCAGAATATCGCAATGACTCGCCTTGTTTAAAATAATAGAGTTGAGCACATGACTCAATCTCTAGGTGGGAGCAAACCCCTACAGACTCGTACACTGAAATGTTAGATAATTTGCAACAAATACCAGCGACCATAGATTGTTCATGGATGGCGTCGATGCAAAAATCAACAAAATGCACAAACTGAAAGTATACGCGGGTCCAGAGGAACTAGAATTTAGAAAAATAAGGGTTCGGGTTCCAATGAGTTCGTAGACATGGAGTAAAAACACTATCCCCCTCCCCACGCTCCTCTTTGTACGCGTAGTCTACATTATGACGCAGAGTAGGAAATGTTGGAGATTCCTTAAAGCTCATAACGCAAGTCATAATGGTGCAAATGACTGTTCGAAGACAGAAAAATCATTGCAACGTGAAACTTGTGAATATGACTCTGAATGAATGAACGAATACCGGAAATGCATTGTAAAGGAACATAGCAACCCTGAAAGCCATAATAAAAAATGAAGAGTGCTTAGCCATTCACCCCAGTTGGACGTAACGACGCAGCTATTACTTCTTAACAACAGTAAAGTCTGCTGTCGCACTCTTGCCTTTGTCGTCGCTAACCTTTATCTGATGGTTGCCGTCTTTTGCGTCGTTTGGAATCTTTAAAGTAGCCGTAAAGCTACCATCATCCTTTGTAGTTACTTTGGTGTCTGCCGGGAGCTCCTTGTTGTCAACGCTGACGCTCAAAGGGCTTTTGGCGCTAAAGTCAGTACCAGTGACGGTAACGATACTCCCGGGAGCATCTGAATTAGGTTGTAGTTTAATTGCAGGTTGCTTTTGCGTGGTTGCGGCGGCAGTGTTGTCGCTAGGTGCTACCAGTCCTCGAACTGCTATTGTGCTCAAAAGTGCAACAGTCACCATGGCTGCGAGCATTGCAGTTTGTCTTTTTCCAATTTTCATAATTTTGTTCGACTGAATCTAATACTCAATAGGATTAAAGAGTTTAGCAGAAATTATGCGATAGTTACCTATATCCTATATTAAATATAGAGTAGGAGAATTAATTGTATACATATCTGGCAGAAATCTGCAAAATCAAACAGAGTTGGAAATTCATAAGAATCATCTCTTTGCTATAATAGAAATGATATCTCGACTGTTTATTGCTCGATTAACTTAGTTGATTGGAAGGAAAGCAATTTGGTACGTTTCTAAGCACGAACTGACTGTCGATATAAAGGGAATAATCCTTCCATGCTCACTTTTGTGCCGCTTTTTTGCCTATGCTATAGGCTAGTTGGTGCGTACTCTAATAACCTGATAGAATCATTCTCCTATAGTTTGATTAATCATAGATGGCTTTGTCTCAACAAGATTGGCTAAACCAGCTTCAATAATGAAGAAGGTAATGCGTGTTGGTATTTCACTCGCGCTTGGTGCCATAGTAGTTGAAATTGTGTCTGCAATTCTTTTGCCAGCAGTTGTATCACTCGACAATGAAGCAGCAACCTATTCTGCGGTAATTTTCACGCTTCTATCTGGAATACCTGTTGTCGTTTTGGCATATCGCATACTAGGTCGTTATGCATTTTTCAAAAAACCAACTACTACTATTACTTGAATAGTGAGGGTTAGTTGCTTCGCAAAAGCTAAAGCTAACCAAATCATTACCTTAGTTATAATGACGGTAGCAGGCCAAAAGAACCACTATGATGTCAAGCTACTCAGGCTATGGCATCTCTTCATATTGGTAAAACATTGTTCATGGATATTATTAGGAACAATGTATGGCCCAGAGGGACTCGAACCTCTAGCTAAAGTCGTAGCAGCGTAGCATGAAATTAGTTCTTTTATTCTCTTGCGTGGTAGCACAAAATATTATGCGACTGAAATTGTTCATTGTAAATACACTGCTGCAAGAAATTATGCGCAGCCCTGCTCAAATTATGCATTTATGCACGCTCAAAAAACAACCCCATGCAACTTCTTTCGTCCAATTTTTATATGCGTAAAGCGATCGAAGTATCGTGGGTAAAAGCGAGCAGCAACTCAAGTCCATTTCAGTGCTTGTGCCCCTTGAAAGGGTGGAGGCAAGCCTGTCAGAGATCGGCTTTCTGCTGCAGGACTCTGCGACCGTTGTTGCAGACGGCAAGTTCTGGAAGCGCTTGCTGTACGTGCGCGGCGACGAGACGATAAGCGTCTCTGAGGAGATCGGCGACGCGTACCCCAAGGACCCCATTATCACTATCTGCGGTTCCAAGAGCACGATAACGCACGTTGTAAAGGGCGTGGGTGGTTAAATAAAAAATGCCGCTGTACGAATGCAACGAGCACCAGTTTGTAGAAAACCTCCGGCGCCTGCTTGAGGCTGGGGAAAAATTTATCGTAAACCGCCGGACGACGATGCACGACGACGCCAAGTACGGCCCCGCTACACTGCCCGAGGAAGAGTTTGCCCGGTACGAAACGCTGTGCACCCGAAAAGCGGTCAACTCGACCGTCTATGCAAAAGTGCCGTTCATCGACGTATACCACGGCGGCAGAATGCACGACGCCGAGGAGAACCTGCACTCGTCTACGGCGCTCAAGTTCCCAAGGATGTCTATACCGTACTTTCGCATAGAGTATTCCGTAAACGTGTGGGGCGGCACATACTTTTTTGCGTTTGACGCGCTGTTCGACCCTGAAATAGTGATTGAAAAGAGGAGCGGAAGGAGGCTTGGCAAGGGCGCGCTCGTGCACGTGCTGCGGTACAACCCGCCCAAGGAGCAGGTGCTTTCGGTAAACCTGCCAAAGGGAGTGGTGGTGCTTGACGTCAAGCACATGGTTCGTGTGATTGATCACACGTCAAATTTCTAATGCGATTTTAGCCACGCAAAAAAGGCTTCAAGCGAGTTGGCAAACGGAAGCGCCCTGGCGTTTTTTGCGTTGTAGCCAAGCAGTATCATCCTTGACTCCATCCTTTGCTGCAGCGACGGCGGCAGCTGGTATTTTTTTAGCGGGCCGAAAATCTCGAAATAAAATTCCTGCTTGTAAAACGCGACATGCTGCGCAAAGCAGTCTGATAATATGGTCGGGTCGCCGGCCACGCGCTCGTTGATTTCTTCCTGTTTCAGCCCGCGGCTGTCAACGGCTATTTGCAGCATGCGCTTTGTATAGTTTTCACGCGTGAACGCGGAATCTAGCCTGCCAGGCATCGACGCGTACATGCGGATGTCCTTTGCGGCCTGCTCTACCGTCCTTTTGGCAAGGTCCCTTGCCTCTCCCACTTCAGAGTCGCCGTGCACGCCGCCGTCCTTGCCAAATATGAAAAACGCCCCTATAGTCTCTTCTCGTTTTATGTACGGAAAGTCGGCCTGCCCTGCGATAAAGCGCGTTATCCTTGATGGGATGTCGGCAGGCATAAAGAGACCCATGTACGAGTCTGATAGGACGGGCAATTGCAGCAAGAATAACGCGCCCGGCGTGATTTAATCTTATTATAAAGAAATGAAAAGAAAGAAAGGAAAAAAGGCTTTTGTTAGCCTAGTGCGCGTGCGGCGGAGCCTGTGAGCTCTTTGACAGCGCCTCGTTGAAGGTGCCTGCAGCCTTTTCGTGGAATTCCAGGTTGCTCTGGTCGACCTTGACTGCCTGCGGCGGGCACACTGAAACGCACGCCATGCACCATATGCAGTCGTGCTCCCTTATCGGGTCTGCCTTGTCGGTGTAGTCCTTGCGCTCTTCTTTTACCGAGCTTCCTGTTCCTGCAAAGGTCTGGTTGATGGCCTCTTTTGCCGGGACGTCGTGCTCTGTCCTGTACCACTGGTACACCTGGACCGGGCACGCCTCTATGCAGGCGCCGTCAGCGACGCAAGAGTCCCAGTCGATTGCGACCATCGTGCCACTCACGCCCAGCGGGACCAGCTCCTCGCCGTGCGACTCGTAGGCGTGCTTGACCTCCTCGTTCTCAGCGGCCTCGGCTACCTTGCCTGGGCCCCAGAAAAAGTGGAAGTGCTCGCCGTCAGAGTGGTTAATCCTTCCAATCACTTGATGATTCCGCGGAAAGTCTGGATCTATCGGCATTTTTACTCTGCAAGAGAGAGGGTTTCAAATATTATATAAACTGTTTGCGGGTACGAGCCGTAGTTTGCAACTCTGATCTGTAGCAGCCAGAGAGAGAGAAACACGACGGCGCGAAAAGAAAGCCGCGCACAAAAGCGTGCTGGCCTGCCTGCTTACTACTTTTCAAACAGCACCAAAAGCTGCTTGTCTTGAAGTCTTGCCTTGGCAAGCTTCATGCCCGCGGTTGCCACGGGCAGGGGCACGATGTTTACGATCTTGCCGGCGGCAGTCTTGACGCTCACGGTGAGCGAGTCGCCGTACCGCTCGATTGCAAAGTCGTCCTTCTCTGAAAAGGGCACCTGCACGGTCATGCGTATGGTTGCCGCGTCTTCCTTTTCAAACACGTACGGCTGGCCCCTGTAGAACACCTTGGCAGGGTCCTCGTCCCCGAACAGCTGGTCTCCGTGTTTTGCAAGCATCTCCATGCCCCGAAGTTCCGTCGCGTACAGCTGCACCTCCTTTACGGGAAGCGGGTAAAAATTGGCCTTGGCTTCTTCAACCTTGCCGTGCTGGAAGCTTGCCCACCTGTCATAGTACGCGTCAGACGAGCCGGCCATTATCTTGTTTACCACTGCCATGTCCACGTTTATCCCGTACAGGCTTGCCGACATCAGGGCGCGCTTGGCGTTTTCGATGCTGAACGTGTCCGGGTTTGCCACCAGGCGCAGGCTTGTCGCGTTGCTGTCTCTGATAATGTCTGCAAGCAAGTCGAGCCTGTCGATGAGGTCCATCTCGCTCTGTATGACGCTCCTTGAAGGCGCCGGGATTTTCGCAAGCGGCTGGAACACCTTGGCAAACCCGGAAAAGAGGCCGGCAAGGCCGGTCAACTTGCGGCCAATGCTCCCTACCAGCTTTGGAAAGTAGAGGTAGCGCAGCGCCTCGCCGGACGCCGGCATGTCAAGCACGACTGCGTCAAACTCGCCCGTCTTTGAGACTTCTTGTATCTTTAAAAGGGAAAAGAGCTGCGTCATGCCGGGAAGCATCGCTATCTCGTAGGCAAGAGTCTCGTCGATGCCCTTTGCGGAAAACACGGACGCCATGTACGAAAGTATCGTGTTGTATTGCTTGCTCATCTCTGTCACGGGGTCTATCTGCTGGGCCACGAGGTTATCCGTAATCTGCCTTGGCTCGTACGCCACCTCTGGCATCATGAAAGCGTCAGCAAGCGTGTGCGCCGGGTCTGCCGAAAGGACCAGCGTCCTGTGTCCGCGCCTGGCAAGCTTTAACCCTGTTGCGCAGGACGTGACAGTCTTGCCAGTGCCTCCCTTGCCGGTGTATATGATGAGCCTCAAAGCAGACAAAAATCGACGTTTTAAAGATAAAAAAGTTTGGAAAAAAAAGAAGGAGGCAGGTGCCTACGTGACGTAGGCCCTCTCTGCGTGCTGCGTGATGTCCAGGCCGATATCCTCTTCCTCTTCCTTGACCTTGAGGCCAATCGTCTTGTCTATCACCTTCATGATGACGACCGTGCCTCCAAAGCCGAGCGCGCCTGCCACTCCCACGCCGAGAGCCTGTATTGCAAATTGCATCGGGTTGCCAAAGAGGAGCCCATTTGGACCGGCAGGGTTTACAACCTGAGTCGCAAGTATGCCTATGGCAAGCGAGCCGACTATGCCGGTCACGCCGTGCACAGAGCTTACGTCCAGCGCGTCGTCTATCTTCCAGTGCTCCTTGAGGAGCAGGATGGCATAGTAGGACGCAAAGCCAAGCACGATGCCGAGGATAAACGAGCTCTGGGCATCGATGAATCCTGCCGCCGGAGTCACGCCTGCAAGGCCGGCGATTGCTCCGTTGATGACGGCAGTTGTCGATGGCTTGCCCGACCTCTTCCATGAAAGGAATATCCACACCATCGCGGACGTTGCGGAGGCAATGTGGGTGACAAGGAGAGTGTTTGCCGCAAGCGAGCCTGACGCAAGCGCGCTCCCCGCGTTAAAGCCAAACCAGCCTATCCACAAAAGCGCCGCCCCGATGACTGCAAGGGGGATGTTGTGAGGCACCATGATGTCTGGCCCAAAGTTCTTCCTGCGGCCAAGCACTAGCGCGGCCGCAAGGGAAGCCATGCCCGCGCTTGTGTGTATGACGATGCCGCCGGCAAAGTCAAACACTCCCAAGTCGGCAAGCCAGCCCCTGCCCCAGATCCAGTGGGCAAGCGGGTAGTAGATGAATATGCTCCACGCGATTATGAACACGAAAAACGAGCTCCACTTTAGCCTCTCTGCAAACGCTCCCGTTATGAGGAGCGGCGTGATGACTGCAAACATCATCTGGTACGAGCCAAACGTGACTCCCGGTATCGTCGGCGCATAGTCGACGCTGTCGTTGAACGGCACATTGTTGAAAAACAGCCAGTCAAGGCCGCCGATCCACCCGTTCTGGGAAGGAGCGAACACCAGCGTGAACCCCAAGACGAACCAGAGCGTGGAAAGGATCGCAAGGCCGGAGAAGGTCTGCATGAGAATTGACAGCGAGTTCTTGCTGCGGATAAGACCGGCTTCAAAAAAGCCAAGCGCAGGCGTCATCAGCATGACGAGACCTGTAGAGATAAGCATCCATGTGGTATCTCCAGTATCGATCGGCATTTCCAGCCTCTACTTGAGATAAAGATGCTATAAAAAGCCATCGAAATCGTGATAATATCATAATATATGATTTTTATGATATGATCTTACAAGTTGCAATAATTATCGCGCCTTGCTTGAAATATCATGGTGTCATGATGCCATCGGGGACGAAAGGGCAAGCGCCATCTCTGCTGCAGTGCGCCTGACGTCGCCATCTTGTACGCCGGGGTGGACCGGGAGGGAAAGAACGCGCCCTGCACACCATTCCGTGGCCGGCAGGCGCGCGGCAAACTTGCGGTAGTAGGGCGTCTTGTGCACAGGCGGGTCGTAATAGACTGTTGCGCCGATGCCTTCCTTCTGCAGCCTAGCCATTACGCTGTCTCGCGCCGCGCCCTTTGCAAAGCATATCGTATAGAGGTACCAGTTGAATACGCGATCATCGCTTTCCTGCGGCAATGAAACTTCTTTAGCCGCCGCGCCCTGCAACAGCTCTGACATCAACTCTGCGTTCTTTCTCCTTGCCGCAAGCATTGCGGCAAGCTTTGTCATCTGCACCTTTGCTATTGCTGCTGCAAGCTCGGGCAGGCGCATGTTCAGGCCCAGTATCCGCGTGTCGTAGCCTTTTACCATGCCGTGGTTTCGTATCATCTTTAGCTTATCTGCAAGGTCCGAGTCGTCTGTTGTTATCGCGCCCCCCTCTCCGGAGGTCAGCACCTTGCTTGCGTACATGCTAAAGCACCCCATTTGGCCAAACGTGCCTGTCTGCCTCTTTTTGTACGTGGAGCCAAGCGACTGGCAGGCGTCCTCGATGACTGCAAGGGAGCGCTTTTGCGCAAGCTCCGACACGGCGTCCATGTCGCACGGGTGGCCGTACAGGTGGACGGGTATCACCGCTTTTGTCTTTTTTGTCGTCTTGCGCTTTGCGTCAGAGACGTCGATGGTGTAATCCTGCTTGTTGACGTCCACAAACACCGGCTTGGCGCCAGAGGCGACGACCGCGTTTGCGGTGGCGACAAACGTGAACGACGGCACGAGCACTTCATCGCCCGGCCCGATTTCCGCCGCAAGAAGCGCAGCGTGGAGCGCAGCGGTGCCCGAGTTGACTGCTACGACGTGCTTGCAGCCAAGGTACTCTCTCATAAGAGACTCAAAGTCGCGGACGCGTTTTCCGCCGTCTGACGCGGCGCTTGTGAGCGCGTTTTCTTCCATCACGCTCATCACTTCACGCTTTTCCTCTTCTCCTAGCTGCGGCTTGTTTATTGGGATCAAGACGGAAACAGAGTATGTCTTTGCAGTTTAAAAGAATAGTGGCGTGTGCGCGGCCGATAGAAGAAGAAGATGATGATGATGCATAGACACGCACACGGCATCCGCGTCGCAATTCCTTTTCGCTTTCTTTGGCTATCCGCTTATAGTCTCCAAAACTAGAGTCGGACTTTGTACCAATCCACTAAATCAGTTCTGCATAATGGCTTTTAATTTTCTGGCTACGTTGACTCCGATGAACGGTAAAAAAGTTCTAGTTATTGGCCTTGGCCAGATAGGCTACAGCAACGCAGAGTACATGACAATGAAGGGGCTGACCGTCGATGGATACGACATCAGCGAAAAGGCAGTCCAGCGCGCGCTGGACGACCAGGTTATCAGAAAAAGGGCGAGCAATTTTGCCGGCTATGACTATTACATTATCTGCATATCCACCCACAGGCCGGAAGACATGTTCCAGCCTTACCTTGACGGATTGTTTGACATTGCAAGGCAGCTTTTGTACGAAGGCAAGCAGGGCGCGCTGGTAGGCATTGATAGCACCATAACCAGGGGAACCTCTGAGAAGGTTCTGGAAATGCTGCGCCACAAGATGCACGTGGTGCACGTTCCCCACAGGTACTTTGGCCCTGAAAAGCACGACCATGGCGTGAACCAGACGCGCGTAATTGGCGGATGCGAGCCATGCTGCATTGATAAAGCGCGCCAGTTCTACGGCGACATGCTTGACATCCCTCTCCATCCAGTAGAGTCTGTGGAAGTGGCCGAGCTGTGCAAGATAGTGGAGAACAGCTACCGCTTTATGGAGATAGCCTTTGCAGAAGAGCTAAAGGTATTCTGCGACCGCTCTGGCATCGACTTTGCAGATCTCCGCAGCGCGATAAACACAAAGTGGAACATCAAAGTACTGGAGCCCCGTGAAGGCATCGGCGGCCACTGCCTTCCAAAGGACAGCCAGATGTTCCTCAACTTATCAAAGAACCTCCTGGCTACAAGCATCATAGACGCGGCAAAGAAGGTGGACGAGGAGTACAGGGCGCACATCGGCTGCCCTGTTCCTTCAAGCAGTAGCAGCAAAGTCCAGTCTATGCAGCAATTACACTAAGAGGAAAAAAAATACCGGAAAAAAGAGAAAGAGAGGGATAAAACCACCACATGAAGCTGGCGCACCTTGGGGCAATAGCCACTGCCGCAATAGTGGCAATAGGCGTGGTTCTGGCCATAGGCCCAGCTTACATGCACACGCTTGACCGCAACAAGCCCCCGCCCGTCATGCTCTCGTTTTCAGTTGTGGACGGCCAGAACGTGCCGCAGTGGTGCAAGGACCTTTCCTCCATACTTGCCAAGCACAACGTCAAGGCAACCGTGTTTGTCACCGGCAAGGTTGCAGAGCAGAACCCTAGTTGCGTGACTGCCCTTGCAGCCTACTCTGGCATCGACATCGGGAGCCAGACGTACAGCTACGTCGCCCTGCCTTCTTTGGGAGACTATACAAAAGCACTTGACGAGGTCAAGCGCGGCAAAATGGCAGTCGACGCGGCCGGCAATGTAAACTCGCGCATATTCAAGGCGCCCTATGGCGCTACCGACCAGAACATCTATTCTATTCTTTCAAGCTCTGACATTACCGCCGACTTTTCTTACCCTTCGCAGTACAACAAGTTTGAAGGAGGCCAGTTCGTCAAGTACGGGCTGGTATCATGCGACAACTGCGGCGAATCGCCAGACAGGGTGCGCCAGCTCATGGACATGCATTCGCCGGTAATGATAGACATCGACAACACGGCAAAGACAAGCGAGATTGAAAGTCTCGTAGTGGCGCTCAAGAACAGCAACGTGGACCTTGTAAACGCGTCCGGGCTCACGGGCCTTGACCTGACGGTGAGAAACGCATAGCCATGATAGAAGAAGAGCCTGATCTGCAGCGGCAACAACCTTCAACACAATCATCGGCCGCTCCGGCTGCTGCCATGTCCGGGCAGCAGATTGGAAAAAGCGGCCGCATTCACGTCAGCAAAAAAGCCTGGGCTGTCAGGTCGGTGACAATCCTTGCGGTGCTCGGGATAATCGCTTACACGGTTTACCTGAGTTTGCAGATGAATGACTGGTTCATCTTTGCAAGCGTGATATTTCCGCTTCACTCGCTCACCGCGCTCGTCGTGGGGTGGATATTTTTCAAGTCGCCAGCCACGGGCAAGGTCGGGGACGACTTGGTGACGGTGATAATACCTGTCTACAACCAGAACGGGATGATAGAGTCAGTGGTGGAAGCCGTGTTCCAGTCGACATACAAGAACCTTGAAGTGGTAGCCGTGAACGATGGCAGCAAGGACGGCACGCAGGAGATCCTCAACAGGCTTGCGGCAAAGTACCCCACCCTAAAGGTGGTCCACAAGAAAAACGAGGGCAAGCGAAAGGCAATCGCTTCTGCGTTTTACAATTCCAAGGGGAACTTTTTGGTATTCATAGACTCTGACAGCATAGTGGACAGAAACGCCATCATGGAGCTGATAAAGGCGTTCAAGGGCGACCCAAGAGTGGGGGCGGTAGTAGGGCACGCCAAGGTGTGGAACGCAGACAAAAACGCGCTTACAAGGTGCCAGGACGTGTGGTACGACAATTCGTTCAACGTCCGCAAGTCCGCCGAAAGCTACTTTGGAAGCGTCATGTGCTGCTCCGGCTGCCTTTCTGGCTACAGGCGCGAGGCCATTGCCAACTATTTGCCGTACTGGACCCGGGCCAAGACACCAATAGCCGACGACAGAGAGATGACATCGTTTGTAATCTCGCCGCCAAAGGCAAAGGAGATGATGGCTCCTGCCACGAAAAACATGATGAAGTGGATGGCACGCTACGACGATGCCGAAGACCGCAGCCTTACGGGCCAGGCACTGCTAGACTGGAAGGCCGTGTACGTCCCTACCGCCCTTGTGTACACCGAAGTGCCGGAAAGAATGAAGATGTTTGTGAAGCAGCAAAAGCGGTGGAAGAGGGGCACCATGAGGGTGAACTTTTTTGTCAGCGCCTTTTTCTGGCGCAGAAATCCCGTCATGGCGTTTCTCATCTTTTACCTAGAATTCATGCATACGTTCATCAGCCCGCTTTTGATAACTACTGCATTCGTCTACGAGCCATTGGTGCTTGGCAACTACTGGGTGCCGCTTTTGCTGTTTGCCAGCATGATGTTGATGGGGCTTGCGCAGGGGGCCGACTACAAGTTCCGCGACCCAAGCTCCAAGCACTGGTACTACAAGCCGTTTGAGAACATGCTTGCAGCGTTTGTTCTGAGCTGGCTCGTCTTCCCGGCTATCTGGAGCCTGCGCAAAAACGACTGGGGGACGCGCTGACAATGCAGGTCCTGCTCTCAACAAAGTGCCGCTATTGCGACATACTGCTTGAAGGCCGCGAGCAGTTTCTGGGACACATGATCCACGGCCACGAGATGTCAGTAGGGCAGGCGGAGACGATGTGGAAATCGGTATACAGCTATGTTAATGATGGAGGAGCCGACTGATTCGCGATTCTTTCTGTGAACCTCATGCACTAGCATTGCATCTTGCTTTATGCAAAGCTGCCCTGTGTATGTGTATGTGTTGCATGACACAATGGCAGGCGGCGGCAATGCCTTGGTAGATAGTCCCCAGCCGAGGGAATAATCCGTAATTATTTCCCAAACCAGAGTATTATTCTATTATATTCCAATGTAAGGTCATTGCATAATTGCTTTTAGTATTTTGAGTAGCTTTCGTCAAGATGAATAACAATAGCAACAATAAGGTTTTGGTCATAGGCCTTGGCCAGATAGGCTACAGCAACGCAGAGTACATGACAATGAAGGGGCTGACTGTCGATGGATACGACATCAGCGAAAAAGCAATTCAACGTGCTGTTGATGATCAAGTGATAAGGAAAAGAGCGCAAAGCTTTGCCGGCTATGACTATTACATTATCTGCATATCCACCCACAGGCCGGAAGACATGTTCCAGCCTTACCTTGACGGATTGTTTGACATTGCAAGGCAGCTTTTGTACGAAGGCAAGCAGGGCGCGCTGGTAGGCATTGATAGCACCATAACCAGGGGAACCTCTGAGAAGATTAAAGAAATTCTCGGCCACCGCCTTCATGTCGTACATGTGCCGCACAGGTACTTTGGCCCTGAAAAGCACGACCATGGCGTGAACCAGACGCGCGTGATTGGCGGATGCGGGGAATGCTGCATAGAAGCTGCAAAGCACTTTTACGGAAACCTGCTGGACATCCCTCTTCATACTGTAGAGTCAGTAGAAGTAGCCGAGCTGTGCAAGATCGTTGAAAACTCGTACAGGTTCATGGAGATAGCCTTTGCAGAAGAGCTGAAAATGTTCTGCGATAGGTCAGCAATAGATTTTCAAGAGCTGAGAGAAGCCATCAATACAAAGTGGAACATCAAAGTACTGGAGCCCCGTGAAGGCATCGGCGGCCACTGCCTTCCAAAGGACAGCCAGATGTTCCTCAACTTATCAAAGAACCTCCTGGCTACAAGCATCATAGACGCGGCAAAGAAGGTGGACGAGGAGTACAGGGCGCACATCGCTGACGTGCCGTCAAAGAAGCTCCCGCCAATAGCGCAATTCCATTGAGAGAGGAGCTGTGTTGTCCAGTGAAGTTTTCTTGCCTAGGAGAGGCAACTTTGGTTGCAATGACTGCCGCCGCCACGAATAGTGTTGCGGCAATGATCGCAGACACTGCTCATACGAGTACGCCAGATCAAGACAGAATGCAGCCTGCGTGTGTGCCTGACTTGGCGGGCGTTGTTGCTGTTGTTGTTGCCCTCATGGTCAAATGGAGAGCATCGGCATGATGGACGCCGCTCAAGGCGATGCCCTTGCCAAGACGCTGTCGCAAAAGTGCCAGCAGCGCGTAAACAGCAGCGGAAGGATCCAGGTCAGCAAAAAAGCCTGGGCCGTCAGGATCATCACCATAGTGGCCACCCTGATCCTCATATCATTCACAATACAGCTGGGGATTACCCTGCAGGACCCGTTCGTGACTGCCGGCATCATTGTCCCGGCGCACTCGCTTGCCTACCTCATAATAGGGTGGCTGCTGTTCAAGTCGCCAGCCACCGGCACACCCGGCAACGATCTTGTTTCAGTGATAGTCCCGGTGTACAACCAGAAGGGCATGATAGAGCTTGTCATCGACGCCATCTATCGCTCGACGTACCGCAACATAGAAGTCATTGCGGTCAACGACGGCAGCAAGGACGGCACAGCAGAGATCCTTGACGGGCTGGTCAAAAAATATCCTACCCTGAAGGTCATACACAAAAAGAACGAGGGCAAGCGCAAGGCAGTTGCCAGCGCTTTTTACAACTCGCGCGGCAGGTATCTCGTGCTCATCGATTCTGACAGCGTCGTAGAAGAACATGCCGTCATGGAGCTTATGAAGGCGTTCAAGGCTGATGAGCGCGTAGGAGGCGTAGTGGGATTTGCCAAGGTGTGGAATGCGGACAAGAACATCCTCACCCGGTGTCAGGACGTGTGGTATGATTACTCGTTCAACATCCGCAAGTGCGCCGAAAGCTACTTTGGCTCCGTCATGTGCCTCTCCGGCTGCCTTGCCGCTTACAGGCGCGAGGCCATCGCAGACTATATCCCGTACTGGATCAACGCCCGCCTGAAGGACAGCGAGGACAGGGAGCTGACCACGTACGTTATTACCCCGCCCAAGGCCAAGCCCCTGATGACGCCGGGCACAAAAAAGGTGATGCAGTGGATGTCGCGCTACGACGACGCAGAAGACCGCGGCCTCACCGGTCAGGCGCTTGTAGACTGGAAGGCCGTGTACGCCCCGTCGGCCATAGTGTACACCGACGTGCCTGAGAACTTTAAAGTGTTCTTGCGCCAGCAAAAGCGCTGGAAGAAGGGGACGCTCAGGGTGAGCTTTTTTGTCAGCGGCTTTTTCTGGCGGCGAAACCCCATAATGTCCTTCCTGCTCTTTTACGTGGAATTCATGCTGATGTTCACAAACCCGCTGATCCTCTTGCTGGCGTTCGTGTGGGAGCCGGTGTTCCTGAACAACTACTGGGTGCCCGTGATATTCTTCATAGGGTCGCTCCTGACAAGCCTCGGGCACGGGGCCGACTACAAGTTCCGCGACAGGACATCAAAGACGTGGTTCTACAAGCCCCTGATGAACATGATAACCGCGTTCGTGATATCGTGGATAATCTTTCCTGCGATCTGGAGCCTGCGCAAGAACGAGTGGGGAACGCGCTGATGTCCAGATAATGCCTGTTCCAGTTGCATATACGGTGGCAAGACCTGCCTAAAAGAACCAACCCCTATTCGGCGGCTTCCACTGGAAGCACGCCCCTCCCCTTCCCTCTTTCCCTCACTTCTTTTCTGTTGCAAACACAGCAGAGCAACATACATTAATTAAACAGAAATGCGACCATTCCCGTGTGAGCGTCCAAAAGGCTGCCGACTATGAAGCGCTGCTAAAGCGCCTGCAGGACAAGCTGGGAACCGGTGCCAGAAAGGCAACTTCTAGGCTAGAGATCCCGCAACCTCAGATAATCTGGGTCGGCAAGAACACGATATTCCGCAACTTTATGGAGTTCCCAAAGGCGCTCAGGCGCGACCCTGAAAAACTATTGCTCTATCTTAACAAAGAGCTTGCTTCTGCCGGCTATATACAGGGCGACCGCGTCCACTTTCTCGGCCGCAAGTCTCCCTCATCGTTTGCGGCGCTCATTGACCGCTATGTCAAGGACTATGTGCTGTGCCCCGTGTGCGGCAGTCCGGATACGCGTACAGAAAAGAACAAAAAGCTTGGCTTTTTGATCTGCGAGGCGTGCGGTGCAAAGTCGTCGATCAAGGGCAACTATGCCTAAGTAGTCCCTAATGACAAATAGTCGCGGACGTACAGGCCCCTTATCCATGCGTTGACTACCGACGTGTCATCGCCGTCATAGTTTCTTCTACTGCTGTTGTTGCCGACCTGCGCGTTCATCTCGTGAAACTCGGCGACCTTTTTCTTGACTGCGTGGTTCCTGCCAGTGACGTGCTGACCAACTTCGGCCATCTCTACGATTTCGTTGCAGATGTTGCAGCGCAGTTTTTCTCCTTCCATATGTGCAAACATAAAAAGCGGACATCGATTATCTGTGCAGGCGCCAACCATGCTTGGCGCATTCGTCAGCTATTTTTGATCAGCTTTTTCCTGCGGGTTATCGTCGCGTATCGTGTCAAGCACGTACTTTAACTCCGGCTCGCTTGTCAGCTTGTCTAAAAAGGTGCGCACTATTTGCCTGGTGGTGCGCTCAGCCGTGCCCTCGCCGCGGTGCTGCACGTTCACCACATAATCGTAGACAAACGGGCTGATGTATATCGAGCAGACGTCTGCAATCCAGCTGAACAGTGTCTGCGTCGTCTGGTCGGCAAGCATCTGATCGCGCTTTTCCTCAAACATCTTGCCGATTATGCGCACATTGTACAGGTACATCTTTTTGCCTGTCTTGCTGTCCGAGCCCGTGAAAAGGATGTTGTCGCGCTGGTCGTAGATGAGGCCAAATGAAACATTCTTGGGCATCTTGATATGCTTGCTCTTTTGCGCGTGCTCAAACAATTCGTCCATGAGCGCCTTGAGGAGCGCGTAAAAGCGTTCGACTGCCTTTTGTTTTTCTTCCTTGTCCTCTTCCCTTTTCCTTAGTATGCCCACTACTTTCTCAATAATGCACGGGCCTGGATGATTAAAATGTTGGCTGCGCAGCGTTGTTGAGGCGCCTGAAAACCTTGCAAAATATATGAGGT
Organism: Candidatus Nitrososphaera evergladensis SR1; assembly: GCF_000730285.1. NCBI lineage: Archaea > Thermoproteati > Nitrososphaerota > Nitrososphaeria > Nitrososphaerales > Nitrososphaeraceae > Nitrososphaera > Candidatus Nitrososphaera evergladensis. The sequence goes on along the minus strand of NZ_CP007174.1, from coordinate 2,616,253 downwards.
AGACGCTCTCATTAACTAAAATTTCCAAAAAAGCGCCTCAATCGCTACTATCATGTCAACCTTGTTTACCTGATAATCGTCAAAAGTTGACTATTGGTTCTAAGTATCAACTAGGAATTATCTCATCATGACAGCCATAATGTCGCTTCACAACGAAGCAGCAAGAAGCAACTTTACGACCGGACAGAGCTGGGGCGCACTGAGGAAGGCCTGGAAGGGCTACAGGATCGCCAAGGTACAGGGCGATGCGAGCCGCATGAGGGAATACGCAGGCAAGATCCGCAAGATCCAGGGCGAACTGGGCGTAAGCGTTGCATCCTTCCCGCACTTGGGAATAAACTAAAAAAGTGCGGACGTCCTCTTTTTCCTTTTTCTTCTACTTTTCTTTTTCTAACCGTATATTGTCGAGCCGCTGTTGCCAAGGTGCTGCTTTAACTTTATCTCTAGCTGCCCCTTTGGCATGGCGCCTATCATCACGTCGACTACCTTGCCGGCTTTGAACACCATCATCGTCGGTATGCTTGCAATCCCAAACGTGTTTGAGATTATGGGGTTCTCGTCGACGTTTACCTTGCCAAACACGACCCTGCCGGCGTACTCTTTTGCCAATTGGTCGATGACCGGGGCTACCATCCTGCAGGGCCCGCACCATGGCGCCCAAAAGTCCACGAGCATGAGGGGGTATCTTGCCGTCTCGCCTGCAAAGTTAGAGTCGCTGAGGTGGACAGGCTGGGTTATGGAGGACAGCGCCTGCCTCTCGGCTGCTGCCTTTTGCAGCTCTGCCATCTTTTTCTGCTTTATCGCCTCAAGTTCGTCGTCGCCGCCTGCTGCTGACACGCCACCTTCATTCTCAAATTGCGCTATTATTCTTTTGGGCGGAAAACAATTATTATTCAACAGCGCCGGTAATGGCCGGTGACAGCGGCACCATATGGTAGCGGAAGAAGAAGCAGCGGCAGAAGAAAAAGTTAACGCTGGTAAAGAGAGGGAGGAGGCGGAAGAAGAAGAAATGCAGCAGCAAATAGACGAGATTGAAAAACTGAGAAAAGAGCTGGCGGCGGCAAAAGAGGCGGCAGAGGGCTACCTCAACAAGCTAAAGTACCTCATGGCCGACTTTGACAACTATCGCAAGCAGATGGAAAAGCACGCCGCCTCAAGGGTCGAGACGATAAAGGCGGAACTGCTGCTAAAGTTCCTCAACATCCGAGACGACTACCAGCGCGCAGTCGAGAGCGCAAGGCAGAAAAAGAGCGAGCCGGCAGTCATCGAGGGCCTTGAGGGCATCCTCAAGAACATCGACTCGCTCCTCTCGTCGGAGGGCGTGATGCCTATTGAGGCAGTAGGGACGCCGTTTGACCCAAGCGTGCACGACGCGATAGCGTTCTCGCCGCGGGAAGACGCAAAAGAGAACACCGTCACGGCCGAGATTAGGCGCGGCTACATGCTAAACGGCAAGGTTCTCCGCCCAAGCATGGTGGAAATCGCAAGAAAGATAGTTAAAAATAGCGATGTTGCCAATAACGGTGGCGCAGGAGAGGAATAAAAATTGGGAAAAATCATAGGTATCGATCTTGGAACCAGCAACTCTGCGGCAGCTGCAATGATAGGTGGCAAGCCCACCATCATCCAGGCTGCAGAGGGCACGTCTGTTGGAGGAAAAGCGTTTCCGTCCGTAGTGGCGTTTACAAAGGAAGGGCAGCTCATCGTGGGCGAGCCGGCGAGGCGCCAGATGATCTCAAACCCTGAAGGAACCGTGATTGCGGCAAAGCGCAAGATGGGCACCGACTTTAGGTTCCGCGTCTGGGGCAAGGAGTACACGCCGCAGCAGGTGTCGTCGTTCATACTGCAAAAGATAAAGCGCGACGCCGAGGCTTTCCTTGGCGAGACGGTCGACCGCGCAGTCATCACGGTTCCTGCGTATTTCAACGACAACCAGCGCCAGGCGACCAAGGACGCAGGCGAGATCGCCGGCCTGCAGGTAGTCAGGATAATCAACGAGCCGACAGCCGCGTCGCTTGCGTACGGCCTTGACAAGGCCCACAAGGACCTGAAGATCATGGTCTTTGACCTTGGCGGCGGGACACTCGACGTCACGATAATGGAGATGGGCGGAGGCGTGTTCCAGGTCAAGAGCACGTCCGGCGACACGCAGCTTGGCGGGACGGACATGGACAACACGCTCGTCGAGTTTGTGGTACAAGAGTTCCGCAAGCAATCCGGCATCGACGTCAGAAACGACAAGGCCGCCATGATGAGGGTGCGCGAGGCTGCAGAAAAGGCCAAGATAGAGCTCTCAAACGTCGTCACCACGGAAATCAACCTGCCGTTTCTTGCCTACGACCCGCAGGCAGGGCCAAAGAACCTCGTCCTGCAGCTGACCAGGGCAAAGCTGGAAGAGCTCATGAGGCCAATAGTCGAGCGCTGCAGGCATCCCATGCTCCAGGCGCTCCAAGACGCCAAGATGACTCCGCAGGAAGTCGACAAGATAATCCTCATCGGCGGGCCGACCAGGATGCCGATGGTGAGGGAGTTTGTCGCAAGCGTGATGGGCAAGGAGCCGGAGCGCGGCATCGACCCGATGGAGGCAGTGGCAATGGGCGCTGCGGTGCAGGGCGCAATCATCGCCGGCGATGTCTCTACAGACATACTGCTGGTAGACGTCACGCCCCTGACCCTTGGAGTAGAGGTGCTTGGCGGGCTGAAGGAGCCCCTGATAGAGCGCAACACCACCATACCCACCAAAAAGAGCAAGGTGTTCACGACGGCGGCAGACTACCAGACCGCGGTGACAATCCACGTCGTGCAGGGCGAGCGCCCGATGGCGTCTGACTGCGTCTCGCTTGGCATGTTCAACCTTTCTGGCATACCGCCGGCGCCAAGGGGAGTTCCCCAGATTGAGGTGACATTTGACATTGACGCAAACGGCATCCTCAACGTGGCCGCAAGGGACATTGCAACGCAAAAGGAAGCAAAAATCACCATCACCGCCAACAACAAGCTCTCAAAGGACGACATTGAGAAGCTAAAGCGTGATTCGGAGCAGTTTGCCGAGGCGGACAGGAAGAAAAAGGACGAGGCCGAGGCGAGAAACGAGGCCGACAACCTTGTCTATGCGGCAGAAAAGCTGGTCAAGCAGGACCTCAAGGACAAGATAAGGCCAGAGCAGGCCGAGCGCGTCAACAAGGCCGCGCAGGAGCTGCGTGACGCAATTTCAAGCAACAAGTTTGAGGACATCAAGGCCAAGGTGCAGGAGCTAAAGAACATCCTTGCCGACGTGAGCGCCGAGGCATACCGGAGCGCCGGCGCCCAACAACAACAACAGCAGACCACGTCGACAGGTCCTTCCGGCCCGCAACAGCAACAGGCAGGCAGTAGTGGTGGTGGTGGTGCGGCAGGCGCGCAACCATAATGATTGTACGATCTGAGCGTCGTCCCGGTGACCCTGCATGAGCAAGAAAAGGGACTATTACGAGGTCCTTGGCATCCAAAAGACAGCAAGCAAGGAAGACATCAAGAGCGCCTACCGCAAGCTTGCGCTGCAGTACCATCCTGACCGCAACAAGGATTCCGGCGCAGAAGAAAGGTTCAAGGAGATCTCTGAAGCCTATGCTGTCCTTTCTGACGATGAAAAACGCAAGCGCTATGACACGTACGGCCACGTGGGGGCAGAAGAGGTGTTCCGCGGTTCTGAGGCCAATTTCGAAGAGATATTCCGCGACATGGGAGGCTTTGGAGGCTTTCGGGACATTTTTGAGCAGTTCTTTGGCCGTGGCGGGGGCTTTGGCTTTGGAGGCGGTGCAGCAGACATGTTTGGATTTGGCGGCAGGCGCAAGGGGCGCGACCTTGTCTACGACATGGAGCTTTCGCTCGAAGACGTTCTCCGGGGCAAAAAAGAAGAGGTAGAGGTTCCAAGGCTTGACAGGTGCAGCGAGTGCGGAGGCTCTGGCGCGGCGCCCGGTACAAAGGCGCGCAGGTGCACAGTCTGCGACGGCCGTGGACAGGTGCAGCGAGTGTACGGCCAGAACCGGTTTTTCACCTCCGTGACCGTCGAGCCGTGCAGGACGTGCCAGGGCAGGGGCCAGATAATCGAACGCCCGTGCAGCGTGTGCAAGGGCTCTGGCAAGATGCAAAAGATGAAGAAACTAAAGATAGAGATACCGCCGGGCGTCGAAGACGGCATGGCAATGCAGCTAAGAGGCGAGGGTGAAATGTCCGAGTCGGGAATACCCGGCGACTTTGTCGTACACCTGCACATCAAGCCGCACCAGCAGTTTGAGCGCCTGGAAGACGGCCACCTGCTTTACAGGCTGGACGTCAAGTACACCGACCTTGCGCTTGGCACCGAGATGCGGGTCCCGACGCTTGACGGCACGGAAAAACTGAAAATCCCGCAGGGGACGCAGCCTGAAGGGCTCTTGCGGCTGAAAGGCAAGGGACTCCCGCGCTATGGCGCATCAGGCAAGGGCGACATGGTGATAAAGCTGAACGTCAAGGTGCCCACCAAATTGTCGGACAGGCAAAAGTCGCTCCTAAAGGAGCTTGACCGGGCGCTTGACAATGACGAAAAGTGAAATGCTTTAATAGAATTTTTGCTATTTTACCGGCGAATACAAAGATATGTCATCACCCTTTGACGAATGGTTTTCCAAGAGGCGAAGAGCGTGGTTTCCAGACGTGGACGAGATGATGCGCGACATGGACAAGATGATGGCCGAGGCCTTCAAGAACTTTGAAAAGCAGGTGCCAAAGAACCTTGTCAAGGAGCGCAAGCTGGACGACGGCTCGACTGTCCGCGAGATGGGGCCCATAGTTTATGGTTATTCTGTCAAGATAGGGCCGGACGGCAAGCCGCAGGTGCGCAAGTTCGGCAACATCGACGCCTTTCCAAACCTCCTCGGAGGCGGACTTGCGGTCAGGGAAGAGCGCGAGCCCCTAGTAGACGTGATAAAGGGTTCTGACGATGTGCGCGTAGTTGCGGAACTTCCGGGCGTCAACAAAGACGACCTGCACCTGACAGCCGACGAGAACTCTGTCACAATCGAGTCGCTGACGGGCGAGCCCCGCTATCGCAAGGTGGTGGACCTGCCAGAGCCGGTGGACCCCAAGACCGCCAAGTCGACGTACAAAAACGGCGTCTTGGAAGTCGCGCTAAAGCTGCGCAGAAAATCCGACTCGGGCGTCTCTATCAAGATAGACTAGCATACGCGCAAAAGGATATTATTCTAGTCGCTACGATACCCCGCGCACGGACGGGCGGGGGTCGCCCAGCCTGGTCAAAGGCGTGAGACCGGATCAGAGATTATCTGGCGCGATGCTCAGATGTTAGACCAACTGGGATACCTCATTCCTTAGGGATTCGTGGGTTCAAATCCCACCCCCCGCACCACTTCTTTTACACGTGCGCGTTTCCAGTGGACTACAAATACAAACGTAGTTGTAGCAGGTTTTAGTTCCTTTATGTACGCAGTGCGGATGCCTGTCTGCAAAAACCGGCAATGCAATAATAGCTATGGTGGACAAGAGCGACATCGAGCGCATAATAAGAGAGGTGGAAAGGGAAAACGTCCTCTTTAACAACGACAAGGGCTGCCTTGATGCTCTAACAAAAATTGACTTACGCATTAGATCGCCAATACTACTTTGCCCCTTGGATGCGCAACTCTTTGGTGGTCTAGTGCCTTAGCAGCATCGTCCAGAGGAAACGTCTTGTCAACGTTTACGCGTACGTTATTTTCATCGACCCACTGCGCTAATTTTGTCAGCCTTTCCCTATTAACCTGAGAGAACACAAATATTGCTTTCACGCCAAATTTCTCCATTAGCTCTTGGTTTGGCTGCTCCAGCGTTGATACGATTATCTCCGTGCCCCTCTTCAGTATTTTGAATGACCGAGTGTAAGTTTCACCTCCTACTGTATCAAGGACCGCATTATAGTCATGCGACAGCAGGTCTTCAAAGGTCTGGGTCTTGTAGTCTATTATTTCGTCTGCACCTAGACCCTTTACAAATTGCTTGTCTTTTTCACCTACCGTCGTCGCTACGTATGCACCAAGGTACTTAGCCAGCTGTATAGCAATACTTCCTACACCTCCTGCCCCGCCATGAATCAGAATCTTCTGACCCTTGGATAATCCAATAATATCAACAAGTGCCTGCCAGGCGGTAACGCCTACAGTCGGTAAACCCGCAGCCTCCTCATGGCTTAGAGTTTTTGGCTTCTGAGCGATATTGTCCGCATTTGCCAATGCCATTTCTGCAAATGTTCCTGACCCTCCAAAGACCGCCGCGGCCTGTCCATATACTTCGTCACCTTGTTTGATGTCCGAAAGGCCAGCTCCAGCCTTTTCGACGGTGCCTGAAAAGTCCCATCCCAATGTGGCTGGAAACTCGATGGGCATGATCTGTTGCATGTAGCCTTCGCTGATTTTCCAATCTGTCGGATTAACGCCAGCTGCCTTTACCTTGACTAGAACTTTTCCCTCAGAAGGGTCGTTTGGTGCAGGCGTATTTTGGTCGATTTCAATTACATCACCCGTGCTTCCGTAGCCTTTGATTCGAACGGATTTCATAGCTCAGTTAGGTTGAATCCAGTATTAATGAGTGGTTAACAAAGGGATGATACTTTAGGCAAAAGCTGCGAGAAAAGGTAATCTCTGTAGGCGATTAGTTACGCATATGATAAGGTTCATCGAAATGGACGAGAATGTGACATTTGCTGATCAGTTGCGGAAAGGAGGAAAGGTGCTCTGTGATCTTGATAAACAAGTTCAATGTCAAGCCCGATGATGTGCGTGAAATCTGTGTGGACTGATACGAACAAGACTCAAAGCCAAGAAAATGATGGCCAAGAGACAGAAAGAACCATTAATTATCTGAATGGATATAGCTATTTGATTGTCCGACCAAGCACCAGTAAGCGACGGCGAAGTATTTCTAGAGCTTGCTAGTGGAATGAGGCGTTCTATCCTTATCGCGTTGGACGGGAAAAAGCTCAAGCTGTCCCAGCTGGCTGAATCTCTTGATATGACTATTCAGGAGTCACATAGGCAATTTGCACGGCTGGCAAACGCCGGACTCGTGAGAAAAGACTCTGAAGGGCTTCTGTCGCTTACCGCGTGTGGCAGGATCGTCGCAAAACAAATTCCTTGTTTCGACTTTCTTGAAAGAAATGAACTATACTTTCGGGATCATTCGTTTGGTGAACTACCGCTAAAATTCATCCAGCGACTTGCAGCTCTCAACAATTCAGAACCCGTCGACGGCGTGGTTGCGGTGCTGGAAAGGTGGAAGGGCATGCTTTTGGAGGCAAAAGAACATGTCTGGTGCATCTCGCCCCAGATACCTTTGGACGTAAGCATGCTGGGAATCGAGGTGTTGACTAAAGGAGTCAAGCTTTCATTACTCCTTAGCAAAAACACGATTGCCCCAAAAGGCAGCCTTGACGAAATAGACAAGCGCTTGAGAGGACTTATCTCGAAAGGAACTGTGGAGCGCAGGATGATGGAAAAAGCTTCGATTGCAGTTGTTTTCAACGAAAGGCAGTACTCGTGTGTAGGATTTGCCAATTCTAGAGGTGATGGTGATCTCAATTACATGTTTTTTAGCCGTGATCCACATTTCTTTGAGTGGTGCTATGATTACTTTCAATACGAATGGAGCCGATCAGACGATTGGGATGGCTCAAGAATACGCGAAATTTAGGACGCTGTTAATTTAAAGGGGGATCATGGCATTTTCAATCGCGATATTTCATCCATCTCCCCACCAAGTTACCAGTGTCAGGAGCTTAGACCCGAACCTGTTCGAGTCCGAACCCCTCTGGGCCCGTGGAGAGCCCAGACCCTATATGTGGGTGCGGGCCCATTTTATTCCAACATACACAAGGCGGCTCAAATCCCGATGGGTCCGCTTTTTCACCCGGAATTCAGAAACTTATCTTTCCGGCCGAAGGAAAGGTCGCGGATCAAAAAGAACCCTTATCGAACTTATTTTCCCGCCATCGACGTGGCACCATATGGATGTAAAGACCGTTGCAGGCGGCTTGGTAAGAGTCGTCTCATGGAAAAGGCAAACATCGTCGCCATCGGTGAATATCTTTTTGATATCTAATTTCGGCAGGTGCAGGCTGAAATTATACTTTAGGTATGCTTCAGCATTATCAAATGAATTAAGAGGCGACACGTACGATACGTTGTCCTTCAGGTAGCTTCTGGCAGATTCAAAGTCCTGGCGTGCTACTGCCTCGAGGTACTCCATTACGATCTCCTTCGCGTTTTTTGCAGAAGATTCATGTTGTTTTTGCATGGCATTCCTCCGACAACACTGGATTTATCTCCGGTGGTAGCGACACTCCTAGAATCGGACAGCTTACTTGATAGCAAGCTGTAATTGATTGCGTTACACAATTCTTGAAACAGCTTTTTAATGCCTGCCGCTCAGTCTTGCCAGCCGGCGCAACCTAGACCAGCGCAGCAAGAGCTTGGACGCAATGATGCCTGCCAATATTACAGCCCATACCCACAGCGGCGGGCTCTCCATATAACAGACTATTTTCGCATCGACAAGATATAACTTATCATCATCAGTTGCACTTTCTGAAAGATTGATGGTTAATTTTCTCTGTCAATCGTCAGCAAGACGCTGAAAAACCTGAATAGACACCTTGGGGATATTAGAGGATAGAAGTGACTGCAGACAGTGGTAGTAGTAGTCTGATCATAACCTGCATATCGGACGATAGCATCCAGTTTGCCAAAGAGGTCTATGACTATCTGTATTCTAAATTGGAGCAGCAAAAGGCGCAATTCACGGAGGAGAGCAAGGGTCTGAATGTTGCCCAAGACCTGATAACATTGCATGTCAGAGAGAAAGGAGAAGGAGAACAAGCAGGGGGAGAAGAAAGTCAAATCCGTGTTGACCGTCTGGCCAACATCCCTAAAGGAATGATAAAATGGATTCTAGAGTCATTTTTGAAATCAAACCCATCAAGGTTCAAGGACTATGAAGTAATCGAACTTGGAGAGACGTTTACAATAGGAAGAGTGCTTTCTCCATCTAAAATGGAGATGCTCACCTGCGAGATCTGCGGGTTCTTTACCCCTTATAGCGAGGAGCTCTATACCCACAGGATGACACACTTTGGGATATAACGTCTCTCTTATTCATCCTGAAAAACGAATGACTCTGTGTTGCTGCTATTCTGTTTGCGAGCCCGATAAAAGATTACTACTCCTGATATGATCAGAATTATGGCGAATGCTGATATGCCAAGAGACAGGACGGGAACTAGGTTAAAGTAGTTGGTCATATCTGGCTGCGGCTGCCCAAACCTTGGGAAGAGAACCAGAGGAAAGGCGTAAAGAAATGGAACCACCTTGCCCTGGCCCAAGAGCACGATGACTCCAATAACAAACATCGCCATTCCAGCTTTTTTCTCCATATGATTCTGTACATGCCAGTCTAGCGTACCATTATTTTTAAAGTCTGCAGTTTATCATGATCACAGAATATAATCAGTTAAAGAAGAAAAGAAAGTGAGGAGACAATAAAAAAGAGTCTCCTAGGGTATCGACCGGCTGTACAGTTTTCCTTCGAGTGCGAGCTTGTACATCTCTGCCAGGTACGGATTCCTTGCAGGCATCTCTACGCCCAGTTCAACAAGCCTTGCGTAGACCCTCACAAGGTATGCCAGCGAACCCATGAGGGCCACGAATATTCCCATGTTAAAGATCCAGTGCGGAGGGACTGCAAATATCTCTTCTACGAACCAAAAGTGCCACAGTTCGTTCACTCCGATTGCAAACATCGACGCCAGATAGCCGATGATTGCCATTTTCAGACCCGTGTTCAGCGCGTTTCCCGGCCCCCTCATAACAGGAACTCGCCTGTCGTATACTGCTATTATGCCCCAGCCCAAAGGCAGGGCTATCAAGCTGCTGTACAGCCACCAGTTTGCAGGAGTAAATGCCGAGTCGCGAATGATCGTCTGGTTCAGAGAAGTGTCCACAAAATAGCCCAAATCCGCAGAGGCCGTTACAGAGAGCATGACTATTATCATCACGTAGATCCGCTTTAGCCTCTGGATTTCAAGCTCTTTTGGTATCAGGGAAGGAATCAGGGCCATATTCTTTCTGCCTCCATCACCATTTTGTCTGTATCATCTCTCCTAGCCATTACTCGTGACCAGAAATTATAAACTCTGATTAACCATGTAAATTAACAAGGTTATCCTCATTTTAAAATCCGCAGTACATTCAAAGCGGATTTTGTTGCCCGCGCAAAAAAATTGAATTTTTGAAAAGACGCTAAAGGCCTATGACAAGGTACTGATGCTGTTGCCAAGAAAGTGACGCCTTGGAATTTTTACTGGTTTGCAACGCTGCTGAAGGTGTTACAGGAACCGACGCTGCCCGATTCAAATCCTGTCTTGAACCAGCTTACCCTCTGCGCCGAGCTTCCGTGCGTAAACGAGTCGGGCGTCGCCCTGCCCTGCGACTGCATCTGAAGCCGGTCGTCTCCTATGCTGCTTGCGGCGTTCAGGCCTTCCTCTATGTCGCCCTGCTCCAGAACGCCCCTTGCCTTGTCGGCGTTGTGCGCCCAGACGCCTGCAAGACAGTCTGCCTGCAGCTCCAGCATGACAGAGAGCCTGTTTGCGTCAACTTTGCTTTCCCTCTATTGCGCGCCCTGAACCTGATCCATGATGCCAAGCTGGTTCTGCACGTGGTGCCCTACTTCATGCGCGATGACATATGCCTCGGCAAAGTCGCCCGGGGCGTTGAAACTCTCTTTGAGGTCCCTGTAGAAGCTCAGGTCTATGTACACCTTTTCATCGGGCGGGCAGTAAAAAGGCCCCATTGCTGACTGAGCGAACCCGCACGCAGAATCGACTGCTCCAGTGAACAAAACAAGCGTGGGCTCCCTGTACTGGCGGTTGTTGGCTGCAAACAGTTCGTTCCATGTATCCTCTGTATCGGCAAGCACGACAGACACGAAATCGGCAAGTTCCCTGTCTTCATTGGAAAGAGAAGCGGGATTGACGCCGCCTGTGGTAGTGGTAGAAACGTTGCTGTTGTTCAAAATCGCGCCAGGGTCAGCGCCGAGCAGCAGCGCAATTACGAGTACGATGAGGCCGCCTATTCCTCCTCCAATGGCCTTCATGGGCAGTCCGGCTCCTCTCCTGTCTTCGATGTTCGTGCTCCTCCTGCCCCTTCTCCATCGCATTTGCCTATTGTTCCCTTTGCATTAGCTTTTTCGGGTATCTAAGCTAGCCAGTAACTTCCTATCTATAGGAAATTCTAGCTTTAGCGCGCTTGTGTTTCAAGCAGCGAACACAGCAGCGGCGATGAAGCCGAGATATGTACTATCGATAACAACTATTACCACTTCATGCACAGCCGCACGACAAACATGCGCACAAGTTTTCTCAAAAATTGAAAGTCGAGAATGAATCCATGATCCTGAGCAAATTTAAATATGATTTGTACCAAAAAACTGCTACGATAATAGAGAAAAGAGTTCTAGCTCTTGGCCTTGCAGGGCTCGTGTTCCTGCCGGCGCTTGCAAGCCAGCGCGCTTTTGCCGACGGGCTTTTCCAAGAAAACATTCAGGGAAGCATCGCAGGCAGAAACGTGGAGCTGTTCGTCAGGATAAATCCTCCCGTACTCACTACACAGACGCAGCAAGACGCATTCGTGCAGCTCCGGCTTTTTGAGGGCAACAACCAGACTATCAGATACACGACTTTTGTGATGGAGATCTCCAAGGTTACAGGTTCCGGGGAAGACGTGCTCATGGCTCCTGACGCTTTCCACACTGAAAGCGGCCTCCTCACGCTCAAGATACAGCCGCAGGAAGGGCCGGTGCAGGTACTGGCGACAAGGGAAGCTATCCTAGACGCATGGAAGGCAGACCTCGGTGGAACCATAAACATCAAGGGGCCTGTGCTGCTTGACGGCGGACTGTACCACTTTAGGATTGACGTGATTGGCGTTGACAGCGCCAAAGAACTCTTGCCGCCGGATCAAGTCAGGACATTTGATACTTACCTTTCTGTTGGTGACGTCATTACACAGGATGTCCAGTACCAGGGCAAAACCTACCCTGCTACAATCATATCCTACTATGACAAGGTAAAAGATTTCAAGTTCGACGCAAATACCAAGACCTATTCCTGGTCGATGCCCTTTAACTGGGACATCAAAAGAATCAAGTCTGCGACAAGCATGTTCGTGCACGAGGAAGTCCGGATCCCCAAGTCCTTTGAGGGCGTGGGGGACGCCATGACCTTTGACGCGTCGGTCAATGGCAGGCCCATAACAGGAGGGATGCTCTCGCTAGATCCATTCACTGATGAAAATAATCTAATCCTGCACTTTCTGGTAAACAAAAACGAAATCCTCCGGCTTGAGCAGCAAGTCCCTGCAACAGCGAGGGAGATGGAGTTTGCGTTTTCGCCAGCTTCCAATGGCAGCAAGCAGCAAACTTCGGGCGAAATAGCTACCGACACTGGAGGCATGTTGGTCCTGCTGAACTGGACACCGGGCCAGCTTGCGGCAAACAGGAATGCGACTCTTGACCTAGAGTTCTACGACGCGTTTTCTGGCAACAAGGTAACGGACGATGTGACGTACGACCTGCGCACGTTTGGCCCCGATGGAAGCCAAGTGCATTCTCTGGCAGGCCAAGTCGCAAAGGACGGCTCAGACTCGCAAACCATGATGTTTCCTGAAGACGCGGCCTACCGCATTGAAGTCGATGTAAAGGGAGTCACAGCCGCAGGGCAGCAGTCGCTTGACCTTACCAGAAACGGCATAGCAAGGGGGACGGTGGTGATTCCAGAGTTTCCTGCCGGGGCAATCGCGGTGGTGGCCGGCGCGCTAGGGTCGATGATCATGTTCCATCGGCTGGCGCGGAAAACTTTGGCCTAAATCATCCGGTACGGCCCTGCCTCCACTCTGCAAGGAAAGGGAATACTTCTCCGTTAACTAGGATGGGATGATACTATATCATAACTTCAAAGAAGAAAAAAAAGCCTCGCCAAGCTTGCAGGGCTGGCATGGCGCTTGGCGGGCGGCGATTTCTGGTATATGCACCTGCATTTGCACCTGAAAGCAATATAACGCAATTCAAAGACGCATCCCTTTCAACAACTGTGAATTATCTGCGCAGAAATTATGGATCATGCCGCGTTGTCCAAAACCAGCAGGGTTTGCAAAACAACATTATTGCCGCTACTGTCGCCGTCGGCAAGATGGTGGCTGTGGGTCGAGTCGTCAACGTTGCCGCAATTTCTGCAGTGCCATTTGAAAGGCTCTTGGCAAAACCCGCAGGTCTGGGCCACTGAAAAAGCGTGGCCGCACACCCTGCAGCTAATCTTGTTGTAGCTTGTCGTCATCATCGTCATACTGTCTGGCCGGCGCGACTTGCCGTCCTGACCTTGGGGGTAAATTCCAGTATCACTCCCCTGTCGACACTGTAATCGAACGTGTATCTTTCGTTGGCCGATATTGGCATGTCTTCCACCGCTGCAGCATTGCACGACGGGCAGTTGCCTGTCGCAAACTCGGGGTCAAGGCAGGACGCGCACCAAAAGCATTCGTTGCATATCAGAAACTGCGCCTGCCTTGCTGCAATCCTTTCCGGTTTTGCCAATAGATGATCGAGCATGGCATATTTTTTGCCTTCAAGGGATTTATTCACCCCTGATTGCGCCGGCCAAGCATAAAATGCGCAATTCTGGCGCAATATGATGTGGCTTATAGCCACACCGACTGCACTGGCGCGTACATCTTTTTCCTTGCATCGTCAAGGCTGCTGCGCTCTATTATTAGGCCCTGGCTCTTTAGGTCCTCCACAGCGCTCTGGACCGTCCTTCTGGGCAGACGGCTCATCTCCATCAGCTCCACCTGATCTATTGGGTGCTTTGACTTTATTATGAAATATACAAACTTGGCAGCCGGCCCGCCCTCCGGGTCCTTGCGCAGGTACGAGACGCCAAACGACGCCTTGGACGGAAAGCCCCTCCTCTGCGACTCTATCGACGAAACCGCGTCGATATGGATCTCGGCAAGGTTGACGCGCTGGCCAAACTCTGCAATGAGCGCCGACTGCTGGTGCTCAAGCGGCGCCTCGAAGATGAACGTAGTCGGCGGGTACTTTGCAGTCAGCGCCCCGACAGCGTTCCACCTCACTGCGCCCTTTTCGTCGTATATTCCGACGCTGAAGCCCTCGTTTGCCTCAAGCACCACCTTGTCAGAGCCCAGCTTGACTGCCTCTTCCACCTTGGCTATCGTCGCGTCGATAGAGATCTGGTGGCGGGGGTCTTTTTTGCCCACCTTCCACTGAAAGTCAAGGTTCCTTGCCAGGATTGTATCGGTCAGCTTTTTCTTTTGCTCAAATGTCAGGTCTATGCCGTTTTCGCCTATCTCGATGATGTTAAAGCCGACCCTTGCCGCGTCGCCTACAAACTTGTCAAACGCGTTTTCAGACACCATGTACTCGGAAATGGTGCTCCCAGTGGACACCTTGACGCCAAGGTCCTGGTAGAACTTGATCTTTTTTTGCAGCACAGACTCGGAAAGCAATAGCGGCAGGACGCCATAGATCTTGACTGCGTCGATAAACGGCGCAAGCGCCTCAAAGTTCTCCTTGTCAAGCCCCTGCAGCTTGTCTATAACATATGTCCTGCCTTCCTTGCGCGGCTTTTTAACGTCGACCCTGTTCTTCACGTAGCTCTCTAGCAAATCTGATAATGTATATGCAAGATGTGCGCCTATTTTGAACTTGTGAACTGTGCGGATCCTGCACTTTTTCCAAAATTCATACCGTGAACCTGCGCCTTTCTTGCATTTTTTGCACCGTTGCCAGCAGTATTAACCCCTCCGGGACAGGAAAAGGGCATGAATAACAACAAGATCAAGTTTGGGATAGCTGCGGCCATAATAGTCGCAGTCATTGCCACTTCCGTCCCGCTTTTTGCGGGATCGCAGGCGGCCAACTCTGACGCGGCTTCTTCAAGCCAGGCTGCAGCTCCCCAGCAACAACAGCAGGAATCAAAGGTAGTCAGGATTGGGTACTTTCCAAACATCAACCACGCGCAGGCCGTGATAGGGCTTGGCCGGGGCGACTTTCAAAAGGCGCTTGGGAGCAACGTCGAGGTCAAGACGCAGGTGTTCAACGCCGGGCCGTCTGCCATCGAGGCCCTCTTTGCAAAGCAGGTCGACATCACCTACATCGGGCCAAACCCGGCGATAAACGGCTATGTCAAGTCTGACGGGCAGGGGCTGCGGATCGTGTCCGGGGCCGCAAGCGGAGGCGCGGTGTTTGTAGTGCGAAACGACTCTGGCATACAGACGCCGGCGGATTTTGCGGGCAAAAAGTTTGCGTCGCCGCAGCTTGGCAACACGCAGGACGTGGCATTGCGCAAGTACCTGCTTGAGAACGGCTACAGGACAAAGGAAAACGGCGGAAACGTCGAGGTCATTCCTGCTGCAAACGCGGACATCCTTGCGCTCTTTTTGAAAAAAGAGATTGACGGCGCGTGGGTGCCAGAGCCCTGGGGCGCCAAGCTTGTCAAGGAGGCCGGCGGGCGCATATTCCTTGACGAGCAGGACCGGTGGCCCGGCGGCCAGTTCGTCACGGCGCACATCATCGTCAGCACAGACTATTTGAAGAACAACCCGGACGTGGTCAAGAAGGTCATCGCGGCCAACGTGGACGAGACAAAGTGGATTAACGATCACCCTGACGAGGCGCTCAAGGTGTACAACGAGGAGCTGAAAAAGCTGACCGGCAAGACAATACCCGAAGACGAGTACAAGGCCGGCACCTCCCGGCTGACGCTCACGTACGACCCCGTGGAGGACTCGCTCTTCAAGTCGGCAAGCGACGCGCACGACATTGGCTTTTTGAAGCAAAAGCCGGACCTTTCCGGCATATACGACCTGACTCTGCTGAACGAGGTGTTGAAGGAGAAGGGCCTGCCGCAGATAAGCTAAAGGAGTTTTTCTCTCTCTCCTTTTTTCCTTTCTCTCTTTTTTGTTCTGGCCGCAAAGAAATTTTGCCGAGTGCCCTTGAAATACATGCAATGATCATGCCAAAACTGCGTCCATGATGCCCCCGTTGCACCTTTGATGCAGATTATATCTGATGCACTCCTGCTCTGTTCGTACATGTCTCTGATTGAACAACAGCCGCAAAAAGAAGAATATCCCCGTAGCGGAAATAACATTGTCTTGGAGCTAAGAGGCGTCTCCAAGGCTTTTTTGCATGAAAACAAGACCGCGGATCGTCACAGGGTGCTTGACGGGATTAACCTTGACGTGCGTGAAGGCGAGTTTGTCACCATAGTGGGGCCGTCTGGCTGCGGCAAGAGCACGCTTTTGAACATCGTGGCCGGCCTCGACGCTCCAGACTCGGGCCTGGTCTCAGTCAGAGACGGAAGCGATGGAATAAGAAAAGCGCAGCGAGTAGTGATATTTCAAGAAGGCGCATTGTTCCCGTGGCTGACAGTCTCTGACAACGTCGAGTTTGGGCTAAAGGTGGCCGGCGTCACAAAGGAGTCAAGAAGGGCAACCGCAAGCCGTTTCATCGAGATGGCGCAGCTAGCCAAATTCGCAGACTCGTACATCTACCAGCTTTCAGGCGGGATGAAGCAGAGGGTTGCAATAGCGCGTGCACTTGCCCTTGACCCGCGGATTCTGCTCATGGACGAGCCTTTTGCCGCACTTGACGTGCAGACCAGAGACATACTGCACGAGCAGCTGGTGCAGATTCACCAGTCGACCGGCAAGACCATACTGTTTGTGACACACGACATCAACGAAGCGGTGCTTCTGGGCGACAGGATAATCGTGCTCTCGCCAAGGACGGGAAACGTCAAAAAAGAGATCGCAGTCAACCACCCAAGGCCCAGGGACATCGAGAGCCACGAGATAAGCGCGATCCGCAGGGAGCTTTTGCGAGAACTAGAGGAGGACTTTCAAATTGCAAAAAGAAACCACAATCCACAAGAAGGTTAGCAGCAACAGCGCCAAGAAAAATAGCCGATTCGATGCGACGGATGCGGCAAACGCTTTTTTGTTCATAGCCGCGTTCATTGGCGTCTGGCAGCTTGCCTTTTCGCTTGGGATTTGGCCCAAGGTTCTGATGCCCTCGCCGGCAATGGTGGCGCAGACAATAGTCGGCCTGGTTGCCGACTCCTCCCTGACAATTGGCATCGGAGTCACGATGTGGAGGCTGTTTGCCGGGTTTGTCATTTCTGTAGGCATCGGCGGCGCAGTGGGCTTGGCGATGGTCAAGTTCCCAAGCTTTGGCAAGACCCTCAGCTCGTTTGCAGTAGGACTGCTCACTTTTCCAAGCATTGCATGGGTGCCGTTTTCAATACTGCTCATCAGCTTTAACGACTTTGGCATACTGTTTGTGCTGGTCATGGCGTCTGTGTTTTCGGTGATGATATCCACCTACAGCTCTATACGCAACATACCTCCCATCTACATCAGGGCTGCAAAAAACATGGGCGCAAGCGGCTTTTCGCTTTTCAGGTACGTAATGATCCCTGCCGCCACGCCTTCATTGATAATCGGGCTCCGCCAGGCGTGGTCGTTTGCATGGCACGCCCTGATAGGCGCCGAGATACTGATAACGACCCTGTACGGGCTTGGGCACATACTCCAGATAGGCAGGGAGTTTCAGGACATGGGGCAGATAATCGCAGTCATGATAGCCGTCTTTGCCATAGGCCTGCTCTTTGACCGGCTGGTGTTTGTAAAGCTGGAGGAGAAGGTCCGGGCAAGGTGGGGGCTTGACCAGCACAGCCAATAGTAATTGCCGCGATTCTCTTTATTATTCCTGCCACGTATGTCTCTCCCATGAATTCCAAGTCCGTTGCCAAAATAGGCGGTGCAGCGGCCATAGCGGCCGCGATTGCCATCGCGGTATGGATTGGCACGCAAAAGGGCGACAGCGTGGAAAGCAACGTCACTATGCTTGGAGATGGTAAAGACGTTTCAAAAGTCGAGACTTCTATGGTTCAATACTATGACAATGCGTCAGGCTTTCTTGCCAAGCCTGCGGGCACTGGCGGCAAGTACCCTGGCATCGTCATGATCCACGAGTGGTGGGGGCTAAACGACAACATCAAGGATATGGCCCGGCACATGGCGTCAGAAGGGTACGTCGTGCTTGCGGCAGACCTGTACAAAGGGCAGGTGACGACTGCTAGCTCGCAAGCGCAGCAGCTTGCCACGGGCGTCAGGAACCACCCCGGCGAGGCGGTAAAGAACCTGCAAGCCGCAGTCAGCTACCTGCGCAACGACAGTTCTGTCGACGCAAGCAAGATAGGCTCGCTTGGCTGGTGCTTTGGAGGCGACTGGTCGCTCCAGCTTGCGCTGAACGAAAAAATGAACGCAACTGGGCTCTATTACGGCAGGCCCGTTACCGATCCAAAAGCGCTGTCTGTGATAAAGTGGCCGGTCCTTGGCATCTTTGGAAGCGCGGACCAGTCGATACCCGTAGAGCAGGTAAACGCATTCAAGCAGGCACTTGACAAGGACGGCATACAAAACGAGATCCATGTGTACAACGGCGTGGGGCACGCGTTTGCAAACCCGTCGGGGCCCAACTATGCGCCAACGGAAACAAAGGACGCCTGGCAAAAGACGCTTGCGTTCTTTGACAAGCACCTAAAGGGAGAGACCTCATAAGCCTAAGACACCACTATTGTGCCCTTCATCCCCTCTTCGGAATGGATGGTGCAGTGGTACTCAAACGTGCCCTTTTCAGCAAACTTGTACTGGAACGATTCGTTGTTGTTGAAAAACCCGCTGTCTATGCTGGTGGCCTTGCCTGACTCGGTCCTGTACGTGCCTACTACGTTGTGAGGAATGTTCGACTCGTTTATCCACTTTACCGTCGAGCCGGCCTGCGTCACTGCCGCGTCGGGCATATACATGTTCATGCCGCCGTACACGATGTCCTTGCGCAGGGTATTTGACATCACCCGCTCGTTTTCGTTTGCAATGTTCATTACCTTGTTCTTGTCCATGTCGACAAACACGTTCCATATCTGCTGGTGCGACTCGCCCTGCTTGCCCGCAATCGCTGAAAAGCTTTGCGCGTCTGAATAGGGGTTGCCGCCGACAAGCTGCCTGTTTGCGGTGATTATCACCTGCCCTGCGCCGCTGCTCGTCACCTTGCCGCTTGGGTCGACAAACGCTGTAGGCTGCACCGCAGCTATTGTAATAGCGCTCCCCTTTGCCTGCGCAAGTATGTCTTGAACTCCAGAGTCCTGCTCGGCTATCTCCCATGCCTGCTTGGCCACGTCGTTTATGGCATAGATGTACGTGTTGTCGTCTTTGGTGGGCTCTTTGATGACAATGTTTTCCGTCTTGAGCGTTATGTTGGAAAGCGCGTTGAAATTTCTGGCGTTTTCCTCCGGCAAAAGGCCGGACGACATGAGCGCAACGCCGCCGGCGACAAAAACTGCCACGACGCCGGCCATTATCAATAGCTCTTTTTTCATGCTGCTGTTGCAATAATTATTGATGTGGTAATTCATTATATGCCATGCGGTACAAGGCCCGAAAATGGGTTTTAATACCGTCCACGAGATATGCAGCCTTGCATGAGCGCAACAACGGCCGCAGTCGAATATTACAACATAAAGTTTGGCGACAACGCCCAGGCAGCGTTCGTACACCTGGTACGCGAAATAGGCGAGATCGCCTTTGCGATGGAAAAGCAAAACGCCGAGCACGCCAAGCTAGAGATAACCGAGTCGATAGCACTTCTCCACTATCTTGCCTCAAAATACAATCTCGACGTCCCGGCAAACATGCAGGCCCTATATTCCAAAAAGCTTGAGGGCCTCAGGGCCAAATGACGATAATGATGATAACGCTAAGGCAGGACCTTGACGCCGTTTCAGACGTTCTGCGGCAGACGTTTGCGATAGAGCCGTTCAAGCGCGACTATGACACGGCGTTTTCTGCTATTGCGGAAATACTGTACCGCTACGGGATGGCAGAAAACCCGCGCAACCTGCGCTTTCGGTTCATACTATGCATGCAAGAGTTTTTTGACGGCATACCGCAGGACCAGTGGCGGGTAAAGGATCCCGCGTTTGTAAAGCAGTCAGAAGAATTTGCAATCGCAAAATTCCGCGAGTGGATTTTGGAGCAAATCACCTAGTAGTCGTAGTAGTGGTATTTTTGTTCCTGGCAATCCATTGCTCGTACATTTTCACCAGGTCGTCAACATCGTCGCCCTTCTCTGAATAAGTGACAATGACTGCAAACCTGCCGTTCTTGCCGTCGTGGCCTTTGGCGTAATATCCCCAGAACGTGTCTGGGAGCCTTGCAAAGTTTGACTTGTTCATCGCCACGCCTGCAAGGTTCTTTGCGAGCGTGTCCACGACCCTTGCCGCGTCGCCTGATTCTATCACATTATATCGTTTTTTCTTGCAGGACAGGTGATTTAGAGCTAGCTACTGGACGCGCTCGATAAGCTCAAACACGCTGCTCATGGCAGGGGGCTCGCCAGACGGCTGCCTCACGTACAGCGACGAGGCGGCGTTTGCAAACAGCAGGCGCTCGCGCGAGTCAAGCCCTGCGATGTAGCCAAGTATGTCGGCCGCATCCCATACGTCGCCGGCACCGGTCAGTATCTTTGGCTCGACCTTTATTGCGTGTACAAACTCGACTTCCTTGCCGTTTGACCACGCCGAGCCGATGCGGGTGTGCAGGTCGGTGGTGATGCCGATGCTTTCTGCGATCTTGGCCGCCGCCTTTTTCACGTCGTCCGGCCTGTAGCTTGCGCCAAGGGGCGCGTCAAGCCCAAGCGCGGACGCCAAGTGGTCGCACTCGTTTTCGTTTATGCTTAGGTAATCGGTGACGGAGCCAAGCTTGAACAGCGCGTCGCGGAACTCTTGCTTTCTCGTGGCAATGTCTGCAGGGTCGATAAAGTGCAGAGCACTGGGCGAGCCTTTAAAGACGTGCTCTGCAAGCTCGGTGCCTTTCTGGTTGCTTGCCCAGTTGACCACCATCACCGCGTCGGCATTCTTTAGCGCCGCTTGATCTTCCTTTGAGCTGACCTTGTCGGGTCCAAAGCTTGCATTGTCCCCGATGTCGCTTACCATCACGTTAACCCTGCTGTCGTCGTGCGGAAACTCAAACGCGGTGGTGCAGCCGTGCCTGCCCTGCGCGATTTTGAGCGTCACCCTGTCGCCAAACTGCGAAAACGACTGCCTTATCATGGCCGCACCCATCTCGTCTGCGACCGTAAACAGCGTCACCTTGGCGCCCATCTTGGCAAGCGCGTACGCGACGTTGACTGCGTTTCCGCCCCTGATGTCTGTCGTGGGGACGCCCCGGACGCTCCCGCCGCCATTTTTTGCCTTTTCCTCAAGCGCGCTGGCCAGCTTTTCCCTTGCGTCAAGCCTGATTATCCTGTCAACGAAAAAGTCCGGCATCACCACTATCGAGCCAAGGATGTGCAGCTGCTTCAGCTTGTCGATTATCACTTTTTCTTCTTGCGAGCGTTAGCACTTTGCGATATTTGTTGTTTGTTGAAAAAGAAGAAAGAGGAAAAAAGGGAAGGAGGAGAAAGAGGACTTTTTTCTTCTTATTCCATTCCCATGCCGCCCATTCCGCCCATGCCACCCATACCTCCACCGCCCGGCGGCATGGCTGGCATCTTGGACTTGCTTGCGGCAATCACGTCGTCTATTCTGAGGATCATCGACGCAACCTCTGTAGCAGACTTGATTATCTGCTGCTTTACTACCAATGGCTCAAGCACGTTCTGCTTGTACATGTCGGCAACCACCGTGTTCCTTGCGTCGACCCCTGTCCACTTGCTTCCCTTGCTCTGCTTGGCGCGAAGTTCCGTCATGGTGTCAATCGGGTCCATGCCTGCGTTCTCTGCAAGGTTGAGTGGGATCGTGTCGAGGGCGTCTGCAAATTTCTGCACCGCAAGCTGGGCGCGGCCTTCCTGGCTTGAGGACCATTGGCGCAGCTCGTTTGCGATGTAGGCCTCTGGCGCGCCTCCGCCTGCCACTATGGCCGGCTTTTCAAGCACGTCCTTCATGACCATGAGTGCATCGTGCAATGATCTGTCTGCCTCGTCTACGACCCTCTGGGAGCCTCCGCGGATGAGGATGGTGACTGCTTTGGGATTCTTGCACCCTTCAATGAACACCCACTTGTCTGTCTCTACCTTGCGCTCTTCTACCAGTTCGGCAGAGCCCAGGTCTTTTGCAGTCAGGTCGTCAAGGTTGTTGACAATCCTTGCTCCCGTTGCGCGGGACATTTTCGTCATGTCGCTTTCCTTTACCCTGCGCACCGCAAGGACACCTGCCTTTGCCAAGTAGTGCTGGGCAATGTCGTCTATTCCCTTCTGGCACAGGACTACGTTTGCGCCAGAGCTCTTGACCTTGTCCACCATCGCCTTGAGCATCCTGTTTTCTTCTTCGAGGAACATCTGCATCTGGTGCGGATCAGAGATGCGTATCTCTGCGCTCATCTCTGTCTTTTCAATTTCAAGTGCCGAGTTGACAAGCGCAATCTTGGCTCCCTCTATGCGCTTTGGCATTCCTGCGTGCACGACTTCCTTGTCAAGGACGATGCCCTTGATGAGCTTCGTGTCGCGCATCGAGCCTCCCGCCTTCTTTTCCACCTTGATGTTGTCAAGGTCGACCTTCAGGGCGCCATTCTCTGTCTTTTCTGCGACCTGCTTTGCCGCGTCGGCCACCATTGCGCCAAGGAGCGGGCTGTCATCAGACACAAGCTTGGAATCCATGCTGGTCCTTGCAATCTTTAGGAGCATGTCCTTGTCTGATACGTCGACCTGCACCGCCATCTTTTCCAAAAGCTTTAGCGCCTGATCTGCTGCCGCATTGTAGCCGTCGACGATGACAGACGGGTGGACATCCTTGTTCAAGAGATCCTCCGCTTTTTCAAGCAGGGCGCCAGCAAACACCACCGAAGACGTGGTGCCGTCGCCGACCTCGTTGTCCACCGACTTTGAAACCTCGACCATCATCTTGGCCGCCGGATGCTGCACGTCAATCTCTTTCAAGATGGTGGCGCCGTCGTTTGTTATCGTGACGTCGCCAAGGTTATCCACCAGCATCTTGTCCATTCCGCGTGGGCCAAGGCTCGTCTTCACTATCTCTGCGATCAGTTTTGCCGCTGTCAAGTTGTTCTTTTGCGCTTCGCGTCCCTTGCTTTCCTTAGTCCCTTCCTTCAGGATTAAGACTGGCATACCGCCAGGCGTTGTTTGAATTGATGCCATTACAGTATCACCTAAGAATAATTACGCTTTTCATGCATCTCTTATATATTTTTCACATCCCAAGCTGTTTCTGCTTCTCGCCAAACTTGGCCCGGAACCTTGGCACGTTGATGATAAAGCGCTCGTGCCTGCCTTCCCCTATCTTCTCAAGCCTGTCGCTGGCTTCTACCTCGAACATGACCTGCCTGCCGTTCACAGAAGTCACTTTTGCCTTCAGAAACACCTGAGCGCCCACGGGCGTTGCCGCCAAGTGCCTGATGTCGACTATGGTGCCAACCGAGTCCCACTCTGCTTCGGGGATGGCCTGTTCCTTGAGCAAGAGCCGGCAGGTTTCTTCCATCTCCATTATCATGGCTGGAGTGGAAAGCACGTTTTCGCCCTCCCAGAGAAAGCTTGTAGTCATGTTGGAATCGACCGTGATGGTACGCTCTTTTACCGCGCCCACTCTGACCCTGGATCCAAAATCGATGCTCATAGTGTGTCCTGTTTTCCTCAAAAAAGCCCGCTTAAAACTTGTGCCGGCGAATGTCCGTCTTCCTCTCCCTCTCTTCCTTGACGTGGTGCAGCCTGTCTTTCTCGTGGAGGAAAAGCTTGCCGCAGTCGGAGCATTTTATGATGTGGTGCTTGTGGGCGTCATGCGCGTGGTGCACGAGCTCTTCGTAACTGGAAAAGCGCGTGTGGCAGTCTTCGCACTCGTTCTTTTCACGGTGTAAAAGGCCCATATATCGGGCTATGGTATAATAGCCTACGCTATAAGGTAATCGAAAAAGAAAGAAAAGAGAAGCGACACCCTGTGCCTCTTTCTTACTTGCTGCGCCTCATGCCAGAGGCAATAGCATAGGCCAGACCAACTATCAGGCCAAAAGCCAACGGAATCCATACTGGAAATGCAGCTGGGTCGATCACTTGTCTGAACAGAGCTTCAAACATGCCAGAAGGATAATAATACAAGTATATTAGATTTTCTAAGCCGGCCCTCCTCAAGGCACCCGGACATACCTTAAATTACCCTAGAGTGAATTCATGTGCTAGCTATGAAGATGGAGAAGGAGATGCGCAAGTTCTGCCCCCGGTGCAAGACGCATACCATGCAGTCTGTTGCAATATACAAAAAGGGCAAGGACAGGACAGTGGCAGAGGGCGCTCGCAGGCACGCCGAGGACAAAAAGGGATACGGCGGCCAGAAATTCCCCGAGCTTAAAAGGACTGCCAAGACCACGAAAAAGATAACTTTGCGCTATACATGCAAGACCTGCCAGAGAAAGACCATGAAGGAAGGGCGCAGGATACGCAAGCT
Source organism: Candidatus Nitrososphaera evergladensis SR1 (assembly GCF_000730285.1). Taxonomy (NCBI): domain Archaea; kingdom Thermoproteati; phylum Nitrososphaerota; class Nitrososphaeria; order Nitrososphaerales; family Nitrososphaeraceae; genus Nitrososphaera; species Candidatus Nitrososphaera evergladensis. The sequence continues at coordinate 2,591,667 of NZ_CP007174.1, read as the reverse complement.
GGAGATTTGATGATCATATGAAGAGAGAGAACATACTGGTTCCAAAACCGCGGAGCAACTTTATTTCCGTCCAGTGCGAAAAGTGTGGCGCAAGGACCGTCATATTCTCGCACACCACGTCTGAAATCAAGTGCTCCGGATGCGGCGAGATACTTGCCACGAGCTCTGGCTCAAAGGCGGTTATTTCCGGCAAGGTCATTGGCACGCTTGACCAGTGACTCTGCAACCTCTTTTTCCCTTTTTGTATTCACGTTCAGCGCGACTTCTACCCTGTTCATGATGACGTAACGCTCTTCTACCATCATCGCCGTGCCTTTTGCACGCGTAGAGTCAAACAAGGTGATGCCCGAATGGCAGAGGTCTCCAAAAGCGACGCTTGGCGCAACTCCGATGCTCTCTGCAAAGCTTTTCTCGATTGCAATGGACGCTGCGGGTGCACCAACCGCTGCAAGCTTGTCAACGATTTCGCTTACTATTGCCGCGGTCAGGAGAGGCACATCTGCAGGCACCACGAGCACCTTTGCCGGCGCAAGCTTTTCAAGCAAAATCGCAAGGTCCTGCGGGTAGCCGGCGCCCGGAGTATCTATTGTTTCGGCGATATCTTCTGCTGTTGACAGCAGGAACTCCTTTGTCGCCGGCGTGCTTGGCGAAACTGCCGCAACTATTCTTTCAAACCGGCCTGATTCTTTTAGCGCAAGCGCCACGCGCTCGACAAAGCGCCTGCCTGCAAGCTCTGTCATCGGCTTTTCAGTTTCTGGTTGCTGCTGCATGCGGGTGCCTCTTCCCCCACACATGACTGCAGCAACTATTGTCAAAGCGTCATCACTACCGGCGGCAACGAAGAAAGGACGATGAGCGATGCAAGCCGGGCAACTTCGTTGGACGCGCCAAGCACGTCGCCGGAGATGCCTCCAAAGCTCCTCTTTGCAGCGTGTCTCACAAGTGCGCCGAGCGCAACAGAGACTCCAAGCGCGGCCATGCCTGCATAGCCGGTGGAAAACCACACGATTGGGAGCATGATGGCAGTCGCGGCAAGCATCTTCTTTCCATCCTTCATGGCCGCGGTAAAGGGCGAGCTGAAACCCTCCCACGCCGACGTGCCCCTGTACGTAAGAAGAACCATGATGTATTTTGCAATCACCTCGGCGGCGATTATGCTTGTCAGGATCTTTATGCCACCAGAAAAGCCGGTGTTGAACACGATTATCATGCCTGCAAAGTACATGACAAGAGCTGCAACGCCGGCAGAGCCGACAGCCGGATCCATCATCGCCTTTCGTTTCTTCTCCTTGTCGCCCTTGGCCATCATGCCGTCTGCAAAGTCGGCAAGCGCGTCGGTGTGGTGCACGCCAGTCAGTATCACGAGCGCCCCTGCGACCAGCAGGCCGACAAGGAGCGGAGGCAGAAATGGCGATATGCCAAAGGCCATGCCGCCTGCCATGATGCCCACAATGGCGCCGGCCACCGGAAAGAGGTACATATTCTTGGCAATGTAGTGGATATCGTGATCGCCGTCCTTCTTGCCGACAGGGATTATAGTGAGAAATGCCAGCACCGACTGGACCGGCTTAAGGGAGGCCAAGCAAGAGCCTCCACCAGCCGGCCAGATATAAAACTGACATTGCCGGCACGGAAAACGCAAGGGAAAACAAAAGTGTTGTAAGTTTCATCATCGCAATTGCCGTCCTGCACTTTTCAAGAGATGCCTGCTCTTGGCTGTCGCCAAGTGCGTAGTGGCCTATTTTCTCCAAGCGTATCCTGAGCGCGCCAGCCATGGTGGCCATCGGGTAGCCGGCATTTGGCGAGAACGTCTTGTTGTGGTCACGCTGCAAGATCCCAAGCGAGTTCTTCCAGTCGGCACCCAGCATCCTTGCAGATATGACCATAAGAAAAGCGGTGATTCGCGCAGGCACATAGTTGGCAAGGGTGTCAAGCCGGGCGGACATCCAGCCAATGTCTCTGTAATAGTCGTCTCTGTAGGCGACCATCGAGTCAAGCGTGTTTATTGTCCTGTACGCAAAAGCGCCTGCAGGCCCAAGCAGTGAATAATAAAAGACCGGCCCTGTGATGCCGTCAACCGTGCTTTCGCTGACACATTCTATCGTGGCAGAAAGCACGTGCTGCTCGTCAAGGTTCTCTGTGGGCCGGCGCACTATCCTCGACAGGTTCTGCCTTGCGCCGGGCAGGTCCCCATTTTCAAGGCAGGCCATTATTGCCCGAGCGTGTCTGTCCATTCCGCGCACGGCAACCGTGACCTTTAGGATTATCGCGGAAAATATCGCCAGCGCAACGGCGCCGGCTAGGTACAGGCTTACCATGGCGGCAAGGTGCACGCCGGCGCCGACAAGTGCAACAAAAAGTATTGCAAAAGCTGCGCCCTTGGCCCGCTCCTTTGCCCTTGACCCTGCCTTGAGCCGCGGGACGAAATAGCCAATGAGCCGGCCAAGCCATGCCACAGGATGGTAGCGGTTTGGCGGGTCGCCTGCGACAACGTCAAGGCCAATGCCTCCGGCAAGGCTGGCAATGAGAGCAAGCAGCATCAGATGCCCACTATCCCGTCCAGCCTCTTTACGTCTATGCTGTCTTTTATTGCCTTTGCAAGCATGCCTATCTGCCAGTCCCATGCGTCCTGCGGCAGGTCCGTCCTTACAGTAGCACTGCCAACAAGCGAGTCTTCCTCCGGCAGGTCAAAGTCGATCTTTGGTATGACGCCAAGGATGCGCTTTTTGGTCAGCTTTTGCGTCTCTGTTATCGCCGGCTCTAAAAGCGACCGGTCGCCTCTGAACTTGTTTATCAAGAATCCCTTGACAAGCGCCCTGTGCCTTGTTTTCAATAACTGGAGCGTCCCGACCATGCTGGCAAAGCACCCGCCGCGCTCAATGTCTGCCACGATAACAACGGGCGCCCCGACCTCTTCTGCAAGGAGCATGTTTGCAATGTCATACTTGGCGATGTTTATCTCCGCCGGCGAGCCGGCCCCTTCGATAATTACAAGGTCGTTTTCGCGCCGCAGCCCGTCAAGCGCCTTTAGCGCAAGCGGCAGGCCCTGCTTTAGCGCAAATTTTTCGTAATAGTCGCGTGCGTGCATCTCGGAGTAGAACCTGCCGTTGATTATGACCTCGCTTCGATACTCGCCAAGGGGCTTTAGCAGGATCGGGTTCATGCGGGGGTCAGGCTGCTTTTTTGAGGCGACTGCCTGCACCGCTTGCGCCTGCGCCATTTTTGCACCTTCCTTTGTAAGGTAAAGCTTGGACGACATGTTCTGCGACTTGAACGGGACCACCCTGTAATTCCTGTCTGCGTACATCCTGCACAGCCCTGCCACGAGCGTGCTCTTGCCCGCTCCTGACGACGTTCCCTGCACCATCAACAATTTTGCGCGTCTAGCCATCCAGTTTCATTGCCTCCAGCGCTTGTACAAGCGCGACGTTTTCCCTGTGCGTCTTGACGGCGACGCGGATGTGCCTGCCATCCATGCCGGTAAAGGTGCTGCAGTCGCGCACAAGCACCCCTGTCTTTTTCAAGAGGCGGTCGCGAAATTCTGTCGAGTTGCTGCCCTCTGGCAGCTGTATCAAGAAATAATTTGCGTCAGATTTCAGCGGCACAAATTCTGTCTTGCTTTTGATCCTGTCATGCAGGAACCTGCGCTCCCTTGCCACGAGCGCCCTTGCCCTTGCGACATGGCTCCCGTCTGCAAGCGCCGCTATCCCCGCAGCCTGGGCAAGCCCGTTGACGTTCCACGGCGTCTTCCTTGCCTGCATCGCTTGCACAAGCGCGAGGCTGGATACGCTGTAGCCCAGCCGCAGGCCGGCCATCCCAAACGACTTGGTCAGCGATCTCAGCACCACCAGGTTTTCGCAGTCGCGCACCATGTTTACAAGCGTGTTTGCCTTGGGTTTGTCGACGAGCTCGATAAAACATTCGTCCAGCAAAATCTTGGTAGAAGGGTCGACGCCTTCAATCACCTTTCTCACAGCGTCGGTTGCCAGCAGGCCGGTCGGGTTGTTTGGGTTGCACATAAAGACGGCATCTGCGCCCTTGGCGCTTTTTATGACTGCCTCGGCGTCAAGCGCGAAGTCTGAAGACAGCGGGACAAACGTCACCTCCGCGCCTGCCTTTTCCGAAGCAAGCTCGTACTCGCAGAACGTGGGCGCCGGGATGACCACGCGCTTTTTTGCAAACGCCTGCGCAAACCAGTAGATTATCTCTGCCGCGCCGTTGCCCACCGCTATCTGCGCTGCGTCGACATCGAGATACCGCGACAGGCTCTTTTTGAGGTCGCGGCACTCTGGGTCAGGGTAGACGGGCGCAAGGCGGCCTGCCTGCCTCTCAATGGCCCTTACCGCCCTTGCCGGCGCGCCAAGGGGGTTGACGCTTGAGCTAAAGTCAAGCCTGACCTTTTTGTGGTCCGCTATGGAGTAGACGCCTCCGTGGGAGCAGGCGCCCGCTATCGTCATCAAACTCCTTGTGTTATTATCTGTATTTAGAATGTGCGCCCCCCCCGTTTGGAAAAACGATTATTAGCTGCGATACCTCTCAATCGCCCGTATATGCTCAAGGTAGCAGTGATAGGCGCCACCGGCGCTGTGGGTCAGGAATTCGTCGTGGCTCTCAACAAGCACAAGTGGTTCCAGCTTACGCAGGTGGCAGCTTCTGAAAGGTCGGCAGGCAAGAAATACGTCGATGCCCTTCGCGACCCCAATTCGGGGATACTGAAATGGCACAACCGCGAAGAAGTGCCCGAGTACGTCAAGAACATGACAGTCAGCAAGGTTGACGACATCAAGCCGGAGAACTTTGACCTCATATTCACCGCGCTAGAGTCTGACGATGCCAAGATAATCGAGCCCAAGTTTGCAAAAACCACGCCGGTCATAAGCACCGCTGCTGCATTTCGCTATGAATCAGATGTCCCGATACTCATCCCGGGCGTAAACGACGACCAGGCCGACCTCTTGAAGGCCCAGGGCAAGAACAGGGGCTGGAAAGGGTTCGTTGCTCCCTTGCCAAACTGCACCACCACCGGCCTTGCCATCACGCTAAAGCCGGTGCTTGACAAGTTTGGCATAAACAAGGTGATAATGACTTCGATGCAGGCTCTCTCCGGCGCAGGCAGGTCGCCGGGCGTAATCGCGCTTGACATCACCGACAACGTCATCCCCTACATACCAAAGGAAGAGGAAAAGGTGCAGGTCGAGGCGAAAAAGATCCTCGGCAAGTTCGCCAAAAACGCAATCACGCCGGCAGATTTCCGCGTCAGCTGCACCTGCACCCGCGTCCCGGTCCTTGACGGCCACACGGAGACTGTCTTTGTCGAGACGGCCGAGGCGGCAGAGCCGGAAGATGTGAAAAAAGAGATGCTGAAATTCTCAAAGGGCGTGTCAATAGGCAAGCTCCCGTCCGCGCCAAAGGAGTACATCGTGGTTCACGACGACCCAACCAGGCCACAGCCAAGGATTGACCGCGAGCTCAACGACGGCATGACGACGGCCGTAGGCAGGCTCCGCAAGGACACCGCCTTTGACAACGGCATCAAGTATGTGCTCCTGTCCCACAACGAAAAGATGGGATCTGCCAAGGGCGCAGTCCTTCTTGCAGAGTTGCTGAAGGACAAGCAGATCCTCTAGGCTTTTTATTATTAATGCTTAATAGCACGTGCGCCAGTTGCTGACTTTGACGGCGCGCTTGGCGAATAATTTACCAGTGCCTCTTCGTTGCTTGAAAGCTTGTAAAATATTGAATTAAAGCACTGTTTGGAACCATATTATACGTTTATTAACACCCAGCATCTTAAGATATGCTCGGCTTTACATGGGGAAAATAGACGATCTCGATGTCAAAATTTTAAGTGAACTTGCCAAAGATGCCAGTATTTCTGTGCCCAAGCTATCCAAAAAAATCAACATCAACTCGTCCGTCGTGTACAGCAGGATAAAACGCCTTGTAAAGAAGGGACTTATCAAGAAATTCACCATAGTGATAAACGACGAGGCGCTCGGCTTTAACGTAAAGGCGTTGACGGGCATCAACATGGACTCAAAACTGCGCGACAACGTCCTGAACGAGCTCTTCAAGATCCCGGAGGTGCGCGAAGTCTCGGAAGTGACGGGCAGGTTTGACATCCTTGTCACCATGAACGCCCACTCGCTTGACGAGATGCACCAGCTCATCTCTGAAAAGATAGGCAGGGTAGAGGGTGTGCAAAAGACCGAGACGTTCATCGAGATGCGCAAGACGGTCAGGGAGCTTGCGTACCCGTCCTCGATAGAAAAGTAGTAGCACACTGGTTTTTTAAGCTATAAATAACTAGGATGTGCCCTGTAGGTCGGATCTCGATCGCTTGGACACTGTGAGGCAGGTTTCCGTAGGAAGCAAGATCAAGGATTACTATGAAGTGACCAAGCCCAAGATATGGTACCTCCTAGTCTTCACGACCTTTGGCGCAGCCCTCACGGCATCGTTTTACTTTGACATCCCGATAGAGCCGATGACCTGGGTTTTGCTTATCGGGGGCGTGACTGCCGGCTCGGCGGCCGCAGAAACGCTGACGGGGTACATCGACCGCGACATTGACGCCATGATGGACAGGACAAAGGACAGGCCGATCCCATCGGGCAGGATATCGCCGAAAAACGCCCTTGCATTTGGCCTCATCCTGACTGCAATATCCCTTGTCATGTCGTGGTTTGTCAACATCTGGGCGTTTTCGCTGATGGCCTTTGGCCTCTTTGACAACGTCATAGTCTACAGCAAGTGGCTCAAGAGGCGCAGCCAGTCAAACATCATACTGGGCGGATTTTCTGGAGGCGCGCCGGCGCTGATAGGCTACGTGGCGGTAACGACGCAGAACCTTGAGATCGGGCTTGTCATGGCCGGCCTCGTGTTCCTCTGGATACCTACCCACATCTGGAGCCTTGCGCTGCACATCAAAAAAGACTACACTAAGGCGAGCGTTCCGATGCTTCCGGTGGTGTCAAGCGAAAAGAGCTCTGTCAGGGTCATTGCCGGGACGACCGTGATGATGGTGGTGTTCAGCCTGGTGCCGTTCTTCTTTGGCGAATTTGGCCTCATCTATTTAACGACTGCCGGAGTGTTTGGCGCGGTGATGCTTGCGCTTTCCATGTGGCTCCTTGTCAAGCCCACTGAAAAAGCCTCGTGGACGGTGTTCAAGTTCTCAAGCCCATACCTGACGGCGCTTTTCATAGCGTTCATGGTAGACGCCTACTACTTCAAGCCGCCTGGCTAGACTTTCTCTTTTTCTTTTCGCATTCGTACAATATCCTGGCGATGACGACGTGGGCCTCAAGTCCCATGCCCTCGATAGAATAAGTGCAGTTGAACAATGCTTTTGTATCGTCGTCAAAGTGGCCCTTTGGAAAGCCGCCTATCACGAACATGCAGTTGTCCACGTCGTTTTTCGCCACTACCTGCTCGGCGCTTGACTGCACCCCTGCCGACGACAGCCCGACCACCCTGCCCGGCTTGGCCTCTCCTATCAGCTCTGCAAGCGTACCCTTTACCATCTCCATGAGCACGGCACCTTCGTCGCTTTTTACCACGCCGTCCCGGAACAGGCCCTGCATGAGGCCCTCAAAGCGGAAATACGATTTTGGGATGCGCAGGCCGCCTGCCATTGAAATTATCATGTTGCCATGCGTGTGCACGTACACGTCCAGATGTCCTTGGATGAAGAGTGGGGTCGAAAGCGCCTCCATGAGGGCAAAATGCACGATGTCCGGCCTGCCGCGCTTGCCGCTATCCGGCAGGCGCTTCATGGCGGCATGATGGTAGCTTCTGTCAAGCAGTGTTTCCTGCGCTTTGCAGCCAAGCTTTCTTGCCCTGCTTGACACCGCCGGGTGGCTGGCTATTTCCTCTGGCACGCGTTCAAGAGCCGCCTCTGCTATTACCAGAATTGTCTTGTCCGTGCCTGACGGTTTGCCGCGTGGGCCTTATAATGACAGCTGCTTTTTATCTGGCACAGGCGCTAGAGCCTGCACGGACAACAAGAAAAAGCAGCAGGCTAGAGAAATGGCAAGAGAGCGCATCGAGATCTTGGTAGCCGGCGCCCTGAAGGAGCAAGACGCCGCGCTTGCCAGCCGCCGGGCACATCTTGCAAAAAAAATAGCCATGCGCCACCGGGTGCGAATGCCCTATGAGATAAGGCAGCTGTACTGCAAGAAATGCAAAGCCTTCATAGTGCCGGGCAGGACAGCCAGAGTAAGGGTAGGCCGATCAGGAACAAAAGCCGTGCGCGTAACGTGCGCGCTGTGCGGGCACACGTACCGCAAGGTCATATCAAAAAGCAGCCACTATAAGGATTTATAAGGGCTGTTGCGACTTTTTCGTTACACATATGGCCAAGGTTTACGATGTTCCGGCTGACGAGCTAATCGCCAAGCTGGCCGAACAGCTGAAGAAGGACAAAAAGATCGAGCCTCCAGCGTGGTCGGCATTTGTCAAGACAGGCTCTCACGCCGAAAAGATCCCGCAAAACAGGGACTGGTGGTACACCAGATGCGCTTCTCTTTTGAGAAAGATTTACCTTCACGGTCCAATAGGCGTTTCAGATCTCAAGGTGGCATACGGCGGTCGCAAGCAGATAGGCTACAACCTCTCGCACCACAAGGACGCAGGCGGAGCCATTATCAGGCACGCCATCCAGCAGCTTGAAGCCGCCGGGTACGTCACCAAGCTGCCGGCAAAGGGCAGGGTTGTGACAAGCGAGGGCACCAAAAAGCTTGACAGGCTGGCGACAGAGATCCACAAAGAGCTGGTCAAGGCTGCTCCGGCGCTCCAGCGCTATGCATAAGTGAAAAATGTCTGCTCCTCCACCACAACAACCAAACGACGAGGAGATAAGGAGGCGGGAGGCAGAGGCCGCCGCGATGCGCCAGCGCGTCTTGTCCGTTGTTTTAGACCCGCAAGCGCGGCAGCGCCTTACCAACATACGGCTGGTAAAACCAGACCTTGCAACCGCCGTTGAAAACTATTTGATAAACGCTGCGTCGACAGGCAGGCTCAACCGCGCCCTTTCAGACGACGAGCTGAAGCAGATTCTGGCGAGCCTGCAGCAGCCAAAGAAGGAGTTCAAGTTCGACCGGCGCTAAGCATCCAGCTTTTTTCTGCCGGCCGGTGTAGAGTTAACTATTTAAGGTGAAAAGCAGGCTTTGCCCTCTATATATGAAGGCAGCAGTATTTCGAGAATACAACAAAGACCCGACAAAGGTTGTCAAGATTGAGGATATCGACGTTCCCAAGCTAAAACCAAACGAGGTTCTGATAAAGGTAGAATCAGCGTCGTACAACTATAACGACTTGTGGGCCATATGGGGCGAACCCGTCAAGACACCGCTTCCACACATCTCCGGAAGCGACGTCGCCGGCACTATTGTAGAGGTGGGCTCTGACGTCCTAAAGCTCAAGGTGGGCGACAGGGTTGTGTCGCACTCGAACATGTCGTGCAGGGTGTGCGATGCGTGCACGTCAGGCAGGGAATACGATTGCAACGACCGGCAAATCTGGGGATTTCAGACCGGCCCGCTCTGGGGCGGCTTTGCGCAGTACACGCGCCTTCCAGAGGTAAACGTGGTAAAAATCGCGGACAACGTCTCGTTTGAGAACGCAGCTGCTGTCTCGATGGTCGGCATGACCTCGTGGCACATGCTAGTCGGCAGGGCCAAGATAAAGCCAGGACAGGTGGTGCTCATAATGGGCGGCGGTTCTGGCGTCGGCATGGTAGGCATACAGATCGCAAAACTGTACAACTGCACAGTCATAGCCACCGCAGGCAAAAAAGACAAGATGGACAAGTGCCTTGAGCTTGGCGCCGACTATGTGGTGAACCACAGGGAAGCCGACTGGTACAAGAAGGTGCGCGCAATCAACAAGGAGCTGAACCAGCCCGGCGTCGACGTGGTGTTTGAGCACATCGGCAAGTCTGTTTTCCCGCAGGAAGTGGGCCTGCTAAAGATGGGCGGAACGCTGGTTGCGACAGGCGCAACGACCGGCTACGACTCGACAATCGACCTGCGCTACCTGTTCTTCAGGGGCACAAACCTCCTCGGCTCGACGCAGGGCACCAAGGCGGAGCTTGAAGACGTGGTGTACTGGGTCTCAAAGGGCAAGATCAAGCCAGTGATTGACACCGTGCTTCCGTTCTCCGACATGGTCAAGGGCCACGTCATGATGGCAGAGGCACAGCAGTTCGGCAAGATCCTGACGACGCCGCAAAAGCTCTAAAAAAAGGAAAAGAAACCTTTTTCCACTCTTTTTCCCTTCACTTTTGACATGATGTTCAGGACGCTCATCTTTGTGCCCGGCGCAAACGCGCGCTTTGTGGAAAAGGCCAAGACGCTTGCAGCCGACATTGTCTGCTTTGACCTTGAAGATTCCGTGCCGGCAAACGAAAAAGAGGCAGCAAGAAAAGTTATCGCCGGCGCGCTGGCAAAGAGGCAGGAATACCAGAAACCCGTGTACGTGCGTACCAACTCGCCCGAATCCGGATTGATAGACGCTGACATCAAGGCCGTGCTGCAAAAAGGCATCGACGGTCTGGTCATCCCAAAGGTAAACGACGCAAATGAAGTCGCAGAAATCGTCAGGGCTGTATCGGCACTTGAAAAAGAGCGCGGGACGGGCAGGGTGGCGCTAATTCCCTCCATTGAAACTGCAAGAGGCGTGGTGAACACGTACGCCATATCCAGCGCGGACGACCGCGTGAGCGCCGTGGTGTTTGGCGTCTTTGACTTTTTGCACGACATGCGCATGGACTATGACGAGCGCGACGGCAGCGGCTATGCGTATGCGCGAGCGAAAATACCTGTGGACGCAAGGGCCGCCGGCGTTGCCGCCATTGACGCGATATGGCAAAAGGTGGACGACGTCGAGGGGCTTACCCAGGACGCGGCTGTCGCAAAGCGCCTCGGCTACTCTGGCAAGAGCATAATCCACCCCGGCCAGATAGAGCCTGTGCACAAGGTTTTCCTGCCGTCCAAGAGCGAGGTCGAATGGGCCAAAAAAGTCGTCGCGGCGCTTGGAGAGGCGATGGAAAAAGGCACGGGCAGGCTTGCAGTCCGGCTTGAAGGCAGGATGATAGACGCCGTGCACTACAAGCAGGCCAAATCAATACTTGAAGCAGCCGGCCAGGCCTAGTGTCGTACAATCTTTTTCAGTACGAGGATGCACGCATAGTAGGGTATGTTGTAGAGCCCTGCAAGAGCTGCGACCTGCGGGCCAAAGAACTGCGCCGCAAATACCATCACAAGCGTGTTGTTGACGTACGAAGTCGCTATCATGCCAGCCGGCTTTTCGGTCTTGGGGGAAACTGCAAACCCGACGAGCGCAAACGCCGCGTAGCACAGAAACGTCGCCGCGATATTCTGCAAAAGAAAGACCTGGTCTGAAAAAAAGAACCCTGACAGCTTGGAAAACATGCTGACGTTGATGAGGATTGCAAAGATTATCGAAAGGTAAAACGAGTTTCTGTGCGCAAACTCGGACGCCTTTGGAGCCTTCTTTTTTACCGCCCACCCTCCAAAAAGCGGGATGAAAAGCGCAAGCACAAGGAGCAGGATCATGTTTGCAATGGGCAGGTCAAACTCTGACCCTACGAGCGCGTACGTCAGCGACGGGAGCACAAACGGCACAGAAAGCGACGTCGCGATTATCATGCCGACCACAAGCGGCAGGCGCCCGCCCACGATATTGGTCACAAAGGGCGCTCCAAGGCCGGTGGACATGCCCGAAACAAGGAGCACGGGAAGCGCAAGCGGCCTGTACAGCGCGTACGTCAGGGCGTACATGCCGACCGGCAGCGCCACTAGTTTTACAAGGGCAAGGACGGCAAGGCCCCTTGGCCTTGCAAATGTCGCTACGACGTCAGAAGCTTCAAGCTTTATCAGGTTGAGAAACAGGAGGATGCCAAGCCACACCAGAAGGTACGGCTCTACCATTAAACCGACCTGCGGCACGAGCACGCCGGCCGCCATCGAGCCGGCGATGGCGCAGGCCAGTATCGCGTCGTTACTTGGACGCAAGCCCTTTCAGCTGCTGTATCTTTTCGCCAACGAGGTCAAAGCCCTGCTGCCAAAACTCTTCCCTTGTAATGTCAAGGCCAGACTCTTTTAGGAGCTCCTCCGGCTTTCTGGAACCTCCTGCGGCAAGGATGCCCAGGTACTTTGGCACAAAAGGTTTACCCTCGACCTTGTACTGCTGGTACAGCGACAGAACCAACAGGTTCCCAAACGAGTAGGCGTAGCAGTAGAACGGAGTGTGGTAAAAGTGCGGGATATATATCCACTCCCACCCAAACTCTGGAGAAACAACAACAGAGTCGCCAAACTGCTCTTTCAGGTTTTCCGTATAGATCTGAGTGACTTGGTCGATGGTGGCGTTCTTTTCGCCTATTGCCCTGTGCGCGTCTACCTCAAACAGCGTGAAATACGCCTGGCGCATTATCGTGGCATACATGTCGTCTATCTGCTCTGCCAGCAGCAGTTGCCGCTCCTGCCTTGACATCTTCTCCATCAGGCGCTCGTTTAGAAGCATCTCTGCAAACACCGACGCGGTCTCGGCAAGCGGGAGCGGCGCGTGAGACACTGTTATCGGCAGTTTCTCTGCAAGCATGCTGTGGATGGCGTGCCCAAACTCGTGCGCAAGCGTTGACACGTCGCGGGTCCTGCCGTCAAAGTTCAGGAGAACGTACGGGGTTGTCGAGGGCGAAACGGTGTGGCAGAATGCGCCTCCGCGCTTTGCCCTGCGTATCTCCGAGTCAACGTGGTGCTCGGAAAATACGCGCTCTGCGAGGGCTCTGACCTGCGGGTGAAAGTCGCCAAACGTATCAAGCACGCTTGCGACTGCCTTGCCGTACGCAAACTTTTTGCCGGACCTCTTTGTGGAAAGTGGCGCATACAGATCGTACCTGCGCAGTTTTCTGACGCCCAAAAGGCGCGCCTTTTCCCTGAAATATTCCTGGAACACCTTGTTGTTTTTCCTGCACGCTTGCAGCAGTGCGCCCACGGTTTCGTCGTCTAGGTTGTTTGCAATGTTTCTGACAGAGATCGGCGTCCTGTAGCCGCGCATGGATATCCCCTCGTTTCGCCACTCGACTACGATGTTCTGGTAGATCTCGCCAAGAACGCCTGAATTTTTCCTGTACGTCGCAAACAACGCCCTGTACGCGGCCTCCCTCTCTGCCGGGTTTGCGCTGCGCACAAGCGACACCAGCTTTTCCTTGTTGTCAAATTTCTTGGTGATTGTTTTTTTCTTTCTGCCGCGCTTTAGCGACATCTCAAACTCAAAGGCGGACGTCATCTTGTCATAGATCTTTACCAGCGCGCCAGTGCCGGTGACTTCAAGCGTGTTGATTATCCTTTCCTCCGGCTCTGACAGAGAGTGTTTTGCAAGCAGGCGCTTGTGGCGCAGGTAATTGCTATAGACTGCGGGCATCGACTCTATCAGGCGCTTTGCGTTGCCCTCGTCAAGCTCTTTTTTGAACCAGAGGTCAAAGAACAGCAGGCGGTTTCCTGCCTCGGCTGACATCTTGTCCATCCTAGTCACAAGCGCCGACGCCTCGTTAGAGGCGGTGTTGCTATAGTAGCGTAGGTGCGCGTAGCCTCCTGCGATGCTGAGCTTTTCATAAATGTCCTCAAGGTCGTGAACCATGCCCTCAAATTCTGGAGCAGGGATGTCGGGCCGGAGAGACTGGCGCTTGCCCTCAAACGCCTTTACCTTGTCTTCAATGGAATCAAGAAACTGCGCAAACTCGGCGCCGGCAGGGTCTTTTACAAGCCCCGAAAGGTCCCAGGAGCCTATTTTAAGAGTGGCAAAATTCATGAGAATTCGATATAATTGCGCCCGCTCAAATACGTATCCCTGGCATGTCTACAGGAATTAACCTGAAATATAGAGAATATGGACAGCTGGCTTAAATAACTGAAATGTGCATATGCAGTCACTCGTAACACAAAACAGCGAGTTTCAGCACGGACGAACGGAAGGCGAGCAATATGCGCGCGCCGGGCGCCTTTGGCCCGAGGCGGCGTTGCATGATAATGCCTTTCCTTCACCTGCTGTTGTTGTTTCTCTATTGCGCCTTTACAAATATCGAGTGCGAGGTTGCGGAGAACTGCTCTCCGTCTGCGTCCTCAAGCATGGCATACACTGTATAGACGCCGTCCTCTTTCATTGCAGGCGCAAGGTCAAAACTGACATCAAGGTTGCCATTGCCGTTACGCCACCTGCCTGCCTCTATCACCACGTAGTCGCCTGGCTGCTGGTACTTTAGGCCTCTTGGAAGCGGTTCAAACACGGTTGCGGCAAGCGTGCCTGCGTCGTACGACAGCTTTTCCTTGTTTGCGTCGTACGCCTCCTTGCTTGGCAGCTTGTCATAGTACACCACCACGTTGTCGAACTTGGCCCCTGCGGGCATGGGGCCGGCGATGCTGACTTTGGTTCCCTCGACACTTGTAAACAGCCCGTAATCTGCCTCAAAGTTCTGCACCAGCGCAAGGTAGTATTCGTCGTACACTATTCCGATGCTCACGTGTGTGTGGTCCCTGTCAAGTATGTTGTCCCTGTGACCGTTGTCGCAGCACTCTTTGTCGTTGTACATCATCTCCTTCTCCAGCTCGTCGATGGTGGATATGGGGTCTATGCGCTCGCAGAGGATGATGGTGGAGACGCACCTGTCGTATTCGTCAGGCCCAAAGCCGGCGATGGCGACGTTCTGGTGCACGCTTCCTTCTCCTCCAAGCCGCGTATAGGTCATGTAGGGCTTTTCCCCTGACGACGTCCAGTGCGAGATCTGCTTTGTCCTGAAAACGTCTTCTGCGTGCAACTGCGCGGCCTGGTTGCTGTTGTCCAGCTTGACCGGCTCCAGGCCGAATTTCTTGCGGTCGCTGTTTATCGCGGCAAGGACGTGCGCGACAAGCTCTTCCTGCGGCACCTTTTCCGGCTTGGTAGCCTGCGGCTGCAGTATCTTTATGGCTCTGCTGACTGGGTTGTCGTCGTCGCTGCCTGCGCTATTGTTGTTATTGCCGCCGCCAGCAAGATCCTCGATGAATTGGGGAGCGATGAATATTACCGCAATGGCTGCAATGACGATCGCGGCAATGATGCCTGCTTTATTGCCGCCGCCTCTCTTTTTCTCGCCATAGAAGGCGTTTGGCGCGCCGCAGTTTGGACATGCTGGAAGGTTCGCGCCGTACCGGGCGCCGCACACGCATTCTATCCACGAGTCTGTCGTATCGCTATCGCTGCAAAAGTCACAGTTTTGCCGTATAATGCTTTATGTAACATCCTTCTACAAGCATATTAGCGAGCCAGAACAACAGGAATTGGCGCTTGAAAAAATACCGTGTCACCGTGCGCTTTTCAGCGGATGGCAGGCTGGAAGTGGCAGGCGATGAAATAACCGTGTCGATAAAGTCGCAGCCAGAACGCGGCAGGGCAAACCGCGAGCTTGTCAGGAGGCTTGCAGAGCATTTTGGCGTTTCAGAGCAGGACGTGCGAATACTCTCCGGCCTTGCATCGAGGAAAAAGATAGTGGAGGTTGCTGCATAATTCAAATGACGACGCTTGTTGACATGCTAAGGCTCGAGATGCAGGCGCTTGCCAACCCTGTCAAGGCCAGAGTTTTGCAAAAGTTCTTCAAGACCGGCCCCGGCCAGTACGGGCAGGGCGACGTCTTTATGGGAATCATGGTTCCTGCGTCAAGGCAGGTCGCCAGAAAATATGCCGCCGCAGGAATTTCGCTTGCAGACGTAAGAACGCTCTTGCATTCACGAATCCACGAAGAGCGCCTTGTGGCGCTCTTGATACTGGTGCAAAATTACCGGGGCGACCCCGAAGGGATTGCCAAGTTTTATCTTGAAAACCTTGCATGGGTGAACAACTGGGACCTTGTTGACCTGACTGCGCCGGCGATCCTTGGCACGTTCTTGATTGACAAAGAGCGCTCGCTCTTGTACAAGCTTGCAAGATCAAAGGTGCTGTGGGAAAGGCGCGTCTCTATCATTTCGACGCACGTGTTTATCCGGAAAAATGACTTTGCCGACACGCTGAAAATATCGGAAATGCTCCTTGGAGATTCGCACGACCTGATGCACAAGGCAGTTGGATGGATGCTCCGGGAGGTGGGCAAGCGCGATCTTGCCGCAGAAGAAGAATTCCTGCAAAAACACTACAAAAAGATGCCCCGTACTGCGCTGCGCTATGCGATAGAGCGCTTTTCAGAGGAAAAAAGGCGCGCCTACATGCAAGGCACTGTTTGATAACAAAATCCTCAAAAGAACCGGCGCGGCGAGTGCCTGTCAAACATCTCGGCGTTTATCTTTTTCAAGAGTTTTTTGCGCGACCTGTCGGCTTTTTTGTTTTTGCTGTAGTCCTTTGCCGCCAAGAGTATGCGTAGCCTGTCAAGCTCTGCAATTGAAAGGACCCTGAGCCCCTTGTCAGACACGACCTGCAAGAGGTTGCGAAGCTCATCCTGCCTTTCTTCTTCCTTGCCGCTCACGCACTAGGTTTCTGCCTTGCACTATATTTATCGTGTCTCCTTCTCTCACTTGTTTACGACGTAAAAGTCGTAAACCTTGGTCTTTTGAGCCGGGTCTTTTTTCTTGAGGTTGTACTCAATCATGGCCCAGAATGCCGGGAAGGTCTCGACCAGGCCTATGATTGGACACACAAGCAGCGTCTGCAGGTGGAACATCACCCTCTTTCTCCATTCTATCTTTGAATATTTCAGGTTCAAAAAGAGCCCCAGCTGGTACGAGCCTAGCCACACGATGGACGTAAAGAGCAGGATGGTGCTTGCGCTAAGCTCCAGCATGCTGCCCTTTGTCACTGCGTCAAAGATCGAGTTGAAAAAGATGCTTGGCAGCTTGTCTGGAAGCGACATGAAGTCGTAGTAGCCTATGGTGTTATAGTTCAACAGCGTGGGGATCAGTGTGGGGATGGAGCTGTACAGCATTATGGCAGTCGAAGCCACCGCGGATGCAAAGCCAAGAAAGTACGTTACCGACTTGTACATCAGCTTGTACCTGTGCCACCGGGGAAAGTTCTGGAGGTTCTGGAGCGTGCCGAGCACCCATCTGCGCCTCTGGAAAAAGTGGTCCTTGATGTTGAGCGGGGGCTGCTCAAGAAGCATGCCTCCGTGCCAGCCCATTGAGCCGGGCCCGTACTTTTCGTAAACCTTGTAGCCAAACATCTGGTCCTCGGCAAGCGTCGGCCCGAATTTCCACTCTATCGTGTCTTCGATGTCCGACCTTATGAGCAGGTTGCTTCCGTGCATGTGGAGCGGGGGTGGGTTTGTCATCTGCGAAACGCAGTCGTAGCACGCAAAGGGCCGGATGGACTCTGCAATGGCGGTAAGCCTGTTTGCAGCCTCAAACTTTAGCGGGTAAAATATCGGGCCCTCTGAGGCAACCTCCTTTCCGCTTTCTATGGACTTTAAAAGCGCGACTATTGTCTGGGTGGTGACATAGCTTTCGTCGTCCATGTGGAATATCCAGTGCTTGGACGTGTTCATGCCGATGCGCCTGCGGTGCTCCACGGCGTACTGGAGCGCCCTGCCCTTTCGTATCGCGTTTGTCTTGAAGTTCTTGTTCACCACGACCACTTCGCAGTTGACTCCTTCTAGCGTCCTGATGTCGTCAGGGTCGTCAGTCACTATCGAGATGTGGAAATTGCGATACTCTGTCTTTTTTGCAGAGTCGATTATCGACTGTATGCCGCGCCTCACCACGTGCGTCTTTGTGGCCGAGCGGGTCGTTATCTGAAATATTATAGCGGCGTCGCTGCGCACGCGCTTTACGTTTTTTTCTGCAAACGCCAGCTTTTCAACAAACAGGTTTCGGTTCCGGACTACTCTGTACAGTGACATCGCCGCGATGGGGACGTACGAAAACCAGAAAAACATGGCGACGATGATGAAAGGATTATCAAACACGCCTAGTCTAAGATCTCATCATTTAAAACAGTCATGCGGGCTAATCTCTAGAAAGGTTCTCTGGACTATTAATACAGGTAAAACACTTGAGAAAATTTTACGTAAGAAAATGACCCTAAAGCTAGCAGAGATAAAAGGGATGGTATCGTATGAAGGACAAGCCGCAAGACATGTTCAACATGGACGTATTTGGAAGGCAGTTTGCCATGAGGACGATACACGTGACCTCGGCAGCTTCGACTTTTATCTTTGCCATGGTTTATGGCGTGATAGAGCACACGCTGCTCACAAGCTCGCTTGGGATAAGCATCCTGGTGCATCCGCTGAGCGTGCACATAGTTGGCCAGATCTTCTTTTACCACGTGCTGATGTTCATACTCGCAGTCCTCATATCTTTCAACCCGTTCTTTGACATACTGTTTTTTGCGTCCACGCGGACTGTGAAAAAACAGGCGCTATTGTGGGGCACGGGCAACATCCTGAACTTTATCTGGCTTGAGGACCTGTTCTACTGGGTGCTTTTTGGGGAATGGCCCAAGGACGTGATGACTCCGCTTCACCTTTCATTTTACGGCATAGTGTGGTGGTATCCTGTCGCGCTTTTTTCCGCGTCGTTCCTGTACTATTTGACCATCCGCAGCATGCGCAAAATGAAAGAATCTGTGAATGATAAATAGAGAGGCATCCTCTACCATCAAAAACCAAACCCGTTAATAATTTTGCATGTGTTTTATACCGCCGGACGATGAGCAGAAGAAAAAAGCGCGCCGCACTGGTCGTTGTCATTATTATTATTGTTGCGGCAGTCGCCGCAGCGGCATCAATAATTCTTGCCATGACATTCTTTTCTCCAAACAATAATAATGATGGTACGCGAGGAGGCCCGGACCGCAACCAGACCGTGTCCACCCCGCCGGGCGTGGGAATCAATGAGACAGCCGGAGGAGGGGGACCTGCCCAAGGCCCGGTTGAAAAAACCCCCATCAGCGCTCTGTCGTCGCCCTCTGCGCTACCGTTTGTGGACAAGTGGGTCGCCCAGTACAACAGCGAGAAAAATCTGGGCAACGTTAAAGTAACATATTCTGACCGCGTAGACGACGCCCGCATTCCGCTGCTTTATTCAAACGTCTCTTCTTTCCTTGCAGACTACTCGGCAGACCTTGCCATCGCAAGCCGGCCGGCTGCAGCGAAAGATAACTTTACGTACGCCGGCTCGGTGTTCCTGCCGGTCAGCGCGCAGGCAGTGGCGGTGGTCTACAACATACCTGCGCTTCCGGACGTGCCGTCGGGATTGAGGTTTGACCCGTCCACGCTCTATGCGGTGGTGAGCGGAAATGCCACGTACTGGGACGACCCTCGCATCAAGTCGCTCAACCCGGGCACAAGCCTGCCGCACGAGCAAATAGTCGTCGTGCACGAGGGTCCTGCGGCAAGCGCTTCTGACATGCTTGCCCGGTACCTTGCCTCCTCTTCTGCCTCAAACAACAGCAGCGCTATCGCTTGGCCCGAGTCAAGCCTGGTGGCGGATTCTGCAAACAGCCTTGCTGCGATGGTGCGGCAGACGCCCTATTCGATAGGGTACGTCGACTTTGCCTTTGCCGTCCAGACCAGAATGACGTACGCGTCTCTCCAGAATTCTGACGGGCAGTACCTCATGCCGTCGGCCGACTCGATAGGCGCGGCCGTACGCAACGGCACGATAGTAGCGGTCAACCCTGCAATGGTCAACGGCACGGGCTCTGAAAACCCGTCGCCAGCGCTTGTCCCTCCTCCTCCTACTGTTTCCATCGGGCAGCTTGGAAACGGCTCGTACCCTGTGGTAGGGTTCTACTATGGCGTATTTTCAGACCCCAATGCAGCTGCCCCTGGCGCCACCGCCAATGAAACCGCGCTAGCCGGCAGGGACGCGGCAATCATCGACTTTATGCAGTGGATTGTCGGAAGCGAGGGCCAGCAGATACTCCAGGACATGCAATATCCTTCCATTTATGAGCAAAACAATGACCTGAAGGCCTTTGCAGACAGGGTGCTTGGCGTAAAAACCGAAGGGCCGCCTGCTTCTGTCAAGCAAGAAGCTCCTTCCTGAAAAAAGCTGAGGCATCTTCCGGGTTAGGGAAAGTTGTTACTGGATAATCTTGTATATTTCCGCAACGTTTTAAGAGACGCGCCGTCCCTTTCATGAGGCGAGACTCGTTAATATTATTTCAACGTCATAAACCCTATGATAGAATATTTTATCGGAGATAATGTTGCGACGTCTTCCATTGTTGTTTTGCCACTTGCAGCAGCTCCTGCTGCTCGCAAGCATCGTGGCAGTGTAGCAAGAATGGAAGGCGCCGTGGCGCCTAAAAAAAGCGCCGCAATGGTGCCATCATCCTGATAATGCAAGCAGGGAGCTTCTTGACGATGGTGATGGAAAAAAATGAAGAAGGCAAACGTGATACATGCAGACCTGAACCCCTGCGGCGGCGCCGAGCAGCTGGCTATTGCCACTTTGCAGTCGCTCCTTGAGATGGAAATGCAGGTGGAACTGACAGTAGCAAAGGCTCCAGACCTCAAAAGGATCGAAAAGGCATTTGGCGGCAAGGCTCGTCGGATATTCGACCATGTCAACGTAAAGCCGCTTGGCAGGCTTCCAATAGAGCTTGACTGGCAGACAGGCACGCTAACCTGCCGCCCAAGTGCCGACAGCGCCATCCTGGAATACGATATGATAGTGAACACGCACGGCGACATACTGCCGTATTTTCTTCCGTCTTTTTCAAGCAAAACCTGCATAACCTACTGCCATTTTCCAGTCGTGGCAAGCTATGCGGCGTGCCGTAATCTCGACTACCTGCAAAGCCTAGTCGACCTGTGCCTGCTGGATAAAGACGTCATGAGAATGGCAGACAGCGCCTTGTTCTGGCGTAGCTTTTTGGAATACTATTTCCTCATGCTGAGAAACTCGATTGTGGTCACCAATTCAAAATTCAGCAGCCAGGCAATAATCAACGCAATGACAACTGGCGTGCACAGGATGGCAAGCGAGCCGACCATCATTGCACCTCCTGTGTGCGTGGACGAGCTGCGCCAGGCCGCGCTCCTCTCGCCGTCAAGGGCGGACCTTGTGCTGGTTGTGTCCCGGATACATCCTTCGAAAAAGCTGGAAAATGCAATAGAGCTTGCCCGCATCCTGAAGCAGCGCGGGATAGGGAACAAGATGATCATAGCCGGCAATCTGGTATCCGATGACAGTTGTAGCCGCAGATACCATGAGCAACTTGCGGGCATGGCCGAACACTATGGGCTGTCAGACTATGTCGCCATCAGGCCCAACGTGGAGCTTGGCGAGCTCTGGTCTCTGATGCAAAAATCCAAGGCCTATTTCCACCCAATGCCGGAAGAGCCCTTTGGGATCTCGGTGGTAGAAGCGATGGCCGCCGGCCTCGTGCCTATCGTGCCGGCCACGGGTGGACTCGTAGAGTTTGTGCCACAGAAATACCAGTTTCACTCACTTGAAGAGGCGGCCGACATGATCCAGGCAGCATTGCAGGCTTCAGACAAAGAGCGGCTGGCAATAAGCGACTCGGTCAAAAGATTTTCTATGCAGGCGTACACAAGCCGGTTTTCGGAATTCATAACCGAGAGGCAGCTTGCGACTGCCACCGCGCCCTGTGAGCGGCGCATGGCGCCAGCCGCCGGCAGAAGGTCCAGCCTGGCCTAGTTTTTCTTTTTTCTGCTGCACTGTACATTTTTGTTGTTGTAAGTCTTTAATATTTTCGGGTGTATTTACGGTGCATGTCGGTCATCCGGGTGACAGAAATACTCGCAACCTCGCCGACCAGCTGGGAGGATGCGGTCAACAATGGGCTGGAGCGAGCCACCAAGACGATCCGCAACGTAAAAGGCATCGACGTGCTTGGTTGGAAGGCAGAAATTCAAAACGAAAAGATAGTGGAATACAGGGTCAGCATGAAGGTAGCGTTCGAGGTTGAAGACGGCCCGGGTTCTTGACAACACGTATGTACGTACTGCAAATAATTAGAGTTAACAGCATATGTACATGCACACACGCGCGCATATGATATTCTTATCCCCATATACTCAAAGCAAGATTTCAACTAAAAAAATAGTAGAGGCCTGCCGCAACAGCCTAGGCTGCTTGGACTTCTCCTTTTTTGCTGCTGCTTCTGCTGATTTTCTTTATGAAATCGCCCTTTTGTAGGTGATCTATTACGATATGCTTCTGCATATCTCCAAGCGATTCGAACCTCCGCTTGCAGGCAAAGCATCTATATTCACTATCTTTTCCTGGCAATACTAATAATTTATTGGTGTCTCGCACACAAAAGGGTTTACAACCCGGTAAGGGAGAAATACCTTCTATATGGGCGATGTAACGGTTCCTCCCCCTGTTGATGGCCTGTGGCATTCGTTTTCTGCCAACGCTGGCGCGTTTGTAGAATCTACGGAACAGTTTGTGCAGGAAGGGGTGAACCCCGGTGGCTATTACAAGGCAGTATGGTGCCGTGATGCCTCTTACATATTGAAGGACTGGTTCCTGTCGGGCCGTTTTGAAGACGTTATGCATGAACTGCTGTTCATCTGGTCGCACCAGGTGACGGCTGGCGGCGAAAAGGTGATCTATGGCCGGGGATCGCCAGAAATGCGGTACATCTCGCAGGTGGCAGATCCGGAAACCCACAAAAAGTTTGAAGGCGCCCTGCCTTCTACGATATTCCGCGGCTTTTCAGAGATCTATGGGAGAAATCCTGACATTGACTCGACGGCGCTCATGATATCCACTACTGCGTGGATCTTTAACGTCTATTTGAAATCTGGCATGGTCATTCCTGCTCCTTCCTCGCCGTCGCATGGAAACATTGAATTGAAAATGTCTTCGCTTGTCTCTTCGCCTTCCATTGTGATGGAATACGTCGTGCCAAGGATGCTCATGGCAATGGACTATCTTGCGTCCAGAGACATTGACGGCGACGGCCTGCTCGAGCAGGGTCACAACGAAGACTGGATGGACACCGTCCTGCGCTCGGGAAAAATCGTGTATAGCCAGGCCTGCTGGATACTTGCGCTGAGCAACCTCTCCTCGCTTCTTTTGGAGCTTGACAGAAAAGACGAGGCAAAGAGGGCAATGTCGATGGCCTACAGGACGATAAAGGCCGTAGAAAGCAGGCTGTGGTCAGAAAAGGACGGCGTGTATATTGACTATTTGCAGGACAGCGGTGGCGACGGCGACGGACAGCACGGGACGCTGACGCAGGACATCGCCCTATACCTGGTGGCAGTCACAGAAAACACCACGCAGGACATACTTGGCAGCGGACAGATAAGGGAAGAGCCTGCGCAGGACGAAAAGGCTAGGCCGGAATTTGGCAGCCGGGCAGGGCGTGCCCTTGACACCCTTCGGGCCCGGATCTGGAAGGACAAGTGGCCGCTCGTGACAGAGTCGGCGCTGGAAAGGACTGGCCCTTGGATCCTAAATCCAAACCAGTACCACAACCATACCTTCTGGCCGTGGACGACTGGCATAGAGATGCTTGCAAGAAGCAGGTTTTCAAGAGTGCACGAGTGCCATGAGCTTCTTTCCATGCTTGCCTCAAACGACTGCCAGTCAAACAAACGGGCATTTTACGAGTGGGTAAATCCCGTCACAAATACGGGCTCGGGCGCTCATCCTTTCCGCACCGGCATCTCTGCAATACGCATTGCAATCGCAGACATACTTGGCCAGATGGGCAAGCCCAGTCTAACTCATTAATAATTTGACGGCGTACATAGAGAATGTCTCATATGAATAATGACAATTATAATAATAACAGCGTGAAAATACTAGGGATAGCAGGCAGCCTCCGAAGAGGCTCGTACAACCGCGCCGCGCTCAGGGCCGCGCAAAAGCTCCTTCCTGGCAATGCGCGTCTAGAGATTTTCGAGCTTGATGGCATACCGCCCTTTAACCAAGACATCGAAATGCAGCCGCCGCAAGCAGTGTCGGAGCTGAAAAGCAAGGTGCGGTCGGCTGACGCCGTCCTTTTTGTCACGCCCGAGTACAACTATTCTGTCTCTGGTGTCTTGAAGAACGCTATTGACTGGGGGTCAAGGCCGCACGGCGACAGTGCGTGGGAGGGCAAGCCGGCAGCCATAATGGGCGCTTCCGTGGGAATGCTCGGCACGGCTCGCGCGCAATACCACTTGAGGCAGATGTTTGTCTTTCTCAACATGTACGCCCTTAACAGGCCGGAGGTAATGATCGCAAACGCTGCACGCAAATTTGACGCGCAGGGAAATCTGGTCGACGACGAGACGCGGGAAAGGATAAGGGAGCTCATGTCGGCTCTTGTCAGCTGGACCGCCAGACTCAGGCAAATGCAAAACAAGCTTGCGGCAGCATAGAGGAGAGGGTAATGAAAGGCAACAACAACAACAAAAAAAGTCTTGAAAAAACTTGTACTGCAAATTTGCAGCATCATCTTCCGAATTGCGTAATTACTTGCTCTGCGTCTCTACGCTATATATGAGCAGCAACAAAGAAGCTGAAAGGGAGGAAATGAAAGAGGAAAACGACGAGCTGCAGGATGCCGAGCAATTTGACCTTGACGAAGAAGAGGAAGAAGAAGGGGAAATGTGATAATACGCAAGATACGTAAAAACCCTTTTGCCCTGAAAAATTTTGCCAGGTGTCTTTTTGCTCGTTAGATCTGCAAATCCCTGACCCAGATGTGTTCCACCCTGTACGTGGGGATAAGCTCTCGCCGTACGATGGAATTGGCTTTTTCATCTTTGTAGAATGTAATTGTTACAAACTCTGACACAACCTGAACGTTGATGGTCTCGCAAACCTGCGGGTCCCTTTCTGCGTCAAATTCCTCAATGGCAGTTGTACCCGGCTTGTCGCGCACTTGCTGCAGATAAAGCACGACTACGTCCTCTACTTCCTGGCCGTGGAATTTTACCGTCTTTTTGTTGTTGTTATTATTATCTGGCATAGTCTGACTCGTCGGTTAAAGAAGCATGTTCTGCTGATACTTTTGCCATGTCTTTCTTGCTGGCCGGGTCGATCATCAATTCCATTCCTCCTTTTCCTTCTTTTTTTGTTGTTGCTTTGACGATGTGAGGCATCATTGAAACGATCTTTGAAGGTTCTTTGACCCTGTCTGAGGGTGCGCCTGCACCCTTCCCGATCCCCTTGGCCCAGACTGCCACATCGGGCGTATCCAAAATGTCAATTATGTTATTGCTATCATTATCTTCATCATCATCTTTGTCTGCTGCCATGCAAAAAGTTATGCAAGGCAAAATATTAAACACCTTCTAGTTTTGGCCTGATGGTGGTTGTACAAAGGCTAGGGCGTGCATATGTACTGAAAAAAAAGAAAATATTGGTTGTGTACTATGCTAGTGCCGAACCCTTCTAATCCTGATGAAAAGCGCGTTTTCTGTAACCTGAGTCTCAGGTTTCATGTCCGTGAATTCTGATGCCGCATACTCGATAAGCCGACTTATGTAATGAGACCAATTCTCTCCCATGTTGTGCTGAATCACAAAAATGCGGGCATCCTCGCTTATTTCGTGGCGATAGTTGAAGCCAGAAATTCTTATCCATCTCTCCAAGAGCTCGTAAATCGTCTCTTCCGTACGCTCGCTTGTCATGATCATCATTGTCTCATCCGTCAAACCTCTGGAGACATCCGCCGCTAGCGCATCTATCTGCTCTTTGGTCAACAAGTCAAACAACCTCTTGATCACCCCCCTGCGTATTGGGATAAACCCTGCCCGCGCGGCATTTGCGTGCCATTCAATGTGAGATCTTACAATCTGGTTCAACAATGTGTTGAGATTGATCTGTTTTTGTTCAGCCTCCACCCTAAGCTGGTCAAGCATTGTTTTATCAAATCTGAATGTGGCGGCTTCAGTAGGGTTGGTCAAGTCTAGTTGACCTCAAACAGATCCCTCCGCCTTTTATTATTTTTGGAAGTTTAATGTTAATATCCTATTTTTCGTAGAAGTAACACAATAAAAAATAATATGTAGTTTGCATTGAATTTGAACCCTATGTGAATAAAGCGTGAAAATATTATGCAGCATAGCCTATCGGCGTGCATGTATATTTTGTTCCCAGATTTGGATTTTGATGTCAAATGCAGGTGCATGGTACACAATGTACTCGCATTACTTATAGCAAGGATTTGTAACAAAAAACGTGCATATACCCCGAATAAAGCCACCGCCCCTTCTCGCAGTGAAGTGTGCGTGTCTCTTCTGTTGATGAGTTGGGGCAGGCTTGTACAAATGTGCATTTGGGTCTATGCAGACGGCAGCAAAAAACTATTGAATGCAAGAAAATACGATGACGACGACAGCAACAACCGTGACAATTTGATGCAAGGGAGTTGGGCGCTTGGAATGAAATATCATGAAAATGCCGACGAAGAAGACGAGCTGTATGAAGAGCTTCAAAAGCGCGGGATAAATGTAGGTGAATTTAGAAAGATGGGATTGTCTATCGAGGAATTGAGAGATTTTGTCTATCGCTTGGACAGATTATTGGAAAGACATCCCGACGGTTCTGATGATGAAAAATGTGGATGACATATTTTTTCCAAGTCGCATCTTATGGTGGCAGCGGCATTTGACTTTGGCCCTGACCCTGCAGCTGCTCGTACTACTGCGTAGAATGACTGTGATGATGCCGGTCAGATGTCGTACCTGTGATGGCAAGTTGACTCTGTTAAAAATATTCTACGCGTAAAAACATCTAACTCTGTCGGCTCTGCGAGCAATGGTCCAAAATATCGCACGATGTTATATCTAGCGCATCTTCTGTGAATTGGAAGGGAAAGTTTGCAGTTCCAACCTTGGCAATTCTTGTTGGTATGGCTGCTGACCGGAAATCTAATAAAGATAATTCTCATAGAGGCGCCTTGTTAGAAATAGATTTTTTCGGCATTTTTATATTTGAATTTTCAAACTAAGCTCATTATTGATAGTTTTTCCTCAAGTCATTATAATGATGGCTGCGATCTTTAGGTAATGTCAAACCTAACGGGAAACAAGAACAAGTTTCTAATTCCTGTCTTTCTGGTTGCTATCTTGACGGTTGCATCCTTTACAATCGTCATGCCGCGTGTTTTGGCACAGGATACAACCGGTCAGGAAAACAATGACGACAATGATGCGACCGCCCCATCGGAGAATAACACCATGACAGCTCCTTCAGAAAATGATAATGGTGACAACACTTCGACAGCTCCCCTAGAAGACAACAGCACCACAACCAATGAAAATACTGGCAACAATGCAATGATTGCTCCATCAGAAAATGACACAATGGCAACTCCGGAAGAGAGCAACAATACCACTACTACTCCAGAAGAAGATAATGGGCTAAACGGTTCGTCAGAAAATAACAACACCGCGACAACTCCTGAAGGCAATGCAATGAATGCCCCTGAGGAAAATAACACTCTCACTACTCCGTCGGAGAACAACACAATGACTGCGCCTCCAGAGGGTAGCAATGACAACAACACTCTTACTGCTCCATCAGAAAATAACAATACTAACACCAATAACATCATCAACAACAATACTAACGTCAACAACGCGCAGGTGACACAACAGATCGTTGGAACAGTCAAAGTCAACAACAATCAGAAAGCCTCAGACTTTTCGGAAGCTAATTTGAAGATCAAACGCAGTGGAGCAGAGGAAGCAGCAAAGGCTCACTTTGATAAAGGAGAAGTGATCGATAGTCACCTAAGCGTAGTAAACAACTTCCTTGTCTTTACCGTTGTCGTAGCCAACGTACAGTTCAACACCGTCAACATTGTGTTTGTTGATGCAGGCAATGGAGATGTGATCTTCATATCGCCTCCAATACCGGCCGACCATGACGACATATCAAATGGAAGAAACAATGATTGCGATTGCAACTGTGATGATGACGGACAAAAAGAACATCGTCAACGCCATCACCACTGGCCATGATGATTTCATGCTCTTACACGATACAATTACTGTCTGACAAGGAAAATATGTGTCACAGCAACCGACAAAGCAAACAGGCTACATACAAAATCCAGAACTGCTCCTCTGAACAGAGGAGATAATTATTACCATCTCCTATTCCTTTTCTTTCTTATCTTGACAGGTGTGCGTGTTTTTGCATCCTTTTGTACCACGTCAAATAGCATGTTCGGCAAATGCACATACACACATGTGCTATTCTTTCTTCTTCTTATTTCAACAAGTGCTGAGACAGAATCTTGACTATTTCAAGATCTATTGAAAATTAATTATTCAAAATTCTGTTGAAGAATTCTCAAGTCATTCTTCTCAATGCTTAAGTCGTAGGGAACTGATTTGCCTTTGATCCCATGATACACAAAAAGATGATGGTGATGGTGTCATCATTTGTTATAGTCAGCGTTGTATGCGTGTCGTCATTATTGTTATCATCATCTCCCTTTGCAGCTCTAACTCCTGTATCCGGAGAAGAAGGCCAAGCCAGCAAGAGTAGTGCCAGTTCCAGCGGCAACAAGACTGTTACCGTTGCGCCCGGAGCTGCTTCCGAAGAACTAAAGTTCTTTGACAAGCACGACCCCCAACACAAATGGAACGAAACTGCGCTCTCATACTTTGATTCAGAAGGAACCGAGCTGCCGTGCGACAAGGTGTACAACGGCACCATCTATTATCAGATCAATGAAAGCCTGTTCAAGTGCGACGACTTTGGCCACTTTATCGTTAGCGACGAGCAAGCCTTGATGAGTACCATGAAAGGCCAAGATGGCGAGGATGGCGAAGATGGAGAGGACGGCGAGGACGGAGACTAGCTCTCTTTACAGCATCAAGACATTTTTTATTATCATCTATGAGCATCTGCACATTCCGTTTGCAATCCTAAAGCTGCAATCAAAGGCTTTGTCTGACCAGTCATAACTTTGCCGATTGCTGTAACGCAGCAATGATGCCAAATGTCATTACTTGCGCTCTATTCAAAATGTATTCTATCGTATATGCTGGATATTCTGCATAGAGAACTAAGGTTTCTCTCTAGAATTAAGGGTTATAATCACATTATGAGTTCTGACTTCTCAATGCTTTAAAGCATTGACATCATGCTAACGCAAGATGTCGAATAGCATCATCAAAAACAAAACGGCATTCCTATCAATGTTGATAGTTGGTGCCGCGATAGCATCATACGCCTTTGGCGCACCTGCCAACGCGTTTGCCGCCGGAGACGGTGGGAACGGTGGAAATGGCGGCGACGGAGGCAATGGAGGAAATGGCGGATTATTGAACGAAGTTGTCGGTAATGGTGGCGACGGTGGAAACGGAGGCGATGGAGGCGACGGGGGAGACGGCGGCGACAGTTCCGGTTCCGGCGATGGCGGTAATGGAGGCAATGGCGGTAATGGCGGAGACGGCGGTGATGGGGGACTACTCATCGGTAACGGTGGAAACGGAGGCAATGGCGGTAACGGTGGAAATGGCGGCGACGGCGGCGACAGCGACGCTGACCACAGTGACAAGAAGCAGTGGAATAACAACTATGACAGCGACAATGATGACAATGACGACAACAGCAGCAAAGGAGACGAGAAGCACTGGAAGAACAGCGATGACAGCGACTACGGATACAAAAAGCAGTGGAAGAACAACTATGACGACGATGACAATGATAAAGACCATGGAGACAAGAAGAAGCACTACAGCAATGACAACGAAGAGGATGATGACGACCACTATGACAGAAAGTACAAGAGAAACTACGACGATAACGATGACAAATACTATGGTCCAAAGCACTTCAAGTACAAGGAGAAGTTCAATGACGACGACGATGACGGATACCACTACAGCGCGCACTGGAAGAAAAAATTCCGGTATCACCACGACGACAGCTACTACAACAACATAAAGATCATCATACACAACCACTACTACAAGGACTATGACGCAGGCGCGTTCTTTGTGCACTTTGACACAGAGGACTATGACGGCAACGAAAGCACAAAGGTCTTCAAGTTCTACGACCAGCACTTTGAAGATCACCAATGGGATGAAGAAGGCAAGTTCTACTACGACGAGGACGGCAACGAGTACCAGTGTGACGACTTTTACATGGGAAGCGTCTACTACGACTATGACGGTGCCTTCTACAAGTGCGACGACCTGACGTTCAGCGAGGACTTTGAAGAAGGAGGATACTGAGAGAGAGGCTCTTTCTCTTTCTTTCCTCTCTCCATTTTTTCTTTTTTCTATATTTCACTTGCAGGATGTGCGACTCCTCAAAAATTACCGGATTTCGCCGGGACATTCAAAGGCGAAATGAAAGGATTTGGCGGAAGGATGATTCAACCTCCCAACAAAAAGTTTCGCATAGAGTTTTGCACTGTTGCCCATTGGAAAGGCGGCAAGATTACAGAAGAGAGATTGTTTTATGATTTAATGGGAATGACGGGTCCGATTGGCGCGCCGCCTTGATCATGACTTGAAAAAACATGCTCTGAGCAACAAGCGAAAAACGTCCGCAGCTTGCGTAAGCTGTATTATTCTGCAACACAAGCCTTGACGAACACAGTGTCGCAGGAAAAGTTTTGCAATTGTCGTTGTAACTGATAGCAGATCAAATGTTAATAAATTTTAGACAGAGGCAATTTTCTCAATGCTTAAAATAATTAATGAGAAGCCTGTATCCGATGTCAAGTCAAAACAAACTCACAGGAAACAGAATCGTGGTTCTGGCCTTACTGGCTTTGAGCCTCGCAGCAGTAGCATCGACGTTTGCAGCACCGACGGCAGTATTTGCATCATCGTACTACGATGATGAGGATGACGACGACAATGGATCGTATCATCACTACTACTACAAATACTACCACAATGACGAAGATGACGACGAATGCGGCGACGATGACGATGATGATGAGGATGACGACGACAACGGCGATGACTACTACTGGTCAAGCTATGACAGTGACTGGTCTCACTCCAAGTACTACGACGACGATGATGAAGACGAAGATGACGATGACGACTGCGACGACGATGAAGAAGATGACGACTACTCTTACGACCACTACTACTGGAAGTACGACTAAGGCGACAATAGCTACTACAACAACTACTATCGCCTAAAATCGAAAACAAACGATTGGGGCTGATAACTTTTTCAAGTTATCTCCCCTTTTCTTTTTTCTTCTTATTCCGACTTGGCGCAAAACATCATCTTACCGGATGATGCGATGTTCATTGTGATACTGTCCTGCATTAGGAATCTGGTGTAGGACAATTTTGGCGAGTTGTTCGATCAATCTGTCAATAATTAGATGATTTACTTTTTTCCACAGCTGTCGAAGCAAAATATCACTATTGGCGGACTCTATTGAAAATTTCTCAAAAGTTGTTTCCAAACCCATTAAAATTATTATTGCTAAGAATGAGCCCGATGTCCAAAATAAGAGAAAACAAGGTGACATTGCTATCTTTGTGGATAGTAGGTGTCGCAATAGCGTCTTTCGCGGTCGTGCCGTCCATGGCATTTGCCGGCGGCTATGGGGAAAGTGAAGGTGAAGACAACAACAGTAGCGGTAGTGGCGGTGCAGAAAGTACCAACAATGACAGTGGCGGTGACAACGTAGATACCCAAACGTTCGAGCACGTCAAGACAAAGACTACCACTACAGATGTTCACAAGCAGATAACAAAGAAGGAAATCGTGGGCACAAAGACAACGCTCACGACTAAAGTAACTGAGGATGAAAGTGGAGATACCGGAGAAGGAGCAATAGCTGCAGCAGAGGCGAACGGTAGCAGCATCAGCGGCGACTGTGAATGTACTACTACGACTGGGGGCGACAGCAATGACAGCGAAGACTCTGAAGGCGAAGATGATGAAGGAGAGTACTCCAACTCTAATGACAAATCATCTTACTGAGACGCGGGACTGACGCTCGTCCCATCTTTTTTTCTCTTTCTCTTTACAGCTTATCCTTTCCCTTGCTTCTTGACCGAATAGCAGAGTTTGAAATGATCGGGTCATTCAGTACGCAAGCCCCTGCCCTCTTTCATGGCTTGAGGGCAGGGACAATTTGGTTGCGTACATGTTTTTGGGTATATGCTGCGTGAACTTGCTCAGGCGCGGATGCTTGCATACGCCTGATGAAACTTGTTAGACTATGCTATTATTAAAAATTGCGAGGCTCGGCGCACCTGTTTTTTGAACTGGCAAAGGCCCGATCTGCAATTATCGGTGGCTTCTCTGTCAGGAACTTTTTCTCCTGGTATGATCCGCGACTTATCGCTGCTATATCTGGCGTTTTTTCATGCGTTACTAGGCCAATTCCCGGCGCATGAATATTGAGAAGAGAAAAATCTATTGTGTAGAAATGTCAGACGTGAACGACAGCTCTTCTTGCCTGAGCAAGCTACGTATACATACAACATATACCCCGCGTGACGCGATCAAATCGTCCATGCCTACTGACTGTCGCCGCCTGACATTCTAGCCTAGGAGTCGAATGCTAGTTAAACCTTGCTCTACACCAAATATCCTCACAAATATTAGTCAATACATCATCTCCCAAAAAAGGAATGCATCAAGATGTAACTCCTCTGCAAGAGGCATATAGGTATAAAATCATCCTACTCTGCCAAAAGGCACATTTCCTCCCCATCCTGGGTTGCTTCGAGTCTTTTATTCTCTGCTCGTCTTGAAACAATCCGTGCTTGCTTTTTGAACTCTAAAAACTAGCCTGTCGTTAGCTCTCACAGCTCTGCCCTCTGCCGCAAGTCAAGACCGTAAGCCTTGAGTAGATGTGCCTCTAGCATACGCGTACCAATAATACCTGACCGTCTGGTCCACGCCTCTGCTCTTTATACGATGTCGCAGGTTCATTGAAAACGATTGGTCATGTTCACAGATTACGGGACAATGTTACAATTCAATAATCCAGCTACAAAAATATAGAATATGTAAAACTGTGCAGGATTTAATAATAGAATTGCACTTTATAGTTAATTTATGTAGGGATTCTGCTCAAGGCTTTAAAGCAAAGAATCTGTTTGCGAGCTGATGTCAAGTACAACAAGGAACAGCATGACGCTGGCGCTTTCGATATTGATAGTTGGCGTTGCACTTGCGGCATACGCATTTATGCCAGTTTCCACGTTTGCAGCCGATCCCGGGAACGGGACAATTACCTCGCCTCCTGTAGATGCTGGAGGCGAACAAGGTGACGGCGGTGGCGACAATGATAACGACAATCCTCCTGTAGCCAACAACAACGATACGAGTCCAACTACCCCCGACCAAGCTCCAACCTCTGACCCTTCGATTGCAAACAATGAAAATCAGACGGCTGCTGCGACTCCAGACCTTTCCGGTGCTGCAAACAATGACACCGGCGACAACGACAATGCAACGGTTGCTCCATCAGAAAGTGATGATACAACGGCAGCGCCTGAAGGGAATAACGGCACCACCGCCACTGCTCCAGAGAATAATGACGACACTGTGACAGCTCCCAACGACAGCATGACGAATAATAACCCGTCAGAAAACGGCACCACCGCGACGAATTCCGGAGAGAACAACACGATAACTACTGTCCCGCCGGAGAACAACGGCACCACCGCGACGACTCCGGAGAATAAAGATAATAATAACAACACCACCGCGACCTCGCCGCTGGAGAACAACAGCGACAAGGGCAGCGGAAGCAATGATGACAATAAACCGCAGAACTCTAGCAACAATGGCGGCAACGACGATAGCAAACAAGATGGAAGCAACCATAACAAGCCCGAGAGAAAGCTGTACGATGACAGCAAGGATTACCAGGGGCCAAAATATTACAAGTACAAGCATCATGACAACGAAGGAGCCCAAGCCGATGATGACGATGGTCGCGTAGGGGAGCACTACAGCAGCCATCACAAAAAGTTCTTCAAGTACAAGCACGATTTTACCTACTATGAAAATGTAAAGATAATCATCTACCACTTTTACTTCAAGGACTTTGTGGGTGCAGACTTTTTCGTGCACTTTGACTACGAACACCATGACGGCAATGTGCTAATCTTCTTCGACCACCCCTTCAAGGATCATGAATACGACGACGAAGGCCGGTTCTACTTTGACGAGGACGGCAACGAGTACCAGTGCGACGAATACTACCAAGGCTCTGTATACTATGAGTACAAGAACGCCTTCTACAAGTGCGAAGACCTGACGTTCAGCGAGGACTTTGAAGGAGGATACTAAAGGACTAGCAGCAGCTTTATCGAGCAGAAAGCGAGATTCTTGCTTCGGTATATCTGCGCTGACAAAATTTCGCCGACTGTTAATCCGGAATGAGGCAAGATATCTTGTAGGAGGCAGATAATGGTCACAAAGTCATTATTGTGCCCTATGAGATATCAAGTATCAGGCATATGCACTCATTCATGCCTGAGCAAGTGTAAACAGCAAATACCCCCATAAAACTACCCTACCGGCCAGCCCCGCCCGGGGCGGGTAGGGCAAGGCACTGTCTATTGTAGGTTCTCGCTTTTTAGCAGGGGCGAGCCAGCTGCATTTAGCATTCTGCCTTTGCATAGACATCCTTATCTTGGCAGCTGGACATGGCGCGCAAATAGTTATTCAAAGCCTCGTGCCAGAACTCATTTTTATTCAACTCGGACCCGTGTATTTAGCATCCGGAAAGCACGTTCGATTTATATACTCTATTACATAATAATTCTTCTTATAAATAGAAATTATTTAACAAATTTCTGCTATGAGCATATTTTGTAACTGGTATCCTTAAAAATTGGGATGAAAAATCTTAGCATAACTTTAAGTTTTATTCCTCTCATAAAGAGAGGTGTGACTGCAACTAAAATCACAGGTGTAAAATCGCCTTCTTGGGTAAGAGCCCTGCAAATCGCAATAGGGGCTATCGCAATTGTACTATCGTTGGCTGCAATCATTTATCCGGTCATCACGATTGTAACAGTCTTTACGGTAGCAGCAATAGTCTTGCTCTTGATTGGCATTGAAAGTGTAATTGCAGGAATATTCCTATACAAGCAAGCTCGCGGCGCTCACATTGGCCTTGGAATATTGGTAATAGTACTTTCAATCTTCATGATGGCGTTCCCCCTTAGCAGCGCTGTATTTGCGATAATACTGGGAGCTGTTGCCTTGATGTTTAGCGGTTTTGCTAGCATAGTGGCAGGCCTCATGGGAAGAAACGAATTAACAGGCGACATCAATATGCCCAGACCAAGCAAGGGTGCTAGAACATTAAGTGTCATTGCAGGCGCACTGGCAGTTGCATTGTCTATCATGATACTTGCGTCTCCAGCATTTGGAATAGCACTAGCAGCGGTTGTGATTGGGGTAGGACTCTTGGTTTATGGCATTAGGCTGGTCGTTACCGGAATCACTGGCAGGGGACAGGCTTGGATGCCCTCTTTGTCATCATCATGACGTACACACAAAACTGTAGGCTACTACTACTAGCATTATCGGATTGTTTGGCACGATGATTGTGAGGGGACCACCGTTGCAGTAGTAGGGAGATATGCAGCTAGAAGGCAATTTGAAGCGATGCAGGCTGCACAAGCGCAGCAAGAACAGATTAGCAAGCACAGGTTGCCCGGGTCTAACAGGCACTTGGTACACAGGCAGCGCAAGCATCCAGCTAGGACAAAAAGGATCCATTACAGGAACTTCAAAAATTGGCTAGCCTTAAGCAACAAGGCCTGTTGACAGAAGAAGAATTTCAAAAGTTCAAAATTCAATTACTCTTAAGCATTTAAGAAAAAAACCCAAACCTGCTATGTCTCTTCGCCTTTCTTCATCATTTTCGAAATATGCGGTATGCGCGGCACTCCGACGGCAAATGCTGTTGCAACAGCGGCAAGAAAGTAGTATTCATATCCTATGGCCATCCCAATTGAAGCAGCAAACCATACAGCAGCTGCAGTAGTTAGGTTGGTAATCTTGCCGTCTATTTCGCTCTTTAGGATAAGACCTGCTCCTAGAAAACCAATTCCAGATATCACCTGTGCTGCGATTCTGGATGACGAATTAGGATCTACTACAGAGGACAAAAACGTAAAGATCATCGCTCCTCCTATTACAAGACAATGCGTGCTAATTCCAGCCGCCTTGCCCCTCGATTCTCTTTCCGCGCCTATGGCAAAACCTGCTACCAGCGAGATTCCAAGATTGATCAGGAACTCGATCTCATAGCCGGTGGGCAAGTTCTCAAGTACCATTTTATTTTTCCTCTCTTCTTTGGAGTAGTAGACTATACGACCATCTTCAGCGTAATGGCAAAAGCAGACATGAACTAAAATTCCATGTCTCCGCCTAGGTCTCCTCCTGTGGCATCAAATCCTGCATCAGAGCTGCTGCCGCTATCACTGCTGTTTGTATCACTGATTGTACCAAAGTCTGCGCCACCCCCGCCGTCTGCACTTTCGTTTGATGATTCGCCAGCGCCAGAATCCGCAGAAGTTTCCTGTGAACTTGCCGCAGTGGCTGCAGCATCGCCTGCCATGGCAGACTCGGCAGGATTCATCGCCATTCCTGCAAAGGACATGATGGATGCAAACATGACTGCGCTCATCAGGCCTGAAAATATCATCATTGGCAACCATGCACGATTTTCATCCATAAATGACTGCGTGGCCTGTCTGTCTCCATTGCGATAAGAATTCCGCAGGTCAATCGCTTTTCTCTCTAGCTGCCTTTTCTTTTCTTCAAGCAGTCTTGTACCGGTTTCTGTTATAGAGACCTGCAGTGCCCTTCTCCCAAAAAGCCTCCTCTTCTTTGCAGAGGCCAAAACTAGCCGTTGAGCAGCAAGGTCGTTTACCGCCAGTTCAACCTCGGCCTTGTCAAGTTTAGTTACCTTGGCTATTTTGCCGATATCATCCATGCCTCTTGAAATGGCATCCAGTACCATGAAATGTTTTGGACTGTTATTGTTCTCCGTCGCTCCAATGCTATTGTGTGCTTCTGACATTTCTCTTTCATAAAAAATGACACACGCAAAATTACTTAAACAGCAAGTCCACAATGTGTTGCAATGTGTGTGAGCGTGTATTTCTGACGGCTATTCTGGAAATGAAAAAGATATCGTCTCGGCCATAGTTTTGATGACTGCCTTTTTGCCCAAAACATCCTGCGCCAGCTCTGCAATGAGTGTCTTTACATAAAGCGACCACTTGCTTCCCAGGTTGTGTTGAATCTTGAATTGATAAGTGCCGTTGCGGAGTTCTACGTTCTGCTGCATCCATGACACGTTCAGCCATGTCCTTATGAGTTCTACAAAATCTGCAACGTCATGGCTGTCCTTCATAAATGCCAAAATATTCTTGAACTTTTGCTTCTCTATCTTTTGTGCGAGATTTATGACCTGCTCGTCTGTCAACTGACCTAGCGTTTCTTTCAGAAACGCTTCTGTCATAGGCAAGAGGCCTACTTTCCTCTCGTACCTTTCCCATTGCACGTGGTTTGAGAATATCTTTGCCGCATAGTTGTTGAGGCTTACACCTTCCAACTCTGCGTCAGTACGCAGTTCGTCTATAAGCGCAGATGGGAGCCTGAATGTTATGGTTTCTGTCCTCTCCTTTTTCTTTACATCATGATCATTAGCGGTGCTTTTGTTCAAGTATGGAAGCACTAGAGGTTTGGGTTCCAACCGATTAAAAGATTCTCCTTGGGAAACAAAAAAAGGAACGAAAAGTCGGTGGTTGTGACGATGATTGTTATTGTTTTTTCATTTACCACCTGCGAGAATCGCCTTCAAGCAGGCCCGACCCGTGGTGCATCCTGTCAACGTGCTTTGACATCTCTTCGCTTGTTGCAAACTTTGACTGACAGTAAGGGCACGATACACCATTGCTCCTGTTGTTGTTACCGCCGCTTATGATATCTTCCATGGTTTTGTGCTAATTCTTTTGTGTCTTTTTGAATATTTAGAATTCTTGTTTACATTGTGTTGCAGAGTGGACGTGTAGGCAAAATACTCCTCTCTGTCAAGCCAGTATTGAAAGAGCGGTTGTTTGAAGACGGATATGTGATGTGGATTTTATTCGGCGTATTTGTCGGAGCTGCTCTTGCCGTCGACCTTGGAATTCTGGGCGCTCTAAGAAGAACTGTTCTTGGCCGGGGACAAACGGCAGCTACCTCTTCCTCCCCTATTGCTGAACATGATAATCATCATCCTCCTCCTTCATCTCATCATCAGACAGGCGCGTTTCGTCAAGGGCTAATCTGGACTATTGTTTGGATAGGGCTTGCTGCTATCTTTGCTGTAATTATACTCATAGAGATGGGCTACGACAAGATGCTCGAATTTGTAACAGGTTATGCCGTTGAAAAGTCTCTAAGTGTTGACAACATGTTCGTTTTCCTCCTGATATTTTCGTCTCTTGGCATTCCCCATGCTTTCCAGCACCGGGTTCTTTCAGCGGGCATATTGAGTGCAATCGCGATGAGAATTCCGTTGATAGTTGTAGGGGCATCTCTGCTTGAGACGTTTCACTGGATGGTCTATCTCTTTGGAGGCATGCTCGTCCTCACAGCGGCGAGGATGATGCTCCAAAAGAAGGAGAAAAAGATTGAAGTCGAAAAGAATATTGCCGTCAGGATGCTGAGAAGGATTTTACCTGTCTCGACCGAGTTGCACGGCGGCAAGTTCCTTGCAAGGATAAATGGCACCCTCTACGCGACTGCGTTACTTGTAGCGCTTGTTATCATCGAGGTAACCGACCTTGTATTTGCAATCGACTCCATTCCCGCCGTGCTTGCAATCACAACCGACCAGTTCCTAGTCATAACCTCGAACATATTTGCAATCCTTGGACTTCGCAGTCTATACTTCCTGCTTGCCGGGATGATGGAAAAGTTCCGATATCTCAAGCCTGCATTGGTTGCCCTACTTCTGTTCATAGGCGTCAAGATGGTGCTTTCTGAGGTCTTTCATATTCCTGTTGTCGCTTCACTTGCAGTTATTGCGGCGATACTCGGCGGGGCCCTTGTTTTGTCCGTTATTCGGGCAAAGAAGGAGCAGTCCTCCCAGCAGCTGGCTAAATCGCACGATCTTGAAAAATGAACGAAAAAAATGCTAAATTCAAAAGCATGAAAAGATTTTTTCCTGCCACTCAACCGCGTTAATAGGACGTAATGCTGCATTCTCTGATCTTCTCTCAGATGATCATCGATGTATTGCTTGTACATGCCGCGCTGCTATCTGAACTCATAACGTAAGTGGGGACAGCAGGGTTGAGTCTTTCCATGTTTAGGGGGTTCAACGCCAAGCATCTAGCTATTTTGTATTTTTGCATTCGTAAAGAAGGGAAGGAGATTATGGAGATGGGACTGCAAAATCCCATATGCTCTTTGAAGCTCTTGTGCGGCGAATTTTCATTTACTGCTATATCATGCAAGTCTAAGCCTTGACCAACATTTGCGTGTCGCTATTGGCCTCATGCCGTCGGAAGAGATACCACCGCCCACTGCTGGTTGCCTGATGCATCTGTCGCCCTTGCCACTACCTTTGTAAATGCCGGATCTGCAAGAGGAAGATCGAATGACCATTCTTCTCCGTCGCCGGTCAATGCTGCGCTGACATATGTGGTGCCGGCAGAGCCATCAGGCAAAGTTGCCCTGACTTCGACTTTGGAGATCGCTATGTCATCACTTGCGGTTCCTGATACCTTTACCTTCGAGCCTTCGGTAACGCTTGGGATGGCTGTTAGCGAGGTTATTTTAATCTGTGGCTTTATGGTATTTGGCCCGGAGATCGGGTCAGTTGAGGAAGGGGTGTTCATCAACTGCCGGCTGCCAGACGCGCCAGCGCTGCCAGAGTGCAGAGACACATTACTAATTGACGTCGACGGCGCATCCGCTGACTGGTCGGAATTGTCTGTCATGGAAACCAGTTCATTGTAACTGGTTATCGTCTTGCCGTCGGCCTTTATTTTGTCAATGAGAGTCTGCAAGGTGTTTATCTGACTCTGGTTGACGGCATTTAGCGCCTGCCCATTATTGTCGTCGTGCTTTGCAAAGTCAGGAGGGTGCAGCATTACCACCGCGTAGCCGTGAGCTTCAATGCTGTCGTTTATCTCTGCGTACAGTTGGTCGGCAGTCTTGGCATTTTGTCCGGATGGCTTGTCCTCGTCTACGTAGTAGACCGTGTAAGGTATGCTGACTATGCCGCTAGGATCCGCCGCAGGATAGGTGACTGCCAGAAATGGCGGTGAACCGTCAGCATACAGGTCTGCAGACAGAATTGTCAGGCCAGTGTCCTTCATGGCCGCAAGCGTGTCAGCGTCGGCAGAGTTGTACGGTGTTATGAATATGTTTGATTTTTGGCCATTAATTTTCTGGAGTTTTGTGTTTGCATCGGCAAGCGTCTGTTCTTGTTCAGCAAGTGAAAGTTGTGCATAGTCAACGTGGTTCCAGCCGTGAAGCGCCAGTTCAAAGAGGCCTGCATCTTTTCCCTGCGATATCTTGTCGACGACAACAGAATCCGACCCATAGAAATTCATGATTATGCCGGGGGTAAGTTTGGTGTCGCTGCTGATGAAGGCGTCAAGCACTTTTGCCTGCACGTCGTGTATCCACGAATCCTGAACGTCATCAAGGCGGAAAATGACACAATTGCACTCCGTACTTGCCGCGCGTGCACTTTCGGCCGCCGGTACTAAAAACACGGAAGCTGTAATGATAATGATGCTTGCCAGTATTACAGACAAGACAACATTCGCTGTCTTTCTTCGTTCTGCGGATGAGGGAGCGCCAATGGGAAACGAGTGGGATGTCAATCCTGCTCTTGCCTCCCTTCTGGAGCGATGCTAATTGGGAATCGTTGTAAATCAAAATGACTGCTCCTTGATTCTTCTTCCTGAGACTTGAATGGAAAAGCATAGCGCCTGCACGAAAGCTCTCTGCTCGTCGTTCTCTGTTTGACGAATTTCATGGCCGTCGTGGACATTGCCGTTTGTCAGGGATAACAATGACAAACGAGTACGAAAGACTCGTGTTCGTCAAGGAGCCGTTTTTTGCAAAATATTACCCTATAGAACGATGGCGCAGAAGAATGGCGACATGACTGGATCCTAGAGGGAAATTCTCGTTAGACATGAGCCCTAGCGATGCGTTTACATGCAGCTAGATTGTACGAGAGAGTCTACGCTGCCTCGTTACGATCTCAATGCAGATAAGAAGCAATACTTGCCAGAAAGAGGCCATACTTGAAGACAAGACTGTTAAGCGCTTGCTCGCCTATACTAGTGTGCAAGTGGATGACTCTTGAATTTGAGAAGAAAAGGGGGGACTACTGACATGAGAGTTCAGAACTTTCTCATCCGGATGAGCGCAATACTTTACGTAGGAATTGTTTTGTTGGTGGTGGCGACCAGATTCTGATCATGAAGAGTTTCAGAGTAAAGGACTTTTAGCTGAGAAGGAAGAACTAGAATTCCAGTTAGACAGTGTTATTAATCAGGTAACGTATCGTATATTCACTATTGTCTAAGACCAAGCTCATTGCCGCGGCTCTGGTTTGCGTCTTAGTTGTTGGAATACTGGCCATCGCAGGATTTACAAATTTGGTAAATAGCGACATTAAATCAAAGGTTTATGCAAGCGAGGCATCTCATAGAGTTCATACAGTCGCAAGGGACAACCTGACGATTTCTCCATCTGCTTATGATAACTCTGAAGGAGGAAGAAGATTAATTCCTGTCGACAACCACACATTTGTGGCGTTTTATTATGATGGCTCCAACATCCTCTACAAGGTTTCGGTAAATAAGGGTCAGACATGGGGCGTCCCGCAATCTGCCAATACAGGTATCGCCGGTTCTGACTTTGCAAGATGGACAGTGGCTGCTACGCCATTACATGGCGAAACACACATCGTCTTGCTTTATTCAAATGCAGTATCAAACAACACAATGACAGAGCTACACGCAAAAGAAGGCGTCTTCTCTCCTATTAGCCGGTCTATAAAGTGGGAGGATAAACCCAGTACTCTTGGAACTGTATCAAACCCAAGTTCATGCGTGGGCAATATTGGCGGCGGGGCATGCACTGCTGCGGTTGCTAGCACGGACACACGCGGGAATATCTTTGCAGCATTTAGGTGGTCTGCAAATGGCACTGGCTTCCAATATGCAATTTTTGAATCTACAGACGGTGGAATCAGCTGGACAACATCAATGAATGCTACTTGGGCAGTAGCACCTGGAACAAGAGGCGAGATGTCACTTGCGCGGCTTTCTCTAGGTTCAATGCTCTTTGTGTATGCCCCGTTTGATGCAAATGAACTGTATTATTCTGTTTACCACGCGGGTTACTGGAGTCCAATGAATATGACGACTGGCTCTGGGCTGCACTTTGGAACAGTAAAGCAGATCTCTTCTATAAGCGACAACCGCCACTTTATCTATGTGTTCTATGTCAAGGACGGAAACTCTGGCGACCTCATGGTTGCCAAATGGAACAATATGGGCGTCTTCAAAGGAGTCGAGACGGTGGACTCGAATCTATCACACTCGCTTCCTGCAGCAAGCTTGGGACCAGATGGCGTCATTCATGTATTTACATTGGCCAATGATAAAGTCTATGAAATAACCAACACTGGAAGCAACTGGACAAGTCCTCTAATCCCGTTTGGAACAAACTTTCGCAATCCAGACGAGCTTACATCAGCTGAAGCAATTCCAGCTGCAATCTGGCGTGAAGATGTAAATCCCTTGAATGATCTTTTCGCTATTCGATTTGGGTACTAATTTGGATACCGTGCGACACGATTCATGACCATCAGCTCGAGCACGCTGCACCCAGTGCAAACGCAGACTGCTCTTGTGTACATGTCAACTCGATTATGCATATCGGCAAGGAGAGCAACAACTTCGAGGAGGCGCCGAGTGAGAAAGGCAGAAGGGTTATGCGTCCTCTCTATATTCGTTGGTCTCTGCGACTTCCACAACCCGAACTTTGGGATTCTGCATGACAGTCTGCGCATCTTTACTACTCTCCCACAT
Source organism: Candidatus Nitrososphaera evergladensis SR1 (assembly GCF_000730285.1). Taxonomy (NCBI): domain Archaea; kingdom Thermoproteati; phylum Nitrososphaerota; class Nitrososphaeria; order Nitrososphaerales; family Nitrososphaeraceae; genus Nitrososphaera; species Candidatus Nitrososphaera evergladensis. The sequence goes on along the minus strand of NZ_CP007174.1, from coordinate 2,548,667 downwards.
CTTTCTTAAGGCTTCTGCCATAGCTTGCGCCCGTGTCGCATTATCAAACTCCAAATCAATCATTACATAGTTTTGATCATCCTTTGGCCGCAATATCCGATAACGTCGCACGCCGGATTTTTCCCGCTTTAAAGGATCGGTGTCAAACATTTTCTTCCAAGCTTCAAAGTTGCCAACTGCGTGTTCAATTCGAACTATAGTTGTTGTCATACAAAGAAGCCTACAGTGTTATTCATAGATAAACGAGACACATACAACTTCTAGAAGTATCTGGTATCAGTTGGAACGAGCACGCCTCAGGGCGTGGTGGTGGAGGACTTTAGGCCGCACCTGCTGTCTTTTTCTCAGTATTTGGACTGTGCCACCCTAGGAAGCGCCTTCCAGCAGAATAGATGTCGCCACGGACACGGATTGTTTTGAATTGTGACATTCTGTTATCATAATAAAAAACAAAAAACTGACAGACGGGCAAAGGGTCTATAAGTGATAAGGCCGCCGGTATACACACAGACTGTAAATCCGTTGTAATGAGGATGTGATAGAATTTGCGGCTTCATGAATTATTTTCAGTCAAGGGCCAAGTATGGTTCAGAAGAGGAGACTATTACTACTCGTTAAGGCAGGTTCAGCTTCTTATGAGAGATACAATTAGGGTCCAGCCAGAGAATGCGGAAATGATATTCCGACAATTCAAAATCTGCAACAACCCTCCAGCTTATCTTGAATCGAACGCCTCTTGATGTAGATCACAGACGGAGGCTACCAATGAATATTTGCATCGCCAGGGTTGCATATTCTATACCAAAAAAGAAAGTTGTTGGACGGGAGCATATTAGACCCCGGAACGAACAAAAAATTAGTGTCACCACCGCAAAAGCGTACGCAGCTCAAACTTTATCATCCTAAACCAAGCATGGACAATATTGGATAGAGTGTGTCCGATTGCTTTGCGTGCTGCGACACTTCCTCTATGGAACTTCTCAGTCGCTCTCATTCGTTAATTTGGTCATAATAGCATAAATGACTTCCGATCCGACGGTTGACTTGATTGCCTGTATGAGTTCTTTTCATCATTCTCGTAAACAAGTCTGCAGGAACGCCATCAAATCAGAGTTTTATGGATCTGCTGCAGTGTAGAACAACCACCTCATTTCTTGTCCCAGATGTGACTCACACAGATATCTATTGCAGAACATTATCTCTCAACATACTTCCTGATAGGAAGAGAAGGCAAGAGACTGGTATCGTGCCCTTCATGCGGCTCAGAATTGTTTGCAGAAGTCACTGATGGTGAGAAGAGGATATGGTGGTGGAAGTGTGATTCATGTAACGAACTTTTTTGATCTAGATTTATTAAAAAAAGCAATGGCCCGTACCTAAGAAAATTAACCGCAATTAACCAAAAAGATGACTCATTTACTAGATCAACTTCTATCCTTTTTATAGATAAGTGACATGAAACAGAGTTATTAACTAGCAATATGACCATAAATCTCATGTTGTGGGTTGAGAATGGGTTGATCAACATACTGATACGGACCAATGTGGCAGAAAGAAGAAGCGATAAAAACACCGTGACGTTTACCAAGTCATTTCACAAGTTTGTTATGAGGAACCTTCATGGAGATGCGGCGGTGCTAACGCCACAGGAATGCCAAAAAATTCTCTGTCAATATCACAGGGCACTTGCCAGCATTACCTTCGATCAAGTCCTCGCAACTATGGTGATTTTTGGTTTCTACTTTGACCAAATAGAGATCCCTATTCCAGATGGGCGGTAAGGGGAGAAACGTATCTCAATGATGGCCGATAGTTGGCTGAGGATGATCATTTCGGCGCCTTGGCAGGAAGGCGTAGAAAATAGGCTGGCCCTCGCTGTCAAGCGTTCAATGTAGTTCGATTTTCACTTCGAGCCGGCCTCCGTAAGCATTATTCTCAGAGCCTTAGGCGATACTTTGAATCTCCTCCTTATTTGGACCATGCTTACGCCACCATTATGAGCCTTGACGATAGCCAGAACTTGTCCGACACTGAAGTTGCTTCCCACTATCTCGATTTCACTATCTTTGTGCATTCAATCACCTCCTCCATTTTTGAGCCCACTTTTCCACATCTTCTATCGGAAAGTTGTATAGCGGCGTTTTCTTGTACAGCTCTGCAATCTTACGATGATAGTCTGGCAACGGCATTCCTCCATTGCGTTGTATTCTTTTGTTGACGTACAGATTGATCGTGCTTGAGGAGACTTTATGACCGCTCAAGATTGATGCGTCATTTTCAGAGAGTGATGCGGCAAACTCGGTCAGGACAAAATGCCGCATAGAATGTTGAAGAGATTTTCTGTCAAGCTCTAGGACCTCCCCTAATCCGTGTTTGATCACGATTTGATAATACAGCCGGGTTCGGAGTAGAGTCGTAAACGGTGTCTTGTAGCCGGAATCATACCACACTAGGTAGGGGTTGTTGAGCCGATTCCTATCTTTAAGAAAATTAAAGACACGCTCTGAAATGGCCGCAGTATAGTGGCGCCCTTTAGAAAACACACGGTAAAGCAAAACGCCATCAACATCAGGAACTTTATGAAATGCAGTCCAACCGAGTCCTTTAAGAGCGCCAGCTCGGATACCCGATAGGCTTTGGAGAACACATGCATTGAACAAGTCCGGCTCATAGAATGTAACGCCGAAAATAGTCTGGATGTCATCTAGACTATATTCCTCGACATCCTCGCCTTCAATGCCGCATAGCTCGATTATTCGTTGATAATCTTCAGTCGGCTCCCATTTCCAAGTCTTACGTCTGATGGCGCCTTTGACTACAGTTTTTGCTTTATTTACAAATATTTTACCTACCCGTCTATTCTCTAAGAGTGCCCTCAACTTGGCCCAAGTTTGGTCTATTTCGTCCCTTCTGATCGTCGTTAGCCCGCAAGCTGCCAAACTTCTTCGATAGAGATCTACGGTCTGCGGTGAACGATGTCTCAGGTCGATGAGGTATTCTTGGATATAGTCTCGGTCCAAGTCTACAACTTGGGGATCCGTCTTCTGCAGCATTGCACCGACAACGGCTGATATTAATTCGGACATATACTATAATAAAAAAGAGAATGGAGGAAAGGGGAGAAAAGAAAAGTTCACGAAGGTGGTTTATTCCCTTCTGATATGAATATCAGCCGAAAAAAATCAAAATTATGTCAACTCTATTCTTCGGAACCTCATGGAGTTCGGAAGTCTTTGACGACTTTTGGGAACCTTATACTGGAAAAGAGTGCTAGGCAACTGTCAACAAATGCCGACTTTGAGCCGTATAGAGAGGAGATTATGTCTTGTCATTTGTCTTTCTTTTGGAAGATCTTCTATCATGCAAAGGATGGTATCTCATGATAGTCTCTGCAAAACTCAGTCCGTCAACATGCTCCTTTTGCACTACAAACTTTTCCACCATGGCTTCGCTAACTCTAAGCATGCTTTCCAAGAAATTCCATTACTTTTGCATTGAGAATATCTGGCTTTGTCGCCCGACCAAGGTCGTGAGTAACACCTGGAATAGTAGCCTGTTCGGTATTTGGCATGTTGTCAGAGAGAATTTCTATAATCCTATGGAAGAATCTTGGGCTAAGCTCTCCCACTACTAATAGTGTAGGGATTGATACCTGCTTGGCATCTTCAATAGTAAATGAAGTAGGCATGCCGGATTCTAATTCTCCTTGCAAGGTCTTTGCATTATCCATTATCAACATTCTTGCCCGTTCAGGAATCTGATCAAAGGCGTTCTTTTTCCCCATAACTTCGTCTACAAACGCCCGGATCGCTTTTTCGTCATCTTCTCTTTCAAATGCTTCCATAGCAGGTCTTTGGGCATCATCTCTGAACCATGAAAGCAATTCCAAGTCGTCTTCCAGATGACTCTTTGCAAGGAATGGAAGAACAGGAGGCTCGCCAAGCACAAGTGTCTTTACTAATTCTGGATTGCGATATGCACAATACAATGCAGTAAATGCTCCGTATGAATGACCGACCAGATGTACCGGTGCTAGCTCTAGTTTCCTTATTAGCTCAGCCAGATCATCAGCATTGTCGCCAATCGTGTTGTCCTTAACAACATTGCCTAGCTGCCTGTTTGGGTAAGCAAACCTTCTACTATACGAGATAACACGATATTTTTTTGAAAAAGGCCCTATCTGAAACTGCCAACTCCGATAGTCGTTGATTCCGCCATGAATGAAGATTACTGGCTGACCTTTTCCTTGCTCTATGTAGTGTAGCTGCCTTCCCTGTATCTGGATGTTCATGAGGTCAGATATTGCTAATCGCCATCTGCCGTATAGAATGAATACCAATGATCATATAAAAGCAAAATAAAAAGCAGCTTTCTAGATTATTTATACATCCTGTAATCGCCTGAAAAGTCGGTTACCGGCCCAGTGACTTGCTTTTGGACTGTCGCTCGCAAGGGTTGGGCGGGCGCCTCTCGCCCAAACATTGTGGAAAGCTTCTGCCCACCGCACCTAGGCTTTTACCGTCCATCTCATGACCTATTTTTGAAGGCAAAAACAAGGGATTTGTTCTTAATTTAGAGTGGGGCCAGTGGGATTTGAACCCACGACCTCCAGCGCCCCAGGCTGACATCCTGACCAAGCTAGACGATGGCCCCTCTTTGCGTGTCAGAGGCTTTTCTACCTCTATTAAACCTACACCGCTTTCATGCGCTTGAAAGAATAGATGCCAAAGAGCCCCAGTGCGCCAGTGTACGCCGTCAGTATCGCAAAGTCAAGCGCCGGGTTTGCCGAGCCTACGCCAAGCATCGTCCCGCGCATTGCGCTCACGCCGTACGTGGCAGGGTCGATGGCTGTGAGCACCGACAGCCACGCCGGCAGGTTGTCAAGGGGAAACAATGCGCCGGACAAAAAGAACAGCGGAAACACCACGAAACTGACTATCATCTGGAACCCTTCCAGGCTGTACATGTAGCTTCCAAGAGCAAGCCCAAGAGAGGTGAGGCCAAACGACATCAGCATGATGACTGCGACTGCCTGCACCACCGAAAGCGGCGTCAGCGGTATCCCGATTGCAGCTCCGATGGCAAGCAGTATGAGCGCTTGCACAAGCGAGTTTGTCATGCCGCCAAGCGTCTTGCCGACAAACACCGCGCCCCTGCTAACCGGCGCCACCATCACGCTCTTTAAAAAGTCGAACTTGCGGTCCCAGATGATGTACGAGCCGTAAAACACCGACGTGAATATTATGGACATGCTGACTATTCCCGGAAAAATGAACTGCTGGTAGTCAAGGCTTGGCGCGGCGCTGACCGTAGTGGCAGAGCCTATCCCGGAGCCGATGACAAAAAGCCACAGAATCGGCGTGAACGTTGACGCCACAAGCCTGCTTTTTTCCCGCAAGAACACCTTGAACTCGCGCAGCCATATCGCGTACACTTTGGCAACGTGGGTTTGCACTTCTTCAATCATCATACTGGGCGTACCTCTCCATGAATCCGCCTTCTGCCTGCTCTTTGATGTTTCTGCCAGTCAGGTGTATGAAAACGTCGTTCAGGGTAGGGCTTGAAAACTCGGCCTGCTCTGCCTCGATTTTCTGCAGCAACACCGGAAGGCTGCGCTTGGCGTCTCTGACAGACAGCACCAGCAGGCCGTCGACAAACTCGGCTTTTTGCACAAAGTCAAGCTTGCTTGCAATCACGTCAGCGTCTTTAGCCTTTGTCTTGATCTTGATGATGTCGCCTCCAAGCGCCGCCTTTAATCTTGCAGGCGTGTCCAGCGCCACTATCTTGCCCCTGTCAATAACCCCTATTCTGTCGCAGAGCATGTCGGCCTCCTCCATATAGTGCGTGGTAAGTATGATAGTCACTTTTTCTTCTTCTACCAGCCGGCGCACGTACTTCCACATAGTCTCCCTGCTTGCCGGGTCAAGCCCAAGCGTAGGCTCGTCAAGGAACATCACGCGTGGCTTGTGCAACAGCCCTCTGGCTATCTCCAGCCTGCGCCTCATGCCTCCCGAGTACGTCTTTACCCTGTCGTTTTTTCTCTCCGACAGGCCGACGAGCTCCAGCACCTCATCTATCCTCTTTTTCCTGATGTCGCGAGGAACGCTGTACAAAAGCGAGTGAACGTACAAATTTTCATAGCCTGTCAGCATGTCGTCGCTGCTTGGCGCCTGAAACACGATGCCGATGCTTTCGCGCACCTTGGACGGCTGCCTTACAATGTCGTAGCCGTTGACGGTGGCAGTGCCCGACGTGGGCTTTAGCAGCGTGGCAAGCATGTGTATTGTAGTCGTCTTGCCCGCGCCGTTTGAGCCTAAAAGCCCGAATATCTCGTTCTCCTCGATGTCAAGCGTCAGGTTGTCCACGGCCACGAGGTTGTTGCCGTAGCGCTTGGTGAGGCTCTTTAACTTTATCATTGTGTGTTAGACGCGCGTACAGTCACACGCAATCGGCTATTATACCTTAGAAAAATAAGAATGTAAAAAAGATGTATGTATGTGCGGCTTTTATCCGCCAATCTTGAACATCTTGGTGCCGCACTTGGGACAGATGCCCTGTGTGGCCGGCTTGCCGTTCTTCATGGTAATCTTTTTTGGGTCCTTCATTTCGCGCTTGGCTTTGCACTTCACGCAGTATGCTTCCATAAGGGCGGGTACGGGGGTGGGGTAAAAGAGTTTTTCCACTACCCGCTCTCGGGGACCAGCCAGTCGGTCAAGGCGTCAAGCTCCTCGCAGTTTATCGTGACGCGGATGGGCCCAAGGGGCGATTCCTGCTCGTCCTCGATTACCGCCGCTATTCCCGCACTTGCCGCCTGCTTGTTGAGCAAAAACCACGTGCTGGTGCCCGCGCGGTTGTCAAGGAGCATCCTCCTCAGCACGCCCATTGCAGACCTAGAGCGTACCTGCTCGTATATGGTGGATAACGGCTCGCTTCCTGCCGCCCTGCCGATTACGCGGCTGCCGTAGCGGAACTCTGGCGAGCACCTTTCAATGACGTTTTCGATGGCGCCGATGACCTTCTGCGGGTCCTCAGACGGGTTCACGACCGCCTCAACCTTTACCTCGATGGGCGACGACACGCGGGGCTTTCTCATCTTGCCTCAGCAGCCGCCTCTGCAAGCCATCCTTTCACTATTGCATACGCTTTTTCCTTCAGCTGGTCTATTGTTATTTCGTTGTTTGAAAGCGTCTCGTCGGCAAGCGCTATTGCCTCGCTTATTCCAACCGACAGCTCGCGCTTGTCCCTTCCTGCAAACTCGTCCTGGTTTGTGGGCGCGTCCGACCTGCCCCTCTCCGTCAAATGCTTAAAGCGCGTATCCTGAGACGCGTGTATCGCAAGCAGCCTGACCTCACCTACTTTTTTCAATACCTCGACTTCGGGGATGCTCCGTATGCCGTCTATTACAAGGTTGTTCTTGTTGCCGTCCCTTTCAAGCTTTTTCAGTATCAGGTGCGCGACTGCGCCCTGGCCGAGTTCCTTTCTCAGTTTCAGCATCATGCTGCCTAGGTTTGCATCTGTAGGCTCTAGCTTCTGCCTCTTGGCCTCCTCACGTACCGCGTCGCCCATGGTTATCACGGAAAATCCTTTTTCCTTCAGGTACGACGCCACGGTGGACTTGCCGGCACCCGGCATCCCCGTAAGGCAGACTATTAGTCTCTTCTTTTTGTCTGGCAATTAAGTATGACGTTATGTGTGCCGGCCAGCTGGTTTATCATTATTCCGCTGACATAGGCGGCGAAATGGCCTTTATAGCTTGTACGACACCGAAAAAATGGCTCAAGTGCGAGGATATTTGAAGTTGTTATGAATTTACTTGGATAGGGTCTTGCAATCTTATGGTAATGCCTTATTGAATAGCACTTCCTTCATCTTCTTTATCATGTCCTTGCTGACAGGTCTATCTGTGTCATTCTCGAATATATCCCCTTCAAGCTTCTCTTTGAAGTCTGAAAAATCAAACACCGTATTGTAGAAAATGACCCCGCTAACCTGCCTGCCGGCGTTGTCTGTGGATATGCCGTCTGCCTCCCTAAAGGATTCACTCTTTACAACTTTGCTCGTTTCTTTATCGAGATACATCCTCACCTTCAAGCTTCCATATAACGTATCTGCGATCTCCATATCGTCAATACCAGACCTTCCGCGGTTTATAGCAAGGAATATGGGTGCATCTGTATTCTTGGCAATCTCTGGTATCTGTTCTTTCAGCTTATTCTTTATCTGGCTCTTGGTTCGATTTCCCGCCTGAGTGAGCACGCCCCTGAGATATTTCGACTCTAGAGACATGTCTGGGTTCACCACCTCAATTATGATCTCCTTACCTTCTATGATTGTCCTACAACCTGCAATCTTCTTACCTACTTTGAATTGTATCTCGGCTGGATAAGCTGCTCTGAGGTGTGCTGCTAGAACAAGCTCTCCTACTGTTTGATAGATCTGGTCGGGATTGATCAGGCTGTCGCGCACTGCCTTCAATCGTGGTAGAGGATCTTTCATAAAGATGGCAATGGATCTGTCTATGTGTTCAAGGACGGCGTAAGGTTGGAGCTTTAACCTGATGGCCATCAATACAGACCACTTGCGCAATTGGTCGTCTTTGTACTTCTCGAGCTCTTCAAAAAGCTGTTTTATTTCCTCCTCTTTGGGGTTTGCTTTGGCAAGAAGCCATATCAAAGGTTGGCTCGTATCCTTCTTTGACGCTCTTTCTTCAAACCACTTGCGCCCTACTAGACGTTCAATATTTTTGTATTGAGCCACATTTGATAACACTGCAGAAAAGTCTATCTCCTTCTTATCAGCCGTAGCTCTCTCTAGGATCGCAAGTGTAAGCAAGGTCTTGTCATCTTTGTTTATTTTTATGGTTGAAGGGTCAACCCCTCTGGCGATAGCCATTCTACATACTAGCTCATGGCATCTCTCTACAAATGTGGAATCATGCTGTGGATTTTTATGCATTTCAGAGAGCGCCTTTCCCGCAACTTCATCAAATACTGTGAGTCCGCCTTCAGTGGATACATCTATCTTGTACAGAATATTTAAAAGTCTAGTCTTGTCGCCTTTCTCGAAAATATCCCATATCAGCTTGGGTAAGTCGAACTTGAGAATAAGCTCATCCTTCTCTTCTGTTATCCATTTGAGCAAATATGCATCAACGCGTTCTGGCGCCCAACCCGTGCTGATTTTGTTCCTGAGGGACTCGGTATTGAACCAGCGCCTAATTATTTCAAGACATTCAACTGGATAGTCTTCGGCAACTGAACCCATAGTTATACCTAAGCTCTTCAGTACAGCAATATCTTCAGACTCTGAAAGCAACTTTACTAGTTCGAGACATAAGCTCTTGTTCCTTTTTTGCAAGATTAATCCGTTCCATCCGATTCTTATCTTGTCATTTTGTTGGCCGTTCGATGCGAGCTCTACTAATCTATTCCTGACATCTATATCATCGATTCCCGCGCTGAGCATAAAGTGGATGGCTGTTTCTCGTATCCCAGCGTCAACGGAATCAGACTGTTCGATCACATAGTCTATCGAAGATTTCTTGATGCTGACTTCATAGCTCAGGTACCTCAGTGCCTCTATGTACGCAGTTTTTATTTCTGGCCGCTGGTCAGAAAAGTCCAACATAGAATAGAACTTGGTTAGATCGTTCTTGCCGATGCCAAACAGAATTTGCGCTAGTGGTATAGACCTGCTTTTTGAATCGTTCTTCAAGATCTTGTCATATAGATTAAGGGCCTGAACAGGATCATGTTTGTAAGCGTCAGCGAGCTTGCTTACAGAAGAATGGTAATTCTTTGATGACAGGTGGAGAATAAGATCTACAAAGTCATCTCCATCAGAAAAGACTTCCATAATGTGATTCTGCATAAAGCTATGATCATATAGGAAATCTTCCGTTATTGCCTTGAAAAGCTGTATCTTTTGCTCTCTATTGACTATTCCCTTATGCACAAGAAATGCCGTAATCTCATCATCGTTGTAAAGCCTTCTATCTTCGATCTCCTGAACAATACTATCAATACCGATAAGGCTCACGCTAGCGGTATGATAACTTCAGGATATAACCGCAACGAGGTCTCTTGCGGGTTTACCAAGATAATGAGCATAATAAAAAAACTCATGCGGGGTAGACGAACCTTGTCTATAGTGTAATTCCTACCACTCCCTCTCCTCAGGGTGCTTCTGATGTTAAATAATAGATCGTATGCCAAAGCAGATGCGATGATGCGTAACTACAAGTTTCGACTCTATCCAACACGGGAAGTAGAACAGAAACTTGTGGAAACACTGGAAATCAATAGGGTTGTCTACAACTATTTTGTAAGCAGTAACCTCAGGTCGCGTAATGATATGAATTATGCTTTGACAGAGCTGAAAGAACGACAGCCCATTCTGAGGAAATATCATTCAAAGATGCTACAGATGGTCAGCACAAAGGTTGCAGCTGCTTGGCGTGCCCTTGAAGTATTGGAAGAACACGGCCGAAGAACAGGCAGTTTGAAGTTTTGCAAGCCGGGCAAATGCAATTCATTCACTTACAACCAATCGGGATTCAGAATTGAGAATGACAAGCTGTGGTTATTAAAAATCGGCAGCATTAAAATAGTGTTGCATAGGCAACCGACCAAAGTCAAACAGGTTATGGTTGTCAGACAGGCGAGAAAGTGGTATGCAGTAGTTACGTGCGAAATTGCAAAATCAATATTCAGATTCGTTGACACGCGCAAGTCTATAGGTATTGATGTAGGTATCACCAAGTTCGCATATGATAGTGACGATCATGAAATAGATAATCCTCTGTTCCTCTCAAAGATGATTCGGCCGCTCAGAAGGGCACAGCGGAAGGTATCGCGGAGGAAGAGAGGTTCCAATAATAGAAAGAAAGCTAAATCGTGGGTAGCACATCTGTATCAACGAATAGCTAACAAGCGTCATGACTTCCTACACAAGCTCTCAACCGAATATGCAAGCAAGTACGACCTAATATTCCTAGAACGCCTGCGCATATCGAATATGGTAAAGAACCACCATGTTGCACGCCACATCATGGATTCAGGATGGGGTACGTTCAAGACAATGCTTGAGTACAAAGCCAAGATGGTTGTTGGTGTGGGGCCGGCGTACACTTCAATCAATTGCTCAAAGTGCGGTAATACTGTGCCAAAGACACTTGCAGTCAGACTTCATAGATGTAACAAATGTGGCTTAACTCTAGATCGCGACTACAATGCAAGCCTGAACATCTTGAATGAAGGTCTGACGACTCTACCGCAGGGATTGCGGGAATTTACGCCTGTGGAAATTGCGCCTCTACTCGCCAGCGTTGGCGTGCAAGCGCGGTCGCTGAAGCAGGAAGCCTCACTCTTTAAAGCGCAGGCAATTCACTCCGCTGAAAGGTCCCAGTAGTTGGCTTCCTTGAACTCGTCCTTGGGCTTGCCGAGCGACTTCCATTCCTTGAACGACTTTGGATACAGCTTGACGTTGTTGTAGCCGGCAAGCTTTAGCGCATAGTATGCAAGGCCCGACAGCGTGCCGACGCTTCCGCAGTACGTAATTATCTCTGAATCTGGCGCGATGCCGCGGTTTTCTATCATGCGCTTTAGCTCGTCTGCCTTTCTCAGTATGTTGCCGTTTGCGCCAAGCATCGTGTAGGGGATGTTCCTTGCGGTGGGGATGTGTTCAGTCAGAAAGTTCAGGCGCTCCCGGGAATCGACCAGCAGCTTGCCCTGCTGCGACTGCGCGGCCTCGACGTACTGCGCGTCTGCGTAAATGTCCCTGTTTATTGCAAGCGGGTGCTTTGAGGGAGGATACTTGTTGGGCTTTGTCTCTGTCTCGAGGCCAAGCTCCTTCCACTGCCCAAACGTCATTTCCAAGAGCGCCGTGTTTGTGTGGCCGACGTACTGGAACGTCCATGCCACTCTGGCGGCGAGCGCGCCAAACGTGTCGTCGTATATCACCACGGGCATCTTTTCGGTGATGCCAAACTCCTCCAGCAGTTGCACGACGCGCTCGGGCTTGTCGTCCTCAAGCAGGCGCGCAAGCGGCAGTGAAACCGCGGTAGGGATGTGGCCGGCGGCATAGTCGTCTGCCTTGCGGACGTCGACTACGCGCACTGATTTTTTGCGCACAAGGGTGCGGAGCGTGTCAGCATCGCACACTATGGGCAGCTGGACAAATTCCTGTTTTTTTGTTGTTGTTGCCACAGCAGCAGGCTTGGCCTTTTTTACGACGGCTTTGGGCTTTGGCTTTGCCTTGACTTTGGCCTTTGCTGCTACTACCTTTTTTCTCAAGCCGCGCATTCTCCCCTTGCCGTCTTGGCAGTGAACTTGGCGTCGCTGCCATAGTCGCGGTAGGCGTCAGGGTCTTGCTCGATTGCGGGGAGCTGGATGACCGGTACGAGCGCGTTCTTGATGTCTTCAAGGCTCTTTATGGCGCCGGTTCCTTGGCCCTTTACCACCTTTACGACCCACTGGTGGAGCGTCTCGCCCTGTACGCGCTCTGACCTGTACATCTCGATTATCTTTAGTATCGCGTCAATGACGCGCTTTGCCGGCACGCGCATCACCGACCTTCCAAGCTCGCCCTGCTCGCCTGCGCTTCCTCCAAACAGCATTGTGTAGGTTGGCGACATGGCGTTTCCAATCCTTGAGGCGCCGCCGAAAAAGCCGATTGTGGCTATTTCATGCTGGCCGCACGAGTTGGGGCAGCCGCTTATCTTTATCGTGGCGTCGCGCAGGTCGTCGTCGGTGTCAAGCCCAAGCTCCAGGAACTTGCGCTGGACCTCCTTTGCCAGCCTGTGCGAGTTGGTGATCGCAAGGTTGCACGATGTCGTGCCAGAGCAGCCTACGGAAGATGCAATGGTGAGTGCGCCTGGGTTTGCAAGGCCTGCCGTTGCAAGCCTGTTGTAAAAGTCGCGAAGGTCCGTGCCGCGCACGTATCGTATCGCAAAGTTCTGCTGGGGCGTGTTCCTTGCCGCGCCCTCTGCAGAAAAGTCGCGTATCGCAGACGCAAGGACGCGCAGCTGGCTTGCGGTGATGTCGCCTGCGCCCAGCGTCACAAACACCGTAAAGTAGCCCTCCTGCTTTTGAGGCACCGTGTTGGAATGCAGCCAGCGCTCAAACGCCGGGCCGTCCTTTGTCACCTTGTCAAACATTGGCAGCTTTGCCATGCGGGAAGAAGGCGCCTTTGGAAGCTGGCGCTTGTCCTCCTGCGACTTGACGTCGTACATGGAAGCAGTGGCAAGCGAGGTCGTCATCTCGACTGCCGTGCGCTCCTTCAGCACCATCTTTTGGAATTTCTCCCAGCCTGTCTCGTGCACCAAGTAGCGCATCCTGTTTCTGGCCATGTTCTCGCGGTTTCCGTGCCTGTCAAACAGCCTGACTGTCGCCATGCACGTGGCAAGGACGCGGTCTTCCGGGGTGAAATCTTCAAGTGCGTGGCCGATGAACGACGCGGCGCCAAGCCCCCCGCCAAGGTATATCCTGAACCCCCTGACCTTTGCGCCATTTTCTCCTTCCTTTACTGTGGGCACGAGGCCAATGTCTGCGACTTTAACCAGGCCGTGCTTTTCGCAGCAGCCAAAGTTGATCTTGAACTTGCGCGGAAGGTTCTGGCACATCGGGTTTCTCAAAAAGAACCTTGCAATCGCCATAGCGTACGGAGTGGCGTCAAACGCCTCGTCCGGACACACGCCTGCAAAGTGGCTGCACATGACGTTTCTGACGGTGTTGCCGCATGCCTCCCTCGTGGTCAATCCTGCTTCTACCAGGCCGCGCATCACTTCGCTCACGTCTTCCAATTGCACCCAGTGCAGCTGGATGTTCTGGCGGGTCGAGACGTGCGCCGAGCCTATCGAGAACGCCTCTGAGAGGCTTGCTATCTTTTCAACCTGCTCTGCGGTTATCTCTCCTGACGGAACCTTTATCCTTACCATGCTGTAATCGGCGTGCAGGCGCGATCCGTAGGCGCCGTGCTGCAGCCTGAAACGGCGAAAATCGTCTTCACTAATCTTGCCTTGTCTGAAAAGCTTGACCTTTTTTGCGAAAAACTCTGTCTCCTCCTCCCTGCCCCATCTAGGGTTGGGCTTTGGGGGCGAGATACCTTTCTGCTTGGAGTTGGCGGCTGTTGTAGTAGCCACTCTGGACTTGCTCATTATCTCTGCATGAAATGGTCGTTTTAAATCATATATTTTTTGTGGATAAGGGAATAATTGGTAGCCGCGCCTGAGATTGGCGGCAATAATGCGTCATCTGTGTGCATGCGCGTACTCACAAGCCTTAATACCGCCTGGGGACAACTGTGACGCATGGCAAAGGTCAGCCCGATACCAAAGGGGTACCGCACGATAACACCCTCTATAATTGTCAAGAACGGCACGCAGGCGATCGAGTTTTACAAAAAGGCGTTTGGCGCCAAGGAAGGCGGCCGCTTCTATATGCCGGACGGCAAGACCATAGCACATGCGGAACTAAAGATAGGTGACTCTCGTTTTACGCTGGTTGATGAGATGCCAGAGATGAAAGCCTTCTCGCCGCAGTCCGTGGGCGGGCCGAGCGGCAGCATATGGCTGTACGTAAAGAACGTAGACAAGCTTTTTGACCAGGCCGTGAGGGCAGGCGCCACTGCTACCATGCCTGTCATGGATATGTTCTGGGGCGACAGGGCGGGCCAGCTTGTCGACCCGTCTGGGCACGTCTGGTGGGTTGCAACCCGCAAGAAAAACCTCACAAAGAAGCAGATGGAGAAGGCCGGCGCAGAGTTCTTTGCGTCCCAGCAGCAGAAGCAACAATAATAGCACAAGCTTAAAATCACCTATCGGCAGGCTTGACTGTGGATAATAAATGGGCAAGCGAACACTAGTGCGCCGCCGAGGCCGCGGAGGCAAGCAGTTCCGCGCGATCATAGTCGGCAAGATAGCACCAGCAAAATATCCCAATTTCAAGCTAGAAGAGAATCACAAAGGTACGGTAGTTGACATTGTTCACGAGAGGGGGCGCGATGCGCCGCTGGCAAAGGTATCCTTTGACGATGGCCGCCACTCGTACGTCCCGGCGCCAGAGGGCACCATAGTCGGAAGCACCATACAGGTCGGCCAGGGCTCGCCGGCAACCAAGGGCAACATCCTTGCCCTCGAATCGGTCCCGGACGGGACGCTTGTATGCAACATTGAAAAGAACGCCGGCGACGGAGGCAAGCTGATAAAGGCTGCCGGCTCGGGCGCCATCGTCTTTGCGCACGGCACGGAGGGAGTCACGATCAAGTTCCCGTCTGGCAAGTTCCTGACGCTAAACGCAAAATGCCGGGCAATGATTGGAACCATCGCAGGCGCAGGCAGGAAGGAAAAGCCATTTTTGAAGGCCGGAAACAGGGCAAAGTACATGCAGGCCCACGGCAGGCTGTACCCGACGGTCAGGGGCATTGCGCAGGCAGCCGTCTACCACCCGCACGGAGGTGGAAGGCACCAGCACATTGGCCGCCAGTCGTCGGTGTCGAGGAACACGCCGCCAGGACGCAAGGTGGGCAACATCGCGCCGAAAAAGACCGGCCGCGGCAGGATAAAAGAAGTCCCACAAAAGGCGTAAAGCCTTCACTTTTTCCCTCCTTTTCCTTTTCTTATTCAAAAAACCTAATATTCCGTCCCAAGTTTAAGAGTGTGTAAAATATGAGAGCCGAGCAGTTTTCCAAGAACGTACTTGCACTGAACCCCAAGATCCGTTTTGCCGGAATAGTTGAAAAGTCTGGCCACCTTTACGCCGGCGTCAGGAGGGAAGACGCGCCCGCACGCCTTTCGGATAGGAGCAACGAGATAAGCCTGTCGCAGTCTGCGTACATCATAGACCTGCGCAAGATATTCTCAAAAGAGCTGGGCACTCTGCAATCCGTCGTCTACAATTATGACACTGTGAGGCTCGTCAGCATGCCCATCAAGGACCACATACTGGTGTTCTCTACAGAAGCCGACGTCAGCCTCGACGAGCTGACCGGCAAGGTGCAGCAATATGTAAAGTCAGTGGAGGGCGAATTGTCGCTCTACCCACCTGCAAACATCGTCAACGCGGAAAAGAAAGAAGCGCTGCGCAACCTGCTTGAATCCGGGATATCAGAAGATCTCGTGGCCGAGCAGCTGGACCTTGACGTCAACACCGTAAAGGCGCTTGCGCAGGAAATGAAGATCAGCCTATAGTCTTGAACTTTTCAAGCGACTTCCACAGGTACCAGGTGGCGACGCTCCTGTAGGGCCGCCACGGCCTGGCAATCTTTTCCATCCTTTCCGGCGACGGCAGTTTCCGCAGAAAATACGCCTTTTGCACGGCCTTTTGCGGGCCAAGGTCGCCCACTGGGAGCACGTCGGGCCTGCCGAGGCAAAAGATCAAAAACATCTCTGCCGTCCACCTGCCTATCCCCCTGACCGTGGTCAACTGCTCTATGACCAGCTCGTCTTCCATTGCGGCAAGCGATGCGAGGTCCAGCCTGCCGCCGGACACGTCTGCTGCAAGTCCTTTCACATACTCTGTCTTTCTGCCGGAAAGCCCTATTGCCCGCAGCTGCGCTTCAGGAGTGGCGGCAAGCCTGACCGGCGAGGGGAACCTTCCTCTGTACAGCCCCAGAAACCGCGCGTGGATGGCGTCAGCCGCGCTGCCGGCAAGCTGCTGGTACATTATGGAGCGCACAAGCGACTGGAACGGGTCGCCGCCGGTTGCTATCGTGTAGCTGCCGACTGATGTGATTATGCTGCCGAGGCGCTCGTCAACGCCTGAGAGGTGGTGCAAAATTGCGTCCATATCCTAATCATCAGCCGTAGAACGGTTCCTTTGGAAGCGCGGCCTGCTGCTCACTGCGTATCCTTTTCAGGGTCTTTTCCATGCCCTCCGCCTCTTTCAGCAGTGCCGGCACGTCACACGAGGCACCCGGCGCAAGCTTGGCAAGCGCTTCTGCAACGGCGGCGCCTGCCCTAAAGTCGGGCATGTCGCGCACCACCTTTACCATGAGCACAATCACGTCATAGTTGCGCCAGGCGCCTTCGTTGAGCAGTATCGCCGGTATGCCAGAGACAGAGCCGTTCATGACAGGCGGGATGCCTGCCTCTGCCGCTCTTTTGAGCGCGGCCGGCGTGCTCCCTACCGCAAACACCGGCGGGCTTTCCTTTGTGCCCTCACCTTCCTCGTACGGGATTCCAGCCGCGCTGATGATGAGGTCGCAGTTGCTGTCAAGGGCCCACTCGATCATCATGTTGGCTACTGGCCGGAACATAGAAGGGTCGAGGTTCAGCTCTGATACAAACATTGCCAGCTTTAGATCCTCGTTTGCGTAGACCCGCGCTGGAAAGTTGGGCATGGCGTTTTTGATTATCGAAAGAGGCGGAAACGCCGACGAGTCAATGACCGCCACAAATTCTGTCTTGAGCGAATGTATCAGGCACTCTGAGGCGATGGCATTTGCAAGGCCGACGCTTGGAAAGCCGTCAACCACTATTCCGCCCTTTAGGTTCACGTTTTTCAGCTTGCGTATGTCGATTTCAGGCACAGCCAACGGCGCTGCTACGCAGCTTGAGTTAAAAAATATAGCTTGCCTATATAGTAGTTAGGCAAAAGCAACAAGCGCCAGGATTGCGTCGAAATTTTCACGCGTCTGGTCGCGCTTGTATTTTTTGAGTGCGCCTATTGCGGCTTCTCTGTCAACCCGCAGGACTTGCGCAAGAGTGCTTGCGACGGCGCCGGACACGAGAAGCGACTGGCCGGCGGCAGAGACGTTTGACGGCTTGCGTTCCGTGCTTGCACTTTCAAAGTCGATGATGATGGTGGTGGCCTTTGTGTCATTGTCGACTATGATGTGCCTGTCGACATGGGAGAGCTCGCCGTGGTCAAGCCCTGCCCTGTCAAGCGCGTAGCATTGCTCAAGGGCAGACCTTGCTACTGCAGACGCCTGCTTGATGTCAATTAATTTTTTGCCCTGCGCCCATTCAGCTATCGTCGTGCCTTCTGCAAACTCCATCAGCATGAAATTGTCCGAATAACCGACAAGCTCCGGGCCCACGCCGGCGCCGTTTGCAATCCTGTGGTATTTCACCTCGTCGTGCATGGTAGGCCTGTTGGCGTCGGTTCTTCTGATCTTGAGCGCGCATGTCCTTCCGTGCGCCTTTGCCCTTACCACGAGCCCGACACAGCCCTTGCCTGCGATGCTTGTGCCCCCTATCACCGTCCTACCTCCTGCAAAAACCGCAGTCACGCCAAGGCCCTTTAGCTCTGCAAGGCGCGACGCATATTCTTCATCGCTCCCGCGAGGGTACGTCAGTATCTTGGCAAGCTCGGGCGAGCCAAGAACGAGCTCACTTGAAGAAGAAAATGAGATTCTCTGTCGAGACAAGTTCGTCAACGGCCTCTTTCACCAGACCTGGAAATCTCCTCCGCCCGCTTGCACTATAAACCTTGACCCTGCCTGTTATCATGTCCCTTGCAATCCCGTTTGCTTCTGGCGGCCTGCCAAGCAGCGTCTTTACAAGCTGTCCTGCGTCGGTGGCCTTTCTTTCTACTATTGCTGATACTCTCATCTCCCTGTCAGCCCACATTGCAAGCGACCTTGCAGCCATCACAAAGCTCTCCATGTCTTTTGCCCTTGCGATCTCGGGTCCCTTGCGCATCATGTACTCTGGCAGTGCAAGCGATTCAAGCAGGAACGCAAACGCGCCGCTCTTTTTCTCGTCGGTGTTGCAAGTCGTCCTGAAAACCGTAAAGCCTGCAAGCTCTAGCTGCTTGGCAACCGAGTTGGCGCTGCGCTTCAGCTGACCCCATATCGTGTCGGGGCTGCGCTCCCTGTGCGAAAACTCTACCACCAGCACGTTTCTGTACAGCTTTTTGTTGACGCTTGGCTTTTGCCTTGCAAAGAATTTTTCAGAAGGATTGTGCAAAAATGCCCTTGCGGCAAGCGCAAATCTGCCGACGCTCTCTGGCGATATCGCAGTCCCAAGGTTGCGCCTTGGGTCAATCGGGTCGATTATCACAAGCGGGCTTGAAAACCCCTTTGAAATGTCTGCGTCATAGTCGCCGACCGAAACGACCTGCCCCTGCCTGAATTCCGCGGCTGCCGCAAGCGCGCCTTCAAGCGAGCCGTATTTCGCTATCAGCACCTCAGAGACATAGCCGGAAAAGCCGCCGGTGGATATCTCGGCACCGTAGATACCTGTTGATTTTAGGAATTTTTTCAAGAGCCTGACCTGCTCTTTCTTGGCTACGTCAAGCGTTTCCATAATGTACTGCGTGTGAAAAGGCGACCTGTCAGCCGCGCTCTTCCACTGGCCCCTTTGCACGTCGTAGCAGGGAACGACGTTTATCCTGATGCCCCTGACTGTCGCCTCGACGTACGGGTGGTCCGAGTAGCGCAGCTTGGGCTTGTATTTCCTTAGAGCTTGCCTGCCTATCTCGACTCCCAGCTTTTCAAACCTCTCCTCGCTGACAGAAGGGTCGACCTTGAGGAAAATGTCAATGTCTGCATCGCCGTGGAGCCACGTTCCCTTGGCAAACGAGCCGCCAAAAATGATCTCCCTTACTTCTGAAGAAGTTGCCTTGCTCTTTTGCTCCACGAGCTTTTTTGCCTCCTCTGCGACCGCGGTTATCCTCTTTTCTTCCGCGGCCGTCGGGTTGCACAGTGCGAGTGCCTTTGCAAGGACGCCTTCGATGGTGTTATCTGTCAAGCTCCCTTTTCCTCTGCGGCGCTGACGGTATAAATGTTCGAGTACGTCGGCCCAGAAGGGGCAAGCTCGCTTTTCTTCAGGTACACCCTGTCGACAATGCTCGTGCCAAAGGTCTTGCCTGCGTATTTTGCCGTGTCGACTGCAACGTGCCTATTCTTTGCCCGGAAAATCGTAAGGTGTGGCGAAAACGGCTTGTCCGGCACAAAGCCTGCTTCTGCCGTCTTTGCGACGACCTGCCCTGCAAGCTCCTGAAGCATGGCCGACCCTTCTGGGTCAAGCCCGACCCAGACGATCCTTGCGTTTGACGCCTTTGGGAATGCACCCACGCCTGTGTACGTGATGGGAAAAGGCTCAAACCTTACTTTTGCAAGCTTTTCCTTGACCTTTTCTGCCTGCTGGCCGGTTATCTCGCCAAGGAATATCAGCGTGAAATGAAAATTGTTTTGCTCCACCGGCTTGACTTCTCTTGCGCTCCACCCGGAAAAAGACATCATCTCTTGCTGGAGTTCTGCTATCTCGGTCCCCGGAGCATCAACTGCGACAAAAGCCCGCACAATTCCTGTCCGACAAGTTTGTTTATAATATTTTTTGCTGCCGCCTGCCTGCAATCGATTAAATAATTGCGCGTGCGATGTTGTCGCGTGGCCGGCGCGGACAGCTTTGCGGTGGAGCGGGGCAAGGGCGAAAAGGCGGTAGCCTGGATGAACGAGTACGCAAAAAAGAACAACATCAAGTTCGAGGCCAAACTAAAAGAGGGCCACACGATGTCGACCGTCAAGTTCGGCGGCTTTGAATTCATCTCTTGGAAGGGCGAGTGGCCGGCCGCGCGCAACATCATCAAGAGGGCAAGCGGCAAGCTGGGCGTCAAGACCCTGGAATCCGGCTACCACGAAAAGAAAGACCTCCTTGCGTCGATGTTTGGCTCCAGCTCCGAGTTTGCCAAGGTCTATTCAAACGGCAACCTCGTGGGGCAGCTAGAGATGTCGCTAAAGGGAGGCAAGTGGGTCGTCAAGAACGAAGTATTCTCATGACTTTTTCTTGTTACTGTTGGCAAAGTAGATCTTTTTCATTTCCTGCACCCACTTGTCTTTTTTGGCATAGATCTCTTTTTGCTTCCTTGGCTTGCATACAGAGAGCGCATAAGAGCAGAGCAGCGGGAAATACACGGACGAGTCGCCGTACACGATGACGTTTCCCCGGTGCGACGTCTTGATCTTGCCCCAGCTCTTGCCCTCCTGCAGGGTCGCGCCGGAAAGGCCGCCTGTGTCCGGCCTTGCGTCCGTCATCTGGATCAAATAGTCCTGCCCTCCCTCCTTTATCTTTAGTATCTGGTACAGCGCCGGCCCTGTCTGCTGGAAAAAGTTTTTCGGCACGCCTCCGCCAAGCTCCAGCCCGCCGGATCTCTTGCTCTTCCAGAGAATCGCCGCAGATTCTGCGACGTCAAGTATCGTGTTTGGGAAAACGCCCTTGCCCTCAAGCAAGAGCGGGAGCATGTTGAGCCCAATTGACGAGTCGCCTATTGCCGGCATGTAGACAGGAACATTGTGCTCGTACGCCTTTACCAGAAATGACTTGTCAGAGTATTTCGCGTTCTCTTTTGCGGCCTTGCCAAGCGCGTAGGCAATGTCTGCCGTGGACGCATTCTTTGGTATTTCGTCCGACCTTTCTGCAATGTCCTTCTGGACCAAGAGGTCTTGCGCCTGCAGAGTCTCCATCTCCTTGATGTACACGTCGTAAATGCGAACAATCTGCTTTGCATAGAGCACGTCGTCGTCGACGTCAAAGTGGCCCTGCTTTACCGGCAGGCCGTATGCAAAGTGCAGGTCGTGGTACACGTTTGCGCCCGTCGCCACAATCCAGTCTATGAACCCAGCTTCTATCATCTTTGATATCGTCTTGCCCATGCCTATCGGCGTCATGGCGCCGGCAAGTGTCAGGCAGACGGTGGAGCCGGTGTCTATCATGTCCTGCAGTATCTCGGCAGCCTCTGCAAGCCTCCTTGCATTGTAGCCTGTCGAGCCGTAGAACTTTATCAAATCCGGAACTGTCATGTTTGGAGAAACCGTCGGTGGGTCTATCTTGCGTCCGGAAAAAGTGTGTCTTGAATCATCACCATTGTCATGGTTGTGGCCGTTGTGGTCGTGCACCCCTTAGCTAGAAGGGCACCTGAATTTAAAAAATTCTGTTGTACGTGGCTGTATCATCCTCTACTTGTTTTTCCATTTCAAAAACTTCGTCAAAGCTCCTTGGCTTTTTGTCCTTGAACACGTCAGCGTAAAGAAAAACTCTTGTCAGATGGATTTCACGTATTAAATTTCTAGGTCTGGAGGTTGGGTGAATTTCTTTTTTTCTAAATATGCAGGACATTATTTTTATTATAGCGCGCCCTGTACGGCGCTGTAAAATGGCCAGCAAGACAAAAAAGAGCAGAGACGACCTTCTGCACAGCGCAGTAAAGGATCATGCTATTTCCAAGGATTCTGACGTGAACTCGATATTTACAAGCATGGCAAGCTCGGGCGGCTTCGAGTCGCGCAACCTCTCTGACGGAGTAGACATCCTGAAGAGGATGATAGTTGACGAGCCGCAGTGCACCAAGTTTCTGTCATTTGTTGCCGCGCTGATGTCCACCGGAGCTCGCGGAATCGTCCGGGACATGCTAAAGAACAGGATGTTTGACGTGGTCATCACGACGTGTGGCGCACTTGACCACGACATCGCAAGGTCGTACGACAAGTACTACGCAGGCGACTTTCGCATGGACGACACGACGCTCTTGAAGAAAAAAGTCCACCGCCTTGGAAACGTGCTCGTGCCAATGACCGCGTACGGCCCGCTCATCGAAGAAAAGGTGCAGGAATGCCTGAGCGGCATGTACAAGGCAGGCCACCGCGACGTGTCGACCTATGAAATCGCCGATTACATCGGGAGCACGCTTGACGAGTCGTCG
Source organism: Candidatus Nitrososphaera evergladensis SR1 (assembly GCF_000730285.1). Classification (NCBI taxonomy): domain Archaea; kingdom Thermoproteati; phylum Nitrososphaerota; class Nitrososphaeria; order Nitrososphaerales; family Nitrososphaeraceae; genus Nitrososphaera; species Candidatus Nitrososphaera evergladensis. The sequence goes on along the minus strand of NZ_CP007174.1, from coordinate 2,526,027 downwards.
TTTCTGTACTGGGCCCACAAGAACAAGATACCCGTCATAGTCCCGGGCATAGTCGACGGCGCGGTCGGGAGCCAGATATGGCTGTTCAACCAGCAGCACAAGGATTTCAAGCTCAACCTGCTAAAGGATGAGACAAAGCTTTCAGACATGGTGTTTGACGCCAAGAAATCCGGCGCATTCATGATAGGGGGCGGGATATCAAAGCACCACACGCTCTGGTGGAATCAGTACCGCGGGGGACTCGACTACGCTGTCTACATCACGACAGCGCCGGAATGGGATGGGAGCCTGTCGGGCGCGCTGGTGGCCGAGGCGATATCGTGGGGCAAGGTCACGACAAAGGCAAGGCAGACGACCATCCACGGCGAGGCTTCGACGCTCTTGCCGTTCATCTACGCGGCGATTGCGGCTGCAGCAGCTGCACGCCGCTAGCTTTACGCGCCATAAAACGCGCTTGACCTGACGATAAGGCCGTCTTTGCTGTCTGAAAACTGGAACTTTTCCACCACGAGCGTTTTCTGGCCGTTCAGCAAAGAGCTGTACTCGAAAAAGCACTCGTTATTGTCATTATTTATCGCAAAGGCTACCGGGGTGAAATGCAGCTCGTGGTGCTTTTGCAGCGCAAGCGACCAGTACTTTTCAAGCTCTTTTTTGCCCTTTACCCTGCCCTCGCTTTTTTCCGGCATTACCACCTTGATCTTGGGGCTTGCAAACTCGACATCGTCAGAATACATGGCAAGGACTGCGGCAAGGTCGCGGCTGTTCCAAGCCCTGACCCACCTGTCAATGTGCTCTTGTACAAACTCTTTTGAAATTCCCAATGCCAACATTTTTTTGCAAAAGAACTGTATTAAACATTGTTAGTGGTGCCGGAAACGATTATTATTGCGGCTTGCAAACCAGCAAGCACACTATTTGGAACTGGAGGAAAAAGACGTACTGCGACACTCACTTGCCGCCGGCAGGCAGGCCGCAAAACTGCTAAAGGACAACTTTGGTGACTCGGCCACTTATGACGTTTCAATAAAGCACGACCGCTCGCTTGTGACAAGGGTGGATGGCGAGTCGCAGGCGCTCATAATGTCGTATCTGAAAGGGCAGTTTCCAGACATCCCCTTTGTGGCGGAGGAGCAGGACAGGCAGGTCAACGCCGGCGTGAAAAAGGACGGCTATTACTTTGTCATAGACCCGCTTGACGGCACCGCAAGCTTTGTGATCGGGATTCCGTTCTTTTGCACGTCCATTGCGCTCTGCAAGGGCACGCAGACACTGGCCGGCGTCCTTGTCGACCCAAACCACAACGAAGAGTTTACCGCAGTCTTGGGCGGGGGCGCGTTTTTAAACGGTAACAGGATGTCTGTCACAAAGAGGCGCAACATTGAAGAGCTGTACCTGAACGTGAACCACACCAAGTTCGACCAGAACAGGTTTGAGCGCATCAACGCAAACATCTTGAAAAAGATAAGGCGCTTTCACAAGCTTGGGAGCCTGTGCCTTGAAGTCGCGTACGTCGCCTCTGGGCGGCTTGACGGCACGATAAACAACGACCTGTCGATGTGGGACATTGCGGCAGCCGGCCTGATACTTGAGGAGGCAGGCGGCAGGTGGACGCTCCTTGACGGAAGCAAGCCGGCGTTTCCCGTATTTGAAAAGCTGGACATCGTGGCCACGAACGGAATAATCCACTATGACCTTTTGAGGGCGCTCTAGCGGGGCACTATTTTCACGGAAATTATCCTTGCGTCATCAGGGTTTGCGATATGGTCGCTGACCCTTTGGTCGCTTCCGCCGACGGTGGGCAGGTTTGATATCTTGTCCACGACGTCCATTCCTTCTATCACGCGCCCAAAGGCGGTGTACTGGCCGTCAAGAGCCGCCCTTATCTGCTCGTTGTTGTCAAGTACGACAAAGAACTGCGAGCCGGCGCTGTTTGGGTCGTCGGCTGTCCTTGCCATCGACAGTATGCCCCTGGTGTGAGGGATGTCGGTAAACTCTGCGTCTATTGTATACCCCGGCCCGCCGGTTCCCCACCGGTTCCTGTCTGCAGTCGCATTCTTGGTCAGCGGGTCTCCGCCCTGTATCACAAAGCCGGGAATGAGTCTGTGGAACGCCGTCCCGTCGTAAAAGCCCTCGTTGGCAAGCTTGATAAAGTTGTCAACTGTTTTCGGGGCCGCCTTTGGGAAGAACTCTGCCTTTATCATGCCCTGCGTGGTATTTATCTCGGCTATCTGCGGGCCCGGCGTCATGTCTGCCAGCGTTGTGTTTGTAGGGCTGTACGGGTCGCGCGTGGGGTGCGGCACATAGTCCTTGTTGACCTTGTATATCATGACGCCTGTCACGATCCTGCTGCTGTTGTCGTAAAAGCTGGGCGACGCGTACGCCAGGTGGAATGGCAGGTTGGGGTCGCCATCAGCAGGATACTTTACATTCTTTGTGTAAAGCTGCACCGTGCCCGGCTGATAAGTCGGCCGGGGAGGGCTTATGCCTGTCGGAGTGAACGAAACATAAGATCCCGGCTCGTACGGTATGAGCTTGCCAAGGAGCGTGTTAGTCCAGAACGCCGGCTTGGGCGTAAAGCCGTCGCTTTCTATGTATTTTGCAGTGTCAAAGCCACCGATCCTCATTATCCAGTTCTTTTTGCTCTCCTCTCCGCCCTGCCCGAGGGTGTACACCGGCACGGATATGCCGGTAGCGTTCTGCGTGCCTGTAAACTGGTGCTGGCCGACAACATAGACTACGACATAGTCCGCCTTCAGGTCCTGGGCTATCTTTATGCCCGACTGTTCGTCGCCGGAGAACATCTTGGCTATCGACTCGATGCGGGTCTGGTTGATGGTCGCATTGTCGGCAATCGTTGTGCGGTTGCCAAGCGTAGTTATCCAGTAGCCATAGTCCCACCATGACGCAATGACCGCGTCTTTCTCTGTGTGCTCTGATATCCACTTGGTCGCATCAAGCCAGTCCGTGCTCGTGGTCCTGAAAACCGTGCCTCCGTTTCCAATGGCGGTAGGCACGTTGACGGCGTCTACCCAGTTGGAGTTTGGAGGGTAAAACACGGGGATGAGCAGCATGGCTATTACAATGCCTACGTAGACCATCCTGAATGCTGTTCCCGTCGGCTGTTTTGCCAACGCTTCCTTGCGCTTGCCCTTTTGCGGGCCGCTGGCCTGCGCTTCTCTTGTTTCAAGGATGCTCCTTGTTATCTCAAAGAGGCCGATGCTGGCAAGCACGATGATGCCTATTGACGCAAACACGAGCAGGCGTGCAAACGTGGCGCTAACATAGACGCCAGTGATGCCGATGATAAGCGCAAACACTGCCGCGTCGTTGCGCCTCTGAAAAGCCATCCACGCGCCAAAGCCTGCAAACATCAGCAGGATGGAAAAGTCGACGAAATAGTCTGCTATTGTAGGAGTGAGGTGCTCTGCCACCGACTCGACCAGCGCGTTCTGCGATGAAATGCCTGGAAAGATTGCATTTATGTATCTAAAGCTGGGCGAGATGTATGAGCCTGTAGCTATCAGGCCCAACCCGCCGGCTATGAAGGCGATGAGCAGAAACGCCATGTTGCGCTGCCTTGTGCGCTCGTTGTCCTTGCTCAGCTTGCTGACAAAGTTGGCCGCAACTAGGAAAACCGTGGAGCCTATCATGGCGATGCCGGGCAATCCTGCAATGAACGACATTCCCGGCCTTGGGAACGCTGCTGCAGAAATGAGCGTAAATACCGTAAAGGCGACTGCCACGTACATCGGTATCGTCAGGTCGCGCCTGAAGAACGGGAGCGCAAGGAAGAACAGGGCTATTGGTATGCTGAAGTACTGTATTCCACCCCATGACGCGTTTGCAAGGCCAAGGAGCAGGCCGCCAAGCACCGCCTTTGGTATGGCGTACTTGATCTCTTTGTGCCTGATGGCAGAGATGAACAGGTACGCGGCCAAAAGGCCAAAGAACAGGCCAAGGGGCTCCGACTTGAACCAGCCGAGGTTGCCCCTGAGGATGATTGGCGGGCTGAGCGCAAACAAGAGCGACGCAAAGAGCCCCGCGGTGGTGCCTGCAAGGACGCGCACAAGCGCAAAGACAACAATGACAGTGAGCGAGCCGATTACGACTGGAAACATTATGGTAAAGTCCATGAGCGATCCGCCGCCTCCAAACATGGAGTACATTATCGCGGCAGTCACGTGCAGCCCGGACTGCGAGCTGGCAGGGATGTTGCGCCCTTCCGGATACCATGACATGGTGTCGTGCCACTTCCAGTATGCGTCAAGGCCGTTGTCGAGGATGTACTTCGTGGCCCTGTAGTCAAAGTACGGATCAAACTCGTTGAGGTACGCGCCGTACTTTATCGGGTACGACCTCATTATGACTGCTATTGAAAAGGCCATCGCAAGGACGGCTATGATTAGAAGGTGCTTTGTCTGGAACTCAAAAGAGCCAACGCTGAACAGCGACTTGCCTCCCTGCAACATATTATTGCCGTTTGTGGAGCCTTTACCTCTTTTTTAAGGTACTGTCGGCCTTATTCGCGCTCCAATATCTCCACAGGGCAGGCCCTGACGAGCTCTTTAAAGCGCGCCGCGTCCTTTTCAGAGCCGACTATTGACGCATAGTGCATCGGAATGGCAAGCATTTTCGGCTTTATCTTCTCGTTGACTGCCTTTGCAGCCTCGTCTGCCGTCATGACGTACGTGCCAGAGACCGGCACGAGCGCAATGTCGGGCTGCACCTGCGACATCTCTTGTATGTCGTCAGTGTCGCCAGAGTGGTAGACGCGCATGCCATTCAGCGTTATCACGTAGCCGACCTTCTTGTCGCCCTTTGGATGGAACTTTTTGTTGGTGTTGTACGCGGCAACTGCCTCAACCTGCACGCCCTGCACGGTCACCCTGTCGCCCGGCGCCACCGCTTTGACCGCAAGCCCAAGCGGCTTTAGCTGCTCTGCGCATTCCTTGGCGGCGACTAGCTCTGTTTTCTTGCCAACAACCTGTTTCAGGTCGTCCATGCTCAGGTGGTCATAGTGGTTATGGGTTATCATGACAATGTCAGCGTCGTTTTTCCCATGCTGAGCCTTGGTCATCTCGTACGGGTCCACATAGATGGTCTTGCCGCCGGCGACAATCCTAAAGCCGTCATGGCCAAGCCAGTGGAACTTTATCCCCTTGTAATCGAGCATGGAAGAATCTCGTCTGAAATTTATTTAAGTTTTCTTTAGCCGAGGTTTGGGTTTGCCACCACAAGCCTGTCGCGGCTCAATGTTAATACAAGCACCTCGTTTGCGATAAGGCGCCTGCGCAGGTTGGTGTCGATGGTCGCCACCGCGCACTTGTTCTCCGTCGCGTACTCGACTATTGCGTCGTCTACGTGCGCGGCCTTTGGAATCTGCACCTGCCTGAATTTTGCATTGATGACTTCAAGTGCCGTCTTGGCCATCATGGCGCGCTTGGGCCCCGCCTTTTCTGCAAGCCTCCTTAATTCGCCAACCACAATTTCCGGCACGATAAAGTCAAGCCGGCCAAACTCGTGCTCTATCCTGTCAATGTATTTTATCGGCTTTTCCACGAGGACCATGAGGAAACTTGTGTCACAGAGGACCTGCATGGTGTATTCTAGACCGCTATCCCTGACCCGATCAGGCGCCACCTTTCTGCGATCCTGCGGCTGATGGCGACCCTGCTCTTTGGCATCAGGCACACCGGCTTTTTCAGTTTCACTTCCATCTTGCCGTCGCGAACGCTGGTAACGGTGCCAACCGCGGCTGCGGTGCCGATGTTGAGCCTCAGCGGCTCTTTTGCCTTTATCGGCTCGACCTTGACCATGTCCTGCGTGCCAACTGCCGTGTCAAAGAGGTGCGTCTCTACAGTCACGTCTTCCACGTCCTTTGGAAGCGTCCCCGGCTTGCCAATGACAGAGCCTATCAGAGAATCGCTCTTTGTGTACGTCGGGTCAAGTTTCGTCCCGATTGCGACAAGGCCGCCAGGCTTGACGTTCTCCACAAGGCCGGCGCCGGTGCCAAGCGTGGAAATTACAGAAGTTATCGGCTCGTACCTGTTTTTCTTTTCGTCCACCAGTCCCGGCCTTATCTCTATCTCGTCGCCGACAGAAAACTCGCCCTGTACCAGGGCGCCTCCCAGGATTCCGCCCTTGACCTGCTTTATCGGCGCGCCCGGCTTGTTGATGTCAAACGAGCGCAGCGCGTGCATTATCGGAGGCACGTCCTTGAGCCTCTTTGGAGTCTTGATGTTGGTTTCAATGGCCTCGATGAGCGCGTCGATGTTGAGCCGGTGCTGCGCAGACACGGGAACGATGGGCGCCTTGTCGGCGATGCTCCCCTTTACAAAGTCCTTTATCTGCTTGTAGTTGTCCATCGCCTCCTCGTACGTAGTGAGGTCGGCCTTGTTCTGCACGAGGACGAGCTGCTGTATTCCCAGAACTGAAAGCGCAAGAAGGTGCTCGCGGGTCTGCGGCTGCGGAACCTTTTCGTTTGCCGCCATCACCAGGATGGCGCCGTCCATGAGGGCGGCGCCGGAAAGCATGTTTGCCATCAAAGACTCGTGGCCGGGCGAGTCGACAAAACTCACGACGCGCAAAAGCTCTGCCTTGCCGCCGCACCCTTCGCAGGTCGGCTGCGTCCCGTAGCACTGCGGTGGCTCGCACCCAGTGCATTTGTAAAACGCCGCGTCTGCATAACCAACTTTAATCGTAATGCCGCGCCTGAGCTCCTCGCTGTGGGCGCTCGTCCAAACGCCTGTGATGGCTTCAACAAGCGTTGTCTTGCCGTGGTCCACGTGGCCCGACGTGCCAATGTTAACGCTGGGCTGGTATCCAAATTCCTTGATGTACCAGTCCGGCAGTGTCTCTTTCCAGTGCAATTGATATCTACCGTTTAATTCTCTCAGATATTAAGGTAAGGAAGAAGGAGTGAAAAATTACTTTTTCTTCTTTTCTTCTTTTGCCGGAGCCACTGCTTCGGCTGCTGCAGCTGGCGCTTCTTCCTTTGGCTTTTCCGGCAGCTTGCCTTCAACCAGGCTGACGTTCAACTGATAAATCTCCTCCGTGACCATGTTGCCCCTGACCAGCTTGCGGATCCTGCCGCCTTCGAGGTTCTTGGCGCCGACGCCTTCGGACATCAGGACGTACTTCTTTACTCCTCCGTGCACGTCAGAGCGCATCGGGGTGCCTGCCTTGTCAGAGCCGCCGGTTATCTTGACCTTGCCACCTGTAATGCCTATTACGGATGAATCAAGAACAGAGCCGATCCTCGCACCAAGCAGCGGCTGCGCGGCCCTGTCCTTGAGCTCCTGCGACACGCTCCTGCCTGTCGAGTCGGAAATGACTAACTTGAACTGCGCCATTGCAGAATCAAGGCGCCTTTTGGATTTAATTAACCTTTGGCTTAATTGCCTCAATTCTCTCTTTGTAAACTCGCTTGCGGGAACGTTCAACATGCAGTCAAGAATCTTGATGTTGCGCGTATACCCAAAGGTCCTTGACAAGAGCGACAGGAATTCCATGTAGCTCATGACTGTACGTCATCCAGGCAGTTTAAAGGAATTAATTCCAAGAATGATTGAAACGGTTAAAAGCTCGTACCTGAAAGCATAGGCGTGGCAGAAACCGAGGAAGTTATCGAATGTCTAAGATGTGGCTTTGAAATGAAGAACATGACAGCATGTCATCTTCGCTGCCCAAATTGCGGAATGGAAATGGACTGCAGCGAGAAAGGTCTGACATGGTAGCTAGAACGGGTTTCTGTCCCAGTTCATCTGGTAATCGTCGGCCATCGTCACGGCCTTGCCTTTCATAAGCTCGATGTATTCGTCGTATGTGGCTGAGTAGCCGCAGAAATCGCACCTGACGTTTGCCATGTCGTCATCGACCTGCGCTCTCTTGCCGCACTTGGGGCACTTTGCTTCCAGCACAGCCTGTCTTTGTGGCCGGCGAATATCTGTCTTGTGGATATATATGCGTCCTTTGAGGAGTAACGCCTTTTATGCAAAATCTGCGGTAGGATGCATATGGCAGTAATCCAGAAAATCGCCCCGTGCCTGTGGTTCGACGGGCAGGCAGAAGAAGAGGCAGCCAAGTTCTACATGTTGATCGAACGCGGGACAGAAGGGAACGAACGATTAAGGACAAACGAAAGAAGGGGACAAGAGCTATGACAAAGCACATGACCGGGACACGCGAAGAGTGGCTCACAGCGCGGCTCGAGCTGCTCAAGGCGGAGAAGGAGCTAACGCGGCGCAGCGACGCCAGGCGCTGCCGTGGGTCCGGGTCGACAAGGAGTATCGATTCGAGACCGACGAGGGGAGCGCCTCGCTTGCGGACCTCTTCCGAGGGCGCTCGCAGCTCCTAGTCTATCACTTCATGTTCGGGCCCGACTACGCCGCCGGCTGCCCGTCCTGCTCGGCCATAGCGGACGGCTTCAACGGGTTTGCCATGCACCTGGCCAACCATGACGTAATGCTCTGGGCGGTGTCGCGGGCGCCTCTTGCGAAGCTGCAGGCGTACAGGCGGCGGATGGGGTGGACGTTTCCCTGGGCGTCCTCGTTCGGCAGCGACTTTAACTTCGACTTCAACGTCTGGTTCACCGAGGAGCAACAGCGCGAGGGAGGCATCGAATACAACTACCAGCGCGAGGAGGCGTGGCAGTGGCGCGAAGGTCAGGAGAGTGGCGGCGAGGGGCCCGTCGCCCAGATCGCGGCCATGGCCGGAACCGACGTGGCCACGTATATACGCGAGAGGCCTGGCATGAGCGCGTTCGCGCTCGAGGACGACGTCGTCTACCACACGTATTCCACCTATGCGCGCGGACTGGACTGCCTCTGGGGCATGTACCAGTGGCTCGACCGCGCCCCCCAAGGGGCGCAACGAGACGGGCATCTGGTGGCGCCGCCACGACGAGTACAAGGGCTGAGCGATGTCGTGGCGCAACTGTGGGACTGGAGGAGGCGTACCCAGGCTGATATGATTATAAGTTGCCATCGCTGATTTCCAGCCGTTGACGAAGCTGGGTGACGCGTACCGCAGAGTGCGTGGCCTTACTTCCGACAGGCCGTCCAACTTTGGGTGGGTGCTTGAGGGCAAGCTCGCCGGCTCTGGAATGCCAGTCACAAAAGCCGAGTTTGACTGGGCGTGCAGCCAGGGGATATCTGCAATAGTGACAGTGAGGGAAGGGCCGCTGCCGGAAGAATGGGTCAACGGGAGCGTCGACTATTTACATTTAGAAGTGGATGACTTTGCCGCGCCCGAACTAGAAGACATTGACCGCGCAGTCGAGTTTATCGACGGCCAGGTTGCAAAGGGCAGGCCGGTCATGGTCCACTGCGCGGCAGGAAAGGGGAGGACCGGCGTCATCTTGGCGGCATACCTTGTAAAGAAGGAAGGATTGAGCTCGCAAGAGTCAATAGACAAGATCCGCGCAATGCGCCCCGGCTCAATCCAATCAGACGTGCAGGAATGGGCGATACAGATGTACGAAAAATACCTGAAAAGCAAAAAATGATGATTTACTCGGGCACCGAGTCTATCACAAGCTGCCCGTTCTGGATCTTGACAAACAGGTACCTGTTGTCCTTGAATATCAGCGTGATCTCGTTCTTGGTTTCCTCTACATCGAGGAGCTCCTGACCCTTTATGCCGTCATACTTGGCCATTTCGTTATTCTAAACGAATGGGGGCATTAAAAGGTGTTTCCAACGGCGGCTCCCGGTATGTTCACCGGGAAACAGCCGCTGGCAAAAGGCTGACCTTTATCCTGTCTCCTTCGACCGTGACGCCGTACGTTTTCTGGTCGTACGTCTTTATGTACGATAGGATGTTGTAGGCATACTCCACGTTCTTCTTCCAGACGTCTGGAAGCCCGTCTGTCGGCGGCGCAACCGTATTTGCATCCCTGACTTTTCTTCCGGTCGTGCAGTCAAACTGCGCCCCGTGGAAGGGGCACGTTACGACATTTCCATTTATCGTCCCCATCGAAAGCCGTGCGCTGCTGTGGCCGCACCTGTCGTCAAAGGCATAGTATTTTCCGTCAATGTTGGCAACCGCTATCTCTTTTCCATCAACCTCGACGTGCTTTATCTTTCCTGCCGGTATCTCTTGCATCCTTGCAACCTCGACTGATTTTCCCTGAACGCTTGCTTCTTCTTTCATGTTGACTTTTACTCAAGGCGAGGCTATATCGAGGACGTCTACAAAAATTCTCAAATATTACATTGTAGTACATTGTATTCTTATTATGAAGGCCCGACAAAAAACTACCATACGGACAATCCGACTGCAGAGCAATCTCGACAGCGTCCTTCAAAAAGACGCAGAAGAAAAAAGGACTACGGTCAATTCGCTCATCTCCTCGATAATAACCCGGTACGCCGAGTGGGACAGGTACGCAGACTCGTTTGGATTCATCTGCCTGCCAAGAAACGGCTTTAAACTGATACTTGACGCGCTCGACGATGAAACTGTCAAGAAAATGGCAGAGGAAATTGGCTCCCGGCAGCCAAAGGAGCTGATGATGTTTGTCTTCAAGAAAACCAGCCTTGACGCCTTTATATCGCAGTTTTCATTGTTCTCAAGATACGCCGGATTTGGGACGTACGAGATAGGGTCTGACGGGAAAAACTATACATTCGTAGTACACCATGAGCTGGGAAGAAAATGGTCGCTCTATCTGGCCCACCTGGGCGCGCAAGGACTAAAGAGCGCCATAAACATCATGCCCAGATTTCACGTGACAGAGAATTCAGTCGTGTTTGAGTTTTCCATCCCTTGACCAACAAATTGCTTACACAAGAAGCTAGTCGACTATTTCCTGGTCGAGGCTGTCAAGGCACAGGGCCAAAAGCTCGTTGCTCCTCTTCATGATGTACTCGGGAAACTGCTCAAACGTAAAGACGTATTGCTGCTGGAAATTTGGCGGTATAAAGCCGCCGTGCGTAATGACTTGCACCACGACGTACTGCTCGTTTACAGTTGCGATTTCTTCCTCTGCAGACTGGTCCATCTCCTCTACGGTGTGCCTGTACAGCACCACAGGCTTGCCCGTCCTCGTGGCAATTATGGACGCCCTCCTCAGCCGGTCACGCAACCTTTCCGTGACCCAGCTATCAAGAGTCACCTGCTTCTTGGTCAATTGCAGATATCTGGGCGAAAATATCTAGAAAAGGCAGTATGGCAAGAAACATTGACCTGCGTGTAAACAAAAGTCTTTACTTATCAGTACGTCTAGAATGTGCTACCTGCCCCCGATGCCAACAGAAAACCGGTTGTTCGATATTACAGTATAGCAGCAAAAATGCGTACCATTTGGTAAAAAATTATCATTCGACCGAGATCTGAAATTCGCGGCCGTCTATTTCCACCTGCTTGTAGCTGACCTTGTCAAGGGGCTCTTTTGACAGCACTGCAGCCTTGACGCGCACGAGGTAAGTCATTTCGTCTTTCATGGCCGACAACGCGGCAGTCTCTTCTTCGTCGTCAAGGCCGGCGACGTACGCGGCTGACAGGATGTCTGTTGGATTGTATTGACGCTCTTTGCGCAGCTGCTGGAGGTTTCGCGCCAGGTCGCGAAGCAGCCCCTTTGCAATCAGCTCTTTGTCCCTCTTTGTCGAAATGAACACGACAAGATTTGCGCGCTCTGAAGATGAGTAGCCTTCCTGCGCCTTGTACGCAACGTCAACGTCTGACGGCAGGATCTCTGTCGTTTTTCCATCGTTGTACGCAAGCACGAACTTGCCGGACGATTTCAGCTCTCTTATCAGTGCCAGCTTGTCGATTTTTTCAAATGCCTGCAAGACGGAATTGATGTCTGCTTTTACGCGGGGCGCCACGCTCTTTCTTACAAGCGAAACACTGACCGTTATGGGCAGGTTGTTTTCAAGCAGGCTGGACACTTTGTCAAGCTGCGACCCTGCGTTTATCTGGACCATCCTGTACTGCTCGGTGTTCAACTGCGATTTCAAAGACTCTGACACGCCTTCAACCTCCAATGGTTTCAACTCTGTGTGCGTGCCGCAAATTATCGCGTCGCGGATTGGCCACCGCCTCTTTAGGCTGGCAAGGTTTCTTGCCGCGTTTGCCGTCGACACGACTTCTTTTATCATGTCAAAGGCGCCTTCCACCTTGGTGTTTGCCAGCCGCTCGTCGCGTACAGGCCACGTCTCTAAGAGCACGCTCTTTTTCCTTCCAACCAAGCATGAAAGATACATGTAGTCGCTGATGAACGGCGACAGCGGATGCAGCATGATGTCTATCTGCAAGAGCACGTGGCCCAGCGTCGCGTACACTGCAAGGCGCTTGTCGAGGTTCTCGGCGCTGTCGTCCCATATGACGTTCCTTGTCAATGGAACATAGGTCTGGCTGAGGTGGTTGATGATAAACTCGTCGATGGCCTTGGCGCCTTCGTGGAACCTGCAGCGCTCAAACGCGGCTGTAACTTCTGCTATCAGCCCCTGCATCTTTGACAACAGCCACACCTCCGTCGGCGCAAGGAGGTTGTTTTCAAGCGCCCACTCGACGGTGTGCTTTTCCCTGTCGAAATGATCGAACTCGCTGTTCTGCCGGAAGTAGACGTGCAGGTTGTGGAGCGTGCTCAGTATCTGGTACGTCCTTGTCTTCATCTCGTCGAGGCTGAAATTCAGCGCTTCGATGGGCGACGACTTCCACATGAAGTACAGCCTGATGAGGTCGACAGGGTTTTCCGACAACAGCTTGCGGGCTTCAATGACGTTTCCAAGGCTCTTGCTCATCTTGTTGCCCTTTTCGTCAAGCACGTGGCCCTGGAAAAGAAACGAGCGGTACGGGGCGGCGCCCTGCATGATGACGTTTTCCATGAGGAGCGTGTACGCCCATCCCCTAGTCTGGTCGATGCCTTCTGTCAAAAACGCCGCCGGTATCAGGTCCCTGTATTCTTCGTCGGTCAGCGACGCGTACGGGGCGGCGCCGGAATTGTGCCACGTGTCAAGCACAAACGGCTCGCGCTGCATCTCTGCGCCGCATTTTTCGCATTTTACCTTGATCCGGTCTATCCAAGGCCTGTGCAGCTCAAACTCGGCGCCGTCCGGCAGTTCTGCCGCCTTTTTCACGATGTCTGCCCTTGAGAACAGGGGCTCTTTGTGGCCGCACTTGCCGCACGCCCATATCGGCAGTGGAGTGCCCCACACCCTTTCGCGGGATATGCACCAAGGATGCTGCTCGCGGATAATCTCTACGAACCTGTTCTTTGGCTGGTCGAAAAAGTAGTCCACCTTTTGCGCGGCTTCAAGCGGCCTGTCGCCAAGGTTGCTCAGGATGTAGAAATACTCTCGCCTTGCAAGCCACACCACCTTGTGGTGCGAGCGCCAGCACGTCGGGTACTGGTGCTTTAGCTTGCCCATCTTGACAGACGCGCCTTTGGCCTTCATGGCCTCAAACACCTTCATGTCTGCGTCGCGCACAAACATGCCGCCAAACGCGCCGGCCTTTTCCGTGAACACCACCCTGTCGTCTATTGGCACGAATATCGGGACGTTGCGTTTGGTTGCGATTTCAAAGTCCTCTTCTCCGTTTGCCGGCGACAGGTGAACAAGGCCGCTTCCGGTCGCAGTGTCGACGAAATCCTCTGCCACCACAAAGTGTATCGAGCCTGTCCTGGCAAGCTCGTCAAGGCCCGGTATCATGTCCAGAAGTGGGTGGACGTAGCGCCTGCCGTCAAGCTCGCTTCCCTTGACAGTCTTTTCAACTTTGTAGTCTTCGATGCGCAGCTCCTTCATCAGTTCCGCAAGCCTGTCAGAGCCTACGACCCAGCGCTCGCCCCCTTCGCTCGTGTCTTTTGTGACCCAGACATACGAGTAGTCGGCCTTGGGGTTTGTGCCCACCATCTCGTCCGTCACTATTGTAAAGGGCATCGTGGTCCATACGATGAGAAAGGCGTCCTCGTCAGCAAGTTTCACCTTGTAGTAAAATGACGGGTCTTCCACGGTCTCGTAGCCCTGGTTCACCTCGGCGTTTGAAAGCGAAGTCTGGCACGAAGGGCAGTACGCGACTACCCGGAACCACTCTTTTAGGACGCCGGTCTCCCATGCTTTTTTCAGGAATTGCCACTCGCGCTCTATGTATTCGTCCTTGTACGTCCAGTACGCCTTTTCATAGTTGAACGACATGCCGAGCAGCGCGTCCATCGCCCGCCACTTTTCGTTGTACGTGTGGATAAGTTTCTTGCAGGTTTCGACGATTTTTTCGACTCCTACCTTGCTGACGTTTTCAGCCTTGCTTCCAGTCAGCCCCAGCTCTTTTTCAGCCGCCAGCTCAACTGGCAGGCCCTGAGTGTCCCACCCTGCGCGGAATATCACCTTGTTCTTGCGCAGCGTGTTAAAGCGATACCACAAATCCTTGATGACTCGCCCTCGCAGGTGCCCTGCGTGCGGCTCGCCGTTCATGGTGGGCGGGCCCTCTATGTAGCCTACAAGGGGCTTGCCGGCAAGCTCGTTTTCAAGCATGGCCCTCAGGTCGAGACTATCGAGATGAGTGCGAACCTCGTTTTCGACAGCCTTTGCGTCAAAACGAGAATTGAATTCCATGTGCGTGTACGAGAGAGGCGGAGGGCGCGACCCGTTTATATCTTTAGTTCAAGCTAAACTGCGCCTGCGTCCCGTCCTTTACGCCGTGCCGCTCTGAAAACCCGGCGACGGTTTCAAGCACGTATCTTGCATTATGGTCGGGCTGGTGGTTTGGGCAGTCAAATTGGTTCGGGCACGGGGGCAGCGAATGCTCGATGTGCACCACCGTCTTGTTGCTGTCAAGCCAGATTATGTCTATCGGGAACTTCATGCCGTTCATCCAGAACGGGTGGGGATAGTCGTTGTCAAACAGAAACAGCATTCCCTCTCCCTCTGTCATGTTGCTCCTCACCGCAAGCCCTTTTGTCTTTTTGTCAGGCGTGTCGGCAATGTCGGCAAGGATGCGGGCGTCGGCTATCGACACCACGGTGTGGTTGTACCCCGGCAGGCCAGCCCCTGCAACTGCCGAGATGTTGTCTGGCGTGCCCTCGACCATTCGCAGCGCCGGCGTAAAGTACAAGACAGCAAAAGCGATTGCCCCGGCGGCTGCCGCCGCTCCGATAGCTATCGCAAGTCTTGTTGCCTGCACGACGAAAAGCAATTGGCGCTTTTGCTATTTATGCTATGTTATATCGGCCTTGCCAGCCTGACGTGCACCAGCTGCGGGCTCTGCTTGCTCTGCATTATCTTTGGCTCGTTGCCTGAGCGCTTGAAGTAGGATGCCAGCACCACTGCCCAGGGCAGGACGTGCTTGCCTTCCGCCTTGGACTGGAGGCTGACGATGTTGTTGCTCTTGTCATGTTTTAACCAGCCAAGGCAGCTTATCTTTAGCGCAGAATCGACAAGGTCGAGGATCTCTGGCGCGCTCATCGTCCCCACCTTGAGCCCGTATTTTCTCTCCATCACTTCGACAAGCTCGCCGGCGGGGTCCTCGCTGTTCATGGCGTATTCCAGCATGTGCGCGGCAAGGCCGTTTTCCACTGCCCTTGCAAGCTCTATCGCCTTTGCGGCAAGCGCCGGCTGGGCCTCCAGCGCGTGCTTGGCCTCGCCTGCTTTTGACCACGCTTCCTCAAAGCTCTTGGCCTGCATCGCGCCGTACGCGTCGAGGGACGCAAAGAGCGCGGCCTTGCCGTTGCTGGGGTCGACAGAGACCATGTGGGTCATGTCGATTATCATGAGGTTTGACGAGGCACTGCCGCCTGCCATCTTCAGCTCTATCCCGTCAGGAAGCAGTGACAGGCTCTCGCTTCCAAGGCACTGCGCGCCGACTATCAGCCGGATGCGCGCCCCGTTTGTCTCCGCCTTTATCAGCTGCCCCCTGCACTGCGCAAGCAGCCGCAGCCCCCACGGGTCCAAAGTCGCCGTTATCGACGACCTTGCGTTTGCAACCAAGCTTGATATCTTTGACAGTGCAGAATCAGGATCGAGTATAAAGTACCTCCTTTCTTCGGAGCCCTTGGGCCTCTGCCCCTCGTCGCTCAGCTTTTGCAGGCGCTCGACTATCTTGCGCATGTTCTTTACCCTGCGCTCGTGCAGGTTGACAATCTCGCCAAACGCCTCTTCCGGCGGGATTGCGCTGCAGATCAGCGGCTTTTGCTTTGACACCACCGCCAGCCTCTTTTTCTCTAGTTTTTTCACCGTCTGGTACACCTTGGTCCTTGGCAGGTTGGCATAATACGCAAGGTCGCTTGCCGCAAGCGATCCCTTGCCTATCATCGTAAGGTAGGCGCGCGCTTCATACTTTGACAGCCCAAACTCTTCAAGGCTCGCCGGCAGGTCGCCTGAAGCTGGAGAAGAAGAAATGTTATCCTGATGGTGCATCCGGGGTAGACTTGCCCGTTGCCAAGGTAAAACGGTGGGTCAAACATATTGTGTCAAAAGTCAAAAAAATGCCAAGCTGTTACCGCGAAATCGCGTCACCGCGGTGACAAAACTTTCCGGCACACCGGGCGTATTATCGCCATCCCCGGAAGCAAAGCCGTTGCAAAATGACGATGTCAAAGTGGGTCAAATCCGAATCAGTAGTTACTTCTACCGACGATTCCTCATCCGTAGCAGCAGCGGCTTCGCCAAAGCCGGGAGGTCCCCTGAGGCCCCGGCTTGAAGCGGTGCAAAAGAGGATAGAGAACCAGATAGCCCAGCTTGACGAACTCCAGTCGTCCTTGAAGGTGCGCGACGACGAGACGTTTCGCAAGCTCATGGCCTCGATAAAGGAGAGCAACGCCCAGTACTCGACCGTGCTTTCTGCCGAGCTGGCAAAGGCAAGGCAGGTAAGCCGCGTCGTCTCGATAGCCAAGGTGGCGCTTGAAAAAATCCACGGCCGGCTGTCGTCCGTGTCGGACTTTGGCGACCTTGTCATAGTATTGAGCCCTGCGATGGCGGTGGTGAAAAACGTGAGGTCGTCTCTTGTGCCCTTTGTGCCCGAGATGGAAGAGGAGCTGGGCATAATCTCGGAACTGTTGAGCGGGATACTGGTGGACGCCGGCCAGGTGGGCGGTTACACTATCAACTTTGAGACTGCAAACGAAGAAGCCGTGAGGCTTGTCGACGAAGCATCAAGCACCGTAGAACACAAGATGAAGGAGGAGCTCCCCGGAATCCCCGATCTTCCGATGGTACCCACAAAGGTTGCCTAGCTGACTTCGTGGCTGTCGTCGGCTAGGCAGCCCTACTCTGTTTTGCCCGGGGTCACCCCGGGCGAACAGAATGCCCAACATCTTTTGACCCTTTGCCTTTTCGTCGCTTTTGACCAGAACTCGTGTATACATTTGCTGTTTCGCAAGGACTCTACCCTTAGGGAAAGGGCCACTGTAGCTCTCGCAAACCTGGAGCGCAACGCCTACGCAATGAGCGTGCTGCGCAGCAGGATAGAGTCGCGGGCCGACTTTATACTGAAATCGCAGGGAGACGGCGACGAGTACAAGGAGCTAGCCCGAGTCCTTGAGCTGGTAAAAAACGGCGAGCTTGTGCTGAGCGAACTGTCCGGCAAGATGGAGGCCGCGCGCTTTTTGGAAGAATTTGTCATGATAATCAACGGCGCCGCCGAGTCGGTAAACGCGATAAAGAGCGACTTTGAGCACCTGGTGCCGCTGGCAGAAAACGCGCTTGCCGAGATGCACGACGCCATATCCAAGATATCGTCCTGCGGCCTGTACATGCCCGACCCCGAGCCGGCGCAAATCGAGGTGCAGAACAACATCCTTGCCGAGGCGACGGCGGCAGTTGCGCAGGCGCCACCATTACAATCGCCATCCGTACAGCCGCAAGAATCTGTCGCTGCAGAGCCAAAGGCCGCTGCAGACGCTCCGATTGTCGAGACAAGGCAGCAAAAAGCCGAGGCCGAGCTGGCCTGATGGTGTAAACTTTTCACACTGCAAGCAAAGATAGATTTACACCTAGGTAATTCAAATCGATAACCAATTTTCATCTGGAACTGCAATTATGAGTCTCGCACCCCAAGAACTTGAAAATAGCGCTAGCAAGTATGCAGCCGAGGCGATCAGGCTTGACTCTCAGGGCTCAAGAGGCATGGCTATCCAGTCATACCAGAGGGCAATTGAGGCACTAGTCAAGCTCGTACAGATCTACCCGGATTACAAGTTGAACAAGGTCTACATGGAACGGGCAAACGCGTACCAGAACCGGATAAAGGCACTCCAGATGTCGCACGGGCTTGACGACGACAGGCCAACCCCGATTGAAGACAACAGAGTCGAGCCGGCAAACGGCAACGGCAAGGGAAGCGCACCATCTGGCGGCAGCGGAAGCAAGTCCGGCAACGTAGAGACGCTAAAGGCCGACTTTGACGACCTTGTAATGAAGGACAAGCCCAAGGTGAGCTGGGACGAAGTCATCGGCCTTGACGACGCCAAGAGGGCTATTCGCGAGTCCATCGTTTACCCGATGAAGAGGCCGGACCTGTTCCCGCTTGGGTGGCCACGCGGGATACTGCTGTACGGGCCGCCGGGGTGCGGAAAAACGCTGCTTGCAGCGGCCGCTGCGGCAGAGATTGACGGCTACTTCATCAACGTCGACGCGGCGTCGATGATGAGCAAGTGGCTGGGCGAGGCAGAAAAGAACATTTCAAAACTATTCACTATGGCGCGCAAGCTCAACGAAAGCGAGGGCGTGCCCGTGCTCTTGTTCATAGACGAAATCGACTCGCTCTTGGGACAGCGCAACAGCGAAGTCGGAGGCGAGGTGAGGGTAAAGAACCAGTTCCTGACAGAGATGGACGGCATAAATGGCAAGTCAAAAGAGTCGCAGCTCTATGTCATCGGCGCGACCAACAAGCCGTGGAGCCTTGAAGCGGGATTTCTGCGCAGGTTCCAAAAGAGGATTTACGTCACACTGCCGGACAACGCTTCTCGCACCAACCTGTTCAACCAGTACACCCGCCCGCTCAACACCGAAAGCGCGCTCAAAATCGACGAGCTTGCGAAAATCACGGACGGCTACAGCGCAAGCGACATCAAGGACATCTGCCAGTCGGTACAGCTGCGCGTCGTCAACGAGCTGTTTGAAAGCGGAAAGGCAATGGAAGCCAACGCAAACCCAAGGCCCGTCGGCACCACCGATTTCCGCGAGATACTAAAGATCCGCAAGCCTTCAGTCAGCGTCGACATGATAAGGGCGTACATGAGGTGGAGCGACCAGTTCAAGGCGCTCTAGCTCTTTTTCCTTTTTTCATTCTTTTTATGACAGCTTAAGAATAGAGGTATCTTCTATAAGATATCTATAGCTCTGCACAAGAGCTCGCAATTCGTCATTTGTCCGGCTCTATAGCGATATTCTAAATTTCCAGCCTAGATTTATCTAGGTTCATCTTTTGCTGGATTTTGCAGTCGATTAACCGCGATTGGTTGCCTGAAAAACATGTTTTGGACGCTGTTTTGCCACTTTAAACAATCAAAAATCAGTAGGAGAATGAGCCTGCTACCTATATACAAAATTATTAGAGCATTGTTATATGACCTTTCAACATCTGTCTGGCTACGGCAGAGCCAGCACCCTGGCCAGGATCACCGCAGTGATAGCCGCCTTGGTGCTAGTTCTTAACGTCGTGGCTTCAGCCCCCATCCGTGCATACGCCGCCCCAATCCCGGGTGCGTGCAACTGTGTTATTTTTAGACTTGACGACATACAGGACAGCTGGCTTAACACTGTCCAGAATGCAGTCATGGACCAGTTTATCGCCAAGAATGAAAAGCTGACTGTTGGCGTCATAATGAACTTTATCGGAACCGACACGTCGGTGATAAACAAGGTGAGAGACGGTGCTCGAAGCGGCAACTTTGAGATCGCAAGCCACGCGTGGAACCACGTCGACCATTCAAAAATGACTTTCCAAGAGCAGAACTCTACGTTACAGCAAGCAAACGAAAAAATGGTCACGCTCTGGGGTACAAGTCCAGTAACCTTCATTGCACCATACAATGCCTACAATAACGCTACTCTCGACGCGCTCAAGAGCCTCAAAATGAAGGTACTAAGCGCAGAATTTGACCAAGAGCTTCCAGGCATATACGACCCCGATAACCCAGACAGCGAAAGCAACAAGGTGTACAGGGCGATACCCGGCTCTAACATCACGGACTCGCGAGGCATATACCACCTTCCAGAAACAATCGGCTTTTACAATTATGAAACTCCAGAAGGCGTCAAGAATTCAGTAAACACAATCCTTAGCAGAATTAACAGCACGATTTCCTCATAC
The DNA here is from genome assembly GCF_000730285.1 of Candidatus Nitrososphaera evergladensis SR1. Taxonomy (NCBI): domain Archaea; kingdom Thermoproteati; phylum Nitrososphaerota; class Nitrososphaeria; order Nitrososphaerales; family Nitrososphaeraceae; genus Nitrososphaera; species Candidatus Nitrososphaera evergladensis. Next base: position 2,505,777 of record NZ_CP007174.1, on the reverse strand, counting down.
GGATATGCCGTCGTGACCCTTCACCCACAGGACTTTGCAGCAAAGGATGCAAACCAAGTTCCACTCAAGCCGCCTCAAGTTAACAGCGCGGAAATTGCCGACCTGAACACAATCCTTGATACTGTCAAGGCCTATGGTTACACTACAAAGACCTTCTCAGAGGTTCTCAATCTCCCTCCACCTCCAGTAATTGACAGCGTTCCGCCTGTTCTTACGCCTCCTCAAGATATACATAGAGTTTCAAATAGCTCGCGTACCCAGATAGACGATCTTGGAGTTTATTCAGTATCAGACAATTCGGATCCTAATCCTAATGTTACGAAAGACGTACCGCCAGAGGGATTTCCACAAGGAACCACCAAAGTAACTTGGACGGCGACTGATAAATCCGGCAATTCGGTTCAAGCATTTCAGTACGTAACAGTCCGCGCAACTGCCGATAATGTCAGGCCCACAATTGCTATCACCGAGCCCCAGAAGAACAGTCATGTGGGTGGACCTTTAACCGGGGTAAACATACCAGTAAAGGGGCAAGCGAGGGATAGTGAAACTGGAATAAAAATAGTTGAGGTGAGGACCAATGGTACTGCCTATAAAACGGCCACTCCTGGCGCTCCTGGAAACTGGACCACCTGGTCTTTTGAACTGCCCATCACCAAGCCTGCCGCCTACAACGTTACTGCCAGAGCTACCGACTTTTGGGGTAATTTCCTATGGGATTATTCCCTTGTCACCGTAACTCTTGGCGGCACAGTTGATACCAAAGCTCCAGTGTTCACAATTCCTCCTCAAGACATTCAAAAGGAAGCCACGGGTATACTGACCCCTATTTCGCCGGGTGAGCTTGGAGTAGGCACTGTCAAAGCCACTGACGATACTGACCAAAACCCCGTCATTGTCAACGATGCACCTGGCGGTTCAGAAGGCTCTGGCTTCCGTGTGGGAGTCACGATTGTCCATTGGAATGCAACTGATGCCTCTAAAAACGTTGCAACGTGGAACCAGACAGTCACCATAGTCGCCCCTTCACCAGTGCTACCGTTGCCAAAAGCTGGAGCGTACAACGCTCCGCAAACCGTCAAGCTGACGTCATTACAGGAGGGCTCGACAATCCACTACACTACCAACGGCTCGACACCAACCAAAAACAGTACCACCTATAGCGGGCCAATACAAATATCTAAGAGCACTGACCTGAAGGTCGTTCTGGTCGACCCGCAAGACAAACTTGGCAACGTCACAACCCTGTCGTACATCATTGACACTACGGCTCCAACAGTGTCAGCTGCACCTGTCGGCGGAACCTATGCTACAGCCCAGTCCGTCATCCTTGCGCCGAGCGAGACCAATAACACCAAGATCTACTACACCACCGACGGCTCTACACCTACAACAGCCAACACAGAGTATGTCACGGCGATATCAATAGGATCAACTACGACACTCAAGTTCGTCGCCAAAGACAGCGTCGGCAACCTTGGCCCTGTTGTTACAGAGAGCTATGTCATCACCATCCCAAGCAGCGGCGGCGGAGGTGGCGGCGGGGGAGGTGGAGGAGGCGGCGGTGGCGGTGGTGGTGGCGGAGGAAACTCTGGCGGCAGCGTCATCATAGGCGGCGGAGTCTACACCTACCCAGACTCGCACTTTGTGCAATACCCGCTGGACAAGATCAAGTTCGTCAACTTTGGTGTTGTCAATCCGCAGAACAGCAACGTCGTGCTCACATCGGCCACGGCGGGACAGCAACTGGACATCTATGCCACCTTCAAGAACTACCAGAACAACCCGCAGAACTATGTCTACATAACCCAGGTTGAAAAGGACGGCGTCACTATCAAGATCGACTGGCAGACTGGAGCCGTGGACACTGGACAGACAGAAATAGCGACCAGATCCTGGACACCTGACGAGCCGGGCGACTATGTCGTCAAGGTCTTTGTATGGGATCAGTTGAGCGGGTCTCCTGTCGCGCTGTCTGAGGTGGGCACCTCCAGAATCTCTGTGACAGGACCTGCTACTACTGCGGCGGTGGCGACGCCGCAACTATAGGGGAGGTGGTACGGGACAAAAAATAGCAGAATGTATATACTCCCTAAATATCCCTGAATAGGTCAGAAATCTGCGGCCGGCCAAAAAATACTAAAGCCGGCCGCAGAATACCACATACACACAAAATTTTACTTTTCGTCTTTCTTTTTGTACCGTTCCATCGCTTCGGTTATCTTTTTCTTGGCTGATTCCTTGTTCTCCCAGCCCTTGACCTTGACGTACTTGCCTTTTTCAAGCTCCTTGTAGTGCTCAAAAAAGTGCTTTATCTGGTCCTGGATGTGCTGGGGCACGTTCTGGATGTCCTTGACGTCGGAAAACGACGGGTCCACCTTTGCGACAGGCACCGCCACCACCTTGGCGTCCTCGCCTTCCTCGTCAGCGGTTATGAGCACGCCGACAGGGTTTGCGCGGATGACAGACGACGGCACCACGGGATCGTTTCCCAAAACCAGTACATCGACAGGGTCGCCGTCCTTTTCCTCTGTCTGCGGCACAAAGCCATAGTTGCACGGGTAAAACATCGCGGTGAACAGCTTGCGGTCAACAAAGAGCGCGCCAGTCTCGTCGTCTATCTCGTACTTGATGTTGCTGCCCTTTGGGATCTCGATTACGACGTTTATCTCTTCCGGCGGGTTCTTGCCTGCCTTGAGTGTGTCTACAAGCGCCAATTCTTATCGGGACTAGCGGGCCAAGGTCAAGATATATTCCTATTGGCCGCGTCTCATTACACTTATAACGTTCAGAGGCCGGTAAAAGCGCGTTTGGCCGACAACAACATCAAGGTCTTTGCAGTCGACATCGACGGCACCCTGACGGAGAACGGGGGCGGGGCAGTGCACATGCCTGCGTTGTCGAAACTGCGCTACCTTGACAAGCTTGGCTACCCTGTAATCTATGTCACAGGCAGGTCGTCGATAGAGGCGTACGTGCTTGCAGTGTTCGGCGGGACGACAAGGGTCGCGGTGGGAGAAAACGGAGGCGCAATAACCGTGGCGCCGCAAGAGCACAAGCTGCTGGCAAGCCGGGAAAGGTGCATGGCAGGATACGAACTGTTGAAAAAAAGCCTCGACGGCGTGCAGGAAAAGCCTGTCTTTCCGCGCATGACAGAGGTCGTGATGCTGCGCACGTTTGACATCAAGGAAGGGCAGAAAATCCTAGACGAGCACGGCCTGCAACTTTACTTAAACGACAGCAAGTACGCGTTTCACATCAACGAAAAAGGAGTCGACAAGGCGCTCGGGTTAAGAGAGGCGCTGAAAATATTAAAAGCCGAGCCGGAAGAAACAGTCGCGATAGGCGACAGCGAGACGGACATACCAATGTACGACATTTGCGGCTGCAGCATCGCGCTTGCGCACGCAGAGGACAATGTAAAAGAAAAAGCAAAGCACGTTGTCGCAGGAAGGGAAGGGACGGGCCTGATAGACGCAATCGACTATGTCGCGCAGAACTACTTGGGGGTAAAGGCGCAGCAATGACGTTTAGCAGATTCAAGCTCCAGACGCATCATGCAGTGTTTGAAAGCATGGCAAAGGCAGGATACAATCCAGTTCCATTTGACGTATCAGAGCCCCCAAGAAAAGAGTTTGGCGACCTGACCTGCAACGTCGCGTTTCTGCTCAGCAAGCAGCTGAGGATGGCCCCGCCAAAGATAGCGCAGGAGCTCATCGAAAAGGGCATCAAGCCGTACCTTGCAGAAAAAAAGCAGCAAGGCCAGTTTTCGTTCATCGAGTCTGTAGAGCCGCATCCCGCCGGCTACGTCAACTTTCGCTTCAATTACGCGGTGGTGGCAAAGGACACGCTTGGCTACGCGCTGGAAAGCCCGGACAGGTACGGCTACGTCGACTATGGGGCGCTGGAGCGCGTCGTCATAGAGCATACGAGCGTCAACCCGAACAAGGCGCTGCACGTCGGCCACATGCGCAACGTGATACTTGGCGACACGCTATACCGCATAATGAAGGCGGCAAACAACAAGGTGACGGTGCTAAATTATGTCGACGACTCGGGCCTGCAGGTAGCCGACATCGTCATCGGATTCCTGTACGCAGGCTTTCCCCGCGAGCCGCCGGACGGCCGCAAGTTCGACCAGTACTCTGGCGACGAGGTGTACGTCAAGGTAAACCAGATGTACGAGAAAGACCCGACGCTTGCAGAAAAGCGCAAGCTGGTACTGCGCGAAATAGAAGAAGGCAAGTCAGAGATTGCAAGGTTTGCCGCCGAGATAACAAAGAGGGTGCTTGACGAGCAGCTAAAGACGTGCTGGCGCATGAAGGTGCACTATGACATCTTGAACTTTGAGTCGCAGATAGTGCACTCGCAGATGTGGAGCAAGGCCTTTGAGCTCTTGAAAAAGGAGGGTTTGGTAAGATTCGAAGAAGAAGGCAAGAACAAGGGCTGCTGGGTTATCGAGGCAGAAGGCGAGGAGGACAAGGTGGTAGTCAGAAGCGACGGCACTGCGACCTACATCGCAAAGGACATCCCGTACGCGGCGTGGAAGCTGGGGCTCGTGCCGGACCCGTTCAACTATGAAAAATATGCAGAGCAGTGGGACGGCGCGACCCTGTACGCGACCACGCTTGACAAAGGCACGGCAAGCAGTTTTGAAGGAGGCGACAGGGTGATAACAATAATCGATTCGCGGCAGGCGCGCCTCCAGCGCATCATATCGCAGGTGCTCGGGAAAATAGGAACCGATGCAGAGCGCAAGCACCATCATGACTACCAGCACCTAGGCTACGAGGCTGTGACTCTGAGCGCCAACACCGCCAGGGCGCTTGGCATCGACATCGGCGACAGGCAGTTCATGCACATGTCTGGAAGAAAGGGCATCTACGTCGGCGCGGATTTCGTGCTTGACCACCTGCGCGGCAAGGCAATAGGAGAAGTCAAGACGCGCAACCCCGAGTTTTCAGACGAGCAGGCCGGCCAGATCGCGGAGGAGATCGCGGTTTCCGCCATACGCTACAACATGATAAAACAGGACCTTGACAAGATAATCACGTTTGACATCAACGAGTCGATGAGCCTGGAAGGCGACACCGGCCCGTACCTGCAGTACGCTTTTGCGCGCTCGCAGCGCATACTGGAAAAGTCCGGCACAGCCGCTACAGAAACAACAACAGCAGCAATCGATTATGCACTGCTAAAAGGAGAGGCGGAGATAGAGCTGATAAAAGAAATTTCAAAGATGGACCTTGTAGTTGAAGACGCCGCCAAGTCATTGAGTCCAAAGACGCTTGCCCGCTATGCGTACAACCTTGCCACAACCTTCAACATATTTTACGAAAAGGTGCCGGTGCTAAGGGCGCAGGACGCAGGGACGCTTGCTGCCCGGCTTGCCCTTGTCAGGGCGCTTGGCATCGCGCTGAAAAACGCGCTGTCGATGCTTGGCATAACGGCGCTCAATAAGATGTAAAAAGCCTGTGCATGGTTGCCTCCCTTGCCAGCCTGCCCTTGTCGCCGTGGTACTGCGGCCGGGTGCGGAGGTTCTTGTTGCAGCAGGGGCATTTCGTCTCCTCCATGTTGACGAAAATGGCGCGGTCGCACGTGATGCATACCTTCATCCCCTTGGCGTACTCGATCTTTTTCACCGGGATGTAGTGCGGGTGTTTTTTGCACAGGCCCCTGCATGACATATCTATATGCGACTTGGGACAGGCAAGGCTTGCTGGGATAGTTAAGGTTGTGCAATCCATGACTAGAACAAGATTACAGAAACATGTTTCATTCGGACAAAACCTGATATATTTTCTAGTGCAGAATTGGTTATGGCCGGCGCTAGGTTTGCAGTCTATGCTGTAGCCGCAGTCGCAGCCTCGCTGGCGCTCATTGCCGTGTCGCTGTCAGTTGTGCCGGCCCTCACCACAAGCGCGCTCTCGCGGGGCGAAGAAAAAAGGGTGGTGGCGTTTGAGCAGCGCTACAATTACAGCCTTGGGCAGGAAACGTGGACTGCCCGCAACCTGAAAATGGGCGACATCCCGCCAAACAGCTCTGTCGTAATCCTGAATCCGTTCAGCGCAGACATGGACAATTTTGTGCGGGAAAAGATTGCCAGCGCTACTACTGCAGATCAAGTCCGCAAGTTCTGGGCAAGGACGGAGCCTTACTCTCATTACAACCTGGTCAGGCTGCCTGCGTGGCTTGGCGGGCAAAAGGACGATGTTTCGTCGCTTCGTGCGTACAGCGCGGTAGCCATCTCCAGCGGCTGCTTGATAAAATACTTTGGAAACGACGGCAGGTGGGCAATAGAGGATCCGTGCCACAGCGACAGGTACAGGCCGTGGGACGGCCTTGCGTTTGCAGGAGCCGCATCGATGGGAATGACCAGCCCGTCTGTCCCAAGCAGCGCAGGGCCGCTTGCACTTGCCACGCTTGACCTTTCAGTCGACAAGGACGGATACATCACCGCCAAAAAGCCCGACATATCTGCCAACGGCTCGCCGGGACAGGGCCGCAGGCTGTCGCAGGATGAACTGACCCTGTCAAACAGGGAAATGCTTGATGCAGCGAGCCGGAACGCCGGCTATGCCCTCCCCTTCCCTGCCGCCGGCACGTACGGCAAGCACCTTCTCACAATCACGCCGGCACAGGTGCAATGGGGTATGCGCGTGACCGGAGACCTGAGAGCCTTTGAGGCTCTCTATGCAGACTATTATTTGGGTTCAAACTACCATAGGACCGAGATAGCTGTATGCCCAGTAGCATTGTGCCCTGACCTTGCGCTTGGCGACTCGCCTGCGGATCTGGCAAAGAACATGGTCAATGTTGCGCCGGCTGAAGATCGGCGAGTTGAAAGCGGGCCGGATATAGCGGGCAGGTATGCGGTCCTGATTGCAAACGAAGGCTTGGATCCGGGTTATGCAGAAGCAAAGCTGTGGGGCAAGGGGGCGGACAGGACGGACTTGTTCGTGACAATAAGGGCTTATGACATGACAATGGACGAGCTAACACTTTTTGCAAAGAGCCTCGGCTTGAGCCCCGAAGATTGATTTTTATCACCTCTCAATCGCTTCCTGCTTGTTGAAGATCCAGGAAGGCTCGTACGTACTCTTGTTTCACACGTCGCGCAAAAAGTGGCTGACGAAGGTGACGCCTGACAAGAAAATCCACACGCACCTCGGGATCATTGACGTTGGCGCCACGATAGGCATGGAGTACGGGTCCGTGATAAGGACGACGGAAGGAAAGGTCGTCTTTCTGATCGAGCCTACGACCCACGACTTTATCATGAAGTCAGAGCGCAGGACGCAAATCGTCTATCCAAAGGACCTTGGCTTCATAGCCGCGCGCACCGGCATGAAAAACGGCTCCAAGATACTGGAGATAGGCACGGGGAGCGCAGCTGCGGCGACTTTTTTTGCAAGCATCGTCAAGCCGGAAGGCCACATTTACAGTTTTGACGTCAATCCCGACTTTATGGAGATAGCAAAGCGCAATCTGGAAAAGGCCGGCATGGCCGACTATGTGACATTGAACCACCACGACCCGCACGAAGGCGTCGACGTGAGGGAGGCAGACATCGCCATCGTCGACCTTGGCGACCCCTGGACGGTGCTTGATCAGGTGCACGACGCGCTGAAGGGAAGCGGCGCGTTTGTCGCCATCTGCCCGACCATGAACCAGATAGAGAAGACGGCTACAGAGCTGAAAAAGAGCGGCTATGCCGACATCGAGTCGATAGAGCTCTTGATACGCACGATGGAGGCGCGCGAGGGCATGACAAGGCCGTCGATGCGCATGATAGGGCACACCACCTACTTGGTCTTTGCAAGGAAGGTGCAGAAAAAGGCAGAGGCCCCTTCTGAAGAGCCCGAAGAAGAAGGGGAAGAAGGGATAGAATAGAAGGGATCTAGTCCACAGACGAAGACGATGATGATGACGCCGACATGTCCATTGCAAGCGAGCCTTTCAGCATGTCCTTAAATGCCGCAATGTCTTCTGCCTTGATGACGTAGGGCGCCGCTGCTGCCGCCACGGCGGCCTCCTGTTGTTGTGGTGCGGACGCCGCTGCCGGCGTCGTGATCTCTATCTTTTTCTTTGCAAGAGGAACCGGCTGCGCTTTCCTTGGAACTCTGGTCCTCCTGTCGGTCAGCGATTTTTGTTTTTTCACGTTTATCTTGACCTTGAACCCGTACTTGCTCCGGTTGCTCCACCTGTCGACCTCCACAATGTCCCCCATGCCCTGCAGGCGGTCGCCTTCCTGCGTCACCACCATAAAGTCTGTCCTGTCGCCCTTTTTGATGGTGGATATTTTTTCGTAAAAGTGCTGCCAGTCAAGCGGGTTTGTCACGAGCGCCTGCACCGTGAGCAGATCGCCCACGCTGACCTCGCTGACATAGCTTGAAAGGATCTCTATGTTGCATAACCTTGCGTACATAGAAAAGATACCATCCGCATTGCATTTAACATTTTTGGCAAGAAAACCTGCTTGTTTCAAAAGTGATACAGTTTATCAGTATCCTGATATAGATAATATGTAAAAATTACTGTGTGATGCAAATTTTACAGGCTAATGCGAGGACCTCGGTATGGGTACGAGCGTGGTGGAAGGCAGGTCGGATTCGATGGTATGGTGGTATCAATCGTGTTGTACGAAATCATGGTTGTCGTCGTGTGCATACGCCGCAATATTCTCGCACGCTCGCAACGCTTCAGTCAATCAGAACAGCCTTGGCGAGTCGCATCTCTGCCATAATCTTTAGATTGCTCTAACCGTTCTGACATATAGAACTATTTTCCATAGAAGATAAATCTATCCGTCATATCGAGGCACTAGTTGCACAGACACTGGCAAACAATAACGGCAGCGGTAGCAATTCTTCCCGCAGCGCTTCTATCGTCATCATCATTATTGATGTTTTTGCTGCCTTTTGCCCCTGCAGCGTCGGGCGATGTCACAGACATGACGGCTTCAAAACCTGTGCTCAAGTCTGATAGCACCGCCATCACGACTCTGGCAGTCGGAGACAGGATAATCCTGTCTACTGATGTCCAGAGCCGCCTGAACGAAACAAGCACCTTTGCCGCGATAATGGAGGTGAGGGGTTCTGACGGCGTGACAGAGTTTCTGAACTGGCGGTTTGGATTGATACGCCCTGACGCTTTGGTTAGCGTCGGGCTCAACTGGACCCCGGAAAAGGCAGGCACATATGAAGCAAGGACGTTCGTGCTGAGTGGGACCGTGAATCCCGAAGTATATTCTCCTGTCGTCTCGACGTACTTTACGGTAGGAGAGCCCTGACAAAAAAAGCCGTGCGCCGCAAAAGTCGGCGTATATACTTGAGATAACTGAAGCTGGCTTAATGAGAAGTAAAGATCGAGTAGCATTTACGTCATATGCTGTTTCTCGCTTTTGGAGGCTAGTCTCCTGCAACCGTTGTTGTTGATGACGTCTTTCCACTCAAAGTTACAATCCTAATACTCAGCAAGACCCCATCGACAATCATTATTGCAATACCTGCATACATCATGTAGTCTCCTACCTCTGCATATGGAGCCTTGTAAAATGGCCCTGTACACGGGCCGCTTGGGCACGTTAGCATATGCCTTAGTTGCTCCGTTTCTTGTGGCGTAAGCTCGACTTTTACTAGATGTAGTCCAAAACCAATAATGAATATTATGGCTCCCAAGATGAGAATTATCCTGTAAAGGCGTTTGCCTCTGGCCTTTGCAAGCATATGTGCCTATTATTATGCAATAAACGAATATTTAATTTCACTAGAGATTTCTTTCTACCTTGGCCTTTCTGACGCACCGTAAGCCAATAGTCGAACACTAGAATATACTGCAACCAAAATCGGTAAATTGGATATGCAAGTAACCTTATGCGGGGATAGCATAACATGACAAATCCAAGAATTATAGATAGCGTAACCAACATTTTGAATACCAACAGTGGTGAAAGAGGAATAAAGATTGCACTTATGATGCTCGCCTTGGAGCTTGACAGAATCCATGAAAAGCTGGATGGTAAAAAGTGAAAATTACTCTGGCGATTCGAATAATAAGATTGTTGTAGCTTAGGCATTCTATGGAACACCCAATAAACGGGAGCAAGGCTTCTAAGAGCGCGAGAAGCCAATTCCCGCAGATGCTATTGTTGTTCCAATCAAAATTATCTTTGTATTTGTCGGCCTCAAATCGTTAATTCCAAGAGCCATATACTAAAATGCAGCGTAGATATCCCAAGCTCCTCCCATAGGCAGATGATGATGCCGACTAATTTTGATAGCCTTCGAAGATTGGCCGATCCGCTAAACAACAGATACGATTGAATGACATAAAAAAAGCTAATACGGTTGGGCAGTTGCGGCTAGACTATCAAAATCAGAAAGAGAATGAGAGTCAGTCTGTAACGAGGCAGGACATTCCTCTCATTCTCATACATGCATGATGTATGGTATATGCAGTAAGATTAATGGGCTTGGCAGAATATTTGAGCATAATGGTACACTTGGCGAACTGATAGGACGCTATCTATGTTGGTGGGCGGCGGAGGGCTCTGTCAATTCAATCTGTAAGAACTATGTCTTATTGATCTCTTGTAATTTATAATTCCATGCAACTCACATATTATCCAACACAACCATAAAACGGTCCCTTGGCCCACTCGGCAGATTTCTCATTTGGCTCATCACCTATTGTCAAAAGTTCGCCTGGACATGTCCTAAAGAAGTTGGTAATGATATACGTAGCCTTGTTAGAAGAAGGATCAGCTGAAATAACATAGGTCACTTTTACGGCATGGTCCGAAGTCCTGGTTATATTGGACGTACGGATATCTACGCCGGTTTCGTTTGCATGTGAAATATGGGTTGTAGGTAATACATTATTTTTTGTCATTAGAGAGCTAAGCGGATCCTTCGGCGTATTGTCAGAGCTGGAAAACGCTTCGGCATTCAATTTGTCAATTCCTTTGTTTGTAGAGTTGAACGAATCGAAGAATATCTTCAACTCTCCGCTAGTAGTTTTATTATCTGAAGAATTAACTACGGACTCTCCTTTGCCAGCACAGAAATCATAGCTCATCGTCACAATACCTGTTGAACCGGGCTTGAGAACAAATTCGTATATTCCGGGTTCGTTACCCGATGTTGGAACGCCGGGAGTTAACTCGGGTGTTGCAGATGTCCGAGGCTTTATAGTCACAAATCCATTTGTTTCTAGAATCGAAGTAGCCGGGAGCACATCATTGCATCGTATCACCGTAAACGAGCCACCTAGATTTTGATCGGGGGAAGCATTGGAAATTAAAGAGTTCTGGCTGTAAAATGATAGCATAAACACTATTGCTATTATCACTCCCAAACCACCTACTAGCGCTGGTATTGCGATTTTGATTTTTCTCGAACTAGTAGAGGACATATTCTATTGTACCATGAACTCGTGTGGTAGATATAAAGAAAAGTATGAGATCTGGACGGCCAATTCATGTGTTCTGGCTTGATGTCCATGTCAAAGTGAAAATCCTTTCTATTTTTTGCAAGACTGAAAAAAGCAATTCAAATCGGAGGGTGGACGGCCGCATAATTTTGGCGGCGACAGAGAACTGGCTTTGGCAGGCAAAAGCAGGAGCAAGGGAAGGAGCCTCAAGGCAAGTAAGATAGTGTATGATGCTTAGCAGAAACGTTATGATGTACGGACGCTATTGATATGCAATGGTCAAGCCATGCCCAAAGTGCTTGGGAAGTGGACTGCATACGACTGCAGCTGGAACCGGCCAGATAATCGATTCTTGGCATACCACAAAATGCATTGTATGCAATGGAAAAGGATGGTTGCCAGACGATTCTAGCGCAACGTGGATTTCTGATTGACTGACGGACATGCTTTTTGTCATCGCTCAAAGCGCAAATGTTTTTTTTTCTTGAAGAAGTGACGGCAGAAGAACTATGGCAGAGGACGCAACTCCTCTGTCAATCATAATCTCCAAACCAGCGGACGCGCTTGCCTATTAACTCCCGGAGCGTTGCATAGTGATCCTCAATAATCTCGCTTTCGTCGTCAGGAGAAAATTCCTCTGATAGCAACACAGCGAAGGTGTTACTAGAAGCTCTTAAGCTTTTTGGATACCATGACAAAGGACAATAAGCTTTAACCATACAGGGAACTCGCCTCAGGTTGCCCGTGAAGACGTGCCAATGTCGATCTCTACACTACTACATGATGGAAAAGGTTTGATGACTCTCGCAATGTTGCAGTCGTTTCCTTATCGTCTTGGAATTTCATCTATCTGCAAACATGATCAGATTGTTTCTGCGATGTTTCTGCAGGTGGGGGATATTATTATCGTGGGCGTTGAATGCCACATTTCATATACCGCCTAATCTGTGCACCTAGATAGGGCCCGTCGCCTAGTCAGGACAGGGTGCTGAACTTTTCAAAAAAAGTTTGCACAAGCCTCCGAAGCCAGTTGTCGTGGGATCGAAGCCCACCGGGCCCGCTAAATGTATAACCACCATCGGATGATGAATTACTGCTCAAATGATGACCTGTTATCCAAGGGAGCGATGCGATGACCACCTTACGACGGTCTGATGAGTGAGTCGTACAACTGCTTCATGATGCGCGCAGTCGCGCCCCAGATGACGTTTCCCCTGTACGTGAACCTGTACGCGTTCTTTGACAGGCGATAGTGCTCGGTGTCCGGCTCTATTGTCCTGAGCGTTTCTATCAAGGGGGCGTCAAGCACTTCCTCGACCTCGTGCGCAGAGACGCGGTAGCGCGGTAGCATGTCCTGCACGGTCACAAACGGCACGATGTAGTGGTTTGAAGTCATGGTCCTGACGACCTGCAGGCTTCCTGCAATGTCGCTGGGCGAAAACACGATTCCTATCTCCTCCTGCGTCTCCCGCAGCGCGGTTTCAAGGAGTGTAGCGTCGCCTTCTGCGTGCCTGCCGCCGGGAAAAGAGATTTCGCTGCTGTGCGACCTCAGCCCCGCGCTCCTCTTTGTCAAAAAGACGTACGGCACTTTTCTGTGGTGGTAGTGGATTATGACCAGCACCGCCGCCGGTATCGAGGTCGTGGCGTCCTGCGGCATGTGCACGCCCTTTTTTGTCAGCGCGCCGCCAAGATGCCGCAGGAGCTCCTCCTTTTGCACGACGTTCCTTCATGCGCGCTGGTTAAATTCCGTTGCGGATAAAAGCGGACGGCCAAAAAGAGGAAGGGGGCAGGGAGAAGGTCAGACCAGGTAGCCGCCTGTCTCTTTTGCCGGTATGTCTACAAGCACCTGCGAGCCGTCAAAGGACTCTACACGCGACTTGGGTATCTTGTACACCCTTGACTTGATGCCCAGGACGACGATGGCGTCCGGCTCTTCAGATGCGATGTTTCCCAAGGGTAGGCCGTCCTTTGTCCTGACCCCTTTGTGTATAACGCGGTCCCAGCGCAGCACGGCTGGTTCAGACGATTGCATTTTTCTTTTTCGCCTGATAATCATACACTCAATTTTGGTATTAAGACTCGCTTAACCATGTTATTTCACAGCATTATTATGCGCAGCTGCATTGGAACCTGTAAATAACATGGTTGGGTAACAATGCCATGTCGGCAAGTCCGGTGCGAACAATTCTGGTCCCAATTGACGGCTCTGAAAACGCCTACCGCGCTGCGTCGTTTGCTGTCGACCTGGCGCGCAGGTACGGCGCGGAGCTGGTTGTAGTCTATGCGCTTGACATAAACCAGAGCCTTGTGCCGCTTGGCGTTTACGGGGCTGCATACCCACAAAACGTCGACAAGATACTTGAGGCGGCAAGCAAGGAAGCCGACCCTTGGTTTGACCGCATCAAAAAAGAAACAGACGCCGCAAACGTCAAGATGACCGGCAAGGTCATAGAAGCTCCCCTGTCGCTTGTAGGCGAGATCGTAAACTATGCGGAAAAGATCAACGCCGGCCTTATAGTGATGGGAAGCAGGGGCCGCACGGGATTTAAAAAGCTCTTGATGGGAAGCGTGGCTTCAGGCGTAGTCACGTACGCTCCCTGCCCGGTGCTTGTCGTGAAATAATCATTGTATGCGTTAGCGGCAGGAGGAGATATGATGTTGCTAGCAGTGGTGGCGGCAGCGACGGCGATGTGATTTTTTGCGCAGAGCCGCTCCTATTGTTATTGTTGCCGTCCCGGCATTATTGCATTGCAATAATTATCGCTCGATGCATTCCGGACTCTTTTATTTAACAAAACACAAAACGACTCAGGAAGCAGGGTTCAGTTCACCTTGCTCCCCACACACATGTACGAATACGTGTACGGACGTGGGATCAGGAATGGGCTTCTAGCGCGGGCATTGGCCTTGAGAAAAGCGCTGGCGGCCTGATCCCTGATTCTTGCAGCAGTGTGCAACAGAAAAGCTGGTTTTGAAAAATCTGGGAGAATCTTATTTTGCTTTTGGAACCCATATGATAAGCGAGTTATCCGTAGTTTCTATCTTTACTGGATGGCCTATCGAGTTGATGACCTTCTCGTGGTAAATCTTGCAGTACGTTGACCAGTTTGCGCCCATGTCGTGCTGCAGCACTATTTTCTTTCCTTCCTCCTCTTCAAACTCGCGGAGGTTAAATCCAGCTCGTTTGGCTCTTTCCTTCACCATGTAGATAAACGAATCCAAGTCCGAAGACCCTTTCATAAGAAGCAGCATGTCCTTGTACGTGTCTGCGGTGTTTGCGGCTATCTTTTTGAGCGTATCTTCATCTAGGGAATTGATGGCCTCTTTGACGACTTCTCTCTGAAACACCCCAAAACCTGCCTTTACTGCAGTGCTTTCCCAATCGACATAACTCTTCAATACATTGTTTACCAGTGTATTGAGACTGACGCCTCCTTCCTGTGACAACTGGCGCATGGCAAGCAGAATATCACCTGATATGCGAAAGGTGACGCTTTCGTTTTTGAGCTTGGGTGACATCGATTAATACAACCTGTTCTAAGTAATAATGATTTTCGCTCAGTGCACGAATATCGGTGCAATGAGCGTACGCGACAAATAAAATCAGGCCTGCAACTTTTGATGAGCGAATTTATCGTCATCGTTATTGCTGTCGCGGTTTCTAGCACAAGAAAACGGGGAAAACCCTGGAAAAATGATTAACCTTGGTAGGTGTGCCAGAGAACCTGAAACACAAAAAACTGGCTGGATTTTTTTTATTATTGTTATATTGCTATGGCACCTTGACTGTCATGCTGTGATAGCCTCCGATTAACTCTCGCTCGCTGTCGTCAAGCATAGGGTGCAAGTGCGGGCAGATCACCGTGACCTGCAGGTTGTTTTTCAGCCATTCGCGGCAGGTGTTGCGCCACCAGTTCTCCACGATGCCGCATTCTTCAAACTTTTCGTTCTTGGACAGCGTGTCCGCGCAGTCTGCCACTATTATCGCCCTTCCGTCGCCCTTTCCGGCGTCAAGCCTTTCTTTTGACGCTCGCTCTACTAGTTTCTTGATGTCGCCAAACGGGCTCAAGTCGCCGGCCAGCGCATTTTGGTAGCACTGCTTCAAGCTAACTATCAACAGGTTGCCCTGGCTTATGTTTTCCTGATACTCTGTAATTCTTGATGCCAGCCTGGCCAAGTGCGCTAAATCTTCTGCATCGACAGAGGCGTATATGACCAGCTGACCTTCATCTATTCCCTCGTTGATATAGTGCGCTGCGACCTCGTCCCGCACCTGGTCGCTATCATAGAGCAACATGACGTGCTCGCTAGTCTCTAAATCGATTGGGCGCAGCATACGCGCGTACATCTCAAATTACAAAATCAAATTAATGAACCTAGCGATCTTTTTGGCAGCAGAGCTTGTACATACACGCGCACGTGCGCATGTAATTGATTATTGTGGGGCGGGAGGTTTTTTGTCATCATCCGTGTTTTTCTGGGCGGCCGATGATGAAGATGATGATGGTGGCGGTAGTGGCGACGATGACCTGTCCTTGGTCCTCTTTTTGAGATACCATAGCCCGATCATGCCTGCGGCCGAAGCAATCGCCATTTCGATAACAAGCTGCATCCCTTCAGAATCCAACAGCGCCATATATGCCGCCTATGGTATCGCAGGTGCCACATAATATGGTAGTGCTGAAACTACCGGATTCAGAGAAGCCTGCACGTTTTTTCAGGGTCAGGCTGATTTGGCCTTTACTATCTCTATCTTTTTGTACGCCACCCTGCAGTAGCCGTGGATGTGCGTCACGTCGTCTATCCTCTCGCACCTAGGGCAGGTCCATATGACGTATTCTTGGCAAACGGTGCAGATGGCTGTCGGCGAGAGGTATTCGCCGCATGCCCTGCATGATATTTTGTGACTCATTGTCATGTTTTCTCCAATTATTATAACGTTAGTTGTAATTCCTTTAGCTCAGCTATAAGAACATTATGTAACAAGCTTACTAAAATGTGGCTGCGTTAACATGGTTAAGTCTTGTTCTAATACGATCTCGTCGCATGACGTGGCAATGGTATCGGGCAAGTTAGGTATCGGCGCGATACTGGTGGTCCTCGGAATAGGCGGGATGGCGTACGCCATGCCAATCGAGTCAAATTCAATGGTTCTGGATGGCAACAGTCCTGTCATATATCAGAAGGCGCCTCATCCACCGCTTCCGTCCTCTATGGTGCCATACGTCGGGATAGTGGCAGCCTCTGCCGCGTCGCTTGCACTTGGCATCGCGTTTTTGGCAGTTGGGCAGACAGAAGTGTACAAGCCAACTGCACCTGTATACAAAGCAAAGGAAGGAAAACAAGAAAACAAGCAAGCCAGCCAGTCGTCGCCCAAGCATACGGCAGATGCGGCCTAGCACATATAGCCGCTTCTGCATTTTTTTGACACGTTACGTTTGTCTTCAGCAGACGCCTTCGCACAAGATGAAACTGCAAACAAAAAAGGATGCAAAAAGAGCGCGTCTTTGCAACCAAAAAGAAGCAGTTTATTGAATAGCATTGTGATATAGCGACAGAACAGTATTCTTCTTCTGTTAAAGGCTACGACATCAACATGCATCCAGCGCCTTCTTTATCTCCTCCTCCAAGAATAATAAGGATAGTCGGCATCCTGACGATACTTGCAGTCGCGCTAAATCTTTTGCTGGGCATCCAGAATGCCACGACAATAGGTATATGGTACAATCCCGCCCTTCCATTCGTTGTTCCCACGTTGTATCTTGATTTGGCCTTTATAGTTCCGGCCGTTGTCATAGGGATAAAGACGTTCAAGGGAAAAGACACCTGGAAAGCGAACATGATATTTCAGATCGTCTTTCTTGCGGCTCACCTGAACAACCTCGTAGCACCATATGTCGCGCACGTTGTACAGAGCATTGCGTCGCAATCCTATGATTTCATTGTTTTCGATTACTCGCTCTATGCAATCATTGCAAGTTTTGTTGTCCTGCGCCTTTTGCTCAGGCGCGACGTGAGGTCGTACTATCTGGGCATAGCAAAAACGCACTAGAATTTCTGCGGCGTATACCTCTGCATTTAATAAGGCGCAAGAGTGCCAAACTCCGGCCTGCGATGAAGATAGCGTACGAGCTGAACCCGCCCAAGGTGGCAAGGGAAGGGCGCTTTGACCAGCAGCGCCTAGACAGTGACATGGATGCCCTGAGGGAGCGAGCGTCGCAGCTGGGCAGGCATCACGTAGACGGCATACATCTCACCGATTCTGTCCTTGGCGTGCCCCGGGTGTCAAGCATCACCGCCGCGTCGTTTGTAAAAAAGTCTGCCAAGGATGCAAAACTGGGCTGCAGCATCAGGACCAGCGACCGGAACATCATCACGCTCTGCCAGGCAGCGGCCGACGCCGTCATATCCGGGGTAGACAGCCTGCTGATACTTCTTGGCGACGCGCCGACCGACGGCCGCAACTCTGGGTTAAAGCCGTCGCAGGCAGTCAGGATGCTTCGCGAACAGGGCTTTGACCGCAAGCTAAAATTGGATTTGTCGTTTCCTGCAAAAATCATCGACAAAAAAGCGCCGGCGATACAGGCCAAGCTTGACGCAAGACCGCACGCGCTTGTCACGCAGTCGATATCGTCGCTTTCCGACCTTGGCGAGATAGTCGATTTTGTCAAGCCGCACGGCATCAAGGTGGTTGCGTGCATCATGGTGCCCTCTAAAAAGAACGAGCAGTCTGCCAGGATGATCGGCCTTGACTGGTCCGGCTACAAAAAAGAGCCGGCGGAATTTGTGAAAAAGGCGGGCAGGATGGCAGGAACGGTGCTCCTCACTTCGCCCAACAGTTTTCAATCAGGGATAGATCTGCTAAAAGCGCTCTAGAGTTCCTTGGCCGCTATCTCGCCTTTCAATTCATCAAGGACCTTGCGCTGGTACTCGCGCAGCCCGTCGTCCTCTGGCAGGCGCGGCCTGCGGTAGTCTACTGCCACTTCTTTCTTTATCGTGCCCGGCCTTTTCGTAAACACGGCCACCTTGTCGCCAAGGCACACCGACTCGGTGATGTTGTGCGTGATAAACACGATGGTCTTTTTAGTTCGCGCCCAGATAAGCTGCAGTTCTACAAGCAGCAGGTCGCGCGTCTGGCTGTCAAGTGCCGCAAAGGGCTCATCCATCAGGAGCACCTCCGGGTCGATGGCAAGGGCCCGCGCTATTGCCACGCGCTGCTTCATGCCGCCGGACAGCTGGTACGTGTAGGCGTCTGCAAATTTCGTGAGCTGCATCATTTCAAGGTACTGCATCGCTATCCCGTTGCGCTTGGCCTTTTCGACTCCCTTTACCATGAGGCCAAACTCGACGTTGTCGATGACCCTAAGCCACGGAAACAGCGCGTTTTCCTGGAACACCATTACCCTCTCTGGGCCCGTCTCTGTCACCGGCTTGCCGTCAAGCACCACCTCTCCCTCGCTTGGCCTGTCAAGCCCCGCAAGTATGTTCAAAAAAGTCGTCTTGCCGCAGCCTGACGGGCCTACCAGGCAGACGAACTGGCCGTCCTCTATGGACAGGTTGACGTTGTCTATTGCAGACACTTGCTGCTGGGACTGGCCGCCGCCCTGCACCGAGTTAAAGTGCTTGCCGATGTTGCGCGCTTCAAGTTTTGCCATTTTCTTTTTTTTCACACCAGGTCGCTCATGTCGCCAAACTGCTTCATCTTTTGGTCCCTGTGCCTGTCGATTAGCATGATGGCCCCGCCTGCCGCAAGGACTATGATGCCTGCGATTAGCAAAAGCGACGAGATGGCCGTGGAGACGACGTTTGGCATGCCTATGACCTCGCCCACCACCTGCTCCTCGCCAAATATCACCGACGCGTCAAGAGAAGTGTTGCCAAGGTTTGAAATGGTCAGGGTATAATTGCCCTGTTTTTGGGCCGCAAAGGGCTCGCTGAAAAAGGGGAGGTTCAGGTTTTTCTCAAGCACCGGCTCGCCGTCAGGGTCGCTGATGCTGACCGTAGCTCGCACAGAGCCTGCCGACGAATAATTTGGAAACGCCACCACGTACGCGCCGTTGCCCGACGTGATGTTTCCCTGCAGG
Source organism: Candidatus Nitrososphaera evergladensis SR1 (assembly GCF_000730285.1). Classification (NCBI taxonomy): domain Archaea; kingdom Thermoproteati; phylum Nitrososphaerota; class Nitrososphaeria; order Nitrososphaerales; family Nitrososphaeraceae; genus Nitrososphaera; species Candidatus Nitrososphaera evergladensis. The sequence continues at coordinate 2,486,260 of NZ_CP007174.1, read as the reverse complement.
TCAAACTTGGCGCCCGGTGCAATGGTGTGCATGTTTTTCTCCTGTATTTCCTTGAGGAACTGGGAAGCGTAATAGTTGCTTGCGATAAAGCTAAGGGCGACGATGGCGCCTCCTGCGATAAGTAGAATGTGCCCTCTTCTCAGCCTCAATTTCTGTGACGTTCCTAAGCCGTGCACGGATATAATCTTATTTAACTAGCAACTTTTATTAATTTAAACAAAATTCTTCAGATATCTTACATACTAGTTTTTTATCAATGAATCATCCAATATGTCTAACAAAAGGACGTTTCCTGAATATGAGGATGCTACTGCCTGGAAGAATTTTGTCAACACAATCAAGTCTAAAGAAACGGCGGCACACTACAAGTTAAACCTTGTCCGATTCCTGACCTTTGCCAAGGTAAACTGCAGCTTGGATGAGTTTGTTAATCTAGACAGAAAGAGGCTGGAAAAGCTTATTGTTGACTTTATAATGCACCGCCAAGACGAAGAGAAGGTAAGGGCACAAACTGTGGCAGTTGAGCTATCTTGCATCAAACACTTCTTTGTCTATAATGACAGGCCTGACATCAACTGGAAGATCATTCGAGGCTACCTGCATGAAGCCATCAAGGCAGTCAAAGACAAGGCATACACTACTGAGGAAATCCAAAAGATGCTGACTTATGCAGATTTGAGGACAAAGTGTGTCATCCTGCTGATGGCTTCTTCAGGAATGCGTGTGGGTGCAATTACTAACCTGAGAATGAAAGACTTGCATGAAATTCCACAATACGGGATCTATGCCATTACACCTTATGCTAATACTAGAGATGAGTATGTTACCTACTGCAGTCCAGAATGCAAGGCGGCCATAGATGCATACCTTCACTTTCGCAAACTGCGCGGCGAAAACATTAATCCTAACAGTCCGCTAATTCGTGAAAGGTTCGACTTTAACAATCCTGCCAAGACTCATGACGCAAGACCAATCCATAGAGATACACTGGCGCATTTGACAAATGCATGTGCTATCAGCGCAGGCTTGAGGGTAAAGACTGACAAACAAAACAGAGACCGTAAGGACAACATGCTGAATCATGCCTTTCGAAAATTCTTCTTTAAGGCATGTGGCCGTGCCCAGATAAACCCTATCGTCCGTGAATTATTGATGGGTCATAAAGTCGGTAACCAGCAAACTGGCGTGACTAGGCTAATGATGGTCTATGATGCTACAGAAGAAAACGAACTGCTTAGAGAATACCTTAGGGTGATTGAACATGTTACCATCACAGATGAAAATAGGGCCAAGATGCAACTTAAGGAAAAAGAAGAGAGGACGAAGCAACTAGAAGTAGAATTCCAGCAGTTCAAGACAGCGATGTCGCAGCTACACGAACAAGGGTTGATAACCTTGTGAAGTAGATAGAATTGGACATTGTAAAAGACGGCCCGTCTTTCCCTTACTTTTTGGATTAGGTGATGTGTTGATTTATCTTCATTCAAAGTGTATATGTACAGACATAAATGGACCTGCTGTGGCAGTTGAGCAAAGGGATATTCTGCAGTAGACGAATATTTTTCTCACAAGTGGCAAAAGCATAGCGATAATGAATATGGACTTGGATTTGACTAGTAGTTTACTCAAAGCGCGGGAACTAATCTATTTTGAATCTTGAAATACGTGGTGGAAGAAGCAGTTTGATCTACTATGATACCCAATGTCATGCCCCGCTGCAACTATTATGGTCATTACGTAATGCTGTAAGAAGGCTCTTCTTGTGCACATGTATGTCTAACTAGCTTGCTTTTTGGTATGAGACTTTATAGTTAATCATTTGCTAATCTCTGCAATCGACAGTTTATTAATTTAAACAAAATTTTTCAGTGTTTTTTATACCGGACATGCTCATACTGCTATCGCAGTATTCGCATTACATGCATCGTCATACGGCAATGACTATAGCGGGGACGGAATATTGTATTATTATTTGTACATGTACATTAATAATATTGATCCTGTACATGTACGTACAGTAAGATAAGAGGAGACTGCATGTATTCGGTGATATAAGCCCGTTTGTTTATTGTGGCAATTAATGAAAGACCTTTTGCTTATTGATGCTTTGACTCTTGCAATGCAACTATTCTTCAATGGGGTTCTACGGCCTGATGCTTTTCCAACTTGTTGTAATTGCGGCGGTCATGGTTTAAGAGAATCACGCTGGTATAGCTGGAGTTCAAATGGAGCAATAGTCTCTAGCAAAAGTATTTGTTCGGATAAACCTGGCCCCTGAAGGCCGCTGCAACTATTGGGAATTCGGCCAATTCAGACCGGCAGATTTATCTTCTGCCGATCATAATACATATTGATAGACTTGTCAGTTAGAACACTGATAGGGGCGGCACGATTTTCGCTCGAAGGTGAAATACCCTTCAGTCGGTTTGACGTGTCGTTGAGGTGTCAATCATTAAGACACTCGTAAGCGGTGAGATCGGAAACAACCGGTGGGCACACCATCGGAATTGGCATATGAAGAGGCCATCACTGTCCCAATCTATCTCGAAAGGCTTTCCTGATAAAATCGTTCATTGATTTTAGTGTTCCTTCAAACATCTTAATAGTCAAATTATCTTCATGAACCCTAACAGTAGAGTGATACCACATACCTGAAAGTCCTGCTTCTGAAACCGGAAATCGGTATTAGAATACTAAAGCTGAAAGCATTAACCGACTTTAGCTAAACAATGCATTTTTATAGAAAATATTCTCACATTTCGGTAAACATTGTCTTCTGAGGATGGCTTTATTGGTAGAGAAGTTAATTATCACGGCAATGATGTATTCTATACACCAATAGAAGAATTCGTGGATTTCAATCCAAGAAAAGTCTTCGGAGGAAAGAAAAAAGTGCAATACGCGAAAAAATCGAAGAAGGAATTGGTAGAAGATTATGAGAAGACAATTTCAAGGGTTTCTAATTCCTCAATCAAGGATGATGAGTTTGCGTATTTTCTGCTCGAATTCTACTCAAACCCGACTAGTGGGAGATATGCTCGTGTACTGCAAGAGATGAATATGACTTTACTGGCATTTTTGGACAAATCTCAAAAGAAAGCACTTGTTCAGTCTCCATACGCTGATCCGTTAGAAGTCATAGTCAAAGAAAGTCGAGAAATAATTAAGAAAATTCGTCCCCTTGACCGTGAAGAAAAAATTGCGCCAGATCTCGTAAATTTTGCAGGAAATGCAACTGTTATCGTTAATACTATACCGAATATTCCTGCTCCGAAGATAGAGCAGCATATGTCAAAGATACGCGAATTTATTCAACAACATCAAGGAGAACCTCTTAATGGTTTAATCGACCGCGAAAATCTGCGGGGAAGTATCATTGCCAAAGTCAACGGTGAAACACTTCGACAATTGGCAGATGATTCATCCGTAATCCTATCGGTATACAAGGTGCCTAATGTTATCTTATCTGCATTAGGAAAACGAAAACGTCGTATAACTGGAGATAGTACAAGAGCCATTACTGCATCTTCTATGGTAACAGACGATTCATCTAGTACGAACCGCTATGAAGTTATTGAGATAGATTCTGGCGTAAAAATTCTCCAAGACTTTCAGAATCATGTTGTACCTCTTACTGCGTTATCTCAATTTCCAGATGGAGAGGACAAGGATAATCATGGAACTCCTATAGCTAGCTTACTGCTTTTCGGAGAAGGTGGGAAACTCAAGACTAGTAGAGTAAAGGTTACCTCATATAAGGCATGGCAAGAATCCCATGACTATGATGTAAAAGACCTCTATACTGCGATGAAGTTTGTTCTTGACAATCATAAGGGCAGATCTCGTGTTTTTGTAAGTTCACTAAATTACACATTTCATGATTCATTTTCTGAGCAGGAGACGAGGAAGCTAGAGCTTCTCATCCAATCAAAGAATGTGTGTTTTGTAAATAGTGCCGGCAATATTGACGATGCGGCTTCCAGACGAAGCGTTGAGACTCGAGAGTCAATCTGGAAGTCTGCAAGGGTATTTCATCCATCGGATGCCAGAACAATCACCTCTGTTGGAGCATATTGTAGGGCAAATGGGGTTGACAATAACTCATACCGTCTGTATCCTGCATGTTTTGGCAGACACAATTCAGAAAAGATTGCAAACAAACCCGAGGTATTGGAGTTTGGGGGAACTCTCGCAGTCGAAGGATTTGGCTCCACAAATATTGGCGTAATGGCACACTCGATTTCCGGTCAGGTTACTTCTCACTATGGGACAAGCATGGCTGCTCCTCTATTTGCTAGACATCTTGCCTTGTTGGATTTCTCATTGAGAGATAGAGTGAAGAATTGCGAAACATTGAAAGCTCTGGCATACAGTGCATGTAAACCGACAGCCGCATATGACGAGTTTGGCGGATTCGGCTGTTTGGATACAGATGAATTGTCGACAACAAGTGATAGGAAGGTTCGAGTGATTTTTGAGGGAGTGTTTGCAAATATGAATGAACATAGGATACCGATTCATGAGATTCGAATACCCATTATGGTGCAGCCCGTAAAAGTAACTCTATTCCTGGTTCATTCAGATAACTATTCTTTGCCGACTACTCTCGATAATTATACTGCTATTATGGTAGATGGCACAAAGGGGCAGCAAAAATTACAATTAGTTCGTGAGAAAGGAGTGAATGTCGGAAAGTGGACGCATGTCAAAAAAGCAGTGTATGCATATAAGAAAAACTCGATTGGTTGGTGGAGATTTAGATTGAGGCCGAAGCTAGACAATATTCCCATTCAAGAGTTGTCAAGGCTATCTCTAAGATATGGCGGAGTTCTCGTAATTGAAGCTCAGCGTCCTCCTAAAGGATTTCTAACACTAAAGGAAGCGATGGAAAGAGAACGCGAACGATCACACACGGCAACTGAGTCAATGGAATCATCATACTGGGATAGATATGATTAGAGGAATTCATGAAGTACCTCTAATTTCTGTAGTAGAAGACTATTTCAGAATTCAGGGCTTCACAACGTATCCGCACGCGACCTTGAACATTGCATGGTCAAACATTGTATCCGATGTTGACGTTCTGGCAATAAAAGAGGATCAAGTCATCGCAATTGAAGTGAAATCGAAAAAGGATGTATTTGAAAAGGCATTCACTCAACTAAAAGATATTGCACCATTTGTGGACAGAACGTTCATCGCTACGGACGACGAGGTGAAGGCAAATAAGTACCGGAATTCCGCTGAGGAGTTTGGCATACTCTACCTTGATCTTGTCTATGATGAAACAATTGTGAAGAAGAAGCCAAGAGCAATGACGACAAAACCGTCTATTAAACAAATCTGTTATCTTAGAAGATGCTGCCTGGAAGAGCTTGCAAGAGGGTATGGAATTCCACCACATCAATCGAAACAGTATATCGCACTAGATCTTTTGAGATTGAAATACACCGAAAAACTCCGAACTCAGTTAAAGCAAATTGTAGCATTGAATAGACAGCGACATCTCCACAGTTCTAACAGAATTATGCAATTAGGCAAATAACACCTGCTTCAATTTCTCCAATGTTGAAGGTGACAGTGGGTTGATAGCAAAGTCATTAGTGATAATCATGCCTTCGGTTTTTGATTTCGATGAATGATATAGGGGATTCCTAAACAGGACTACTCCTGTGAGATTTTTCATTTTTCCTTCAAAATATCTGGTTGAAGCACCTACCTCATCGATTCCTGCCTCGGAATCTCTCAGATCGATTGCCATCAATAGCGGCAAATCTATGTCCAAGCTCATTAGCTGTTCGTCATATTCTGTGCAAATTTTCCGTTTGACGGTGTCAGGTAATGTTATGAAAGTCCCCTCTAAGGCCTTTAGGTACCGATACATAGCCAGATTTTTTACTTCGAAAAGAATAGGGCTTTCCGATATCCAAATTTTGAAGTCTAGCTTTTTCACGCCAACCGAAGGATAGAGTTCGATTTTCGATTTTCGGAGAAAATGCGAAAGAAATCCAATTTCACTTAAGGTGGCATAGTCTTGCCTTAACGCTTTAGATTGCAAGTTCATTCTAAGCTGTTTTGTTCCTGGTAGTTTCTCGCTAAGAATATTTCCAAGGGTTATATTGAAATTTGAAAGAAAATTCTTATCATTGAAAGACATTAGTCGCAGAACCACGTTTGTCTTGTTCCGTTCGTCTTTCATTTTCATGAACCAAGACTTTCCCATAAAAGATTCTATGTTGTGGTAGATCGATGCTGCTTGGCGGATTTGATCGTAATCTAAAGAGTCTCTGTAGTATTTTATTGCCTCTATCACTGAGGCGCACTGAAATATCTTATTTTCTTCTCCACCTATGAAAAAGGAAACATCAAGATCCTTGTGCTTTGCTATTCCTTCTAATAAATGCAAAGACCTACGAAGAAATTCGCTTTCTTTGGATTCCGCTTGCTTGAGGATATCACTAGCAGGAATCTTTCTCCCAATATCCAATATTACTTTAAACATAACCATACTTAGTGAATCCATGGCAGTATCAAGACGTACTTCATCCTGTTTGGCCCAATTCTCTAAGAATGGTAGGAGTCGTATCTTATCGATATTTCTGCAAAGTTCTGGAATGATATTGGAAATCTTTGTCTTGAGATTTGGTTCATTAAACCATTTATCCACCACTTCCATGGCTTCTTCAAATCGGGCCGCTCCGACTTTATTGACTAGGTATGCCCATGAGTCGTGAAGAGCCCATCTGACTTTTAGTTTTCTTTCCACGATATCCATTACAAGGTCTAGGTTCTTCGGTATGTGATCAATTAGCATGTAAGGCAATACGAAATCCAATTCGTAATTGGTAAGGTCAAGTTCCTTAAGTTGATCCTCTGATTTCTTCTCCAATTCTGCCTTTAATTTTAGAATATCTGCTAATAGCAATCGTTCAAAAGAACCGCCATGTGAACAATAAGCCTTTCTTGGTCCTTACGTTTTCTTGTATTTATGCTATCGCGGTTGAGAATTCTTAACTATAACCTTGCAATTAATTATTATCTAATTGGGACAATCCGGCAGCAACTCTGATTTAAAAGTTGAGAGTGTTCAGAAATTACTGGATGAGGCAGAAAAATTTTCTAAAGCAGGAATGCTCCTCGATGCAAAAAAACGTTATGATGAAATCCTAGCGTCTGATCCCGAAAATGTAGTAGCAAATCAGCAAAAGGGTATAATCTTATATCTGTACAAGAAATACGAGCTAGCGTATAAACTTCTTAAGAAGGCACTTGACAGAGAAGAAAATGTACTTACTCTATTGTACCTTGGAAAGACACTGAATGGATTGGAACGGTATGTTGAAGCCATAGGCTATTTTGATGCTATTCTGTTAAAGCATGACCCAAACGATGTTGAAGCCCTTTATGGCAAGGGATATGCATTAAATCGAAAGAATGTTACCGGCAATTATGATGGAAGATTTGATAACGCAATAGAATGTTTTGAGACCCTACTCAAGCTAGATCCACGCAACACTTTTGCGCTGGTCGAAGAAGCCCGCGCATATGAGCGACTCCAAAAATATGACAAGGCATTACGATGTTATGAAAAAATAGTAGAATATGAGCCCGATAATATTCTTGCAATTAGTGGGATAGGATTTTTGTCTTTACACAATCTTGGCGAAGATGAGAGGATCTACAAAAGAGCCTTGGATTGCTTCGAAAAAGCTCTAGTTATGCAACCGAACGACCCGTATTTTATTGATTATAAGATGCAGGCACTAGTCAAACTTGGCCGATACAAGGAAGCCCTTGGTTGCCATGATGCTATTGCACAATTATACTCAAACTCTGTTCCCAATAATCCATCTGCCGTTTTGATACATATTCTAAAAGGACACACAGAATATCAGAAAGCAAGAATTTCCTGTGATGATCGCAGAATTCCCGAGGCTTACTATCGGCTTAATCAGGCCATGAGATATAATTCTGATTTTGGCAAAATGGCGGCACATGATGAGCGATTCCGGCCTGCATGGGGTGACCATAATTTCCAAAAAGTCGTAAGAGAGGGTCCTCTTTTTCTTTAACATGCTTTTCCTGGTGCTTAATTTAACAAAGAGAAACTTAGGACTTCAGGGCGAATGAGATTAATTGCAAGAAAAATTTAAGACATTGGATTTGTTACTTGACAAGTCGTGACAGGCTGGCTTCGAGTTGACGAGCAAGCTTTTTCTGGCGGAGTTGAACACCTTGTGGAGCCTGAATACTACAATGGCAGCTGTGCTTTATCGCTGCTCAAAGTTCGAATTCTTGAAACAAGGAAACTTTTTGGCGCAACCGACGTCATCCTTTATTCCATTGTAGTAAACGGTCTTCCAGACATGAAATCTGGTACTCCCTTTTGGAGCAGACAGGACAAATTTCCACAAGTCAAGAAAGGTGCTACACTGTCAATAGACCCAGACCTTGGAGTATTGCTATTCCGTGGCCGGCCACAAGGTTTCCTAAACTTGTATCTGGTTGCAGTCCGCGACACCGAGGAGACCCGCCAGTTTGCTCAACTGCTCAAGGAAAACTTTGTCGCTAAAGGAATTGGAACAATAGCCGGTTCGCTAATACAGATATTTTCAGGTCCAACGGGTCCAGTTACAGTGCCATTGGCAAGAGAGGCTACAACCCAAGCAGTTGAAGCAACAATAGACTATTTCGCAAAGCAGAAAAACCTTGCAATAGGAGTGTACTATGCATCGCTTATTAGGGAAAAAAATTACGGTTTAGGCTACCATCCTAATGACTATCCTGACTCGATGATTAATTGCGATGGTCATTTTGAAGTTGCATATGAAGTTCAGAAAGCCGGAGAATAAATTCAAACTGTCTTGGGCTGACTATGCAAACCCCTTTATTTAGAAACCATCCAATAGATGAAGTCGCTTAGCTTTACGAACAGACTGAAGTGACAGGACTGTGCAATAATGATGATAATCCAATCTTTGCAAGCTATTAATCTCTAGGATAGATGCCGAATCGGAGAACAATGAGAGTACGACAGTTGCAGGTAAGAAGGCTTCATATAGAGCATCTTACTGGGTAAATATAGGTAATCTTTTTCTATCGGCTAATTTACATTGTCCCGTACTGGGACCTAGTTTTGGTGACGACCGACTCTGAGTTTCTCACGAGAAGAGAAAAGATCGATGTTCTGTTAAAGGAGGCGGGATGGGATGTCAAGAATGTCTCTCAGGCAATCTTGGAAGTAGATACCCTACAATCAGACTTTAAATCGCAGTTGTATAGGACTGTTTCAGATACTCTGAAAAATGAGAAAGATAGCAAGTATGCCGATTATCTATTATTGGACGGCAGCGGTGACCCTCTGGCAGTAATAGAGGCCAAAAAGACATCCAAAGACCCAATACTTGGCGAGAAACAAGCCGAGCTGTATGCTCAAGATATAAAGAACCAGACAGGCAAAGATATTTTCATTTATTTTACGAACGGTTATGAGATTTGGTTCTGGAATAAGCCCCACGACAACCCCCGAATGGTCAAGGGTTTTCATGGCCGAGATGCACTTGAACGACTACGCTTTCAAAATATCTCAAAAAAGGACTTTGAAGAGATTCCCATCAATAGGGAGATTACTGACAGGCCATATCAAATTGAGTCCATAAAACGCGTTCTTGAGGGCATTGGGAGGGGTAGACGAAAGTTCCTAATCGTGCAGGCAACGGGGACCGGAAAAACCAGGGTTGCTATGTCACTAATTGACATCTTGTTACGCTCAAACAGGGCTCAGAAAATATTGTTCCTTGCAGACAGAAAGGCGCTAAGGGACCAGGCATACGAGGAAGGATTCAAAATATTCTTCCCAAGTGAATCCAAGACTAAGGTATTCTCCGGAGATGTAGACCTGAAAAACCATCGACTGTATGCATCAACAATCCAAACCTTCATGGAATGCTATCGTGATTTTTCAATAGGGGACTTTGATGTCATTATCTCTGACGAGGCTCATAGATCAATTTACAACAAATGGAAGGATGTGTTCACATACTTTGACTGCATCCAAATTGGACTTACTGCTACCCCTGCACAATTGATCGATCGGGATACATTCAGATTTTTTGACTGCCTCGATGGCAAACCTACTGCACTCTACACTTATGAACAAGCCGTACATGACGGCTATCTTGTTGACTTTAAAGTTCATGAGGCACAAACACACTTTCAGATTGAAGGAATTAAGAGCAAAGACATTCCTGAAGAAGTAAAGAAGAAACTACTTGCAGAGGGCAAGGATGAAGAAGATCTTGATTTTGAAGGAACTGAAATAGAAAAGCGTGTTATCGTTACAGGAACAAACGAGGCAATAATTTGCGAATACTATGAGTATAGCTTGAAGGACAAGTCTGGAACTCTGCCTGCTAAGACTATCATTTTTGCAATATCCAAAAAACATGCAAAAAGGCTCTGGGAGTCTATAGAGAGGCTTTATCCTGAGCATAGAGGACGACTTGCTAATGTTATTGTCTCTGAAGATTCTAGAGCTCAGGAAACCCTGCGGCAGTTCAAGAGGGAAAACTATCCACGGATTGCAATTTCGGTAGACATGCTAGATACGGGAGTTGATATTCCTGAAGTTTGCAATCTTGTATTTGCCAAGCCTGTGTTCTCTAACATCAAGTTTTGGCAGATGATTGGAAGGGGCACACGCAGCAATGAGGCTTGCAAGAACCATGACTGGTTACCGGATGGTAAAAAAACCGAATTTCTAATATTTGATTTTTGGAAGAATTTTGAATTTTTTGACATGCACCCTGAAGGAAAAATCTCCACATCATCTGAAGCATTACCTACAAAGATATTCCTTGTGAGGCTGCAGCAATACCAATACTTCAAACGCAATGGCGACCTACAAAATGCCGAAGCAGTTCTGGCAAAGCTTATCAAGAGTGTAGATGAGCTACCCAAAGATTCAGCAAATATTAGAGAAAGACTACGGGATGTTGAAATCGTTACTCAAGGCAAACTCTTTGACAATATTGCGATAGAGGATGAGGTTGTTTTTCTAAAGGAAAAGATTGCACCACTGATGCGATATGCTAGCGATATTAACATTAATAGAGAAACTTTCAGGTTAAAGACAGAACAGCTAGGACTGGCGATTCTGACAAAAAATAATGAGGAATTTGAAAGGGCCAAGGAAACGATAGGCGACTACCTAATGCGTCTTCCCCGGACAATAAAGGAAGTTGAAAGAAAGGAAATCATCATAGACCAGATACTAAGTAAGAACTACTGGAAGTTTATCGAATACAAGGACGCTATGGCTATGCAAGAACAGTTAGTAGAAATTATGGATAATGTTCGTCCAGAACCTGTCCCAAAGATAGTTTTAGACATAGATGACCTTATCCAAGAAAGGAAGAAGATACTCTACGGTTTTCCCGCAAAGGAAGAATACATTGATGTCTACAAGGAGAAAGTTGAGGCGCACATCAAGCGACTTGCATTCGACAATGAGGTCGTCAAGAAGTTGCAAACAAACCAGCAACTAACAGAAGAGGACTTGCATGATTTAGAAGACAAGCTGAACAGCCCCGACCTATTCATTACTGAAGAACTGTTAAGAAAGGTCTATTCGCAGAAAAGAGCGACGATAGTCGATTTTGTAAAGCATATCCTGGGACTTTACCGATTTGCATCTCCTCAGGATAAGATATCTGAAGCCTTCAAGACCTATATGATTGAGCGAAATTATTTAAATGCCAACCAAGTGAACTTTCTTCGAACTTTGCAGACGGTTTTTACCAAAAAGAAGCACATAGAACTAGACGATCTTTTTGAATCGCCTTTTACGAACTTTGGTGCTGATGCACCTATTCCGTTATTCAGTCAAGAAGAGCTTCATGAGTTAGTACAACTCTGCAACAAGCTTGAAAATTAGGCGTTCAAGGAATAGATGGCTTTATCTGCAGAGCTAAAACAACATATTGACTCACTCTGGAACAAGTTTTGGGCTGGAGGCATAACGAATCCGTTAACAGCCATAGAACAAATGTCATACTTGATTTTCATGAAGAGGCTAGAAGATCTAGATAATCTACATGCAAAAAGGGCTTCCCAGCGAAAAGATATGTCCTATGTATCGGTATTCAAAGGCCATGAAGATTGCAAATGGTCACACTGGAAGCATTATAATGCTGATTCTATGCTAAAGCATGTTAGAGATAAGGTCTTCGAATTTATCAAGACCATTCATAACGGGGATGACGCTCTCTTTGCTCAATATATGAAAGACGCTGTTTTCGTTATTCCAAAGCCTCAGCTGCTGCAAGAGGCAGTTGCAATTATTGATAAGATCAACATTACTGCACAGAATCAAGATGTTCAGGGTGACATATATGAGCATTTGCTCAGCCAATTACAGACTTCCGGAAAGAATGGGCAATTTAGGACACCGCGACACATCATTAGATTGATGGTTACACTAATTGATCCAAAGATAGGAGAAAAAATTTGTGACCCTGCCTGTGGTACAGCTGGATTTCTTATAGGTGCTTATGAACACATTCTAGCTGCAAATACCAGTCATGATATAATTGAACGAGATGCAAATGGAGTTCCACATAATCTTGTAGGAGATAAGATTGTAAACAAAGCTCACTGGAAACTGCTTCGAAACGAAACATTCTACGGTTTTGAGGTGGACACTACTATGATAAGAATTGCGTTAATGAATATGATCTTGCACGGGGTAGAGCATCCTAACATCCGATATGCGGATTCTATTTCAAAGAGTTTTGATCAGAAGGAGCTTTATGATGTGGTTTTGGCAAATCCTCCTTTTACTGGCTTCGTTGATGAGTCTACAATAAATGATAATTTTCAAATAAGAACCGCAAAGACTGAATTACTCTTTCTTGAGCTAATGCATAATATTCTACATAGGGGTGGAAGATGTGCAGTCATAGTTCCAGAAGGAGCTTTATTTGCAAATAGTAATGCCCACAAGAATATTAGAAAAATTCTGGTAGAGAATTGCCAGGTTGAAGGAATCATATCGCTGCCTGCAGGCGTCTTTAAGCCATATGCAGGCGTCGCCACATCAATAGTGCTGTTCACTAAGGGTGGAAGGACTGAGCAGGTGTGGTTCTATGGGACTACTGCCGACGGTTACTCACTAGATGATAAGAGAGTGCCAACTCCTTACAGAAACGACATACCTGATATAATCAAGAAATGGTCGAAGAAGCAAGTAGATAATGAGAGAACCTGGGTAGCTTCATATCAGCAGATAGTTGATAATGATTATTCATTATCTGCGAATCGATACAAGCCTTCAGTCAGATTAGAAACAAAATATGAAGACCCCTCCGTATTGCTCAATCAAATTCTAAATTTAGAGAATGAGATACAAAGTGAACTCAGAGCATTAAATGACGTAATTGAACAGCATCAAATAAGGTCATGGAATGCACACGATGAACGGTCCGAATAGTAAACCTACAGAGATTGGCGATTTGCCGGAACATTGGAAAGTGGTCCGGCTGGAAGAAGTTGCAGAAATCGTCGGTGGTGCGACCCCCTTAACTAGCGTGACCGAATACTGGAACGGTGATATCCCTTTTGTAACACCCACTGACATCACAAAACTGGATGGGCATAGCACTATTCGGAATACTGCTAAACGAATCACCAAGAAAGGACTCAAAGCGATTTCTGCAAAGCTAATACCTTCCGGTTCTGTTCTGATGACCAGCAGAGCAACCATTGGTTTCTGTGCGATAAATGAGGTTCCTGTTGTCACAAATCAGGGATTTGCTACGCTTATCTGTAGAGATACAATTGATAACCTTTATGCACTACATTTGTTAAGATCTCTTAAACCACAAATAGAACAATTAGCGAATGGCACTACGTTCAAGGAAGTCTCAAGAACTTCGTTGCGTAAATTATTGATTCCTCTTCCACCTTTGCCTGAACAAATAGTGATTGCTTCTGTTTTGGAGAAAGCATGCAGATTACAAGCAAAACGCCGTCTGATAAATACAAGATGTTCTCATTTAGTAGACTCAATTTTCTTCAAAATGTTCGGTGATCTATTCAGCAATTCATTGGGGTGGAAGAGAGTCCTAATACAGGATGTATGCATACAAATCACAGATATCATTCATAAAATGCCGAAGGCAGTAGATGAGGGTATTCCGTTCATTTCCGTTATGAACCTAACAAAAGGTGATTATATTGATTTTTCAGATGTCAAGTTCATTTCTAAAGATGACCACGTGAGGTTGATTCAGCGATGTAGACCTCAGCAAGGTGATGTTCTCTATACAAGAATTGGAGTCAATTATGGAATAGCACGGCTAGTCGAGACCAATACTGAATTCAGCATATCTTATAGTTTAGCACTACTCAAGCCAGATCGACAGTTGATTCATCCAATATTTTTGAAGAATATTTTGAACACTCAATTCGTAAAGCTTCAAGCAGACAGGAAAACTAGAGGAATAGGTGTTCCCGACTTAGGCATCAAAGAGATCAAGAGCTTGGAAATAATGCTGCCTCCACTTAAACTACAAGAAGAATTTGCAGCTCTGGCGACCAAAGTGACTTCTATCCAAAGGAAGCAAATTGATGAATATCAAAAAATCGACCAACTGTCCAAGTCTTTAACAATGATGTTTTTTAGTGGTAAGAAAATGTCCGCAAGCAATTCGCAAACATAATTAGTTTGATGGGACACATTAAATAATGCCGGCCTATCGTTCTTTATAGACTAATTAGCTGACAATTATATATCCAGATATGCGTCTTTTCTAGGGAATAAACCTCAATACTCTTAATCTTATCAAGATATGGATTGAGAAGATTTTTCCGGCTTGCTCTTTCTTTACAGGATGAAATACTCTGCCTGCGGGTGGTGGACCACGATTGCGGCTGTGGACTGGTCCGGCACAATCTGGCCTGACTCCGTCAGGGTCATGCCTGACTTTTCCGGCTCCAGTATCTGCCAAACGAGGTGGTGCTGCATCACGTCGGGGCAGCTTGGATAACCCCAGCTGTAGCGCAAGCCCCGCTTGTCGCCGATGCCAAGCTCTTTTCGTATGCGGGCGTTGACCCACTCGGCCATGGCCTCTGCCGTCTCTACCGCAAGGCCGTGCAGGTAGTAGGCGTCTGCGTAGCTGTCCTGCTTGTTCCACCTGTCGATGACCTCCGTGACCTTTGTGCCGACGGTGACTGCCTGAAACGCTGCGACATCGTCCTGTCCGAAATAGTCTGCAAGGCACAGGTGCTTTTCCTTGGAAGACCTTGGGAACTCAAAGACAGCCTGCCTGTTGTCAGAAAAGTCTACTGCAAGCCTGCCTGCTGCGCCGTTTTTGCCCAGAGTCAGGTTGTGGCAGCGGAAATACCCGTAGACTGCCCTTGGCTCAAACAGGCACTCGTCAATGACGCGTCCTGTCCACTCTGCAAACAATTTTTCTGGGTCGCCGCCTTCGCTTGCACCCTTGCCCCTCATGCCCCACTGCAAAACAAAGAGGGACTTTTTGCTGATGTGCTTCCAGATCTCTTTTAGATCAAGGTCGGCCGGCCCAAGCCTCACCTGCCTGTTGAGGTGCGGCGCAACGGGAGGCTCTACCGGCTTTATTCCGCTGTGCGGCAGCTCGGTGGCAGTTTCAGCCGCAGTGGCTTCTCTTTCCGTCCATTTCTCTAGCTTTTGCCGCCAGTCACCTACAAACTGCGCCCTTTGCTCCTTTGACACGAGCGCGTTCATAGCCCGCAGCCCGTCAAACGCGGTCTTGCAGTAAAAGACGCCGGGGCCGTAGATGCCTCCGTCCTTGGCAATCCTGTTGATGTAGTTGCTGTTTATAGCGGCTCCTCCGCAAAGCACCGGGACGGCCATGCCGTTCTGCCGGGCGTGCTCCACGAAATACTGCATCTGCTTTGAAGTCGACACTAGCAGCGCAGAAAGCCCGACCGCGTCTGGCTTGACCTCTTCAATCTTTTCCAGTATCTTTTGCATTGGGACCTGCTTGCCAAGGTCGTAGACCGTGTAGCCGTTGTTTGCGAAGATGGTCTTGACCAGGTTCTTGCCAATGTCGTGCACGTCGCCGTACACCGTGCACAGCACCAGCTTGCCCTTGCTCACGCCTTCCTGCTTTATCAGGTATTTTTCAAGCTCGGCAACAGCGGCCTTCATGCACTCTGCCGATTTCAGCACAAATGGCAGGATGAGTTCGCCTGCGCCAAACTTGTCGCCCACCTCCTTCATGGCCGGCAGCAACACGTCGTTTAGCGTCTGCACCGCCGCTTCGTGCGCAGCCTCCTTCTCTGCCTCTGTTATCTTGCCGTCTGCAACCCTGGCGCCCGGTACGCGGCCGGCTATTGCCTGCACGACGTCCGCCTCGATTCCGTCCTTCAGCCGGTTTACTATGCGGAAATGGCATTTCCTGTCTGCGTCCCACGACGGGTCAACTTCGACACGCTTGCTGGCTGTACCTGACGCCACCTTTGCCTTCTCGCCCTCAAAGTACGCGATGAGGTCTGCAAGCGCGTTCTGGTGCTTGTTGAAAATGAGATCCTCTGCAAGTTTCCTCTGCTCGGCGTCGATTTCAGGGTACGGTATTATGTCGCGGGCATTGATGATGACGGTGTCAAGCCCCGCCTTTAGGGCGTGGTACAAAAACACCGAGTTTACAACCTTGCGGGAGCCTGCCGGCAGCCCAAAGCTGACGTTGCTGAGGCCAAGCGTGGTAAACGCAGCTGGGAACCTCTGCTTGACAAGCCTTATCCCTTCAAGCGTGTTTTTTGCAGAATCCGCGTATTCTGCCTCGCCTGTTCCAATCGTAAACGTGAGCACGTCAAAGATGAACTGCCAGGGTTCAAGCCCGTATTTCTTGCCAGTGTCGTACAGCAATTGCGCAGTCTCGACTTTTTCGTCGGCGGTCTTGGCCATCCCATTTGGCCCGATGCACATCGCTATGGCCGGCAGGCCGTACTTTGCCATGATGGGCGCAAGCGCGTGAAAGCGCGACCCGTCGCCTTCAAGGTTTATCGAGTTTATTATCGGCCTGCCCGGTATCTGCTCCACTGCCGCTTCGACGACCTTTGGGTCGGTCGAGTCTATCACAAGCGGCGCCTCGACCTCCAGGCTCAGGCGCTTGACCAGCTTTTTCATGAATTCCAGCTCGTCAGACCGCTCTGTCGTTGCGACGCAGACGTCAAGGCAGTGCGCCCCGTCTTCTACCTGCTCCCTTGCAAGGTTTGCGAGGCCGTCAAAGTCGTCCTTTAGCACCATCGCCTTGGCCTTTTTTGAGCCCAGCGTGTTGAGGCGCTCGCCTATGATGAGCGGCGCAGGCTCTTGCTTTAAATCGACTGCCTTGAGAGCCGAGCTGACCCGTGGAACCTTGTTCAATAGCGCACCCAAGTTATTTTCACGCCTATATTTGCGGTTCTGTTTTTCTTCTCTTTCTGCTATGGCCTTTCGCCGCTGTTGTTGTTGTTGCCGTCACCGGTCAAACAGCCTGTGCTCGCGTGAAACCTCTTCCATGTTGTTGCCGTAGCATTCAAGCACTTCAAACGGCTCCTCTAGGGTTTCCGGGGAGTGGTTCAGGTACTTTATCGCGCAGGCCCTGTGGAACCCGTCGATTATGATCCGTACGTCTTTCTCGATGTCCCACGCGGTGATGAACAGGATTTCTTTGTCCTTGAGGCTGGTAAAGTGCTTTCCTTTCTCGTTTTCCACTATCCACCCTTGCTTTTCGATCCATTCGTTGAGCGTGTACGTCCTGCCCCTGTTGTGGTCCGTCCTGCGGGGAGCAAAGCACGAGTCTGAAAACCGCTTCCATGCAGAGTCTGAATTCAGGGTATACTTGCGAGCCTTTATCCCCTTTTGCTCAAAGAGGCTGCGCCTTAGCTTTGTACGCACCTTTGATTCTTTTTTCTTTGTTATTTTTATGAACTTTTGAATGTCTACGTCTTCGGCAATCGCTGCAAACGGATCGTCCAGCATGTTGGCCATTGCCTGTAAGCTATTCTCTCCTCCTCAATCCTGAAATGTGTTTTGGATCCCACAGAGAGTGGGCGCATATACTCTCTCTACACTCTTGCCTGCGGCGGCATATACTGTACGCTATGCTATCACGCTTGGCGATATCGTGGTAAAGATGCCGTCAATTCCAAACCTTTCCTTCATGGTTTCTCTGTAGTCGAGGAACCACTTGATGTTTTCAGGCGTGTTTGGGGCGACTACGAAAAACCCTGCGTTGCTTGCGCCGTCGTGCCTTGTGCCGTTCTGGATAGTCGTCCCACTAAAAGGCGGGAGCACCGTGACTCCGCCAAAGCGCTCGGCCAGTTCCGTCCGGGTCTTTTCAAGCAGCTCCTGCCCGATGGTCGTGCCGTCGCTCCGTTCCGTGGAGAAAAGGTAGTCCACCCTGACGTGGGGAGAGCCAAACATCATGACCTCCTTTGCTGCTGTTACAGTAGTAGTAGCGTTGCCAGTTTCTGCAGCAGTCATGCTGGTCGCCCCAAGGGCGGCGGCTTCTCTTCATGATGCCTGCCAGCTTGATGTCGTAATCTGTTATCTTGTTTCCAGCGCTCCACGTATACAGGTAGGCGGACACTGTGTTGTAGTTGTTGGTCCAGTCAGGGTGGTGGTTCATCTTTTCAGCCTCTAGCCCCACGCGGTACATGAACTGAAAAGCCTGCACAAAGTTCTTGAACTGAAAAGTCTTGTGGAGCTTGCCGCTCCCATTGTCTGCGACTTGCCGCCAGCCGTCCAATTCAGTATTGTTTGTCAGCTCCTCTTTGATCTGGCTTTCTGACAGGATAGTGTAGTTCATGTCTTTGGGGTTGACCGCCGTCTCTGGTATCAACGACGCTGAAGATTTGGTTTTGTCGTTTGATGCTGTCGCCAAATAGCCCGTGGCGTTGCCGGGACTGAATTTCTCTAGCGCGACCTTTTTCGTCCAGCCGTCAAAGGTGGCAGTCACCGTAAACGCCGTTCCTTTCAGGCTGTGGAACCCTATCGCGTTTGCCGCCACGTTCATCGAGCCGTGGTCTGCGGCAGAATCCGGCGGAGTAAAGAACAGTGGAGAGGCGTAGGTCTTGTTGTTGGACTGCTCCGTGTACAGGGGAGGCAAGTTGCCATCCACCGGCCCGTCGTAGTGATGGTACGTGAACAGCTCTACGAGGTCGCTTGCTGCCCACGTGAGCGTCCCACTGTAGATCACGTCTTCTCCAAGTGGAGGCAAAAACACTGCAGACTGGTGGGTCTCATGGCCCGGAGCGGGGTCTTGGCTTGACGCCATAGTCTTTGTCAGCAAGACTTTGCTCAGAAGGGTTCTTGCCTCGGCAGTCTGCTGCTGCGGCTGCGCCTGTGACAGAGTAGCGCCCGTGTATGCAAACATTGCCAGCATCGACGCGGCGGCTATTGCCAGTACGAGGCGCAGTGTCCCTTGCCTTTTTGCTGCTGGCGTGTTCATGCCTTTGTCGTCGTGATTATCATCATTGCGCTTTCTTGGAAATATGTTGCGGGTCATCAAGAAGCCTCATAGAATAATCACCTATAAAACTTGGTTGAAAAATTTGCAAGTGTGGATTTTGTAAAATCTATACATCTGCGTTATGTACAGAGACTCAAAAAGTCTCTGTGGGCATATTTGCTACTCCAAGTTTGTTCCAGAGCCAGATTCTGCATTCCGATGGGAGATAACCTTGTATAGTTGTTTGTCGAATTATACAACCATGGTATCAAGCCAGACAATCCTCAAACAGGAAGAAGAGGACGCATCCGAAGGTGTCCCAGTCTGCAGCGCCAACTACTCCAGCCCAGTAGTCGATCAGGCAAGCTTCATTGAAGAGATCCACTACAGCATCGGCGGCAAAAAATACATAGAAAACGCCCCACACTTCTAGGCTGGAGGGGAATATTTTTTGCAGATCAAGGGGCAGGAGCCCAAGGAGCGAGATATAGAACTGGAAAATATAGTTGGCAATCTTTTGATCGCAGAGTACCAGGTTGACAAGCTGCGGGCACGGCTGGCCGAAAAGGTCGTAGGCCGCGGCGACAGCTCGGCAAACAACCAGTCAATCTACACCTTCAAGAACAAGGACAAACTCTTTCGGGTCCGCGTTCAGATAGACGAGATGGAACTATAAAGGAAGAAGAACAATACAACAACTGAACAATGTCTGCGTAAGCGTGTGTAGTGTATAGTTGTGTACGTGGCGTGATGCATATATGCACGATATACACGCGCGCACAGACATTTCTTTAATTTTATGAGAAAATCGGTAGAAGGAAAGACCGTTTTTACTCAAAATCCGATTTGTTTTGTGCTAGAATGGGTGCAATTTGGGCGCCTGCTGGTCACAATTGTTAATAGACATCAGATGCAATTGAGATGGTACATGACTTGGTGCCATGACGCCAATCACAGAATCTGCCACATTCCGCTTTGATAAAGTGGTACTTGAGCAACTTAGGCGTGAGGCTGAGCACAAACAAGTCCATCTCAATACGCTGGTAAACCAGATCGTCAAGTCTCATATAGAATGGCACACATATGCTCCCCAGGCTGGATACATCCCCGTGGGCAAGCCGCTAATCAGGGCGCTGGTAGATTCTCTGACCGGAGAACAAATCGAAGAAATTGGAGATAGGTATGCGCAAACTCTTTCGGGGCCGACTCTGATGATAACCGGCAAAAAGCTCTCTGCAGAATCTATTTTGGAACTTGTAGACAGGTGGGTGAGGGCCTCGGGTTTTGAATACCAGCATGAAGAGGGCAAGAACAACAACAATAATCACAATCATTTTCGCTCTGTCTATGTGATTCAGCATAACATGGGCAAGAACTGGTCTTGTCTCATGGCCAGAACTCTTGGGCAGGCCACGTCCAAGTTTGCGGCCAAGGCGCCGAATTTACAGGCCACAGAGAATACCCTTTACATCGAATTTGACCTGATAAAATAATAAAGATATACACCGCTATTTCGATGACGATGGCGGCGTCATCTCAAGAACGCGCCTGAGCTCTGCGATGTGTTTTGGGTTCGTGCCACAGCAGCCTCCTATAAGGCGCACGTTTTCGTAACTTTTGACAAAGTCTTCCATCTTGTGCGCAACGTCTTTGGGCTTCATCTTGTAGACCGCCTTTCCGCCCTCGTTGTGAGGCATACCTGCGTTTGGCATGACCAGTATCGGCAGGTCCTGCTCTGCCAGCCACTTGACGCTTGGCTCCATCTCTGCCGGCCCGGTTGAGCAGTTGAGGCCAAAAAAGTCGATTCCCATGTCGCTCACAGTCGTGTATGCGGCCTGCACGCTTGTCCCAAGGAGCATCTTGCCGTACTGGTCAAGCGTCACGTTGGCAATTATCGGGACCTTTTTGCCGACCTTTTCCATGGCCTGGTGGGACGCCTCGATTGCAAGCTTTACCTCAAGTATGTCCTGGCTCGTCTCTATCAGCAGTGCGTCTACGCCTCCCAGTATGAGGCCTTCGGCCTGAAGCGCAAACGCCTCGCGTATTTCGTCAAGGGGCTTTTGCCCAAGATCGGGATCGTTGGAACTTGGGAGAAACCCCGTAGGCCCCATCGAGCCGATGACATAGCGACCCTCAAACTCGTCTGCCACTTCTCTGGCCAGCTGCGCCGCCTTTTTGTTGAACTTGACCGTCTGGTCCCCATAGCCGTACTCTTCGAGCTTGAACTTGTTGGAGCCAAACGTGTTTGTCTCGATGCAGTCGGCGCCTGCTTTTAGGTAGCTGCGGTGGATATTTTTTATCCACTCTGGCCTTGTGAGTACGAGGCCGTCGTTAAAGCCGTCCTTGCCGTTCGGAAAGTCCTCTGGCCTTGGGCTGAGCTTTTGTATCTCTGTGCCCATGGCGCCGTCAAACAGCAGCCTCCTCTTTTTAGCGGCTTCTAGGAACGGCTCTCTTGCTTGCGAGGGAGACAACGATGAACAGTCCTGATTTTCGCAGATTCAATTTAATAATGCTTCGCCGGGCCCAAAAGTAGACAAAAGGGGCAACATCTCTTGACACTGGGGCTCTAAACCATACGAGGAGACCCCGAGGGTGCATATATAATATGATGACCTCTGTAGTCCAAGAGTCAACAACAACAACATCATTACCAACAACAGCGACCATCACCACACAGACAAGATCTGCCGACAACACGATACCTCCACACGTTCTCATCGTAGGCAAAAAGAACGCGCTTGACTACATCGCGCCCGCGCTTTTCAGGATCGGCACGTTTGGCGAGCTGGTCGTGAGGGCAAAGGGCAGCATGAGCATTGTGACGGCGGTAAACGTGGCCGAGATGGTCAAAAAAGACGTTGCAGAACTTGAGACTCGTTCTGTCTCGATAGGCACAGAGGAGATAGTCATAGAAGGAATGCCAAAGCGCGTCTCGTACATTGAAATTCATCTGGCCAAGCCGTTACCCAAGGCAGTGGTAGTAGAAGCGCCGCTGCCACAGGACAAGCTTGCCGAGACTGCATCAACGGCAAAGAAGATAAGGGCAAAGGCGAAAAAGTCGACGACCACTAAAAAGAGGGCGACAGCAACCGTCCGCAAGAAAAAGGCGGACGCCTAGGCTTTCTGCCTTCCGCCGCCAAACACCGACAGGATGCTTGACACCATCATCCCTGCCGTGTAGGACTGCCCAAGCTCTGCAAAGCCCGGGATAAGTTCTAGCGAAAACAAGGCGCCAAGCGCGACGATGCCTCCGTACTGCGCCACTTTTTTCAGAAACGTCTTTTCGCTGTTAAAGGGCGCAAGGAGCATTCCAAGTATCCACGTTCCAAAGAGCCAGATCATCGTCTTTGTCGCTACCACGTTTGGCGCAGTAAACGCCACTCCAAAGTACATTGCAGTCACGATAAAGTCGGCGCCCATCATGTTGGCAAATATCTTGTTAAACGACTTTAGCCTCACAATGTAGTGGCCAAAGACAAAGCCCATTATCGCAACGGCCGCTGCGCTTGTGCCGACATAGGCCGCATTTGTACCGCAAGAAAATAGCGCCCTTGGGTCCGTGCTCCCGCACATTACCTGCGTGGCCACTAGCACCATAAGAAACGTCTTGACTATGACGCTTGCTATGATGAGCAGGGCCTTGTGCTGGCGTTCAAGCGGCTGCGCTTTCAACCTTGAGCTTGTGTGTGCGCTGCCGGATACTTAAGCCTTGGTCACGGCTCTACTCGCGACATCGTCCTTGGGAAAAGCACCGTGTCCTTGATGTCCTCCGCGTTTGTTATCCAACGCACGAGGCGCTCGATGCCAAGTCCAAAGCCGCCGTGCGGCACCGACCCGTACCTGCGCAGGTCGAGATACCACTCGTACGCCTCCGGCTTTAACCCCTCTTTTAGCATCCTGCTTGTGATAGAGTCGATGCTGTCTTCCCTCTGGCCGCCACTTGTTATCTCGCCAAAGCCACTTGGCGCAAGCATGTCTGCAGTCAGCCCGACGCCCGGGTGCTCCGGGTCTTCCTTGACATAAAACGGCTTGACGGAAATGGGGTAGCCGACCACAAACACCGGCTTGTCAGCGTCCTTGGTCAGCTCGCGCTCTGAATCTATCGACAGGTCGTCGCCAAACTGGATGCCGCGCCTTGTCCCGTCATCCTCCGTGACTTCAAATCCTTTTGAGCGCAAAATCTCTATTGCTCGGCCGTATGGCAGGCGCTCAAACGGAGGCTCGACTTTTTTGAGGCCGGAAACATCGCGCTTTAGAAATTCCAGCTCTTCCGCACGCTCTTTGAGGGTGTTCTGTATCACGTACGAGACGAGCTGCTCCTCCACCTTCAGGATGTCCTCAAGCGTGACCCACGGAGCCTCTGCCTCCAGGTGCGAAAACTCTGCCAGGTGCCTGACCGTCCTTGACTTTTCAGCCCGGAACGACGGCGTCAGGCTCCACACCGGGCCAAGGGAAAATATCATCGCCTCCAGGTACAGCTGCGCGCTCTGCGAGAGGTACGCGTCCTGGTCAAAGTATCGCAACTTGAAAAGCGTCGAGCCTCCTTCCACCGCTCCCTTTACAATGGTCGGCGCCGTCACCTCCATCCAGCCGTTTTCCACGAACCACCGCCGGCCGTAATGGAGAACAGATGCGCGCACCTTGGCTATTGCTATCATCTTCCGCGTCCGGAGCGCGAGGTGGCGTTTGTCAAGCAGCAGCTCGTCGCTCTGGTACTCGCCTATGGGGTACTCCTCTGCGATGTTGAATATTTTCAGTTCTTTTCCCTTTATCTCAAAGCCGCCCTCCGGCGCCCGGGGGTCCTGGCTCACAGTGCCAGTGATTTGTACGGACGACTCTATCGTGAGGTTTGCAACCTTGTCAGTCGGCAGGACGCACTGTATCACTGCGCCCCTGTCGTCCCTGAGAAGTATGAACGAGTTTTCCTTTTGCTTGCGCAGGCGGTGGACCCAGCCCCTTATCGTTACTTCCTTGCCCACAAAACCGGCGTTCTTGACCTCGCTGGCGCGCATATGTTTGATGTCTGTTGTCACGCAGCCTTGATTATTATAAAATGTTTTTAGCCCTTGAACGCGGCAAGCAGCACCCTTCTTATGGGCGTCCACATCCGTTTGTCTTTTACCTTTTCCGGGTTGAGGATGAGCTGCATGGCCATGCCCTGGTAGATGGCAAAGAGCATCCTCACAATTCCCTCTGCCTCTGATGCGTCTACCTTTATGACGCCCACCGAAGACGCAAATTCCAAAAGGGCCTTTAGCCTGTTTATCGCCTCATCAAGGCCGTCTTTAAAGACCTTGTCTATCTTGGCGCTCCTTCTGCTGCTGACCCACATCTCAAAGAGCAGGGCGGTAAAGTCGGAATTTTCCTGCACGTTTCTTTTCAGGATCTCTATCATGCCGTCGACCAGCTCCTCCGGCGACTTGGCACCTGACAGGCTGCCTACAGACGAGTCCCACATCGGCCCAAAGCCAAACGCAAGAGACTTTGAAACCATGTCCTCCTTGTCCTTGAAGTAGTAATGCAGGAGGCCCCTGCTGACCTTGGCGGCATCTGCAACTTCGTTGATGGTAGTGTTTTCGTAGCCGTTTTTTGAGAGCACTGCCAGCGCCGCCTCCATTATCCGCTCGGCCTTTTCCTCCTTGCCCTTTGGCACAGTTTATGCACCACACGTGTCGGTTATTATGATTTTTGCTGGACGCCCGACAAACTATGTAAAATCCCTGAAGAAATACCCTTTTGAGATAACGTTGAGAAATAACACGGTTAAAGCCTTACATAGATGGTGGTGATGATGTATGGACGACATAATGGATTCTGCCGCCACCAAGCCCTGGAAGCCTGTTAACAGTCCGATAAAGTGGGTTGGTGGCAAGTACAAGGCGCGTGACCTGATCGTTAACGTTATTCCTCCGCATCACTGCTATGTGGAAGTCTTTGCGGGAGCGGCCTGGGTCCTTTTCAGAAAACCGCCAAGCCGCGTGGAAGTGTACAACGACATTGATCAAGACGTGGTCAACTTTTTCAGGATTGTGAAAGAGCAACCTGAGGAGTTTGTAAAAAGTTTTGACCTCGAACTTGTCAGCAGGGCCGAATTTGACCGCCTCAAGAACATCGCCCCGGAAACTCTTGATCCCGTAGCGCGAGCGCACAGGTTCTATTATTTGATAATGGCCGGATGGGGAGGGGAACTTGACTATCCGCGGTTCCAAACCAGCATATCAGACGGAGGTGGCGGGAACCGGTTGGTAGGCGCGCTAAAGACGCTACGTTCCAGAATCGAGCCTATCCATGACAGATTAAAGACCGTGCTTATCGAGAACCTTGACTGGAGGCAGCTGGTGGACAGGTATGATGATTCCCGGACTGTCATGTACCTGGACCCTCCTTACCCGGATAACAATTGCAACTATCAGCACAATATGCGCAGAATCGAGGAACATAAAGAATTGGCAGACTGGATGCGAACGGCCAAGTCCAAGCTCATACTGACATGTTATAATAAACCCGAGATCAGGGCTCTGTACTCCGACTTCCATATAATGGAGATCAATTTTGCGGCAGGAATGATTTCCAAGGGTGGCGAGCGGCTTAACAAGGAGCTTATAGTCGCCAACTTCAAGCTAGGAAAGGAATTGGAGCTAAAGTGTACCCGTCAAGGCAAGAAGAAGCTGGACACGTCTGCAAGCTTCTTTTAGCAAGGACATGTTTGACTAACGGTTGTGGGCCGTCCTGGCGGCCGCCGCTGCCACAGCAGGAAAGTCAATCCGCATTGTTGTCGTTGTTGCCAGGAAAACAATACATACACATACGCGCGTACACGCGGCGGGAGCAAGAAGAAGAGGGGGCCTATGTCTCTTCTCCTTTCTTTATCATCCTTGAAATGTGCGGTATTCGCGGCACGCCGACTGCAAAGGCAGTTGCCACTATTGCAAGAAAGTAGTATTCGTAGCCGATGGCCATTCCTATCGAGGCCGCAAACCACACCGCCGCTGCAGTCGTCAGGTTTGTTATCTTGCCATCAAGCTCGCTCTTTAGGATGAGCCCTGCCCCGAGAAAACCTATGCCTGAGATTATCTGCGCCGCAATCCTTGACGATGAGTTGGGGTCCACAAGCGACGAAAGAAGGGTGAAAATCATCGACCCGCCGATAACAAGGCAGTGCGTGCTTATCCCCGCGGCCTTGTTCCTTGACTCCCTCTCTGCGCCAATGGCAAAGCCGGCTGCAAGGGAAATCCCGATTCCAACCAGAAAACGCACCTCGTAGCCAGCTGGTATTCCTTCAAAAACCATCTCTTTCTTTCCTGTCTTATTGACAAAAATGGTATTTTAATTAATCATGGTGTGAGAGGACAGTTCTTGCCTGTTTTTTCTTCCTTCAAGAAATAATCGTGGTGCCTGTCGCTCTTGAGAGAAAAAAGAAAGGGAGGAGTCAGGATGTTGCTGATGTTGTCTTTTTGCCTTTTACGAAAAAGGCCGCTGCGACTCCGCCAAAGATCGCGCCCAGCGCGCCGACGTACAGCAGCGTCTCGTTGCCTCCTATTGACAGCATGGGGGTGCCAGAGCCGTTTGGATTTTCATGGGTTATTGCCCACTTTCTTGCCGCAAGTATTGTCTGCTCGTTGCACTCTATTCTGTCAATGTTGTATTTTTCGCATTCTGCAAGCTGGTCCGGCGTTGCACCTGCAGTAGGGTTGCCACTGACGCCGTACTGTGCGTGCGACTGCTGCACCGTTCCTGCCGCCAGCGCCAAGGCTACCCCTGCTGCGGCCAGCAGGGCCGTGTAGTAATTTGTTGCGGTTGTGTCCATGCAATAGTTATCGGAAGCGCTCTGGATAATCCTGCGTTCCGGACGCGTCATGCAGCACCTGTTCTGGCATCCGAACACGGCCTTCGCAGCGGTACTTTACAAGCAGGTAACCAAGAAAGCCGATGACCGTGGCTCCAGCAAGTGGCAGTATGGAAGGGGCAAGACTGGATGCCGCAAACGCGCTCTGGCCGGCTGCGGCAACCTTTTCTTTTGATAATGTGATCGACTCTTCTATCGTCGTCGCCTGCTGCTGGGCTGCGCCTGCATCGGGGGTGATATAGTTTTGAACAACCTGCACCGAAGGCAGCTCTTGCACGTACTGGAACAAAAACGCGCCGCCTGTTGCAAATACTGCAAGCGCAACCATGCCGGGGACAATCAGCGGGAGCACACCCTTTGCATTCTTTATTCTTCTGCTTTCTGCCCTGTCTGCCCTTTCAAGCAGGCTGAACCTCCACATCCTCCACGCCTCAAGCCACAGCACGCCAGCTGCCGCAAGCGGCACGGCTACGCCGTATACGCTCCACGACGACAAATTGAACATCACGTACAGGACGGCGACTGCTGAAAACACGGAAGCATAGAACGCAAGCCTTGGGACTGAAAACCTCCCAAAGTTCACGTACGATTCAAGCGCCCTGACCTTCACCTTGCGGGTGACATGCACTCTGCCGTAGCCGTCCTTTGCGGCAAGGCCCATGCCCACCAGCTTTTCCACCTGGTAGTCGGCCACGCTTGGGCTTGAGAGGCCCAGGTCGCGCTGGATCTCCCTTATCCCTCCCGGCTCGCCCTTTTTCAAAAGGTACAGGTACACCTGCAGGGTCCTCCCCTGCAGCTTGCGCTCAATCTCGTCGCTATCGCCGCCTTCCATATATAGAATTAGTTGTCAGAGGCGGAATTTAAGGAGCACCACAAAAGCAGGCCGTTCTGGGAGTAGAACACCTATCATATTATATTATAATTCAGCCCCATGCCAGCTATAGAGGAAGCGCGTATTTGGAAAAGAAAGAAGAGGAGAAGAAGGGCTGGAAGCGCCTTGGCCGGAAAAAGGTGTTTGAGGCAAGGAACGGCAAGACCGTCTACATGGAGCTCTTTCAGGACACCGTGCAGACGCCAAAGGGCAGGACCCTGTCTTATACGCACTATCGCTCGTCAGATGTCGTGATAGTCGTCCCGTTCCTTGACAAAAAGACTCTTGTCATGATAAAGCAGTACCGCTACCCTCTTGGCAAGGTGCTGCTAGAGTTTCCGGCCGGCCACGTGGAAAAGGGCGAAAGCCCCCTTGCGACTGCAAAAAGGGAGCTGCGCGAGGAGACGGGATACAGTGCAAAAAGAGTAGAGCACGTCTACGACTACCACCCGTCAGTCAGCAAGTCGCGGCAGGTGGTGCACGTCTTTTTTGCGGCTGGCCTTGCAGGTGGCAAGACCGACCACGACAGCACCGAGGACATTGACGTGGAAATAGTGAAGATTGCAAGCCTCCGGGACATGATACGCAAGCGCAAGGTGGAAAACGCCGGCACGCTGATTGCGTACCTGCTGTGCTGCAGCAGCGACGGCGGTGGAATAAAAAAGATAAACGGCAAGGGAGAATAGTGTGAGCGGCATGGCAGAAGAAGGCACGATGACGATGAAGGCGATGGTGCTTGACAGGTGCGCGCCAATCGAGACAAAACCATTGAAGCTAAAGTCGATACCGGTTCCAAAGCCGAAAAAGAGAGGCGAAGTGCTCCTGGAGATAGAGACGTGCGGCGTCTGCCGGTCAAACCTGCACATGATAGAGGGCGACTGGAAGGACGAAGGATCGCCGTCGGTCCTGCCAGTTGTTCCCGGGCATGAGGTGGTAGGCGTCGTGAAAAAAGCCGATGGCGCAAGGAAGGTCAAAGAAGGTGACAGGGTCGGCATCCAGCCGTTGTTTAGCTCGTGCCTCAAATGCGGCTATTGTAATTCAGGCAAGGAGCACCTGTGCGACGACGCAGAGATAACGGGCGAAAGCGTGCAGGGCGGGTACGCGGAGTACATCGTTGCGGACGAAGAGTTTGTCACTGCGATACCTGACAGCATAGACTCTGCGCACGCGGCCCCGCTGTTCTGCCCCGGCATAACCGCGTACAAGGCAGTCAAGGCAAGCGAGCCGGCAAGAGGCAGGTCTGTAGGCATTTTCGGGATCGGGGGAGTCGGGCACCTTGCCATACAGATGGCCAAGATGGAAGGCGCAAGGGTGGTCGGCATATCCCGTGCAAAAAAGCACCTTGACCTTGCCAAGAAGCTGGGCGCAGACAGCACGGTTGCGTACCAAGATTCTACCGACCAGTTCCTCAAGAACCTGAAAAAGGAAGAAGGATTATTGGACAGCGCAATCGTGTTTGCCCCGTCAGAGAAGGCCATAGACGCGGCGATAAAGTCGGTCAAAAAGGGCGGGCTTGTAGTGGTCGGAGTCGTAGGCGAGATACCGCACTTTTCCGCGTTTGAAGAAAAGACCATTCGCGGGACCGTGATAGGCTCGCGGCAGGACATGGCAGACCTTGTGGCACTTGCCGCCGGCGGGTCGCTTGAAGTCGTGATAGAGACGCACAAGCTTGCCGAGGCAAACGACGTGCTTGCGAGGCTGAAACACTCGGAGGTAGAGGCACGGGCGGTCCTCGTGCCCTAGCGCACTATCAGCACAATGAATGCATAGTATATCGCAATGTTTGCCGCGGTTATCACGCTTCCGATCTTGGCAAACTCGAAAAAGGAAAACGCGCGAACGCCCCTTGACTCTGCCGCTTCAATGACAATGACGTTGCTCGCCGCGCCAAGTATCGTAAGGTTGCCGGCTATTGTGCTCGCCGCGGCTAGCATCAGCCACTGCGCCACGTGCTCGCCTCCAAACCCGTTTTCAGTCATGACAAAGTCGTACAGCGCCACAAAGGGGACGTTGCTGAGCACCTGGCTCAGCGAAAGGCTTGCCGCCGTTATCACGCCAAGGCTCTGCGCCTTGTCGGCCGGGCTTGGATCCGGGAGCCATCCCGTGATTATCGATATTGCGCCTGACTGCCACATTGCCGACGTGACTACAAACATTGCCGCAAAGAACACGAGCACAGAATAGTCCACCTTTCTCAGGATCTGCGTGCGCTCGCTTGAAAGCGCGTACAGCGCAGCCGCGCCAAGCATCGCCACCACGCTCAGCCCAAAGTCTGCCACCTTGAGCACGTGCAGGAACTCGGATATGACAAACCCTGCAAGCGTTGCAACCGTTACGTAAATGGCAAGCCTTGCCTGCCGGGGGTTATAGTGGATGGCGCCGTCACCCTCCTCTTCTTTTACAATCTCTGCTTCCTCCTCCGCCGCCGGCGCGTGCTCCAGCATCTTTGGAAGCTCTTTTCTGAAATATGCCTTTAGTATCAGGTACGTGACAAACAGGTTTGCCACTGTAGGCACGCTCAGGTAGAGCAGGAACGTGACGAACGGAAACTGCATGCCGCTATCAATGGCTATCAGCAGGTTCTGGGGGTTGCCTATCGGGGTCATGACGCTCCCAACCGTTATCCCGAATGCAAGCGTCAAGAGGAGTATGGTGGGCTTGATCTTGGCGTGCCTTGCCACGTGGACGGCAAGCGGTATCCCAAGGAGCGCAATCGTGTCGTTTACCAAAAATGCCGCAAGCACTCCCATTCCCACCACAAAAATCATCAGGAGTTGCGACGGCGTCTTTGCACGCGCAAGCATCCTGACTGCTATCATCCTAAGCACGCCTGCCCTTTCCAGCGCCGAGACTATGCTGAACATGCCAAAGAGGAAAGCAATGACTTCCAGGTTTACCGCCCTGAACGCGTCAGAAATCCCTGTCACCTGCAGGCCGACCATCAGCGCCGCGCCGATGAGCATCGCGGCCCATATCGGCACCCCAAACCTGCGCCGGCCGATTATGAGGACGTATACCACCGCAAACACGCCAAGGGCGACGTACTCCTGCACAGCGGTGGGGTAAGGGCGTGTGGCTATAATCTTTGCTTGCCCGGCAAGCAGCGTTGCGTAAATACAAGTTTTGCACTATATAGGATTGCGATAATAATATGGCTCAACAACAATTGTCAGAGAGTCTGTGGGAGCTAAAGGAAACTGCGAAATGGGCTCGCGACCCCGTGGAGAAAAAGACCGCAATAAAGAACCTATCAGCCCGAGGCGAAGAGGCGCTTCCGTTGCTTGAAGAGGTGCTTACAGTGACGGCCTACGATGACATAAGGTCCACATGCGAAGAGGCGATAAGGTCAGTTCGGGAAAAGAACAGCAGTAGCAGCAGCCAAACGGCTGAAAAAGGGAAAGGCAGCGACATCAGTACTGGTAGCAGTGGTAGCGCAACTGAGAAATCCAAGGCTGATACGAAGAAAGAAAAAGAAAAAGAGAAAGATACTGCTAGTGCTTCAACGGCTGCTGGAAAATCCAAGGGCAGCAGCGGCAAGCTTGCAGATCTTCCGCCTTGATTTTTTGTTTACAAAGCTGCTAAGACAATAATCCCCTTGACTTTAGCTCTTTGCGAAGCTGTCTCCTCACCTGCTCGACTGCGCTGTTGAACGCCTTGAGGTACGCCTCCTTGTGTTCGGGGCGCGCCACTGCCATGCCAAGGGCAATCTCACCCGCAGTCGATATCAGCCCTGCTATTGCCACGTCTGCCGGCGCCTGCCTAGACTCTATCAGGCCATGGAGGCTGTCTACAAGCTCTGCAATGTAGTTGTTATTGTTATTTTGCGACGACATCGCTCTGTTTAGTTGGAAAGGGTTGCTTTACAGCCTTTCTATCTCTGTCTTTACATGAACCTGCCAAGTCCCTTGGTGAACAACACAAACGTCGCCACCGAGGGCGGAACCAGCCCCACCATGAAAAAGCTGAGCGCCTGATCGCTGGGCAGGCCGGCGCTGTTGATAAAGACAATAACGCCAAAGAACGAACCAAGCAGGGTGACTGCAAAAAACAGCGCGGCACCTACCATAAAAGCCAGAAGCTTTAGGTTTTCCTTGACAGTCACGACAACATGCTTGCGTACGTCGCCCTATATTGAACTATCTTGCAGCGGTCAGGGGGTGGAACCACACAGACCTGTCTCGTTGCGAAGCGATGGCGGGACTTCTGCCAGACTCTTTGGAACGGGCTTGCAAGGCGGAAGGTCGTACTGCATTCTAAGCTTGTCCTGCTGATTGCTCATCACTCCCGTCGAAAAGGTTGATCCAATGTGCCCAAACGCAAGGTACATCACTACGACGATGGCTATGGAAACTCCCATCACCAGTATACATACCGCTACTACCTTCATGTTCTTCTGGTATGCGTCCTGACTCTCGCCGACCTCTTTGTCAGGCATACAGAGAAAAGAGAACAAGTTATGGTAGATAAGATTCGAGGAGCTTCATTCCATTTTGCGTAAATATCATAACTGCGTGTACTTCCCGATGAACAGACATGCCCAGGTAATTTCTGCAGCGGTAGCTGCAGTGCTTGTCTCAGCGCTCGTAGTCGCTTCTTTTGCGGCGACTAAAAGCTATGCACAGAATCCCCTTGGAAACCAGACTTCAGGCAACCAGACAGGCTCTGCTGCTGGTGGAAACCAGACCGGCTTGACGACCGGAAACCAGACGATGATAACAACACAACCACCGAACGCAACGACAGGCAACCAGACAGCCGCTGGAAATCAGATAGGCTCTGCTGCCGGAAATCAGACGGGCACCATACCAAAACAAGGCGAAAGACTCACCGGCAGGATTGCAAGTATACAGGTTGAAAACGGCCAACCCACGTGGATACAGGCTGGAATATGGATGCTGAGGATAAACGCAACCGGCCCAGCAGTTCCAGGCGGAAACGTGACAGCACCGGGAGGTAACGTAACAGCTCCAGGCGGAAATGTTACAGCTCCAGGCGGAAATGTTACAGCTCCAGGCGGAAACTTGACAGCACCGGGAGGTAACATGACTGGCGGAAATCAGACCGGCGGAAACACGACCCCGACAGCTTTTGAAGGAAATCTAGACCAAGCAACTCCTCCAGCGCCTCCAGCTCCAGGCGGAAACTTGACAGCTCCAGGGAATGTTACAGCACCAGGAAACGTAACAGCGCCAACCGGAGGCGGCATGGCAATCCCGAACCTCTATTTCATAGCCAAGTTCGACATGGTCCAGCTTAACGGAAGCGCCATGCACCAGCACAACGTGACAGACCTGAAAGCAACCAAGTTTACCTTTGAAAACAACACCTACACCATCGAAGGCACGGCCACGGTTACCATGAAGAATGGTCCCGTACAGGATGTCCCGGTGTCCATCAAGATAATGGACGACTCGGTAATCGCACTGACTATAGGTCCTGACAAGGTAGACAGCCACTTCGGCACCGATCCGATATACGGCACCGTTGCAAAGGAGCGCAGATAGGGCGTCTCCTTCCTCCAACTTTTTTAAAACCAAAGCATTAACAAAGCTCTCTGTATTTTTCGAGATCGGCTAGAGTAGCATATTGCACAAGATAATGATAATTGTTGGGATAATTCTGGTGGTTGTTTCCAAAGTCCTGATACTAAAGTCGCTTTTTGACCAGAGCGCGTACGAAAGTTGTATCGCAAACAATCACGGCAATGCCGCGTTGTGCGCCTCTGCGCCGTTTCCGTTCTTCATCTATGGCTGGATACTCACAGCCGCCGGCGCCGCCGTCCTGATCTACGGCCTCAAGTACGTGTCGCTAAAAGATCTGCGATGACGGTCCTTCGCAGTTAAACTGTGCATTGTCGTGTCGCAAAACATCATTTAGCACGCACAATTTAGGTATAATGTTATTATCAATAAGAGTAAATTGTAATATTGAATCAAGCAGGGGGCTGCAGGTTAATTCAGGTGGATTTCTCCCAAGTTCCCTCGCCTGCGCCCCCACCTTTGCGTGTGTTATTCATCATCATCATTATCGCTTTGCTTCTCCATTTTTCCGTTTGCGCGTCATTTGGAACGCGCGCAATATGCCTCTGAAGGATGCCTCTGGGACATTTTGCTAAACCTCCCGCGCAATTAGGTATAATCTCCCAACATCTCTTTGTGTATTGGGCGACTCAGTAAAATAATTGCGTGATGGATCAACACTGTCATATTTGATGGAACAGGACGAGTTAATTGGGGGATCGTCACTGCGGGCCGGGCTTTCGCGCTCGCGTGATGTGCTGGGCGATGAAGTGATGCAGGTCATTTTTCGCTACCTTGAGCGTAGTGGATTCAGGTTTTCAAGCGACACCAAGTACCCTGTATCCAGGGTCAGCATGGCAATCCGCGATGTTCTTGGTGACTATGGCACCGACATCATAATGAAAAACCTGATACACGAAGTAGATAACACCTAGGCTGGCGCATATTCTTTTTTTCTTGTGCGTCGTAGTGTCGCTTGCCATCACACGGCTGCTACTGCCTACACTATTGCATTTGCTTGCATTGTAAACCGACTGGTTTTAGGCTGGAGCTTGGCCGTAAAACTTGCCGAGTCGACAGCAGTAGTATATACATATACCTGCGTGGCTCTGCCGGACCCATTTCCAGAGATCCATGGTACTCCCGGCAGAGCCACGATTTTAATATTATTATGCACTCGCGTGCGTGGTGTTTAAAGGTCAGTATTGCGATATGGCAAATTGCTATGGCTGTGAAGCGCATCCCACTTTCCAGAAAAGATGTCAAGCTGTTCCACGAAGCCAATGTCTTTGACAAGGTTTACAACGGCGGCTATCCCACCGCTGCGGCATTCTTTATCGGGTATGTCACTGGCAGGAATAAAGTTGCGCCCCTATCGATAGTCAAGGCGGAATCTGTCAGCATCGAATACGAAAAGGATGGCAGCCGAGGCTACCTGAAAATATCCGGAAAAGGAAAGGCAAGACAGAAGCGGCGCTGATTATTTTACTGCACTGCAGGCTTTTGGCGCGCGTATGTACAACTGCTGCCGGAAAGGCAGAGAGCGAGGGCATATGTAATATATCGTGCGACAGCGAATGATCCTCTGCTGCTTTTATCAAATGGTGGAATTTCTTTATTCGCCCGAGCATTTTCTCCAGGATCTTGTCCGGTCCACTATTACGCTGCTTGTAGTGATTGACCCGATTGGGATCGTGCCCATCTTTATGTCGCTGACCCGGCAAATGGAGAAGGCCGGAAGGGCCGAGGTTTCCAAGACCGTCGTAATCACGGCAGCAGGCCTGCTCTTTGTTTTTGCGCTTGCTGGCACACAGATCTTTGGCATATTTGGGATCTCGATCTCAAGCTTTATGGTCGCCGGCGGAGTCCTCCTGTTCATCCTGGCAATAGAGCTTTTGACTGGAGGGTGGAGGTTCATCGGCTCGGACACGACAGGAGACACTGGAGTGGTGCCGCTTGCATTTCCTCTGCTTGCCGGGCCCGGCGCCATAACTGCCGTCATAATCTCGCTTGAAACAACCGGCCTGGTGGCAACCGTGCTTTCAATCGTTTTTGCAATAGCCGCGACCTACGCGACCCTGCGGTACTCTGACAGGATATACAGGATCCTGGGCAGGCGCGGCTCTTTGATAGTCACGCGGGTTTTCGCGGTGTTCGTCGCGGCCATAGCCATACAGTACGTCGTAGAAGGCGCCAAGGCGCTCTTTGGATTATGACGGCAGAGACGATGCCTGTCTGCGGAAGAGGTTGCCCCCGTACGCAAAAAAGGCACAATCCGCATCCCCCTGTTGTTGAGAATATAAGCGCGAAATGCGTCAATAATGCCAGGGGCAGGTCGCAAAAAAGTAGCCGGTAGCGCTTCCGGTGAAATGGCCTCTGGACTTGGGTTCAAGGAGGAGCGGCCTGCTCTGCAAAGAAACAACAATAATAATCATGTTTTAACCGATTTGTGATTTTACAAATTATAAAAAGCGATAAAAATCATTT
This sequence comes from Candidatus Nitrososphaera evergladensis SR1, assembly GCF_000730285.1. NCBI lineage: Archaea > Thermoproteati > Nitrososphaerota > Nitrososphaeria > Nitrososphaerales > Nitrososphaeraceae > Nitrososphaera > Candidatus Nitrososphaera evergladensis. The sequence continues at coordinate 2,450,062 of NZ_CP007174.1, read as the reverse complement.
TTTGTGATGATGACGTTGTAAATCATTATGTGATAGTGACATAAGGATTAGAAAAGCTGGTTTCTGCGCCCGGGTTCTACTATGCTCTAGATTTGCTGTACGGCTGCCGTCAGCCCTGCAAAGTCTCGCGCTTTTGGATGGGTGGCAATGTTACTGCTGCTACTGTTGCTACTTTTTCATCAACATGAAATTGTGTCTGTACTTCGTAGCACGCCTTTGCCAAAATCTTCTCTCCAATTCCGCCCAGTATTTCAATGAACGCGCTTTCAAAAAGGTCTGGTCTTTGTATCATTGCCGTGCGCATGTCCATTTCGCCACCTAGGTGATCCTCCACTATCGTTGCAGCCAGCGTATCAAATACACGGGCGCCAAAAATCGTCTGTAATTTAACTAAAATTGCGTCGGCCATTTTTTCAGAATCTATGATAACCCCGAGCACCATCTGGTCATGATGGCATGGGACTAGCATGTAAGCATAGCTACCATACATCGTCATATGACGATTCTATAGAGGCTAGCTCTGGGAAATGAAGGATGCCTCTTGACAAAAGCTCGACAAGTCATAAAATGATGCAGGGTATGCAACCTTTAGCCTTGACACATGAGCCGTATCATGATGATGACAAAATCTTGGTGCAAAAGAAGATTTGACGCGCGAGACGCTTTATGAACGCCTTGGATCCTTTGGAGTGGACACCGCTTTTATCAAAAAGCTCAACTTTACAGATGACGAGCTTGCGGCTTTTGTAGACAAGCTGGCAGAGGTCATGAAGAATCATCGCCCCTGAACCAGTCGCGTATTTTTTTCAAGCAGGACACCCTTCTTTGCCTGCAATTCTGTGGATGTTTTCTCTGCTTTTTCTTGCTTTCAGCGTACCTCATTAATATGATAAAGACGGAGTGAATTCATGACGGACATAACCAATTTTGTCGACTGGAACGAGCTGAAGGGCAAGGAAGCCCGAGGCGTAACCAAAGATGTGGACCTTGGCGAAGTCCAGGAAATAGGAAGACATTATATTGTAACCCAAAAAGGGCGTGTAGACCAGGACAAATTCTATATTCCAAAATACTTGGCAGAAAGATACGACGGGCATATCCTGTACTTTAATGTCTCTGAAGGCCAAAAGATAGAATTCAAGCGCCAAAATCCTCCTACCTATGAAGAATATGCACGCTACAGAGTAGCTGGCCTGCCTGCGGATATCGAAACGCGCGTGCGCGTGACAGAAGCCTAGGACCTGTTTCTTTTATGGTCCCTGAAGGCCCAAGATGCCTTTTAATATCTGGCGCCGGGCAGCCCGGGGAAGGGTCTTGGCAAATTCCGCGTCCACTCCAAAGGATATGAGCTTGCTTATCTCTTTGTCATCGTCTGTCGCGTTAGCAGATGTCATTGCGCGCCATGCACTTTCTAGTTTTGCCAGGTCCGATAATTAAAGCCCTCCTGATGCAAGCATGAAATCGTATATGCGTACGGCGCCTTTCTCGATTTTTTACATATATGTATGTGCGTATTTTCGTTTTCTTTGGACCAATCTTGACTGTGTCTTTACAGCGTACGCGGCCACAAGACCCAGTGCCTGCAAAATGACCATGACGATGCCCCGATGATATAAAATATCCAAAATGGTATGATTGCTGTTATTCCAAGCGGTCTTGGATGATAACCTCTACAGGTATTTCAGGGGTCTAACCGGGTTCTATAATTAGATCCTGAAAATTCGTAGGATATGTACAAAAAGGCTAGAAGCTGTTTCATTCTGGCCTCTTCTAGTCGAAACGGACCTTGATAGCCGCTACTACTACTAATTATGTGAAGCTGTGGCAAATATGTATATGTGCACATACACGCGATGTATCTCAGAAAACTCTCCCTTTTTTACCACCATATGGGGTTCTGAGAATAGTATTCATCGACATCCGATTCGGTTTTGATTGTGTATACCTTGCCTCTTTCAGTCGGGGATGGAGTGGCGGCATCGTGCTCTTTTTCATAGTGCTTTTCAAGTTCATCAATGCTTCCAAAGACTGCCAGACATTTTTCACACACGTGGCGCTCAATTGACGGCTTTTCAGCTACCTGGACAGAAAACAATGGTTTCTTGCTCAGGTAGACCGTCCTATTTTTTGGCAGGTGTATTGCTATCATCCCGCCGTCTTGCCAGCTCTGGAAATGCCTTTCAAATTCATCGTATGACGAAACATTAAAGCAAGCGACTGGGTCTTGCTCAAATTCGCAAGATCTTATTCTTTCCAGGTGCTCATTGTGTATTTTTTCAAGCCATTTGTCTACAATTTCGGGGTGCTCATCAAGAATCGTTTGCGCTACGTCAAGCGTATAGATCGCAATCATTGTTTCTAGGGCAGCATTTGGGGCCAAATCGTAACCCTTCAAGATTAGGCCGAGTCCATCATCATCAAATGCTGTTGGCAAGGGTAGTACTATACGTCATCTGAATTATTAAGGATAAGGGTAACATCAGGCAAGGATGTAGTATTTTCTTATTTCTGTGGCATCAACAAAAAAATATTGACAGTCAGACGCAGCTACCGGAAATTTGTTTCCAGCAGCAGTATAGCCTATCATCGTCTCTTTCATGTTATTGCCGTGCCTATCGACTTAGGATGGTGAAGCTTGTGATGTTCAAGATACTCTTGAAAGGACGCAAAAGCCATTCCGCATTCTTCACAGAGGTAATCATACTTGCGTACCCATGAGGAATTGTTCATTTTGTGTGTCTATCTATACGTCAAACTAGAAGATAAGATTAGCGAACGGCGTGGCGCAAGCAGGCAGAAGCCTATATTGACGTAGCCAAGTTTCATACTTGGCGGCTTCCTTTGTATCATATATCATGCCATGCCGATTTTTTCTTCTTTTTCTAACTTTGCTTGCCGTTTTCTTTCTCGCAGAATGTCAATGACAAAGTCCAGTTCTTTGGAATTCTGTTTCTTTTTGTTCTCCCGCAGTATGCCTATCGCATTCTCAATTGCCCTTGACTTGAAGACCTCGTCTTCCATTATTACAATATACGAGTATCAAATATTAAATCATGTTCATAATTATTACAGGCTGCCACACACAAATACCAAAAGCCGTAAATCATTGGCTATGTAATATTCTATTATACTAACATAGGTGAAATAAACTATGTCAGTGCAGGAGAATACGATACCTGTTGTCCTTTTGAAGGAAGGAACGAGTGAAACTAGGGGTTATCAGGCACAGCGAAACAACATCACCGCAGCCAAGACAATAGCTGAAATTGTGCGCACAAGCCTGGGCCCGCGTGGCATGGACAAGATGCTTGTCGATACGCTTGGCGACGTCACGATAACAAATGACGGTGCGACTATTTTGAAGGAAATAGACATTCAACATCCGGCGGCAAAGATGATGGTGGAGATCAGCAAGGCGACTGATAGCGAGGTCGGAGATGGAACAACCTCGACAGTGGTTCTTGCGGGGGCGCTGCTAGAAAATGCAGAAGAGCTAATAGCTAAAGATGTGCATCCAACCGTAATAATCGAAGGCTATGACAGGGCTGCAGAAAGGGCAGTCGCAATTCTTAGAGAGGTGGCCGACAAGGTCAATATCGAAGACAAGGATTCTCTGGTCAAAATTGCCCAGACTGCAATGGCTTCAAAGCTGGTCTCGTTCGATGAAGGGCACCTTTCAAGGTTGGTGGTAGATGCGGTATTGGCTGTGGCAGAAAAGGCCGGGAACCATGGCAGCAGTGGTGATAATCATTTGAAGGTTGACATCGACAGTATCAAGGTGGAGAAAAAGGCTGGAGGCTCAATAAGGGACACGAAACTCGTCAAAGGCATTATTCTGGACAAAGAGGTGGTTCACGGCGAAATGCCAAAGAGAATAGAAAATGCTCGCATAGCCCTGCTCAATTGTCCTCTGGAGATAGAAAAGACCGAATTTGATGCAAAAATAAGCATCGAATCACCCGAGCAGATGCAAAAGTTTCTCGACGAAGAAAACAGCGTGCTGAAATCTATGGTAGACAAGATTTCTTCTGCAGGAGCAAATGTCGTGGTATGCCAGAAGGGGATAGATGACATGGCGCAGCACTATTTGGCCAAAGCAGGGATACTTGCAGTCAGGAGGGCAAAAGAAAGCGACATGAACAATCTGGCAAAATCGACAGGAGGGAAAGTGCTGGCAAACGTCGAGGACCTTGCCGCAGATGATCTGGGCCATGCACAACTGGTACAAGAGCGAAAGATAGAATCTGACAAATGGGTTTTCATCGAAGGTTGCAAGAATCCCAAGGCTGTCTCAATCCTGGTAAGAGGAGGATCGCAAAGGGTGATAGACGAAGCTGAAAGGTCGGTACACGATGCAATAATGGTGGTAAAGGACGTCCTGGAGTATCCCTATGTTCTGGTTGGAGCTGGTGCGCCTGAAGGGGTTGTGTCACAAAGACTTAGAGAGTGGTCTGGTTCGCTTTCGGGCAGGCCGCAGCTGGCAGCCGAGAAATTTGCAGACAGCGTCGAAAGGGTCGCTATGGTCCTGGCAGAGAATGCTGGAATGGACCCTCTGGATACGCAAGTCCAGCTCAGGGCAAAGGCGAGTTCGGCAAAGCCGAGGTTTGGAATAGACGTCATCAATGGAAAGGTCGCAGACATGGCGGCAAAAGGAATCTATGAACCGTTGAAGGTGAAGGAACAGGTCATCAATGCCGCTACTGAAGCAGCATGCATGATACTGCATGTTGATGACATTGTGGCGGCTGCCAGCCCAAAGCAGGGTGGAACGTCAACACCGAGTGAGTAGCGCAGCCGATTTCTGGATATAACCCTTACTATGAGGCGAGACAAGAAGCAAAGCCCTAGGTGGGATTCGGACCCACGACCTAGGGTTTACGAAACCCTCGCTCTGCCAGGCTGAGCTACTAGGGCGCTCGTTCTCATTGACTCTGGCATCGCTATTATAATCATTCCTCCTGCACCTGGTGTGTGCCTGTAACGGGGAAAAATTTAACGTGGTCGTACATACGCAAGTATCTCTTGTTTTTGTGCGTACACACGCTGTTATTTTTCAACTCTTGACCAACTCTTGTGGCGTTTTGCCTAGAGACGGTGGTGGTGAATGATGATAAATAAATAATAATATTAGTCGACATCGGCAAAATCGAAACTATTCAATAGCAAAATGTTCTCGCTTCAAATATCGCAGAGAACTTGTCGTACCTAGAGAGCTGCTTTTTCTCCTGCTGTCTTTGTTCCTATATCATAGGCCTCCGTGATGCTTTTTACAAAAATCTTGCCATCGCTTGCCTCTCCAGTACTAATCTTGGAGATAATATCGTCAACGATTGGTTTTTCCATCTGATCCGGCACCACTATCGTAATCATCGTCCTGCCGCCAAATTCTGGGACATATCTCTTTCCCGTCTTGTATTGATCAGGCCCCACCAGAACCTCTACTTCCTCTCTCTTGGCGCGGCCTCGCCCTGTAATCTGGGTAAAATACATGCCTCCGACTTTGTGCTTGTGCAGGACGCTGTTCACTTCGTTCAGTTGCTCATGGGGTATGATGATATCCAGTTCTTTCATGGAAGAATCCGATGGCTTTGATCAGATAAGGCTTCAGAAAGAATTTCAATTTATATACCAAACAATGAAGCGGCCAAGTTCGCTGGTGTCGCCCGTTCGCAGCAAGATGTGCGCTCGCCATCCTAATCCTTGGCGCCAGCTTAAATATCTGCGAGCGAATCCCTGTGTTGCATTGAAGGTATCGATCTCCGGGGCAAGGGGAATCTATGGTAGTGACGACCTGACGCTGCAGCAAGCCGCCCTGTTTGCGGGGCGCTTTGCCAGCCTCGTAAAATCAAGAAAATGCATAGTGGCAAGGGACACCCGACCCTCCGGCCCAATCCTTTCACAAGTAGTCTCGGCAAGCCTGATGGCTGCCGGCATAGACGTGTATAACCTGGGAGTTGCGTCCACGCCTGCTGCATTTCGGGAGGCCCGAAAATACGGCGCCGGAATAATCATCACGGCGTCGCACAACCCGCTTGAATGGAACGGTCTGAAATTCATCATCGAAGGCCGCGGGCTGTTTGAAAAAGAGCTGGAACAAATGATGCTTGCTTCAAATCCCTCTGTGAGCCAAAACACGGGCAGAGAGTACCCTGCAACTGCAAGCTATGTCGACGACGTTGCCGCGCTCGTTGATGATGCCGGCACTACCGGCGCGCAGGTTGCTGTTGGAATCGACGCCGGCGGCGGGGCGTCATGCGGCTACTCTGAAAAACTGTTCAAAAGACTTGGCATAAAGTTCCAGAGCATAAACAGCATCCCCGGCGTTTCATCGCGGGGTCCCGACCCGACTGCAGACGATCTTGCCGACCTGCGGGCGCTCGTGACTGCAAACAAGCTGGCACTCGGCTTTGCGCTTGACCTTGACGGCGACAGGCTCGTGGTCGTAAACGAAAAGGGCGAAAAACTCAACCCTGACGCAACCCTTCTACTGTGCGTTGCCCGCGCGGCAGAGCTGGGCGCAAAAAAATTCGTGACAAGCATCGACACGAGCGTCGCCGTCGCCAAGTACGTCAGAGAGCGCGGTGGGACTGTCGAGCATTCCAAGGTGGGCGAGGCAAACGTGGTGAACAAGATGCTTGAAACTGGTGCCGAGGCCGGGGGAGAAGGGAGCAGCGCCGGCTTTATCATGCCCAAGTTCAACATGTGCCGCGACGGGCTTTTGGCTGCTGCAACCATAGCCACGCTTGACAGAAAAGCTATGGACGACTGCCTGTCTTTTGCGTCGCAGTTTGTGCAGGTGCGGTCCAAGATAGCGGCTGATTCGTCGCTTCACGCAAGGGTCATTGAGAAATTGCCCGATGCGCTAAAGGCAGAGTGTTCGCAGCTGATAACCGGCGACGGCGTCAAGGGGATAATCGACGAGGACTCGTGGGTGCTGGTGCGCTCGTCAAACACCGAGCACGCAATCCGGGTGTCTGTCGAGTCGCGTGCCCAAAAGGCACAGGCTCTGTACAAAAAGATGAGCGAAAAGGTCCAGCGCATCTATCATGACCAAGCAGCTAGATGAGAAGGAAATAATCAGCATATTCTCGCAGGCGCTAGGCATAGCCGACCTTGACGATGTGGCGGCCATAGACGGCAGCAGGAACCTCGTTTTCAAGGCCGACATGCTTGTTGCAAGCACCGACGTGCCGCCGCAGATGAGGCCGTGGCAGGTGGCAAGAAAGAGCATAGTATCGTGCGCAAGCGACCTTGCGGCCAAGGGTGCAAGGCCGGTGGCGGCAATGATTTCTCTTGGCCTTCCTGCAGGGATTACCAGAACCTACGTCGAGGAGCTGGCAAGGGGATTCCAGATCGCATCCAGGGAGTTTGGCGTGAAAATAGTGGGAGGCGACACGAATGCCGCAAGAGACCTTGTCATTGACTGCAGCATGATAGGCATGATGACGATGACAGTCAACGACAAAATGCCAAAGAGGAGCGGCGCAAAACCCGGCGATGCCGTTGTCGCTTCTGGCAAGTTCGGCTACCCTGCGTCCGGGCTTGCTGTTTTGCTAAGGGGAGCAAGGGCGCAGGGCGCCTTTAGGGCGGCGGCGGTCGACTCGGCACTTGAGCCAAAGCCGAGGCAGGCGTTTGGAACCGCGCTTGCGCGGTATTTCTCGTCATCGATTGACTCAAGCGACGGCCTTGCAGCTTCTCTCTATGAAATCGCAATCCAGAGCGGAGTCGACATAAAAGTCGACTATGATGCGGCAAGGGCTGATGGCGTACAGGAATTTGCAGGCGCAAACAACCTTGACGCGCACGAGCTGGTGTTCCATGGAGGCGAAGAGTACGAGATAGTCGCTACGATGCCCAAGTCCCTCCTGCCACGGGCAAAGGCGGCTGCAAAAAAGGCAGGCTGCGACCTGCACGTCATCGGTTGCGTGATAAAGGGCACGGGCAAGGTCACTGCCGGGGAGCGGCCACTTGAAAACCGGGGCTACCTCCATTTCAGCTAGCTAGCTTTTTTATCTATCACATAGTCAACATTAGCAGTGTTTGGCAAGGCAAAATGCAAGCTCTGCGGCGACGAGGTGAGATTTGCATTAAGGCACCTCCACGAAAAGCATCCTGAGGTCATAAAAGGCGAGCAGATGAACAGGGACAAGATGCAAAAGCTGGTGGAGAAATACTTTAGCTAGCTAACTAGGTTGCTGCTGTCGTTGCTTCTTTGTCGACTGCCAAAAGTCCATAATGCTCCTTGAAAATATCGCAGTCAGGTTGAATGCGGCAAAAGCGACGAAATGCGCGATGACGGATGTTACGCCTGCCTCGATGTTTGCGCCAAGGAGCAGGTACTGGACGTAGGGCCTTACAAAGATAAAGACAATGTCTGCCGCAGCGACTGAAGGCCACAGCCGGAGGGCCATGACGCAAACCTTTTGCACCCTCTTGCCCCTGCCAAACTGCATAAACTCCTTGCGGCTGTCAAAATAGAATATGGCCAAAAAACCTGCCAGCGCGGCGAGATAGTCGGCGGCGGACGACGCTATTGAAACGCCGGCCTCGTCAAGCGCTATGGCTATTGCCAGCTCTGCCACCAAAAGGCCTGCGGCAATGCCTGCCAGCTCGCCTACAACAAGCTGCTTGTTGAATGTCCTGTATTTTCTGGCATTGTCTGCCAGGTAGCTAATGTACTGTCGTATCAGCAACTTGGAGCATCCCATATTTTTCCTTGCAGACGCGAATTGACTCGTACAACTTTTTCGCATAGCCGTGAGCTAGGTCCTTCAGGAAATTGTATTGGGATGGAAGTAAAATGCCTTCTACCGAACTCTCATACTCTCTTGCAAGTTCAAGGATCTTGTCAAGGCTCTTGCTCTTCACTACTGCCTCTCTTATCGAATCCGGGTTTGCGGCGAGGGTCGAGAATGGGATTGATTCAACTGTTCCAAGTATGAAGATATTGGGCAACTTGTCGTAGAGGTCTTCTTCTAGGTCATCAAGATCGTCTTGGATGTCCTGTAATGCCTGGTTGTAATGTAGTACTAGCGAAACATTAGGATTGTAATTTTTAAGCTCGCTATCAAGAACTCGGCCGTAGATCGTAGGAGCATCTGATGATTTAAACATATTATGATAGCGAATCTCTTTATATGAAAAATTAAAGCCATTTAGCATCCTTTCTTTCATCATCTTTTCAGAATCCCAAAAAGGCCAGCACTGCGCGAATGAAAAATGTATGGCGTATTTTAGATAACCTTCACTGTCTGCTTTGACTGATCTGAGCAATTCATCGGCCATTCGTTTGTATTTTCTGTTTCCAATCTCGTAGTACCTGTCCATTAGTACGATGTAACGGACGAGCGATTTTATTGTATTATAGATTCTCAAAGAGACTCTTACATTTCTTGTATCTGAATATGCCGCAAAGAAATATGTAGCAAAATCTTGGCCTTTCTGATCAATGGCCTGAAATAATGCGGATTGAGCCGGGTCTACGGCAGCTAGAAACCTTGAAAGTTCATCAAGACCTTCAATGAAATCCTTGCCTTGTAATGTGCATAGCTTCTTTGCCTTGATATCCAAGGCAGAGATTTGTGAAAAATCAAGATAGTTTTTCCCAGAAGGTGCCGAATCTGCAACTTTCTGTTTTCGGGACAAATGCTTTAGGCTGGGCTTTTTACTGCTCAATCCCTGTTGCCTCTCTTCACCGACTCCCTTCTGCATTACTATATCCCCTTTAATGGAAATTGATAAAAATAAAAGCTTCGATTGATATTTTTTGAGAAAAGTATGTGAAAGTGGATTAGAAATAGTGACATTTGTCGTTAGCTATCTAAACTTTTGCCTTTTTATAGAGGATATTTACTAGATCTAATAAAGAATATAGTAGCATGAGTTTTTAATATAAAAAGAATATTTAAAACAAGAATTAGCCTTAAATGGGCAGCCGTAATTGAGCTTTCTTTGAATAGCTAGCGGAATAAAATTGCCAAAATTAGTGAGCAATTACTATTATTGCTATACCTTAATTAACTGCATATATTAGAGAAATAATATTGAAAATCCTCGTAGCCGAAGATGAGCCCAATATTGCGAAGGTTTACAAGATCTCTTTTGAAGAGCGAGGCCACGAGGTAATAGTCACCCATAATGGAGTAGAGTGCCTTGAGGAGTACAGCCGTCATCTAGAGCAAACCAGCGGCCATAATGCCGCTCCTTTTGACGTGGTCCTTTTGGACTATAGGATGCCAAAGAAGGACGGGATGGAAGTTGCCCGCGAGATACTGGCGCTGGTACCAAAGCAGAGGATAATCTTTGTGTCTGCTTATGTCCTTGAAACCCTGCAAGATTCGGTAAAGACGCTTAGCAGGGTCGTGGAAATGATGCAAAAGCCGTTTGAGATAGACGATCTTGTATCGCTTGTTGAAGATACCAGCATCTGGAAGGGCCTTGAGCAGCTAAACGTCAACGTCGGGGAGCTTCGCAAAATGAACGCCACCCACGACCAGCTGCTTGGCCTGTACGAAGGGCTGAGGGCTATCCAGAAAGGCCGCGGGATTGCCGGCTAGCCGCCGGGAGGAGGAGAAGATAAAGCCCGCCGCGCGGCGGGCTGCTCAAACGGCAACCTGATGACAAACGTCGCTCCATTTTCGTCGTTGTTGTAGAGGTATATTGCGCCGTTGTGGGCAGCTATTATCGCCCTGCTTATGAACAGGCCTAGGCCGCTTCCATGTTTTTCCCCCTCGCCGACGCTCTTTGTGATGAATTTCTTGAACATGTGCGGCAGCACGGCTTCTGGTATGCCGCCTCCTGTGTCGCTCACCATGATGTCGTACCGGGAATTTTTCACGTCGGCTCTGGCCTCGATGTTGACCCTGCCTTTTATCGTAAATTTGGCAGCGTTGCCGATAACGTTCATGAGCACCTGGGTAATGCGCTGCCTGTCAAGGTCGCAGTAGGCCGCGCGTGCACTCTCGTCCATGACTATGGAAAAGTCGATGTCTTTGCCAAGCTCGCTTGTCCTTAGCGCGTTTACAACATACTCGATTATCTCAGAGACGTTGGCCCTTGCAAAGTTGTACCTCAGGGTGCCGTTTTCTATCCTGCTGACGTCCAGTATGTCGTTTGCAAGCTGCGTCAGCCTGCGCGCCTCCTTCAAGACCGAATCCCACGCCTCTTCCTGACTTATCTGACCTTTTTTTGCAAGGAGCGCAAGCCCCAGGATCGGCTGGATGGGTGTGCGCAACTCGTGCGATGCAATTGCTATGAACTCGTCTTTGAGGCTCTCTTTTCTCCTGAGCTCTTTGTTTGCAGCTTCTGCCTCTTCCTTTGCACGAGCAAGCTGGGAGCTTTCCGTCACAGCCACGCCGATGACCTTGCTCTCGCTGCTACTGTTATCCTGCTGTGGCAACGCTGATGCCGCAAGTATCCCGGGAAACTCGGTGCCGTCTTTTCTCCTTACCAAAACGTCTATTTCCTTGACGCTTGCCTGCCTGCTGCTGATAATGGTGGCGATTGTCTCTTTTATCGTCCCGGCCCTTTGAGTGACAATGTCAAAGACCTGCATCCCCGTCAGCTCATCCTTGGAAAACCCCGTCGCCTGCACGAAATAGCTGTTTGCGTCTGTTATCCTGCCATCGGGGCCAATAAAGCAGATCAAGAGCGGGACGTTCTCTGCAAAATCGCTTGTTCTCCTCTGCAAAGCCTGATGACATATCAGACACCAGGAGCACCTAAAGAAGGTTGTTGTTATTGGCCCTTGGCAGCAACTTTGGCAACGTGTATCCTGTGTTCCCGACTGTAGGGCTCGTACAGCCCTGTCTATGGGATATCTCTCAATCTTGGCAAAATAACGATATATACTTGTACAAGTTTCTATATCACTGTTAGGTGTGAAGCGTGTAGATGCCAAGGTCCAAAAAAGCTGGATGGTGAGGAGCAGGTCTGCATTCTTCGATGGAGAATGACCGCAGCGTCATACTGAGGCGCGCCTTTGACAAGGAGCTCATGTCCCTTGGCTCCTCAATATACCAGACGATAATGTGGCACATGGACGGCCGGGGCGTGTTCTCTAACCCGCGGACGGTTGACATCGACTCGCTCTATTCAAACCTGCGGGAAATAGTGGGGCCTCACGCCGACATGATACTGGACATGACCTGGGCGGACCTGGAAAAGAACCATGGCGCAAAGGACCTCGAAAAGTCAAAGAAGAGCTTTGACAAGATAAGCAGGTGGCTCGGCGCAGAAGGAGGGGGAGTGGCTGCGGCAGCGGAAGGAAAAGAGGGAGGAGGAATGAATTAGTTGGAAGAGATAAGAAAAGAGATAACGGAAATCAAGCGCGGCCGCAAGAACCTAGTGGTTGCGCTGGTTGGCGCGATTATAGCCATCAACATAATAGTCCTTGCCACGTCGCAGTCAGATGCCATAGTTGTCACAAGCGACCTTTCAAGGATACTGACGGTAGGAGCCGCGGCAGTAATTTCTATAATCGTAGTGGCAAGGCAGAACGTTACCGGGATTTTTGGCAGGGCGTACCTCGCGCTTGCCGCAGGGCTTGTGCTGTGGGTCGCGGCAGAATCTACGTGGGGATACTACGAACTTGTCCTGCAGATAGAAAGGCCGTTTCCGTCCATCGCCGACGCGCTGTGGCTGTCAGCCTACGGCCCAATAGGGTTCCACCTCTTTAGCATGGCCCGGTTCTACGGCCGGGGCGTTGGAAAATACAAAGTGGCGGCAGTGATAGCAGGCATGTCGGTATTCGTGGGGCTATGCATAACAGAGCTTGCCGGCGTGTCAGAGTTGCAGGGCGAAGGAGCCGAGCTTGCCATCGCCATAAGCATAGCCTACCCGCTCCTTGACACCGCGCTTTTCATGCCAGCGATACTCATCGTCCTCAATTCGGGCAAGGGATACCTTACTTCGATCCCGTGGATCTTTATCGGGTGGATGGCCCTTGGAGTGGCCGACACCCTGCTTGGAATTGCGCAGGTGCAGAACTTTGACGGCGACCTGTTCATGATAAACGCGTTCTATGTCATTGCCTACCTTGCCATGGCGGCAGGGCTGTGGTGGTACAACAGGTTCTTTATCTTTGACAAGGCCAAGCTCGGCAAAAAGCCTGCGGCGACCGGTTAATTAGCCGGTCCTGCCAAATGTATACGCGCACTATCTTTGGTCGATTTTAAGGATCTGTTCTCCAGGCAGTCCAAAGAGTATGCCGCATCAAGGCCCACGTATCCAAAGGCTCTCTTTGAATTCCTTGCAGGGCTTGTAGAGCACAGGGAGCTGGCGTGGGACTGCGCGACAGGCAATGGGCAGGCTGCCGCATTCCTTGCAGGATACTTTGATAGCGTGGTTGCAAGCGACGCAAGCAAGAAACAGATTGAAAACGCGCGGGCAGGCCCAAACGTCCGCTTTGCAGTGTTTCCTGCTGAAAAGCCAGACCTTGCGGATGCAAGCGTTGACCTGATTACGGTCGCAGTCGCGCTCCACTGGTTCCGCTTTGACGACTTTTACCGGGAGGTCAGGCGGGTCGCAAAAAAGGGCACAGTAATCGCCGCGTGGGCGTACGGGCTGCACTCTGTCAGCCCTGAGGTGGACAGGATAACGCAGACATTCTACAGGGACGTACTAGGCCGGTACTGGCCGGCAGAGGTCCGGTACGTGGAAAACAGGTACAAAGACATACCCTTTCCGTTCCCACAGATAAAGGCACCGAATTTCCAAATAGAGCTTGAATGGGACATACATAACCTGATAGGCTACCTGTATAGCTGGTCAGGCACGCAAAAATACATCGAGGAAAACAAGTCAGACCCCCTGGAAATGATATATCCTGAACTAGAAGCGGCATGGGGAAAGGAGCACGCCAAGAGGAAGGTGGTCTGGCCCATCTATCTGAAAGTGGGCCGGCTGTAGAAGGGACGACGCTGACAACATTTTTAACCCTCTAAAAAGACGAAACTATCTACCAGTATGTCTGAGCAAGACGAAGTTACGCAGACAAGGTGGGGAGTAGCCCACATCTTTAGCAGTTACAATAACACTCTTGTGCATATCACCGACCTGAGCGGCAGTGAAACCATTTCATTCAGCTCTGGCGGACGCCACGTTACCGCCGACAGGTACGAGTCGTCGCCGTACGCAGCCATGAAGTCAGCAGTCGCAGCTGCAGAAGTTGCAAAGGGCAAGGGCATCAACGCGCTGCACATCCGCGTAAGGGCGGTTGGCGGCGTCGGCCCAAGGATACCCGGCCCGGGCGCACAGGCAGCAATCAGGGCCCTTGCAAGGGCTGGATTTCGCATCGGCAGGATTGACGACGTGACTCCAATCCCGCACGACACGACGAGAAAGCCCGGTGGAAGAAGGGGCAGAAGGGTCTAGAGCCCTTTCATTTCAGGGGCGAGTTTTATGTTCGCCCCGCAGCCACGTTTTTTCAACTCGCTTGCGAGCCACGCGACGAACCGGTCGTCAAACTTTCTTCCCTTTGACCTTTCAATCTCGTAGCCGTGCCTGTCGCGGATTTTTTCGACAAACTGCCCGGACATGAAAACCTTGGCAAACGACCAGCCGGCGCGCTCCATCGGCGGGTCTATCGCGTACTGGTTTTCCAGCTCGCAGCGCGCCTGCAGTCCAGAAAGCACGTCGTTTGCTATCTTGGCGTCAGGCTCAAACGTGGTGGTCTGAAAATCAAGGATGAACGTGCCAAGGGGATTATTATTATCACTCATTATCCTGCTTCAGCCTGTCTGAAAACGATATCAATTTGCCGTCCTTTTCCACTTTTATTGAAGTGTCAATTCTGACTCGCAGGCCGACCGACCTGAACAACGACAGCAGTTCTCCTCCGGAAATCCGGGATTGGAGCTCTCCGGCAAGTATCAGCTCTGATATTTTTACCACGATGGCTTCTGTCTGCGCCGGGAACTGCGCATAGGCGGCATTTAGCACTTCGTCACCCCTGTCATAAAGATATGAAAATACTATTTCCCTTGGCGTCTTCATTTTCTTTTTTTCTTCTGCTATTGGCGCGTTCTTTGCCTTTTCAAAGGCCGCGGCCTTTTCGCGCATCTCCTTCATCTTGCGCGCCTTTATGATTTCGATGTCCGGGTCGTTGTCGCCGCTGCCGCTCAACCCTTTATCACCCCGATGGGCACAAGCCTTACTACCTTTGTCGCGATGCCAAGGGCGTCTGACACGTCTGCAACTGCGTCGACGTCCTTGTACGCCTCTGGCGTCTCCTCCACCATGCCGTCCTTTGTAAGCGCCTTGAGGTAGATGCCCTTTGACTCCAGGTTACCCCGGACGCCTTCTGGCGTGTAGCTGCGCTTTGCGGCAGACCTTGACATGGTCCTGCCTGCGCCGTGCGCAGTCGAGCCAAAGCTGAGGTCAAGCGAGTTCTTGCCTCCAAGCAGTATCCAGCTGGCAGTCCCCATCGAGCCCGGTATTATCACCGGCTGCCCAAGCGCGCGGTACTTATCCGGAACCTGCTCCATGCCAGACGGAAACGCCCTCGTTGCGCCCTTGCGGTGCACGACTACCTCGCGGGTACCCTCGCCGTCAATCCTGTGGCGCTCTACTTTTGCGATGTTGTGAGACACGTCGTACACAAGGTCCATCTTTAATCCGTCCTCTGACATGCCGAAAAATCTCTCAAACGTCTTTCTGGTCCAGTGGGTTATCATCTGGCGGTTGGCCCATGCAAAGTTGAGGGCAGAGAACATTGCCTTTCTATAACTTTCGCCCTCTTTGGAGTTGTTTGGCACGCACGCAAGCTCCCTGTCTGGAAGCGAGATGTTGTACTTGCGCAGCGCAGACTCGGACACGCGCAAATAGTCGGTGCAGATCTGGTGGCCAAAGCCCCGGGAGCCGCAGTGCACCAGCACCGTCAGCTGCCCTTGCTTTTCGATGCCCATCGCCTTTGCGGCGCGCTCGTCAAAGATCCTGTCAACCTTTTGCAGTTCCAGGAAATGGTTGCCAGAGCCAAGCGAGCCAAGCTGTGGCGCGCCCCTCTTTCTTGCAGTGTCAGACACGCTTCCGGGGTCGGCGCCCTTCATCGTGCCGGATTCCTCGCACACTTCGGCGTCGTGGCTTGTGCCATAGCCGTGCCTCACCGCCCAGCCGACCCCTTCAACTAGGAGCTCGTCCAGTTCTGACTTTGTCAGCCTCACGGCGCCTTCGCTTCCAACGCCGGAAGGAATGGACTTGAACAGGTCGTTTACGAGGTCCTTCAGGCGCGGCCTCACGTCGTTTTCCGTGAGGCTTGTGCGCAAGAGCCTCACGCCGCAGTTGATGTCATAGCCCACGCCTCCGGGGCTGATAACGCCATCTTCGACGTCGGTTGCGGCCACGCCTCCCACCGGAAAGCCATAGCCTTCGTGGCCGTCCGGCAACACAACGACGTGCTTTCTTACGCCTGGCAGGGTGGCGACGTTTGCCGCCTGGTCGATGGTCCTGTCGGTCACCATCTTGGCAATGAGCGAATCGTTAGCGTAAATGCTGACCGGCACCTTCATGCCGCGTCCGGAATCCGGGTCAATGCGGAATTCCTTTTCGCTGACCTTTCTGACCTTGAGGCCAGTCCTTGTAGCAATTTCTGGCAATCTGCTACAAAATTGCTGCCGGAGTTATTATAAGCGCTTCTATGTTGCTGCACGCTTGTACGCTGGTGCAAACACCGCGTGTACTGGTAGGATCTCGACCTTGGGTTCGCTCTTTAGGCCCATCTTTTTTGCCTCTGGCATCAGCCTGCTGTCTACGAATTTCTTAAAGTCCTGCTCGTTTTCCCACACGTCCGTGACCCTGATGCCCTTGCCGTCAAAAGCAGAGACGTGAAACATGGCTCCCTGCGGGACGTTTCCTTCCCAGTTGACTGTTTTTCTGAGGGCCTCGTAATCTTCCTTCTTTACCCCTTCCCACGTCATGATCATTACTACTGGCATTTTTCCACCCATCCTTTCGTATGCGCTGGCAAGTATTAATGACTTGTAGTCACGCCTCAAGCCCCGGTGCAAGATTTATTTTCAGCGCCGCATGCCCCTCTTTTGTGCCAATACTGCCCATAGACTCGGGACGCTACGGTAGCAAGGAGATGCGTGCAATTTTCAGCGACGAGCAGCGCCTCCAGTACCAGCTGGACTTTGAAGCTGCAGTCGCCCAGGTTCAGGCCAGGATAAAGATGGTGCCCGAAGATGCGGCAAAAGAGATTGGCAGGGCCGCAAAATCCGGCAAAATCACGCTTGAGCGCGTTGCAGAACTGGAGGCAAAAAGCGAGCACGACACTGCGGCCATGGTGGAAGCGATAAGCGAACAGGTTCCGGCAAGCGCCAGGCCGTGGGTGCACTATGGGCTTACCAGCAACGATGTCGTTGACACGTCAACGTGCATGCAGATGCGCGATGCGTTTTCAATCATCGAGGGCAAGGTGGCAAAACTTGCTCAGTCGCTTGCAGACAGGGCAGTCGAGTTCCGCGACGTGCCGGCAGTGGGGCGCACGCACGGCCAGCACGCAAGCATCATCTCGTTTGGGCTGAAATTTGCAGTGTGGGCGTCAGAGATGGCGCGCCACATAGAGCGCATCGAGGAGGGCAAAAAGCGCTTTCTCCTCTGCAAGACCCGCGGCGTCGTTGGCACCGGGTCGCTGATGGGAGACCGGGCCCTTGAAGTGGAGAGGCTGGTTGCAGGCGACCTTGGCCTCTGGCCGGTAGACGCCGCGACGCAGGTGATCCCAAGGGAGCGCTATTCGGAGATGCAGTTTCTGATGGCCCTCATTGGGTCGACGCTTGACAAGATGGCAATAGAGATACGCAACCTGCAGCGCACAGAAATTGCCGAGGTTGCCGAGCCTTTCAAAAAGGGCCAGATGGGCTCCAGCGCAGTTCCCGTCAAGCGCAACCCGATAAAGAGCGAGCGCGTATCTTCCCTTGCAAGGATGCTAAAGTCGCTTGTCTCTGTGTCGATGGACAACATACCGCTCTGGCACGAGCGCGACCTGTCCAACTCGGCAAACGAGCGCTTCACGCTCCCGATGGCCGCCATCCTGCTTGACGAGATGCTGAACGCGACGGCCAAGGTGGTGGCAGAACTAAAGGTGAACAAGGAGCGCGTGGTCGCAAACCTTGACATGACAAAAGGGCAGATCTACGCCGAGTTTGTCCTTGAAGCGCTCGTGAAAAAGGGCGTTGCGCGCTTTGATGCGTACCGGGACATCCAGCGCGTGGCCTTTGCGGCAATAGAGTCGGGCGAGCAGTTCCTTGACGCAGTGTCAAAAGACGAGAGCATCGGCAAGCACCTTTCAAGAAAAGAAATAGCTGCAATATTTCAGGCAGAGAACCACCTTGCAGCATCGGGCAAGATCGTGGATAATGTTGCCAGGCTCGTCAAGGACATTACCAAGAAGAATGAGTAAAAGAGTGCCGTCGGTGAGATTTGAGCTCACGACGGCTCCGTCTTCAGCGGAGTGCTCTCCCAGGCTGAGCTACGACGGCACTGGCTGACTACTTTTTATGCACCGTATATAATCCTTGCAAAAAAGTGCCGGAAGCAGAATTACTTAGCCTGTGAGACCTCGCAAAGACAAATGCGATTCTTTTCTCTTTATCGCATCTCCGTGTATCTCGTTAGAACTATTGATGCCGCCTAGTCAGTAGTGGCCAGATATAGATACATGCAGTAGGCGGGAACAACAAAAAATTAAGATGTGCCTGCTGCTACTGTTATGGGTGTCTCTGCAGTGCCGCTTTTGCTCGTGTCAAACGGCATGGTCAACCCGGTTCCGATCACTGTTATCGCGAGCTGAAAATCGCCTGAATTGTCAAACGTTACCGTTTGGGTGTCTTTTCCTGTGTGTGAATGAAGATCCGTTAGCGATTCAACCGTATTGCCGTCCGCGTCCTTTACTTCGAGGTTATAATTAACATGCTCTAATGACGCGCCTGAAGAAGGATCCTGAAAGTTGATGCTAAATTCGGTAGCACTTCCCTGCTGTATTTCTTGTGGGGACCAGTCTACAGTGATGTCTACCGATTCGTTATCGGTCTTCAAGTTTACCGGTGGAGCCGAGGGAGTTGCTGTCATAGTAGTAGCTAGTGCGCCAGAGAATCCCGAGCCTATTGCAACAACAACAACAAGTCCTGCTGCAAGAATGGTCGACGATAAAAGAACGGTAATCCTTTTTTTCGTGCCTTCCATGGGTAAGTATCTTTGATCGTTCTTAAATGATTGTCGATATCTCTGGTCTAAAAATAATATGTTATGACTCATCAGTAACAATGTCCTTTTTAAAGAATATAGGTAGTAGTGCCGGAGGCGGGATTTGAGCCCGCGACCTTACGATTATGAGTCGTACGCTCTAACCAAGCTGAGCTACCCCGGCACGCGCGCTCAGCACAAAAGCGTACTGCGGTTCTGGGTTTTTCGCCCTGCTTATATTAACTATTCAAACGTTCTGCGGACGTCGCCTTCAAGCACTCCAGAGCCAGTATGCAGCCTGTCGATGTGCTTTGACAGCGCGTCTTTAGAGTCAAAAGGCAATTCGCAGTACGGGCACACGACTGCCGCGGCGCTCAGGTCCTTGATGTACGCAATGGCCTTTGGGTTTATGATGCACACCGGCGTCCCCTTCAATGCCGCATCAGCGGTTGACATTGTAGACAGGTGTATGCGCTCAAAAATGTCGTCGCGGTATACCATGCCAAGCACCGCCGACTGTGCCGTGACTATCAACTGCCGGACGACGTGCTTGTCCATCATGGCAAGCGTCTCTTGCACCGTGCTGTGCGGGCCCACTGCAAGCACCGGGCTTGTCATTATCTCTCGCAGTTTTACCTTGCCGGGGTTTCTGCCCTGCGACATGACCTTGAACAGAATGTCTGTCTTGCTGACGATGCCGACGACCTCGCCCTGGTGGGAAACGAGGACGCTTCGCACTCCCCTTTCCTTCATCTTTTCAAGGGCCTGGTCCACGTACCTGTCGCCTTCCATTATGACGACGTTCATGTTGATGAAATTCTCTATGGGCAGGGAAAGAAGCGACGTGATGTCGGGGCCTGAACTCATAGGTAGTTGTCTGCCCTGTTTTATTTAAGCGTGGCGTGGAAATTTTTTGAAAAACGCGCGATAATGATGTATATATCTATACGCACCATTACTATGCCTGCCTTCCCTCAAACCTGAGCTTTATGAGGTTCTGGCCGCCTGCCTTTCTTATCTCGACAAGCTCCTCGCGTTCTAGCCGCTTTACCAGCCTCCAGACGGTCGTCTTGGGCAGGCTGAACCTTGTGCGCACTTCGCTCTCAAATGCCGCGCCTTCCTTTTCAGCAAGGAACCCAAGCACGTCGCGGTCTTCGGGCCTCAGGTGAGGCTTTTCTTCGATTATCTTTGAGACTATTCTTGCAAGCAGGCCGGTGTCTGTCTGCGACTCGGGTATGCCTGCAAGTGCCCTTGCAGACTCGAACGGGGGCGCGTTTGCCTGCGTTGAAATAGCATCGGTTTCTTCCGGCTCTTCTCTTCCCTCCTCCCCCTCTTCTTCTTGCTGCTGCGGCTCCAGCGCGGACTGCGCGCCAGAGCCGTTGGGATCTGGATCTTGAAACATTGTCGTTGTAGAGGAGGCTGGCGCCGGCTTGCGCATCCTTTTTCGGAAGAAGAACAGGTACGCGCCCGCGCCGCCCCCGGCAACTACCACCCCTGCTATTATCATGAGCAGCGTTGTCGAAAACTGCTGCGGCGATCCGCCGTTTAATGCCGCGACAGCCTGGGTGGCTGTAGAAATTGCCTCCGAATACTTGCCCTGCGAGAACTCCGAGTTGGCCTGGTCAAGGAGCGCTGTCGCACGGGAAGTATCGCGGCCCTGGCTTGATGCCTGCGATATCTGCGCGCCGGCGCGCGAAATCTCTGATTGCGCCGCCGTATAATCGGGTATCACTCGCTGGACCTGATCACTTGCCTGCGTTGCCAGCTTGATGGCGTCTCCAAACTTGCCGGCGTTCTTTGCCGCCACCGCGTTGGCGAGGAGCGTTTCTTCCTCTGGAAGCATTATGCCCTGGTAGCTTGCCTTTGCCTGTTTGATGGCCGCATCGGCAAACTTGATCGTGATGTCTGCCTGATCCTCCGTTCCAAGCGTGCCAACGAGGTAGCTGAAGTGGATGGTTCCTGCCTTGAATGTAAGCAGGGTCTGGCTCCCGATGGGGCTGAGCGTCGGCACGTTGCCGCCATAGTCGATGGGGACGCTGTCTGCGGGCATCTTTACTGCCACCTCTATTGGAGCTTGAAGGGTAAACGTCCATGTCCTCCCTACCTTGTTGACCAAGTCAGGTGTAAGATAGCTTATCCTAGCTCCCGTAGCGTTCCCCGGCGTTATTTCTACCTCGCCGGACGTCAGCATCTTGGTCGGTAGGATCCTGTCATCAAGGTCGGTGACGATGAGCTCGTTTATGTTGGTGCCAAAAAGCTTGATTTTTATCTTGCCGGGAGGATTGGTGGTGGTGGCATTAGCGTTTGCTATCTGTATGTCGTACTCTACCAGCGCGTCGCCGTTTGCAAAAAGCGCCATGAATATCGAGTCGTGGGTATAAGCTGGCGATGGTGATGATGAAGATGGCGGCACTTGCGCACTGGCTACTCCTCCTCCGCCCGTGCTTGCGCTAGCAAGGATGGCCGCGATCGTCATGATCGCGAATATCCTTGGAATGGAAAATCCTATAGGTGGTCTCCAAGGACAAGAATCTCTCATTATAACAATTGTCCGGCTTTAAAAAGCATGAAGTAATGATATAAGTCTTCTGACCACCACTCAGGGATAGAATCTGGCGTAATTCTTTTCCTTGTATCCTTCTACCCACTTGAACTTGCGCTGCAAGGTCGCCGTGTACACCTTGGTCCAGTCAAGCTCGACATAGTTGAGCCACGCCCTCATGACGCGGGGGTCGATGTAGTTGCGCAAAGAAGTTCCAAGGTTATAGTCGCGGGTCTCCTGCTGAAGCTTCAATTGCATTTTCAACTTGGCAAGCCGCTCCTTCAGGCGCTTTTCCTGGATCTCTGTCTTCCAGTTTGCTGCCGTCACCTGCTTTTCAAGCTCGGCTATCGCCTCCTTCCTCTTTGCAATGGATTCTTCAAACTTTTCTGCGGCTTTTTTTGCCGCCGGGTTCTTTGGGTCGACTCCCTTTTTGTGGTTGCACTCTATTGCCGCTTTAAGGTTTGCGGACTTTGCTACGTACACCTTGTCTGACTCTTGCGAGTTCCTGTCCACCTTGATAGGCGGGTTGACAAGCGCCTGCTGCACCACCTTTGTTGCGATGCACGTCCTGAACACCTTGGCCGTCAGGCCCGGCATCACGGTCTGGAAGAACGCGTTTACCTTGCGAGAGTTGATGTCGTCAAATATCTGCTGGTCAGGTTTCTTGTCCTTCATGAAGCTGCGCAGGTTGTCGTAGAGCGCCCTCGTGTCGTCAGAGTTGACCTCAAGCGTCTTTTGCCACGGCACGCTGTCCTTGCCGAGGAAGTTGAACTCGATGTACTGCTTGCCGTTTGCCTGCGGGAACTTTATGTGCTCGACCCGGAGCGTGCTTGCGCCCACCGTGTCGGCCTCGTCGGGGTCCTTTTCGTCTCCGACCCTCATGGCAAGCTTGAAGATGAGATACGCGGCTGTGGCGGCCCTGTCGTTTGAGCCCTTCATCTTGCGCATTATCTCCTTTTCGACCTTGCCAAGCTGCTGCGCCAGCTTTAGCGCCTTGTCGTACTTGGCCTTGTCGTTTCCCTGCCGCAGTTCCGAAGAATCATGGAGCCATACGTATTTGCGCTTTTCAGTGAGGTTTTCCATCCAGGTCGCAAGCCACGTAGACGTGTGGTCGTGGACGATTTCCTTCCACTCGCCTTCTGGCACCGGCGCGTCCTCGCCAAGGTTCAGCGTGACATCCTGCGGCCTGACGCGGGGCTTCCACCGGCCACGGAGCGGGTGCTGGCCCCTGCCCATGAACAGGCCCGGCGGCTCGACAAGCCAGTTGGCAATGTCTACCTCCTGGCCGTCGACTATTGCCTTGCCGTACAGCGCCTTTAGGCGCTCCCGCTCGGCTTTCTTTGCTTCTGCCATCTTTTTCTTTTCCTCCCTTGGCAGGTTCTTTATGCGCTCTTTTTCGCGCTCTTTTATCGCCTTTTCCTCGTCGGCAAGCCTGTATGCCTGCGAGAAATCAAAGTCGGAAATTTTCAGGTCCATCTTCCTGAACTTTTCAGGGAGCATCGGCTTTAGGTCAAGCAAAAAGTTGGACTGGAACACGGGGTCCTGCACGTAGTGCGTGTCCTTCTTTTTCGCCCACGCGTACACAAGCTCCTCTTGGTCCGTGTTGAGCGCGATCTTTTCTCCCATTATGGAAATGGTTATGCCCCTTGGCTGGTGCTCGGGAGGAAAGGCGACGCCCCTGTGGACAAGCGAACTCCACCTTATGCGCACCTGCGGCTGTGGTGCTGCTGCAGCGACCTCTTCCATGTGTAATTTATTGAAGAAGCGCGCTTATCTATTCTTAAACGTTTACCTAAACCAGGGCACGGTCGCCCTGTATTTCCTCGTCATCCCCTATTTTGGTTGCCTCGCCTTCCACCGCGCGGTTCATGACCTCGATGGCGGCCGCCTTGTGCAGGTATTCGTTGTTGTTGCCGCACCTGTACGAGTAGGTGCACCTGGGACAGCCGCTCTCGCTCGTGCATGGGCATTCTGACAGTATGCGGAGCGCCCTGCCAAGCGCCTTGTCCAGCCGGTCATACAGCACCTTGCTTGCGCCGTTTCCGCCAATGCTTCCGTCGTACACGAATATGAGGCCTGACGACCCAAGCGAGATGCCGCCAAGGTCCTGCGACGCGCCCCCCGTTATCATGGCGCTCCCCTCTATTATGACGTGCTCTGACGCGTGGAACGCGCTCATTTCCACGTACTCTTCGTCATCCGCCTTTGACATCGTCTCTTCCGGCCTTGGCGCGCGGAACACAAACCCTTTAGTAAAAAATTCGTATTCGAGCGGCTGGTCAAACATCACCTTTGTCTTGCCCTGTGCCGCTTCCTGGCCTATCTCGACGTTGGCGTAGCCAAGCACTCTCTTTTGTATCTTCAAAGAGCAGTATGCGACTTCGATTCCAAACACCTTCTTTCGCTCGTGCACTTCAAGTATCGACGGCCACTCGTCGGTGAGCGCCTTGGTGTAGTACGGATAGTCGTACGGTATTGCTTCTAGTTCCGCGTACGGCTGCCTGTCGCGCTCAAAGTGCAAAGCTTTGACGCGGTAGCGCCTGCCTGCAAGAAAGTAGATGGCGTCCTGGTGCAGCTCTTCAAGTGCCTGCGGTAGCGACCTGTCGCCGATTATTTTGCCTGCAAGCTTGATGTCGACCCTGCTTCCAATCCCGCGTATGCTGTAGCTGTTTAAAACTGCCATCGCCTTTTTGAAATCGGGCACAAAGCGCTCTTTTTCGAGGCTCAAAAGCCCCCTTGAGACGAGCTTTTGCACGGTGTCCCACGCGCCTTTTGACTCGGCCATCGATACGGGCCTGTCGCACGCCATAGCCAATATTTGAAACTCTTTTACAAACGGGTTTTCCGGGTCGGTGTAAGCAAATTCCTGGTCGGACAGGTAATCGTCGGGGTGCGACTTGTAGTACTGGCTTATGGGGTCGTTTCCAAGCGCCAAAAACGCGTACCCCTCCTGGCCCCTACGCGCGGCCCTTCCTATCCTCTGCACGAGGCGGTTGACGGGGACGATGTTTGAGACGATGGCGTCGACGTCGCCAATGTCAATCCCAAGTTCCAGAGTAGGGGTGGCAGATATCGCGGACAGCTTGCCGGACTTGAACATCTCCTCCACGCCTGCCCTTGCAGACGCAGTCAGGCCGGCCCTGTGCACCCTTATCGACACGCCCTGCCTTGCCGCGTAAAACGCCAGCAGTTCGGAGCCAAGGTGTGAGTTTGAAAACGCAATTGTCCTGTGTTTGCCCTTTGCTGCTGCTTCCTTTAAAATGTCAAGTGCAAGGGAGCGGTGCGACCGCAGGGACGGAAATATTATTGCAAGGTTGACCCTGCCCCGCCTTCCCCTTCCCTTGATTGCCTGCATCTCCCTGCCAAAGAGCGCCTTGCAAAAGTCAGCCGCGTTTGGAAGCGTTGCAGACGCGGCGGCTATCTGCATCTTGCTGCTAGCAAGCCGCTCTAGCCTTGCGATGATGTGGTGCACGTTTGCCCCAAAGACGCCGGTGTAGACGTGCGCCTCGTCAACTACAAGGAACTTGGCCGTCCTTAACGCTCTTGAGAATTTCGTCCTGTGCATCATGTGGTAGTGTATGACGTCAAAGTTGGTGACGATGATGTCAGGCGGAGATTCAAGGACCCTTGCGCGCTCTGTGTCTGGTGTGTCGCCGTCAAGGACAGCCGCGCGCACGCCAAGTGGCTCGGCAAGCTCGGTTATCTTGGGCATCTGGTCGCGGCCAAGGGCCTTTGTCGGGTACACGAAAATCGCCATTATCTTTCCGCGCTCGCCAGCACGGAGCGACCCAAAGCGCGAGACTTCCTCCGCTATCTTTTGCAGGATGGGTATGCAAAAAGCCTCCGTCTTGCCGGAGGCGGTGGGCGCCGTGATGACGACGTCGTTTCCCTGCAGGATCTTTTTTATGGCCTCCTCCTGGAATTTGTACAATTTTTCAATGCCCTTTGCCTTTAGGACGCTGATAATGCCCTCGTCGACTGGCATACTATTGACGTCATTCCCGTACTCCGGCGGTGGCTCCTCAAGTGACCTGAAATCAACTACATAGTCCCGGTCAGAGCGCAGCACCTCTTCTAAAAGCGGGTCCTTGCCTTCCAGCCCTGCAAGAAACGCGTCTATCTCCTTCTTTGGCCTGATTATCTTCTCTTGCTCCATCAAGAGCCGGAGGTCGTCGGTCGTGGCCGCTCCGCCGCCGTCTTCGCACTTGTCAAGGAACTCCAGGTACGACTCGTCGGTGCTTGTGGAAGACTGTACAATTGCGCAGATCTTGCACCTTGCGCACCGGAACATCAGCCGCCCGTCAAATATCCTGTCTGCGCCCACCGAATGGGGCGAGCTGCATTTCGGGCAGCGATAGCTGCTGTTGTTTGCCACGCCTGCGTCTTGTTGCTCCTGGCTAAATTGCCTTCCGCTATATACAATAATAACATCCCGCATCTCTGCTGCAATTTGTCAGGGCTTGGGAGCCAGTACTGGCCTGAAGTCATTGAAGTGCTACGCTCCATAGTCCCGGTGTACAACAAGGTCAACCGCGTGATTTCGCTTGGCAAGGACGAGGAATACCGCCACCATGCGATAAAGGGGAGGGTTATGCCAGAAAACCTCGTGCTTGACGCCGGCTCGGGCTTTGGCAACATGTCAAGGGTCGCTCTTGCAGAAGCAGGCGGAAACGCAAGGATTGTGATGTACGACCCGCTGCCAGAGATGCTTGCAAACACGCGCACGTTTTTTGCAGGCGCGTACAGGCCGTCGCTTTCATCGGGCATATTTGAGCACATGCCGTTTCAGGACGACACTTTTGACGCGGTCCTGTGCGGCTATTCGCTCCGGGACGCAATCGACCTGAGAAAGGCAATAGCCGAGATGCACCGCGTCCTTGTGCCGGGAGGCCGGCTCATAATCGTCGACCTTGGCAAGCCGGACGGCGCATTCAAGCGCTGGATGGTCGCCACCTACCTGAAGCACTTCCTTGGGATTTTTGCGTACATGGCCGCCGGCAAGCCAGGGCTGAAATTTACGACGCTGTACGGCACGTTTCTGCGGTGGCCAAAAAATTCAGAGCTTGAAGCGATGCTTGCCGAGAAATTTTCAAAGGTGGTTTTTGACAAGGGAATGCTGGACGGCGCCATCATGGTGGCCGCCTACAAATAATAACGCGGCGGTGATCGCCCAAATGAAGCCAATCCTCTTTGTCGCAGCCTGCGCCGCAATCGTGGGCATTGCGTACGGGATGCACTCGCCGATAGTGCCGGTGTTTGCCAAGGAGGAGCTTGGCGCCAACTTTTCCGAGGTGGGAGTCATCGGCCTTGCCAACTATTTGCCATACATGGTGGTGCCGCTCTTTGGCGGGATGCTGCTTGACAGGACCAACAAGGCATACCTGCTCATTCTGGGCGTTTCGCTAAACGCCTTTGCGATATTCATGCTGTCAGAGGTCACATCTGTGGCTGGCGCGACTGCGTTCCGGGGCCTCTCCGGGATTGCCCACGCGTTTTTCTGGCCGTCGGCCGAGGCGATAATATCCACTACCGCGCCTTCCGACAAGCGCGTCAAGTGGATAGCGCTCTTTACGGCAGCATGGGTGGGAGGCTTTATGACCGGACCTCTGATTGGAAAGGTGGTCCTGGAGCATTTCGATTACCGCGTCCTGTTTGAGCTATCGGCGCTGGCGATATCGCTTGCGCTTGTCCCCTCGTTTTTCTTGCTTAGGCACGGCCGGCCCGTACAGGTCGAAAGGCACAGGCTTCTCCGGCTTGGCGACTTGAAGCACGAAGTGGCATCGATGCCTACGGTAAGCGCCGTCGTGCTCTATTACGCCGTCACGTTTGGCGTCCTGATAGCGATATACCCTGCGTACATGAAGGCCGCGTCCATCACCGACCAGAATATCGAGCTCTTGTTTTTCGTGTTTGGGATGGCCCGGTTTGCGACCCTGCCGTTTGTACGGCTCATGGCAGGCAGGGGCAGGGCCGCGCTTGCCGCAGCCGTTGCGGTGATGGCCGCCAGCATGGCTATCTCGTTTGCCTTTGCGTCGGTGTGGTCGTTTGCAATAGCGCTCGTGCTTGCCGGCGTCGCAACCAGCATATTCTATCCTGTCACGTTCAATTTCGTGACCAAGAACGCGCCGGTGGAAAAGATGGGGACCAAGCTTGGAATCTACGAGGCGCTCTTTGGCGCAGGGTGGACCGTGGGGCCCGTGGGGGTCGGCCTGTCGTCAGACGCGTTTGGTCCTGCAAGCCCTTACCTTGCGTTTTCGGTGATAGGTGCAGCCTTGGCAGGCGCAATAATGGTAACCATCAGGAAAAACAACAATAGCTCATAGCACGCGTACCTTGCGGCCTTCCACCTTCAGGCGCCCTTCTGCAAACAGCCTGACAGCCTCCTGGTATGCCTGGTGCTCCTGCTCCAGTATCCTTGCGCTCAGCGTCTCTTCGGTGTCGCCTTCCATCACCGGCACCGTCCTCTGCAGTATGACAGGGCCCGAGTCGACGCCTTCGTCCACGAAATGCACCGTGCACCCTGATACTTTTACTCCATAGTCTACTGCCTGCCTCTGCGCGTGCAGGCCGGGAAAAGACGGCAGGAGCGCGGGGTGGATGTTCAGTATCCGCATCTTGAAATGCCTGACAAACTCGGGGCTGATTATGCGCATAAACCCTGCAAGGCACACAAGGCCGTTCTCCGGCGTGACGCCCGCTTCCTCAAGGGCGGCGACCAGTTTTTTGTCATAGTCCCATCCCTTCAGTCCTTCTGATGGTATGACCTTTGTAGGTACGCCGTACTTTTCCGATGCAGTCTTTAACCCTGCTGCATCGGGCTTGTTTGAAATTACGATTCGCGGCCTGGCGCTTGGTATCCTCCCCGCCTTTATCGCTGCCAGAATGGCGTCCATATTGCTTCCCCTGCCGGAGATGAGTATGCCGAGGTTAGTCGTCAAGCAAATATGCGTCGGCGCGGCCCATTCTTAAACGTCTCTAGATAAATGTTAAAATAGCAATTCAATCTAGGCATGACAGCTCGGGATGCCTTCTTCGATATTTCACGGCAAGTCGGGAATAACTGTGCGCCAGAAGGATGGCACCACAATTGCGCTTGACCCGTCGCGCGCATCGGACTGCGACTATGCGTTTGTCTCCCACGCCCACATCGACCACATGCACAGAAAGGGCAAGAAAAGCAAATCCCGCCTCATTGTCTCAAAAGAAACGTCGCTTCTTGCAGGGGCAAGGGGCTACAGCATCGAAGGCGAAGAAGAACACGACGGCTTTACGCTTGTCGACACGGGCCACATACTTGGCTCACGCGGACTTTTGATAAACGACAAGGACGTCTATTACACCGGCGACCTTTCGATTCGCGAGCGGGCGTTCATGAAGCCGGCGAAGATGCCTCACGCAAGCACGCTGATAATCGAGTCCACTTTTGGCCGGCCCGGCTACAAGTTTCCCGCAGTCGAAGAAGTCACGCACAGGACCAACAAGGTCATATCTGAAATGTATGACATGGGGATACCTGTCATCCTGATGGGGTACGCACTTGGCAAGGCGCAATTGCTGACCAAGCTGTTTGGCCACTGGGACCCAGTGTACGTCCATGATTCAGTTGCCAAGATGAACTCTGTGTACCTGGACCTTGGCGTCGACCTGAAAAACGCGATCTCGCACACCGAGGCAGAAGAGCGCGGCCTCCTCTCAAAGAGCAAGCCGTGGATAATGGTTGCCCCTTTGATGTCAGGGAGAAGCGCGTTCGTACAGGAAATGAAGCGCAAGTACGGCGCAGTCACGGTCGGCTTTTCCGGATGGGCCCTTGACGCGGGCTACCGCTACAGGATGGGCCTTGACTATGCGTTTCCAATGAGCGACCACTGCGACTACTCGGAGCTTGTACAAGCCGTCAAGGCGTGCGCCCCTGACAAGGTCTATACTTTTCACGGCTTTGCAGAAGAGTTTGCCACGTCTTTGAAAAAGATGGGCTTTGACGCAGAACCTGTAGAAAACAACGATGATGATGAAAAGAAGAGCAAGAGAGGAGCGACGGTATCGCTCGACTCTTTTTCGTAGCTACTTGCGTGCCTGGTCGCGGAAGTAGGGGATGACCTTCTTGCCAAACATCTCGATGTTCTTAAAGTAGCCGTCTCCCCAGAACCTGATGATAAAGTGGTTCGTGCCTGCCTTGATAAAGCGCTCCAGCATCTCTATCACGTCATCGGGTGAACCGACGCCTATGGCGGTGCGGGCGACGCTGTCTGGGATCTGCAATGCTGCCTTTTTCATCGCCTCCATCAGTTCCGGCTTGTCCATCGTGTATTCTGTGAAATACTTGCGAAAGTCAAACTCGGACGACTGGGGGATGTTGTGCACTTTTAGCAGCTCCGGCTTGTAGAGGCTGACCTTTACTGCATTTTTCATCTTGTTCCATGCCTCCTCGCCGTCTTCGGAGAAGTAAATGTCGACGTCGTTTGCAAACTGGAAGCCTGAAAGGTCGCGGCCGAGCCTCTTTGCGTGATCCTTGATGATGCTGGCGTGCGCCTTGAACAATTCTGGCGTGTAGCCGATCGGGATCCATCCGTCGCCGTACGTGGCGCACAGCTCAAGCGTCTTTGGCGCGCCTGCGGCAATGTACACGGGCGGCCTTGGCTTTCTGACGCTTGCAGCCTGCAGGCAGGCGTTTACGAGCTTGTAGTACTGGCCCTCGTAGTTGACGCGGTTGTCCGGGTCTGACTCGAAGAGCTTTTCAATGACTTCAAGCTGCTCCCTGAATTTCGTGACCGGCTTGGAAAACTCGATTCCAAAGTCGACGACGTTCTGGGCCTCGCCGGCGCCGATGCCAAGCACGCCCCTGCCGTTTGTTATCCTGTCAAGCGTAATCGTCGACAGCGCTATTGCGGACGGGTGCCTGCGTATTGCGTCGGTGACGCACGTCCCAAGCTCGACGTTTCTTGTCACCGCGCCTATCGCTGCAAGCATGAGCCAGGCGTCGTTTACCACTGCGTTCTTCCACTGCGGCACGTTAGAGTGGTCCATCGCCCACACCGAGTCATAGTCCAGCCTGTCTGCCATCTGCGCTGCTGTGAGGATCTGGGTCTCGTCAAGGCCAAGCCTTGCAACGTTGAGACCCTGCGTAAAACCAAACTTTATTCTCAATTAGCAAGAGCCTCCATCGGGGCCCCTCGCCTCATTCCCAGAAACCATTTGACATACAAATCAAACCGGGGGCTTATTTAAGTATTTGAAGGCGCAATGCGAAATTTTCAAAATCGAGCATGATTTTCGGTATTCTGCAAACATTTGCTCGATTATTCGCTTTTCTGCTTGTGTCAAAATAATATGTGCAGTGTGTCAATACTGCTTGAACTGCGGCATCAAAACGCTATCCGGCTACCTGACATTACTGACATGATTGCAAGCGAAGCCGACGACGAGAACTTTATGAAGATTGTTGACGACCTCGTAGTCAGCGCCGAGGGAGATCCCGAGCTTGCAGAAGGCCTGAAATGGATAGACATGCAGTCGCGCAGAAACGGCGTCACGTTCTACGAGATGGCGCTTATCATCCTGAAAAAGCACATGGCAGAGCGCAGGGCAAGAGAGTGGATGAAGGCAAGGTCTGTTGCCGGCAACTAGGCGACCTGCTGCTGTTGTTTGCGCTCTGAAAGCGGGACGTACTCGCAGCCCATAGGGCCGCAGTACCGGCCGATGTACACTGCCTTTGGCCGGTAGAGCGCCGGCTTGGGTGCCGCCTCTGCAAACTTTTCCTCGATGACGTGCGACGCCCAGCCTGATATCCTGGATATTGCAAATATCGGTGTGTTGAGGTCCATCGGGATTCCCATGCTGTAGTATATTGAGGCGCTGTAGAGGTCCACGTTTGGATAGATTGCCTGTCCTTTGTTTTCAAGCATCCATTTCTTTGTCGCCTTTTCGGCACGCTCGGTTATCTCGAACCACTTGTTGTTCTTTTCCTTTGAAATCGCCTTTGAGAGCCTTGAGAGGATGTCGGCGCGGGGATCCGTGGTGCGGTACACTGCGTGGCCCATGCCCATTATTCTGCCTCCCGACGACAGGCGGCTTGCAACCCATTTTTCCACGTTTGCCGGGTCGCCTATCTCTAAAAGCATCTTCATGACCTGCACGTTTGCGCCGCCGTGCAGTTCGCCGGACAGCGCGCCCACCGCGCCGCTTATTGCCGCGTACATGCTGGCCCTCGTAGACGATATCTCGCGTGCCGCAAAAGTGGATGCGTTAAAGCTGTGCTCGGCGTGCAGTATGAAGCAGATGTCCATCACCTTGGCCTCCTCAGCCGACGGCTCGACGCCTCTCAGCATGTAGAGGAAATTGGCTGCGTGAGAGCCCTCTTCCATCGGGTCGACCACGTGCTGGCCGGTCCGTACGCGGTTCCATGCCGCAACGATTGAGGGGATCTTTGCAATGAGCGTAATGGCGCGCCTCGTGTGCGCCTCCTTTGAGAAATCATCGATGTTGAGGTCATAGTCTGCAAGCTCGGCAACGCACGACTGGAGCACGTCCATCGGTTGCGCCCTCTTGGGACGGTTTTTCATGCTCTTTATCATCGGCTCGGGTATGCCGCGCGCCTCGCGCAGCCTGCGGCCAAAGTCTGTCAGCTGCTCCGGGCTTGGGAGCTCGCCAAAAAGCAGGAGGTAAGACGTTTCTTCAAAGGTGGAATGGTTTACAAGGTCAAGTATGTCAAATCCGCGGTAAATCAGCTTCCCGTTCTCGCCGTCAATTGAGCATATCTTGGTATCGGCGACCTCGATGTTGCGCAGGCCGATGTTTCGTGCATCCAATACGAGTGAGCTCTCGCAACTTTTCTATATTAAGCATTATGGTTCCCCTTGGTTTTCACGCTTGGACTTGTCGCTAGTTTTTATTTTTATTTCAATAATCGTCAAGATTAGCTATAGTATCTAGCAATAGCCTTTGAACGGCAGATATTTTTGTGCGTGCGTATGTGGCTTTAATATACCGCCGTAGCGCATTCTGAAATATCCGGTAACTAACATGGCCTACTCTAGCGCGTTGTACTATGTGGCAGCCGCTGCCACCGCCATAGCTGGCGTGTTGCACCTTACCCTTGGTCCTGGCAGCCTGGAGTTCAACGCTGCAGGCGGCATCCTGTTCGTCGTAGGGGGAATCGCGCAGGTGTTCTGGATAATACCTGTGGTGAGAAGGTGGGGCAGGCCGTGGTATTACACAGGCATTGCAGGGACGCTGGTGCTTATTGCGTTATGGGCCATAACCAGGATGCCGGGCAACCCGATTACAGGAAGAGGAGGCCCCGTCAACCCGATAGCCATAGCCATCGAAGTCTCTCAGGCGGCCTTTGTCGGGCTCTTGGCTGCAATTCTGGTTTATGAAATCCGCAAACAGGTCGTTGACTACAGGGCTGCGCCTGCAGAGAAGAAAAACAACAATCAGCTCTTGGCTCTTGTCGGGGTCGTTGCGGCAATAATACTGGCAGGATCGTTTGTACCAATGTCGATGGGTCGCCCAATGGGGCCGACAAGTCAGCCCGGCAGCGCCTCCCAACCTGTCGCTGCTGTACAAAAATGCACCCTGACTCCGTCGCTGATTGAAGTCGAAGACACGCCGCAGCAGATAGAAGGCCCGTACTTTGTCGATGAAAAGCTGGAACGCTCTGACATCCGGCCGGACCCGTCCGACGGCTCGGTCCAAGACGGCGTCCCGCTGCGACTTTTGCTTAATGTCTATGACGTTGACAATGGCTCCTGCATCCCTCTCCGCAACGCGCAGGTAGACATTTGGCAGACAAACTCCCAAGGGCTTTACTCTGACATTGCAAGCATTGGCACTGAAGGGAAAAAGTTCCTCCGGGGATACCAGCTGACTGACGGTAACGGCACGGTCCGGTTCACCACCGTCTACCCCGGCTGGTACGAGGGCAGGGCTCTGCACATCCACGTCAAGGTCCGCACCTTTGAGGGTTCTGCAAAGACGTTCGAGTGGACGTCGCAGTTTTACCTTGACGACTCTGTTTCAGACAAGATAGAAGCGCAGGCCCCGTACAGCGACCACGGTCCCCGCCCCCTCAAAAACAATCAGGACTTTATCTACACCGGACCGTCAACTGACGGCATGCTGCAAAGCAACACGGGCTCCCACCTGATGCTCAACCTTACAAAAGACAATGGGCCGGGCTACCTTGGCACGTTTAACATCGGCGTAGAGGCAAACCGATCCTAGACTATTTCACAATCTATCGTTGCCAAAAAAGTTTAGATGGGCATCATCGTGTCGATGAGCCTTGCGTTTGTTATCTGGCCATCGTCCTGGTTTATCAGGAGGTCGACCGTGTACTGCATCCCCTTCAGCAGGAAAGTAACATTTGCGTCCCAGCCCTCCTGTTTATGCTCGTTTGGGAACGGCAATAGCACCCTTATCTTCAGGTCCTTGACCTCTGGCCCGTAGAGGGCCTCGATGGCGCGGCTTGCTGCTTTTTCGACGTCTTTTTGATTCCTTACAGGAGTCATGGCTCTTTTATCTACTTACTAAGTATATAAATATTCACATTCGGCTGCCGAACTCTAAAAGAGGTTGTAGAGTCTTGACATTGAAAGGCTCTTTGCCGGCTCGCTTGCCGCCACCTTGCCGTCCACCCTTACCTCGTACGTCTCTGGGTCGACGTCTATCTTTGGCGCAAGGTCGTTGTACAGCATGTCGCGCTTGCCGATTTTGCGGCAGTTTTTCACGGGCAACAGCTTTTTCTTCAGTCCAAGTTTTTTGCGGACGCCGTTTCTGATTGCCAGCTTTGACGTGAACGTAAACGACGTGGAATATTTTGCCGCGCCCATCGACCCAAACATCGGCCTGTAATAGACAGGCTCTGGAGTCGGTATCGACGCGCTTGGGTCGCCCATGAGCGAATACGCGATAAACCCTCCCTTTACCACCATCTTTGGCTTTACCCCAAAGAACTGCGGCGTCCAGATGACAATGTCTGCTATCTTGCCATTTTCAAGCGAGCCGACGTAGGAAGAGATGCCGTGGGCTATCGCCGGGTTTATCGTGAGCTTTGCCAGGTATCTCTTTGCGCGCAGGTTGTCGTTGTTTCCCTTTTCGCCTTTCAGCCTGCCGGCCATCTTTTTCATCTTGTCTGCAGTCTGCCACGCCCTTGACGTGACCTCTCCCACCCTGCCCATCGCCTGGCTGTCTGACGAATACATGGAAAGCGCGCCAATGTCGTGCAGGACATCTTCTGCCGCTATGGTCTCGGCGCGTATTCGGGATTCAGCAAACGCAACATCCTCTGGTATCGAGGGGTTCAGGTGGTGGCACACCATCATCATGTCAAGGTGCTCTTCAAGCGTGTTTGCGGTAAATGGCCTTGTCGGGTTTGTCGACGACGGCAGTATGTTGTTCTCGCCGGCAATTTTTAAAATGTCCGGCGCATGGCCTCCGCCGGCTCCCTCCGTGTGGTACGTGTGGATGGTGCGCCCAGCTATTGCTTCAATCGTGTCGTCCACAAAGCCGCACTCGTTGAGCGTGTCGGTGTGGATTGCCACCTGCGTGTCTGTCCTGTCTGCGACTTGGAGCGCGGCGTCAATTGCTGCCGGCGTAGAGCCCCAATCTTCGTGAAGTTTCAGCCCGCAGGCGCCAGCCGCTATCTGCTCGATGAGCGCCGGCTCGCGCGAGTCGTTTCCCTTGCCAAGGAGCCCAAAGTTCAGCGGGAGCTCGTCGAGTGCTTCAAGCATCCTGTGGATATTCCATGGCCCCGGCGTGCACGTTGTCGCGTTTGTGCCGTCTGCGGGGCCCGTGCCTCCGCCTATCATCGTAGTCGTGCCGGCGCATATTGCCTCTGTTGCCTGCTGGGGTGAGATAAAGTGAATGTGCGTGTCAATCGTGCCGGGCGTGCATATCGTATGCTCGCCGGCGATTACTTCAGTAGCCGAGGAAACTATCATGTCGACGTTGTCCATGACGTCCGGGTTGCCAGCCTTGCCAATTCCAGCTATCTTGCCGTTCTTTATCCCGATGTCTGCCTTTACGATTCCAAGCACCGGGTCCATCACTATCGCGTTTGTTATGACAAGGTCGAGCGCCTGCCTGCTTGTTATCCCGCTTGCCTGGCCAGCCCCGTCGCGGACGCTTTTTCCGCCGCCAAACATCAGCTCGTCGCCGGGAAAAAGCAG
The DNA here is from genome assembly GCF_000730285.1 of Candidatus Nitrososphaera evergladensis SR1. Lineage (NCBI taxonomy): Archaea > Thermoproteati > Nitrososphaerota > Nitrososphaeria > Nitrososphaerales > Nitrososphaeraceae > Nitrososphaera > Candidatus Nitrososphaera evergladensis. Next base: position 2,414,173 of record NZ_CP007174.1, on the reverse strand, counting down.
GTCCCTTTCAACCTCTATTATCAGGTCAGTGTCCGCAAGCCTCACCTTGTCGCCTTTGGTAGGACCGTACAGGTCGACGTACTGCCTGCGCGGGATTTCAAGCGTCAGGCGCCCGCAAACCCCCTTGCCCTTGCTTTTGCCAATGCCTCTTTCTTTTTTGCCGCCGACAGTTTGCCGTTAACAAGGCCGGAAAAGCCATGCACTATTTTCCTGCCCCCGTACTCTACAAGCTCGACTTCTCGCGTATCGCCGGGCTCAAAGCGCAGCGACGTCCCTGCCGGGATGTTCAGGTGAAACCCGTACGCCTTTTCCCGCGGGAACGAGAGCGCCTTGTTTACCTCGAAAAAGTGCGTGTGCGAGCCAACCTGCACCGGCCTGCTGCCTGTGTTGCTCACGCTGACCCTGGTTGTTCTCCTGCCGGGGTTTGCCATCACCAGCTTGTCTGAAATGATGAAATATTCTCCCGGCATCAGAAAGAGATCACTCACACTATGGGGTTGTGCACGGTCACTAGTTTCGTGCCGTCGTCAAACGTCGCCTCCACCTGCACCTGCTTGACAAGCTCTGGAACGCCGGGGAGCACATCCTGCCTTGAAAGCACCTGCCTGCCCGATCTCATCAGCTCTGGCACCGACCTGCCGTCGCGCGCCCCTTCTACAATGTGGTCGGAAATGAGCGCCACTGTCTCCGGGTAGTTCAGCTTTAGTCCCCTTGCACGCCTTTTTCGCGCCACCTCTGCCGCCATGAAAATGTACAGCTTGTCTATCTCTCGTGGAGCAAACATCATTTCAATTACAAATTACTATAGAACATGTATTTATGATTGGTGTCGTTTTATGCGTAAACTACTTGCGCGTTTGCGCGCACGGTTTCGTATTATACAGACCGGCGAGAACTGCATAAATACAAAGAAGCGTCAGACAAACACCAGAGAGACATGCCACCACTTGGTTTTGCCATCGTTGTCGTCGGATCAAGTGACTGCTGCAGGAGCATGATGTACATTCTATGATGGCCGCGCAGACAAAAAACCAGCAGCAACAGCGGCTGTTTGGAGAAGGGGTAAAAAGGACAAGCGGAGGCGAAGCGCGCAGGTACAACATGCTTGCCGCTAGGCTCATCTCGGAGATGGTCAAGGGGCTGCTTGGACCTTGTGGCATGGACAAGGTATTTGTTGACATCATGGGCGAGGTGACGCTGACAAAAGACGGGGCGACACTTTTGCGCAAGATCGATGTCGAGCATCCTGCCGCAAAGGTGCTCATCGAGGCTTCAAACGCGGTTGACAATGCGGTGGGCGACGGAACGACTTCGGTGGTCGTCCTTGCAGGCGCTCTTGTGGCAAATGCCGAGGAGCTGCTAGAGCTTGGCGTCCTTCCGTCGACTATTTCTGACGGCTACCGCCGGGCCCTTGCCACTGCGACGAATGCCCTTTTGTCAAACGCGGTAAAGTACACAAATTCTGACAGAAAGACGATGGAGCGCCTTGCCATGACGTGCATGGAATCAAAGGCTATATCGTCCTGCATGGAAAAGGAGCGAATCGCAAAACTTGTGGTTGACGCAATAATGGCAGTTTGCAACCCTGCATCCGCCAAGGTGGAAATCGACGACGTCAAGGTGGAGCAAAAGCCCGGCAGCGTACAAGACACGCAGCTTGTCGCCGGCGTCGTCATCGACAAGACGGTCGACAGCTCGGCCATGCCCAAGTCCGTTGAAAACGCCAAAGTCCTCCTTATCGATTACGACCTTGACAAAAAGAACACGCGCACCGACGCGGAAATAGGGATCACAATTCCAGCGCAGATCAGGGCATACCTTGACGAGCAGGCGTTTGAGCTGCGAAAGAAGGTGCAAGCCGTAATCGATTCGGGCGCAAACGTAGTGATATCGCGCGGGGGCATCAACACCCTTGCGCAGACCATGCTTGCGCACGCCGGCATCATGTCTGTACGCAGGGTAAAAGAAAACGACCTGTGGTGGCTGGAAAAAGCCACGGGCGCAAAAATAACGAGGGACCTTGACAGCATTTCGCAGTCGGACCTTGGCTTTGCAGGCAGGGTCTGTGAAAGGTTTGTAGGAGATGACAGGATGGTCTTTGTGGAGGAGTGCAGAAACCCCCGCTCTGTCACGATACTTTTGCGCGCCGGCTCTGCCAAGGTGCTTGACGAGTTCCACCGCTCCATCCTTGACGCGCTAAACGTCTTGCGCGACTTTGTCGCAAGTCCCCTAGTGGTTGCAGGCGGGGGCGCTGCAGAGGCCCTTGCCGCAAGGGCGGTGAGGGAAAGCGCCAGGACTGTGGAGGGCAGGGAGCAGCTTGCAATCCTGAAATTTGCAGACGCGCTCGAAGAGATCCCGCTGACAATTGCTGCAAACGCCGGCATGGACGTCATTGACGCACAGGCTCAGCTGCGCGCTGCCGGCGCCAAGGACGGAAAAGGCTGGTGCGGCGTAAACGCTTTCTCACGCAGGGTGCAGGACGACATGCTTGCGCTTGGCGTCATAGAACCGCTTGCAGTCAAGGAGCAGGTAATGAATACGGCGGCTGAGGTTGCCGACTTGCTCTTGCGCGTTGATGACGTGGTGATGGCCAAGCCTGCCTACTATACCCACACCCACTCTGACGGCACAACCCACTCGCACCGCGGAGGCAAGCAGGCACACGACCACTTTGACAAGCTGGGCAGGCAGCAGCGCCCGATGCACCACTACTATTGAGACACGTTATTTTTTCTAGCTTCTTTTGGAACCTTCCTTGCAGAATCGATGCTGCCCGGCATCTTGATAAAGACGTATTTTTCATCGCTGTATGCGCCCGTCCCTGCTACCTCTTTTCTTTGCAAGCTTGACGATAACCGGCTTGGGCGCCATGCAATTGCAGATGTACTGTACTCAGTAATAAATTTTAGATAAAAAGTATTACTCTTTTTAAACTTTAAAATTGCTCAAGACTATATCAACCATGCATATCCTTGCCAAAGCGCCATTCGCACAGCCACCGGAAAAAAGAGCCCGTCGACCGCATAAGCATGTCCCTTTCGCCGGACCTGCTGTCCGAATTTGACAGGTCGATGAAGAAGGCCGGGTTTTCAGACAGGTCCAAGGCCATACAGGCCGCCCTGCACTCGTTCATAGCCCAGTATGACTGGGACAAGGGCGAGGACAGCCGAAACGGCGCAGGCGCAATAATGATGCTGTACGACAACCACGCGTACAACCACGATTCCGAGTCCACGCACGTACAGCACCATTACAGCGACATCATCAGCGCCTCGACGCATCTGCACCTTGACCACGACAACTGCCTAGAGACTGTGATGGTGAGGGGCGAAATAAGGCGGATAAAGGAGCTTGCCAAAAAGCTGTCGGAAAGCCGCGGGATAAAAAGCCTGAAAGTGCATTTTGTTTCAGTCGTCTGAATATACGTATATACGAGCATTTAGCCGATGTCGGCAGAAAGCTCGTATGTATTCTACGCATCCGTTTCCAAGCAAGCTTTAGCACTTTACAGATAATGATGGCATATTTTTATACATGCGACCGAATTACAATGTATGCGATCAGTATTACTAGGATGTAAAACAGTAATACGCCTGGTTGGAGGATGTTGCCGCAATTGGTAGAAGGCGACATTGCAACGTTCGTCGCAGTCTCTATCCCTACCATGGTGTTGCTCGGCCTGCGCCATGCGCTTGACGCGGATCACATTACCGCTATTGACAACATGGTAAGGCTTCACAACGCATCGCGCAAGTCAAGGTGGGTGGGGGCCGGCTTTAGCGTAGGCCACATGATATCCGTGCTGGCCGAGATGGTGTTTATCATATTCGTCATAGGCGGCATCGCCGGCGCCGACGTGCTGGCTTTCTGGGGAGGGATCATCGGAGCAGCGGCTCTTGGGACCATAGGAGCTATAAACATCTATGCCATGAAAAAATGGGGCAAGACCGGCTCTGCGATCCTTGCAAGCAAGGTGCTGGCAAGGACCGGCTCGTACAACCCGTTCGTGTCGTCGCTTGTCACGGGAATGGTATTCGGCCTTGGCTTTGACACTGCAACGCAGATTTCGGCAATCACGCTGTCGGCAGTGGCGTCTGCGACGCTTGGCGTACAGGTGGCCCTGACCCTTGCAGGGTTCTTTGCGCTTGGCATGATCCCCTTGGATACGCTTGACAGCATACTGCTGCGCTCGGCGCTGTCGCGTATATTTGACACAAAGGGGTTCAGGTACATGTCCTACGCCCTGAGTGGGGCCGCGATGGCTGTTGCCGCATTGGCAACGTACGAGAACCTCACCGGCGCAGAGATAATCCCGGAGCTGGCCGGGCCCGTGCTGGCAGGCGTGATAATAGCCGGCTCGTTTGGCTATTCGTTTGCCGCCCGAAGAAAGGCAGGCCGCGCGGACTTGATCATGCAAAAAGAAGACAAGACGACCGACCCGCACCACTCGCACAACTGAGTCGCTGTATGTCTGTCAAATGGACACAGACACACACTCTCTCTTTTTCCTTTAACACAAGAAAACAAAAAACAACTTGGCTACAGCTAGCTACCGCTTGAATTGTTGGCCATTACGTAGCTTGAAACGGACATGGGCTCTTGCAAAGTTATCCACTCCCTTTTCCCGTCGACTATGGCGTCAAACGTAATAGTCCGTAAAGTCTCCGGGACGCCTATCATGACTTGGTCCGAGGAAAGGAGCGAATTGGCGTCTTTTTCGATCTCGGCCGCCTTTTTCTTGGCGCGCACCTGTGTTGCCACGAAATACGCGTACAGCAAAAACGCCTCGTTCACGTTCAGCTTCAAGTTCCTGTCCATCTTGTCCTTTACCATCTCTATGGAATGCTTCAGGATAAGTTCGTCAGTCGAATCAATGTATTGAAAAAACTTGGCAAGGGGAGCCGCGTCGGGCTCGCCCTTTGCAACCGCCTTGATGTAGATCATCTGCTACCTCTTTATCTTTGGGCCGTAGGCCAAGGGCGGCCTCTTTGGCACCTTGGCCTTTGGGCCGTTGCCAAAGTCGTACGTGTGGCCCTTGCCGCGGTAGAACTTGGGCCTCACCGGGCTCCCCTCGGTCTTGCCCTTCTTTGTCAGCGACAATCCTGCAAGCAGTTCAACTATGAGCCTGTTGGCAAGGCCAGACGTGATGCCTCCGTTGTACGAGCTGCCGTCGCTTACGTCATAGTTGGGCGCGACTTCGACCAGGTCAAACGCAAACCTGTCCGGATCAAACGACGTCGAAAGCAGGCGCATGAGGCGCATTCCCTCCCTTGACGTCAGGCCGTTTGGCTCCGGCTCGCCTGTTCCCGGCGCGTACGCGGGGTCAAACGTGTCAATGTCCCAGCTGATATAGACTGCGTCGACGTTGTCGTTTGCCCTGTCTGCCGCCTCTTTTGCTATCTTGTCTATTCCCAGCTCCTCCACGTCAAGCATCGTGAACCACTGAAAGTCCTGGTCGGCCATCCACTTGTACAGGTCCGGCCCGGGCCAGTAACCCCTCGGGCCGATGAGCGTGTAGTTTTTGCCCTTTAGGCACCCAAGCTCCATTATCCTGCGGATGTGGGCGCCGTGGTCGTACTTGAAGCCCGTCAACCCTTGCGGCGCGCAGTCTGCGTGGGTGTCGATGTGGATCATGCCGATGTTCTTGTACTTTTTTGCAAAGGCGCGCACGTTGGCAAACGTAATTGAATGATCTCCGCCAAGCATCACCGGGATGCCGTCGATGTCAAGCACTTCCTTGACCTTCTCCGTCATGCGCCTGTGCGACTCTACCACGTCACCGGGCGATATGTTGACGTCGCCATAGTCTACAGACCTGAACACGCCAAACGGGTCGACGCCTGTCTCTATGTTAAAGTGCTCGTACGGCGGGGACGGGACGGTCGAGGCCGCGCGGATTGCCCTTGGGCCGTACCTCGCCCCCGGGCGGATGGTGGTGCCAAAGTCAAACGGCTCTCCTATGATGGCCACGTCCGGCCTGACTTTTTCCAGCTCTGCCTTGCTCTTGAGCCAGGGCAGCTTCAGGAAGGTTGGTATGCCTACAAAAATCGGCTCGTCATTTCCCTTGTACGAATCACCGTAGAATTCCATTCCCATGCCTTTTCAGCACCTATAAGTAATTAGTAAGTATTTCTTAAATATTGCTAAGTAATCTACGTGCCGCTTTTTGCGCACGCGCCTGCCAAAGAACGTAATCTACGTGTCTCTCTGCACGTGCCCTGAAAGGATGCTCCTTGCATAGTCGGTGACGTCAAGGCCGCTCTCCTCTGCCTTTGCGTTGAGCTTTTCCCACAGCTGCTTGTCGGATTTCCTCCTCGGGTCAAACACGATGCGAATCGTCAGCAGACCCCTTGGCGCCCCGCGCTTTACGCCTGCCTGCGCCATCTCTTCCTGCAGCCTGCCCTCCTGTGCCGCAGCTACCAGTTTCTCTTGCACGGTCTTTGGCTTTCTTGCTATCCTGATGGCCTCGTACGACGTTATCCTGCCCTGCTCGATGTTGTCCTGCAGCACCTGCGGCAATGACAATATGCTGAGCCACTCGCTTACCGTGCTCTTTGGCAGGCCGTACTTTGCCGCAACGCCCGTGATGCCTGCCTTGGTGGTGTCAACAAGCCTCTTGACCATCCTGGCCTTTTCAAGCGGCGACAGGTCCTTGCGAATAAGGTTCTCAAAAAGCGACGCAGCCTCTGCTTCTGCGCCCTCCAGTTCAGTGACGACCGCCGGTATCTGCGTCTCGCCCTTGGCGCTGAGCGCAAAAAAGCGCCTGCGCCCTATCAGCAGCTTGTAGCGCCTGCTCTTGTCGTCAAAGCGAACCACGACCGGCTGCAGCAGGTCAAACTTTGACAAATGTTCTTTGATGAGCCTGTCCTTGTCGTCCTCCCCAAAAGAGTGGTCCTTTCTGACGTTTTCTTCTGCTATGTCTATCATGTTGACAGGGATGTTCTTGACCTGCATCGCAAAAGTATTAGTAATCTACGTATATTTATAAATTATCCCGCAAAACGCCTGCAATAATGGACGTTCCGGCGGTTTTTCCCGACAAGCTGTAGTCTACGCATCATGCTGCGAGGCTGGATACGTAGTTTACAGTTTTTATCTCAATGCTTATATCGTTCGCAGGCACCCTTGAAGCATGAAAGGAGGAAGCACGTCCCGGGTGGTCCGAGCGACTGCCGGCGCGGACAAGACTTTGATGAAGACTACCTTCCTTAGCTATTATATTTCCATGTACAACACGGTGAATGAAAAGGTTGGCTATCCTAACGCTCCAGTCACCGTAGACGAGATCTATGACTTTCTTCAGGACCTGAAGCATGAAGCAGGCGAACCTATCCCTGACATCGCCAAAGAGGACATCAGTTTTTCCTTCTATGTTCTAAAGATGCTTGGCATCTGCAAGTGCGCCTAGTCGCGTAGATGCGTACGTGTTCGACAGTCGAACCTTTTATCTTAGCAAATCTTATATATTTACTAAATATATAAGATAAGGGTATGGCTGGGCTGGATGGGTTTGGAATAGCTATTGCGGCATTTCTTGTGCTGTCGCTTGTCGTCGGCACGCTGACATCGAGGCTTGTAAAGAAAAGCAGCAAGAGGTACATGGTCGCCGGAAAAAGTCTCCCACTGTTTTTCGTGGGGACGATGCTTGCCGCCCAGTCGATTGACGGCAACTCGTCGCTTGGCAACGTGTCCTTGGTATACCAGTTTGGGTTCTGGGCCGGCGCGGCGATCCCGATTGGCCTTGGCGTATGCCTCATACTTACGGGGACTGTTTACGGCAAGAGGCTGAACAAGATGGCTCTCTTGACGCTGCCTGACTTTTACTACCGGCGCTTTGGCAACGGCGCCGAGGGCATCTCCGGCGTGCTCATGATGATAAGTTTCATCGTGCTTGTCGCCGGCAACTTTGCGGCGAGTGGTTTTATCCTGCAATCTGTCTTTGGGATCGACCTTTTCTGGGGGATGCTAATCGCCGCGCTGATAGTCCTAGTATACACGTACGCAGGCGGCCTCTTTTCGTCTGCCTATACTGACATTTTCCAGATATATCTTGCAATAGGGGCGTTCTGGGCTGCGTTCCTGTTTTTTGCGGGCGGCTTTTACGGCGTCGACTTTGGGACCATCCTTGGCAACGCGCCGCCTGCATACCTTGACTTGTCAGGGCTTGTCGACCCAGCAAACGGCGCGTACGTCAACTGGGCAAGCATAATGGCGCTTGGCCTTGGCGACATTGTGGCGCTTGACTTTATGGAGCGCGTCTTTGCGGCAAGGGATGGCAGGACTGCGCAGCGCGGGGCGTTCATGGGCGCCGGCCTCACCCTGTTTACTGTCATACCGACCAGCATGATGGGCATAATCGCGCTCTTTGTCCTTCCAAACATCGCAGACCCGTTCACCGCGTACCCGGAGCTTGCGATAAACCACATGCCGTTTCCAATAGGGGCCGCGCTCATGATGGGCGTGCTTGGCGCGTCAATGTCGACAGCCAACGGCGGGCTCCTTGCCATATCGTCAGTCATGTCAAGAAACATCATCCAGCGCGACATCCTGCGCAGGATGCTCAAGCGCCCCGGCATGGAGGACAAGAAACTGCTCATGACAACGCGCCTCTTTACCATTCCGATGATGGTTGCGGCGTTTATCCTTGGATACCTGCTCCCGCAGCCGGGAATCTATCTAGTGCTTGCGTTTGACATTGTGTTTGCCGGAGCGTGGGCCCCGCTCACGCTTGGGCTGTTCTGGAAAAAGGCCAACATGCCTGCCGCGATCACGTCGCTCATCGTGGGCTCTTCCATCCGGCTCTTGCTGTTCTTGACCATGCCTCCAGACCTTGCAGGCCTGGACACGATGATACCTCCGCCAATATCGTTTGCGGCGTTTGTCATAGTCGCGCTTGCCACGCAGAAAAGGTACCCCGGCGCGCAGAGGCACGGCGTCATCGAATACGTCCCGCCAGAAGAAGACGTCGTCAAGGGCGAGGACCTGAAGGGCTACATGGAGCCCGTGGGGAGGTAAGAGAAAGACGGGCTCCAAAACCTCTTCTTTTTATAAAAAGAAGGTTATTTAACTGCCAGAGGGCTTGAATCTTTTATATGCCTAGCCAAGGATACGCCACGATAGGCCTAAAGCCGGCCATCCTGGCAAAGCTGCAGCAGATAACAGACGAGTACTATCCAGGCATGTTCCTCCCCAGCGCCCTCATCATCCTGATGAACGAGATAAAGCGCGGCTATTACACAGTGGATACGTGCGCCATAAGGGAGGATTTTGGCGGCCGCTACACGTCGCTTACCATCAGGTCAGACGTCAAGGCGTGGCTTGATGAAAACTATGAAAAATACAAAGAGGAATACAACCGCCGATACCGCGCAAACAGCTTTACCCAGTTTGCCAGCTACTTTATGCTCAACATGTTTGAGTCAAAGGCCAAGTCGCAGAATTTCATCGTCAAGCTGAAAGAGTCGGATTTCCGGTGGCTGGAGGAAGAGTACCAAAAGCGCAAGCAAGAGTACCGCCAGAAATATTCCGTGTTCACGTTTGACCAGTTTGCCGACGTTTTTCTAAGGCAGCTGCTCGACAGGGTCAGCGAGGCCAAGCGCATGCTGACCTTGTAGCAAAAATGCACATATGCGTCCGTAGTTTACAAATTCTCCCTGATGATGCAAGTTGCAATAAATATGCTGTTTGCAAGCTTGTAGCGTGATAATTCTTGTATCTTGCAAATAATAATGCAGAATTTCTGTAGCATAATATTTGTGGTTTTCTATATTATCATACAATCATGGTTTATATGCAAACAATTGTCATAGAATCTTGCATATATGTTCGAGGAAGCGATCACAGTTGCAGCGATAATAGGGGGAAGCGCCGCTGCCGTCTGGTACGCAAAGAGCAAGTTCCAGCCGGGCATAGAGCGCGACCTTGAAAGGATTGAAAGCGCCACGTACGAAAGGCCGGAATCCCTGCACAGGGCGCACAATAACAACAATAACAATCAGCAGTAGCTTTTTTTCCTGCATCATCTTTTTCATTTCTACGCAACGGCAACATTGAAAAGCAAGCGTCGCCTATCTGTGTGATGCTCTTTAGCAGCGCCAGGCCGCTCAACGACGTTTCGCAGGTAAAATCCGAGATCAAAAAAATAATCGCGCGGCAAAAGCGCGGAAGCAAAGACGACCTGTCGGCCTTTCAAGGCGAAATTGACGAGCTAGTGTCCGCGTTGGCTGAATTTTATCCCGAGTGGAAAAAACTTCCTGCAGTGTTTAGGGTCACAAGAGTCAAAAACAATGCAAACATTGCTGCTGTATACAAAGAAAACCTGCTGCTTCCCGACGTCAAGCATGACCTTGAACTGGTACTGAAAATGTTGAATCACATGCGCAAGGGAAAAGGCCTGCCGGAAGTAAAGGTGCCGCTGTTTGTGCAGCCTGATGAAATAACCCTCGCGCAAAAGGAAGGAAAAAGCGACGTTGCGCCTGGCGAGATTATATCGCAGATGGCAGTCGTGTTCCAAAAGGGCGCGGTGATGTGGATTGGCTTTGTGTTTGGACGCGATTATGTGCTATTGCAAGGCCGATGATGAAGATGATGATGTCATACGTAATCTACGACTAAACAGGCAAGGCTTTTCTAGGCGATCTCAAAATAATGATCATGACCGGCTCGGAGGTCTCGGTGAAAAAGATTCTTGTTCCCGTTGACGGGTCGCCTGTTTCTAACAAAGCGGCGCAGTACGCAATGCACCTGGCCAAGATGGAAGGCGCCAAGCTGGTCATAATGCACGTCGTTGAAAACGTCAAGCAGGGGGGCGCCATAGGACTCCAGGCCCGGTACGGAAACGTCCGGCTCGTCGAGGGTTTTCAAAGAGCCAGAATAAAGTCCGCCGAAGAATGGATGTCCAAGATAATGGACAATGCCGCCGGCCAAGGCATCAGCGCCAAGACTGAAATACTGTCTGACGACGGCACCCACGAAGTGGGCGTGATAACAGAATATGCCAAGAAAAATGGCGCGGATCTCATCGTCATGGGCTCAAGGGGCCAGTCCACGTTCAAGAAACTTTTGGTTGGGAGCGTCACTAACGCCGTGATAAACCATTCGCCGTGCCCTGTCCTTGTCGTGCGCTAGTCTCTTTTTTCATTTTATGCCTGATGATTTTGTCTTTTGCAGCAGCACACGCCATAGCCGCCCCATTCTCGTCTTTTTCTCTGATTGCCATAGGCAATTGCCGATCTTATCCGTAAACTACTTTGCCTGTTTCTCGATTGTTTTCACAAAATTACGTAGTATACTTATAAAAAAGTATTACATAAATACGACAACTTTGTAATTGTCATATGTTGTCCCGAGAGACCGAGAAGAACAATTCTAACATTTCAGACGAAGAGCTACCCTCGCTATCGCTGTTCATGGATACCCGTCTTCCCTACAACATGGAAAACGTCGTGCCCACGCTTTTGAGGATAATGGTTGCAAAGGGTATGCTTTCGCTTAATGAGGCCAAGCGCATCATGAAGAGCGGCGAATCTTATCTTCACTGAGATGCTGCAAAACTCTTTTGCATTCTTTGTGCTCAGTTTAAGCGGCAGGAATCTTTGAACTAGATAGCTAGCCTTCCTGCAGCTTGTCCCGCGGCTGGCAAAAATGCCGGGCGGTGACTTGCAAAAGACTTGGCGGCTGGAAAAGCAGCCATATGCATTGTGCATGAAGATATTGCAGGTTCCTTTTTACTGGATCAAATCCTAATGCAAAAACATGCTATGCAAAATAATATAAATTGTAATAAGATATAGAAAAAATATAAGTAATAATAGAAATTTTATGTTGCTATTCTAACTACAAAATTCTATAAGGTTATTTAGAAATATTGTACAACATATCATAATTTTCAGGATTTATGATAGGATAAGCAAAAGATAAGTAGCATCGAAAAAGTAACATTACAATGGAATTTATCGATTCGAGTGTTGTCGAGCAAATTGAGATGAAGATGATCCGGCCGTCGCAGTTTGCAATCCGTGACACATTTCAGAAAGATGATCCAGATTTCGAGACGCTGGTCAACAGCATCCGCGAGCACGGGCTTTTGCAGCCAATACTCATCAGGCCGCTTACCGCCGGCTTTGAAATCGTGGCAGGCCACAGGAGGTATCACGCCTGCAAGAACCTCCGGTGGCGGTTCATTTCGGCAAAAATAAGGGAGCTGACCGACAAGCAGTCGTACGAAATCCAGCTCACCGAAAACGTCCAGAGAAAATCGATGGACCCGCTGGAAGAGGCCGAAGCGTTCCGGAGGTACATCGTGGATTTTGGATGGGGCGGGGTGACAGAGCTTGCAAAAAAGATAGGCAAGAGCGAAGAGTACGTCTCCCACCACATGCAGCTGCTGAGGCTCCCTGACGAGATCAAGGAAAAGATAGCAAACAGGTCCATCAACGTGAGCCAGGCAATCGAGATAGCCCAGATCTCTAGCGAAAAACAGTCCATGATAGTGGAGCACATCATGAACAACGACCTGACGGTAAGGCAGATCCGCGAGCTAAAGAACGCGCTAAATCAGGAAAGCCAGGACGAGCTTGTCGTCGCCGCAAAGGCCAGGGCGCCGGTCATTGCCAGAAAGACGTACCTGACACTAAAGATCGCGTTGAACAGAATAGACAACCTCATAAACGAGGTGCACAGCACCGTCGAGCCGGACCAGCGAGCCGAAATCATCAACTTTTTGATGGGAATCAGGCTCAAGATTCATTCGCTGATAGATGACAGCATACGCTTCAAGAACAGCAGCGCAAAACAGCACCGAAACTAGCTAGAGAGGATTATCTGGGCAGAAACGGCGGTATCCATTCGTCAAGGAACTTTTTGTATTCCTTGCTTGTGTACGCAAGCGAGTGGAAGGACGGGTCTTTCACGGGCATAAAATCGTACACCTGGTAGGACTGTATGATGTCGCCAAAAAGGTTCCTGTAAATGTCGCTTTCTTCGTCGGCCATCTCCTCTGACGGAAAAGCCTGGACGCATATCCAGTCGTATCCTCCCCTCGTGCGCCCGGAGAACAGCACAAAGGGCGCGTCGGCCACGTACTTTTTCAGCCCTTCGAGTCTTTTTGGAAGGTGCTGCGAAGTCTTGAATGTTGCAAGCACGACCCTGATGACCCTGCGCCTGAGCTTCCTGGTGTCTACCGATATCGTGTAGCCGGTTATGACGCCTTCATCTTCAAGCTTGGTTATCCTTGACTCGATTTCCTCGATCGGGACGTCGTGGCCGTGCCCTTTCAAAAAGTCCCAGATCTCCAGGGGGTCTTGCTTTGCATTTCTGCTCAGCGCCGAGAGGATAAGTTCGTCAGTGTCGTCCGGCATCATGTGGGGTTAACATAGTTTGTATATAGATGTTTTTCAAGTAATTTTGAAAGGTACTGCCCAGTTGTACGTTTATTACAAAGTATGGCGGGCAAGGGACCTTGCTTTATACACCTTTAAATTTTTGTTGACATTCTTACGGGCATATGGCCGTGGTCCTCTCTGAAGGCCTGGGGTACTTTATCCTTCTTGGGGTGGGACTGGTCATGGCGCTTGCAGTTATCCTGCTGGTGAGGGTGGAAACCAAGTGGCTGGGCACAAAGAAAACTTTTGAGTGGTTCTCGACGGCGGGAAGGTCCGTCAAGGTCGGGCTGATAGCGTCGTCGGTGGTGTCGGCATGGACGTGGGCGGCAACCCTCCTCCAGTCATCTACGGTGGCCTACCAGTTTGGAATCAGCGGGCCGTTCTGGTACGCGGCGGGGGCCAGCATACAGGTAGTCCTGTTTGCAATCCTTGCCACGGCGCTCAAGCGCAACGCTCCGTCGTCGCACACTTTTCCAGAGATAATCTACGCCCGGTTTGGCAAGGGCTCACACAAGGTGTTCCTCTTCTTTGCGCTATTGACCAACACGGTCGTCACCGCGATGCTTGTCCTGGGAGGCGCCGCGGCATTAAGCTCGCTGACCGGAATAAACATCTCACTTGCCGCCTTTCTCATCCCGGTTGGCGTGATAATCTACACGTTCTCCGGCGGGCTCAAGGCAACCTTTCTTGCAGAGTACATGAACACCGTCTTTCTCTTTATCGTGGTTCTGGTCTTTGTCACGGCCGTGTACTTTCTCAATCCACAGATAGGCGGGATTTCTGGCATGTTTGAAAAGCTGAGCGCCGCGGCGGCTCTTCGGCCCGTGGACGGAAACGCGACCGGCTCGTACCTGACGCTGGCGTCGACTGGAGCCCTGATATTTGGCGTGATAAACATAACGGGAAATTTCGGGACCGTTTTTGTGGACCAGGCGTACTGGCAGCGGGCCATAGCGGCAGGACCCCGCTCTGCGTTCAGGGGTTTTCTTGTGGGCGGCCTTGCATGGTTTGCAATACCGTTCACGCTTGCCACGACCCTTGGACTTGCGGCGGTCGCAGTCAACGTGCAGCTTTCGCCAGAAGAGATAAGCATGGGGCTGGTGGCTCCAACGGCCGCCTCGCACGTCCTTGGCGAACTGGGAGCGATACTCATACTCACGATACTGTTCACAGCCGTCACTTCGGCCGGCTCGGCAGAACTTGTCGCGGCCTCGTCGCTTGTCACCTACGACGTTTACCGGACCTACCTAAAGCCGTCGGCAAGCGGGAGGGAGCTGATGCGCATCTCGCGCTACTCGATAGTGGCCTTTGGCATAGGCATGGGAGTGCTGGCGCTGGCGCTCCTCCAGATCGGAGTGAGCCTCCAGTACGTCTACCTTGCAATGGGGGTCCTGATTGGCTCTGCCGTGATCCCAGTCACGCTTGTCCTGTGGAAAAAGACAAACCGAGTCGCCGCCACGGCCGGCGCTCTTGCCGGCCTTGTATGCGGCGTCAGCGTCTGGATAGGAACAGCGTACGTGCTCTATGGCGAAATATCGGTCCAGTCCACAGGACACAACATACCTCTTCTTGCAGGCAACCTCTCGTCCATATCCATTGGAGCGGCCGTCGCCCTCATAGGCAGTACTGTTCGGCCCGGCAACTTTGACCTGAGCCTCATGAAGCAAAAGATACTGGTTGTCGACGGCAAGATCAAGGGATTGTTTGAAGGCGAAAACGAGGAATATCTGAAAAAGTCCCTAAAGTTCGGCTACAAGGTTGCCATCGCCCTCACAATAGTTCTGGTCGTGGCCTGGCCGATGCCGCTTTACCTTTCCGGCTATGTCTTTTCTGAGACAACCTATGCTGTCTGGGTTGGAATTGCAGTCGCGTGGGCGGCGACTGCAGCGGCGGTTATCATATTTCTGCCCCTGATCGAGGCCAGAGTCGGGATCACCAAGGCCCTTCGCATCATGGGGCAAAAGACAAACGCAATCGCCACTCAGGACATCGTTGCGGAAAGGTCTCACAAGTCAGCAAACGCCGCTGCCGATGAAACATACTATTCCAAAAGAATCCTCGTGCCGATAGACGGGTCTGGGCAGTCGCTGCGCGCCCTCAACTATGCAACGAACATCTATGGCATAAACGAGGCCAAGATATACCTGCTCTACGTGATCGAGTGGTCAGAAGAGGAAGAAGGCGGTGACGAATCTGTCGATGAGGAGCTGACCTCCAAGATGGAAAAGGAGGGAAGGATCCTGCTCAACAGCGTGATAGTCCCGCGCAGGGCGGGGGAATACGTGAGGATTGTAAAGATGGGGGACCCTGCCTCCAAGATAATTGAAGTTGCGGAAAAAATCGGGGCAAGCATGATAGTGATGGGGATTAACGGAATAAACAGCGCAACCGAGATGGGAAGCGTGACTCGGAAGGTGCTAAAGGCCTCGTCAACGCCCGTGGTGTTGATGAAATGAGATAGATGGCGTGACAACTGACACAAGGCCTTACGCGGTCAGACCAGAGGGATGTGTCTCTCTTTGATATCGACCTTGGGATGGTATCTCTCTCTCTCTCCTTATTCAGAAAGAAGAAACTTGCCGACGTCGACTAATTTTTCGTTATCCCGATTGTAACTGTACATGCACACGCATTTTCGCTTCGGCTACCATGTGCGTTAATAAATTCATCTTGCTGACAAATTGTTAAACCGCACTCTTCGCACTGGAAATCAATGGCTATCCCAACGTTCTCTACTGGGAATCCCGGACTGGATTTCTTCTTCACCCTCTTTAACGGGATCTCGGAAGTGCCGCTTTTCAGCTCTCCAATAACCGGCATACTGATTCTTGGAGGCGTGTTCCTGGCATCGCGCAAGGCAGGCGGGATGATGGTGCTGTCCGGCCTTATTGGCGCGGGCGTCGCAATATTGGCAGGCGCGTCATACGACCTTGTGACGTTTGGCCTGTTCGGCTACAACTCTATACTCACCGGCATGGCGTTCTGGTCGGGGCCGTTTGTCAAGGCCAACAGGGCCACCTTCTTCATCTCCGTCTTTGGCGCTGCCATCACCGCGTTTACGTGGATGGCTTTTGCGCACCTGATGGGAGACATGTTCGCACTGAACGGCACCGCCAGTTCCTGGGCAATACCCGGCTTTACGTCGTCGTTCATATTTACCACGTGGGCCATGATGTACGCTACAAAGAGGTTTGGCCACGACATATGGCCTGCTCCTGCTCCGCAGCCCAAGGAGGAGCTGATAAGGGATAGCAGCAACCCCAACAACACGGGCGAAAATTTCAGGTGGACTGCAAAGGAGTTTATGATAGCGACCCTCAAGGGCGTATCGCAGGTCACGTTTGTTGAAAACTGGAAGACCGGTGTATTCTGGGTAGTCGGCTTGACGCTTGCTTTCGAGCTTGCCCCCCTTATCAGCGGCGTGCAGGATAGGCCGTGGTTCACCAACGCCTACACGTCGCAGTGGGACCCGTTTTCGCCGCTGTACCTGGCAGGGCTGATGGCCCTTCTTGGTTCGGGCATCGGCGCGGCGATGGCCATACTGACAAAACTGCCTACCGCAGAGGTAAGAATGGGGCTGCACGGATTCAATCAGGTGCTGGTAATGATAGCGCTGACGAGCTTTGTCCCGCTGACGCCCCAGTCTTTCATGATGGCCGTGTTTGCAACAATAGGCTGTTCGTTTCTGATGCCCGGACTGCAGAGGTTCTTTGGCCAGTGGGGCCTGCCTGCGCTTACAGGCCCGTTCGTCTTTACGGCATGGGTCTTCCTTCTTGCGACTTCGGGGTTCATGCACATTCCCGCCGGGATAGGGTGGTCAAGGCCATGAGGAAGGGAGAGTTGTCGTCCCGGCGCCCGAATTTTTTTCGTCGACGCGATGTCTCTCTACATATGTGTGCGTGGCAAGTGAGAAATGAACCCGCAAATTTTTGAGGCATTCAAAAAACGGTACAAGGGAAAATTGCCCGGCATGTCCGACTCGGAAAAGGTGAGGACCTACATGGCATGGTGCAAGGAAAACCGCATGGAAGAAGTCATACTGAGGCTGAGTTCCGAGAGCAAAGGCGGCTGGTCAAACAACCTGACGCTTGACTTTACCACCGAGCGGGTCATCGTGTCAAGGAAGAGCTTCCTTGCAAAATTTGCCGACTTTGGGTACGTGGCCGGTCTTGCGCCGTACCCGTACTTGCTGACCATGAAAAAGAATACAGGCGATGCCTCAAAGATCCGAAAACAGGCAAACTTTACCCCCGAAGACCTTCTCCAAAACGAGAACTTGGACTACTTTGTCTGGTATTCTGACATACGCGAGCTTGCGCTCCGCAAGGGGTGGGAAACGATGGTGACCAACATGATGGGCCGGGCCATAGTGTCAAACTTTTTGACCATCATGACAGACGACGGCAAGATCCATGATTTTACGCTGCCCGTGAACAAGAACGGGCTGTACGAGTCTGTCTCTTTCTGGCTTGGAGTCGCCCTTCCAATAAAGATAGTAGAAAAGTAACATAACGGCAAACCGATAAAAAAATTCAGTCGACGTCGGCTAAATCGCCGGTTATCCTGTGCATGTGCGCATTTGTGTGGGTGGCAGGTGTAGGTGTGCGTTATTTATTGGGCTGCTTGCTTCTAAATCTAAAATAGTTCACTACTCTACCGAACTCTGAGGTCATGCAAAAATGATGCTTGCACCAAGAGAGATGGAAAAGATGTGGATCTGGACGGCTGCCCAGATCGCTGAAGGAAGGAAAAAGCGAGGTATAAAACTGAATTATCCAGAGACAGTTGCTTATATAGCCAACTATGTCGTGGAGGGCGCAAGAGAAGGAAAAACCGTCGCACAGCTGATGCAGTCTGCCAGAACCATACTGAAGAAAAACGACGTGATGGCCGGCGTACCGGACATGATTCACACAGTCCAAGTGGAGGCAACTTTTCCGGACGGCACAAAGCTGGTCACCGTGCATGATCCAGTCCAATAATTATGATGAGTGTAGGTAAATGGTGAAGAAAAATGGTAAAACAACAAAAAAAAGAAAGGCAGCAAGTCAACAGCAGCGGGTCTCCAAAAAAGAGGAGGTTACATCAAGCCCAATGATGCCCGGTGAATACATTCTGGCTCCCGACCCGGTGATGTGCAACACAAACAGAAAGACGGTAAAAATCACCGTAAAGAACAAGGGGGACAGGCCATGCCAGATAGGTTCGCACACGCATTTCTTTGAAGTAAACAGGGCACTTGACTTCCCAAGGGAAAAGGCGTTTGGCTACAGGCTCAACATACCTGCTGGCACTTCGATAAGGTTTGAGCCGGGAGACAGCAAAGATGTAGAGCTGTGCGAGATAGGAGGAGCGCGAGTATGCTATGGATTCAACGGCCTGACTATGGGAAGCCTGAACTCCAGCATGGTCATGCGCGCAGCAGTCGAAAAAGCCCAGAAGCAGGGCTTTAACGGAGCATAATATAGGAGGAATATGACAACATGGTCCTGAAACTAACCCGCAAACAATACACCGACCTGTTCGGACCGACCACCGGCGACAAGGTGAGGATCGGAGACACGGATCTTGTGATACAGATAGAAAAAGACCTGATAACGCCTGGAGACGAGTGTGTCTTTGGCGGAGGCAAGACCCTTAGAGACGGCCTTGCCCAGACGTCCGGCGTTACAAATAAGAATGGCGCCCTGGACTTTGTCATAACAAACGCAGTCATTTTAGATCCAGTGCTTGGAATAGTAAAGGCCGACATCGGCATCAAAGACGGCAAGATAGCCGGCGTTGGAAAAGCCGGCAACCCGCTCACGATGGACGGGGTAAACCCGAACATGGTGGTGTCAGCCTGCACGGAAGCCACCGCAGGCGAGCACACAATATGCACAGCCGGCCACTTTGACACGCACATACACATGATCTCGCCACAGCAGTACATAGACGGCATAAGCGGCGGCATCTGCAACATGATAGGCGGAGGCACGGGCCCGGCAGACGGCACAAACGCGACAACGTGCACGCCCGGCGTGTACAACATAAGCAGGATGATGGAGGCAGTCGAGGACACCCCTATGAACTGGGGCTTTCTGGGCAAGGGAA
Organism: Candidatus Nitrososphaera evergladensis SR1; assembly: GCF_000730285.1. Lineage (NCBI taxonomy): Archaea > Thermoproteati > Nitrososphaerota > Nitrososphaeria > Nitrososphaerales > Nitrososphaeraceae > Nitrososphaera > Candidatus Nitrososphaera evergladensis. The sequence goes on along the minus strand of NZ_CP007174.1, from coordinate 2,394,698 downwards.
ACGATTCGCACCCGACGCTTGCGACCCAGCTTGAGCAGATCGATGCAGGCGCCTGCGGCCTAAAGGATCACGAGGACTGGGGCACCACTGCGGCAGTTCTGGATGCCTCGCTCAGGGCGGCAGACCTTACCGACACGCAGGTGGCAATCCACACCGACTCTATAAACGAGTGCGCGTACGTCGAAGACACCATCAACGCCATTGACGGCAGGGTGGTCCACACGTACCACACGGAGGGAGCCGGCGGAGGCCATGCGCCGGACATCATGAAAATAGCCGGAGAAATGTTTGCGCTGCCGTCGTCGACAAACCCCACAAGGCCGTACACCAAGAACACCGTGGACGAGCACCTGGACATGCTGATGTTCTGTCACCACCTGAACCCTGCAGTCGCCGAAGACGTCGCGTTTGCCGACTCTAGGATCAGGGCAGAAACCATCGCCGCAGAAGACGTCCTGCACGATGAAGGCGTGCTTTCCATGTATTCGTCAGACAGCCAGGCGATGGGGAGGATAGGGGAGGTCGTCATCCGCGCGTGGCAGACTGCAGACAAGATGAAAAAGATGAAAGGAAGACTACCGCAGGAGACCGGCGACAACGACAACTTTAGGGCAAAGAGGTACATCGCCAAGACCACCATAAACCCGGCCATAACGCACGGAGTCTCTGACTACCTTGGATCGCTTGAAGTGGGCAAGTACGCGGACATTGTGATGTATCCAATGGCATTCTTCCCTGCCAAGCCCAAGATGGTCCTGAAAGGCGGCTTTATCGCATGGTCGATAATGGGCGATCCCAATGCGTCGCTTCCGACCCCCGAGCCTGTGTACTACCGGCCGATGTTTGGCGCCTTTGGCAAGGCAGTCCACAAGACGAGCTACACCTTTACGTCAAAGAGGGCAATGGAGCTGGGCGTACCGCAAAAGCTGGGCCTGGAAAAGGTATGCCTGCCGGTCAAGAACTGCAGGAACATCAGCAAGAAGAACATGATGTGGAACGACGAGACGCCCAAGATAACCATAGACCCGGAGACGTACGAGGTCAAGCTGGACGGCAAGATCGCAACGGTGGGACCTGCCGACGAGCTGTCGCTGGCGCAGAGGTACTTTATGGCTTAAGAGAAGGAAAGAAAATTAGTAGCGTGGTGGGCATAACAGCCCCTACTCTGCCTTTCTCTCTCTCTATTTCTTTTCAATCCTTTGGTCGAAATGCTCAATTTTTGCATACAAACGCAATATACCTTTATCTCGACCGAAATGCAAACGGCAGCCAATATGTCTGCACCTAATTATGGAGTCTGGCGTCCAATAGCAGAGCACGTAGAGTACAACGCTCTGGAGTCAAATTCAAGCGCGGTCATGGCAGTGGCCGACTGCGTGAGGACTACCCTGGGCCCAAAGGGCCTGGACAAACTGCTTATAGACCAGGCGATGAACAGGCACGTCTCAAACGACGGCGTCACAATTTTGCTGTCGCTCAAGGCCATCCACCCTGTTGCAAGGATGATAGTAGAGATAGCAGAGAGGCAGGAGCAGCTGGTCGGGGACGGGACGACCACGGCAGTGGTAATGTCTGCAGAGATGATAAAGGAAGGCAAGAGGCTGATAAAGGAACTTGGAGTCCACCCGACCAAGGTGGTGGAGGGCATTGAAAGCGGCGTCAGGCACGCCTGCCATCTCCTTGAGGAAGACGCCAAGGCAATAACCATCAACGACCTGGAACTGGAGCACGTCGTCACGACGTCGCTCTCTTCAAAACTGGACGGCGCCCGGCTTGCCAAGATGGTCATCACCGCCCTCCGTACAGTAGGCGAGAACGCCAAGTACAACGGCGAGTACGACTTTGGCAAGGCTATAATGGTGCTTCGCAAGACCAGCATGGAAGACCAGGTGGTCAATGGCATAGTGCTTGAGCGAAAGAGGCTTGACCCTGAGATCCCGCAGGAAGTAAGGGGCGCAAGGATACTGATCACAAAGATGGACCTAAAGCCCGTCAAGGAATCGTGGATAAAGGAGAACAAGAACTATCAGGAGATCCTGCTAATGGAAAACGACAGGATGGCCAAGTCCCGGGAAATGGTCGACGCAATGCTCAAGACCGGCACCAACGCAGTCCTGATCGCGTCGCCGGAGGTGGACCAGGCTGTCGAGGACCTGCTCGTGGCAAAAGGCGTCTTTGCCGCAAGGGTCTCTGTGGAAGAAATTGATCACCTGACAAGATACACCGGCGCCAAGCCCGTGAGGGTGGCTGACGACCTGAAAAGGCAGGACATCCTGGGCAGGGCCGAGCGGGTATACGAAGACGAGGACAACAGCATAATATACATCGAGGGCGGCGCCGGCAAGAACATGGTGACGATGGTTGTCTCTGGGACGACCAAGGAAACGTCGCTTGAGAGGTGGCGGGCGGCAATTGACGGCGTAAACGCAGCCGAAGCAGCCCTTAACACGGGCATAGTGCCAGGAGGAGGCGCCGCAGAACTACACATAATGGACAAGGTAAAAAACGCAAGGCTCAAGGGGCTTGAGCAGGTGGGCCTTGAAGTGGTGGCCTCCGCGCTTGAAAGCATAATGCGGCAGATACTTACCAACGCGGGTTTTAACGGCCTTGAAAGGGTCATGACTGCCAAGACATCTCCGCCCGGTTATGGAATCGACATCAATTCCGGAGAGCCGGTGGACATGTGGAAGATCGGGGTCGTAGACCCGCTCATGGTCAAGACGATGGCGCTAAAGGCCGCCGGCGAGATAGCCAAGTCGGTCCTGCGCATAGACAGGAACCTTGCAGCAGAAGACCTGAGCCCGCAGGCAATGACAGAAACAAAAAGGTGAGATGATAGCAAAAATTGCAAATCCGCCACTGCGTCGAAGAAGCAAACGTGGACAAGGAAGACATGAAGGTGATAGACCCTACTCAGGTAAGGCACGTCACGGTGCTTGCAGGCAAGATAGACTCGATGTCGGGCCTTGTCGACCCTGCCTCCCACCTGAACCTTGACTTTCCGGACCACAGGGTGACGACCTGCATCATCGCAGAAAAATTTGAAAAAGGCGCCCCCGTACAAATGGATGACAACGGCATGATCTTTGCGACCGTCGACAGGTCGGCCTACAAGCACTATGGGACAGTCGACTATACCCAGAGGCTGACAGACATGATAAAAGCAGTACAGAAGAAAGGCATGATGATGGCAGAAACAAAATCATCATCAGCATCAGACAAAAAGAAAAAGGGGTTGAGCGAGTAAATAATGACGACAGCGATGATTACTGCAACTTCCATTCTTGGCAACATTTACCGTGACAATTCGCTGAAGGAAAAATACCGCCAGATCCCCGGCGAGACAGTACGGATAAGCCGCCTAGAGTCCCAGAGGGTAAGGATGCGCAAAACTTCTGACAAGGGCACGGACATCGCAATCACCCTGCCGCCAGGGAGCAGGCTTCGGCACGGCGACGTGGTACTCTTGACAGACGACAAGAAGATGATGGTGGTAGTCGAGCTAGAGCCGGAAAATGTTGCAGTGGTGCAAGTCAAGGAAAATACCCTGCACAAAGACGACCTGATAGAGGTGCCCGTGAGGATAGGCCACACCATCGGAAACCTGCACAGGCCGATCAAGCTTGAGGACAACAAGATCTACTTTCCCATACAGACCGACAGCGAGCTTGACATGTTCCGCAAGCTTTTCGGGCACATGAACGAGCACCTGGAAATAAAGAGCGCCAAGATGGTGTTTGAGCCAGAGGAGGGAATGGACGTACATGAGCACTAGCAGTGACATTGCGGACCTGAGCATGATGCAGCTTGCCGACTCGTTCTTTCCAACTGGAATGTACACGACCTCAAACGGGCTTGAAGCGCTCTTTTACAGCGGCAAGAAACTCAAAGTGTCAGAACTTTTTGCTCTCGTCAAAATATTCATAGAGCACCAGATGGGCCCGGCAGACTGCGCGGCGCTTGGCAACGCCTACGAATATGCGTCTAAGTCAGACGTCCAAAATGTCATCCGGGTCGACAAGATCCTGCATTCGATGAAGCTGGTCCAGGAGATAAGAAACGCCTCGGCAAGGTCCGGGACCCAGATGCTTCGGTGCACAAACTTTTTCGTGACTGAAAACACGGTGCTCAACGAATACGCCGCGGCGATAAAGAGCGGCCATGCTTTTGGCCCGTACCCTGTCGCGCTGGCTGTTGCGTGCAACGCGCTGTCCATCCCAAAGAGGAAGGCAGGGCTTGCCATGCTGTACTCGTTTTCAGTAGGCATGGTGGGAGCGGCTCTTCGGCTTGGCATGTTCCAGCATTTCGAAGGCCAAAAGATTATCGACGAGCTCAAGCCCGTGATAGTCAGGACCGTAAACGAAAACATAGGCAGGCCAGTCGAGGGAATGTGGCAGTTTGCCCCGCAGATCGACATTGTGCAGATGTCGCACGAAAAGATGGCCTCTAAAATGTTTATTACTTGATCCGGGAGCACTAAAATTGCTAGTGAGTGATAGAATAAACATATGAGCAGCAATACCGCAACAGCAAAAAGGATTCCGCGGGTGGGGATCGGAGGCCCGGTCGGATCTGGAAAAACCATGCTGATAGAGATGGTGGTGCCGATTTTAGCGTCAAAGGGGTACAAGGCTGGCATCATTTCAAACGACGTGATTTCACGTGAAGACGCAGACAGGATGCGAAAGAACCTTGCCACCCGGCAGCACCTGATGCCTGAAGAGCTGGTTATAGGGCTGGCAACGGGCGGATGCCCGCACACTGCAGTCAGGGAAGACCCGTCGATGAACATTTCGGTCGTGGAGGAAATGGAGTCCAAGCACGGCTACCTTGACCTCATACTGATTGAAAGCGGCGGAGACAACATCACCACTACCTTCAGCCCTGCACTTGCAGACTATTTCATCTATATAATAGACGTGTCCGGAGGCGACAAGTATCCGAGAAAGAGGGGGCTTGGGATAGAGACCTGCGACCTCTTGGTCATAAACAAGATAGACCTTGCTCCCTACGTTGGCGCCGACCTTGCCGTGATGGAAGGCGATGCAAAGGCAATCCGGGGCGGCAAGCCGTACGTGTTTGTCAACTGCAAGTCCGGCCAGGGCGTCCAGCAGGTTGCAGATCACATCATAAGAGACGTCCTGTTTGAATCACCACCAAAGGCTGCAGCTGTTTGATGATGGCAAAAACTACCGTCAACGATCTGGCGTACTATATCCCAGACGCGATACCGCCTGAAGTGCAGGCGTACGGATCAAAGCTGGACCAGCTTGGCGTGGGAAACCCCGGCAAGCTCGGCGGCCTGATCTTGAGGCTGGAAAAGGACGAGCATAACGGCAAGACCTCCGTGAAAGAGCAGTACTCCCGGGTTCCGCTCTACACGGGGCGCGCCCTGTACCTCGAAGAGGCGCTGCCGTCAATGGCGTACCTTTACATCATATCGCCGTCTGGCGGCATCCTGCAGGGCGACAGGTACAGAATGGACATCACGCTTCGCAACAACGCACTTGCGCACATTACCACGCAGGGAGCCACGCGGATCTACAGGATGGAAAAGAACTTTGCAACGCAGATAGTGAACGTCGACGTTGGGGAAGGGTGCTATTTTGAGTACATTCCAGACCAGATAATACCGTATGTTGATTCGCGTTTCTACCAGGTTGCCAACCTGCGCGTCCACGACAGCGCTACAATGCTGTACTCGGAGATAATGACGCCCGGCAGGGTTGCAAGGGGCGAGTCGTTTGCCTACGACATCTGCTACATGAAGACCCAGGCCACAAACCAGGACGGCGACATGAGGTTTGTAGACGTTGCCATCATGGAGCCAAAAAAGCGGAGCATGAAGGCTTTTGGAGTGCTGGATAACTATGATACCGTGGGAAGCACGTACGTGCTTGCGCCCTCGAAATATGTTGCTGAACTGCATGACAAGATAAACTCGGGCCTGGCCGGCTATTCAAAGGACCTCTACTTTGGCGCAAGCATCCTCCCGAACAACTCGGGGGTTATAGTCAGGATGCTTGGAGACACGGCAAGCCTGCTGCGCAACGCGGTGTTTGAAGTCGTAAGGGCGGCAAGAAAGACCATCCTTCATGCGCCGTTTAGCGGCATCAGAAAAGCGTAAACTACTTTTTGTTGTCATCTTCTGCCAGTGACCCAGAACTCGGTCACTCTGACTCTGTGGCCTTTGTCCTGCCTGTGGGCTTCGACTTCCCAGTTGTTGTCAAACACGCACTCGCAATCCTCGCACCAGGCCGTGATGCTTATCCTGCTCTTGTCAAACGCGTTCAATTGGCGTCATGTATATTGTGTAGATAATTTGCTATTAAGCCTTCTTGGCCATTATCTGCTGTCTGCCGCAATGATGATGGAAGAGCGTATCGCGCTTCCCCTGTCAAACTGGCTCTTGAGAAAATCCACAAACTGGTCGTAGCAGCCGCTGCCCTCAAACACCCTTGTGACAAGCACGCCTCCAAATACTGCGATGCTTACAGTGATGTGATCGTGATCCATAACCGCCTGCATCGTTTCGCTTTCCGCCATCAGGGTTGGCCACCGTATGCGCCGGATTTATGCTGTCCGGGCTGCGTGTGTATGTATCTTTCAGCGCAAGCTCAATTCGTGCCTTCATTTTGGAAACGAACTATAGTGCAAGAACTTCCTGTATGGTTAGGATTCCATTGTCCCCGACCATCCTCTTGATCTGTGGAAGGATTGGCTCTATCTTGGAGCGCTCGTCGATGATCTCGATCAAGACGGGCATGTTTACTGTAATCCCCTCAAGCTTGGTAGACGACCTGCCGCGCTTGCCAAACCCGTCGACACCCGTCCACACCGTCGCGCCTAGAATCCCTGCGTCTTTAAGAAAATCAAGCAATTTTATGTAGAGCTTCTTTCCTCTCACCTCGTCATTTCTCTTGAAGATGATGGTCAGAGTCCACATTTTCATTTTCATCTGGTGTCAAACACCGCCATGCGCTACCCTTGATGCGCGCGCATACAGTGTATATGCGCATGAGAAATATTTGAGGGTGCTGCAAGAACTGCTCAAACCGATTGTTGCTACTGCCCGTAATTGCAGACTCTTCCATATGATGGTGTTTTGCCGTACTGAACTATTCATGTCCAAAGACACACCGCGCTTGTCCAAAAAAGAAAAGGCTGACAAAGAAATAATATTGTATTATTATTTATAACGTGCTTGGCCCTATCCAGCTGCATTGAAAGATAGGATGACGTACCGCGACGCCGGCGTCGATGTCGGCAAGATCCGCACCGCGCAAAAGTCGATAGGCGACATCATTTCTGCCACTCACAATATGATCTCTGCCGGAAAGGTGCTTTCCGGCTTTGGGCATTACGCGGGGCTTGTCAGGCTTGGCTCGCAGACGCTTGCGCTGCATTCTGACGGCGTGGGCACAAAGGTGCTGGTCGCGCAGCTCATGAACAAATTTGACACCGTGGGCATCGACTGCGTCGCAATGAACGTAAACGACATCATATGCGTCGGGGCAAAGCCGGTGGCCTTCATCGATTATATCGCGCTCAGGCAGGCAAACGAAAAACTGCTTGAGCAAATCGCGCACGGGCTTGTGGAAGGTGCAAGGCAGTCGCAGATGGCAATCGTGGGAGGCGAGACTGCTGTCCTGCCGGACGTCATTGCAGGCGAGGAAAACGCGTTTGACCTTGCTGGCATGGTCCTTGGGACCGTGGATGGCGGCAAGCCGCTCCTTGGCAGCGCGATCAAGCCCGGCGACGTCGTCCTTGGCGTGGAGAGCAGCGGGCTGCATTCAAACGGCTATACGCTTGCGCGCAAGGTGTTGCTGTCAAAATACTCCGTCGACGACAACGCCGAGCACCTTGTCCAGACTGTGGGAGAAGAACTATTGATTCCAACCCGGATCTACGTAAAACCAGTGATGGAGCTTTTCAAAAAGAAAATCGCGGTGCACGGCCTTGCCAACATCACCGGAGGCTCTTTTACAAAGCTCCCGCGCCTGAACAAGAACGTGCAGTACTGCCTTGACGATCTGCCTGCCCCAACGGGCATATTCCGGCAGATACAGGTAGACGGCAACATAGAGACAGGCGAGATGTACCGCACGTTCAACATGGGGACAGGCTTTTGCGTCATTGCGCCAAAGGCAAGTGCCGAGCAGGTCATCCGCACATTCAAGAGATACAAGATGGGCTGCAAGGCCATTGGCAGGATTGAGAAAGGCGCAGGCGTCGTCGCAACGCTGGAAGGAAAAAAGAAGAGCAAGCTCTAGACGGCTTTCCAAAAATTAATATGCGAACAAAGGCATTTTTGAAAAATATTGCTTGCCACGGCGGCCGACTCTGACCCGAACTACCAGCAGGCGTGCAGAACCATAGCCGCGCTCATTGCTGAAAAACAGTCGTCGCTGTTGTTGTCGGCAGGCGAGGTGCGCCAAATAGTCAGGGATGTCGCGTCTTCTTTTCACCTGTCGACGATGCCGAAAAACGAGCACATCATCAGCTACCTGCCAAGAGGCAGCAGGTATCGCAAGCTGCTGATGGTCAAGCCGGCCAAGACCGCCTCCGGCGTGGCCGTGATAGCGGTGATGCCCAAGCCGTACGAATGCCCGCACGGCAAGTGCATCTATTGCCCCGGCGGAATCGAGTTCAACACGCCGCTCTCGTACACGGGGACGGAGCCGGCCACAAGGGCCGCGCAGAAATTCCAGTTCGACCCGTACGAGCAGGTCTCCTCAAAGATGAAGCAGCTGCAGGCAAGGGGGCATGACACTGGCAAGTCAGAGATTGTCATCGTGGGCGGCACCTTTCCGTTTATGCCGGAGGACTATCAGCGCGAGTTTGCCAAGTCATGCTACGACGCATTGAACGGCTCTAGATCGCAAAGCCTGCAGGATGCAATAGCCGCAAACGAGCGCGCAGAGAACCGCTGCGTCGGCTTTACAGTTGAAACCAAGCCCGACTATTGCAAAGAGCCGCACGTCAACCTGATGCTGGAGCTTGGAGTCACGCGCGTAGAAATCGGCGTGCAATCGCTGGATAACAAGGTCTACCGTCTGGTGAACAGGGGCCACACCCTTGACGACGTCATTGATGCGTTTCGCATAGCCCGCGACTCGGGCTACAAGATAGTGGCGCACATGATGCCCGGGCTCCCCGGCTCTTCGCCGGATAAAGACATTGCAGATTTCAAGCGGCTGTTTGAGGACGAGGCATTCAAGCCGGACATGCTCAAGGTCTACCCGACGCTTGTGCTGGAGCACACCGGCCTGTACCAGCTTTACAATGCCGGCAAGTACCACGCGTATTCTGATGACGACCTTGTAAGCGTGATTGTGGAAATGAAGAAAATGGTTCCGCAGTACGTGCGTATAATGCGCGTACAGCGCGAGATAGAGTCGGATGATATCATGGCGGGGCCAAAGAGCGGCAACCTGCGGCAAATAGTGCTTGCGCGCCTGAAAAGAGAAGGCCATAATTGCGCGTGCATAAGATGCAGGGAGGCCGGCCTGCAGAGACGGTATCCTGCAGAAGATGAAGTTGTGATGAAGAGGGCTGATTATGCCGCGTCTGGCGGCAGGGAAATTTTCCTGTCGTACGAAAGCGCCGACAGCGAAACTATCCTTGGCTTTTTGCGCCTGAGAAAAGTGAACCGCCCGCACCGGCAAGAGTTGCAAGATGATGCTGCAATAGTGCGCGAGCTGCACGTGTACGGGCAGGCGCTTGGAGTAGGCCTTGAAGCCGACAGCTCGTCGTACCAGCACCGGGGCTATGGTATGAAGCTGATGCAGGAAGCAGAAAGGATTGCAAGGGACGAGCTGGGCGCAAAGAAAATCGCGGTCATCAGCGCAGTCGGGACAAGGGAATACTATAAAACACGACTAGGATACCGTCAAGACGGGCCCTACGTTTCAAAGGTGCTATAGAGATGAAGGAAGAGGATAATCACAATCATCAATCGGTAATTGGCAAGGGTACGTGGCTTGACAAGGTAGCAGACACCCTGATAAAGAGGGAGAAAAAGCTGGGCCGCAAGCTCGACCTGATAAGGGTGGAAAGCGGCCTTGGAGCCTCCGGCATCCCGCACATCGGGAGCATGGGAGACGCAGTTAGGGCGTACGGAATCGCGCTTGCGCTACAGAACATGGGCTACAAGGCTGAATTGATTGCTTACTCTGACGACATGGACGGCCTGCGCAAGATACCCGCCGGCCTGCCCGACTGGCTCAAGGAGCACATCGCAAGGCCCGTGTCGGAGATCCCGGATCCTTTCGGCAATTGCCATGCGTCGTACGGCGCGCACATGAGCAGCCTGCTCCTTGACGGCCTTGACGGGGCCGGGATAAAATACCGGTTCCAGAGCGGGCGCGAAGCGTACAAGTCTGGAAAACTTGTCAGCCAGATAGACAGGATACTGCAGAGCAGCGAAAAGCTAGGAAAAAAGATAGCCGAGTTTGTGGGGCAGGACAAGTACGTAAGCGTGCTTCCCTACTTTCCAGTGTGCTCCAGCTGCGGCCGGCTGTACACCGCGGCCGCTGAAAAGTACATGCCTGACGAGAAAAAAGTGACGTACGCCTGCAAGGGAAGCAGGATAGGCAAGAATGAAGTTGCCGGCTGCGGCCACAAAGGCGAGGCCGACATCACAAAAGGCGAGGGCAAGCTTGCATGGAAGGTCGAGTTTGCCGCGCGCTGGCAGGCGTTTGACGTCCGCTTTGAGGCGTACGGCAAGGACATCATGGATTCCGTACGGGTAAACGACTGGGTCTGCGACGAGATACTTGGGCACCCGCACCCACTGCACGTGAAGTACGAGATGTTCCTTGACAAGTCTGGCAAAAAGATAAGCAAGTCTGCCGGCAACGTCCTGACCCCGCAGATGTGGCTGAGGTACGGAACGCCGGAATCAATACTGCTTTTGCTGTTCAAGCGCATCGCCGGCACGCACCACGTCGGGCTTGAAGACGTGCCGGCCTTGATGGACGAGTACGACTCGTACGAGGGCCTCTACTTTGGAAAGGTAAAGGAGGACAACCAGGCGAAACTGACCAAGATAAAGGGCATATACGAATACATCAACAAGCTAAACCCTCCAAAGCAGCCTGCGCCGCATGCGCCCTACCACTTTCTCGTGCAGCAGGCGTCGATATACCCAAGCGACCCTGACAGGCTTGAAAAGGTGTTTGCGCGTCTTGGAAAGTACGGCATGGTCAAGGAAAAGAGCGACGCGATAATGCGCAAGATCCAGCTTGCGGCAAACTGGGCAGACGATAACGCCAGCCGCGTCGGCGACGAAAAATTCGAGGTGCAATTGACAGACAACCAGAGAAAGGCGGTGACAGAGCTTATTGGCGTCATGAATGAAGAATTTGCAGGCGTACAAGAGACGCCGGAAAACGCCAAGGCCCTCCAGTCAAGGGTGTTTGACATCGCCCGGGCAAACGGCATGGAGCCAAAAGAGTTCTTCACGCTGCTGTACAGGATGTTCCTAAACGCTGACAGGGGTCCGAGGATCGGCAACTATTTCCTCGACTTGGGCGCAGAACGCGTGTCCTCGGTGCTAAAGCGCTACCTCTAGCCTGAAATCAATCAATCTATTTAAATAGAGTGCCGGGGAATCTAAGGTAGACTTGGTGAACCGCAAGTTTGCAGACAAGCCACCAATGATAGCGATCCAGGGCGCCTGCATCGACTTTGAGAAGGAACACGCCCGGATAATGGAATTTATCGGCGGCCTGGAATGGGGCGCGCACACAAAGGGAAACGTCGAGTGCTCGTCCGCCGGCAAGGCCCTCGGATGGGACTTTTTCATGCTGTATTTTGAGCCTGATTTTGTCGAGGTGCTCATTGACGTCTATCCTGACATCAACAAGCAGGAGGCAAACACCATCGAGGACCGCTTTGTGCTCTGGCTCGCAAAAATAATGAAAAAGAAAAAGCTGGACTATAACCTAAAGCTCAAGGACGTCCCGTACGAGCAGACGCAGGGCTTCAGGCTCAACCCTGACCACTACAGAAACGACGAGTGGATGGAAAGATACCGGTAGATAGGGGAGGGGCGTGCTTCCAGTGGAACACGGCAATTCCCGGTTACTTCTTTTATAGACGTATTTTGAAGCGATGATGATGTGATAGACAAGATTGTACTGGCAATGGCGCTTGGACTTGCTGCCATAGTCTCTCTAATCCTTGCAAGCCAGTTTCTTCCTATCCAAATCACTATAGCTAACAATGATGTTGGATCTTGGCAATCAATGTCAGCGGGCGCCAGCTGCATCGATTCCGGATGTGGAGAAAGGATCATCCGAAATTGCGAGGCACCCAACAAGATCGCAATCCTGAGAGAAAATGGAAGGGCTTGGGTGATAACCGTTGAAGGAGTGACGAACGATTCATGCAAGATAATAATGCTTGATACTGCTTTACAGAATTACAATAGCCGTTTTGCAGACTTTACGATGTACGAGTGTCTTGTTTCTATGACAGAGCTTTCCTCTGAATTGCGTGGAGACAGCTTTGACCAGCTCGTATCAAACATAATTGATAGGGATAGATGTGGGGTATCTGTTCCGTAAAAGTAAGTTTGCCTTGCGCAGTTCTTTTGCTATGAACAAATTTTGTAGTGTCAAATTTATAGCGCATCCGGATCTTTTTCTCCGTCGTGCGGGGAATAATCTTTGATCTTGACGGCGTGCTGGTAGATTCCATGCCGTCGCATTCGCAGGCGTGGGTGCAGGCTTTTCAGAATGTCGCCAACATCCAAGTTGAAAAGCGCGTGATATACGTCCTTGAAGGTATGCGCGGGGCAGAGCTTGCAGAAAAGATACTTGCAGACCACAATTCCGACGCGTCGCTTGCCAAGAAGGTAATTGCAGAAAAAGACCGACTGTTCAAAGAAACGAAGGAGAGGCCAAAAGCGTTTGAAGGCGTAAAGGAGATGATTGAGAGCCTTGCATGTGCCAAGGCGGTCGTGAGCGGCTCCAACAAGCACGATGTCGAGTCGGTGCTTGACGAGACAATCGGAAAAGAAAAATTCGACGTCATCATAACGGCAGACGACATCAAGCGCGGCAAGCCCGACCCGCTTGCGTTTAATACCGCGCTTTCCAAACTGCACGTATCAGCCAAGGACGCAGCAGTGGTGGAAAATGCGCCCTTGGGCGTGCGCGCGGCAAACAACGCTGGCATACAGTGCTACGTCGCCCTGAACAACACGCTCCTTTTGCGCTCTGATTTTGAAGGCGTCATCGCAAAAGACAGGATATTTGAAAAAACAAGTTCATTAAAGGGTCTGCTAAAGGAAATGTGCCTGCGACAATGAAGGTTTTCATATTTTCCCACGAGTCTGACCTTGACGGGCTCTACTCTGCCGCAATCGGCCTCATGCGCTACCCGCAGGCGGCAACGGTGTTCCTCGGCTATGGCGTCGAGAACATGCAAAAGATGGGCAACTTTCTCTACTCTGCGACACACTTTTCCAAAGAGCGCGGGCTTGTCATAGTCGCGGACCTTGGCTTAAACGACGACGCGATAGAGACGTGCAGGCAGATATTTGCAGACGCGTCGCGCAACGGGTGGAAGCTGATGTGGGTGGACCACCACCCCTGGTCGCAGGCCGCAATCGACGCCGTAAAGGAGTACGCCGAGCTGGTGCACGACCCATCAGGCGCAAAATGTGCAGCGGACCTGATGTACGAAAGGCTGGTGCCGGAAAACGACCTTGCAAAAAAGCTGGCAAGCATGGCCCACACGATGGATTTTTTCACCAAGGACCAGTACCTCACGCCCATTACAGAGCTTATACGCTACTACCAGAATTTCCCGGACTTTTACGAGCGGCTGTCAGCCCTTGCAAAAAAGTCGGCAAAGGGCATCCTGTGGGACACGGACATGCACGAAGACTATGCCCGGTATTCCAAGCTGCGCGACGAGGCCAAGGTGCAGGCGCTTTCGACATTGCAGGTCCGGCCGATTGACGGAATAAAGGTGGCATACGTCCAGTCGTCGCCGTACCTCAACAGCAGCCTTTTCTCTGAAGAGGTGTTTGCCGCGACCGGCGCCGACCTTGCCATGTTTTACAGCGCAAAAGGCAAGGTGAGCATACGCCGGAACAATGACCGCATATCATGCCGACAGGTGGCATCGTACCTGCCAGAGGGCGGCGGCCACGACTATGCCGCAGGCGCCACCTTCAAGAGCGATCCGTCTGACATTTCTGCAATTGTCGGAGAGCTGGAGGCAGCCGTGGCAAAGGCGGTCAAGAGAGAGAATAAATAGTTCTTGCAGCGTGAGAACCTGCTTTCAAACACTTTAAAAGTTTAGGCTGCCAATTAGCCGTCATATATGGTCCTTCTTCAAGGCAAGGTTGCTATCGTCACTGGTGCTGGAGGCGGCGTTGGGCGGGCTATAGTAAAGAGGCTGGTTTCAGAAGGCTGCAAGGTGGTCCTCATTGGAAGAAACAGAGACCGCCTTGCCAAGGCGGCTGCCGAGGCAGGGAACAAGGAAAACACGCTGACAGTTGCAGCCGACATCACAAAAGAGGCGGAGGTGCTCAGCGCGGTCGAGCAGACTATATCGTCCTTTGACAGAATAGACATCCTGGTCAACAACGCGGGCAGCATAAACGACCCCGTGTGCTTCCACGAGATGACAGAAGACCAGTGGAGCGGGCTTGTCGACACCAACCTGATAGGCACGTTCCAGATGACCAAGGCAGTCATCCCGGTGATGATGAACGGCAACAAGGGCGGGAGCATCGTCAACGTCTCGTCGGTGCTTGGCATACGCTCCATACCCAAGGTGCCCCTTGCAGTCTATGGCGCAACCAAGGCCGGCGTGATAATGTTCACAAGGAGCATCGCAGTCGAGTACGGTCAGTACGGGATCAGGTCCAACTGCGTCGCGCCCTCCACCATCCGAAGCTCGATGATAGAGCCGTACCTGCAGGACGAAAACGCCAAAAAGGTGCTTGAATCGACTTTTCCGTTGCGCAAGATAGGCGAGCCGGAGGATGTCGCAAGCGCGGTGTCGTACCTGGCATCAGACGACGCCAAGTGGGTGACCGGGACGATACTTGTGGTCGACGGCGGCGTAACAGCCAAGCAATAGGCTATAACAGAAATACTGAAAATTTGTCTGCATTGTAATTACCTAGTAAATATTAGGAACTGCCGCCTGCAAGACACCGAGATGTGCATGGAAGGCAGAAGAACAAGAAAAAAAATTAACGCGGCAATATCGATGACGACGACAACAATACCAGCGTTCGCCGTGACGATCGCACTGCTGCTAATAATAGCGGCGGTGCCTGCGATAGCCTTGCCTTCGCCAGCATTTGCGGCTACTTTTCACATCAGCGGCGAAGCGTCCTGCAAAGCCCTCCCACTGTCCGGAGGGAACGCAACGTGGAACTCCTCTGAGCACCAGTGCGCCATTCCTGCAGGATCCGCTCTGGCCCTTTCCGGCAACAGCGCGATTGCGGTTGACTCTGGGATAGTGCTGGTCAACCAGGGCGCAATACAGAACAGTGGCGGTGGCGCGATCAACATCGCCGCCGGAGCCAAGATCCACAACAAGGGCACTTTTGACAACACCGGCAAAGTCGGTGGAAGCGGTAGCATTCTGAACGATGGCGTCCTGAACAACGCAGCTACAATTGCAATCTCGTCCCCCGGGGGCATCGAGAACGCCAAGACGGGCATACTGAGCAACAGCGGCTTTATCCACACTGGCTCCCTTGCAAACGCCGGCACTCTTTTCAACAGCGGGGTAATCGACAGCAAGAGCCACATTGAAAACAGCGGAACCATCGTCAATGGCGGGACAATAAAGTCGCCCTGACATGGCGGAGAGGCTTTTCTTTTTTCCTCTCATCCCTCTGTTTTTTATATTATATCTTTAAACAGAAATTTTATGATAATTTTATAATTTGTTAGTTTAGCAATGCTTATTACGTTTTGCCGACAGTAATTGGGTTGTAGAGAGAAACATGAAGAGGCTGGACCTGATAATTCCACACGAGCGTCTCGAAGAGGTTAACGAGATCCTCCACAAGCACAAGGTCGGAGGAATGTCGTTTTACGACATAAAAGGCAGGGGCCGCGCAAAAAGAGAGCCTGTCGCAGTCGGAAGGGGCGTCATGCGCTACGTGCCGGAGTTTGGGTTCCGCACAAAAATTGAGGTGCTGGTGGCCGACTCGATGGCAAAGCCGATAATTGACGACATCCTCAAAAACATTAGCACCGGCTCGGCATCTGACGGCAAGATATTTGTCTACGACGTGGCAGAAGCGTACGACATTGGAAGCAAAGAGACTGGCGACGAAGCTCTCTAGAAGAAGTGCAGACACACGGTTGGATTCTATCGTGAGTGGACCACCCCCTTGCCCGACTGGCGCAGAACAGTGAAATGACAGTAGGTGTCCTTGAGGTCGAGGGCGATTGAGGCCATCGTCTTGGTGATGCCACTGCCGATCTCTGCGAGGTCGAACTCGATCCCATTCGGGAGGTTAATGCGGACGCGATGCTCAGCCCCAGTCGCAGGGCTTCGGATCGGACGGGCGGTGGACTCGAGCACATCGGGGATCACGATGCGTGCTTTTCGGCGCTCGATATTCATGTCAAACTCGATGTGTTTGAAAAGCGGGGGATGGACGATGCTTGACATCATCCGATAGACCCACCAATGGGTCGCCCCCTCGTTGGTCTCGCCACCGTACAGGACGGTAGCAAGAGCGTCTCGTTGCTTGCCGTCCGCCCGCTCATCGATGACGGCCTGACACTCGCCGTTGCCCTCGTAGATCGGTCCCGGAAAAGCGTAGAGGAGGGCTGCGCCGAGGCCATCGAGCACCACATCT
Organism: Candidatus Nitrososphaera evergladensis SR1; assembly: GCF_000730285.1. Taxonomy (NCBI): domain Archaea; kingdom Thermoproteati; phylum Nitrososphaerota; class Nitrososphaeria; order Nitrososphaerales; family Nitrososphaeraceae; genus Nitrososphaera; species Candidatus Nitrososphaera evergladensis. The sequence continues at coordinate 2,377,846 of NZ_CP007174.1, read as the reverse complement.
CCAAAGTGGCCCTTATCGATGCGGACGGCCGCGAAGCCGCGACAGTATCCGTGTGTGGGCCGGCGTGACTCGAACTGACAAGGACAGGCGTAGTCGCAGTTGCAATTGCTGAACTCGACTCCTTCGATGTACCAGTCAACCTGTGCCATGGTGCCCTCCGTCAGAACTACCTCCCGACGACATGATGATGCTCGCGTGCTGCGCCAAGACGACGAGGATGACGAGAAGCGGAACGCGGGTGATGTTCATGGCTGCCTCCTGTTGACTGAGTGGCTGGAATATCGATTTTGTTCTGATTGCCAAGCGTCTTGCGTCAATCATGGTCATATTTTATTACACGAAAAGGTTTGCTATTAGTATTTGATGAAATTGTCATTCTTGGTTTATCTACTTGCAAAATTCTAGCATCACCCTGATTCAACACGCCATGACCCGAATCCAGCAGCAGTCGGTTTTCATCCGATTTTTCACCAGTGTCGAAGAAGAAAAGAGTTATAATCTTGCCCCCTCTAGTATGTGACATGCAAGCAACTACTATACCTGAAGAACAAGGCAAGAGGACGATGCCGATATGCTTCACACCCGACCAGCTGAAGGTGGTCGAGGAATATGCCAAGAAAAAGGGCATGTTAAACGCAAGCCAGGCTATTGAAGAGCTGTTGCTGGCTTCAACCTAGCTCTCTTTTTTATACACACTAGAGAGCCGATTCTCCGCGCTTTTTCGTCCCTACGTCTATAACGTCTTCAATTTCAGAGATGAATATCTTGCCTTCGCCCTTTAGCCCCGAGCTGGTGCTTTCCAGTATCTTTTCAATCACTTTTTCCACCATCGAGTCCTTTACAACCACCATTATGGTCGAGTTGACGTTGAACTCGGGGGTGTAGGTGCCCGTTCCCCTGCCAGAGTGGATCTTGGGGCGCGGAATCTCTCCCCGGCCCTTTGACTCGAAATACGTGATGCCGCCAAGGTCAAGCTCCTTGAGGGCGGCAAACGCCCTTTCGACGCGCGCATGAGGGACCACAGCTTCGATTTTCTTCATAATTTAGATACCGAGACGGGGTAGGGAGTTCTTTTATTAAAATATTTTGTAGACTGCACAATTATATTATGTCATATTAACCGTTCATGCAATTTTTCATCTTGCCGCCTGCTCACGCATACTTTTTTTACCCGTTGTGCCAAGAGCAGCTATATCTTGCTCTTTGGTGGTAAAAGAGAGCCAGTCATGTGCGCCCTTTGCGGCAGGGAGCTGAAACACAAGTACAAGCCCAAGGATGAATGGCAGATAGAGGGCTATTTGTGCAGCGACTGCCACATCGAAAAGATGAAAGAGTTTGCGTCGAGGCCATCGCAGCAGCAAAAACAAGAAGAGCCGGACCACTGCGCCGTGTGCAAGGCAGAGCTTGGCGACGTCGCAGTCAAGGCGCGCTGGCAGTGGGAAATGGAACCCGGGACGCTTTTGTGCCAGCCTTGCTTTAACAAAAAGGAGGCCGAGTACACCAAAAGGCTGAACTTTTGCGCCACTTGCGGGGCCAAGATGGGATTTATCCGCTACAACCCCAAGCCTGCCTGGAAGATCAAGGGGCAGATGTGCCGGAAATGCTGGGATGCAAGGAACAGCCAGGGGAAGTAAATGGCAGGTTTTTTCTTTACCGCAAAGCACGAATGCGAAAAGTGCGGCAAAAAGTTTCGCAAGGTCGAAGAATTCATGCAGCACCAGCAGGTGGCGCATGAAAACAAGCAGTACGTCTGCGAAAAGTGCGGCATGGGCTTTGACGGCATGGAGCAGATGCGCGACCACGCAAAAAAGTTCCATTCGTACAACAGGATGCTTGACGACAGGAAAAAGAAAAGTAACAGCTAGACAGCCTTTAGCTGCTTTACTATTGGCGGCCTTGCCTTGCGGAACACCCTAAAGCCGCAGATGCACTTTATCTCTGGCAGGCGTGACAGCTCCTCGACAGTCACGGGCGTGCCACAGCGCATGCACTCGTAGGTTACGCTGCCAGTACCTTCAGAAGACATATGTACGCAATTGACGTTCTCTCCCCCACATTTTAAGCTTTAATTAATTATGTCTTGGTTTGAAGTATGGCAATAATAGTTATGCAGCCAGACTGGAGATAATTGTACGGTCCGAGCACAAATCTGGTTTATATCCTATGTATGGTTTAGAGAAGTGGAAATGGGTGCCAAACAGATTGATCATGATGATGACGACAAATCTCATAACGCGTCTATAATCTCGCAGTTTACAAAAAACGCGGCTCACTATCATCAATTGTCGGAGCATTCAAACCAGCATGGAAAGGAGCTGATGCTAAAATTAAGCAAGCCGCAGCCAGATGATACGGTCCTAGACGTGGCCTGCGGCACCGGGATAGTGTCGTGTGAATTTGCACAGTTTGTCTCCCATGTGACCGGAATTGACCTGACCCCTGCAATGATAGAGCAGGCAAAACAAGCGCAACAGGAAAAACAACTAAAAAACATAACCTGGAAGATTGGCGACGTCTCTAAACCGCTTCCTTTTGACGATTCGTCGTTTTCCATGGTGGTGACAAGGTACAGTTTCCATCACTTACTTGAGCCAAAAAAAGTGTTGCAAGAGATGGAGCGCGTGTGTGCCAGCAAAGGAAAGATCCTGGTCATTGACGTGACGCCTGACCCTGACAAGGTGGACGCCTACAACCGCGTAGAGAAACTGCGCGATTCGTCGCACGTGGGGGCATTAACACTGACAGAACTGGAAAACATCATGAGGGAAGCAGGCCTGACAGATATTGAAATCGAGCATCATGATTTGGAAGTCGAGCTGGAAAGCATTCTTCAAGCGTCCAGTCCAAGCCAGAACGATGCAGACAAAATCCGCCTCTTGTTCAAGCAAGACTTGACCAAGGACAACCTGGGCATGAGGAGCCACCTAAAAGAAAACAAGATCCATTTCTATTTCCCAATATCCATGATCGTTGGCAAAAAGAACTAGATGACATTTGCAGAGGCTTGAAAAGCTTTTCAAGCTGTCCGCCCGCCAGATGCCGTATTTTATTTCTCTAGATCCTGCAAGAGTCGGCAAGTAAAACCTCCCCTTGGGGCGGAATCCATTATATGCTATCCAAGAACATACACCTGTGAACGATAAAGCCGGATCCGCTACGCAAAACCTGAGGCAATTCGTGCCGCGGTTTGAGAAACACCCGAGATTGAAGAATCAAACGTTTAATTATCAGAAGGCACAAGATAACCGTTCCGTGACAGCGCAAGACAGAGAGCCTGGGATTTGCTTGACGTTGCCTAGCACCTTTACAGCTCTTTGGCTTTCGAGCCGGTTCTAGAATACGTGTAGGTAGTTGAAAAGCGAGTGGGTAGCGTAGAAAAACAAGACGTGAATAGCTCGGGATGGAGGACGCTCATAATCCTGAGCTGCCTTGGCCTGATTGTCATGTTTGACGAGACGATGATACTGCCAGCGATCCCGGATTTCATCCGCGATTTCCACATCTCGTACAGCACCTCGTCGTGGATACTTGCATCTTACATAATTGCGGGAGCGGTCATGACGCCGATTGCCGGCAAGCTCTCTGACATCTATGGCAAGAAAAAGATACTGCTCATAGTGATGGCAGTCTATGCAATGGGCATCCTTTCAGGACGGTTTGCCCACAGCATCGAAATAATGGTCGCGGCGAGAGTGGCGCAGGGAGTCGGGATGGCGATGTTCCCTATTGCTTTTGGAATCATCAGAGAAGTCCTTCCGGAGAAAAAGCTTGCAATAGGCCAGACCATATTCAGCTCTACATTTTCCGGCGGAGCCGTCATCGGCCTGGTAGCCGGCGCGGCCATAATCCAGAACTTTGGATGGCAGGCGACGTTTCTGGCGATACTGCCTGCCGCAATTGCGCTCTTGCTTGTGATAGTAAAGTTCGTGCACGTCCGGCATATCCCAATGCCGACAATGGAAGCGGGCGGCAGCGGTAATCTATCAAATGCCCAGAAAATCGACATAAAAGGAACACTAGCACTTGCCGCCACGATAGTCACATTTCTGGCAGGCATATCGCTGCTTGAAACCAACAGCGACAATTCAGTGTACCAGCTTGCAGGCCTCTTTGCGGCATCCGGGGCATCTCTTGCGGCATTTATCGCCATCGAAAAGAGAGTGCAGATGCCTCTGCTAGACCTGAAGATAATGACCAGCAAGCTCTTCCTCCCTCCCGTCATCGTCATCATGCTGGTCTTCATGTCCATGTTCATGGTGTACCAGACTATCCCTGTCATGGTGAGGAGCCCCGAGCCGCTTGGGTTTGGAGGGGACGCGATAACCTCCGCAAGGGTTCAGCTTCCCTTCATGATCGTACTGCTTGCAGGGACGATAATGTCGGGATTCCTCTTGAATAAAGTCGGCAACGTCAGGCTATTGTTGATAGGCACTGCAATCAGCACTATGGGATTCTTTAGCCTGTTGGCGTTCCATTCGACAGAAGACATTGTATCGGTTGGGCTTGGGATAATCGCAGCCGGGCTCTCGCTTTCAATCACCGGCGCGTTTAACGTGATACTCCTTTCGGTGCCGATGCAGGTGACCGGAATTGCCCTTGGGATGGCGATGCTCCTCAACCTAGTCGGAATGTCGATTGGCCCGTCGTTTGCCGGAATGTTCCAGCAGATGGACCAGGGGACCGTCCCGGGAGTTCCAGGCACGTTTCCGACCGAGGCCGCGTACAACATGATATTCCTCACGGCGGCGCTGGTGTCAATTGCGTCTGTTGTCATGGCGCTCTCTGTGGCAAGGAGAAAAATCGCGCCTGCGGTAATGACTGGGGAACAGCGAGAGGCAGACAAAGGCGGATTCGCTGGACACTAGCAACAACTGATAGCGACAACAACTGCAGCACTAACAACAATTGACCAATAGGGCGTATGGATGTGTGTCTTGGACTGAACCTGACAAAACAACCACATTTTTTGATCAATCAGTCAGGAATCTGGACAGCTTGCCGCTCTTGTTGCCCCTGATGGCCGACTGGGCCGCTGCAAGGATGGCGATGGGTATCCTGTGCGAAGAGGCGCTCACATAGTCAAGCCCGATGGTGGTGCAAAACTCGATGGACTTGGGGTCGCCTCCGTGCTCGCCGCAGATGCCTATCTCCATGTCCTTTTTCACCTTCCTTGCCATCTCTATCGTCATCTTCATCAGCCGCCCCACACCTTTCTGGTCTATGCTCTGGAACGGGTTGACCGCTATGACTCCCTTCTCGAGGTAAAAGGGCAGGAACTTGCCTTCAGCGTCCTCCCTGCTAAAGCTGAACGTGGCCTGCGTGAGGTCGTTCGTGCCAAAGCTGAGGAAATCAGCTACGTGAGCAATCTCGTCTGCCACGAGGCACGACCTGACGACTTCGATCATGCTCCCAAAGACTATCTTTAGTTTGATCCTGTGCCTGTGCTCGGCCTCGCGTTTTACAGACTCGAACATGTGCCTGACGGTTGCAAGCTCGTTGACGGTTGCCACCTGCGGCACCATTATCTGCGACTCTACCCTGACGCCTTCTTTTGTGAGGTCAGCCGCCGCCTCGCACACTGCCCGTATCTGCATCTCGTATATCTCTGGAAACGTTATCCCGACCCTGACGCCCCTGTGGCCGAGCATCGGGTTTATCTCGGAAAGCTCGCGCACGCGCCTGAGCATCTTTTCGCGCTTTAGCATTTCTGCCTCTGCCCTGTGCCCGCCCTCCGACTTTAACTCGAAAATCTGCATCATCAGGTCTTCTTCCTTTGGAAGGAACTCGTGCAGCGGCGGGTCAAGGAGCCTGATAGTCACCGGCAACCCCTGCATCTCTTTGAATATCGCCTTGAAGTCGGACCTTTGCAGGCGCTCAAGTTCCGCCAGAGCTTTTTCTCGCTCTTGCTCCGTCTCGGCCATGACCATTTTTGTGAAAAGCGCGATCCTGTCGTGCTGGTTGAACATGCGCTCTGTCCTGCACAGCCCGATGCCTTCTGCGCCATACTTCCTTGCCAGAGTCGCGCTCTCGGGCGTGTCGGCGTTTGCGCGGATCCTTATCGCCTTCATCTCGGCCGACCACTGCAGGATCTCCTTGAATTCTGACGTTATCTCGGGAGCCACGGTGGGCACTTCAACTGTATACACCCTGCCTGTCGATCCGTCAATAGTTATCTTTTGGCCTTCTGTGACTGCCACCCTGCCGTTGACGGAGAAGCTTGCGCCCTCCGGGTCTATCTCTATCTGCGAGCAGCCAACTACGCACGGCTTGCCCATGCCCCTTGCCACCACCGCCGCGTGCGAGGTCTTGCCGCCCCTAGTGGTGAGTATGCCGACTGACTGGAAGAACGCCGGCACGTCGTCCGGCTTGGTGTCCTCTCTGACGAGGATGACTTTGTCTCCGCGCTTGCCCATCGCCTCTGCCTTTGCTACGTCAAAAACGGCGATACCGCTTGCCGCGCCCGGCGATGCCGCAACCCCTGTGGCAACCGGCTTTTGCCTGACTACATGGCTGTCGATCCTCGGGTACAGTATCTGCTCAAGGCCCTCCGGGTCAATTCGCTGCAGCGCCTCGACCTTGTTGATGAGGCCTTCGTGGTACATGTCCACCGACGTCTTGACGCTTGCACCTGCGCTCATCTTGGCCGTCCTTGTCTGCAGGATGTACAGCCTGCTGCGTTCGACGGTAAACTCGACGTCTTGGCATTCCCTGAAATGGTTTTCCAGTTTCTGGCAGACTTGGCTCAACTGGCTGAACACCTTCGGCATCTCGCTTTCCATCTGGTCGATGTGGCTTGGGTTTGCCTTGCCCGACACGACGTCTTCGCCCTGCGCGTTAACCAAATAGTCGCCGTACAGCTTTTTCTCGCCTGTCTCGGGGTTTCGCGTAAACACGACGCCTGTCGCGCTGTCGTTTCCCATGTTGCCGAACACCATCGCCACGACCGTGACTGCGGTGCCGTTTGCCATGTCCGGCGTGATTCCGTACTGCCTGCGGTATTCTACTGCGCGCTTGCCCATCCACGAGCGAAACACCGCGTCGATTGCAAGCTCTATCTGCTTGTACGGGTCGTCAGGAAACCTCTTGCCCGTTGCCTCGCACAGCGAGCGGAACGACGCGATGACCTGCCGCAGCGCCTTTTCGCCAGAGATGCCATTATTATTATTTCCTGCAAACGCTTTTTCAAACTGCCTGTCGTCTGCGCCAAGCACTATCTTGCCAAACATCTGGATAAAGCGCCGGTAGGCATCAAGCGCAAACCTGACGTCGCCGCTCTGCGCGGCAAGTCCTTCCACCGTCTGGTCGTTCAGGCCGAGGTTGAGGATCGTGTCCATCATGCCCGGCATCGACACCGGCGCGCCTGACCTGACGGAGACAAGAAGCGGGTTTTTTGCGTCGCCAAACTTTTTGCCAGTTATCGTTTCAAGGCGCCGGATGGACTTGCGCACCTCGTCCATCAGGCCGTCCGGCAGGCGCTTGCCTGCCTCGTAGAACTTTTCGCAAATGTCAGTCGTGATTATAAAGCCGGGTGGGACTGGCAGGCCCAGCTTTGTCATTTCCGCAAGGCCGGCGCCCTTGCCTCCAAGGAGTGCCCTGTTCTTGCCGTCAGCCTCGTCAAAGAAGTATATCGGCTTGGCAATCGCGCTTGTGCTCATGTTCTTTTTGTAATAAAGCTTGCCAACTGCTGGTTTAAAACGTTATGAACGTTGTACACACCGATAGTTTCAAATCAATGCCTAACCAGAGCTAGCCGGCCTTGGCGGACCCCGGCCTTTCCGTTTCCACGCTCATCCAGTTCCTAGACCTCTTTGGGACTGCCGCGTTCGCAGCCACCGGCGCGTTCAAGGCAGTCGAGCATAAGTCCGACATCGTCGGAATCATCATACTTGCCACGATAACCGGCGTTGCAGGCGGCGTGCTCCGGGACGTGATATTTGGCAGGATACCGCCCGTCGCCATAGCAAACCCGTTCTATGTTATAATAACGATAGGGATGGCAGTTGCGATCTTTTTCCTCTACAGGTCGTTCAAGCACTACGAGGGGCTTATCCTGAAATTTGACGCAGTAGGCCTTGGCGTCTTTACCATAATCGGCGCGTCGTTTGCCTACAGCGTGTTTGGGATGAATTTCCTTGCGATGGCGTTTGCAGGCATAGTGACCGCAATCGGGGGCGGGATACTGCGCGACGTTTTTGTCAATGAAGTGCCGATAGTGTTTGTCAAAGAGCTGTACGCGTCTGCAAGCTTTGCCGGCGTGGTCGTGTTTTTTGGGATGCTTGCCGCCGGAGTCGACGTCAACGTCGCGGCCATACCGTGCATCGCGCTTGTAACGGGGCTTCGCATGTTTGCGATGAAGTACAACTGGAACCTGCCGAGGCCTAGGGTCTAGCCTCGTACACAAGGTTCACTGGGCTTTTCATGGCGCGCCTGAATCTGGTAAAGCCGCCCTTTTCGACTACCTCGCGTATCCTTTTCTCGCCTGCCTGCGCGCCAAGCCCCGGCCCGCCCTGCGCAAGTGACGCCGGCACGCATACGGTAGTCGAAGCAGAGTAGAACAGCCTCCCAAGCGGGTTGAGGTTGTCCTCCAGCCTGTCTTCGGCGTACGGCTCGACTATGAACATCGTGCCGTCCTTTTTCTTGAGCGCCCTGTACGTGTGGGCCGCCGCGCCATATGGGTCGGCCATGTCGTGCAGGCAGTCAAAGAACGCAACAACGTCATAGTCGTCGCCAGCAAAGTCTGTGGACTTGGCCACTTGGAATGTCACCCTGTCTGCAACCCCTTCTTTTTCTGCCTGCTTTTTTGCCCATTCAATGGAAGGCTCGTGGTAGTCAAACCCGTAGAACTTGGAGTTTGGGTACGCCTTGGCCAAAAGTATCGTCGATGCGCCATGGCCGCAGCCGACGTCTGCCATCTTGGCGCCCTTTACCAGCTTGGCCTCCACGCCGTCAAGTGCCGGTATCCAGTTCCTGATGAGGTTTGCGTTGTACGCCGGCCTGAAAAAGCGCTCGGTGCCTTCAAACAGGCACTTGTCGTGGTCGCCCCACGAAAGCCCCCTTCCGGTCCTTACCGCCTCGATTATCTTTTGCTCGTCCTTGAAAAGCGACACCAATATCTGAAAGCCGCCCTGCATGAACGCCGGGCCTCCTTCCTGCGCAAGCGCCATCGCCTGCTCCTCCGGCAGCATGTACTCACCTGTTTTGGCGTCGTACGACACGTACCCGCCTGCAGCCTGGCTTGCAAGCCACTCTCTTATCATGCGCGGGTTGGTGCCTGTTTTTTGTGCAAGCGCGTCTGCAGTAATAGAGCCCGCACCTGCCATCGCCCTGTACAGTCCCAGTCTGTCGCCGACAAATGCGAGGAGTACTCCTGCCCCTCCTCCCATGTCGCTTACCACCTTGCCGATAAACTCGTTCAACTTTGCCTCGTCGACCATATCTGTGCGCACTTCAGCAAGACTGAATATTTAAGAAATTTTCCAGATCTTTACAGAATCTCTTTACTCTGCGTATCTTCTATTATTATTACGATATTTTCTTCATGCCCTGCGCAAGCTCGGCTATCTTGTCAGGCCACGACTTGGCTTTGATTATGCCAGAAGCGACCAGCACGCCGTACGAGCCAAGCTCGACTGCCTTTGCCACGTCGCTTTCATCGGTGATGCCTGCGCCGCAGATCACCTTTGACCTGCCGCCTGCAGCCTTTATCGAATCTGTTATGATGGCCGGGTTTTCCTTTGACACTGCCCTGCCAGAGCCTATGAGCTCTGGAGGCTCGATTGCGATAAAGTCCGGCTCCATTTTCGATATCGCTGCCACCTCGTCAGGCGTGCGGGCGCACACTATTGACGTCATCTGCAGCGAGCGCAGCCTCTTTACCAAGCTTGCGATAATATCAACGCCGATCCTGTGCTCGCTGTGGTTTATCAAAGAGCCTGACGCGCCGTACAATTTTGCGATCTCTGGCACGAAAAACCCGGTAGTCGAGCCTTGCTGCGCGTCGTCGATGTGCTGGCTTACTACGGGAATGTCAACGCTTTTGCAGACGAGCGCAAGCGCCGGCTGCGGGGGCGCAACCACCACCTCGACTCCCAGTCTTTTTGCAACGTCCTGCGCCGCCATTGCAAGCTCGAGCGTCTTTTCTGCCGAAGACGCCTCGCCATAATTCTTGAAATTGATGATGAAAGGCCGGTTCAACGCTTGCCAGCTTTGCCCTTCTTCTGCGCGTCGAGGTCGCGGAACTTGGATTCCAGCTTGCTCATGCGCGCCTGGTAGCCCTTGTTGTACTCTAGCTCTTCTGGGATGAGAGTTGCAGGATGGATAAAGCCCTGGTTGCGCATTATCATGGCGCGCTCTGCCGCCCACATGCGCTGGAGGTCCCAGTCTGCAGTGCCAAAGCCATCGTGCGGGCCGGTCAGCTTGCCGTTGTGCATACTGAAAAGCAGGCATGATACGATGGGTATGGAGTAGTTGAGGCTTGCCGGCGAATTGAGTTTTACTGGCTGCAGTGGCATGTGGTGGCTCCCCCTCGTGTTGCCTGCCACATAGTGCGGGTCGTTAAACGCGCTTCCCGCCTCTTCGGTCGCCGGAAAGTTCTTCTGCGTCCTTACTATCATGATCGGGTCGTCCTTGCCGACGTACGTGCCGGCGATGTTGTGCAGGCGGTCCGTGGACGCGGACACTATCTGCTCAGACATGTCTGCTGAAAACACCGCGGAAACCACGTACCTGCCGGGATACATCAGGGCCGCCTCAAGCTCTGCCTTGTCCTGCCACATCTTTAGATCGGCGACCTTGCCGGACATGACGTCCATTATCCGAAATACGACGCCCTCTGCAAGGCGCTCGTTTATCAAAAGCCCGGTGTTGCTCCTTGCGTCGACAAACATCCTCCAAAGCGGAAAGTTGTATGCGCCCGGCTCTGTCTTGTCGGCTGCAAAAATGCAAAACACCTCGCTTGGGCGTTCCTCCATTTCAATCTCTGCTACCCCCGGGCCCATGCCCTTGACGTTGCCAGAGAACGAGTCCTTCAATAGATCTTGGCCTGCGCCGTACAGCCCCTGCTCCTTGGCCACCTTTGTGCCCTCTGTAAACGCGTCCCACGCCAGCTTGTGGATTTTTTCATTGTCGACTCCAAGCGTGTGCGTCATTATGATGTGAATGTCGTCGCCGCTATAGCCGATGTAATGATCGATAAGCATCCCCTTTGAGTTCTTGGCTACAAAGTTCTTTACCGCGTCAACGAGCTCGTCGCTTGGGCGGGTGTGGCCGCCAATGCCTCCAATGTCTGCCTTGATTGCGCTGATCGTGATCCGCATGTCTGAAGAAAAAAGTCGCGGTTCTTGGCTTAAAACTCTTCCGATAATTCTCTCCTGTTCAAATGAACATTTTGCACATCAAGCCTCTCGCACATGCATGGGCTGCAAAAAATTTGCGAGTGAGGCGTACAAGAAATCGCAAGAATCGCAGGCGAAATATAAATAAAGCCCATGAAGCGTTCTTGCCCTATGAGCGCTAGCAAAAAGCCACACCTGAACATTGTGGTTACAGGCCACGTCGATAATGGTAAATCTACTACTGTCGGTCACTTGCTCGTCGATCTCGGTGCAATTGACCAGAGAACTATTGATGCATATGCAAAAGAATCCGAGGCAACCGGCAAGGGTGACACTTTCAAGTACGCATGGGTCATGGACTCTATCAAGGACGAACGCGAAAGAGGTATCACCATCGACCTTGCTTTCCAGAAATTCGAGACCGGAAAATACTTTTTCACGCTGATTGACGCTCCGGGTCACAAGGACTTTATCAAGAACATGATCACGGGCGCGTCAGAGGCTGACGCGGCCATCCTCGTCATCTCGGTCAAGCCGGGTGAGACAGAGGCATCCATCGAGCCGGGAGGACAGGGCAGGGAGCACGCGTTCCTTGCCAAGACGCTCGGCGTCGGCCAGATTGTAGTCGCATTGAACAAGATGGACGATGTCGGCTACCAGGAGGCACGCTACAAGGAAGTCCGGGACAACGTAGAGAAGATGCTAAAGTCTGTCGGCTTTAACATAGCCAAGGTCAACTTTGTGCCGGTGTCCGGCTGGAAGGGCGATAATCTTGTCAAGAAGAGCGAGAACATGCCGTGGTACAAGGGCCCGACCCTTGCGGAGGCACTTGACGCGTTCGAGCCGCCAGAGAAGCCAATCGGCAAGCCACTCAGGGTTCCAATACAGGACGTTTACACAATCACAGGCGTCGGCACCGTGCCGGTAGGCAGGGTGGAGACAGGCAAGATGAGGCCAAACGACAAGGTCGTAGTCATGCCATCAGGCGCCGTCGGTGAAATCAAGTCCATCGAGACTCACCACACAGTGCTCGAGTCGGCAGAGGCAGGCGACAACGTCGGCTTTAACCTCCGAGGCGTCGACAAGAAGCAGATCAAGCGCGGCGACATTATCGGCCCGTCAGACAACCCGCCGGCAGTCGCAAAGGAATTTGAGGCACGCATCATCGTCATCTCGCACCCGACCGCAATCGCTCCGGGCTACACGCCGGTGCTTCACGCGCACACTGCGCAGGTCGCGGCGACAATCTCCCACTTTGTGAGCAAGATTGACCCAAGGACCGGTGCAACGACAGAGGAGAACCCCAAGTTCCTAAAGACGGGTGACGCGGCAATCGTCAAGATAAAGCCAGTCAGGCCGCTTGCAATCGAGACGTTCAAGGACTTTCCGGAGATCGGCAGGTTTGCGCTCCGCGACATGGGAACAACCATCGCCGCAGGCGTCGTCCTGAACATCACCGAAAAGTACGACCCGAACAAAAAGTAAGTGAATCTCAATGCCACAGGCAGCAAGAATCAAACTGACAAGCACGAACCTCACCACGCTTGAAGGCGTGTGCACCGAGATCAAGGGCATCGGGGAAAAGAGCGGCATCAAGCTGCGCGGGCCCCACCCCTTGCCGACCAAGCGCATGAAGGTGGTGACGAGAAAGTCGCCGTGCGGCCAGGGAACGAACACGTACGACAAGTACGAGCTTCGCATCCACAGGCGGGTAATCGACGTGGGCGCCGACGACAGGGCAATAAGGCAGCTTATGCGCCTGAAAATCCCTGACGACGTCTACATCGAAGTCTCGCTGACCCAATAACTTTCTCTACTTTACTACTTTTTTGTAACTGCCCTTTGGCACCTTTATCTTTCTCGCAGCTTCGGGGTGGATTATCTTGGCAAGTATCTCCAGGCCGACGACGGTTCGCGGGCTGGGCTTGCTGAAATACGCGCCCGATTCCACCGCATAGACGTTCTTTTGTTTCACCGCGCGAAGCGACTCCCACTTTGCATTTCCCTTGAGGACCTTCATTTCTTCAAGCGTCCTCTTTACTCCAAAGCCGCACGGCATCATGACAATGATGTCGGGGTCGAATTTTGAAATCTCTTCCAAATCTGTTCTGCGCGACTGCTCGCCTGCAGCGCTCAAGCCGTTTGTGCCGCCTGCGTACTCGACCATCTGCGGAACCCAGTGACCGGCGGTGAACGGCGGGTCGACCCACTCTATGCACGCCACCTTTGGCCTGTTTTTTATTTTCAATGCGCGCACTGCGTCGATGCGCCTTTGAAGCGACGACACCAGCCTGCGGCCCTCCTTTACCCTGCCGACCTTTTCTGCCACGTCCATGATGCTTACCCGCACGTCGTCAAGGTCGTGCGGGTCAAGCACCAGCACGTCGGGCCTGCCGCCAAGGATGCTTACCGCCCTTCCTATCTCTTTTGTAAAGGGAGAGCAGACCTCGCAGAGCCCCTGAGCCACGATAAGCTCCGGGTCGGCTTCTTTTAGCGCCTTTTCGTCAACTATGTAAATGTCGCCTCCCGACCGCACAAGCTCGACTATCTTGCTGTCAATTTCTTTTCCAGACATGCTGGCAGGATCAAAAGACGGGCGTATGACCTGCGGCTTTTTCCGCGCGGCAGGCGGGTGCTTGCACTCGTGAGTCACGCCGACTATGTGATGTCCGAGACCAAGCTCGTACAGCGTCTCTGTGGCGCTTGGCAGAAACGAGACTATGCGCACGGTATCTCCAATAAAACGGCGCGTGCGTTAAAAACCTGCCTTATACTTGGGGTCTGCCTACAGAGCAGTAATCCAAAAGTCTTTTAACCCCATCGCACTCGCAATTATCAATGAACGCAAAGATAGCACTAGCCGTAGGCATGACGGCTATTCTGGCGGCCGTATTGGCTATCCCTAGCCAGGCCGCCTTTGCAGCCACTGTCAACATCACCATCGTGCCGGGAGCGTCGACAAAGACAAACGACGCATTTTCTCCAAACCCGGCGCAGGCTAATGTGGGCGATACCGTGATATGGACCAACAAGGATGGCGCTCTGCACACTGTGAACTCTGGCACCGGAGGCACCGCCGACAAAAAGTTCGGCCTCAAGGAAGACGGAAGCCCCGTGCTCATACCTCCAAGCAAGACTTTTGAATGGAAGGCCACGGAGGCAGGAGACTATCCATACTTTTGCTCGCTCCACCCTGCAATGGTCGGCGATCTCAAGGTAGCAGCGGCAGGCAGCGGAGGCGGCGCTACTACTGGTGGTAACACTACTACTGGTGGCAACGCTACTGGCGGCGGAAACGCAACCATGCAGCAAGGAACGGCCACAGCTCAGCTTGACGGCAAGAGCTACACAGTGACCAGCAAGTCTGCAACTTCCAAGGTGACTACTGCAACTATCACCGCGGGCAAGTCGGTCAACGTGGCTTTTGACAAAGCCGGCGAAATGGAACTGACGCTGCCAAAAGCCATGATAAGTGGCATACAGAGTGTCACCGCAAACGGCCAGACCGTGCAATTTACGTCAACAAACTCGACAGACTCGACGACGATCAAGTTCACAGCACCGACCGGCGCTACATCGGTTGACATCACTGGAACCATGGTCGTGCCAGAGTTTGGCGTGATTGCAGCGCTGGTACTTGCAGTGTCGCTTGTGGCAGTGATAGGCGTCGCGCGCTTTAAGGGACAGGCCTTTGGATTTAGGCTATAAGACCTCCTCCCTTTTCCTTTTCTTTTTCAAACACCACACTCTTTATTAGAACTGGCAGACAAACACAATGTCGTCCGTGTTAGTGCATTTTGCTGCGGCAGCACTATTGCTCGCTTTGCCTTTTTTCTTGCAACCTCCTCCTGCCTTCGCACAAGCCGCCGGTAACGCGAATCCGGTGATGCTGGAATCTACAAGCGATCAGGGGACGTTTCTGGTAAAGATTGAATGGACGCCGGCAGACATTGGCACAGACAACACCTTCAAAATACGATTCATCGAGCCTGAAACCGGCAGAGAGCTGGAAGACGTCGCCTACGATTTTATCATAGTCTCGTCGGCAAGCGGACAGGAAGTGGTGCACCGGCACTCGCAGACTTCTGAAGCAGCAGCCGCTGCAAGTACGCAGACCGTAGAATTTTCTGCACAGGGGCCGTACACGATCAAGATTGCAAACATCGACGGACTTGGCGAGGGGGCCAATTTTGACGTGACGGTAACACCCGAGTTTGCGCCTGCCATGATAATACTAGCCGCTGCCGCCGGCATCGCGCTTGTATCGACGATTTTCCGCGCAAGGTTCCAAAAGGGGCTATAATTTATTACCTTGGCCGGGGCATTAGGTGCAATATGGTGTCTACAACGCTATACCTTTCCGTCGCACTTGCCGCAATCCTGGCCGCCGGGTTTGCGGTGATTCCTGCTGCACACGCGCAGACAGGAGCGCCAGCCGCTGGTGGCAAAAAAAGCCTTGACATCGCTATTCAGCCTGAATGGTCAGATGGTGCAAACGCCAAACTGAATGTGAGCTTTTACAATCCCGGCACCACAACTCTTCACCAGCATCAGGACTATGATGTCGTAGTACTCCAGAACGGAAACGAGATATTCCGCGCTTCAAAGCAGGTCAACCAGCCGGTGCTGCACAACGTGGAAGGAAAGCTTTCTGTGCCGTACAAGTTTCCATCAAACGGTCAGTATACCGTGAGGGTTGAGCTTCTTGGCCTCGGCCTGCCTCCTGTGCCTATAACACCAGAGCACACTGACCTTTCCATCAATGTGGTTCCAGAGTTTCCAGCAGGCGCGCTGGCCGCAGTTGCTGCAGTAACTATGGGAGGAGCAGTAGTCGTCGCAAGGATAAAGAAAATGAAAAAGGAGGCCTAGGCCTTGCGAGAAAGGGCGCGGGCTGCAATGGCAATGCCTGCGACCCCTACTCCAATTCCTGCCATGCCGACCAGGTAAGCCCTGTCGGCTTCAGATTTTATTGTTCCAATGTCCTGTGCAGCCTTTTGGGCAGCGTCGGTTGCATTTTGCGCAGATGTCTTGGCAGCATCAACTTGTCCGCTCACGTCGGACAGGGTTGTGCGGATCTGGTTGACAAAGTCCTGCGGGATGCTCTGGTTCGGGTCGCCGCTTGATGCCGGGAAGTTGAGCGTCTTGGTGTCCTCGACATCTTCAATGTTGACCTGATTGTTTACCTGCTGGCCGGAAATGGTGCCGGTTATCTTGACCGTCATCTGGCCGAGCTGCGTCGGGATTATCTGCGCAACATAGAGGCCGGCCGCCTCTCCTGGAAGGACTTCAAGGTCCTTGCTGTCGCCGCCCTTTGTCACTGTCACCTTTGCGTTTGCAAACGCGTTTGCCACAGGCTTGCCGTCAGAGATCTTGGTCACCTCAACCGTGATGGTGTTCATCTGGCCAAGAAGCGGCGGCTCTGTTCCCCAGCCTACCTCCATGTTGATATCGCCTGCTTTGGTTGCAGTGTGGGCGTACGCAGGGCGGGCAAAAGAAAAAGAAGAAAGCGTTGCGGCAAGCAAGATCGGGATTGCAAGTGTTAGAACAAGGGCGGCTTTTTTCATCAGCATCATAGAAAAATTATCCAGCAGTGCTTATAATCTTTGATGATTGTTCGGGGTTTGTACCATAAAGTAAGCAAGAGTCAAATATGGTCCGGCACTTATTACAATTGCCTTGTCTGTTCGGCCATCGCTGCTGTACGTTCTTGCCGCTTCCTTACTGGCGGTGACGCTTGCCTTTGCAATCATGCCGCCGCAGCAGTCCTTTGCCCACCCGATAACTGTAAGCTCTTCCCCAAAGCCGTTTCAGAGCCTGTCTTCCTCACCACCTGAAGTGACAGTCTCGTTCACAGAGCCGATAGAGCTTTCGTACAGCACGATATCCGTGCTTGGACCCGACGGATCACGAGTTGACAAGAACGACCCGCACCTTGTGAACGGCGATACTGCGAGCCTCGGAGTATCTCTGCAGCCAAACCTGCCTGACGGCGTCTATACCGTCACCACGAGGGTGCTTTCTGCAGTTGACGGCCACGTGGTAGAAGGCGCATTTACGTTTGGGATTGGAACCGCAGTCACGCCTTCCGTGGGCCCTACGGCAGCACCTTCGCAGGTCCTGTCTCCGCTAGAGTCAGCGTCAAGGTTCCCCGGCATGGTAGGCCAGGTTATCGTAGTCGGCGCAGCGTTTGGCTCGCTGTGGCTGTGGAGGCCGCTTTCTCGCGTGCCGTGGCTTGCAAGCGCAATATCCTCTCAACGCGCCGCAATCGACCGCAAGATGGTAAAACTCATCATAATCGGCGCGGCAATCGTGATTGGCTCAAACTTTGCCATGATAGCCGTGCAGGCAATCGACATCAACGCGGGGATAGCCCAGGCGATAGCGACCAAGTTTGGCAACGTATGGACTACGCGCATGATCGAGTCGTCAATTCTCATGATAATTACGGTGTTTGTGTACCGCAAGCTGGCCAGGACCGGCGGGCTTCCAACCAAGGCCGAGATGCTTGCAATACTCGTAATGGGCCTTGCGGTGCTCGTGACATCAAGCCTGATAGCGCACGGCGCGGCCACCGGACAGATAGCTGCCATCCTGCTTGACTTTTTCCACAACACGGCGGCCAGCATCTGGATAGGCGGCCTGATACTGATGGGCTTTGTGGCGGTGCCAAAAATCCTTGCGATGGCCGACGAGCGCGCAAGGGCTGCGGCAGTTTCCATCCTGATACCGCGCTTTTCAACCATAGTAGTCACGATACTTGGCATCTCTATCATAACCGGGCCCCTCCTGCTGTTCCTCATCGAGAGCGACCTTTCATTGACGCTTGCATCCACGTACGGCAAGGTCCTTGCGATCAAGCTGGCGCTTGCCGGCGTGATGGTCGCAATGGGCGGGTACTCGCAGTTTGTCATACAGAAAAAGGCGATGGTCGCAATGGTCGGGGGCTCTTCCGTCCAGTCAAACGGCTACGGTCGCTTTGCCAAGAGCCTGAAGGCAGAGGCCGGAGTCGGAATAGCGCTGCTCCTCATGGTGTCGATAATGGCCAACAGCTCGCTTCCCGCTGGCGAGTTCCCCCAGTACGGCAAGCAGCCAGTGGACCAGCAGGCGGCGTTTGCAGCTACTTCGCAGCAACAAACGGCAGCAGCGGCATCTACAAAATTCACCCAGACGCTGTACGCTCCTTCCGGCAGTGTAAACCTCGGTATAGACCCGTTTGCGGTGGGCCAGAACAGGTTTACGCTTGCGTTCTCTGGAAGCGACGGCAAGCCGGCGACGGACGTAAATGCTGCAACTATAAAGCTGACGCAGGTTGAAAAGGGAATAGGCCCGATAAACATCAACGCTACGCGCCAGCAGGACGGCACGTTCGTCGGAGACGCGGCGTTCAGCCTGCCTGGCATGTGGTCGATACAGGTGGAAGGCGTGCGCTCCTCTTCGTCAAACATCGTGGCAAGCCTTGACATCCCCGTCAGGCCAGCGATATCCAGCCTTGGCTTTGAGGTCAAGGAGTACAAGACGCCAGAAAGTAGCAAACCCTTGTTCCCCATATTTGATGCAAAACGCCAGTCGATATGGGCCGGCGACCAAACAATTGGCTCTGGAAGGATATGGCAGTTCGATATAGCGACCGGCAAATATACTGTGCACAACTTGACCGGCGGGGTCAATATTGCATCGATAGTAAGGCTTGGAAGCGATGGCAAGATATGGTACATAGACCCTACCAAGTATCTTCTTGGACAGTACGATCCTGATACAAAGACGAACCGCAATTTCCCCCTGCCAGAAAAGGGCATAATAGCCGGACTTGCAATCGACAACGATGGAAATGTGTGGATGCCCGTAACAGAGTCGAACAAGGTATTCAAGTTCGAGCCTGCATCCGGCAAATTCACTGCATTTAACATACCGACACCTCAGTCAGGGCCTGTAAACATTACCGTTGACCGTGACGGCAAACTCTGGATGCCTGAATCCGCGGTTGGCAAGATCGCCATGATAGACCCTGCCACCGGCAACATCACAGAATACGCACCAAAAGGCTCAAACAAGCTCGTGGTGCCTACTTCCATATTCCCTGATCCAAACGGCCACGACCTCTATATCACCGAGCATGAAGGTCACACTGTCACAGCGTTCAACCCGCTCTTTGAGACGTTCCACGAGTATCCTGCCCTGAACAGCGCCGGCCTGCCCTTTGGAATGGCGGCTGACAGCTATGGCAACATATGGGTCGCCCAGCACACGATAGACCGGGTTGCAGTATTCGATCCAAGGACCGGCGCAAGCACCGAGGCCAAGATACCGACCTCTGGTTCATTCGTCCAATACCTAGTCGCTGACGACAAGGGCAAGATCTGGTTTGCAGAGCAGCAAGGATCTGCGCTTGGAAGCATCACGATAACTGCCAAGCCATCTTCGCCGGCGCCGCAGCCTGGCAACAACGGCACGCCTGAAGAAGCAAAAAGCCCCGTAACCAACATCGGCTTTTCGCTTGCCGACCTGGCAGGACCTGCAATAGCCGCCGGCATCGTGATAAGCGCACTGATGTACGCCAAGAGCGAGATGGACTTGAAGCGCAACGTCCGTACGGCTATGAGAAACCTGCACTAACTTCTTTTTTTCTTTTTTAAAATAATAGTGCATTCGCCGGATGTACCACTTTTCTTAAATTTTCTATAACACGCAATACATCCATGAAACTCGCAGTAATTATAGCTGGGACAGTAGCGGTCGCGCTTCTCTTGGCAGGCGCTTTTACGGCACCGGCCTTTGCGCACCAGCGCCAGCTCTATACGATAGGCGGCAAGGACTACTTGATAGTAATAGGCTCGCTCAACGAGCCGGCGTTTGTTGACGACAAGACTGGAGTTGACCTTCGCGTCCTCAACGCAGACCCGAGCGACCCGATGAACTCTCGCGCGGCGGGGGCGACTCCTGTCACCGGCCTTGAGCAGACGCTAAAAGTCGAGATAGGGGCGGGAGACAAAAAGAAAGAGATGCCACTAGAGCCCGTGTTCAATTCGCCGGGCCAGTACAGCGCGCCATTCTACCCTACCATTGCGACGACGTACACGTACCACATTTTTGGGACGATAAACAACACGCCGGTCAACCTCACGTTCTCGTGCACGCCTGCAGGTGAGGCTGGCGCGCAGTCAAACAACTCGACTGTCACGGTGTCAGAAGGCGTAGTGAGAAAGGGAGTAACTGGGGGCTATGGTTGCTTTGAGCAGCGCACTGACGCAGGGTTCCCCGAGCCGTACATGCAGAACAACGACGTGAGCAAGGCCATAACGCAGCTCCAGAGCGACGTGGCATCCGTCAAGGCGCCGACTACAGCAACATCAAGCAACAATGACGGTGGCAACATGATGATGGCGTGGGCAGGAGTCGGCCTTGGCATAGTGGGCATAGCGATAGGCGCAGTGGCAGTGGCGCGGCGGGGCAAGTAAAGCCGCATCTCTTTTTTTCGTGTGCTAAAAGAGCCATGTCGAGCCATCGCCTGTCCTTCCTCGTTATTTTTGCGCTGGCAGCTCTTGCGCTACTGCTGCCTACAGTAGAGCCTGCGTTTGGCCATGCGGTGCCGGCGAAATATTCCATTGGGCCAAACGCGCAGTTCCATGAAAAGTCCGAGCTTCCGCGACAGCTTGCAATATCCTTTTCAGAGCGCCCGGACCCAAAGGTAAGCTACATCCGAGTCGCAGACGCGCAGGACCAGCGCGTCGACAACAACGACTTTTCAGTCATTGGCGAAAACGGCAGGCAGGCCGCTGTGACAATCGACACGAACAAGGTCAAGGACGGGATCTACACCGTGTCATGGTTTACGATGTCACTTGACGACGGGCACATCACGGAAGGCGCATACGTCTTTGGCGTGGGCCACGAGGTAATGCCGCAGCAGCAGACGCCAAGCGAGACGCGGTACGTCACGTCGTCTGAAGACGCGCTTGCCAAGTGGCCTCTGCTGGTGGCGCAGGCGGCAATAGTCGGCGGGGCGATGGCACACGCGATCCTGCAGAAAAAGCTTGAAGGCCGTCCGTCTCGCAGGTTTTCAATCATCCTGCTTGCAAGCGCAGGCGCCATGGCCGCGTCTGCCACCGTAATCATGCTCTTGCAGGCCGGCAACCTTGCCGTGGCAGCTGGCGCTCCACTTGGGCAGGCCGTACAGTCGCTTGTTGCAACCTCGCCTGCCGGCGCCGTGTGGCTAATCCGGCTTGCAACATCTGCAATAGTGGCCGGCGCGATTTTTGCCTACATGGTGAAGAAAAATGGCAGCAAACTGCTGCTATTGTATGCCGCGCTTGCGGCAGGCGCGGTCTCGCTGTTCTCAAACAGCATACTGAGCCACAACTCTGCCGCGCCGTTTCTGCCCGCGCTTGCGATCGCGCTTGACTGGACGCATTTTATGGCAGTGTCTGCGTGGGTCGGGGGCCTGTTCTACCTGGCAGCCGTGTTTGCGCCGGCGACGCGGCAGTCTCCGCGCCAGCTTGCGACTGCGCTTCCAACCTTTTCGCTTGTGGCCACCGCGTCGCTTGGGGTCATCGGCGTGACTGGGATCTACATGGCATGGGTCCACCTGCACATGCTGGACTCGCTCTTTTCCACGCCGTACGGGACGAGCCTTGCGATAAAGCTTGCAGCCGCCCTCCCCATGGTCCTCCTTGGCGCATACCACCAGCTGAGGCTGCACCGGGAACTGGTCGTGATTGCAAAAAGATCAGGCCGCCGCCAGCAAGAATATGCCGCCACGGCGCGCTTTGGCCGGACCATCAAGGCCGAGGCGCTTGTCGGGATAGGCGTGCTCCTTGCCGCGTCGTTTCTCACGATAACGTCGCCTCCAATGCAGGCGGCCATGGAGCAGCCAGGCCAGCATTTTATGCACCAAGTGAACATAGCCGGCACGGATGTCGCGCTGGAGATATCGCCCTTCCAGCCGGGCGTCAACACGTTTACAGCCACGCTCTTGGAAGGAGACGGCAAGCCTCCGCAAAACATTGCAAGCGTGGTGCTGCGGTTTACAAACGTGAACGCCGGGGTGGGGCCGCTGGTAGTCACGCTGCAAAAAGCCGGCGACGGCAGTGTTTATTCGGCCACCGGAGGCTATTTGAGCCAGGCAGGCGAGTGGAAGATAGACTTTATAGCGCAGAGGATAAACGCGTACGACCTGAACCACAGCTTTGTCGCAAACCTTGGCAACGGGTCGACGACAACAATGATGCCCGGAATGGCAACGATGCCGGGAATGGAAAACAATAACAACCCTAAAGAAATGCCTATGCCAAGCTTTGACTCGTTTGCGGCCCTTGCGATGGGTCTTGCCGCAGCCGTGGCCGGCGGGAGCGCATTCTATGCAAGGCAGAGCAGGATACAGATGAAAAAGACGCTTGCCGCCCTGAGCTAGTTCTGGTTTTGTACCAATCCCTTTATTAGGCCAGAACCACCAATTTATTGGTGGATGCAGACGGGTAGCAACCAGCCTGTTCAGGAGGCGACGGCTTCAAAGCCGCTGGTATTTGGGCTCACCGCAGCCATAGTGGTAGGCATCATTGCGCCTCTAGTGCTCCCGCACGTCCTGCACCCGTCGATATTCTTCCACATAATACTGCACATCGCAAGCCTCGTGATAGCCACGTTTCTGAGCGTCGTCTCGCTGACTGCGTACATGCGCGCTGGCGGTGCAAGGACACTGTACATGACGCTTGGGTTCATCGCGCTTGGGGTATCTGAAGTGTTTTACCTGTTCCAGGCAGCGGGGCTCTTGTTCTTCCTGAACATGCCAAATCTTGATATAGAATTCCCGCACATAATCGTGCTTGGAATGCTCAGCCTGTTTGGGCTTGGAGTGCTCAAGGTGAACAAATAGGATATGGAAGAACTATCTGAAACCGTCAGCGCCCAGGACCTCCTCTTGAAGCTTATCGAGCGTGAGCCGGGCATCCGCTACCGGGAACTCTTGCGGTCTACCGGCTTTGCAAACGGCGTGCTGACATATCATCTGTCGGCGCTTGAAAGGGCAAGCGTGATAAGGGTGGATAGGCAGCAGGCGCGAATCACCCGCTACTATCCGGTCAACGTGCCGGAAAGCGAGTCGCAGGTGCTGGGCTACATCAGGCACGAGCCAATACGCGAGATAGTGTCGTTTGTGCTGTCGCAGGACATGTGCACTTTTGCAGAAATAGTCGAGCACACGGGCAAGGCGCCTTCCACCATTTCGGCGCACCTAAAGCGGCTAAAGGACGCCGGCATCCTGTCCGTCAGGTATGGCGAGTACCAGCTGTACAGCCTTGCAAACAAGGAGCTCATCGCCGACGTGCTTTCCAAGTACCGCCAGACCTTTGCCGACAAGGTCGTCGACAATTACGTTGAAATGTTGGACGAGCTCTAGCATAGCTGTTGTTGTTGCTAAAGTCGCTTGCCTGTGCAATAGCCCTTGCAGCCGTCTTTATGTTGATAGTTGCCAAGCCGGCTTTTGCCGACCCGCTAAAGAACGCCATGTACAAGCAACGCATAGGCAACTATCAATTTGATGTTGCCACCGAGCCGGCCAAGCTTGTATCCGGCGTGCCTGCAAAGGTGGTGATGAGGATCTCCGGCGTCAACGGCGACGACCTGGTGGACGTGCCGGTAAAGATAAGGCTGGTAAAGGATGGCGCTGAAGTCGCAACGGCCGGCCCAATAGTGATTCCGTACGGCCACTATGCGTACGACCGCACCTTTGCAGAGCCGGGCAAGTACGTGCTTTACGCCGACCTCATGGACAATGCCTACAGCGGCCAGACACTGACGTTTACGTTCATACTCAACGTGGCCGGGCCAAACGACTTTTACCTCTACACCGTGGCGCCCGGAATCGGAGCGGCAGGGGCAGCGGCCGCGGGCGCAATAGTGATAATTCGAAGCAGAAGAAAGTCAAAAGCTTGACTACACGGAAGGGGAAGAGGAGGAGAAGAACAAGTTCCCCACTCCGTGTAATGAACAGGCGTATATGCATATTTTTTCTGTGCGCAGCGATCTGGCGCTGCAGAATAATTGTGCCCTGCACAGATATTAGCAATTGTGGTTCATCCGGCAGATGTACTAACATAGTTGAAATATGCAAAGCGCCAAAACAAACAGAGACTGATGCTGTTGCTGCTGCCTCTGCGCTTCCTTGCAATAATCGTCACGCTCTTTTCTGCAGGTGTGTTCTTTTTTGCCCCGGCGTACGCCCACTTTTTTGGCGCCACAAAGCAAGTGGATAACTACCAGATAGTGTTCCAGCCGTACCCTTCAAGCCCCATAATTGGAACCAACTCTACCCTCAACTTTAGCGTGCTTGCCAATGACGGCAACAACCTCTACAACGTCTACACATCGGTGGTAATTGCAGACAAGCGTACGGGCAACCCAATATACCAGGAGCCTTACCGCCTGTCTGAGATAAGCGACGTTACCACCCGCTACAGGTTTGACACGCCAGGCGACTATGTAGTGACCTTGCAGACCCGCATCCCCGGCGATGCGAAATACGCGTCGCAGCCGCTTGCGGCAAGCTTTGACGTCACGGCGTTTCCGCCCGGCATCCCGCTTGATGAACTGCTACTATACTACGTGACGCCTGCCGCGGTCGTGATCGCTGGCATCGCAGTCTATTTGCACTCTAAAAACAAGATATAAAGTACAGTTACTTCGGCCGGTGTACTAGAACCCTAATTAAAGGATAGTATATTTCTACATTTATGGAAAGGAAAAGCACCACCGCACTCTTGCTTGCGGCCATGATGGTGGGCGGACTGGCCTATGCATCTGCAGGACAGCAGAGGGCGTTTGCACACAACTTCTCCGGCGACGAAAGCGCCGCGTTTCTTGCGAATGTCGACACGCTAAAGATTCATCTCATGCTTGTAGGCGGCAACTACGTGGGCAACCACGACTCTGCCAGGCAGCACGCCGAGCATGCAGCCGAGCATCTGAGCGCGGCTACCATCAAGGAAATAGCCGAGCGGAACCAGAGGCTTGGAACGGACCTCCCTGCAGCTCTGGGAAAGCTAAAGACCTCTGTTGAAGGCAACAGCCCGAGGTCCGAAATCGTCCAGCAGATAAAGGACATCAACGGCCTGCTTGGCGAGACTGTCGCTGCCAGGATTGATAAAAGCCAGTTGACCAACTCGACCGTGAACGCGCTGGTATTTGCAGATCTGGTAAACGAAATTCTGGAATCGTACCAGGGTGCCTACGGCGTAATGGAAGAAGGGGATCACGATCATTCTAGCGGCAGCATGAACATGACTGGTAGCAGTAGCAGCGCGATGGAAGAAGGAGCGCACGACAAGGTTGTCAACATGCCGGCGTACCAGTCTGCCAGGTGGCTTGCACTAAAGGCGTCAAGCATGTACTACAAGCTAAGCGCAGTTGCGCCAGCTGGTTCTGAAGCCTCTATGGCCAAACTAAGGTCCGGGCTGGACGAGTTAAAGAACGCCGTTGACGGCCAATCATCTCTTGAAGCAGTGACTGTGATCGTGCACGGCAAGGTACACCAGAACCTTATGGATGCGTTTAGCCTGCCGATGGAAGAAGAAGGGTCAAGCAGCGATCATGATCAAGAGACAGAGATATCTGGAAACATGACCGGCAACATGACGGGCAGCATGGAAGGGAACATGACTCAGTAGTAACAGAGAGGAGGGCAGCAACTGCCCTTTTACTCTTTTATATTACAAATCTTTATTTTGCCTTTTTGCGTCTTGATGTCCGTGAAGCGTTACCTGGCGCCCCTTTTGCTGGCGACGCTGGTATTTTTTAGTGGCTCTACGTTGAGCGCATACGGACACGGCGTTGGCACCGACAAATCGCTTCCTGTGGCGATAGGGGGCAGGCAGGTGGCGGTGGAGGCGTCGCTCTCTCCAAACGACATCGATACCGCCGGCAAGGCACAGCCGACTCTCATGATAAGGACGCTTGACGCTGGCAACAACGCTACTATTGCCGGCATTGACTACCATGTTACTGTGGCAAAAGACGACAAGATACTTCTCGACCAGGAATTCCACTCGTCCGATGGAATAGTGTTTGCAAAGCTGACTCCCGATGCAAGCGCCAAGGTGGCGCAAGTAAACGGCCAGGCAAATCCTGACAGGGTAAATGTCAGCAAGGACGCGCCCGTGGAAATAAAGAGCATGATGATGTCAGACGGCGGGCTGTACAAGATAGCAGTCACGCTGCAAGGCTCAAGTACTGGCTTGCAGGTAGGGTCGGACCAAACGTTTGATTTGTACGTCAGCGTCTCTAGCACCCAGGACTTTACCGTCCAGACCGCTGAAGGGAACCAAAAGATGTCTGTCAAGACCTACTATGCTGACGCTTCCAGCCTTGACTACGACAGGGCTACAAATTCCATCTCTTTTTCGATGCCGTTTAACTGGAGCTCCACCTATGTATCGCAGGTGCCGGTCGTGCACATGGAGCTAGAGTTCCCAAAGGCCCTGAAGGAGCTGCAGGTAAACGGCTACCACGGCTACGCCAATGGAAAGGAACTCCCAATAGACGCAGTGCTCATCGACGACTATTCTTCTGAGGATCTGCGCCTGGTCCACTTTGTGCTCAACAACGACAGGCTGACAAGCATCCCTGCCTCGGGCGGTAGCAGTGGTAATGGCACGATAGACTTTGTGCTAAAAACATCGGAAAAACCCAAGTTCCCGCTCGACCTGCTCTCTACCACGCAAAAATACCTCTGGGAGATGTCGTGGGGTCCGGAGGTGATAGAGTCAGGCGTACCAACCACGTTTGTCATGAATCTCCAGAACAATCAGGCGACGGGTGGCATGAGCACCCTCCTTGAAAATGCAGCTTTTGACTTTGTCATAACCAAGGACGGGCAGGAGGTCTACCGCCAGCACCTGACATCCGGCATGGGCACATTTACAACCCAGTATGCGTTCCCTGCGGCAGGCAGCTATAGCGTGACGGCACAAAAGATAAACGGTGAAAACGAGTCTGCCAAAATAGATGTGGTGGTGCTGCAGGGCGACAACACCAACAACCCTGCACCGTCCCAGTCGCAACAGCAACAACAAAAGCCGTCCGGCTGTCTTATCGCAACGGCCGCGTTTGGCTCTGAGCTTACGCCGCAGGTGCAGTTCCTGAGAGGGTTCAGGGACGATTATGTGCTAAAATCAATGTCCGGCTCGGCCTTTATGGACGTCTTCAATACAGTCTACTACTCTTTCAGCCCGCAGGTGGCAGACTATGAAAGAGAGCAGCCGTGGCTTCAGGCAACAGTAAAAGCAGCGGTGTATCCTTTATTTGGGATACTGATGGCGTCAGAGCAGGCGTTTTCAAGTGCGGGCGGGGGCGAGGGTGGAACCATTCTCGCTGGCGCAGTCGCAAGTACTCTTATCGGCGCCGTCTATGTTTCGCCGTTGGCAGCTGGCGCGGCAATAGCTGCAAGGAAAAAGGTCAACCTGCGGATTGTTGCAATTGCCGCACTAGCCGCGGCAGGCGCCCTCACTGCAACGCTTGCAGCCCTTGCGGCGGGCTCTGCTTTGGCGCTATCAATAACGACGCCGGCGTTTGTAGTCGCGCTTGCGGCAGCGGCGGCCCTTGCAGTGGTACGGCTCGTGCAAAAGAAAATATCACGTGACGATGCTTGAAAGGCAGTTCTTTCTCTTTGCCATCTTGACTTCGCGGGCGATTCTTCTGCCCATGCTCATAGGCTCGTCATAGAGCAAGCCAGAGTACGGCGAGCCGTCCACGTACAGGTTCGTCCCGGCAACTATTCTTGCGGAAAACTCAAACGTGGTGAACCTGCCCTCGCTGTCGTACACGCCTTCAAGGCAGAACGGCCCGGGCATTCCCGGCTTGACCAGCCGCTCGGCTGCCCTGCAAAAGCTCTCGCCCATCTTGTACACCTCGTCAAGGAGCGACTCTCGCAGGACAAGTGGTATGTTGCCGACGACCGTGTACGAGGGCTCGCCTCCTGCTCCCAACTGTTGTTTGGCCGGTATCCTTCCAATGCCGTCAATGTCCGACTCGTAGCGCCTGTCAACACCCAGCAACTCTAGGGACTTTGTCACAGGAGAATAGAAATACTGCAGGTACACCGGCACGCCCCTTATGAATTCCTGGATGTAAAGGTCCTGCTCTCCCCTTATCATGCCCTGCTGTACAAGCCTCTTTGCGCCTTCCTCAAAGCTCTCGCGGTTCCACGCAAGGTAGTAGCCCCTGCCGCCGGCTGCGCCGTGCAACTTTACTATGCAGAGGCCGCTTATCTTGTCTTTGGATTGTACTGGCCTTGGGGTGCGCAGCCCTGCCTCTTCCATCAGTTTCTGCTTCATCTCCCTGTCGGCCTCCCAGCGCAGTATCCACTTGTTGCCAAATACCGGGGTCTCTATTTTCTCTATCTCGTCGCTTGACATCTGCGAAATGAGCGTGCCGTGCGGGATTATGATGGCGTCCTTTTTCTTTAGCGCGGCCTTGCACCTGTCGCCGGCCACCTCTGAAAACTTGTCGACTATTATCATGTCGTCGATAAAGCCAAACCTCTCATAAAGGCCGACGCGCTTTTTCTCGCATACAAGGAGCGTGCGAAAGCCCTCGTCCTTTGCGCCCTTTAACACCTGTAGCGCGCAGTGCGAGCCAAGGGTTGCAATGGTGGTGATTTTTTTAGCTTTGTTGTTGGTGTTTGCCAAGACGGATACGCGTCTTGGTTGTACCGGACGGGAGGTTAAAATCCTTCTTGCCAAGAAGAAAAAAAGCGGCAGACGAAGAGGGAGAGAGGATCAGGCGGCGGCGCGCCTGCGCCTGCTCTCCATCACAAGAATGGCCACAGCGAGGCCGATAAACGCAAATTGCGCTATCTCTGTGACTGCACCCATCGCGTTTAATGGTCCGCCCCTTCCGGTGATCGGGTTTCCCGGCATCCTCGTGACAAAGTATATCGCCACCAGGACAGCCGTCCCTGCGATTCCTACCGCGTACCACGGCCTGCCCCATCTCTTTATCATCGGCACGACCCAGAAGAGCTGGGCTATTCCTGAGACGATAAAGAACACGCCCGTGTTTGCGTTAAAGCCGAGCGTGCCCGGCCCCATGTACAGGTGCAGTATCCCCGCGATTGCAGTCGCGCCTGCCGCCGCATAGTACAGCCACCTTGAGGTAGCCGTCGTAGTTGCCGCCCGCGTGTTGTTGTTAGTAGGCAAAGTCGAGACGGTGCTCCGAACCGCTTCCGACCACGAACCCGTTGACTGCCCTGTTTGTCCCGTCTGGGTACGCCGCTATGATGACATAGTTGCCTGGGGGCAAGTCCAAAAAGTACTGGCCGTTTACAGACACAAACGCGTTTGCGTGGTGCCCCGTGTTTTGCTCTGCAGCTATCACGCTTGCGCCGATTGCCGGCAGACCTCCCGGGCCTGCGACAAAGCCGTGCACTGCGCCCGGCACCCCTGGAATCGTGGCGGCGGTGTTTGCGCTGTTGCTTCCTCCTCCGACATTGGCGTTTGGAAGCATCCCCCCGCTTATGACCCAGCCTGCAATTATAACTGCGCCAATGATTCCTGCAGCTGTATACACTGCAATTCTCAGGTTGCTAGTCTTT
Source organism: Candidatus Nitrososphaera evergladensis SR1 (assembly GCF_000730285.1). Classification (NCBI taxonomy): domain Archaea; kingdom Thermoproteati; phylum Nitrososphaerota; class Nitrososphaeria; order Nitrososphaerales; family Nitrososphaeraceae; genus Nitrososphaera; species Candidatus Nitrososphaera evergladensis. The sequence continues at coordinate 2,347,933 of NZ_CP007174.1, read as the reverse complement.
TTTTCGTGCTCTGCGTACCGGGGCACTTCTTTCTCAGGTGGGCTTCCGCGCCCGCTTGCGGCTCCCCTCGTATTTTCAATTTCCCTGTGCTCGTGCGACGCGCCGTACGCGCCAATCCCGCCCGTGTACTCGCCCGTGACCTCCAAGACGTCGTCAGAGTCCGAGATCTCTTTTAGTATCTTCAAGTTGAGTTTCTGGTTTGTCACATAGTGCGTGCCGTTGTCGTATATGGCCGGACTCATTCCAGTCTTTTCAATGATGTACCTCCTGACCTTTTCCGTGTCAAGGCCGGGCCTAGTAAACACCTCCACCATGAATATCGGGTCAGGGTTGGACGGGTTTTCCATCTGGCGCAGGAGGAGCTCGTCTATCAATTCGGGATCGACCTTTGGCAGGTATTCTTTGTACTTTCTCTGCAGTTCTGCAAACTGCCCTCTTATTTCAAACTCTCCTGTTGTCATGTTGTACCTGTAATATGGCAATAGTGTGATGATATTCCCTCCTCAACAAGAGGTCGCAACCCTTGCGTGGCCTGCTTAACTTTTAACAAAGCTGCTGAAAGTCTTAATTAGCGCCGATGCACTCTAGTATCCCTGTGGACGGTTCTGACGAGCCTGTCGAGGCCGCCAGCCTGTTCATGGAGTTAGCAAGCGAGACGCGCTGCGCCATAATCGCGTCGGTAGCAAACAGGCCTGCAAAGCTAAGCACTCTTGCGAGGGAGCTTGGGGTTACAGTGCAGGATGTGCACCGGAACGCCAACAGGCTGCTAGAGTCGGGAATCCTTGAAAGGAGGGACGGCGAGTTTTACCTGAGCGAGTTTGGCCGGGCAATAACGATGCAGCTGCCGTATTTCCGGTTCATGAAAAAACATTCACGGTTTTTTCAGGAACACACGCTTGCATTCCTTCCAGACAAGTTTGTGCACCGGATGGGCGCCCTTGAAAAGTGCAGGATGGTCGAGACCGTGACCGTCGTGATGCAGGACCTGAAAAAACTAGAGATGTCGGCCACAAGGCAGCTCAAGGTAATGGTCTCGCAGGCGTGGCCAGAGGAGGGCCAGATACTCATCGACAGGGCAAGAAGGGGAGTGGAGCTCCGGACCATCATAGGGTGCAACACCGTGTTTCCGCAGAACGTGATGGATGAAATCATACCGGCGATGGCCAAGCTTACCTCTGCAAACGCCATCGAGCAGCGGATGGTGGACAAGGTAAGCACCGCCCTGTACATCGCAGACGGGCGGGCGGCGATAATGTTCCCAAACGCCAAGGGAGAGGTGGACATGGGCGCGATGCTGGCCGGGGACAGCCCCGAGTTCGTCGAATGGTGTACAGACCTGTTCGACCACGCATGGCTGCATGCCGGGCCGGCCGACGTCAGGAAGGCAAAGATAGTTTAGATCGAGTCCCAGCCCGACATGGCATCAACAGCGACTTGCTTTGAGCCCGGATGTGATATTATTACATATATTGTACGTACATGCTTCTGCCATCACTGATTCAAAAACCTTCCATATCCTACTATCCCGTTTCCATTTACGCTCCAGTTGGCTGGTTTTATCCAGATGTCTCCTTTCTCGTCTGCTTCTAAATCCAGTTCGGGAAGTACGTTTGTTGGAGGAGCCTGCAGCGACGCCGGCCCTGCAAATGCCTTGCCATTCATCGGGTCGTACATGCTGCCGTGGCAGGGGCATTCTCCTCTCTTGCGGCCCGGGTCTGGAAAGTACTTCCAGAGGCACCAGAGGTGGAGGCAGACAGAGCTGTACATCCGAAATGCCGAGACGTCGTTCTTGGTGCCTCCAAGTTCTTCCGGGAGTCTTATGAACTGCCACGTGCGGAACGCTTCTTGATTGAGCACTTCATCATTGGTCTTTGGGTATATTACCACTTGCGAAGAATTTACGGGAAAAGTATTCACATTGGCCTGCGAGCCGTCTGGAAGTTCTGCCTTGGCCTTTGCGGGTACGTTTGTCTGAGGGTTGGGGAGGAACTTGCCCCAGTCTACAAACGGCGCAAACGTGAAAACCGTGCCCACTGCTACCATCAATTTTAGAAAATCTCTTCTGGATGTCTTTGGATTCCAGCCACCACCGGTATTACGACCGGACTTGACCTCCTTCATTTAGGCACACATACAGAATTCCCACAACGATGCAAAAAAGATTGCTTAACTTGAAAACAGCTGAATCTTCCTCATCAATATTATGGCGCATCTTTGCTGCAGCAAGCGACAGTACGTTGATGCTATCGCCGGATTATCAATCTCTTCGAAGTAATCTCATTCTTGAACTTCAAACAGGGAGATAGTCCTCTCCGTCGCTTGTAGTAAAAAATGGATATGATAATGATGATGTGGAATCCGTAAATAAGCTGATGAATCTACCGGCATGAGCCATTTTGGATGATGAAATTGATGCATCCAAAAGTCATCTCTCTCTCTCTCTCTCTCTCTGATTAATGAAAAGAGTCGTGAGCTATTAAGAATTGTGAGATGCTGATAGAATAGATTCTTGCCCGATAGGCAACAATGCATCAAGTTATGTAACAACATATGTACATACGTACCTAATCTTTGCTAGTCTTGCTTCAATTGAAAGTCGCGCTTTTCGCTCCACGCATATGCGCAGATGCATAAAAAGAAGTAGCGATGCACAAAGCAGAATTTGCGCTTGTTTTTACTACTGGTATGGCAGTTCAAATTTGGCCAGCCTAACTAACGATGCCTACAGACAAGTTCTCCGAAACTGTTTAGGCACATTGCGTGCAGCTGTTGATATGAAAGCGGCAGTTGTTCCAAGCGCAGGCGCCAGGTGGCAAGTCAAAGAGGTTTCTACGCCAAAGCCTTCAACTAATCAGGTCTTGACAAAAATTCATGCAACCCGAGTGTGCCATACAGATGCATTTATCACAGAAGGCAAGCATCCAATGGCAACAATATCGTTCACCCGCGGCAGCAGTTTGACGGAAGTATCGCGGTATTCCCGAGGCGCAGAAAATAAGGAGTGAAAACCATGCGAGGCAGTATTCTGTACGGGCCACGCGACATACGCTTCGAGGAGCACAAGGCCCCGAAGATCGTCAAGCCGACCGACGCCATCATCAGGAACTCGGCTGCATGCATCTGCGGATCTGACTTGTGGCCATACCGCGGCATCGAACCCATTGCCCAACCGACCCCCATGGGCCACGAATACTGCGGCATTGTAGAAGAGGTCGGAAGCGCGGTCAAATCCATCAAGCCTGGCCAGTTCGTCATCGGCTCATTCTTTGCATCCGACGACACCTGTCCCAACTGCCAGATCGGTTATCAGTCCTCCTGTCTTGAACGCGAGCCCGTTGGCGGCGCGCAGGCGCCGTTGCTGCGCGTCCCGCTTGCTGACGGCACCCTTGTCGCAACTCCGGATGTCCCCGCAGAGGACTTGGTCCCTAGCCTCCTGACGCTCTCTGATGTCATGGGGACAGGGTGGTTCGCCGCATCGACGGCGAACGTTAAAACTGGCTCAACGGTTGCGGTGGTCGGTGATGGAGCAGTCGGGCTGCTTGGTGTGCTCTCTGCAAAGCAGATGGGAGCGAAGCGAATTATTGCGATGAGCCGTCACCCGTCGCGGCAGAAGCTCGCCCGAGACTTTGGCGCGACCGAAATCGTGATTGAGCGCGGCGGTGAGGGCGTGGCCCGTATCAAAGAGCTGACGAACGGAATCGGCGCTGACTCGGTGCTGGAGTGCGTTGGCACTCAACAGTCGATGATGTAGGCGATAAATTCTACTCACCCCGGTGGCTACGTGGGTTATGTTGGCGTGCCGCACGGCGTCGCACTCGATGGTGTGCAGCTGTTCTTCTCCCATGTCCATCTGCACGGTGGGCCCGCTCCGGTGCGCCGCTTCTTGCCCAAACTGATCGACCTTGTATGGAGTAGAACGATCAATCCCGGCAAGGTCTTCGATCTGGTCTTGCCCCTCGACCAAGTCGCCGAGGGCTACCGCGCAATGGACGAGCGTCACGCAATCAAGACACTGTTGCGGCCTTAACAGAAAAGGATACCGGGCGATACCTTATGTCTACTACAAACCAATCAAAAAAAGTTGCCTTAGTAACTGGTGGAAACAGGGGAATTGGCTTTGCAATTTCCAAGCAGCTTGCCCTACAGGGGATTAGCGTAATTATTGGTTCAAGAGACATTCGCCAAGGAGAGGCGGCAGCAAGATCAATAGCACCGCCGCCAGCGGGCGGTACAACCACCACAACGACAACAACCGTCTCTGCCTTTGAGCTTGACGTTACAGACCAAGATTCAGTCGATAAGCTAGCTAGCACAATTCATTCTAGATCTGGCAAGCTCGACATTTTGGTGAACAATGCAGGCGTCCTACTTGATGAGACCGATAACCTCCCAAGCAAAATTGACCTACAAATTGTCAAAGCCACACTCGAGACTAACTTGATTGGTGCATGGCGCCTTTGTCAGTCTTTTGTGCCCATGATGAAGAAAAACAAGTACGGTAGGATAGTAAATGTATCTAGCGGCGCTGGAGCTCTGACTACAATACAACAGAGTCTTTATGCTCCTGCTTACAGCCTATCAAAATCAAGCTTAAACGTACTGACCATTATGTTTGCAAACGAACTGAGGAGAGAAGATACTAACATACTGGTAAACGCGGTCGACCCAGGCTGGGTTCGGACAGACATGGGCGGTCCTTCTGCTCCAAGGTCTGTAGAAGACGGAGCTGACACAGCTGCCTGGCTAGCTACATTGCCAGACAGAGGTCCAACGGGCGGCTTCTTCTTCGATAGAAAGAGGATCGAATGGTAAAGTAGTTGGATGCGTCTTATTGGTTCATTTGACAAGCGTAGTGTACACGGACGTAGCGGCGATTTTGTCGATTCTGTACATATCCCCACCACTCTCATCGGGAAGAAAGGAAGCAGTCACGGCTTGCCTTCTGGCACAGATTCAGAATCAAAGAGGTCTACTTAAAGAGAATTGTATGGCTAAACGAAATTATTGCCCTAATCTGAAAATGGACTGACATGAAAATTCTTGATGCAAGCGAGCCCGGGCTCGGTTCAGCTATGACTGAAGACGAGGCGAAGAACTTTCAACAGGTAGGCGATTTGTTCGACTAGGAACTATAGATGATAAAGGCGACCCCAATGTGCACCCGGTATGGTACTACTTTGATGGGTACAAGTTGTACTTTGAAACAAGTCAGAACTCTAGGAAAGCCCAAAATATCAGAAATAGGGGCGCCGTCTATTTTTGCATTGATGATGAAAGCGTCCCGTACAAAGGAGTAAGAGGCAAAGGCATAGCCACTATCTCTGAAGATGTTAATAGAAACGTACCATTCGCAGAGAAATTAGTGGTCAAGTATACAGGGAGCCTCGAGAACAAGATTGCAAAGTTTCTAATGCATTCCATAAGGAGTGGAGAGTCTGTTATAATAGAAATATCTCCTCTTTACTTTGCGACTTGGGATCAAAGCAAGGGCACGAGTGTCGCCATGGCTTAACTTATTTGAGCGGGATATCTGCCCAACGGACTAATCAACAACGCTGCGAAAAGCTGCTAGATTCTTTGTCGAGCAACTCGTAAGGGAGCTCCTTTTCTTCCATTTTGCCTATTATTGCGGCACAATTGTTAGCCACTATGGTTAGCAACGTCAAGATGACAAAGCTGCAACTCTCCAGCTAGCTATCTCCAAATAGCACCGACCAAGCTTGCTACATTATTTTAGTCATTTGACTCGTTTTTGGTATAGTACATATGATCGTAGCAACGGAAATGTCTTCTCCATCTATATCCCTCCATCACGGATGTGGGGTATAGATAAGCCTCCACATTCTGCTGAATTTACGTTGATTGAGAAGCAATAGTACACTGACTGGAATCCAAAAACTAGTTACTATCGATATGGTGGAACGTTACTACTAGCAGACAGCGCGGATACTCTTTTATTATCACACAAGAAGAAGACTCGGATGATCAAGTCTGCTTTAGCAATTGTCCTTTCTCTATTCATTATTCCAGTAACCGTGTTCGCTCAGGGCGACTCTGTACCTACTACTAATAGTACTGACGGCAGCACCAGCGTTCCTTCTGGCTCTTCCTCCTCTCCTTCTTCGACAAACGTTAGCGACGATGAGCATAGCAAGACAATCCGCCACAGAGATTTGACTATAGATTTGGGAGGGGGAATACATACAGATGCAGAGCTGACATTGCCGGCCTTGGCTAACCATTCACTTCCCGCACTTCTCTTGATCCATGGATTGGGGCCGGCAGACAAGGATCATTTCTTCCCTCCTGATATCCGACCATTCAAGCAAATTGCAGAATACATGTCTGAAAGAGGCTTTGTGGTTTTGCGCTATGACAAGAGGGCAATTGGCGCAAACAGCACTGTAGAAAACCTTGGCCTATGGTATAACGAGACAATGGATGACCTTATCAGCGATGCAAACAAGGCGCTGCATACCCTGGCCAAACAGCCAGAATTTGACAAGAACAATATTTCAATATTCGGTGCAAGCCAGGGAACATGGATAGCGACAAGGGTGGCTGCCGCCAATCCATTTGTAAAGAATGTGGTTCTGATGTCCAGCGCCGCTGATAAAATAGGTGATTTGATCCATACGCAGATGGTAAACACCACCCTCCAATTTACAAGGGAAGTCTTGGATGTCAACCATGACGGCCTTCTATCGCTATCAGAGGTTGCAGCAACGAGGAACACACCCTATTGGACTCTCGGTCCGCTTCCAGGCAAGATCTTGGTTGACAACAATAGTGGTAGTGCTACAGGCAACTTTCAATTCATCGAAGGATTAAGGACAGGAGAAGTCAACGTCGGCAATGAAGAAAAAGCAGTAAAAATCGACACCACTCTTCGAGCATTTCTTGAACAGAGATTTCAATCAATATTTGTAGATACCAAGGACAAATCCTGCCCGTATCTAGGCGTCGGGTGTCCACCGATGATGAGGTCGTTTGCAGACATGGACAACCTGAGCGTAATTGGAAACCTAAACTCTACTGGCATCCTGCTAATTCATGGCGGACGTGACATAGGCCAGCCACCCGAACAAGCGTTTATGCTGGAGCAGAAGCTGCTGGCTCTAAACCATCCTGACCATACCATAATTGTGTATCCGGGCCATGGTCACGGTCTGATCAACATTGGCAAGGACAGCTGGATTGACCGGCCGGGTCGCCTTCCTGACTACCTGTTGGAAGACATGTACTCTTGGTTGACCGATCCTGACAGGAATTGGAATAGATAAGACCCTTCATTCTGCTGAATTTGCGTTGATTGACGAAGTGAGAAATGACCTTCATAGGTAAAGCGGATGTACGCGAGCAGGCGTGCAACCGTCTTGTCTTTCAGAGTTATCGGACTTCCTTTCCTCAATGTGGACTTTTCGAGCATGAATTAGCGCGCCGCTTTTTTTTCATATATTGTTGATTATTACATGATCAAGATTACGATTATGATGATAGTTATTCCTTGTTGTAAACTGCTATGAGTGTTATCTCATAGTTTGCGAAGAAAGTAGGAGAAGAATAAACCGTTACCTCTATGTTGTAGGTGTTTCTGCTATAATGGTAGTAGCCGTCTATTCCCTGCCAATGATCGAAATGGTAGATTCCGCTACTACTATCGCCACTACTGCTGTTGCCGTCATCATCATTGCTGCTACTGGTATGACTATTACTAATGCTTATGAAATTACTGCCAACAAAAGTCGTTGGTACAGAAACAACATAAGTCGTTGCATTCTTCAAATTAGAAAAAGTAACTGCGGGTGAAAAGCCAGAGGAAGGCATCAAGGGCCCGGTTTTGGGTGCGGCTGTCACCCTAGCGCCATTAAGCAAGTTGCCTTCAGAATCAACAATCCTTATCACTAATGGCTCAGCAAAGCCCTCATGCAAAAATGCTCTACAACCATCGCATGCGGGAGTGATGAATCTATAGACAGCTGTAAGATTCTCTGAGCCGCCACTATCACTGCCGTTATCGTCGCCATCATCATTATTATTGTTGGAAATGCTTATGGTTCTGGTTCTATTTGTGGAAAGAGTGTCCTTCTAGTGGCCAAACGTTGCATTATCAAAATTAGAAAATAGTGTATCTGGTGCTGTAATTGTGTAATTTTGTATGTTGCTTGGGATGTTTAACTTGGCTGGTGCTTCTTTTATGGTCACGTTTCCTTGATGAGAGAATATCAAAGGTAGCAGTACAAGCTCACGACCATCAAGACCTTCAGCTCTAACTGTTAAAAGAGAAGAGAAATGCTGCGAGGAGCCGGTAGCGGTCGAAGTTTGGTTTGTTGCTGCAGCCAAGGCAATAGCGGATGATGATGATGTCAGCAGGAATACAACAATTCCAACAACCGCGGCAACAATGATACCCCTTGCCATTATCACCCTAAAGTATTGTGGTAATGCAAAACAGATAAAGATGTAAGCAAGAAGAAAGAACTATGGAAATACCTGAAAGTCCTAACAGAATCGTTTTCCCATAGTTTGATTAAACGCGTATGACTTTCTACAGTTGAAGTGCCGAAATGAACGCGGTTATTGGTAGAATGATGCTGAGCATTTGTTTGGCGCTTGCAATATCAATACCGTTTCTGACTCAGCAATTTTCATTTAAGGCACGAGCGTATGCACAGGCACAACCTTGTGGCGATGGCACAATCGCCATGAATCCTGACAAGGGAGCCGACTTCAACCGAGACCGTGCCCCGCATAAAATAGGAGATGCACTAACAGATGTTGATGTTATACTGACTCCGCACGCACCATACTTGCCGCGGAATACTGCATTTCTGCCTGCTAATAATTATAATGGAAATTTATCTGCAAGCATCAGGCTTTGCGACATTTCTGATGGTCACACCATTTTACATACTACCTATAACATCGCAGTCAAAAAAATAACGCAGAACAAAGTGCTTTTTCATGAGACATTCTACTCAAAGAATGGCACGTTGGTTATGAATATGTTACACAGTGTAGAACAGGCGAAAACAGGGGATGGAACTCGTAGCGCTGGTACCGTTGCTACTGTTGATGAGGGGCAAAGAAATTCTTCTTCGCTGATGAATAATGCAGTTGTTGTTGCTAATCACAATGACACCGTAACAATCCAAGTGCCTGAAGGCTTTTCAACAGGACTTTATCTCTTTCAGATAAGAATTCTTGCCGCCAATACTGGTGGAGTTCGGCCGTCCGTTTTCAACGAATCCGATGCTCCGACGTTTAATGTATGGCGTTATTTAGAGCAGGCTCTACCTGAGCCGATTATTACAGCCAACGGGAAAACGTACAATCTGACCGTCCTGACCCAATCTGACAAACCTGAAGATTTTAGATTCGATGACAAAAAGCACACATTGACTTGGTCTATTCCGTACTTCTGGAACACTACCGAGTTGACTCCAAAGGACATGGTTGTACATCAAGACATCATGATACCAAACTCTGTCAATGAATTGTCGGGTGCTATGGCTATCAATGCAACTGTAAATGGATTTCCAATAACATACAAAGAAGGCGCGGCATTCATTGACAGAACCTCTACCAATTCTACATTGGTCATCCACTTGATCTTAAACAAGGATGGAATTCTTAGGATGGCAAAAGAGGTTCCCACAAACACCTCAAGAATGTATTTTTCTGTTTCCTTTTCTCAGGCTGTCGTCCCAGAATTTCATGCTCCCTCGAGTATTTTTCCATCGATAGCAGGGTTCGCGGTTGGAATCATCGTGCTAATACACAGATTTAGAAGCGTTAGCAAAGAAGGAGAGCAAAGGTGAAAGATATGGGGTATAACGCTACCAACAACAAGAAAAGTGCAATAGCTGCTGTCTCTCTGTCTATGCTACTCGTGGCTTCAATTGTTGTCTCAACCTTGGGCACATTAATGATTATTACAATGTCTTCTTCTGCTCCTCAGAAAGCATCGGCTGCATTTCCCGGGAAAAATGGCAAAATTGTGTTTATGAGCACGAGAGCTGACGGCACCCAAGGGATCTCTGTAATCGATGCTGATGGTACAAATGAAAGAAGGCTGACAAACAATACGCTCGACTATTCTCCTCGATGGTCACCTGATGGAAAAAAGATTGCATTTGTGAGTTGGAGAGATGGCACTGGCGAGATCTATGTAATGAATGCTGACGGTACGAATCAGACGCGGTTGACAAATGATTACGCGGATAATTTATCGCCAAATTGGTCGTCAGACGGCAAAAAGATCTTTTTTACCAAGGCTACTCACCTTAGTGAGGGATTTCTGCTAGGAGATCTTCCTCTTGTAACTGGTATTTATGTGATGAACGCCGATGGCATAAACCAGACGCGGTTGACAAATAGTAGCGCAATCGTTTATTGGCCCAAGCTGTCGCCTGATGCAACAAAGATCGTAGGTACAGCCAAGAAGGACGGTGATGTTCTATACGAGCTATATGTAACCGATATTTACGGTTCGCACCCAACACGGCTGACGACCAACAGCTTGCACAATTACTCTCCCAACTGGTCGCCGGATGGAAAGAAGATCGTATTCATAAGTACAAGAGACGGTGCCCAAGCTAGAGTCTGTGTCACAGATATTGATGGTACACACCAGAAGAGGTTGACAGCAGTGAATAATAATTTCTCAAAGACTGATAATGATGTAGACCCAAGTTGGTCTCCCGACGGAAAGAAGATAGTATATTCAAATAATAAGGACGATGGCAACCGGTTTCAAATCTACATCATGGATGCTGATGGCACTCATCAGAAGAGGCTAACAAGGAATGGCAATGATGATGTTCAAGCGGACTTTGGACCTGTTGAACAATAGGATTTATTGTGTGAGCTGTATTGGAAGCAGAGCCACCTTGGCCAATAGCCACCATGGTAATCGCCGCAGCGATATTCTTAGGGGGGAATAGTAGGAATAAATTAGAATTCTTGGCGTCTTCTGTCTCAAACTAGCTTTGAGAGCAATTTGCCACATACCTTGACCGTCTTTCCTTCTGTCAATTATTTTTTCTTGTGCTACAACGTGGACTTGTTGATTCCGCGCTTCCTCCTTTCTTCCGGCGTCATCAAGAGGATTTGCTGTTGTAATCCTGTACTATCGTTTCTCTTAATCTCCAACTGCGGAACATCTAATGACAATGACTTTGTTTTGCTGCCTGCAAAGTTTGCAAGCGCCCGTACATTCCCAAATAGAACTGATTGATAAGAAGCATATCTCTTCCCTTGAATATTGATTTTGCATTCATATTCAACTTTATCCTTTCAATCAATGCTTTTGCCGTCTGCTCCTTGAGCCGGATATGATAGTTCTCTGTCACGATGAAATCGAATTTCTTTAACTTCTTTTCTTCAAGCAACTGTATTACTGACAGATCAACGAGCCACCGGGACAACTCTTGCATGTCATACACCAACGACTCCTTGCTCTCATCAAGTTCATGCAAAAAGCAAACCGCGGGATCAAGGTCACAGTTGCCCGGCAAGCCTGCCATGATAAAAAATTAACATCTACAACTACGCTTGTATTTGTAGCCCGCTGGAAACGCGCGCATGTGTGTATGTGCAGATGTATAAAAGAAGTAGCGACGCGTGAGAAGAGTCTGCGCTTGTTTTCTCCGTGAACCCCGACAGATTCCATGTTTTTATTGCCCTGCCTGCCTATTGCAAGCCACATGGAAGGAGAAAAGGCGACGATGGTGGCAGCAGCGCATACGGCCGAGCACGCGTTTATCGGCGCGCTGCAAAAGATCCTTGGCCGGACGCTGCAGGTGAGAAAGGTCGAGCACAACAAAAAAGATGGCGGCAATACCGCCTTTATCGCGATTTCGCAGCTGGACATTGACACCATCGTGAGGGCAGAGGTCATGGTAAATGCGCTCATTGAAGAAGGCCGGGAGGTGACGACCCGCACCTATCCCTCGCTTGGAGAGGCAAGAAACGCCAACCCTTCACTCCGGGCAAACGAGCAGCGCATATCCGGAGAGGTGCGGGTGGTAGAGATAGCAGGCCACGATGTCACCGCGTGCGCCATGGAGCACGTCGGCAACCTGCAAGAGTGCGGGTTCTTTCTCGTAACTAGGCTGTCGAGGAGCGGAAGCGAATACGAAGTAGACTTTGCAGTGGGCAGGCACGCAAAAGACACCGCAGTTTCGCTTTCGGCAAAAATGATAAAGGTCTGCGGCGAGCTGGGCGCAAACCTGAACACCGTGGAAAATACTGCAAGAAAAGTCAGGCTGGAAGGCGAGTCTGCCTTTAAAAAGCTAAAGGCATTGAGCATGGAAAAACTGCGGTCGATGGTGCCTGCTGAAAACAACAACAGCAAAATCAGGGTCTACAGCGGAGTGTTTTCCGGCCTTGCTGACGAGTCGCTGCAGGAATTCGCAGGGGAAAAGATAGCCGAACCCAATGCGGTGGTAGTCATTGCCAACAAAAACAATAATGCTGCTGGTGCTGAAAGTGACGACAATAATAACGCCTACTTTATCTTTGCAAGGAACGAAGCGATGGAAAACATTGATCTTGATTGCAACAAGGTCTTTCGCGAAGCGGCAGGCGCCGACGGCCGGGGAGGCGGCAAGCCTCACTTTGTGACAGGCGTGGTAAAAAAGGAAAAAGCCGAGGAGATCATACGCAAGATATCTGGCGGTGTCTTGCAGCTCAGCTAGCTCTGCGAAAATGCCTGTAGTACCTTGTAATTACCACGACGGCTGCGATAGCGCCCACGGACATCAGCAAGGGCACCGGAAACTCTGGGACTACCTGCAGCCTGTACGCGGCCTGCAAGTTAGGGTTGATAGTGCCGTCGACTATTTTCTTTGCGTCGTCAAGTGGTGCCTTGTCTGCGATAGCCTTTTGCAGGTCTTTTAATCCCTTGTCGATCTCACCTATTGCAGATGTAGCGTTACTTGACGACATTGTCTTTAGCTTGTCAAACATGCCAGTTGCAGATGCTGCAAGTCCCTGCGCCGTCTGGTATGCCGCCATGTTGACTATTTTGGCCGGACCTGTCGTTGCTTCCGCTGCTTGGTTGGCCGCTGAAGTGCTGTTGCCGCCCTCCTCCTCTTCTTCTTCCGACACGCCCGTTGCTATTCCATAATCTTCCAGAGTTTCATCCAGCACGCTTCTCAAGGCAAGAGCATTTACAGTTGCATTCTGTAGCGCAGAGCTGTCAATCCTTACGGATACGACCTCTCCAAGGGTATCTTGCAGGCCGCTTGCCGTCTGGTTGACCACTGCAGGATCGGGGTTTGTCTTGTTAACTTCTGAAAAGAGTTTATCCAGACCTGTGGTAACATCATTGGCAACGCGCTGATTTCTTTCGGCGACTTCCTTGGTATCGTTTGCGTTCCAGAATTCGCCGATCTTGTCGACGTGCCACTTGACAAGAGAAGAATTTGAGATGTTCTTGCCAATCTGATTTATTTCGACCTTTAATCCCTCGACCTTGGCAAGAAATGTCGCGCTTTCGTCTCCGCTAAACGTGTGGGCAAAGGCTGGTTTTGCAGAAGAAGAGATTATGGCGCCAAATGACAAAAGTCCAAGCAAGAGGATTGCAGAAACGCTATTCATGGAATGAAAAACCCATTATAGGATATATGCTTTGTAGCACGGATTTCTAGCATGTTCTTAGTTACGCAAATTCTTTGAAACGTTAGCAGCCTCTAGAAACTCTGCTCCAAGATGTGGATATGCGTGTATGTGGAATGACGCTGAAGCGAGTTTTTTGCAGACATTGTGGAAAAAGCATCTGACAGCTAATGCCGGTCAAAGGCTCTTGGCAGCGCTGAAGGAAAAAATTAATGCTATGCTTGCATATCGTAAATTTGCCATACTTGCAGCCAGTTCAAGCAATTACCGCATATTTCTTAGGAAAACATGTGAGACATCCTTAAAGAAGATCGAGCCATTGAAAAATATATGACGAGGATGTCTCAAGGCGACAGCGGCACCAAAATCAAGGCATCAATGATGACCAAACATAGATTTTTGGCGACTGCAATGACCGGCATATTATTAACGGCGGCATTTTCGGCTGCCTGGGTGACAACAACAATAGGGACGGCCAACGCGCAGGTGGTAGTGGGGGAGAGCACGATAGCAAGGGATTCTGTCTTGTTAACGGGGCCTCTGACCATTCCCGCAGGCGGCTTTATGCATGTATATGACGCCACGCCGTACCATATAATGAAGGGTCATATTGCGCTACAAGTTCCCTGCGATGCCCAGCACAATGCTTCAGTGCAGGTGTTGATCGGGCAGGCACCTGACCTAAAGCCTGCAAATCTCGAGTTCGTTTCGCAGTTGTCAACTCCGGGGGAGCAGTGCATGTATCATGTAGACATAGCATCCCATGACGACCCGAACAATCCAATAATCACCGACGTTGCCATCAAGAACGCAGGCAGCGAGGACGTGCAACTGACTGATACTAGCACGGTGTTTGTAGGCGTCGATGAAATAATGCCCAACCTTGCAGCAGCGGAACAAGGTGGTGCTGAAGGCGGTGGTGGTGGCGGCATGAACATGACCGAGGGCGGCGGCATGTGACAAACTAGAGGGCAAAATCTTTTCTTTTTCTTTTTATTACTATTTTGAAGCAATGCTGGCAGCCTGTCTTCTCGTCTGTCTGCCTTGCACCTTGACTTTTCGGTTAAATTAATAACCTCTACAGTACAAACACGCCTATTTAATTTGGAAGAAGAACTGCTGAAGGAAGAAGACTTGGGCCAGTGGAGGCGCACCCACTACTCAAAGGAAGTGGGCCCTGCGATGGCAGACCGGGAGGTCGTGATAATGGGCTGGGTGTCAAGCGTGCGCGACCATGGCAATATCTCATTCATTATAATCAAGGACATGCATGGCGAAGTCCAGGTGACTGCCAAAAAGAGCGAGGTGGGCGAGCAGCTGTTCGCCCTTGCCAAGGAAGTCAAGGAGCACACCTCGCTAGGCGTGCGCGGCAAGGTGAGGCCGCAGGAAAAGGCGCCAAACGGAGCCGAGGTCGTGCCGGCAGAGATAAAGGCGTTCTCGGTGGCAAAAAAGGCCGCGCCTTTCATGACCACCGGCAAGTCGTCGCCTGTTGGCATCGACACCCGCCTTGACCTTCGCGCAGTCGACCTGAGGAGGCAGCAGCTGGGCTCGATATTTCGCATCCGGCAGACCGTGGTGAACGCAATCCGCGAGTTCCTGTCGCGGCAGGATTTTGCCGAAGTCAGCACGCCCAAAATGATAGCGACAGCGACGGAAGGAGGAGCCGCGCTGTTCCCGATATTCTACTACGACCGCGAGGCGTTTCTTGCCCAGAGCCCGCAGCTTTACAAGGAGCAGCTGACGATGGCCTTTGAGAGCGTCTTTGAGATAGGCCCGATATTCCGCGCCGAGCCGTCGCGCACAAACCGCCACCTGTCAGAAGCCACGTCCGTAGACGTCGAGCGCGCCTTTGCCGACTATGGCGACGTCATGGCGCTCCTTGAGCGAATGATAATCCACATCATCGACTCGGTCAAGGACCGCAACAAGGCAGACCTGGAGTTTCTGGAAATTGCAATGCCCGCCCTTGAGCTGCCGTTCCCAAAATACTCGTACTCTGACCTCATCGACAAGCTGCAGGAGGCCGGCGAGCGCATCCAGTGGGGCGACGACATCTCGCCGCAGGTGATGAAGAGCCTGCAGGACGAGCGCCTCAACGGGTTCTATTTTATCGTCGACTGGCCGACATCGACCAAGCCGTTCTACGTCAAGCCAAGGGCCGACGACCCAAAGGTGTGCGAGTCGTTCGACCTGATGTACGGGCCTCTGGAAATGTCGTCCGGGAGCACAAGGATTAACCGCAAGAATCAACTGATAGAGAGGATGCAAAAGCAGGGGCTAAAGCCGGACGCCTTTGACTATCACCTTCGCGTATTTGACTTTGGAGTCCCGCCCCACGCCGGCTTTGGCATGGGCCTTGAAAGACTGCTCATGGCACTGGCAAAAATAGAGAACATACGCGACGCGACGTTCTACCCCCGCGACATTGACAGGCTGGCGCCATAGAGAAATGACAACAACAGCAAAAGTGACAAGAGAAGAGGTGAGGCATCTTGGCTGGCTCTCCAGGATAGAGCTGTCAGACGAGGAGCTTGCCAAGTACACCTCGCAGATAGAGCAGATAATCGCGTACCTTGACAGACTGGACACCATCCCGCTTGAAAAAGCCGAGGTCATCAAGTCAAAGAAAAAGTTCTCTGAACTGCGCCAGGACGAAGAGCGCGCGTTTGGCGCCGACACTCTTGGAACAAAGTACCGCAAGGACGGCTTTGTAAAGGGCCCGAGGATGGTCTAGGTTGCTGTACAGGCTCGACGCTTCGCAGGTTGCAAACGGCGTGAAAAACCGCGAGTTTTCCGCCGAGGAGTACATTCATCAAATACTGGAGCGCATCGAAGTCGTCGAGCCAAAGGTAAACGCCCTTGTAACGGTGAACAGCAAGGGCGCAGTAGAGCAGGCACGCGCCCTTGACAAAAAGATCCGAGACGGAGAAGCCGCCGGCCCTCTTGCCGGCGTTGCAGTAAGCATCAAGGACAATATTTCTACAAAAGGCATCAGGACGACGTGCGCCTCAAAGATGCTTGACGGCTATGTCCCTCCGTACGACGCGACCGTTGTCAAACGATTGCAGGACGCCGGCGCAATCGTCATCGGCAAGGCAAACCTCGACGAGTTTGCGATGGGCTCAACCACAGAATTCAGTAGAAACGGCCCGACCCGAAACCCGTGGGACATCTCCCGGGTGCCGGGGGGCTCGTCGGGCGGGAGCGCGGCAAGCGTCGCGGCGCTTGAATGCGCCATATCGCTTGGCTCTGACACCGGTGGCTCTGTAAGGTGCCCTGCAAGCTTTTGCTCTGTAGTGGGGCTAAAGCCGACGTACGGTCTGGTAAGCAGGTACGGGCTGATATCATACGCAAACAGCCTGGAGCAGGTCGGCCCGGTCGGAAGGACGGTCGCAGACGTTGCGGCCACGCTTGCCGCCATGGCAGGCCAGGACGACAACGACCATACCACTGCGCCCGGCAAGCCGTCGTACCTTGTAAGCAAGATGCCTCTCCGCGTAGGGCTCGTCAAAGAGTTTGTCGAAGATGCGGATCCCAAAGTGTCAAAGATAGTGTACAGCGCCTATGACACTCTTGAGAAAGAAGGCTGCCGGTGCGCCGAGGCTTCCATGCCGTCTGTGCAGTACGCGCTTGCATCATACTACACGATAGCGATGGCGGAAGCATCAAGCAACCTTGCCCGCTATGACAACGTCCGCTACGGCTTTGACATGAGCCCTGACGGCTACGAGTGGAACTCGTATTTTGCAAAGAGCAGGAGCAACTTTGGCGAGGAGGTCAAGCGCAGGATAATCACCGGCTCGTACGTGCTTTCGTCAGGCTATTACGGCAAGTACTACCTAAAGGCGCAGCAGGTGCGCTCGCTTTTGAGGCGCGAGCTGAAATCCCTGTTTACGCAGTTTGATGTGTTGATAGGTCCGACGATGCCGATCCTGCCGTTTCCTATAGGCGAAAAGGTAGACGACCCGTTAAAGATGTACCTCGTTGACGTTGACACTGTGGTGGCAAACCTCGCAGGCATCCCGGCGATCTCGGTTCCGGCCGGCTTTTCAAACAACAACCTGCCCATAGGCTTGCAGTTCATGGCCGACGAGTTTTCCGAGCAGACAATGTTTGACGCCGCTTATACGTTTGAAAGCGTCGCCAAGGTGCAGAGGAGCCCTGACCTGTAAAGATGGAATACAAGATAGGCCTTGAAATCCACTGCCAGCTTACTGGCGCAAGGAGCAAGCTGTTCTGCCCATGCAGCTGCGACTATCGCGGCAAAGAGCCTAACGCCAACATCTGCCCGACCTGCACGGGCCTGCCCGGCACTCTGCCTCTTTTGAACAAAAAGGCGGTCGAGTTTGCCGGCATGATATCTCTTGCCCTTGGCTGCAAGGTCCCAGAGGAGATAATGTTCTACCGCAAGAACTACTTTTACCCTGACCTTCCAAAGAATTTCCAGCTCACGCAGTACAACGCCTACGGCATAACGAGCATCGGAGTCGACGGCAAGCTGGAATACGGAAACGGCAAGTCGGTGCGTATGCGCCGGGTGCAGCTGGAAGAGGACCCCGGCAGGCTGGTCTACGAAGGTGGCAGCATGGAAAAGAGCACCTACACCCTTGTCGACTATAACCGCGCCGGCGTGCCCCTTGTAGAGATTGTGACAGAGCCGGACTTTGTGGACCCAAAGGATGTAAGGGAGTTTCTGAACAAGGTAACGTCGATAGTAGAGCACCTTGGAGTCTGCGACACTAGGCTTGAAGGGTCGGTGCGCTGCGACACAAACGTTTCAGTCGCCGGCGGCCACCGCGTCGAGATAAAGAACGTCGGGTCGTTTTCCGAGGTGGAAAAGGCGCTCCGCTACGAGATGGCGAGGCAAAAGACGATGGTCTCCCGCGACATCGAAGTGAAAGCGGAAACTCGGCACTGGGACGACGCGCGCAAGGTGACAAAAGAGTCAAGGTCAAAAGAGGAAGAGCAGGACTACCGCTATTTCCCCGAGCCGGACATACCTTCAATAGAGCTGGGCGCAGGTTTTATCTCGTCGCTTGAACAGTCGATGCCCGAGCTTCCAGACGCGCGAAAAGCTAGGTTTGTTTCGTCACTTGGCCTGACCCCTCACGTTGCGCAGGTGCTGATAGACAACAAAGAGCTTGCCGACTTTTTCGAGTCGGCAATAAAGATCTACAACTCACCAAAAGAGGTTGCAAACTGGATAGTGACGGACCTCATGGGCTTTGTAGATGAAAAGGCCAAGGAGGAGCAGCACGCCATGCTTGCCGGCTTGAAGGTGGGGCCAGAGCACATTGCCGACCTTGCCAAACTGGTGGAGCAGAATACCATAAACCGCGCGACCGCAAAGCAAATCCTGGGCCAGGTGGTAAAGACTGGCGAGATGCCCTCGCAGGTGGCCAAAAAGACGCAGGCGTCTAAGATAGACGACGCCGGCGCGCTTGCTCAGGCAATCGATGCTGTCTTTGCAGCAGAAACGGCGGCAGTTGCAGACGCAAAAAAGAATCCTGCTGCGGCCAACTTTTTGCTTGGCAAAGTGATGCAGCATACAAGGGGCCGTGCGGACCCGAAAACCGCGCTTGAGCTGATAAACAAAAAGCTCCGGGAATCCTGATTATTTATCATTCATTTATCTCACTGCACAAGCAGCCGGCCGCAGACTGAGCACCTGGGATGAATTTTCATCATGGCTACTTCCCTGCTCTCGTCTATCTCGACGCACTCTTTTCCTCCATCCTTGCACAAGTGGCAGAATTCCTTTGTCATAGAGGGTTAGTTAATGGAATTTCGATTTAAGCAACCGGATGTAGATTAGTTTACACAACTTTTTGTCACCTTGGCAAACTGAAAAAAATATTGGCAGGCCCGGCAAATAAAATACTGCCGCTGCCTGATTCTATTGAACCTGCAACAGCGTCATTTGCTCAGTGCCGCCAGCCTTTCTGCTATTTCCTTTATCTTTTCCTTTTGCGGCTCTATCTTTGACTTGTCTGATTTGACAAGATCTTCAAAATAAGAGACATAGCCGCTTATCTCTTTGAGCATGTCCTCCACGGTCCTTGGCTGGCCTGCGTGGGACCCATAGGGCCATCCCATGTCTTCCTTTGTCCTCTGCGTCAGCTCGTACTTGCCATCCTCCCTCTTTTTGATGAATCCTTCCTGTACCAGGCTCTCAAGCAGGGGGTAGACCGATCCCGGCGAAGGCCTCCACCAGCCCTTGGTCATCATTTCCATCTCGTCCATTATCTCTGCTCCGTTCTTGGGCGAACGCTCTAGCAGCGTTATCACCCACATCCTCAATCCGCGCCTCCTGCGCATCTCACCAAACATCCACATTCCCATATCGAATTATCGATATCGAATACTCGATACCGAAATATATGCCTTACGTAAATTTTGCAGGGTCCACGTCAAACTTGGACTTGCAATGCGGGCAGCAAAAGTAGATCGTCTGGCCGCCCTTTCTGGACTTGAATTTCGATTCTTCGCTCACTTCCATTCCGCAAATAGGATCTTTTGGCATCTCTGTATCTGTGTAAAACTGATGCGGATATTTAACAATCGTACCTTACAATCGTCAAGCCCGAAAACCGCGGGTCATTTCGTGGCACGCCTGGCTGTGCTTTATCGCTTCCTTGCGCTCGGCAGGCTTGTCGATGTCAAAGACGCGGTTACACGTATAGCAGCGTACAAGCATCATATTTTTTTTCCTTATTTCTCTTCCATGCACGCAGGCAGCTTGCCCTGATGCTTTTCTTTGTAGTCCTTAACCAACTGCTCTGCCACTGACGCATGAGACTGCGTCAGCATGTAGTGGAACCTTTTGGCCTTGCTTGCGCATGGGTCTGCAAGCAGCTCTTGCAGGGATTTTCTGACGTTGTCGCTTCCGCCGATGCGCATCACCTTCATGCTTGCGTGCATCAGGTACACGCCTGCAGCCTCTGGGACAGAGTTGACGTGCGCGCTGTCAAAGTCAAGCCACTCTGACCATTCCTGTTGTTGCTCCTCGCTCATTTCTCCTCTTATCCCCTTTTCTCCAGGTCAAGCGAAAGCGAATTGATGCAGTAGCGCAGGCCCGTGGGGTTCGGCCCATCGTCAAACACGTGGCCAAGGTGAGCGCCGCACTTGCTGCACATGACTTCTGTCCTTACCATGCCGTAGCTTGTGTCCGTCTCTTCCTTTACGTTTGCGTCCTTGACAGGCTTGTAAAAGCTGGGCCAGCCGGTGCCCGAATCAAATTTTGTGTCAGAGCTGAAAAGTTCTGCACCGCATGCCGCGCAGCGGTACACGCCCTTTTCGTGGCTGTTCCAGTACTTGCCAGTGAACGGGGCCTCTGTGCCCTTGTTCCAGCATACTTCTCTTTGCTCCTGCGATAGATGGCTGAAATTATCTCTATCATCATCAGCCGGCTTTTTCTTGTTGCTCATGTCGCTATATGCGTCATTATCTGCAAGACCTGCGTATTAGCTCTTCTTTTCTCCTTCGCTTCCGCTCTTGTCATCCGCCACTGCAGTAGCCGCTTTTGCCGCCGCCACGCTCTTTATGTTGTCCAAGTACGCCTGCGTCAGCGCAAGGTTTCCAAAGCCTATCGAGTTGAGCGACTCTGAAGGGACCATGACTATCGTGTTGCCCTGCACCTTTATCGACTCGTACAGCATGTTGGACTGCCTGAGCGCGTACGCGACAGGGTTGTCAGTGTATACCTTGGCCGCTTCCTCAAACTGCTTTGCCACAAGGACCTCCGACTCGCCGTACGTCACCCTCGCGTTCTTCTCCCGCTCGGCCTGCGCCTGCATCGACATTGCGTCTTCGAGTTCTTTTGGTATCGCAACCTGCCGGATCTCCACGCCCCTTACCTCGATTCCCCAGCTCCTCGACTCCTCCGCAATGACCTCCTTGATGTGCTTGTTGACCTCTTCCCTCTTGGACAGTATGTCTTGAAAATACGACGCGCCGATGTTGTTGCGCAAGGTGGTCTGGGAGACCTGCTGGATCATGTCGTTAAAGTTCTCCACGTTCAGTATGGCGTCGCGGGCCCTGTCCTCTATTATCCTGTACCTGAGGATCGCGTCTATGGTGACTGGCACGTTGTCCTTTGTCAGCATCCTTTCTGCCGTGAACTCGCGCACTTTTTCGCGTACGTCAATCACCAGAATGTTGTCAGCAAACGGGATCCTAATCTGCACGCCGGGCCCCACCTGCCTCTGGAACCGTCCAAGCCTCAGAATCACCGCCCTTTCGTACTGCTTGATTATCATGAGAAACGCCGAGATTATCACTGCAACGCCGATGATCGCAACCACGTAGGCCAGAGCTGCGCTCCCGATTACGTTGGCTACTGCCAGCCCCACTATAAGAATGACCACTCCTGCAATCGCCTGGGACCCTGAACCCTTTTGGCTGACCAGCCTGTCGAAATTAAGGAATGTTCTGGTAGACATACAAGTACAATATAGTAGAACGAAGATTTAGGGATTCTAAATGTAGTTTATATAGTTTATTACTACCGCTACTTGCGCCTTGCCACCTTTTCTTCAAGGTGGTCTGCCACTATGGGCAAGAACGCGCCAACGTCCGTCACGATGCCCACTGCCTGCGCCGTGCCCCTGTCCACCAGCTTTGTCACGACGGGCTGGCTAATATCAACTGCCACCACCTTTACCGACGAGGGGAGCATGTTGCCGACTGCAATGGAGTGGAGCATTGTCGAGAACATCAGCACCATCTTGGCGCCCTTTAGTACTTTTTTGTACCTGCGCTGCGCCTCCACCACGTCTGTCACGACGTCGGGTATCGGGCCGTCGTCGCGGATAGAGCCTGCAAGAACGAACGGCACGTCATGCTTGATGCATTCGTACATCACGCCGCTTTTCAGGATCTTTTTCTCCACCATCGCCTTCAGGCCGCCGGCCTTGAACACCTCGTTTATGGCCTGCATGTGGTTGCGGTGGCCCCTGACAGCAAGCGTGCCGTCCTTGACGTGCATCCCAAGCGACGTGCCCAAAAGCGCGTTTTCAACGTCGTGGACGGCGATTGCGTTTCCTGCAAGCAGACCGTCGATGTAGCCCATCCTGATAAGGCGCGCAAGCGCTTCTGACGCTCCCGAGTGCACAAGCACTGGGCCTGAAACCACGATTATCTTGCCTCCCTCTTTTTTGGTATTGTAAATGTCGTCTGCAACCTTTCGGGCGATGTGCTGCGTGGGGCGCTCGCTGGAACTGGAGCTTGACATGAACTGAAAAATGTCGACGCCTTCCCTCGGGCGCTCCTGCGGCGTTATTTTCACGCCGCGCTCGCCTACTACAATCATGTCGCCTTTTTTCAGGTCGCGGATCATCTTGCACTCTGCAGTCATGCTCTTGACATCTACAACTATGCACTTGTCCATCATCATGTTCTGGACGTCTATCCACCGGCCAGAGTGGAAAACCTGCGTGGGGTTGTTGGTCGTGCTGTAAAAGTCGTCGGGCATGACGCAGTCGGCGCTTGCAGGCACGAGCCTTGCCTCCTGCACAGAGACGGGCTGCGCGCCCTCCCGGTACACGGCCTCCAGTATGCGCTCAAGGTGCTCCTCATCCTTGCCCCGCACGAGCAGGCGGGCGTAGCTTGGGTCCTTCTTTTTCTTGCCTACCGTGAATTCGAGGACCTGAAAGTCGCCCTTTAGGTCCATGACGTGGTCAAATATCCTTGTAAGTATCATCGAGTCGATGAGGTGTCCCTTGACCTCGATCTCTTGCTCGTGCTTGCCTGCTGCCAAAGCTATTCACGTAGTCCTTTTCAGCTATAATAAAGTTATATCGGAAGCGACAGCTTGCCGAAATATTCCTGCATGTTCTGCTCGGACTTTATCTTTTCAACGATCTGGTTCTTGGTGTCCTCAGCAAACCACTGCGCGATTGCCTTTGCGACTCCCTTGTTGTCGCACAGCGCGATCATGTAGCCGCCCGGCTCTTTCACTATCGCATAGAGATTCTCCTCGCCCACCGGCTCCCACTTGTTGTCCTTGTTGTCCTTGAGCGCAAGCGCCGGCATCGCAGTCCCTGTGTATTTTGCCAAAAGATCCTGCGCGACCTTGACCCTCTTTTCGCCTATCTTGAGAGCCGTAAAATACTGCATGTGTTATTATCGGTTTTTCATGCGCTGAGCCGGGCTTAAAGACTTTAGGATTTCTGCCAAGATGTCGTCATCAATGTCGACTGCCTTGTGCGCCGAATCGAAAAACTGCGCCAGCAGTTCCTCCGGGTGCCCGTCTTTTGCATACCTTGCCGCTTGCAGGGCCATCTCTAGTTTGTCAATCCTGTGCACAAACCTTGCCTCTTTTGTCTTGTCCTGCAGATACTCGCGCCAGATTTTTGCATAATCAGACCTTACCTTTGCAGGCAGGCACGCAAGGATCTTTTGCATCGCGCCATCCTCTTCCTGCCGCTTTTGAATTATGCTGACCTCTCCGGGCATATAATCGCCCACCGCAGATTCTGCCAGGTCGTGTAGCACTATCATCTTTAGCACCTTCCGGGTGTCAAAACCCAGAATGTCCGAAAGCGCCATGCCGACTGCGCACATGGCAAATGAATGGTCCGCAACTGATTCCGGGTCTTTGATTCCAACCTTGGCAGCCCACCCCGCGCGCCTGACGTACTTTAACCCAATGACCGCGTCAAAAAATGGAGTTAGGTCTTTATCTTTCACCATTTCGTGGTGTCGCCTTCAAGCAGGCCAGAACCGTGGTGGATCCTGTCGATGTGCTTTGAAAGTTGTTCCTTGTCCTTAAAGGCGGAACCACAGTAGGGGCAGCTGACTTGATCTTCTTCCATATGTGTCTCAATTGGTAAATCCAGACTTTAAAGCTACTTGATCGACGATATTGGCAGCAGCAGTAGTAGAAGAAGAAGCAGCGTGCATTGCGGGTATTGGAAGGAGGTCAACAAGCAGGGTAACTCCTATCAGGCCAAACGCCATGAGCGCCGTTATCACGATAATGAGCGTGACGTTTCTGACGTGGTCCAACAACTACAATGTCTAGATGCAGCATTTAAGGTTTTATTATTGTGACGACTTCTTTTTCTTCCATGCCACGTCAGGCACGCCCTGCCTCTTGTTTGCAAGCCTTGCCGCCACAAACAGCAGGTCTGCCAGCCTGTTCAGGTACATGATTATGGCGGGGTTTATGCTCTCTGACCTGTAGAGCGCCACCGCGGCCGTCTCGGCGCGCCTTGCAACGCCCCTGCACACGTGCAGCATCGACGCTTCGGCGCTTCCGCCCGGCAGTATGAAAAACGTTATCGGTTCCAGTTCTGATTCAAATTTGTCGATGACAGGCTCTAGCGCGGAGGCCATATTTTCGTCTGTGCGCGGCGTGTTGTACTGGCTTTTTGGATAGTCGGAATCGGCAAGGTCCGAGCCGACTATAAAGAGGTCGTTTTGCACCTGCGTCAAGACATCTGCCAAGTCGGAAAACACCTTTTCTTTTCCGCAAAGTGACGACACCGCAAGGCCGATGCTGGAGTTCAGTTCGTCCACTGCTCCGTAGGCCACTATACGCAAGTCTGCCTTGCTGACGCGCCTGCCTCCGATAAGGCCGGTCTCGCCCTTGTCGCCTGTCTTGGTGTATATCTTCATGGTGATGATGTGACGCTTTTCAAAAGCCAGACAGGTGATTTAAGACTATTTCTTTTCCGCCCCAAGACGGGCCTTGAAAAACTCGACCAGCTTGATTGCGTCCATCTCTTTCAGGCTCTTTCTGTTTTTTTCAATATATGTTTGAAAGGCATCAATGTCGTCATAATTATTCAGACTGTCGCGGTATTTCCTCCGCGTCGCCTCGATAATGTCGGGATAGTTGCGGTGTGGAAAATAGGTGGCCTTTGCAACCTTGGCAAGCGCCTTTTTCGTGTCCTTGCCGATTATGCCTTTTTTGTGCGCAAGGAACAGGTTGTAGCGAATGTCCACCATCGCCTCTGACTGGAGGTGGAAATCTCCGTCTGCAAACGTGACTGCAACCTCGTCGTCGGCGTCTATCTTGCCGCCCTTGTACAGTTCAAATACCCTGCCGATGCCGACCATGCCAAACTTTTCCAGCTCAACTGCGCGCAGCGCGCCTAGGCTTGCAGCCCCCGCCAAGAGGACGCCTTCCCGCCTGGCCAACTGGTACACTTCAATCGGCGTGGGGGGATAGTCCTGCAGGAACACGCCGTCGACAAGCCCGACCATAGAGACATCGGGGCTTGCAGCCAGCCTCAGCAAGTCGCCCTTTTTGGCCGGCGGCCGAAACTCTGCCTCCGGCAAGATCTTGCTTGCCTTTTCGTGGCTCAGGCTTGGGCCTAAAAATATTATTGGTTTTTTTGCCATTGCCTAAAAAGCGCCCTCGCTCTCATTCCCACCACCGACTTTGTTATCTTGAAAGTCTCAAGCCCCGGCACGATAGCCCTGACGACCGGGACTGCAAGGTCCGGGTTTGTCAGGTCGACGATTATCGCCCTGCCAAGGCCGGCGTTTCTCAGCCTGTCAAGTATGAACTTGATGTCGTCAAGTATGTCCTCGTGGAAGTACGTCTTGACCTCTGAAAACTTGATCTTTTTAGTAGACGGCATGAACTGCCAGGCCCTCTTGTCGTCCGTGTTGTTCTCGCCGTACCTTATCTTGCGCAGGTCGTCGCGCGCTCCCTGTATGTTGGCGGCGCGAGTCTGCGACACCTCCGTTATCGCCCTCAAAAGGGCAATCCTTGCGTCAGGGTGCGTGCCGTGGCCTTCTGCAAGGTAGCCATAGTCGTGCGTGACCCACTCGATGCTGCTTGCGTTGAACGTGGGGACGCCAATATCCGACGTGATGTCCTTGATTATGAGCGGGATGGCGGCCCTGTCAAATTTTTTCACCAGTTTTCTGACAGGCTCGAAGTCGACTTCGGAAATGTCGACGTCGGGGAAAATGCCCGGATCGTCGACGAACCTGTCTGCCTGCATTGGTTTTGTCTGGATGCCAGCGGCGTTGAGCGAATGGATGATGCTTCGCAGGACATGGAAGGGAATGGCGCTTGCGCGGAGTTCTGCCACGCTCATTGCGTCGCGCTCTATGACCTCGCACAGCGAATGGCAGACAGCCTCTTCCATCACGTTGCCAGACGCAAGGCCGTTTGTGTGAAAATATGAAAACGGGTTTACCGCCGGGGCCGGCGGGTTGTAGCGGAAAAGCGCTATTGGGGCTGGCACCATCACCTCCTCGTTATTGTTGGCGATGTCAAAGCCCGGAAGAAAGTCCATCAGCATGTCGTCGCGGTACTCAAAGCGCGTCGGCTCGACGATCTCGTCAGGGTGCAAGACTTTTTGCGACTTTGACAGTTCTGCATAGCTTGCCCTGACAAAGTTCCGCGGGCCTCCTGCGGGCAATGAGGAATAGCGCTCGATGCTTTCCATGAGCGCGCTTGCCATCGCGTGCTCCCTCGTGGGGCCCTTGCCGCTGTACACCCAGATGTAGTCTTCGGTGCCGGGCAGGACTGCCGAATAGTTTGGTATGCGGAGCACGTCCATGTCCGTAATGTCTGCAAGCCTCGTGACCCCTATCTTTTTGGTGAGGGGCATGACCTTTTGCAAGGTCTCTTGAGCCGGCCTTATCCTTGAGGTGCCGTTTACGGTCCACTTTTTCCTGCTCTGCAGCTCTATCCGGGGAGGCACGCTTGTTGCTAGAAAGAAGCGCCTGACAAGTTCATATCAAGCTTTTGCTGTTGTTTCTAGCGCAGGCTGCCAAAGTCGTGGGTCGGGATTTTATCCGGAGGGTTGCCGTACGCAAGGACTATTTGCTGGCGCGATTTCAATTCTATGTTCTTATAGTCTCCCTGGAACTCTGTGCCATTGACGTACGCCTTTAGCGGCTTGCCTGCCACCGAGTCAAAGAACGAATTTGAGCCGCTGTGCGTCTGTTTCCAGATGTCCATGAACTGGCCCAGCGTGAATTGCCTTTGCTGCGGCGCCTCTACGTGTATGGTGCCTGTGTCATCATGGGTGTGAAGCCAGAAAAGGCAGTGCGGAGACTGCATTATCCCTATGTTAGATGGAACCGTTTGGTTTTTCCCGTCTACAAGCACGTCGAGGTGAGCATGGACGTGGTAGTTTGTGATCTCTGAGGGATGGCATTCGACTCCGCTTATTGCCTGTACCTCCGGGGGCTTGTACAAAAGGGCTGAAACCGCGCCTATTGCCACCACTGCGGCGATAATCGGAACTATTATCATCACGTACTTTTTCTTCTTGCGCCGGTCGGCAGCAAAATAGCTGTCGTCGCGCTTGCCTTTTTTCCCAGACATTCAGTCATTGAAAAGGGCAAAGTTCCATTTAAGGTATTAGGAAATATGCGTCAGGCTACGGGAATACCTCGATAAATAGAATTAGGATTTGTAGATTTATAAGTAATCCAGCTCGCTAGCACCTCCAAATGACAATAACTGTAATTGGATCGGGCAAAGTGGGCGCTTCGGCCGCGCTGAACTGCGGCCTGAGAGAGCTTGACGACGTTCTCCTTCTGGATATAGTGCAGGGCCTTCCGCAGGGCGAGGCAATGGACATCAACCACCAGCTGTCAGAGCGCGGCTCTGACTCTGTCGCCCGGGGCTCCAACAACTATGAAGACATGCGCGGCTCTGACTATGTGGTGCTTGTGGCCGGCGTCGGCAGAAAGCCGGGCATGACGCGCATGGACCTGCTAAAGATAAACGCCGGCATTGTAAAGGATGTCGCATCAAAAATAGCGACGTATGCCAAGGACGCAACCGTCATTGTAGTCACAAACCCGCTTGACCCGATGACCTACCTTGCGCTCAAGACCATCGGCGCACAAAAGAGCAAGGTGATGGGCATGGGCGGCATGCTCGACCTGTCGAGGTTCAAGAGCTACATACAGGAAGCAACAGGCGTCTCCCGCGACTCTATACAGGCGATGGTGATATCCGAGCACGGCGAGAACATGCTCCCGCTCACACGGTTTTCATCGCTGGGCGGAATCCCGCTGCACGACTTTATCACAAAAGAACAGGCGACAGACATTTTTGAAAAGACAAAAAAAGTCGCTGCAGAGGTAATCGCGCTAAAGGGCGCAACAGTGTACGCGCCGGGCAACGCGGTTGCCACCATGATTGAGTCGATGGCAAAGGACAAGAAGATGGTTATTCCAGTGTCCGCTTACCTGGACGGCCAGTACGGGGTATCTGACCTGTGCATCGGCGTTCCGGCAGTCATTGGCGCTGGCGGCGTTGAAAAAATAGTCGAGCTAAAGCTTGACAGCTTTGAGCAGGGCGTCTTTGACAAGGGCGTGGCAAGCGTCAGGGAAGCGATAAAGGCACTCCCGCTCTAGCTCTTTTTTCTGGAAACCTTTTATCCCTTTTTGTCCAAACCCTGAAGCGTTGGATCTGCGCACCATTCTGGAGAAATTTGCCAAAGGCGCGATAACCGCGGAGGAGGCGCAGAAAGAGATCTCTATTCACGCTATAGAGCACGTCGACAACATTGCCCGGCTTGACGTGGGCCGGGAGATGAGAAGGGGCCTTCCGGAGATAGTCTTTGCAGAAAGAAAAGAGTACGCCGACACACTGCAGATTGCAGTGGCCGCAGTCAAGCGCAACGGCCAGGTGGTGGTGAGCAGGGTGAAAAAGAAGGACCTGGCAAAACTTGCCTCTGCATTAAAGAAAAAGGGGCTTTTTGTGGAGGTGGGCAGAAACAGCACCACGATCCTTGTTGCTGCTGCAAACAAATCACAAAAACAAAAGCAGGCGCTTGGCAGGGTGGGGATAATGGCCGCCGGCACTTCTGACATCGGAGTCGCAGAAGAGGCAAGGCTGGTGGCAGAGGCGATGGGCTGCGACGTTATCACAAGCTATGACGTTGGAATAGCCGGTATGCACAGGGTGTTTCCTGCCCTCAAGGAGATGCTTGCAAAAAAGGTTGGCGCAATCGTGGTGGTGGCAGGCATGGAAGGCGCGCTTGCATCGGTGGTCGCGTCGATGGTTGACGTCCCTGTGGTAGGCGTCCCGACGTCAGTGGGCTATGGCTTTGGCGCAGACGGCATCGCAGCGCTTGCGTCGATGCTTCAGTCCTGTACACTGGGCCTTGCAGTGGTCAACATCGACAACGGAGTTGGCGCCGGCGCGTTTGCAGCGTCTGTTGCCAAGTCTGCGACGAGGCAGACCCGTTAACGTTTATAAGTGCTATAGAATTTTTGCATCTCTAATCAAACAGGAAGTGAATGGTACTCATTGACTTATGTCCGTACTCTCAAGAGAATCCGTCTTGACAAGACCAATTATCGCAAGAGGGCCGCCGTCATTGTCGGCAGGCACTCGTTTGCCACTGTCAAAGTTACCGACCAGAACGTGGCTGCCCAGATCCTAAAGCCGACCCCGACAGGCGACCTGGTCATTGCATCAGCGCACAGCCACGAGCTAGTCACCAAGCACGGCTGGAAGGGCTCTACAAACAGCCTGCCGGCGTGCTACCTGACCGGCCTGCTTCTGGGCAAGAAGGCTCTGGAAAAGGGCACGAACAAGGCAGTCCTTTACATCGGCAAGGACCACTTTACCACAAGAGTGGCGACATGCGCCAAGGGCATCGCAGACTCGGGCGTCAACATCCCGATTTCAGAAGAGTCGCTGCCAGACGCCGAGAGGATCTCCGGCCAGCACATCGCAGACTATGCGTCAAGCCTCAAGGCAAACGAGGAAGAATACAAGTCACGATTTTCAGCACTTTTGAAGAACGGCCTAAAACCTGAAGACTACCCTGCGCACTTTGAGGAGGTCAGGTTCAAGATCTCTGGCAAAGCAGCAGAGGAGGCGCCAAAGCCCAAGAAGGAAAAGAAAGAACAGGCAGCGCCGGCAAAGGAAGGCAAGTCTTCGAAGGACAACAAGAAAGCTTCGCCAAAGAAGCAAGAAGCAAAGGAAGAAAAACCCAAGAAATCAGAAAAGGCAGGTAAGAAGAAAGAATGAGCAGCATGTTTTCATCCCAACAGCAGCAGGCAGAATGGAAGCCACGCACCGCGCTAGGGCGTGATGTGCTGGCAGGCAAGATAACCTCGATGGATCAGATATACGAGAACGGGCAGCGCATACAGGAATCCGAGATAGTCAAGCACCTGTTGCCCGACATCAAGAGCCAGGTTGTGCACGTCGGCATCGTGCAAAAGCAGACCGACGCCGGCGAGATGACCCGCTTTAACGCCCTCGTGGCGGTAGGAAACGAGGCAGGCTGGTTTGGCATCGGCAAGGGCAAGGCCTCCCAGATGCGTCTTGCCATCGACAAAGCCACTAATGCAGCATACCTCAACGTCATCCCGGTAAAACTCGGGTGCGGAAGCTGGGAGTGCAAGTGCACGCAGCTCCACTCTGTGCCGTTCAAGGTGAGGGGCAAGGGCGGAAGCGTCACGCTTGAAATCATCCCGGGTCCAAGGGGACTGGGGCTGGTGGCCGGCGAGAACATCAAGAACCTGCTAAAACTGGCGGGCCTTAAGGACTCGTGGACCAAGACGTTTGGCTCTACAAACACAATGTCATCGACTACAAAGGCAGTCTTTAACGCGCTGAGAAGCACGTACAGCGTGGGTTGATAATCATATGGCATATCTAGTTGTTAGAATCAAAGGGACCGTAAACATACCAGCGTGGGCAAAGACTACGCTTGACAACCTCAATCTGGACAGGCGCTTTCGCGCGACTCTGGTTCCAGAATCGGACGAGTCGCTTGGTATGCTTCGCAAGGTAAAGGAAGTGGTCGCCTGGACCAAGGCCGACGCGGCCACTGTAAAGGAGCTCCTTGAGAAGAGGGGAAGAAAGGCCGGCTACAAGCCGATAACCAAGGCGGACCTTCCAAAGGAATACAAGAGCATTGACGAGCTTGCATCGGCTATTGCAGACAACAAAATCGCAATGTCCAAGGTGGAAGGCATCAAGCCGTGGTTTGCGCTCTCACCGCCAAAGGGCGGCTTTAAGCGAAAGACAAAGCAGCAATACTCCCAGGCAGGCGTGCTTGGCGACGATGAAGGGCTTGTCGAGATCGTCAAGAGGATGCTCTAGTAAGACTTAATTAAGGTGAATATGAAATTTGAAACAACTCCAGCACAACAAAGGGATGATGTGATGATTAATTATGGCTACTAGATTCAGAAAAAGCAGAAGGCAGCGTGGGAGCAGGTACTGTGGCTGGGGCCAGATCGGCCAGCACAGGCAGGCAGGAAGCCGCGGAGGAATTGGCGGCGCTGGCAAGCACAAACACTTCTTTATAAGGACAGTAATCGAAGAACCAAACCACTTTGGTCACGACCCGTTCAACTCTTTTAACCGCAACGTCGTGAACACGTGGCTCAACGTCCGCGACCTCGACGCGGTCTTTGCCAAGCACGGCAAGGCCGACGAAAAGGGCAAGGTCGTCCTCGACCTGACCGCGCTTGGCTATGACAAGCTGCTGGGCGGAGGCAAGATCAGCGGCGCTTACACTATCAAGGTTGCAAAGGTGTCAGAGGGAGCCAGAGCCAAGATCACGGCAGCAGGTGGCGAGGTTATAGCCGATGAGCAGCACGACTCAGAATGAGAATGTCCTTCGCCGCGTTATAAGGTCGGCGTCGGCATATGTCCCTCAGGTCCCAAAGCCCAAGAAAAAGATCTCTTTAACTGAAAAGTTCGCCTGGACCGGCATTGCACTACTCCTCTATCTTGTAATGGGCCAGATCCCGCTTTACGGAGTAACAAGCGACCCCAAGTTCGACTTCCTTGCGTTTGCAAGGGTCATCTTTGCGGCACAGCAGGGAACGCTGATGGAGCTCGGCATAGGGCCTATAGTCACGGCAGGGCTGTTGATGCAGCTGCTCAAGGGGTCGGACCTCATCCGCCTTGACTTCAAGAACCCTGACGACAGGTCGCTCTTTACGTCGGCGACCAAGATAGTGACGATAATAGTAATCGTGGCAGAAGGCTCGCTGTACGGCATCAGCGTCTACGGCCCCCTCGTCGGAGGCCCGCAGATAATCGCAATCGTAGTGGCGCAGCTCATCAGCGCCTCTATACTGGTCATGCTGCTTGACGAGCTCGTGCAGAAGGGCTGGGGCATCGGCTCTGGGCTCTCGCTGTTTATCATGGCCGGCATCGCCCAGACGATCCTGTGGAGTGTGTTCAGCCCGTTTCCCGCGCAGGACGGCCCTACGGGCATACTGCCGTTTACCATCCAGTCCACAATCGAAGGCCACGGGCAGGATGCCATCTTCCGCTCAGGCCAGCTCCCAAGCATATTCGGCCTTGGGCTCACGGTTGCAGTCATACTAGTGCTCGTGTATATAGAGGGGATACACGTCGACATACCCATAGTCTCTACAAAATACAGGGGCTTTACGGCGGTCTACCCTATCAAGCTGCTGTACACGTCCGTCATCCCCGTCATCCTGTCGTCGGCGCTCATCGCAAACGCGGTGTTTATGGGCCAGATGATGTGGACCAACTATAACCCTAACAACACGAACCCTGCGTTCAACTGGATAGCACAGTTTGACCCCAGTTCCCCTCAGACGCCGACGGGCGGCATACTGTACTACATCACATCGCCAAGGAGCCTTGACCACGTGGCCGCAGATCCCGTGCGGGCGGTGGTGTACGTCATATTCTTTGTGACTATAGTGACCATCTTTTCAAGGCTCTGGGTGGAGCTGGGAGGTCTTTCGGCCAAGACTGCCGCAAAGAACCTGCTTGACGCCGACGTGCAGGTGCCCGGATTCCGGCGCTCAGAGAACTCGGTCGAATCGCTGCTGAATAGGTACATACCGTCGCTTACGATAATCAGCGGAGTCATCATCGGCCTCCTTGCGTCGCTGTCGGATATCCTGAACGTCTTTGGCTCCGGCACAGGAATACTCCTGATGGTGAACATCATGGTCAGCTACTACCAGACGCTGGTCAAAGAGCAGGTCGACACATACATGCCCAAACTGGCGGCTCTCCTTGGCAGGAAATAATAATAATCACAGAAAGCGCGCTATTATAGTCGGCATCCCCGGCGTGGGCAAGACAACGGTCATCACCCGCGCGGCGGAGCTGCTATCGTCGTCGCCAGAAAAGCGCAAGGCAACCATCGTCACCTACGGGACGCTGATGTTTGAAGAGGCGCAAAAAATAGGCGTGAAAAACCGCGACGAGATGCGCCGGCTCCCTGTCGAGCAACAAAAAAAATTGCAAGAGCAGGCGGCACGCCGCATCGCCGAGATGCAGGATGACGTGGTCATAGTCGACACGCACCTGTTCATAAGCACGCGCGAAGGCTATTACCCCGGCCTGCCCATGAGACTTGTTACCATAATGAACCCTACAAACCTGATAATGGTGGCGGCAGACCCGTACGAGATAGCCGAACGCCGGAAGAACGACCCGACCCGCCAGCGCGACGAGGCCTCGCCCGAAGCCATTAAAAATGACCTTGACTTTTCCAAGATGATGCTAGCATCATGCTCTATTCTGACCGGCGCGCCGTTTGCAATAGTTATAAACGGCGACGGCCAAGTTGACGACGCGGCCGCAGGCGTGGCCGGCATCCTTGCAGAGGGAGGAGAGCCTCTAAAGAAATGATAGACTTTGGCAGCCTGATACTGCAGCTGTTCTCGCCCCAGTACACTAGGCACCCGATATTTCCTGACTTTCTCACGGCGACCCTTGTGGCGATGGCGATATCTGTGGGCATGAGCTTTGCGTTTGCCATGCTGCGCCGGAAAACCACCGACATCGATCGCGTCAACAGGATAATGAAGGAGACAAACGACTGGCGCAAGGCCTACACCGCCGCCGTGAAAAAAGGCAACAAGGACGAAATTGAAGAGTTGAAGAAAAAGCAGGCCTACGTCAACAAGATGGCCCTTGAAGTGCAACAGCAGCAGATGCGCCCAATGCTCATCTACATGCTCCCGTCGTTTCTGATATGGATATTCGTCTTTCCGTCGATATTTGGCCAGGTGGTGGCCATATCGCCGATACACATCCCGTGGATAATGTGCAGCGACCAGGACGTCCAGAACCACCAGCAGCTGGACGACAAGGGCAACCCAAAGGGGGCATGTGAAGTGCCCGGCGAGGTCTACCTGTGGGGATGGTTCCTGCTCACGTCGTTTGCCTTTTCCGGCATAGTGGGCAAGGTCACCAAGACGAGTATGCCGAGCATGTGAGACATGGCCGCAGCAAAAAAACCAAGCATCGTGATCTCTGGCTGGCCGGCCGTGGGCAAGACCACGATTGCAGGCGCGCTTGCCAAAGAGTTTGGTCTGACAATGTACAACGGAGGCGACATACTAAAGATGCTTGCCCGGGAGAAGGGGTATTCCACGGACACTGCAAAAAGCGACTGGTGGGACACGCCGGAGGCCAAGATGTTCATGCAGGAGCGCAAGCGCGACCCTTCCTTTGACAAGCGCGTCGACAAGAAACTGGAGGAGATACTAAAGTCAGAAAGCGCCGTGATAACAAGCTATACGCTCCCGTGGCTTGTCAACGATAGCGCTATAATCAAGTTCTGGCTCAAGGGCTCGTCGCGCAGCCGCGCAAAGCGCATGGCAAACCGCGACGGGATTGCCGTGGCCGAAGCGGAAAAGATAGTGAACCTCCGGGACAACGAAAACATCAAGATATACAAGAACCTCTACGGCTTTACGTTTGGAGAGGACCTTTCGGTGTTTGACTATGCGCTCAACACGGACCTGCTGAGCCTGGACGCGCTGATAGAAGTGGCCAAGCTCATCGTAAGGCGCCAGGTAGGCAGATGATGATGGGATGTTGCCGCAGTTAGAAAATCTCGTCAACGTCGACGAGGACGTGACAGACGAGCGCTACGGCCACTACCCAGACAAGAGGCCGATAAGCGAGCTGTTGTATTACGGCCTGATACTGATAGACAAGCCTGCGGGCCCGACAAGCCACGAGGTTGTGGCGTGGGTAAAGAGGATACTGGAGATAGAAAAGGCCGGCCACTCGGGAACGCTTGACCCGGGGGCGACCGGGTTGTTGCCAATAGGGCTTGGCGAAGGGACAAAAGCCCTTGGCGTGCTTTTGCTTGGGCCCAAGGAATACTATGCGCTTGCACGCCTGCACGCGCACGCGCCGGCAGACAAGGTAAGGCGGACAATGAAAGAATTCACGGGCGAAATATACCAGAGGCCCCCGCAGCGCTCTTCTGTCAAGAGGGTAACCCGCGTCCGCACCGTGTACGAGTTTGACTATATCGAAGATTATGACAGGCTTATACTGATGCGCATTCTCTGCCAGGCAGGCACGTACATACGCAAGATAATCTACGACATTGGCGAGGTGCTGTCGCCGGGAGCGACGATGGTAGAGTTGCGCCGCACGCAGGTGAGCAACCTGTACGAAAAAGACGGCCTTGTGCGCCTGCACGACCTCGCAGACGCGTACCAGCGCTACAAGGAGACCGGCGACGAAGAGAAACTCCGCCGGCTGGTTCTGCCCATTGAGCGCTGCCTTGAAGGAATCCGCGGCATAACAGTGCGGGACACCGCGGTGGACGCGCTGTGCCACGGCGCGCCGCTTGCCGTGCCCGGCGTGATAGCGGTGCCAAAGGACCTGCGCGCCGGCGAGCTTGTCGGCGTCTATACCCTCAAGGGCGAGATAGTCGGCCTTGCCGAGGCGGCAATGACAAAGGAGCAGATTGAGGAAAGCGCAAGGGGCGTAGCGTTTGTGATGAAGCGCCTGATAATGAGGCCGGACACTTATCCAAAGGCGTGGCGCTCAAGGGGCGAGCACGCTGCAGCACCTGACGTAGCCATACACCCGGAAGTGGACCTGGGCAAGCTGGAAAGCGACGATGTCTAGCTAGATCGTCTCGCCAATTCCCGGGCGCTTGCGGTCAAGCCTGGCAATGTTCCTTGACAGGTTTTCAATCGTGCCGGGTATGTGGCACTTGCACATACAGTCGCTGCAGTCGACGTGGTTTCCGCCCTTGCAGTTGTCAGAAAGTCCTTGGTTGCTGCTGCTCAAAAACAAGTAACAATCGGCGTTCCTCAATTTTTATCTTGCTACTTTTGCTTTGATTGAATTATATAGTGAAGGGGCCAAAACGGTGCTTGGTTGCCGGGGTCGCCTAGCCCGGGAGGGCGCAAGCCTGGAAATCTGCTTTCCAGCCAGCTTGTGACCCGTAAGGGTCCCGAGGGTTCAAATCCCTCTCCCGGCGCCATTCTTACTTTGGATTCTTACCGAATAGTTTTCTTTGAGTTCTATGCTGAAACTGCAAAATCTATTATTATTGCCTTGGAAGGGAAGATTAAGAGAATAAAAAGAAATAGGAGGCTCGGCATGGATAATGCCTTGTACCCCTACCTCGAACTAGGGACGTGCAAACATTGCAACATGATTTCCGTTCTTGTCTTTCAACATGCTTACAGTCCCATAGATGGATTGCCCTACAAAGTGATTTGAGGTATCCTTTGGATCTAGCATAATGGTTATTGTACTGAGTTTATCTATCACTATGGCTGTCTTGACGTTGGTCCACGTGATCGCGTGGTTAAGGGCTACATCGGTGGTTCCCATTATTGTAGTAGTTCCGTTGGCGTTCAGCCGAATTGACGTGTCGTTGCTTGCTGGGCGGAAGTTGCTGATCTCATGTACGTGGCGATTGCTGGCGTCAAGATGCACCTTTGTGAACCTTGCGTCAAAGAATGTTACCTTTCCATTTTCGGCATTTAGGTGCCATGCGCCACTAAGGATGAATGTCTTTGCAGGCACAACTGACGCAAGTGCAGTTGTGTTTTGTGATGATGATGACGGCAGTGTCATGTTGCTTCCAGTTGAATTTGATTCTGCAGGCGAAGCCGGAAGGATCAAGCCTGCAATAGGGCCGGCAGCTGAAAATGTGTCAAGCCCTGTCGAGTTTACCGCGCCACCAGCTAAAACTGAAGAATTTGAGTTTGAATTATTCATTGCTGTCATGTTATTGGTGGGCTCTGTCATATTTTGTGCCTGAATTTGCGTAGGGATCAAGATTCCTGCGAATGAGAGGGCCGTTGCAAAAACAATGCCCATCATTATTGAAGCTGCAGCGGTTTTTGCTATCATTAGTTCAATTGTTCACGTAGCAGGTTTAAGCCTTCCTCAACCATAGTACGGAAAATCAAAATAGCTAACTGCTCAATCTCATTACTGTTGTTTGATTTGGAGCGGATGACAAGAAAATGAAGTGGGTGACAAGAGAGCACGCAAAAATAGACAGGATAGCCTGTCCATGGCTGATAAAAAATTTTGTGGACAGGGATGCGGAATTTCTTTTTGTGGCAGCCGACAAAGTCATGCAGACTGCCAAAGAAATGGACGCTATACCTTTTGACGTCCCAAACGCGGAGCTTGGCCATCATGGCGAAGAATGCTCCTTCGATGCAATCGTAAAAAAGTATGATCTGGCCAGAAAGGAGCCTGCCCTGCTGGAACTGGCCCGAATAGTGAGAGGCGCGGATACCCCAAACCGGTCGCTGACTCCACAATCAGAAGGTTTGGTTGCCATGGCAACCGGCTTTAGCCTGATCTCAAAAGATGACTATGACAACATGGCAAAGCAGTTTTACCTTTACGACGCTCTGTACGCCTTTTGCAAGTCAACAAACACAAAGTCAACATCATCATCAAGCAGACACTAACATTATACAACATAATGTAGAGATCCACTTTGCCTATGGGATGGCTGTCGGCTGACGGCAAGCTGGTTTTCTCTGCCAGAATTGTAAGAACCTTTGCTTACGGCTTTCTTAGCATAGTTCTGGCAATATACCTAAAGCTGCTTGGTTTTGACGACATCCTGATCGGAATTGTGCTCACCGCCACGCTTGTCAACAGCGTAATTTTCACGCTTTTTGCAAGTTTTTATGCTGACAGGATCGGCAGGCGCAAGACGCTCATTCTCTTTGGCGCATTGATGTCAATTGCCGGCGCAATATTTCTGGCAAGCGAGAGCTACCTTGCCTTGATTGCTGCAGCCCTCATCGGTACAATAAATGTCACCGGCTCTGAAACAGGCGCGTTTCTTTCACTAGAACAGGCGCTGCTTCCGCAGACTGTCAACGATAGCCGAAAGAGGAACACTGTGTTTGCCCTCTATAACATGGCTGGCACTTTTGCAATGTCTGGAGGAATCCTTCTTTCGGGCTTGCCTGCCATCCTCCAGCAACAGTACGGGTGGAATCCCGTTGAATCAATAAAGCCTCTTTTCCTGCTATACAGCGTCCTTGGAATTGTTGCAACGGCAATTTACTTTATGC
This sequence comes from Candidatus Nitrososphaera evergladensis SR1, assembly GCF_000730285.1. Taxonomy (NCBI): domain Archaea; kingdom Thermoproteati; phylum Nitrososphaerota; class Nitrososphaeria; order Nitrososphaerales; family Nitrososphaeraceae; genus Nitrososphaera; species Candidatus Nitrososphaera evergladensis. The sequence goes on along the minus strand of NZ_CP007174.1, from coordinate 2,309,047 downwards.
TTTCAAATAAGATAGAGGCAACAACACGAGATATTACAAACAAGAAGAAGCCTGTTACGCAGGCGCTGTCTCCTCAATCAAAGCATCTTGTCGGCAAGCTATCCGGCTTGTTTGCCGTTGATTCCTTTGCAGGAGGCTTTGTCATCCAGAGCATCGTATCTTTCTGGTTCTTTACCAAGTTCAACGTTGATCTGGCTGTCCTGTCATTGATCTTTTCAGTGGCCGGAGTACTGACGGCATTTTCCTTTCTAGCTGCGGCAAAGATCGCGGACAGGATAGGGCTTGTAAACACGATGGTCTTTACCCACATACCGTCCAATGTATTTCTTATTCTTGTTGGGTTTGCCCCTTCGCTGCCTCTGGCAATCGCGTTTTACCTGACAAGGATGGCCCTGTCGCAGATGGATGTTCCCACAAGGCAATCGTACATTGTCGCGGTCGTAAGCGAGGAAGAAAGGACGCCTGCGGCTGGAATCACCAATATGTCTCGAAACATCTCTCAAGCAGTGTCGCCGTCCCTGACCGGCTACATCCTGCAGGTTCTGCCCGTGCTATCAGCTCCTTTTGTGCTGGGCGGCGCTCTAAAGATAGCATACGATATAGCTCTGTACCTTAATTTCAGAAACGTCAGACCAGTTGAAGGAAAAAACTCTGACTAATTTTGCCACATGCATGTTTATGGAAATGGGAATAACACATAGCCTGACGAAACAACAGTCCGATAGAATTTGGTGAAAAGTCTAGAGAAGAAATAGACAGGGAATTCAAGCCAAAGCTCAAGTTCTGCAAATAATAAAACACTTACCCTGCCGCAAAAGGCTTCAAATCCCTTTCTCGACGCCTTTTTCCTTCTTCTCTTCACGTTCCAGCAATGCACCTGCAATTATGCCAAGTGCAAACCACAACGCGGTCATGCCTGCTGCCATCGACGAGCGCCACCCTGCGAGCAACTGCTGGGGCACAAATTCCAGGCCGGAAAAGGCCGGGAACGAGACATAGAGCGCGGCTATTATTCCGATGTACAGGCCTGCGGCTCCAACGTACCAATTCTTTCTTTTCGTCTTTGAAAACGCTATTGCAGAGCCAAGAGCCGCAAGCCCTGATGCGGCCATGTAGCCTGCATAGAGCATCGAGTACCCGCCGTCGCCTTCTGGGTTAAAGGCGGTGTCAGAGTTTGCCGGGTATTTTACCGCCGGCATGACATAGAGCGCAAGCCACGCCGCGCCAGCAACTGCGACTGCAACTTTGAAGGCGCCGGCGCCAACCCTCAGGTACACCGCGGCGACAAGTACGCCTCCTCCGACACCAATTGCAATCGGCAGCGCAACGTTCTGTATCTGTAGCTCTTGCAGCTTTTGGTCAAACTCGCCCTCGTCGATTATGCTCGGCGCAACAAACTCGTCCGTATAGAAATTTGCGATCTCGCTCTGCCGGGCCTGCACAACGACAAAGTTGATTGCCACTGCGATAGCGCCTCCGATAATCCCTGCGATGATGGCAAGGAAAAATGCTCTTTGCGCCTGCATGACTAGAGTTCCTCGTCCAGCTCTTCAATTGCCCCCGCCTTGGATATTTCGTGCAGGCGCATCGCCACTGTACGGTCGTACTCTTTTTTGTTGATGATGCCCTTTTCGTCAAGCATTTCAACAAGTGTGGTGAGCCTTGCGCTCAACTCCTCAAGCTCTGTCAGCTCTTTGCCGGTTATCTTGCGCGGCGGGACAAGCTCGTCGTCCTCTCCTTGCCGCGAGCGTTTTTTTCTTTTGCTGCTGTTGGTGGCAGGCATCAGCGTACGACTGCCAGTATCCCGCTTATTATTTTGTCGTGGGGCTTGTCCTTTTCAATAGAGACAAGCAATAGGTTGTCGTCGTCCTGCAGCGGAAATGTCGCCAGCTTTATCCGCTCCCTTTCAGAAAACGTGAAAATTGTCTTGCCAAAGTCTGCGTTGAACTCTTTGCGCATGGCGTTTCGGAGCGCAAACTCGATGTACAGCTTGTCCATGTCCCGTACGGACTCTAGCGGGCTTAGCCCCGTGCGCATGCCTCCGGCTACAAGCCTGCCCATCTTGTCAATCACGCCGGCAAACCTGATGGCAGGGTCTACTGCAAACACCTTTTTGCACAGCTCGTCAAGGTCTGGCAATACGACCGGGTAAGGGAAAAACTTGCTTAATAAGCTTGATTCATTCATTCATTCATTCTTTTTTATTTACTGCTTGCGTTTTGGAAACTCGTGCAGCTCTGTCCCTGAGCAACGCTGGCACGTCTTGGGCTCTTTATCTGCAAGAAGATAGCTGACGTAAAAACACTTGGCGCACTGCATTCGGACAAGGGAGCCTGCGACCTCCAGGTTGTCACCTGTCTGTTTCAGTACCTGCATAGAGACAAGGTCGTCAATCACCGGGGACATGCTCTCTGCAAGCTGCTGCGGGTCGTATCCGCGGTAGCGCAAGTATAAACTTGCCATCTCGCCGGCGATGGCGCTTCTCTGGAACTGGGTCCTGCCCTTTCCGGCCTGCCGGAAAAAGTGGTCTCGCAGGTACCATTCAAGCTCCCTTGGCGTGTCCATATGTGGAGCCTCTTGTGTGCAGTGATAAATAAAAACGATATTGCAACGCACATAAGCCTGTTGAGCCAGATTTGGGTCATATGGGAGAAAAGGAGGGCGGGACGATAAAGCGCTGTCCTATCTGCGGCTGTACGGAGCACAGGCTTGTCGGTTGTCACACCCACCGGCTAAAGCACAGAAAAGGACCTGACGGCCGGTGCATAGTTGTTGAATCATAGTAGCAATAATAAACGATATTATAAAGCGCCGCACTGAATATTTTTTGTATCTCTCACACATGACAAATGACAAGATAGCTGTCATTGACTGCCAGGTGGCCGGCATTGCAGGCGACATGCTAGTGTCTGCGCTGGTGGACGCCGGCGCCAGCGCAAAAAAGGTGCGGGACGCCATATTTGCGTGCCAGGACAGCCTGAAGGGCAGCAAGATAAGCAATGCCTCTTTTGAAAAAATAGTTACGCACGGATTTTCGGCGACGCAACTGCAGCTGTCGTACAAGGACGGCGTGCACGAGCGCAAGGGCGCCGAGATGCTGCGCGCGCTAACAAAAACCTGCGACACGCTCGACCTTGAGCAGAGGGCCAAGGCGTTTGCGCTTGACACCCTAAAGACGATAGTCTCTGCCGAGGCCAGGGTCCACGGCGAGGATTTCAGCAACGTGCACCTGCACGAGGCGTCCAGCGTGGACACGCTTGCAGACATTGTGGGCTGCGCCACCGCCCTCCAGGACCTTTCACTCTTTGGCTCAAAAATAGTGTCTACACAGGTGGCAGTGGGCGGGGGCAAGCTGACGTTTTCGCACGGCACGGTGCCAAACCCTGCTGACGCAATCCTGCACATATTCCAGGGCAGGCACTTTGCGCTTGCCGGCGGCCAGGCAAAGGAGGAGCTGACGACGCCGACTGGAGCCGCGCTCCTTGCAAACCTGGCGGAAGGAAGCGTCGACTATTATCCTACAATCGTGCCGGAGAAAATCGGCTATGGCGCAGGCGGCAAAAAGTTTGAAGGCTTTGCCAACGTCGTCCGCGTCCTTATCGGCAGTTCGCCAGTAGCCCTTGAGAAGGACACCGTCTGCGTGGTGGAAACAAACGTCGACGACGCAACAGGAGAGGTAATGGGCAACCTCATCGACAGGCTAACAGACGCCGGCGCCAAGGACGTGACGATAATACCGGGCACCACGAAAAAGAACAGGCCTACGTACCTTGTCAGAGTCGTCGCAGACAATTTCCTGCTAAATGCGGTGCTTTCAATCCTGTTTTCCGAGTCGGGCACGCTTGGTGCACGCGTACAGCAGGTGGAGCGCTACGTGCTCCAAAGGGCGGTGGTGACGGTGCCGGTAACGATAGGCGAAAACACGTTCAACGTGCACGTCAAGGTTGCCAAGGATGCACAGGGCAACACTATGGGAGCCAAGCCCGAGTTTGAGGACATCAAGATAATCGCTGCAAGGCTTGGCGTGCCTGCAAGGCGCGTGATGGAAATCGTAAACGCGCAGGTGGTGCACAAAGTATGACTGCTACTTCTCTTGACAGGCTGGTTTCGTGGTTCCCTGCAGGCAGCAGGGTCATAGTGGCGCTGTCTGGGGGCGTCGACAGCGCGGTGGTTGCCCTTGCCGCAAAAAAGGCGCTTGGCGACAACGCCATTGCGATAACCGCTGACTACAAGACTCTTGCAGACGAGGAGCTTGCCACCGCCCGCAAGGTCGCGCAGGAAATCGGCATCAGGCACCTGGTAATAGAGTACGACGAGCTTGAAAACCCCGAGTTTGTAAAAAACGACGGAATGCGCTGCTACCACTGCAGGACAGAGCTTGGGCAGCACCTTGCCGGCGAGGCGAAAAAGGCCGGCGCGCAGCTGGTAGTGGACGGCACGAACATTGACGACCTGTCAGACTATCGTCCGGGCATCAGGGCGCTCCGTGAAAACGGCGTGAAAAGCCCGATGGTGGAGCTTGGCATCGGCAAGGCCGAGATCCGCCGGATGGCAAAAGAATTTGGGCTGTCCGTGTACGACAAGCCCTCAAACGCGTGCCTGGCGTCAAGAATACCTGTCGGCATGGAAGTGACATACGAAAAGCTGCGCAAGATAGAAAGCTCGGAGATAATAGTCAAGTCGATATTTGGGGTTCGACAGGTGCGTGTCCGGGACCACGGAGAGATTGCAAGAATAGAGGTAGGAAGGGATGAGCTGGGCAGGATGTTTGACCCTGAAAAACTGGACCTCTTGGATAAAAAACTAAAGGAACTGGGTTTCCGCTTTGTGACAATAGACGCTTCCGGCTACAAGAGCGGCAAGCTGGCGGTGGTCGATTGATGGAGCGAATCTACCTTGACAGCGCCGCGTCAACCCCAGTAGCAGACGAGGTGATACAGGAGATGATCCCTTACCTGAAACAGCAGTTTGGCAACCCGTCTTCGATACACTACTTTGGCAGGGAGACGACGCGGGCGATACAGCTTGCCAGAAAACGCGTGGCCGACCTTGTGAGCGCCAAGCCGCAAGAGATAACGTTCACGTCAGGCGGCACGGAGGCTGACAACCTTGCTGTCAAGGGGACGGCCGACTATGCGAAAAGCAAGGACCCGTCAAAGAACCACATAATAACAAGCTACATCGAGCACGACGCCGTGCTAGAGCCGTGCCGCGACCTTGAAAGGCTGGGCTACAATGTGACGTTTCTGCCAGTCACGCCCGAAGGGCTAGTGAGGCCAGAAGTCCTCAAGGAGGCGATCACGCCTTCGACAGCGCTTGTCAGCATCATGCACGCAAACAACGAGGTGGGCACCATCCAGCCAATAAAGGAGCTTGCCAAGATTGCGCACGACGCCGGCGCGCTCTTTCACACCGACGCGGTGCAGGCCGCCGGCAAGATACCCGTGGATGTCAAGGACCTTGGCGTCGACCTGTTGTCAATGTCGTCGCACAAGATAAACGGGCCAAAAGGGGTCGGGGCGCTGTACATCCGCGACGGGCTGGAGATAATGCCGATAATCCACGGAGGCGGGCAGGAATCTGCCATGCGCTCCGGCACCGAAAACGTCCCGGGAATAGTCGGCTTTGGCAAGGCGTGCGAGCTTGCCAAGGGCCGGCTTGCCGAGTACCAGAGACAGGTGTCTGCTCTCAGGGACTGCCTCATTGAAAACGTCCTGTCAGAGATCCCGCACAGCAGGCTAAACGGTTCCAGGACAAGCAGGCTTGCCGCCAACGCTCATTTCACGTTTTTTGGGGTAAACGGCGAGGACCTGATAATAAAGCTGGACGAAGAAGGGATTGCCGCGTCCACAGGCTCGGCCTGCTCGGTCAAGAAGCAAAAGCCGTCGCACGTGCTAAAGGCAATGGGCTTTTCCTACGAGGAGATAACAGGCTCGCTCCGCATCAGCCTGTCGATGCAGAACACAAAGGAGGAAATGGACAGGACGGTGTCGGCACTTGCAGGCGTGGTAAAAGAGCTGCGGTCGCTTTCGCCCTTCAAGTCCAAGTACGCCTGACGTATAGTTGAAAATCTTTTTATTGCAAGCTCGGCCGCTCTCTTGCATATGGCAGCAGCCAAGTCATCTCTAAAGATAGGCCAAAAAGCTCCCGAATTTGAACTCCCGGACCAGGACCTGAAGAACCGCAAGCTGAGCGATTTCAGAGGCAAAAAGACAATACTTGCATTCTTTCCTGCGGCCGAGTCGTCGGTCTGCACGGCAGAAATGTGCGCAATCCGCGACTCGCTTGATGAGCTCCGGGACTATGGCGCAAACGTGCTTGGAATCTCTGTGGACGGCCCGTTTGTCAACAAGGCCTTTGCCAACAACCATCACCTGAGCTTTCCCGTGCTTTCAGACTATGGAAGAAAGGTCATCAAAAAGTACGGAATCGTCATGAAAAAGCTGGCAAGCATGCCCGACTATAATGCGGCAAAGAGGTCGGTGTTCATACTGGACGAGCAGGGCAAGGTGCGCTACAGGTGGGTGTCTGACAACCCGCTCGTCGAGCCAAACTATGCCGAGATAAAAGAGTTCTTGAAGAAGAATAACGGCAGCAGCAACAACTGAGACCCTCTTCTCTCTTTCTCATTTTTTTCTTATTTTATATGATTAAAGAGAAATCTGTGTGAGGCGCATATATGCATCATCATGAATGATCTCAAGCTACGGTTCACGTACATCGGCGGGCCTACCGCCCTCATCGAACTTGGGGGATTGCGCTTCCTCACCGACCCGACATTTGATCCTCCTGGCGAATACCGGACAAGCCTGTATGTGCTGCGCAAGACACGCGGCCCTGCCATTGGTCATGACGCCATCGGCTCTCTGGATGCAGTGTTGCTCAGTCACGACCAGCATCTAGATAACCTTGACACCATGGGGAGGGCTTCTCTTGACCATTCGGCCCGGGTTTTGACGACACCTGCAGCAGCAAAACGCCTGGGAGACAGGGCAATCGGCCTGTCCCCGTGGCAAACAATTGGCATTCCTGCTAGGGACGGCGGCAACAGCCGTGTTCTGCAAATTACTGGAACACCGGCGCGTCATGGGCCCGTCCATGCAGATCGCGGCCCCGTGACCGGGTTCGTGCTTGCGTTTGCCGACGCGCCGGAATACGCGGTTTACATTTCTGGCGATACTGTCTGGCATGAAGGTCTGGTGGAGGTCAGCCGGCGCTTCTCGATACGGGTGGCAGTCCTGTTCATGGGGGCGGCAAGGGTCACAGAAGTCGGCCCTTGGCATCTTACACTCACTGCCGCTGAAGGGGTAAAAGCCGCGCACGCCTTTTCACGTGCTACTACCATTATACCGTTGCACTTTGAAGGATGGGCGCATTACTCTGAATCCCGCGATGACATTGAACAAGCCTTCACTGCCGCTGGACTGGAGCATCGATTAAAGTGGATGGAGCCCGGCCGCCCCACAGACCTTTGTATACACTAGAAGAAAACTACTGCAAGCCTATTCCTGCTGCTGATAATTGTAATTATTTATATACAAATGACAGCTATTTTTGCAGCAAGATGCGCAAAACTGCCTTCTATGGGGTCGCACTGGCAACTTTTGTGGCAGTATCACTGGCGTTATTGCTTCTTCTTCCCACTCTGCCTGCAATGGCAGAGGAAGGAGACTCGCTTGGCTTTGGCGACAACGTGTCTGCCCAGGTAAAGCGCGCCAACAATCAGACAGGAACCGTGCAGCCGGCGCGGCAGCCGTCCGGCTGTCTTATTGCGACTGCGGCGTTTGGCTCGGAGCTTACGCCGCAGGTGCAGTTTCTCCGCGGCTTTAGAGACAACCACATCCTCTCAACAGCAGCAGGCTCTAGTTTCATGAACGTCTTTAACGGCTGGTACTACTCTTTCAGCCCATCTGTTGCAGATTACGAGCGCGCAAACCCGTGGGCGCAGGCAACTATCAAGACTGCCATATACCCGCTCCTTGGCATACTGCAGGTGGCAGAAAAGGGCTATGGCATGTCTGCAGGCGAAGGAGGCGCTGTCGTTGCAGGCTTTGCCGCAAGCGCGCTTATTGGCGCAGTTTACCTGTCGCCGGCGGCAGTTGCATTGCGCAACAGGGCTCCTGGCAAAAAACTGCTGATGGCGCTGGGCATTTCTGCAATAGCGTCGCTTGCAGCAGTTGCGGCAGGCGTGGCAGCAGGAAATGCTATCGTCCTGATGGCCTCTACCGCGCTCTTTGTGCTGTCGTCAATAGGCGTCGGGCTGTTTGCAGTGATGACGCTGGCAAAGAAAATCGAAGAAAAACAACAGCACAGGCGCTAAAAAACCTGAGACTATTATTATTCTATTACTGCCAGAATGTCGTTTCTTGCGACGCTGGCTCCCTGCTTTACCTTTATTTCCTTCAGGTTGCCGTCCTTGTGGGCCTTGACAGCCACCTGCATCTTCATCGATTCAAGCACCACTATCACGTCGCCCTTTTTGACCTCTGTCCCTGGCTTGGCGGCAATATTGACAACCCTTCCCGGAATCTGGCTTGCAAGGTTGCGGTCTCCGCCTCCTGCGCCGCCAAGCGCCGATGCCTTTTCAAGCACTTCTGTCAGCTTGGAATGCTTCTTTACCGTTATAGGCTGGCCGTCCAGCATCAATTTCACTTCGGCGCTTCCAGACTGGAGGATCTTGGCGTGATGGAACGTGTTGTCGAGTATGAACTCAAACTCGTTTGTGCCGGATTTCAGCAGCCTTATCGTGTGCTCTTTGTCGCCTATCTTTACAAGCACCGAGTTGTTCCCTGTGGTCCTGAGCACTTCGCCGCTCAGCATCTGTGCAAGGTCGCCGACTTTGAACTCCATATCAGCTTGTCGCCCTCATCATCTTCCACCTGGAAGCTTTTTGACCGTTGTTATTGTTCTGCGAAGTCTTTTTCACAAGCTCTGACTGCAACAGCGCGGCCGCCACTGCAGCCTGGGCGTTCTTTGATGCTTCCGCCTTGACCTCTTCATTCATCTTGTCAAAGACCTTGAAGCGGTCAAGGTAGTCTGTCGAAATCTCACCCTTGTTAAAGTTGGGTTCGGTCATTATCGTCTTGTACAGCGGGATTGTGGTGTTGATGCCCTCTATGGTAAACTCGTCCAGCGCGTTTCTCATCCTTATGCGGGCCTCGTTAAAGTTGCTTCCCCATGCAAGCAGTTTTGCCACAAGCGAGTCATAGTAGCCAGAAACCGTGCAGCCTGGGTACAGGTACGTGTCGACTCTGACGCCGGGGCCGTAGGGGATGTTGCAGTTTGGCACTGCGCCAGTCGATGGCGCAAAGTCGTAGAACGGGTCTTCTGCGTTTATACGACATTCTATTGCGCAGCCGTTCATCTTCAAGTCTTCCTGCTTGAAGGGGATCTCGCCTCCCTGCGCCACGTGGATCTGGAGTTTCACGAGGTCAAGGCCGGTCACGAGCTCTGTGACAGGGTGCTCCACCTGCAGGCGGGAGTTTATCTCGATAAAGTAAAAGTTGCCTTCCGGGTCACGCAGGAATTCTGCAGTGCCTGCGTTGAGGTAATCGACTGCGGCTGCCGCCCTTACCGCTATCTCGCCAATCCTTTCCCTGGTCTTCTGGTCGACCACCGGCGACGGCGACATTTCGATAAGTTTCTGGTGCCTGCGCTGTATCGAGCATTCGCGCTCAAACAGGTGTCGGCCGTTGCCGTGCGAGTCGCGCAGCAACTGGAACTCGATGTGCCTGATCCTTTGAAGGTATTTCTCTACAAACAGCGCGGACTTGCCAAAGGCAGCCTTGGACTCGGCAGACGCCATCTCGAACTCTTGGCGCAACTGCTTTTCGTCCTTGCAGAGCCTGATGCCCCTGCCACCGCCTCCAAAAGCCGACTTTAGCATCACCGGATAGCCTGCTTCGTGCGCAATGTTTGCGGCCTTTTCCACGTCCTCGATGATGCCGTCGCTTCCCGGGACGGTTGGGACCTTGGCCTTTTTCATGACTGCCTTGCACTTCATCTTGTCGCCGGTGACATCCATCGCTTTTGCAGTCGGACCGATGAATATGATGCCGTTCTTCTCGCACATCTCGGGGAAATTCTCGTTCTCTGACAGAAAGCCATAGCCGGGGTGGATTGCGTCGGCGCCAGCCATTTTCGCAGTCTCGACGATCTTGGCCATGTTCAGGTAGCTTTGCGCCGGCGGGGCCGGGCCGATGTGGTATGCCTCGTCTGCCCTCTTTACGTGCACCGCACGCGTGTCTTCGTCAGAGTATATCGCGATTGACCTTATGCCAAGTTCCTTGCAGGCCCTGATTACGCGCAGTGCTATCTCGCCCCTGTTTGCAATCAGGATGCTCGTGATTTTCTTGGACATTTTTTGCATTTCACCTACAGGTTGATGTTGCCGTGCTTTTTCCACGGCCTTGCTTCCTTTTTGTTCGCAAGTGCTTCCAGCGCGCGGATTATCATGGGCCTTGTCTCCATCGGGTCGATTACCACGTCGATGATGCCCCTTTCAGCCGCAAGGTAGGGGTTTGCAAACTTGTCGCGGTAGTCCTTGGCAAGCTTTTTCTTCATCATGGGCGCGTCTGGCGCGGTTTTCAGCTCTTTTCTGTGGATAATCGTAACAGCTGCTTCCGGGCCAAGCACTGCGATCTCGGCGTTTGGCCATGCATAGTTGACATCGGCGCGCAGGTTCTTGCTTCCCATTGCGATATAGGCTCCTCCGTACGCCTTGCCTACAATGCAAGTTACCTTGGGCACCGTCGCTTCGCAATACGCATACAATAGTTTGCTTCCGTGCCTGATGATGCCGTTGTGCTCCTGGTCAGTTCCAGGCAGGTATCCTGGCGTGTCTACCAGCGTGACAATCGGGATGTTGAACGAGTCGCAGAACCTGATGAACCTGGCTGCCTTGTTGGACGAGTTGATGTCAAGTGCACCCGCAAGGTACATCGGCTGGTTTGCAACGATGCCTACCGTCCTTCCGCCCATCCTTGCAAAGCCTACTAGGATGTTATCGGCAAACAGCTCGTGCACCTCAAAAAAGTCTCCGTTGTCGACGACTGACTTGATTATCTCTTTCATGTCATACTGCTGGTACGGGTTCTCTGGCAGGATGTTTATCAGGTTGGCATCTACCCTGTTGGGGTCGTCAGTCGACTCTGCCGCCATCGGCGGCTCTTCCGTGTTGTTTTGCGGTATGAATGAAAGCAGTTTCTTTATCCTGTCAAAGCAGTCGTACTCGTTCTTGGCTACAAAGTGCGCCACGCCGGATTTCGAGCCGTGCGCACGTGCGCCTCCCAGCTCTTCAAACGATACGTCCTGGCTCAGGACCTCCTTTACCACTTCCGGCCCCGTCACGAACATCTGGCCAATGTTTTCTACCATCACGACAAAGTCAGTCATCGCCGGCGAATACACGGCGCCGCCTGCGCACGGGCCGATGCTTGCCGTTATTTGCGGAATGACTCCTGAAGCCATCGTGTTGCGGAAAAAGATGTCGCCATAGCCGTCAAGGCTGTTGACGCCTTCCTGAATCCTTGCGCCGCCAGAGTCGATGATGCCTATGATTGGGCACCCGACCTTCATGGCGTGGTCCATGACTTTAGTGATTTTTTTGCTTGTCATTTCTCCAAGCGATCCGCCAAGGACCGTGAAATCATAAGCGAAAACAAAGACCTGCCTGCCATTGACCGTGCCAAACCCGGTCACCGCGCCGTCGCCGTAGAATTTCTGGACGGTCGGGTCGTCGCCCCTGTGGGTGACGTACTTGTCAATCTCGACAAAGCTTCCTTCGTCCAGTAATAGTGCTATCCTCTCGCGTGCAGTAAGTTTGCCCTTTGAGTGTTGGGCCTCGATGCGCTCGTCGCCACCGCCACTCTCGGCGGACTTTTTCAATGCAGCCAGCCGCTTTACTTTTTCTTCATGCATGGGAGTGTAGTTAATGCCGGCGAGTGGCTATATAAATTCATTATTTCCGTTATGGGCGGTAATATAAGACTTGGACGTTAGAATAATGCCAATTGCATAGTGCTCCTGCTCTAACTTTTCAAAACACAGCCGGCGCTAAAAACTACACATTGCCCTTTGAATGAATATATTGCCATCTATAACGATGTCAAAGACGAGAGTCTGCATATGAAAGCGGCCGTATACAGGGAACACAGCAAAGATCCTAGGCAAGTAGTAAAAATCGAAGACATTGATACGCCGAAACCAAAAGCCAATGAAGTCTTGATTAAAGTTGAAGCTGCGTCGTACAACTACAACGACCTGTGGGGCATCTGGGGCGAGCCGATCAAGATCCCAATGCCTCACATATCGGGGAGCGACATCGCCGGAACGGTTGTCGAAGTCGGTGAGAATGTCACGACAAACATCAAGGTTGGAGACAGGGTGGCCTCGCATCCAAACCTGACTTGCAGGGTATGCTATGAATGCACATCCGGAAGGGAATATGACTGCATCAGCAGGAAGGTATGGGGATTCCAGACCGGCCCGCTATGGGGCGGCTTTGCGCAATACACGCATTTGCCAGAAGTAAACGTAGTCAAGCTCCCTGACAACGTATCGTTTACCGATGCGGCAGCAATTTGCATGGTGGGCATGACTGCCTGGCACATGCTTGTTACGCGTGCCAAAATCAGGCCCGGCCAGACGGTCCTTATAATGGGTGGAGGAAGTGGCATGGGAATAGCTGGCATACAGATTGCCAAGTTGTTCAACTGCGACGTCATTGCTACTGCCGGCAACAAAGACAAGATGGACAAGTGCCTGGAGCTTGGCGCAGACCATGCGGTTAATCACCGAGAAGCTGACTGGTACAAGAAGGTCCGCGACATAACAAACAGGCAAGGAGTGGACATAATCTATGAGCACATCGGCAAGACCGTGTTTCCACAAGAAGTAGGGCTGTTGAAGATGGGAGGCACGCTCGTGTCAACAGGCGCCACCACAGGCTACGACTCGGCAATTGACCTGAGATACCTCTTTTTCCGGGGAACCAACCTGCTGGGCGCAACGCAGGGAACCAAAGCAGGGTTGGAGGAAGTGATACGATGGGTAAGCAAGGGCAGAATAAAGCCAGTGATTGACACCATCCTTCCATTTGGCAACATGGTCGAAGGCCACGTCAAGATGGCAGACTCGCAGCTGTTCGGCAAGATAGTGACGACTCCGCAGAGACTCTGAAAAAGAAGGTTTTCTAAAGAAAGTACTCTAGTTTTATTTATGATTCATTGACAATCCGAGGAACATGAGCAGCATTCTCTGATTCAGCTATCCAAAATGCCTTCTGGCATTCTACCGCAACCGGGAAGTGAGAAGCACTGCGAAAGAAACCTCATAGGCGCGTTCTCAAGGCGCAGGAATGATCAAGTTGAATGGATAATTACGTTTTAATATTCTGCTGCATTTTTTTTGATACATGGCATTATTTGGAGTATTTGCAACCCACAGCCCGGAATCATGCCCGCTTAACAACAAGCAGAGCAAGGACACGATGATAATGATCGACGACAAGATCAAGTCGATCACTGAAAAATTCCATGTTAGGAAGATCCACGGGTTCTATATGTCTGTGCTGGAGCATGAATGGGTAATCATTGTAGAGGCAGACAGCCCGCATGAGATCGAAGCAATGTGCATAGAGGCTGGCATCTCCGCCTTCAATACTGTGAAAATAGTGCCGCTCAGCAACTTTGATGCCGTAGTGAAAAAGGTCAAGGGCGGTTAAACCACATCTTTAGAGAGAGGAGTAGCACTTACTCTCTCAGGCCTGCCCTTCCGCCCTGCGCCCTGCGAAAGACGTTCAGGCCAAGGTTATAGTTCTCGTACATGGCTTCAAGCGAATCAATTTCAAGTGTGAGCTGCGAGATCTTGACGGCGTTCTCTTTTGGGTTCTTGGCAAGCTCCTCAAGCTCCGCCTTTTTTTCTGCCAAAAGCTGGCCAACGTTTTGCTCGTATTCGCTTGACATTTTTTCCACCAATGATGCGTCTGGCACATTTACATTTTAAGCTTTGCTATTTTTGCCAAGAACGCCTGCTGATATCTGTCATAAGCGTCCGGCCCTGACAGGCAAGACTCGCATATGCACGCCTGCGACACTATTGCGCGGTTGCAGTCGGCCTCCAGGCTGCACGTGGCGCAGCCGGCGTTTTTGCCGCATACAAAGCACTTTAGTTCCAGCGACGTCTCTTCTTCCGGCGCTTCATCATGCCGCTGTCCTTCTTTCTGTTGCTGCAGCTGCACCTCGCACTTGACATGCTTGATGGCCTTGGATGCCCTTGACCAGAGCGCGTATTCTCCCTGCGGGATTTCTTTGCCGCAGACGGCGCACTTGCCCTTGTACTTTACCAGCAACTTTATCCAGAACTCTTTGCCGTCGCTCACTTTTTCTTCCTGGCCCCCTTTGCCCGCTCGACTTCCTTTCCAAGCGACTCGCCTATCGACTCGTCGCCAAAGTTCGTGATTGCAAATTCAGAAGTGTCGACCTTTTCATCGATGATGGCGCGCACGAGGTACGGCAGCACTGTCGAGCTTGCAGTGCTCCTTGACACGTTCATGGCAGGGCCGACTGCGGACGCGATTTTTCGAGTGGTCTGCGACCTTGCAAATATGGGGCCCATCACCGGCCAAGGCATAGCATACTGGCTGTACTTGATGTCCTTGCCCCTAGACTTGGCGTACAGGCCGGCTGAAAGCATGTCCCGCACATAGCGCAAGAGGCTCCACTGCCTGTTCCTGCTGACCCTGCCCACCACCACGTCTGCTTTTGAAAGGACGTCGAGAAGCTCTGCAAGCGACTCTTTGTCAACAGCGTGCGACGAAACGATGGATGAAAACAGCGCGGCAACCATGTCCTTGCGCCTTGCCTCCGGCGACATGCCCTCGTACCGGGGGTCCGGAAACGAGGCGTCAGCCCTTGCAAAGACCTGCATTGCAGCAGCCCTGTCCTTGGCTGCAAAATAGCTGTTTATCGCGTCTGCAATGTCTATCTCTGTCACGTCGCTGTTTGACACGGTGGCGTATCCAGCGGCGCGCGACTGGGCGCTGTTGAGAAGCGACCTGATGTCGCCTCCGCTGTTCAGCACGATTGACACCTTGTCGCCGGGGCCGAGCTTGACCTTTTCCTTTGCAAGCACGTGGTCAAGGAACATCAGGAGGAGCCTTGGCGGAACCGGCGCAAACTCGACTACCTTGCAGCCCTTGGCAAGCTCTTTTATCTTGGCCGACTTTTCGTTTGCGGCCATTATCACCGGGACGGTGGGCTCTTTTATCAGGTCGACAAGCGCATCAAGCCCGCCCGAGTCCTCCCTGCCAGAGATGCCGTCCACCTCGTCGAGGAACAGGAGGATCTTGCGGCCAAAGAGGCCTGTGTTGGCAAACACCGGCTTTATCCTTGTCTCGATGCTGTCGCGGTTTCTTGCATCGCTTGCGTTCATCTCTACAAGATCATAGTCGAACTGGCGCGCAAGCGCGTGAACGATTGTCGTCTTGCCGACGCCCGGCGGACCCACGAGGAGCAGGGGTTTAGTGCCACTGACCCAGCCTGACAGCCACTTGACCACTGTTATCCTTGCGTCCTCGTTTCCCACCATCTGCTCCACCCTCTGGGGCCTGTGCACTTCGGACCACATGAGAGAAGGAGGAGAAGAGGAAGGCTGCTGTGGCATCTTTGCTTACTTTTCCACCGCTGCTACGGCTTGTATCTTTTTCTGGAAATCTGCAAACGGCGCGCGTTTTTGAAGCTCGTTGTACCAGTACTGGTTATAGTGGCGAACTGTCAAGAACAAAAACTCTAGGAACGGCTTTAGCTGGAAATTTTCAGGCAGCATCTCGACTGCCATCTCTGCTTCTTGCAGGTACAGCTCGCTCTTTTGCATGGTAAGCTCAAACCCTCGCCTGACGTCGCCGGTGTTGAGCGCGTAATAGAGCGGCCACGACGGGACCTTGACTGCACCGTTTTTGATGGCGTCTTCGATCTCGTTTCCGCACCCGACGCCTTCTCCTGCCTTGGCCATGCCGAGGTGGAAAATGTCGCCCAGCGGACGGCGGTTGAGGGCCATGTTCCTGCCGGCGGTTCCCATGACTGCGCGGTATTTCTTGTAGCAGTCGTTCATGTTCTCGTCACTTATCGACGCCGGTTTTATCTTTAGTTTGACATCGATGTATTGTCCAAGCCTTGCGTCCTTGAACCCCTCCTCAAACGCCTTGAGCACCGCGTCGCCTCCCTGCGATATCTTGTGCCTTGCGATCCCAAGGATGTACGGGTTCATGAACTTGTAGTCTTCAAGGTATTCCAAGTCTTCGTCCCTGTCAACAATCCTGTCCATAGGCTCTGACAGGTCGATTGCGATGATGTGGCCGTCGATGACTGCGTCGCGCTTTTCCTGCGACGGAGAATCGCCAAAGTATTCCGACGCGCCGTCGTACAGCGCGTTAAAGACAGGAAACGTCATCTTGACAAAATTTGAATTTAGTATCCTTGCAACCCTGTCCTGCAAGACATTCGGGCTTGACAGCCTTGCCTTGATGTCTGAAATGCTGCCAGCTTCCGGAACCAGCTCGGAAGCGCTGACCTCTTCAGCAAATTTCTGCATGGTTGACGCAGGGCTGCTGTCGGCGTTTATCGCGGCGTGGAGCGACATGACGAACCTCTTGGCAAAGGCGCCAAACTCCTGCTCGGTCTTTTCCTTGTACTGGTTGAACTGCTTGTAGCCCTTGCTGCGCAGAAGGCCTTGCTTCATGATGTCCTTGCCGGCCTGCGTGCCCATAAGGGCCTCCTTTGAAAAGATTGACTCGTCTTTGCCGCTCATATGAGATAACGAGCGGTATTCTGATGCTTTTCTTATTTAACTATTCACACCACCCATTTCTTGGCAGATTCGTCATTTGGATGAAACTACTTAAGGTCGTCTAGCAGCAATAGATAACGCAGTTGTCCTCTGCGACAAACGGCTCGCAAGGTCTAAAGAAAAACAAGATGTCCCTCAGGGTGCTTACCGTCGCTCTTTTTGCCTTTGGGATATTTGCTGCCGCAGCACTTCTCTACCAGCAGAAGTTTGCTGCCAGCTCAAAACCCTATGCGATATCAAAGGATGACGCAACCAGGATCGCCCTCAATCAGGTCGATAGAGAGCCTAACAGGGACGCAAGCCTCTTTCCCGACAAAGAATCGACTGCAAAACTCATCCACGTAACAGCTAATGGGCTAGCCTTCATGGCAGATGATGAAAAAAGTCCGTCTGCAGACATGTGGCTTTACACCAAAGAACATCGGTTTTTACAAGCCTATTGGAACCAGCATTTCTGGCACGTGGAAGTTACAACATCCGGTAATGACGGCTACCGGGGTTATTATTACCTGATAGATGCCAAAAGCGGCCAAGTAATTGGGAACGACCGGGATTTGGCATTCTTTGACCTGTCAGCAACAGACCCCTAGCAACATTAGAATGCCTTTGGAGCCTTTATCATGGCAAGCACGTGCTCGCGCAGGTCCTTCTGCTCCATCACTCCGCGGTACGCTATCGTGAGCATGGAACTGTTGTTGCGCACCCCGCGCATCCTCATGCACAGGTGGTCTCCCTCTGCTATCACCATCGCGCCTTTCACGCCCATGCGCACCAGCTCGTCGGCGACTTCTTTTGTGAGGCGCTCCTGTATCTGCAGCCTGCGAGAGTATTTCTCTACCAGCCTTACAAGTTTTGAAACGCCAAACACCTTGCCTGCCGGCACGTAGGCTACGTGCACCTTGCCAAAGAACGGGAGCATGTGGTGCTCGCACATGCTGTAGAACTGGATGTCCCTTGCCACGATGACGTCCGTCTCGTCGCTAAACGTCACGTCAAGCTCGGCGTCCATGGTGTACCCCCCGAGAATCTCCTCGTACATGTTGGCCATGCGGTCCGGGGTTCCCATCAGTCCCTCGCGGTCCGGGTTTTCGCCAAGCTCTATGAGGAGCTGCCTGAGAAGTTTTGCTATCTTTTTCTTGTTGATTTTGCCGTTATCCTTCATTATGCTGTGCTAGCGCGCTCCTATTATCTTGTGAAGTTGCGGTACGACCCTGACCTGATCGTAGAATGGGTAGACTGCGTCATAAAACGCAAAAAGCCTCTCCAACACGGGCTCGTCTGTCTTATGGCTCGGCTGTATTATAAATCCTGCTATGTTTTTAGGACTGGCGACTCTGAATACCTGCCTGACCAGGCTTGCAAACTCGTCAACGTCTGTCGAATTGGTCACTACCACTTTGACGTAGGGCATCTTGCCTGCATCGACTGCTATTCTCAGGCATTCAAGCTCGTTTTTCAGCAGATTGTTATAGTGCTTGTCGTCAACGACTGCCCTTGCGTCTTTCATCTTGAACTCGATCTTGCAAATGTCGATGTACGGCAGGACTTTGGCAAAGCGGGCCGAGTCGTAGCAGGCCGATTCAAGGTATGTCTTGACGCCTTTTTTTTCCCTGACAAACTTGGCCAACTCCATCACCGCTTCATGCTGCGCCAGAGGCTCGCCTCCCGTGAAATTTACCTTGTAGGTGTTTTCCTGCAGGTCATTGGAGATCATCTCTTTTACCTCTTCTACCGTATGGCTCTCGCCAGAATCCATGGGTATTGCGTACGGCGTATCGCACCAGTGGCATTTCAGCGGGCAGCCTGCAAGCCTGACAAACATCGTCTTGGTGCCAAAGAACACTCCTTCGCCCTCGATGCTGGTAAAGATCTCGCTCAGCCTTACCGTCCCGGCGGTCCTCCGCCCCTGCTGCTCACGCTGCATAGCGCGTCCTGTCATGTATCTGGGCGTCAGTGAATGCCTTTTTCCTACTTATACACGATTCGCACGCGCCGCAGTGGACGTATTTGCCTGCTCTCCTAACGCCGTTAGAGTAGCAGCTCCACGTCCTGAACAGGCTGTCTCCAAGCGTGGCCCGTCCTGCCTTTAAAAGCTCTGACTTGCTCAGGCCCTGCACCGCCGGCGACGCTATCTCTATTTGCTGCCTCTGGCCCGACCTGATGCTGTCAATGTCAGCGATGTTTAGCGCCTCTGCCATCGCCTTGGCAAACTCGGGCCTGCAGTCGGCATAGTGCGGCACGTCGCCGGAATGGGCGCCGTACGCCACCGCCCTTGCGTTGATGCTCATTGCCCATGCGCCTGCAATCGCTATGAATATCGCGTTCCGTATGGGAACGACAAGGCTTTGCGAAAAATCCTTTGACAGCTCTTGCCTGCCGTCTGTGAGCGCGTTGCTCTTGCCGTACAGCCCTTTCATGAAGCTGATGTCAACTATCCTGTGCTCTTTTGCCTTTAGGACCCTGGCAAAATACCTGGCCGCGTCTATCTCCCTCCTAGCCCGCTGGCCATACGCAAACGTTATCATGTAAATATCATAATCTCTGGCAAGCGTGGCGGCATAGCATACCGAGTCCAGCCCTCCGCTTACGATGCAAACGGCCGCAGCCTGCCTTGGCACGAGGGCAGAGTTGGTTATTGGGATTAATTATTATTGTCTTGTGAACTTTACTATTATCTGTTTGTGCTCTGGGTACGATGCAAGCAGCTCGTCGCGCCAGCCTGCCTCCCAGTCACGAAAATCAAAACCCGGCGCAACCGTGCACCCGACAAGCGAGTATGAATGAGGTTTGTCTACAGAGGCGGCAAACCAGCACCCTGCCTTTACGACGGCCTGCAATGCCGGTCTTTTGCCTTTGCCTATTGTCATTTTCTGGTATTTGCCGTCTTCTCTGTCTATGACGTGGACCGCAAGCGGGCTTCCTGCGTAAAAGTGCCATACTTCGTCAGACTTGATCCTGTGAAACGCGGAAAACTGGCCGCTTTTCAAGAGATAGTATATTGCCGTACCTGCGCTCCTGCGCCCATCAAAGCCCGGCAGGTCAATTTCCATCCCTGCGCGGTACGTCTCTTTGAAATAGCCTCCCTCTGGGTGCTCTTTCAGGCCAAGCGCCTTTACCCACGCCCTTGCGTCCATGTCCTTCGTTGCAGGCAAGGGTCTTGAAAAACATTAATGCTGGTTCAAAGCCTTTTGTTATTGTCTTCTTATATGATAATAGGGCTCATCGGCAAGGCCAACGTGGGCAAGTCCACATTCTTTAATGCTGCTACAGAGCTTGCCGTGCCTGCGGCAAACTACCCGTTTACCACCATAGAACCAAACGTGGGCGTCGCCTACGCAAGGGTAAAGTGCGTCTGCCGCGAGTTTGGCGTGCAGGACAACCCTGTCCACTCGATGTGCATTGACGGCAACCGCTTCATACCTGTCAAACTAATAGACGTCGCCGGCCTCGTGCCGGGCGCGCACGCAGGTAAGGGCCTTGGCAACAAGTTCCTTGACGATGCAAGGCAGGCAGACGTGCTGATACACGTCGTGGACGCGTCAGGCTCGACTGACAGCGCCGGCAAAACAGTCCCTGCAGGCACGGGCGACCCTATGTTTGACATCAATTTCGTGGAAGAAGAGTTTGACCTTTGGATGGCCGGCATTGTCTCCCGGGACTGGAGCAAGACTGCAAGGGAGGCGGAAAACCAGGGCCAGAAACTGGAGCAGATGCTTGCCAAGAGGCTGTCTGGGCTTGCGATACCTGAGCACCAGATTTTTGCAGCCGTGCACGAGTCCGGCCTTGCGTCGAAAAAGCCGACTTTGTGGAGCGAGGCTGACATACTGCACTTTTGCAAGGTGCTTCGGGCAAAGGCTAAGCCCTTTCTGGTGGCGGCAAACAAGGCCGACCTGCCCACCGCAGAGGCCAACATTGACAGGATGAAAAAAGCCGGCCTCACCGTCGTTCCATGCGCGTCAGAGGCAGAGGCGATGCTCAAAAAAGCTTCTAAAAAAGGCATACTCCACTACCTGCCGGGGGACGACTCGTTTGATGTCAAGCCTGATGTCGCGCTCAACGATCAGCAGAAAAAGGCGCTTGACATTGTCAGGGCGCTCATAGAAAAGTACGGCTCGACAGGCGTGCAAGAGGCGATAAACATCGCATGCTTTGATCTCTTGCACCTCGTTGCAGTGTATCCAGTTGAAGACGAGTTCAAGCTGGCAGACAAAAAGGGAAACGTGCTTCCCGATGTTCGACTGCTGCCAACAGGCTCGACTGCAAAGGACCTTGCCGGGACGGTGCACGCAGACCTTGCAAAAGGCTTCCTGTACGCCGTGGACGCAAGGACAAAGCAGCGCATCGGCGCCGACCACCAACTAAAGAGCGGCGACGTGATAAAGATAGTGTCTGCGTCAAGCAGGGGATAACAATAACAGAAATGCTCTGCCTTGGGATTGAAAGCACTGCGCACACGTTTGGATGCGCAGTCGTGGACAGAAATGGCAAGGTTTTGTCAGACGCCCGTGATGCGTACAAGGCGCCGGAGGGAAAGGGCATTCACCCAAGGGAGGCGTCAAGGCACCACATTGAAGTGTCGTCGCAAGTACTGAGGCAGGCACTTGAGGATGCCAGCGCGACCATGAAAGACGTCGATATCATCGGCTACTCTGCCGGGCCCGGCCTCGGTCCGTGCCTGCGCGTTGGAGCGGTGGTGGCAAGGACCCTTGCGGGATTTTACAAAAAGCCGCTTGTGCCTGTAAACCACGCTCTGGGGCACATCGAGCTTGGCGCGATGCTGACTGGGGCGCACGATCCGCTTGTACTTTTGGTGTCCGGCGGCCACACCATGATACTTGCGTTTTCGCACGGCCGCTGGCGCGTCTTTGGAGAAACGCTTGACATCACCATCGGCCAGCTGCTGGACCAGTTTGGAAGGGCGATGGGCTTCGCGTCGCCCTGTGGCGGCAAGGTAGAGCAGCTTGCAGGCGAGTCGCAGCA
Source organism: Candidatus Nitrososphaera evergladensis SR1 (assembly GCF_000730285.1). Classification (NCBI taxonomy): domain Archaea; kingdom Thermoproteati; phylum Nitrososphaerota; class Nitrososphaeria; order Nitrososphaerales; family Nitrososphaeraceae; genus Nitrososphaera; species Candidatus Nitrososphaera evergladensis. The sequence continues at coordinate 2,287,222 of NZ_CP007174.1, read as the reverse complement.
GAAAAACTATACGCAGCTGCCGTACGTGGTAAAGGGAAACGACGTGTCCTTCTCCGGCCTGCTGACTGCCGCTGTACGCTTGGCGCAAAAAGACAAGGCGGACCTGTCAGATGTCTGTTATTCGCTCCAGGAAACGTCGTTTGCAATGCTTGCCGAGGCAGTCGAGCGGGCGCTTTCCTTTACTGGCAAACGGGAGATGATGATAGTAGGCGGCGTCTCTGCAAACAGGCGCCTTGCCTCCATGCTCGAGTCGGCGTGCGCAAGGCAGGACAGCAGGTTTTTTGCGTGCCCGATAAAGTTTGCCGGCGACAACGGCGCGCAGATAGCGTGGACAGCGCTCCTAGACTATGCAGCCACAAAGAACAAAGTCGCAGTAAAGGACGCGTCAGTCACGCAGTCGTGGCGGCTTGACACCGTCAATGTCGCGTGGCGTAATTAGAGGCCCTTGGCCTGGCGCATTTCCTTTTCCCACTTGCTGTTTGAAAACACGCCAAACTTGTAGGTCTGGTCCACTGCGACGATGACAAACTTTTTCACGAGAAACCCTTCCGCCCTGAAAGCGGAAATCGCCTGGAGCGGTATATCCAGGATGATCTCTCCTTCCTTCTTTGAAAACGTGGCCATGCGCCCCTCTGTCTTTTGAAAGAGAATGCGCTTGTTTGTAAGGATAAGGACGCCGCTTTTCAGCCTATCCTCAGCGCAGTCCTCCCTGAGCAGGACCTTTTCGCCTTCCTGGGGCTCAAAACTCACGTTTTTATCTCCACTTTAGACGGTATATTACTATTGCAGCAGCTTTTGAAAAAGGGCGCTGAGGCAGACATCTATTACCTTGCAGACTGGCACGGCAAGCAGGCGATAGCAAAGGTGCGGGAGCCAAAGCCGTACCGCCACAGCGCCCTAGATTCCTCCATAAGGAGGCAGCGGACGGTGCACGAGGCAGGGTTCATGTCGGCCGCCAAGTCAGCCGGCGTCCGCACCCCGTTTGTCTATTTTGTCGACCCTGAAAGGGCGGAGATAATCATGGAGCGCGTGGATGGCACGCCTGCAAGGGATGCGCTCACTGCAAAGCTGTGCCAAGAGATGGGCCGGTATGCCGCACTGCTGCACGCCGCAGGAATCGTGCATGGCGACCTGACCACTTCAAACTTTATTGTTGACAACAATAACAGGCTCGTCCTCCTTGATTTTGGCCTTTCTTACTATTCCGAAAGGACGGAAGACATGGCAGTCGACGTCCGGCTCATAAAGGAGGTGTTTACAAGCGCCCACATTTCAGTCAGGGGCGCGTTTTCAAGCTTTGTGAAAGGTTACGAAAGCGTGGCGGGCAAGAAAAAAACTACAAAGATCCTTGAAAACGTCAGGGAGATAGAGCAGCGGGGCAGGTACGCCCGCGTGGCATGACTATGCACATTTTTATTCGCCCGCGACAACACCTCTTTTTGAGCAATTGCAGCCAGCAACAGCAATAGTGACATTTGCAAGCACCAACCAAAACAAGTTCCGCGAAGTCGAGTCGATACTCGCTATGAGGGGAATACAGGCAAGCTTTGCCAAGATAGAGCTTGTGGAAATCCAGTCAGACTCGCTTGAGGAAATCGCCCGGGAAAAGGCAAAGAGCGCGTACGCCAGGGTCCAAAAGCCGGTGATAGTGGAAGACGATGGGCTCTTTGTTGACGCGCTTGGCGGCTTTCCGGGCCAGTACTCATCGTACGTTTTCAAGACCATAGGCAATGCCGGGGTATTGAAGCTCCTTGAAGGAAAACAAGATCGCTTGGCGTCGTTTCGCTCGCTCGTCGCTTTTTTTGATGGCAACAACCTGCAATTGTTTGAAGGCAAAGTTCAGGGCCGGATCTCTGAAAAAATCACCGAGGGAGGATGGGGCTATGACCCGATATTTGCGCCGGAAGGAGCAGATGTAACTTTTGCCGAGCTGGCAGACAAGAAAAACGACTATTCACACAGGAAAAAAGCGCTTGAAAAGTTTGCGGAATGGCAACTTCTTATTCAAAATAGGACTTGATCCAGCGGTCGACGTACCGTTTTTTGTTCTGCAACACTACAATCCTGGAAATCTCGCTTTCGTCCATCACTGAAAACGCCGGCATCTTTTCGCACAGCTTGTTCGCATAGCCGCGCACCTCCTCCATGCCTAGCATGTTGTCCCTCTCCAGGCGCTGGGTGGACATGCCGACGTGCATGTACGACTTGATCTCGATAAAGTGAGGGTCTCCTTCTGACATCACCTTTGCAAAATCCTTGATGTCGTCTGAGCCGTCGTTGTAGCCCCGGATTATCGTCATGCGCAGGACCGTCCGTGTGTCGACAGTCGACAGAAAGTGCAGACTGTCCTGCCAGCGCTCCCACGCGCCCTTGTGTCGCGGGCGGTTTACCTGCAGAAACATTTTCCTGTTCGACGCGTTTGTAGACAGGTAGATCTGGGTCGGAAGCGCGTCTTCGCTTTCGAGCCTGCGCAGCATGTCCGGCTCTTGGCCGTTTGTCACAAGGAATATCGATTTCGTGGCCTTTAACGTCTTTAGGTATTTTATCAGCTGCGGCAGTTTTGGGTACATGGTAGGCTCGCCGGAAAGCGAGATCGCGTAATGCGCTGGCAAAAGCGACTCGTCAAGCTTGGTCTCGTCGTTCTTGGAGTTGCCGTAAAATCCGTTTATCAGCTTCTTGCGCTCGGCCATCAGGTTCTGGACGATGACTTCTGGCTCGTCTACCATCTGCTCCGGCATTTCAAGCGTATCGTAGAATTCCGCCGGCCGCCAGCAGTACACGCACCTGTTCTCGCAGTTCATCGCGGTGGGGGTCATCTCCATGCACTGGTGCGTCGATATGCCGTAGAACTTGTGCTTGTAGCAAGAACCCTCGTTTGCAAACGACTTTTTCGTCCAGTGGCACAGCTCCACCGCCGAGTGGTTGTAGACGCCGTACTTGGCTTTTTTGAGCTTCTCCTTGACTCTGGGCGTTATCTGTATCAGGTTATTATCTTCGCCTGTCGTCGAGTGCGAGAAATATTCGTCAGAGCAGCTCATCTATAGTATGTTGAAAAGGCCGGATCAGATTTAAATTTTGCACCACGCCACCGGCTGGCCATATATGGTGACAAGCGGTGTTGACACGGAGGAGATAATGAAGGCCGGGCTAGAGCTTGCCGGATGGAAAAAGATGCCTGCCGACAGCATGGTGCACGTCAGGGGCAAAAACATCAAAAAAGTAATGATGGCAATCGACATCGGGACCGCAGAGCTCTTGCTTGCAAAGAGCCTTGGCTGCGACGCCGTCATTGCGCATCACCCAATAGGGATAGCCGCTATCAACTTTTACAAGGTCTTTGACAAGCATACCGACTACATGGTCGAACACGGCGTGCCAAAAAGTGTCGCCAAAGAAGCGACAGAGAAACTCAAAGAGCGGGTGGAGACAAAGACGCACGCCAACATTTACGACGACGTGGTGGGCGCGGCAAGGGCAATGAAGATGCCCCTTGTCAACATACACCAGCCCTGCGACGAGTACATGAGGCAGGCCATTTTAGCCAAGATAAAGTCTGGCAAGACAGAATACGTCTCTGACATCGTCGAGTCTGTAAGCAGGATACCTGAATTCCGCCACGCCGAAACACGGGTGCAAGTGAGGCATGGAAGCGAAAAAAACAGAGTGGGTCACTGGGCGCTTGTAATAGCCGCAGGGACCAATGGAGGCTACTCGATTGCCAAGGCGTATTTCCAGCACGGCGTCGACACTGTCATCTATTTGCACGTCGACTATGGCGATTTGGTGAAAATGCGCGAGGAAAAACTGCAAGGAAATCTGGTTGTCTTGGGCCACCTTGCAGGCGACTCGCTTGGTCTGAACGCGCTTGCCGGCAAACTTGAACAAGAAATGGGTGTTGAAACGGTCAGGATAGGGCTCTTGCCAAGCACGTAAGTGATCGAACGATTATATAATGTGGTTTCCGCAGATTGCACTGGCGGCCTTCGTAGTATAGCCTGGTGAGTATAGGCGGCTGTGGACTGTTCTGAATATGAAATTTCGGCAGACACCGCTTGAGGAGGGTTCAAATCCCTCCGAAGGCCCCACTTGATTTTTCAGTTAAATTGTGATAACACGAATACTTGACAGTGGTTCTCGGCAAAAAATGAAAAAAGGAAAAAGAGAGGCTCGTCCAGCCTGCCTTACATCTTTGGCAAGAAGCTGAACTTGCTGTATTTTGTCGTGGCGACGATTATGCCGACGATTGCGACTGCGAGAACGATTGCAGCGATTGCACCGAACTCTGGGATCGCTACGAAGGTACCAGTGATGTCAATCTGCTCTGACTGTGCCGCGAACGGAATGGTCAGTGTTCTCACGTCTTTGCCGTGGTCGTCATCTGCAAAGTCCTCAATCTCGTCGACAAAGATCACATATTCTGCGTCAGTGGTGTTGCCTGCCATTTTCGCGTCTGCAACGGTCCTTGGCAGCTGGATCTTCAGCTGGCCGTCTGAAGCGGCAGTGATCATTGCAGTGATTGTTGATGTGTCTGAATCACCTGTGAGGCTCTTGAGTGTACCGCCAGTGATTTGGTACTTGATGTCGACTGTTCCGCTCTTGAGCTGCATCTTGATTGTCTGCCATTGTTCTCCTGCTGCGAAGTTGAAGTTTGCGGTCTTTGAGACGCCGTTGTAGCTGACTGTGACTTTGTATGCGCCGGTTACGCCCAGCTTGCCTCCGACCTTGAGATTATAAGTATACGATCCATCCGCAGCTACCGGGACTTGGTCAAATCTGTATGCTGCGCCGTTTGGATTGAACACTTGAAGCACAAGTGGTTGGCCTGTTGGGGTTACTCCGACGTTTCCGGAGATTTTTACGGTGTCGGCTGCGCTGTAATCTGTCTTGTCTGTCGTTACTGTAAGGCCACTGCTAGTTTGTGCATATGCAGAGCCAAACATGCCGACAGCCGATACAGATGCCAGCAATATTGCCATTAGTGCGTACGCTTTATACTCCATTATCCCTCATGCACACCTAACACGCTATATTTCCGTTACTATTTATCCTTTTTGTGTAGGAACTCTAACACTTGTACTCATTTCAGGCAACCCTGCGAAAAAGCATCTCTCAATTTTCCAAATAAAATCGGCTTTTGGATCAAATATTCACAATGCTTAAATATACTATTTTTTTATTCATCAATTTGACTTTGATGTTTTCTCTTGAGCACAAGCTATTGTTGTCGTCGTTGTCTGTGGAGGAGGTAGTATAGCATCCCTTGTCGTCTGAAAAGAAAGTAGTCAAGATTACAAATCACGTGTACCAGCCAAAGCACGAGATCATCCCCAAGGCCGAGGCCGAAGAAGTGCTGAAAAAGTACAACGCCAAGCCTGGCCAGCTCCCGTACATCCTGATGAGCGACAAGGCCATCGAGGATCTGGACGTGAGGCCGGGCGACATTATCAAGATCACGAGAAAGAGCCCGACTGCGGGTGAAAGTGTATATTACCGCTACGTGGTGGAAGGGTGAGTACTCTATATGATAGAGAATTCTATCGAGATGTGGCCAATTATTAATGACATTTTGAGAAGGGAAGGAGTCGCGCGCCAGCACCTGAACTCTTATAACGAGTTTATGGAGCGCGGACTGCAGAGCATTATCGACGAAGTAGGCGAGATTGAAATTGAAACCGCCGAATACCCGTACAAGATAAAACTTGGCAAAGTCAAGTTGCAGCAGCCAAGGATAATGGAGCTTGACGGCTCTATCACGCACGTCGCTCCGATGGAGGCGCGCCTGCGCAACCTGACGTACGCTTCTCCGATAATGCTAGAGTGCTCCGTCGTCGAAGATGGCAAGATACTTGAATCGCGCTTTATCCACATCGGCGACATGCCTGTGATGGTTAAGTCCAACACGTGCATCCTGCACAACCTGCCAGAGGTCAAGCTGGTCGAATACGGCGAGGACCCACGCGACCCCGGCGGATACTTTGTCATCAACGGATCAGAGCGCGTCATCGTGGGACTTGAAGACCTGTCGTACAACAAAATAATCGTCGACACCGAGGAAACAACAGGCACGCTCTTGTACAAGGCCAAAGTCTACTCGTCCATAGTCGGCTATCGTGCGAAATTGGAGCTCATCATGCGCCCCGACGGCTCGATTGTGACCAAGATACCGGGCTCGCCTGTCGACATACCGCTCATCACGCTAATCCGCGCCCTCGGCCTGGAGGCAGACAAGGACATTGCCGACTCTGTCTCGCTCAACGAGCAGATACAGGACGAACTGGAGCCCTCGTTTGAAAAGGCCGGCGACGTGGCGTCAAGCCGCGACGCAATCGTCTACATCTCAAAGAGGATTGCGCCTGGTATGCTTGAAGAGTTCCAGATAAAGCGCGCCGAGACATTGCTTGACTGGGGACTTCTCCCGCACATTGGCAAGAACCCCGAGAACAGGCACGAAAAGGCGCTGTTCCTAGGCGAGGCCGCAAGCAAACTTATTGAACTGAAACTTGGCTGGATAGAGGCCGACGACAAGGACCACTATGGCAACAAAGTGATAAAGTTCGCAGGCCAGATGCTCGCAGACCTGTTCCGCACCGCATTCCGCAACCTTATCCGCGACATGAAATACCAGCTAGAGCGCTCCGGGCAAAAGCGCGGCATCAACGCCGTTGCAGCAGCAGTGAGGCCGGGCATCGTCTCTGACAAATTGAACAACGCCATCGCAACGGGCAACTGGGGCCGTGGCCGCGTCGGCGTGACGCAGCTGCTGGACAGGACAAACTACATGTCGACAATCAGCCACCTGCGCAGGATACAATCCCCGCTGTCAAGGAGCCAGCCCAACTTTGAGGCACGCGACCTGCACGCAACGCACTTTGGCAGGATATGCCCCGCAGAGACCCCTGAAGGCTCTAACTGTGGACTGGTCAAGAACCTCGCGCTTTCTGCAATCATTTCCGTAAACGTGCTTTCTGCCGAAGTCACGGAAAAGCTCTATGAACTTGGAGTCCAGAACGTGGACGAGGCAAACGAGAAACTCCGCGCTGCAGGCACGAGGGTTTTCGTCGACGGCCGGCTCATCGGCTACGTGGAAAAGGGCGACGTCCTTGCAGAGACGCTCAGGAACATGAGGAGATCCGGCAAGGTTCACCCGCACGTCGGCATCTACCTGTACAGCTCGCAAAACGAGAACGCGACAAAGAGATTGTACATCAGCTGCAACGCCGGCAGGGTCATGCGCCCGCTAGTCGTGCTAAAGGACGGCAAGCCCCTTGTCACGATGGAGATAATCGAAAAGGTGTCCAAAAAGTTCCTGTCGTGGATGGACCTGCTCTACATGGGAGTCATCGAGCTCGTAGACGCAAACGAGGAAGAAAACTCGTACGTGGCGATGGAGCCCAAGAAGGTAGAGGCAGGCAAGCACACGCACCTGGAGATATTCCCCTCCGCAATCCTTGGGGTCGGCGCATCAATCATCCCGTACCCAGAGCACAACCAGTCGCCAAGAAACACGTATGAAAGCGCGATGGCCAAGCAGTCGCTTGGGTTCTCTACTCCTCTGATGAACGCAAGCACCTACGTGCGCCAGCACTTTATGCTGTACCCGCAGATACCTGTTGTCTCTACAAAAGCGATAAACCTGCTTGGACTTGAAGACCGCCCGACGGGCCAGAACTGCGTCGTCGCTGTGCTTCCGTTTGAAGGCTATAACATCGAGGACGCAGTGGTGTTCAACAAGTCCTCTGTCGACCGCGGGCTTGGCAGGACGTTCTTTTACAGGATATACGAAGCAGAAGCAAAGCAGTATCCGGGCGGCATGAAGGACACGTTTGAGCTCCCGCAGGCCGACGCCAACATCCGGGGCTACCGTGGCGAAAAGGCGTACCGCCTGCTTGAAGCAGACGGTGCAATCATGCACGAGGCCGTGGTCAACGGAGGCGACATTCTGATCGGAAGGACTTCGCCTCCAAGGTTCATGGAGGAATACAAAGAGTTTGAGGTCAAGGGCCCGTACAGGCGCGACACTTCAGTGGGCGTCAGGCCGTCTGAAAACGGGGTGGTCGACACTGTCATCATCACCCAGTCGGTAGAGGGCGGCAAGATGTACAAGATCAGAGTCCGCGACATGCGCATTCCTGAAATCGGCGACAAGTTTGCCTCAAGGCACGGCCAAAAGGGTGTGGTAGGTATGCTGGTAAATCAGGAAGATGTCCCGTACACCGAGGACGGCCTTGTGCCTGACGTCATGATCAACCCGCACGCGTTCCCATCAAGGATGACCGTCGGCATGTTCATGGAGTCGCTTGGCGGAAAGGCGGCGTCGCTCCGGGGCAAGATCGCAGACGGCTCGGCGTTCCTTGGAGAGAAACTGGACGACATCAAGGGCGCAATGGAGCAGTACGGCTTCAAGTACACGGGCAAGGAAGTGATGTACGACGGCAGGACGGGCAGGCGCTTCCCTGCAGACGTCTATGTCGGAGTCGTCTACTATCAAAAACTGCACCACATGGTCGCAGACAAGATACACAGCCGCGCCCGCGGGCAGGTTCAGATGCTGACAAAGCAGCCGACAGAAGGTCGTGCGCGTGGCGGAGGTCTCAGGTTCGGAGAGATGGAGCGCGACTGCCTCATCGCGTACGGCGCGTCCATGATGCTCAAGGACCGCTTGCTTGAAGAGTCAGACAAGGCAGAGGTCAACGTCTGCGAAAGATGTGGACTGCTGGCGTATTATGACGTCAAGCAGCGCAGATACGTCTGCCGCGTGTGCGGAGAAAAGGCCAAGATCTCGTCAGTAGTGATCGCGTACGCGTTCAAGCTCTTGTTGCAGGAGATGATGAGCCTCAACGTCGCTCCCAGGCTGATAGCCAAGGAGAAGGTGTAAAAGAGGAGGAGATATGACAATGATGGAAGAATCAGCCAAGATTCTCGGTGGAATCAAGTTCAGCGTCTGGTCGCCTACCGAGGTGCGCAAGTTCTCAGTCGCAGAGGTCACGGCGCCAGAGACGTACGACGAAGACGGAATGCCGGTGCAGGGAGGCCTGATGGACAACAGGCTGGGGACTCTGGAGCCGGGGCAAAAGTGCGCCACGTGCGGCAACACCTCTGCCAAGTGCCCCGGGCACTTTGGGCACATCGAGCTTGCCGAGCCAGTGCTACACATCGCCTTTGTAGACGACGTGCACAAGCTGTTGCTGACGACGTGCAGGTCGTGCAACAGGATAAAGCTCGATCCCGAGGAACTGGCACACTACAAGGCAATCCGCGAGAGCAAGGCGCCCTATGCTGTTATAACGCTTGAAAACATTCGCGACGAGATAATCGAAAAGGCCAAGAAGGTCAAGTCGTGCCCGCACTGCGGCAAAGAACAATACGACCTGATATTCACAAAGCCGACGATATTCGTGGAAAGGACGGAGGCAGGCGAGAACAGGCTGCTTCCAATCACTATCCGCGAGCGCCTGAGCCACGTGCCAGACGAAGACTTGATGCTTCTCGGCTATGACCCGACGACTGCAAGGCCAGAGTGGTTCGTGCTGCAGGTGCTGCCAGTGCCACCCGTCACTGTCAGGCCTTCCATTATCCTTGAAACGGGCATCAGGTCAGAGGACGACCTGACGCACAAGCTGGTCGACATCATACGCGTCAACCAGCGCCTCAAGGAGAGCAAGGAGGCCGGGACTCCGCCGCTCATCGTGCAGGACCTTGTAGACCTCCTGCAGTACCACGTCACGACATACTTTGACAACGAAGTGTCCGGCATCCCGCAGGCCCACCACAGGTCGGGCAGGCCGCTAAAGACGCTGACGCAAAGGTTGAAGGGAAAGGAAGGCCGCTTCCGTGGCTCGCTTTCCGGCAAGCGCGTCGACTTTTCCAGCAGGACCGTCATTTCGCCGGACCCAAACCTTACGATATCAAACGTGGGCGTGCCGACCGACGTCGCCAAGAAACTGACAATCCCTGAAACAGTGTCGCAGTGGAACCTTGAAAAATTAAAGGCGCTTGTGACAAACGGCCCCAACACCTACCCCGGCGCCAACTATATCATCAGGCCGGACGGCGTCAAGATAAGGCTCGACTACGTCACCGACAGAAAGACAATAGCCGACTCGCTAGCACCCGGCTACATCGTCGAGCGCCACCTGTCAGACGGCGACATTGTCATTTTCAACCGCCAGCCGTCGCTCCACAGGATGTCAATAATGGCGCACTCTGTGGTGGTGCTCCCGTACCGCACGTTCAGGTTGCACCCCGCAGTGTGCCCGCCTTACAACGCCGACTTTGACGGAGACGAGATGAACCTCCACGTCCCGCAGAGCGAAGAAGCGCGAGCCGAAGCAACGCTTTTGATGCGCGTGCAGGACCAGCTCATATCGCCAAGGTACGGCGGTCCCATCATCGGGGGAATCCGCGACTTTATCACGGGCGCCTTTATGCTCACACGCGACGAAACGGTGCTCACCCGCGACGAGTTTGCAAACCTGGCGCTTGTCGGAGGCTACAGGGGCCCGCTCCCAGAGCCGGCAGTGGCAACAAAGGACGGGCAAAAGCTGTACAGTGGGCGCCAGCTATTCTCGCTGTTCCTGCCAAAGGACTTTAACTTTGTCATCACAAGCAAGTGGAACAAGGCCGCCAAGGGGGAGGGCAGGGACGTGGTGATAAAGAACGGACAGCTCATCTCCGGCGTAATCGACAAGGCGTCGATTGGCGCAGAAGAGCCGGACTCTGTCCTGCACAGGATAGCAAAAGACTATGGCACCGACGTCGCACGCAAGTTCCTCGACTCCATCCTGATAATGCTAAAGACGTACATCACGCACCGCGGGTTCACGTACGGCTACTCGGACCTCTGGCTGTCGCCGGAGACGAGGCAGGAGATCTCTGACATCATCCAAAAGACCTACGACAAGGTCCACGAGCTGATACAGCAGTACCGCGATGGCTCGCTCCCGCTCACAAGGGGTCTATCCGCAGAAGAGGCGCTGGAACTATACGTGGTCAACGAGCTGTCACGCGCCCGCGACCGCGCAGGCAGGACAGCAGACAGGGCATTTCCTGACAACAACTCTGGAATAATCATGGCTTCCACCGGCGCAAGAGGCTCGACTCTCAACATCGGCCAGATGACTGCAGCGCTTGGCCAGCAGTCAATCCGTGGCAAGCGCATCCAGAAGGGCTACCGCAACCGTGCCCTGCCGCACTATATTCCAAACGAGACAAGCCCTGATGCGAGGGGCTTTGTCAAGTCCAACTACCGCGACGGCCTGAGCCCGCTGGAGTTCTTTTTCCACGCGATGGGCGGGCGCGAGGGCCTTGTCGACACTGCGGTCAGGACCCAGCAGTCCGGCTACATGCAGAGAAGGCTCATCAACGCACTGGAGCACCTGAAGATAGAGTACGACCAGACCGTGAGGGACCCGCACGGCAACATAGTCCAGTACCTGTACGGCGAGGACGGAATCGACCCTGCAAAGAGCGACCACGGAGAAGCGGTCAACATTTCAAGGCTCATCGAAGCGGAGGCCATTGTCGACGAGGGCCGCAAGGCTACAGAAGAAGCGATAAAGAAGATAATCGAAGAGCACGGCGCCAGCCTCAACCCGAGGATGCGCGCCAGCTTGGAAAAGGCTCTGCTTGAGAACAAGCTCAGCAGGGAAGGCGTCGAGAAGGTCATGAGAAAGGTGGTCGACCTGGTCGACAGGGCGCTTGCAGAGCCGGGAGAAGCCATCGGCGTCGTTACCGCGCAGTCGATAGGCGAGCCGGGAACCCAGATGACCCTCAGGACGTTCCACTTTGCAGGAGTCAAGGAGCGCAACGTCACGCTCGGCCTGCCAAGGCTCATCGAGCTTGTCGACGCACGCAAAAAGCCAGTGACGCCTACGATGGACATCTACCTTGACGAGGCTCACCGCGGCTCGCGCGAAAAGGCGCTTGAAGTCGCACGCGAGATCCTCTTTACGCAGGTAGGCGACCTCATCGAGAAATCCGAGACAGACTACTCCGGCGTGCTCACGTTCTACTTCTCCGAAGCCAAGCTTGCCGAACGGGGCTGCACCCTCGAAGAGGCTAACGCAGTTCTTGAAGGCACCAAGAAAAAGTACGAAGTCAAGATGAACGAAGGCAAGCGCTCCATCAAGGTTACAGTCCCGGATGAGCCTGATGCGCAGACGCTCCTGACGCTCAAGAACAAGCTCTTAAACACAAGGGTAAAGGGCGTGCCGGACATCGAGCGCGTCACGATTGTAAAGCAGGATGAGGAATGGGTCATACAGACTGCCGGCTCCAACCTTGCCAAGGTCGTGCTCGTCGACGGCGTGGACACTTCAAGGATTGCCACCAACAACGTCTACGAGATATGGCAGACGCTTGGCATCGAGGCGGCAAGGACCGCGCTTGTCAAGGAGATCACAAACACGCTTGAGGAGCAGGGTCTTGAAGTCGACGTCCGCCACATCATGCTGGTCGCAGACCTGATGACCTCAAAGGGCTACCTGCAGCAGATCGGTCGCCATGGTATCGCCGGTACAAAGACGTCGGTGCTTGCAAGGGCGGCGTTTGAAATCACGGTCCCGACAATCGCAAGGGCTTCGCTTGAAGGGCAGGTGGAGACCCTGCGGGGCGTGACAGAAAACGTTATAGTAGGTGCCACAGTACCCGTCGGCACCGGAATGGTTGACCTCTACATGAAGGTCAAGGAAGGTAAAGAGGAATAAAATAATAATGAAGACAATAGATAAAGTGATCAAAGACGCAGTAGCGGCCAACAAGTACAAGAGTGGGGTAAAAGAAGTCCTCCAGTCGGCCAAGAGCTCAAAACTGGTGATTGTTTCAAAGTCGCTTGACGCAGGCGACAGGGCAAAACTTGACGAGCAGGCCAAGTCTGCCGGAGTTGCCATCTACGAGTTTGACGGCAACTCGGTGCAGCTGGGCAAGCTCTGCAACAAGCCCTTCCGCATAACGGCAATTGCCATCAAGGGCGCAACCGACGCCGAAGTCAAGGCCGTGATGGCTGACGAAGAAAAGAAGGGCAAGTGATCTCTCTTTTTTCTCTCCTCCTCGTATCTTTTCATCATCACTACTTTTGTTCTACCACGAGGCGCCAAGACTTAAATTGAACTTCGGGACAGTGCTCAAATTGTATTTGTCGTCTGCTGCTGAAGAAGGAAAAAGGCTCTACGCTAGAGGGACAATCTGAATATGACGGAGATAAAGCTGACCTCTGACGAGCTGCGCTTGATATCGCTTTTTGGAAGCGTGACAAGCGCGTCGGCGCGCGACTGCATAGTTGACGACAAGATGGACCGCGTCATATTTGTCGTGAACAAGGGCCAGATGGGCCTTGCCATCGGCAAGGGTGGCGCCACCATAAAGCAGCTGCAGCAGGTCGTGGGCCGCAAGGTCGAGCTCGTCGAGTTCTCTGAAGACCCTGCCGAGTTCATCCGCAACATGCTCAACGCCGACATGGTGTCAGACGTGCGCATATCCGAAAGGATGGATGGAAGCAAGCAGGCCGTAGTCACCGTCGACGCCAAGAAAAAGGGCGCAGTGGTCGGCCGGGAAGGCAGAAACGCCGAGAAGGCCAGGCTTTTGGCAAAGCGATACTTCAATATATCCAGTGTCCTGATCGTAAGTCCTGAACAGCAGATAACGACAAACAACAGGGTGAATATGAATAATGGGTAAATCTCCACTAGGATTGTTTGCCGGCGGCGTGCTCAGAACGAAAAAGAGCCGCGGCAGGTGGGCAGACAAGTATTACAAGAGACGTATGCTTATGCTTGACAAGAAGGCAAACCCTCTAGAGGGCGCGCCGCAGGCAAGGGGCATTGTGCTGGAAAAAGTAGGCATCGAGTCAAAGCAGCCAAACTCTGCCGTGCGCAAGTGCGTCAGGGTGCAGCTGATAAAGAACGGCAAGTCCGTCACCGCCTTCCTCCCAAGGGACGGCGCTCTCAACTTTGTCGACGAGCACGACGAGGTCATGGTTGAGGGCATCGGTGGTTCCATGGGTGGCGCAATGGGCGACATCCCCGGTGTCAGGTGGCAGGTGTTCAAGGTAAACGGCGTTTCCCTTAAAGAGCTTGTATACGGAAGAAAGGAGAAGCCAAGAAGATGAGTGGAAAAGAGCAGGTAACTATCACGCTTTTCAACAAGTGGGAGACCAAGGAGATCGAGATAAACGACCCCGGCCTAAAGACGGCAATTTCGCTAAAGCCTGCAGTCCTTCCGAACACCTTTGGAAGGCACGAGCACCAGCGCCTGAAAAAGGCCGACGTCAACATTGTCGAGAGGCTTGCAAACAAGATGATGCACTTTGGCAAGAAATACGCCAAGAACACGGGCAGGATGGGAGGCAAAAAGGCTCGCGCCCTCAACATGGTCCGCACCGCCTTTGACATCATCTACCTTGAAACGGGCAAGAACCCCGTGGAACTTCTCGTTCGCGCTATCGAGAACTCGTCTCCAAACGAGGACACGACCCGCATCGTGTACGGTGGTGTGGTCTACCACGTGTCGGTAGATGTTGCGCCGCTTCGCAGGGTCGACCTTGCGCTCCGCTTCATCGCAGAGGGCGTCAGGGAATCCACGTACGGAAACCCGCAGACGATTGAAGAGGCGCTGGCAAAAGAGATAATTCTGGCCTCAAACAACGACATGGCCAGCCACGCCGTCAAGAAAAAGAACGAGCAAGAAAGAATTGCGATGGCTTCCCGTTAAAAGCCTCTGCAAATCTTTCTCCTTTTCTCTTTCTCTCGCTTTTTTACTCACAAAGAAGCACTGGTATAACTAACTTGTATCGTCAGATCGGTCGCGTTTTTCTTGGCGGTGACACTTTCGTTGGATGACTTGTAAGTTCAAGTGTATACCACAATATACTGACCGTCAAAAGTCCAAAGTATGTTCTTTAGTCGATTACAGGCTTTTGCTGCAAAAATACGAGTGTCCCTTTCTTCTGCATTTACTCTACGCTCTTCGATCATCTTAGTCAGGATACATTCCTATTGGAATAACTGTCATTACGTTATCATACTTGCCGTCTACTACTGAAAGATTGTTAAAGAAATAGCTTGGCACATAGATCTTGTTTGTGACTGGATTGACAGCTACGTTCCAGGCAAATAGTTTCCGAATCTCATCCACTTTGCTTCCAGTATCACCACCATCTATGACATATATGGTGGCAGTTATTCCATTAGCGACATAGATCTTATTTGCAAGAGGATTAACTGCTATTCCTTCAGCACCAAAATCTAATTTGATTGGCTTGCCTATGACTTTGTTACTATTACCATCAATCACAGAGACGGTGCCATCTATATAGTTAGTAACATAGATTCGGTTTGTATTCGGGTTAACGGCTATTCCAAAAGGATTTTCGCCAACCTGTATGGTTGCAATCTTTGTGTTATCATTTCCGTCTATTACAGTTACTGTACCATTTTGCCGTTTGCCATTTATTTCAATATGGTGGTGTGTCACATAGATCTTGTTTGTATTCGGGTTGACAGCTATTCCAGAAGGATTCACGTCAACCTCTATGCTTGCAATCTTTGTGTAGTTATTGTTTCCATCTATGACAGATATTGTACCATTTTGTTGTATGTTGTTAACCATATGTTGTTCTGTAACATAGATTCGGTTTGTGACTGGGTTGACAGCTATTTTTGGATATGCGCCAACCGGTATGCTTGCAATCTTTTTGTTGTTGTTTCCATCTACGACAGATACAGTATGGCTGACTTCATTTGCTACATAGATCCGGTTTGTATTCGGGTTGACAGCTGCAAAAACAGTACCGTTATCTTGAGGGATGAACGTGTTATTATCAATTTGATCAGCCATAACAACATGGTTTGGTGGTTCATTTGATATGTAAGATGATGACATTAACATGGCAAAACCAATACCGCTGATGAAAGATGCTGACACTGCCAGAATTATTAAAAGATATAATGGTTTCATATCTATAAAAAAGATGCATTAGATGTTAATATAATGTATTTAATTAGGGTACTGGTAATTTGGCATCGGCTAGACTTGTGTTTCAAATATCCATTTGGCAAACGACAAGTTAACAGTACCCGCAAAGATGGTTTAAATATAGTGATGAATTAGGTAAGCCTAATAATTGTGATGTCGTTGACGCGCGATGGCTGCAGCAGTAGTTGATGGTTGGTAATACAATGGAAACCAAGAATTTCGTCGTTGTCTCTGCATTGCTCGCTCTGCTTATTGTAGCTGCAGCCGTACGGCCTGCCCTTGCGCAGACTGCTGGCAGCAATTCTGACGCTACAGCGATGGTCGTCTTGGTCAATCTGGAGCGCATCAGGACGCAGGTCAACCTCGCAGAAAACCTCCTGCAATCCGGCGACAGGGACGGCGCCTTTTCTCACGCATTTATCTCTCATACCACCGTATTTCCATCCGTCAAAGCGCAGCTGAGCGCGCTTGACGCCGGCTCTACAGGAAAGCTCGAGTCCGCGCTGACCGACTATGCTTTTCAGATAAAGGACGGCACACTTTCGGCAGAGCAGGCAAAGGGGCAGGCATCGCAGATAGGTGTTCTGCTTGATTCACTTGCCGCAAAAACAGGCAGGGCTTCTGACGAGGATGCAGTGTCGCAGGTGTCGGCGTTTCTCTTGCGCGACGCGGTGCAGTCCTACAGGCAGCAAGACTACCAGAGCGCAGGCGGCCTGGTTGACGCTGCATATGCAAAATACCAGTTGGTGTCCGGCTCGATGGAAGAGTCAAGGCAGCAAGAGATCGAGTCGTTCTTTTCAGACATGAAATCCGCAATGGCGCAAAAGGCCGACGTCGACTCGGTGGCCAAGCTCCAGGCCGCAATAGAGCGGGACCTTGCAGAAAACCTGTCTGAAAGCGAGGGCTCGGGCGGCTATGCCCAGTACTTTACAACTATTCGCGATCTCTTGGCAAAGGTGGTAAGCGGGGTGCAGGCCGGCAACTACAAGCAGGCCGAGCAGGACGGGATAACCGCGTACCTTGACAATTTCGAGTTTCTGGAGGCACCGATTGAAAAGCATGACGCCAAGCTGATGACTACGATAGAGCAGCAGATGAGGGTGCAGCTGCGCGAAAAGATCCAGGCCCGCGAGGCGCCTTCGGCCATTCAAGATCACGTAAACGCCATCCTCGCCAACCTGCAAACCGCCGAGGGCCTGCTCAAGAACGACCCCGGCTATTCTGCTCAGGCAGCAGGCTCGGGCTCTTCTTTTGTCAGCATTGACGAGCTGAGCCAGGGCTTTGGCGCATACAAGGGCCCGATAAAGGAGCGGGGCGACGCGGCCGACACTGCCAAGGAGGAGGTGCGCCAGAACATCGACAAGATAAGGGTCAAGCTTGACGAAACGCTAAAGATATACCGCGACGGCGATGCGCAGGGCGCTATCCAGGCGTCGCGCTCGGCCTACCTTGACAGCTATGAAAACATCGAGATCCCGCTACGGCCGATAAACCCTGATTTCACGCTTGAAATGGAGATCAAGTTTGCCGAACTGCGCAACCAAATGCAGGCAGGCGCTCCGTACGAGCAGGTTGCGGCAAAGGTGGTAGAGATAAGAAAGGGCCTTGACGAGTCCGAGCGACTGGTGACAGGAACCGGCTCGCTTGCCCCGGCAATAGCGTTTTCAACGTCGTTTTCCATAATATTCCGCGAAGGGCTCGAGTCTGCGCTCATTGTTGGCGCCATCCTCACTTATCTTGAAGCGTCAAGGAACGAGCGCTTTAAAAAGCACGTCTATTACGGCATCGTCCTTGCGTTTGCCGGCACTGCGGCCACGTGGTTTGCCGCCCAGTTCCTTATCGAGATCTCTGGCGCAAACGCCTCCATCATAGAGGCGGTGGCCGGCATCTCTGCTGTGGCCGTGCTGTTCTGGGTCAGCTTCTGGATACTCAACAAGGTCGAGACAAAGAAATGGATCGAGTTTGTCAAGGCCAAGGTGTGGAAAGCGACGACAACTGGAAGCGTCATGGTCTTTGTCATGCTCTCCTTCTTTACCGTGTACCGAGAGGGCTTTGAGACTGTGCTGTTTTACCAGGCGATGCTTTCGTACGCAAAATACATGGAGTTTTACGTGGCCGCCGGCCTGGCAATAGGCCTTGGCATCATAATCGGCGTGACGTTTCTTGTGCGCAAGCTGGGCAAAAAGCTCCCGCTGCGCGTGCTCTTTGGGCTCACTATGGGCGTGGGCGCGTACATGTCAATCGCGTTCATGGGCAATGCGATTCGCGAGTTCCAGGAAATAGGCCTGATAGAGACCACGCACCTGATAGGGACTATACCGCGCCTTGACATCAACCTTGCAGCAATGACTGGCATACACCCGACCTTGGAGACCGTGGTGGCGCAGGTGGCGCTGCTTGCAGTCTACCTCGCAGGGTCGATATACGTGCTATGGCTGCAGCCAAGGCGCAAAAAGGCAATCGAGTCAGCAAGAAAGTCGCGCGCAGACCTTGACAGGCCGGCGACGGGCAGCAAAAGAGCCGACATTGACATCGAAGACCACTAGGCGAGCTCTCTGTAGCAACAAGAAAATAAGACGCTCTCAAACTTGCTGCTAGTACTCTTTGGCCTCTACTGCCTCGACAATCCTTGCTCGTGGGTTCTGCATGATTTTTTGCTCCTCGGCCTGACGCCACAGATCGCGCAGGGCTATGCGAAAAGCCTCCGCCTTGCTTGCATCATCAAATCAATCATGACATACTTTGGATCATCAAGCAATTGCTTTATCCCAATCAGGATCTCATGGAATCCCGCCGTCACATGACCTTCCCTTAACCATGCCAGTTCTTTTTCTGATTTTCTCAGGAGATGATAAAGTTAGTCTATTCCCGGGCGTTCAAACACCGACGGCTGGCCTTTTCCGCTCTCTAAAGTACTTGACCGCTCCAATAATCAGAACTATGATCCCTGCGAGAACCAGAACACCTGCCAAAACAATGTACCCCAAGAATGAAAACACCTGCTTGAGAAATGGGCTAAACTCGACGCTATTATCACTAAACACTCCGACTCTGAAAACCAGAAGTGTTGTAGTGACCGGCTCTGACCCTTCATTTCTTACTGTAACTACATGAGGCCCGTCTTTGATTGCTAAAACTGGATTTGCTTCCTGTCCCTGAGACTGAAGCACGATTTTGCCATCAGGGCCATAAACAATTGTTGCAATTGTATGACTTGGTGATGGAGTTCTTGCGATGACAGTGAACGACTCGCCAGTTTTGGCCATGATAGTTCGTGTAATGTTTTCACCGGGTCCTAACGTATTTTGGGTTGCGACATCCGGCAGGCCAGCAAGCATTGACTTCTCTATGAGCCATCCTGTTACTCCACCTATTGCCACACCTCCTGTTATCAGAACAGCACCAATAATCATCAGAAGAACTGGCCTTTTCACAATCAATCCCGCGGTATCGGATTAAAGTAATAATACTTGTGTCCACCTTGGCATCAATAGTCGGTTTTTCTTGGAACAGAGGCCGCAAGCCCTTAAAAGTGCAAAACGCGAATTAATACACCGCATACACACATGAAAAGTGAAGAAGGAATACACAAGATCCAGTTTGAAACCGTTCTTGTCATGCAGGGCGGGGGCTCGCTTGGCGCATACGAATGCGGCGTGTACAAGGTGCTTGAACGCCACGGCATAAAATTCGACATTGTCGCCGGCACGTCGATTGGCGCCATCAACGCCGGCATTATAGCCGGCTCAAAAAGCGGCCAACCTGCAAAAGACCTTGAGGATTTCTGGCTGCACATCGCCGAGTACGTGACTCCTGTTACGCTTTCAGACAAGGCGCGCAGCGTGGCCGCGTGGATGTACAGCGCCACGTACGGAAACGCGAAAATGTTTGCGCCAGCGTGGCCTTTTATGCCAAACTCGACGCACCTGTACGACCTGGAACCCTTGAAATCCACGCTAAAGAACTACATCGACTTTGAAAAACTTGCATCCGACAACAAAAACAACTCGATACCGCGCCTGGTAGTCACCGCCACGGACATAAAAAAGAGCGAATCTGTGGTGTTTGACAGCCATAGCGAGCGCCTGTCTGCGGATCACCTGATTGCCTGCGCCGGCTATCCGTTTTACGGCATATCGTGGACAAAGGTAGACGGCCGCTACCTGTGGGATGGAAGCATGATGAGCAACACGCCGCTGCGCGAGGTGATAGACGTCTCGCCAAGAAACGACAAGCGCGTCTACATCGTCAACCTGTTCCCGAAATACGCGGAGAGGCTGCCTGAGAGCATGATGGACTCGCTGCACAGGGCAAGGGACATCATGTATACCGACAGGACCGATCACAACATCAAGATGTCAAAGGCGGTCAAGCGCTACCTGGAGCTCTTGCGTGACATGTACGAGTTCATCAGCGACATGCCGCTTGACGACGCCAAGAAGGAAAAGTTCCTGGAGATAGAGAAAAAGTACCACCGCGTTGCCCGCGAGCGAGGCGCAATAATCGAAAACGTGGTAAAAATTGAGCGCAAGGAGGACATCCCTTTCATATTTGAAGATGCCGACTTTTCAATAGCGACTATACGGAAACTGATACGGAAAGGCGAGCAGGACGCCGAGCAGGCCTTGAAGAAGGCCCGCCCCGCCTAAACGCCGATCCTGCCAAACCTCCCTTCACGATAGTCTTCTATGGTCTGATAGATTTCGTCCTGCGTGTTCATGACAAACGGCCCGTACCGGGCAACTGGCTCGCCGAGCGGGACTCCGCCTATCAAAAGCACGCTCAGGTCCGACGCCGCGTCCTTTGGAGCAGCTATCGACACGCTGTCGCCGTCGCGCTCAAATATCGCCATCTGGCCGCGCTTTGCCTTCTTCTTCTTTTCTTTCTCTCCAAATTCGCCCTCGCCTTCGACCACGTACGCAAACACGTTATAGTCGCGGGGCACCTCCTGCTCGACCCTGGCGCCCGGCTTTAACGTGTAATGCAGGTACACTATGGGCGTGTGCGTATCAATAACTGCCTTTTTGCCAAGCGCCTCACCTGCTATGACGCGCACGCTTGTACCTTCTGTACTTGCGACAGGTATTTTTGACGCAGAAATGTCCTGGTAGCGGGGCTTGGCCATCTTGTCGCGTTTTGGCAGGTTGACCCACAGCTGGAACCCGTGCAGGCGCCCTCCTGCGTCTGCGAACTCTTCTTCCGGCATTTCCGAGTGCACCACGCCTGCTCCTGCAGTCATCCACTGCACGTCGCCGGGTCCAAGCCGGCCCGAGTTGCCGTTAGAGTCCTTGTGCTGAAACTTTCCTTCAAGCATGTAGGTGACAGTCTCAAAGCCCCGGTGGGGGTGGTCCGGCGCGCCCTTGGCCTCTCCCGGCCCGTACTCCTTTGGACCCATCTCGTCAAGGAGCAGGAACGGGTCAAACTGCATCAATGCGTTGGTGGGAAACGACCTGTGGACGAGAAAGCCTTCGCCTTCCATTGTTGCGACGCTGTTTACTATTTTCTTGACGGTTCTAATTGTCATATCTGCCATTATAATGGGAGCCAGGATATTTAACTACAGTAGTAATAACTTACCAAGTACGTCATTGCAACCTTATCTGGTAAGTCCATGCTGACCTGCCTTCCTGTACAGGCGAACAGAGACGAGGACGAGAACGCTTATAAAAAAGCAGCTATCCAATACCAAGTCGAATATTGGCCAATACTTCTTTCCGGGTGCAGGCACACAAGTTCAGCCAGGACAACATACAGACTACGCTAGTGTGCTCAAAGTGCGACGAGGTATTCCAGAAGGAGTTCCCTCTCGACCTGGAGGGCCAGACAATAGAGTTCAAATGCCCTGTCTGCGGTGCACTCGGCGAGGCCGACCTTCCATACAAGAGCGCAGAAGAGCGCGAGGAACTTGAAGAGGACTTTGAGGAAGTAGAGGAAGAAGAGTCGGGCGAAGAGTTTGAGGAAGAGTACTAATAACTAATCTTTCTTGCTACTGCTACTGCTGCCGCCAAGTTTTCCCAGCTGCGCCAAGAGCGCGGCCATCTGTATCTCGGGGTGCGCGCCCGATGCAAGCCTATAGTCGTATTCTGCCATAATCTCTGCAAACTCGCCGGGGTTTTCCAGCTTCATTTCGTACGCCTCCTGGCTTGCATACTTCATAAAGTCACCTTCAGACATGCCGTACACCTGCGTCAGTTCCAGCAGTTTTGCGCGGGCCTCGTTGAACTTGCCGGCAAGGGCAAGCTTTACCACGTCGCCCACCTTGGACCTGCCTGAAAGCCCTATGGCAGAAGTCACGTTGGCAGAGTTTATCGCGCCCATGCCTGCGGCTGCCTGCATGATGTTTATCGAGTGGCGCATGTCACCTCCGGTGGCGTCGTAGATGTGTACAAGTGCCTTTTCGTCATACTTCGCCCCTTCTTTTTTGGCAATCTCTTCCATGTGCTCAAGCACGGCTTCCCTTGGCAGGCGCGTGAACCTGAAAACGACGCACCTGCTCTGTATGGGCTCGATTATCTGCGACAAATAGTTGCAAATAATGATAAAGCGCGTCGTCCTTGCGCCGTCTTCCATCATCCTGCGCAGAGCAGTCTGCGCCTCTGACGTCATCTCGTCGGCCTCGTCCAGGATTATTATCTTGAAGAGCTCTTTTGTTTCTTGCTCGCCTGTTGGGGAGCCCCACCTCGTAAACTCTTTGACTTTTTCGCGCACCATCTTTATGCCACGCTCGTCAGACGCGTTGAGCTGGAGCACGTTGTCCCTCCAGCTTTCTCCAAACAGTTCCTTTACTATACAGAGCGCGGCTGTGGTCTTGCCCACGCCGGCAGGACCGGAAAACAGCATGTGCGGAAGATCGCGTCCTTTGATGAGGTTTGAAATGCCCTTGATAATGTCCTTTTGATCGACAACTTCATCCAGCTTTTGCGGCCTGTATTTCTCTGTCCACATCAGGTTGGCAAGGTCGCTCTTTTTTGTTGTTACTGACAAACAGCCCTTTTCAGCCCCTGCAAAGGATTAATAGATTGCTGCTCTTGCCTGCGAGAAAAAAGCTTGTCTTACAAGAGCTCGCGCAAGCTAGCTGAGAGCTCAGCTAAAATCGTTCTAACAAAAGATATAACTGAACACCAGCTTTTACAATTTGCCAACATGGCCGATTCGCCAGCCGCCGACAGCAGGATTGAAGCTATACAGGACGCCTACCACGTCGGCTACATGAACGAGGAAGTTCGGATATCCTACAAGCGGGACGTCAAGCTGGCAGTGGGCGCAGTGGCAATCGACGCCAAAGAGGGCGACATGTCTTCGCTTCCGCGCTGGGTAGCAAAGATCCTTTCAGAGCAGGGCGCAATAGAGATCCAGTCAAACGACATCGCCGGCTATATTTCAAGGACCCTGAACAGAGAGCGCATTGCAAGGCCGCACGACCTGTCGGGCATCGACATTGACTTTTACGTGCGGGTAAACGACCACCTTGACACGCTGAGGGAGCGAGAGCGCGAAAATCTGGCGGTATCGCTAAACACGTTTGTCGCGTCGCGGCTTGAAAAGATCGTGAAACTTGCAGCCGCTTCGCCCCTGTCGGCAGAGCTGGAAGGAAGGCTGGCGGCGGAGGAAAAAGAGCTGTACCGCACCATACACGAGGCGTCGACGAAATTCAAGAGAGGTGTTTTGAAAAAGTTTGGCTGAGCAACAGCAGGCAACGTCTGCCGCTCTTGCAGACAACCTCAAAGAGTTCCTGCAGGCGTTCAAGGACAGGGAAGGTAACTACCGCTATTTCGATCGCATAAACAACATGATGGCGTCCGGCGCCCAGTCGCTTGTAGTCGACTACATCGACTTTGACTCGTACAACCCCGACCTGGCAAAGCAGCTGACGCACAAGCCTGACGAGATGCTTGGGGCGTTCAATGAAGCCGCGCTTGCAATCCTGCGCGAGATACACCACGACTACGAGCAGGAAATCCACGACAGGATAAAGGTCAGGATAGGCAACTATACGGTCCAGAAAGGGCTCCGGGACATAAACGCCGACCTTATCGACAAACTCGTGAGCGTGTCTGGGATGGTCGTGCGCTCGTCTGAGGTCAAGCCGCTTGCAAAAAAGGTGGCCTACAAGTGCACAAACTGCAACGCCGTCACTGAAGCGACGCTAAAGGGCCTCGTGCTGAAAAAGCCTTCAAAATGCATTGCGTGCGGCGAAAAAGAACTCGACATGGACCCGGAAAACAGCATATTCATCGACTTCCAGATGGTGCGCCTGCAAGAGCTTCCAGAAGATTTGCCCGCAGGGCAGCTGCCGCACTATGTCGAAGTCACCGTGATGGGCGACCTCGTGGACCAGTGCAGGCCCGGCGACAGGATAATGCTGACAGGCATCATACGCATCGAGCAGGAGCAGATGGCTCCGCAGGCCAAGACCAGCCTCTTCCGCCTGCGCATGGAAGGAAACAACATCGAGTACCTGGGAGGCAGGGCGGGGAGTAAGGACACCCGTACGGTGGAAAGGATAGCGATAAGCACCGAAGATGAACGCCAGATACAGACTATAGGCAGCAAGCCTGACGCCTATGAAAAACTGGTCGCGTCTTTTGCGCCGCACATCTACGGGCAGGAAGTCATCAAAGAATCCATTCTGCTTTTGATAGTCGGCTCTGTCACCAAAAAACTGGAAGACGGCTCGACCCGCAGGGGAGACATCAACGTGCTCCTTGTCGGGGATCCTGGAACTGCAAAATCAGAGATGTTAAAGTTTGCCGCAAAAATCGCTCCCAGAGGACTGTATACGTCGGGCAGAGGTTCTACCGCTGCCGGACTCACAGCTGCTGTTATCCGAGACAAGTCCGGGATAATGATGCTTGAGGCAGGCGCAGTCGTTTTGGGCGACCAGGGCCTCGTATGCATCGACGAGTTTGACAAGATAAAGCCCGAAGACCGCTCGGCGCTGCACGAGGTTATGGAGCAGCAGACCTGCTCGGTCGCAAAGGGTGGTATCGTTGCAACGCTGAACGCAAGGACGTCGATACTTTCAGCCGCAAACCCGATGTACGGCAAGTACGACCCGTACAAGAACATCACGGAAAACGTGAACCTGCCTGTGCCGCTGTTGACAAGGTTTGACCTGATATTCATAGTCCGGGACATACCGGAAAAAGACAAGGACAACCTGATTGCAAGCCACATACTTGAAATCCACAAGGACGTTACGCACGCGGCCAAGCCCGCAATTGACATCGACCTGTTTTCAAAGTATTTGACGTACGCAAAGCGCATAGAGCCGGGGCTCACCTCTGAGGCCATAGACATCATCAGAAGCTACTACATGGACATGAGAAAAGCCGAGTCGGAGGGCATGATCACGGTCACTCCGAGGCAGCTTGAAGGTCTGGTAAGGCTTGCCACCGCTCGCGCAAGGCTGCTTCTCAAGGACAGGGTGGACGCAGACGACGCCAAGCGCGCGATTTACCTTGTCGACCAGATGCTAAAGACCGCCGGAGTTGACGTCAACACCGGCAAGATGGACGTCGGCGTCCTGTACGGCAAGCCGCAGAGCGAGGTGTCAAAGCAGAAACTGTTCATGGAGGTGTTCAACGGCCTGTCCGGCCCGGACAACAACGAGGTTGAGGACAAGAACCTCGTGGCCGAGCTTGTGAAAACAGGCAGGTTCACCGACGAGGAGGCAAGGTCGCAGATAAGCAAGTTCAACCGCGAAGGCAGGATATACGAAAGAAGGCCGGGGTTCTGGGCCAAAGCCTAGGCTTGCTCAGGTTCACGCGGGTAGCAGAGGCCAAGTTTTCCGGCGAGTTTCAAGAGCGGGTACTAAAAGTCTATGGATTGTTTCCCGAGCTTGCAGAACACGACATAAAATGCGGCTACATCCGAAAAGGAATGCGGCTTTTAGGCACGGCGCGGGGATGGACAACTCCAAAGCAAATTTCGCTGCAGCCAAACGTCGGCCGCATGACCATTGCGCACGAGCTGACGCATCTTTTGCAGGGAAGCGACGGCGTTCCGCACGGAGAAAAAGCCTGCGACATTTGGGCTGTGGCCCGCCTGCCTGCTGAGATGCTTGACGAGCAGCCATACTATCTCCTGCGCCACTGGCACCGGGAGCGATGGCTGCGCAACAGGGTGCAGGCAAAGGCTCTGTGCGAGCGGGCAATAGGTGTGCGCAGGACGGAGCGAAATTACATAAAGTGGCTTTCAGGAGAACTGCGACACTTAAAATAAAACACGGCACGCTATAACACCCACAAGCCGCGATGCAGACCATACCTGACACGATAAAGGCCATCCTTGGCAGCCTCGGTTACGAGTCATTGTACCCGCCGCAGGAAAAGGCGATGGCCGCAGGTATCCTTGATGGGAAAAACGTGCTTGTCACGACGCCGACGGCAAGCGGCAAGACGCTTGTCGCAATGATGGCGATAGCAAGAACCCTGCAGAGGAGCAAAAAGGCGGTGTACCTGACGCCTCTTCGGGCGCTTGCAAGCGAAAAGGCGTCAGACCTAAAGGCGCTTGAAGGCATTGATCTCGGCCTTGGCAGAAAGGCAAAGGTGATGGTGGCAACCGGCGACTATGACTCGTCCGGCAAAGAGCTTGCGTTTGCCGATGTTATAGTGCTTACAAATGAAAAGATGGACACGCTCTTTAGGCACGGAGTGGGGTGGCTTGGCGAGGTGGGGCTGTTTGTGGCCGACGAGGTCCACCTCATCGGAGACAGGGAGCGCGGGCCCACGCTTGAGATGATGCTTACAAGGATACGCAAGCTGTATTCAGATGCGCAAATAGTCGCGCTTTCCGCCACCGTGTCAAACGCCGATGAAATATCCGACTGGCTGTCGTGCACTCTTGTTGAAAGCTGCTGGCGTCCAACAAAGCTTGTAGAGGGCGTCTATGAGTATGGAAGCGTGCGAATGGGTGACGGCCGGACCTTCCGGGTGCAGACTGCCGGAACGTCCGCGTCGGTCGACCTTGCAATCGACGCGCTTGACAACGGCGGCCAGGCGCTGATATTTGCAGAAACGAGGAAGAGGGCATCGTCGCTTGCGGCAAAGGCTGCAGAGGGCGTGTACAAGCGCCTTGACAAGGGAGCCAGAGAGCTTGCCGCAAAGGCGTCGGCTGAGATCCTTGACAAGGGCGACGACGCCGAGCTCACGCGGACTCTGGCGCAGCTCGTGGGAAAAGGGGTCGCGTTCCACCACGCCGGCCTTGCGCCTTCCAGCCGCAAGATAGTTGAAGAGTCGTTCAAGGCAGGCATCGTGAAATTGTTGACTGCGACCCCGACGCTTGCGGCAGGCGTGAACCTGCCTGCGCGAAGAGTGGTGGTGGCAAGCATCCTGCGCTATGACGCCGAGTACGGGGGAAACGTGCCGATAAGCGTCATGGAGTACAAACAACTGTGCGGCAGGGCCGGCAGGCCCAAGTACGACACCGCCGGCGAGGCCATCATTGTCGCTGAATCAACAACAGCAACAAACGGAGACGAAATCTATGACCACTATGTACTTGGCACGCCCGAGCCCCTGCGGTCGCAGCTGGCCGGCGACAGGGCGATAAGGTTCCACCTCCTCTCGACAATAGCGTCGGTGCCGGGCATGAAAAAGCCAGAGATTCTGGAGGTGTTTGCAAGCACGCTCTTTGCCCGGCAATACAGAAGCGCCACGGTCCAGTTCAAGGTCGAGTCGGCGCTCGAATATTTAGAATCCGAAGAGCTTGTCAAGGCAAGAAACGAGCGCTACATAGCAACCGAGTTTGGCAAGCGCACGTCGCTTTTGTACATAGACCCGCAGACTGCAGTGGACTTTCGCGACGCTCTGAACAGGGCAGAAAAGGGGAGGCGCAAGCGCACGCTTGGCTTTTTGCACCTTGTCACGCAGAGCCCTGACTTTTACCCGAAACTCTCGCTTCGCAAAAAAGACCCTGACGAAGTTAGCCTGCTCTTGCAGGAAAGGCGCGGCGAACTGCTGTACGACATTAGCGAGTACGACTGCTCAAGGAGCTTTTGGGCGCTTGCCGAGTGGATGGAAGAAGCCGGCGACAGGGTGCTTGGAGACAGGATGGGGGTTGAGCCGGGGGACATGCACAGGATGGTCGAGACCGGCGAATGGCTTGCCTACTCGCTGTACGAGGTGGCCAAGCTTCTGGGGCGCGAGGATATGCTCTCTGATCTGTACGCGCTCCGGACGCGCATTCGCTACGGCATAAAGGACGAGCTCATCTCGCTTGTCGCCCTTGAAGGGGTGGGCCGCGTGCGCGCAAGGGCGCTTTACAACGCAGGCCTGACCGACGTGCCAAAGGTGGCCAAGGCTCCGCAGGCAAAACTGGCGTCCATACCAAAAATTGGACCGGCGGTAGCCGAAAAGATAAAAGCGCAGCTAGCAAGGAGACAAACGCAGTGATTGCTGCAGTTGGCTATGAGGCGCTTGCGTACGCCGCAATAGTATCTGCAATATCATTTCTTGCGGTGTATTTCCTGACGCCTCTTGCGATAAGGTCGCTTGTGGCAAAAGGGAGCGTGGTGCAGGACTACCACAAGCCCGGCAAGCCATCTGTGCCCCGCCCCGCCGGGCCGGTGCTGATGATAGGCATCGCTGCGGCAGAGCTCGTGCTCTTTGCAGTCACTACAAACTATGCGGTCCTTGCCATCCTTGCCGCAACCGTGATAGCGTTTGTAGTAGGCTATGTCGACGACAAGAAGGTCATGCCCGGCTGGTTCAAGCCCGTGGCGCTCATCGCAGCCGCCGTGCCGATAATCGTGCTTGGCGCGCACGCCAACAGCCTGAACCTTGTTTTTGGCAGCGCGTTCATACCGCTGCTATACATCCCGCTGATACTCGTCATAATTCCCATAGCGGGCAACACCGTCAATTCCATCGACGTCCTAAACGGCGTGGCAAGCGGGTTCGTTGCAATAGCCACGGTGCCTCTCCTTGCGGCAATTGCGATTTTTGGGAGTTTAGACGTCTTCCTTGCCGGGCTTCCACTTTTCTTTGCATCGATAGCGTTTTTCAAGTTCCACAAGTATCCAAGCAAGATATTCCCTGGCGACTCTGGGACGCTCCTCCTTGGCGCCATGTACGGCGCCCTTGCCATAGCCGGCAGGGCCGAGATAATAGGCGTGGTCGCCCTCCTACCGGCGGTGGTCAACTCGTTCCTATTCCTCTCTAGCGTCAAGCGCATAGTGGAGCACCGGCAGGTAAAGGCCCGGCCGGTTGCGCTCCTTGACGACTACAAGCTTGCCCCCTCACTAGACAAGGCGGCCCCGGCGACGCTGGTGCGCCTCATACTTGCAGACGGGCCGCTTTCCGAGAAAGAGGTGGCGCAAAAGATATTCTGGCTCTCAATGTTTTCTGCTCTCCTTGCGTTTGCCACGATTGCAATCCAGTACTACTTTCTCATGGTGGTCGTGAAATAAGGCATATGGGGCTTGAGCTCTTTATCGTGGCAATGTGGGTCATGGTGCTGGCCGTCTCGGCGTTTCTCGTCCTTGCCATAGCCCCGCTTGATATCGCAATGAAAGGAAGCCCGAGGATAGCCGTCTCTGCCGTCCAAGCAGTAATTGCTATTGCCGCAGTGGCGCTTCTCGCATTTGGCCTGAGCAGGCTAAAGCGCGCCTATGCAAATAGAAAACTTTACCGGAACTAGAGACTGTATTCACAAGTGTTAATATAGCGTAGGGGGTGGGGAAAGGTAGCACGTATCCTTAATGGCTACCACCAGTAAATCCGGCCTCTTTGTGGGGCTGTTGTTGGCTGGCCTTGTGGCTGTCAGCGGGGTTGGCAGCATGGGCCTTGTCGTTGCTAGCGTATACGCTCAGTCTCCTACTACTACTACAAGTGTCGTCATAAACGAGGTAGAGTTGAACCCCAAGGGCAACGACAGCAAGGGCGAATGGGTCGAGCTGTACAACCCTACCTCAAGTGCCGTTTCAATAGGCAATTTCAAGGTCAAGACCTCGTTCAAGCCAGTCACGATATCCATCCCGGCAGGGACTACGATAGGCGCCGGCAACTTCTACGTCCTTGCGATAAGCGGCGAAAAGCTCTACAACAGCGCCGAATCTATCTCCCTGATTGACGGATCTGGCCGGGTGGCAGACAAGACGCCCTCGCTCGTGGACCGAAACGACGACTCGCAAACGTGGCAGCGCGTGCCAGACGGCGGAAGTGAGTGGAAGTTCAAGGAACAAACAAAGGGCGCATTTAATTCTCCTGCAATCAAGCCTGCGTCCAGTTCTCAGGCATCGGACGGCGGCAGTAGCAGCAACAATGGTGGAGGACAGCAACAGGCAAGCGCTTCTTCAAGCGCCAAGTGTTCGGGCAGGTGCGTCGAAGGAATAGGCGTGACAATAGCCGACCCTGATACCCTGTACATCCAGGTGGGCAAGGAAAGGTACAAAGTCGACCTCTCGCTTACAAAGGCGCCTGCAAGGAGTGACAAGAACTACGACAAAGCCGTCTCGTACACGCGAAACCTGTGCTTTGGAAGTAGCGTGCTTGTAGATCAGGACGATTCAAAGAAGGTAAATGGCAAGAACCTCGTCGGAGAGGTCTACTGCTCTTCGCACAACCTCAACCAAGAGCTGCTAGACAGCAAGCTTGTGCAGCTAGACAAGAAGCAATGCAGTACGAGCGAGTTCTCAAGCAAGGACTGGGCCCGCCGGAACGGCTGCTAGTTGCTATTACCGTACATATGTATTATTTTTGCAGATTTTATGATATTTGCACTGCATATGCTCTTGCAGGTAATTTTGAACTCGTATAGAATAATTGTTTGAAAACCTTATATTGTAACCTCCTTTAGAACGTGCCATGAAGCGTATAGAGGCAATCATCGCCAGCGAAAAGGTCAACGCCGTGAACGAGGCGCTCAAGAAGGCGGGAGTGGGCGGCGCTACTATTCTCGACGCAAAGGGAAGAGGCAAGGGCGAAAAGCCAAGGGTGGCAGGTGGCAGGGGAACCTCTGCACACCTTGCAGAATTCTCAGTTAGAGCTAACGTCATTACGGTGGTAGACGACGGCGATGTCGACAGGGTAATCAAGGCGATACTCGATGCCGCAAGCACGGGCTCGGCAGGCGACGGCAAGATATTCGTCTCGTCCGTGGGCGAAGCAGTCGACATTGGCTCTAAAAAGCGCAGCCAGTCCGGCATGGTCTAGCTGCTATTTCTTGAAGAACCTTTTCGTCTCGCCGAGGGCAAGCACTTCTGCGGCAGCCACCTTGACTACAACCGGCAGGTCGCACACCGCCTTGCCGATTGCAAGGCACTGCCGCTGAGGCAGCGTCCGCACGATGGATCGTATCGTGTCGCTGTCTGCCAGGGATACCTTGGCTATCTTGTCAAGGTCCGAGTCGTTCGTAAAGTTGAACAGGAAAATGTTGTCCACCTGCCTGTAGATTCCGTCGTTTATAGCGTCGGGCTGGTTCGTTACAAACGTCGTGTACACGCCAAAGTGCCTCATGCGCGTGATGAGGTCTTCCCAGTACGTCTCGCGGATATACAAATGAGCCTCCTCTGCAAAGAGAAATATCGGCGGGATGGCCTTTCTCTCTAGCAGGTCTACTATTTTGCTCAGCACGAGTTCAACCGTCATCCGGCGCGTGGTTCCCGACGACTCGCCCATGTTTATCACCATTGCCGCGCCGCCTGACTTCATGGCTTCCTCAAAACGAAAGCCCGCATTGCCGTTGTCGGTGAACAGGCGCGACTGCTGTATTGAATGATACCTTGAAACAAGCGCATCGCGCACAAGCTCGTTGATGTTCCACGTATTTATGGCATTTCCAATTGCCTCGATGCCAAGCGTGCGCTTGTTCTCAAGCCAGTCCCAAATCCGGAAAAACTCGCGCATCGAAGCGGCCGGGATGTCAAGCGCGTTTTTCAACATGCCGGCCACCGCGGCTTTTCCGCAGTAGTCAAGCGAAAACTGCAATCCCTTGCCTGGTTCCAGAACCATCACCCTGTCGTGCACCTGAGAGGGCGTGCCGTCGCGGTTCCACCGCAGGCCGCTGTACTCGTTGTTGAGGTCAAACACCACCACAAAGGCGCCATGCTGCACGAGCGTTTTTACGAGCAGTTTTGACAGGTGCGACTTGCCAGACTCTTTTTTGCCCGTTATTATGGTCAGCTTGCCGTCAAGGTCCTCTGCAAATATCTCGAAATCCTCGTTGTCGCCGGCCCGCCCAAGCGGGATGGGATAGACGCCTGACCTGCCAAGGAGCGCGTCAAGCTCTTTTGCCTTTAGCCTGCGTATGCGCGACTCTACCCGCGAAGGAAGCCACGTCACGTCGCTTGCCAGCCTGCCGTCGGCAACTGCCGCCCTTATTTTGGCCTTGAATATCCTTGCGTCCCTGACTAAACGCGAGAGCGAGCCTATGTTGAGCGGGTCGTGCAGATTCTCGGCGCTTGTCGCGTTTACTACCTCTTCTTTGACAATGTCCTCGACCAGTGCCTGCGACGACAAATATTCTTCGTCATAAACCTGCACCACCATGCTCCTTCCCCTGTCCTCGATGAGCAAATAGTCGCCCTTTGCCGCGCTGTCGTCCTTCATCGCAAGCAGCAACAGCTCGTTGCCGTTCTTTGACAGGATCTTCATACCATTATCGACCCCAAGAGCGTGTGCCTGATGTCGTCGGCGGCAAGCTCTGTCACGTCATAGCTGTTGAGCACGTGGCTGCGCAGGCACGTCACCTCCGTGTTTGTAAAGGTAGAGATGTGGTGCGCAAGCCTAAGCGTTTCAGGGTAGCCGCACGCAATAGGGTCGTTGCCAAGCAGCCTGCCAAGTGCCTGGTTCTTGTCGCCCACTATGTCGACCCTCAGAACAGGCGTGCTCTTGTCGAGTTTTGCCATCAGGTTGTTTCCAACGGAGCCCCTGACCAGGCTCTTTATGATGACGTCTACCTCAATATACGCCGGCCCCGGCACCTTGGCAAGAGGCGCCGCCGCCCTTTCAAGTATCTTTAGTTTCGTGTTCTTGCTGATGCCTGCAATGAGGTTCTTGTGGAGCACGCAGTTTTCCGCGATTTTTGCCATGCTGCGGTTTCTGTCCTCAAACACCGAGGTGCGAAGCGACCCGTCCACCAGGATTATGGCGTTGTGCAGATGAGACGATAGCTCGTGCTGTATTGCGCGCTCGGCCCTGACCCGCACGAGGCGCCGGGCGATGTCGCTGTCTGCAAGAACCAGCCTTGCCAGCCTGTCGTCAAGCTCCGAGTCAAACACCGTGCTCTCGCTCAGGTAGAACAACATCGGGCCAATCTTGAAGTGCATAAGCGCCGCTCCGCCATAGGCCATCGCAATGCCGCACTTTATCGCGTACAGCGCGCCCTCCTCCGTCTCGGCCAGCTTGATGCTGCTTGAATCGATGGCGGCAACCATCGTGCTTTCGCGGATGGGCCTGAAAGTGGTTATTGTTGTTGCGCAATAGCTGGAAGGTCTTGCGCCCCACCCTTCAGCGGGCACGAGGGTCTTGTCGTCAGAACTAAAGAGGATCTTTTTTCCTCTCAACTCGTCCAGTTTGGGCGTGAGGCACTTGCTCACCGATTCCATGATTCCAAAGTCGCCGAGGCTGATGCTTGCAGGCGGATTTAATTGCGTGGCCATGTTGGTCAACAATAAATGCGGGCACAATTATATTAATATTGCGCAACATGAACAATATGGTCAGCAACAGGTTTATCAATAGCTTTGCAAACGGATTGACTGTGAGCGAGGCGACCCGCCAGTCGCTGGACGAGGTCAAAATAAAGCTGAAACACGGCGAGTGGGAGATAGAAATCACGTGCCTTGAGAGCAAGGTCAAGCAGGTCGTCGAAACCGTCTTGTCAAGCCTTGACTCGGCCAAGATAGTGGACCCTGCAATCCGGGGCCAGATTGACGAGCTGCGCCGCGAGATTGATGCGCTAAAGTCAAGGTCTCTTGTTGACGTCCGTCCTTCTGTTGTCTCTAATGACACCAAAACCATCGCAAAGGGTGGCATGACCTGCCGGGGCCTCCTTGAAACGCTGTGGGTTGAAGGATATTTTGCAAGCGAAAAATCGCTTGGCGACGTGCATGAAGAGCTGTCAAGGCGCGGCTACAACTATGACCGAACAGCAGTGTCGCACTCGCTTACCGACATGGTGCGGGAAAACATCATGACAAGAAACGGCACCATGCGCAACTACCGCTACATCCAGAAAAGGCCGCCAAGCGAAGTTACTGCTACGCCCGGCTGACCTTCTTTTCAACTATTGAGTTTAGCCAGTGTATTCCTGCTGTCGTTATCCTGTACTTGCCCGGCTCTTTTTCGTCGCGTGCCACGTGGCCTGCCTTTACCATCTCTGATATTCTGGAGCTGATGGACTTGGGGTTCAGCGCTGTCGCCGACTGAATCTCTGACACCTGCATCGCGTCGTCCTGCGCCTTGCCAGTGTCTTTTGCTATCCTTGCAGAAACCAGCTGTAGCGCCACCATGTCCTTGTCCGACAGCCTTGCGTCAGAGGAATCGGGTATGACGCGAGGCCCCTCCGGCGTTATTTTCACGAGGTGCGCGTACCTGCTTATCAGCTCTGTCACTTCATAGTTGAGCGAGATCCTCTTGGCAAGGTCCATGGAAGGCACCTGCTTTGAGAGAAAGTTAAACACAGAGGCCATCACCGAGTCGGCGGTGCCGGAGAACTGCACCTTGACGTCGCCCACGGTGACGGAAACACTGACGGTTTCAGGCTGGCTCATTTCGTTTTAACACTTGCCGCCACATATTTATTGAATTCGGCCGGTTGCGGCTTGCTCTCTTTTCTTGCGCCACCTGTACAGCACGTACGTGCCGGCCAAGAGCGCGGCAGAAAGCCCTGCCATGAGAAAATTAGTGAATGGGTCGGGTTCCAGCATGGTGCAGTTGATGTCTCCGCCCCAGCACCCTGCCGCAAAAAATATGCCGTTCCACGCAGAGTGGACCACCACGGAGAACCATCCCTTGCCACTTGCCCACGTCCTGAGGCTAAAGAAAAGCGACGGAATTACAAACAGCCAGTTGCCAAACGCAAGGCTTGCAAGCTCGATGTTTGGAGTGTTGAATATGTGCAGGACCGCCCACATTGCGCCCGTGACAATCACCGCGTGCGAGCTGTTGAACACGTAGAACGGCACGCCAAAAAACACTGTTTCTTCAAGCGGGCCTGCCGAAAGCACGCCGATGAGCGAGCGGGGGATGTCCGGTTCCTGGTAGCCGGGGATGATTTGCTCAAGTATGAGAGTGCCGGCGACAAGCAGGCCGACTCCTATCCCGTGGTAGAACAGGAGCATCTTGACTAGGTAGCCGATAGAGTTCCTGCGGTATTTTGTCAGCCACGTGCGCGGGTTGAAATCGGCTTTTTCGTCTGCAAACCGCCCTCTTTTTGCTTCCGCCACTGCAAGTGCCTAGGGCTTTGTACCAATCTAAAGATGTTTCTGGCTATGGTTACACATTGCTACATCCAGTCTTCCCACGCCGATGCATATCTTTTCAGCAGCGTAAAAGCCGCAGGCGAAATAGCATTTGATTTCATGGTCATTACCTGCGCTATTGAATCTATGAAAAGCCTGAGAGGGCTTGGCACCCTTTCAAGGGCCATCATGTCCTTTTCGCATTCGTGCACGATTTTCTCAGTCTCTGCAAGATACAAACGAGAAATAGAGTCAAGTATCTTCTGGACTTGTTCCCTTGGGACCGACTCGGCAGACAGCTGCTTGCCGAGGTTCTCGGAATTTACCGCAAGCGATTCGGTATAGTGGTCCCTTACCGGCTTTGGCCTGTGGCTCATTTTTTGCCACTGCCGACCATCTTTTCCAGCTTTTCTTTCAGCATCGCGTTTATCTTTTGCCCGTCGGCTTTGCCCCGAAGGATTGCCATGCTCCTTCCCATGAGCATTGAAAGGGCGCCCATGCCCTTTTCCCTTACCTGCGCCATGTTGTCGCCTATCACCTTGTCAAGTGCGAAGGCAAGCTCGTCGTCGCTTATGGAGGAGACGCCAAGTGCCTTTACCGCGTCATCGACCGTGCCTGCCTCCTTTTTCATCAGCTTTTCAAAGATGAGTATCACCGACTCTTTTGCTATCTGGCCTGCGTCAAGTTTTGCAAACACCTCTGCGATTATCTGGTCTGTCAGCGCCGCCGGGTCAAGGCCCTGCCTCTGCAGGCTGGTGATGTCCTCCGTCAGCTTGGACGCGACAAACGTCGGCTGCACCTTTGTGCTTGCGACAACCTGCTCAAACACTGAAAGGTAGTCCGAGTCAAAGATCTGGCTTGCCAGCTTTTTGTTCATGCTGTATTTCTTGGCTATGGCATCCACTACCTCGTCCCACGGCCTTGGAACCTTGCCTGAAAGAGCGTCAAGCATCTTGCCGGTGACCGGGATCGTTGGTATGTCTGTCTCTGGATACATCCTTGCAGCGCCCGGCCGGGGCCTGCTGAACACCGTCCTGCCGTCCAGAGTTGCCGCCCTCGTCTCCGCCGGGACGCCGTCAAGCGCGGCAGCTAGCCTGCGGACTATGGCGTCAGTGGCAAAGGATACCTTTTCTTCCGGCCCGCCTACGATTACAAACGCATCATTGCCGCCAAGGTCCAGCCTTGCTCTTACAGATTCGACTTCTTCCTTTGTGATGCCATAGTTTGGAAGCTCGTCAGAGTGGAACACGCCTCCAAGGTCGTAAAAGCGCACAAGCTCGCCAAGCTCCTTTCCAAGCCTGATGCCTGGGTACGGCTCGTACCCTATCATCCCTGCAAAGCCTCTGACACGTATTGCACGGAAAACCGGCCTTATTCCTTCAAAGATCTTTTTCACTACTTTTGACTGCGACTTTGACAAAAGGTCTGTAACGTCTTCGACCCTGTCGCCTATCCCGTCTTTTGCAATCTTGTTTTCCTTGAGCTTTTCAGCAATGAGGACAAAGCCATGCTGCCTTGTCGCCTCATGCTCGATAACTTTGATCAGCTGGTCCAGCTGCTGGACGCCCTTTACCTCGACCACAGCGCCTCCAAGAATAGAGACGTTGACGTCCTGCCTGATACTGCCGAGCCCGCGCGCGACCCGCTTGCTTGCGCGAAGGAGCCTGCCAAGCGTGAGTGCCACCTGCATTATTTCATCGGGCTTGCCAGTGACCGGCTCTAGCGCGATTTCAACTAATGGGACTCCAAGCCTGTCAAGGCCGTATTTCTTGATTTGCTTATCATCGCCAAGTGCCTTGGACGCGTCTTCTTCAAGGCAGATGCTCTGCACGCCGACCTTTTTCCCGGAAACGTCAAGGTAGCCGCCGGAAGCGACAAGCATGGTGCGCTGAAAACCGCTGGTGTTAGAGCCGTCAATAACTATTTTGCGCATGACGTGGACCTCGTCCATGACGCGGGAATGCAGCGCAAGAGCAAACACGAGCGCTGTCTCTAGCGCCTCCGGGTTTACCTCGTGCGGAGGCTCCTCGTCTGCCTCTACAAGGCAGCTCGTTCCTGCCGATGCATGGTACTCTGCCAGGCGCATCTTGGAAAACTCGAACATTGCCGCAGGGTCGTAGGCGCCAAGCTCGCTCTGCGTCGGGCGCAGCCTGCGTACGAACGTGCGGCCGTAGGTCTCTGCCTCTGCGCATGAGCAGTTGCAGAACAGCTTGCTCTTTGTCGCAAGCTGCTGATGAATCTCAAAGCCTACCTTGAGGTCAAGCGACGATAAGTCTGTTGTCACTGCATGAAAAATTGCCCCTGTGCACGTATAAAGCCTTGCCTGCTATTACTGCTACTGGATTAAATTGGGATGGCTGACGACATCTCGCCGGCAAGGTTTTCCTGCATTGTTTTTTTGAGGTCCTGCGTGTTGGCAAGCGCCCACATCGCCTTGACAACCGCAGTTTCAGATATCATGTCCGACAGCGGGACGACTCCGATGTCAAGCAGGTCGCGGCCCGTGTCATAGACTGTCATACTGACCCTGCCCCAGATGCACTGCGACGTCATGAACATGTGCACTCCCTTTTCCGCGGCCTCTTTTAGGACTCCGAACAGGTTCTTGTTGACGTGGCCAAGGCCCGTACCTTCAAACACTATCGCTCCGCACTCTTTGGAAATCAGCCAGTAGACAAGCGTAGGGTCAAAGCCGGGGTGGTATTTTACCAGCGCCACCCTGCTGTCAAACGACGATTGCAGGTTCAGTTTCCCCTTGCCTCTTGGCACAAGATCGATGCCGCTTTGCTTTTGCATCTCTACCCTGCCGTCCTTTACCAGTGCAACAGGCGTCACGTCTATCGACTCAAACGCGTCGCGCCTGCTCGTGTGGTTCTTTCTAACACGCGTCCCGATGTGGACGGCCACGGCGTCGTCAGAGGTGCCTGCGTGCATCGCAACAAACACGCCTGCCACCGGAGCCTTTGCCGCAAAAGTGGTTGCGCCAATCAGGTTCAATGCCGCGTCCGACGACGGCCTGTCCGATGACCTCTGCGCGCCGACAAGCACCACCGGGATTGGCAGGCCCTGCAGGGCAAAGCTGAGCGCCGACGCGGTGTAGTGCATCGTGTCGGTGCCGTGCGAAACTATAATGCCGTCGTACCTGCCGGACCGGACTTTATCGGCAATCCTGTCCGCCATTATTGTCCAGTGCCCGGGGTTTATGTTCTCGCTGTACTCGCTCATGAGCACCTCCGGGTCCACGGAGGCAATGCTGGCAAGCTCGGGCACGGACGCGTACAGCTCTTCTGCCGACAATGCCGCCCTGACTCCTCCCGTCCTGTAGTCTATCTTGCTTGCTATCGTTCCTCCTGTGCTGATGAGCGCGATTTTTGGGAGCTTGACATCTTCTTGTTTGGAAGGCGGGCTCGGCTGTTGTTGTTGCGTAACTTTTGTTGCCGCAGTCCCGGCAGCGCCTGCGATCTTTGTTATCGATTTTATCTTGGCTGCTTCGATTCCGGTGTTGTAGCCGCTTTTCAGCTTTATCACAATGTAACTGTCGCTTGCCGACTCGTAGCGCGGCATGAGGACGCCTGTCATCGTCTCTCCGCCGTCAATCGATATCGAGACAGTGTCGCCGGCGGAGACACCATGCTTTGACAGCAGTTCTGCACCTGCCCCCCTGTACGAGCCGCTTGACAATATATTTTCAGAATTCGCTTGCTGGTTATATTAATTTAATAATATTGGATTTTTTCTTCTTTCCAGCTGCCTGCCGCCATAATCATCATCAAAAGTCCGAAGATCCGCCTGCGCTGTACGGGCTGCCCTTGATAGATACCACGTAGTCAAGGTCGTTTATCCGCTTCAAGAGTTCTAGATCCAGTGCATGTGTCACGATGATCTTGGTATTTTGAAGATAAAAGCCGGGCGCCATGCCTGTCACGTTCAGTATGTCGTTCCTGATAGAGTCTATCTTTTGGCCCGGTTTGATGACTGTTTCCAGAGTATAGATTGGCCTCTTTTCTGTTTTTTCGCGAATTATCAATCCCACTACCAGCCGTGGATCTACTTTTGGAAATGCTGCCTTCAGCGCATCGTCAAGCGTGTTAAACTTGTCCACAACTTCTTGTATTGTTGCTGATGTTGTAGTAGTGCTCATAATTTATCGGAATTGTACTCTTGACGCAATTATAATAGCCTGTTGACCGCAAATCCAGTGCTGCGTGGGCCAATTTCTGTAAATGCTAGAGTATCTCTGGTTTTTGCGTCACACACACATACGTGCGCTCTACACCGGGGAGCGCTCGGCGATCTCGATGTTGCGCTCTTCGAGGATCTTTAGCACGGCTTTTTCTATGTCCTTTGTCGTGATGTAGCCAAAATCCCACGCGTCGATAAAGTTGCGGTACTCTCCTTCAAGGATTTTGGCGGTATCCTGAAACTCGGCCATCTTGGCAAGCGTGTCCGGCGAGCGGAACCCTTTTGCCACCATTATCGGGCAGCGCTGGTCTCCGCCTATCGGGATGTACCACGCGTTCTTGGCAAACTCGTACCTGCCGTCCTTTATCATGGTGTACATGCGCATGAGCTCGTCATTTGACAGCTTGGCCAGGTCTGCGTACCAAAGCTCCTCTGCGACTGGCTTTTGTTGCACTTCTGACGATGATTTGCCCAACAACACATGATCTTTCGCACTAGCTAGTCATATAACTTTCTAGTGATGATTGTGATTATGATGGTGATAGTCTTGCTGCGTGACTGCCTTTACTCTTTCAACGCCGTCTATCTGCTCTATGGCCTTGGCGACAGCTGCCGGCACCAATTCCTGCCACTTTTCGCCTTCTGCCATCCTGCGCCTCACCTCTGTCGCCATAAGCCTGCTGCGCTC
This sequence comes from Candidatus Nitrososphaera evergladensis SR1, assembly GCF_000730285.1. Taxonomy (NCBI): domain Archaea; kingdom Thermoproteati; phylum Nitrososphaerota; class Nitrososphaeria; order Nitrososphaerales; family Nitrososphaeraceae; genus Nitrososphaera; species Candidatus Nitrososphaera evergladensis. The sequence continues at coordinate 2,246,978 of NZ_CP007174.1, read as the reverse complement.
CTGCAGGGGAGGCTCTACTGTCTTGACGCCTCGCTCTCGGAACAAAAAGAGCGTGAAAGGGTCGTTTACAAACACGATGTTGTATGCCGGTACGAGCATGTCGACCTGCCGTGTCCAGAGCGAATGAACGTCGACATCCGGTACGGGTATCGTCATTATCCTGCCCATGTCGACACCATCGTCGGCCTTTAGCGCCGCCCTTATCATTGCGATGCGCTCGCCGGCGGTAAACGGGTTTCTCTGCTCGTGGCTCTTTTGCGCGCTGCCGACCACAATGACAAGGTCGTCCACGGATTTTAGCGCAAACTTGACAGTCGCAAGGTGGCCCAGGTGGAAGGGCTGAAACCTGCCGACAAAGAGGCCTGTGGTCATGTGTGGCATCCTCCCTTGTGCGGGCGCTAATTTAAAGACATTTTTTAGCTACGTTGTATATGTCGTTATGCTTCTGCAGTGGTCACGCGCTCGCCTGCAGCGCCCTCAAGTGCAGGCGCTATCTGCCCTGCCACCAGCTCGATAAGCTTGGACCTATCGGGGCTTGAATTTACCAGGATGATGTCGGTAAAGCCAAGGTCTGCGTATTTCTGCAGTTTCTTTATCCCTTCCTCTGCGCTTGATATCACGGGCATCATCTTTTCTATCGTGTCGTTTCCGACCGCCTGACCGTTTTCTTCAATGTCGCGGGGGTCCGGATAGTTGACGTCGAAAAACGCCTTTATCATGGCGCCCTTCCAGTAGCCCATTGATTCCAGCGCTTTTTGCTTGTCCTCGTCGTACGAAGCAGGCATGAGCACGGCCTTTAGCATCGAGTCAGGGTCCTTGCCCGCCTGCCTTGCTCCCTGTTCAAACGCAGGGAGCAGCCGCTCCTTTATCAGGGTGGAGTTCACCTCGTTTGTTACAAGCCCGTCGCTCTCTGCCCCCGCAAGCTCTGCCGACTGCCTGCCAAGCGCAGCCACGTACAGCGGTATCTTGGTCTCCGGCTTGGTGTACAGGTTTGACTTTTTTATCGTGTAATAAGTGCCCTCAAAATCCACCCAGTCCTCGCTCCACAGCCTCTTAATTACCTGCATCGCCTCTTTCAGCCTTCCAAGCCTCTCCGGGTACGGAGGCCACTGGTTGCCTGTTGGGACCTCGTTGAGCGACTCGCCAGTACCGACCGTGAGAAACGTCCTGCCTGGAAACATGTTGTCAAGCGTGGCAAACACCTGCGCGACTATTGCAGGGTTGTAGCGCAGGATGGGGGCCGTGACGGACGTGCCTACCTGTATGTCGTCTGTTCGGGCAAGGGCCGCGCCAAGCCACGGCCACGTCGCGCCGCCGGCCGCGCCTGTGTGCCACCACGGCATGTAGTGGTCGCTTGACCAGCACCGCTCAAGGCCGTTTTCCTCCATCAATGCCACGTCTTTTAGCAGGTCCCTTGAATTTACCTGCTCGTGCGCCACCATGAAAGATATCCTGACCATTACTGGGAAAGCTCGGCACGAAATTCTAAAGGAGTTTTGCTTGCACGCTTTTTGCCGTTCAACAACTAATAAGAGAGCGCCTGTGAAAAAATCACACACATCATCCAGGCATGAAACCACCGACAATAATAAAGATCGACGGGTCGCAGGGCGAAGGTGGAGGCCAGATACTGCGTACTGCGATCTCGCTTTCTGCAGTGACAGGCACGCCAGTTGAAATAACCGGAATTCGGGCCAAGAGGGAAAACCCCGGCCTGCGCCCCTCGCACCTTGCCGCGGTAAAGGTTGTTGCAGACCTGTTTGGCGCCAAGGTGGAAAACCTGCAGGTTGGAGCCGACTGGGTGCGCTTTTCTCCTGCCAAAGGCAAGTTCGCCGGCGGCCCGTGCAAGGTGGACATTGGCACCGCCGGGAGCATATCGCTCACGCTGATGGCTGCAATTCCTGCAGTCTCGCTGTCTGGAAACAGCCTTGAAATCGAGATAACGGGAGGCACCGACGTCAGGGCAAGCCCTACCATCGACTATTTGCGGTACGTCGTGTCAGAGGCGTACAGGAGCGTAGGGATCAAGTTCTCGCTGGACGTGCTGAAGAGGGGCTACTATCCAAAGGGCGGTGGTATTGTAAAGGCGACGATAGAGCCGTGCGGCGAGCCTGCGCCCGCAGAATTTGTAAACGGCAGGGCGGTTGCGCCCCGGATAACAAGCGTATGCAGCCAGCTTCCAAAGCACGTGGCCGAAAGGCAGATTTCGTCGGCCCTCTTGAGCCTTGAAAAGAGCGGGGTCAAGTGCACCAACTACACGGCGTCGTTTGAGACTGCGCTTTCGCCGGGCACGTCCGTACTGGTTTATTCTGTCTCTGATTTTGGCGGGCCCTTTGTGGGGGGCGATTCTATAGGCGAGGTTGGCAAGCGCGCCGAGCAGGTGGGACAGGAGGCTGCCGCAAGATACCTGGAAAGCACGCTTGCAGAGGCTGCGGTCGACCCTTTCCTTGCAGACATGCTCGTCCTGCCGCTTTGCCTTGCAAAGGGCGTGTCAAGATACAGGACGTCTAAAGTCACGGAGCACCTGCGTACAAACCTGCAGGTCGCAAGCCAGATAGTAGCAGGCTGCAGGTACAATATCGCCCAGCCGCCGGGCAAGAACGAATCCGTGATAACAATAGAAGGCGCCTACTAGAACCCGCCGCTGTCCAAGAGCGCGGCAAGCAAGAGTATCGCTATTGACAAAAATACTATTATCCTTCCAAGGTGGATTATTTTGGAGCGCACTGACTGCACGTACACGGCGCCGGCGTTTCCAGACAGGATCCTGCGCTCCATGTCAGCGTTTAGCGTGCGCACGTGGACGACGTACGCGCCCACGGTTGCAAGCACCAGTATTATCTTTATCAAAAGCAGGATGCCATAGTTAGAGTCCACAAGCGCGCCGGGGTCTGACATGAACGCCCTTGCGTTGTATATACCAGACACGATGAGGATTGCAAACGCAGGCACGGTCACCTTGTTGAACTGCCTGCCCAGCTTGACCATCAGGCCGACAAGCTCTTCGACAGACTTGGTGTGCGATCTCAGCACAGGCACCGCGACCGCCGCGATAAAGATAGAGCCTCCCACCCATATTGACGCGCAGATCAGGTGCACCCACGTGACAAGGCCGTCCGCAACAGCCAATACCAGAGCCACGCTCTAGCATTATATTATCGATGCTGCTAGAGGAGGAAAGGTTTTAATGCGCACCCCGAAGAGCATAGCCCGTGCTTATAGGCCCGCGTAGAGCCCTGCTCATCGGCGTGATTGCCGCCGTCGCCGCCACCATTATCCTGGTGCCAATCATCTTTACATTAAACGCGCCCGACTTTAACCAGATTGGCGTGCGGCTCTCAAACGTGACCATTGCGGACTCGACTGAGCAGAGCATGGAGATAAAACCCATCTTTACCATAATGAACCCTACTGACGTGACGATAACGACGTCAAAGGTAGACTATGAGCTCTTTGCCGACGGCGTGTCTCTGGGCTCGCACACCCTGTCGTACGAGGATGTCCCGCTCAACGGCAGGCCGGCGATATTCTCAGGGATGAGCGTGCCCGTGCCAGACAGCTTTACGCTCCAGTTCGACGACAAGGTGGCCGACATTTACAACAAGATAAAGGACAATCCTGACTCGATAAAGTGGCGCGCAAGCGGTACGGCACAAATCGAGTCCACCCTTACGATAGCGACAAGGGACTTTAACAACGAGATTTAAGACTTCTTTTTAAAAAAGAGTACAGTCAATCAAAGGCTCGTCCATTGTCGGCTGCTGATGAACAGATGATGAAATAAAAGCGGGAAGGAGATCTGGTGATCTCTTTGCTTGCTCGATTCACTGTGCATGCGTCATGATTTGCCAGTCATTGCAATTGCGCCCAGCGCCTCAGGCGGTACAGCGTAATCACATGCAGTGCTAGCGCAGCCGGCACCGCGACAGCGGGAATGAGAACCCACGGAAATGTCGTCATTGTCGAGGCTCCAAAATCAGGCGACGTAAGGAGGCCGAGGCTGACTGCCATTACCAGATCTGCGATGCCCAGCACGTTCCAGACTACGAGGGCGTACTTGGACCAGCTGTATCCTTTTAACAGAAAAAGGGCAAAGGGGATCGCCGTCACCCCGACCAGAATATCCCCAACTCCTGCGGGTATTCCAAAGGCAGGATGCAGGATTCCCTGGGTCACGCCCCACAGGAAAACTATGCCAGCCACCCTCCACGTTTGCAGGGCTATCAAGATATAAGTCGTGTTGTTGTACTGCGTTTGTTTTGAACGGCCATCGAGTAGTTTCATTTTCATACCTGATATCAAAAGCATAGTTTATAAGCCTCACGTAACCAGATCAATAGCTAGTCACCAGATGGAAAGTGAATGGGAAGAATGAGCGATAAAGAATGTTCAATGATAATGGAAGCCGTTTATGACATGCCTGAACTAAAGTCCTGCCCGATTGAAACGACTTTTAAAATCATAGGAAAAAGATGGACCGTTCTAATAATAAGGGAACTGCTCAGAGGCACAACGCAGTTTAACCGTTTTCTGGAAAATATAGAAGGCATAACGCCAAAGGTTCTCACAGAACGCCTGCGAGAGCTTCAACGGTTTGGAATTGTCAGGAGGCAAATCGTATCGGACTCTCCAATCAGGGTGGAGTACGGGCTGACGGATCTGGGTAAAGAATTCGAGCCGGTGTTGCTTGCCGCCGCTTCCTTTTCAATGAGGCATATGCCTACAACCGTCTTTAAGGACGGAAAGCCAAGAACGCCCGATGATATCTTGATGAGGCAGCAATAGATCCGTATTTTTTATTCTGATTGTTGTCATACATGTGATACCAACTGAACATTTCAGTAACCGATCAACACTCAAGTCATCGAGTTTTTCGGAAAATATTGAGCCAAAAATAGGCACATACCTTTGACGTGAGGAGATGAACCTCGAAGATCCGCACCGAGCACAAATGCTAAAGACGAGGTGATGCCATGAAAAGGCAAGAAGATGTGTTGTCTGTATGCATCCACATCCGCAGAATAATGATCATGGCGCAAATGATCCCGTGACCGTTATTGTGACCAGAAAAGCCAAGAAAGGCAGAATCAAGGAATTTGAGGAATGGATGGACGGCATCATCCACGAAGCCATGAAGTTTGAGGGGCACATGGGAGTACACATAATCCGGCCGTCTGATCCACCGTTGAATCGAGAATATGTCATAATCTTCCGCTTTAACACGTACGAAAACCTGGCAAAATGGGAAAGGTCTGAGATAAGAAAAGAATGGCTCAAAAAAAGCAGGGATGTGACCGAGGGCGAGCCAAAGGTCGAGATGCAAACGGGTCTTGAGTTCTGGTTCACGCCAAGTAGCGGTAGCTTGGCGGTGCCACCGCGCTACAAAATGGCGATGGTGACAGGTGCAGTTATTTTCGTTCTCCTAAGCATCTTGGTTCCACAGATACAGCTAGCCACCAAGGATCTTCCATTCCAGTTCAGGACGCTTGTAGTGGTCGCCATAATGGTGCTGCTGATGACCTACGTCGTCATGCCGTCTGTCACAAGATTGCTGAGACCGTGGCTATTCAAAAAGACGCTATTGTAAATCAATATCAAGTGGCGAACCGTAATATAGAAACACGGTGCCAGAGGATCCGTCCGAGAATCCGCAATCTGCTGCTTCTCCAGAAGAAGAAAAAGAAAAAAAGTCATCTTCTTTGCAAAATAGGCACCTGGTAACTGATCCTGAAACTGGCGAACTAATCGACATCAAGACCGGCCAGGTAATTTCCGAGAGCCCCTTACTGTCAGGCGAAAAAGAATGGCGCGCTTTTGGCACCGAAAAAGCAGGTGAACGCGCAAGAACCGGCGCGCCTGTCTCGCTTGCCCGCCAAGATCCAGACCTATCTACAATCATAGGTAAAACGAACAGGGATGCCGGGGGCAACGTCCTGGACGCCGGCGTGCGCTCAAGGATGGCAAGGCTCAGGACATGGAATGCTCGGAGTCAGAAAAGCTCGCCTTCGGAGCGAAACCTGCAGCGGGCTTTTGACATGCTTGCAAGAATGAAGGACAGGATGGCGCTATCCGATCCCGTGGTAGAAAAAGTCGCGTATCTGTACAGAAAGGCCCTGAAAAAGAAGTTGATTCAAGGAAGAACCATTGACTCTGTGCTTGCTGCGTCGATCTACATCGCAAGCAGGCAAATGGACATGCCAAGATCGCTGGAAGACGTATCTGCAAAAACAGGTGTTTCGCCCAAAGATATTGCAGGCTCTTACAGGACGCTGGTGTCCAAGCTAGACCTCAGGGTCCCGGCGACAGACCCTGTAAGGTATATAGCCAAGGTGGCAAACAACCTTGGATTCAGCGAAAACATCAAGCGCAAGGCGCTTGGAATCCTAAAGGAAGCAAATTCGAAGAACTTTATTGTTGGCAAGGATCCGACGGTGATAGCTGCTTCCGTGCTTTATGTCGCATCGCGTAATACAGGCGAATACAGGACGCAGGCAGAAATTGCAAACGCTACCGGCGTGACTGAGGCAACCGTAAGAAACAGATCAAAGGAGCCAAGAAAAAAGCTCAGGTCCAATCTGAAGTAAGCAGCTCCTCTGTGATGAGTCCGTCAAGTTTTAGAAAGGAAGATCAGCTTTTGTATCAACCAAACGAGTATTGGAAAAGAGAGTGCGGTCACCGGGATTCGAATTCCCGCCCAATTTTGAAAAACTGGGTCCCGGGTCGCGGGCTTTCTTCGCGCAACGCGCGTGGAAGGCCAGCGTCCTAGACCAAACTAGACGATGACCGCACTTGGACTAGCGAAAGTGGCAAGGGTATTAAATCCTTATCAGTTTGCATAATCTGGCTTTGAGTTATGCACATCAGCGCGTGCTTATCTTGATCTCCGAAGATTCCACGGCCGAATAGACTTGTGCATTGTGTATGCCGCTCATTACAAATGTGCGCAATTGATATGTGCCTGCTTTTTGTGGAATCCATGACATTCCCATCGATGTTGAGCCGTGGGCGTCCATATTTCCAGTTTGCCAGTTCATTGCCATTGTTACTCCGTCATAATCCCTTGCCTCGATTATGATTGCATAGGACCTCGCCTCCTTTAGATTGCTCTGGACAGTGGTTGTTATCACTAACTGCTGTCCAACTATTGCCTCCTTTACAGATAGATTGTCGATTGTTATGGCTTTTGGGATGGAAGGAGTCATCAGGACGATGTATGATGCAAACGCCAATGGGATCAGCGAGATTGTTGATATCATGGAAATGAGCGCCACCGCCAGCCTGTACTGGGACAACCGCATGATGTCCAAGTATCCATAGGATTTAAGCAATATGGAATAAAGCTGTTGTTGCTCTAGTAGTCAGTCTGGGAAAATTATGTTCAAAACGACGTCTACCGCCTTGTTTGTCAGCTTGCGCTTGTAGTACTCGCCACCCTTTTTCGGGGCATCGTACGTCTTTTCCTGCTCCACCTCGTGCACAGGCCTGTGGTCCAGCGCTCCGTAGAACTGCGTCTTGATGCCCTTCAGCTTGGAAATTGCGGTCGCGTTGTACGTGTCGTGCAGCCAGACGGATGCGATAAAGTAGATGAAAGGCGGGTTTGGCTTTTTGCTTATCATGCTGTGGATATAGTCGATTGTCTGCCCGATGCTTCTGGATTCAGAATCAATGGCGATGATCTCTGGCTTGACCCCGCCCTTTACCAGCATCTCCTTAACCTTCTCTGACGGGCCCGGCTCGCCGACTATCATCACCATCGTCTTGTGCCTGTCCGGCCTTGACTTCATTATCATGTTGTACGTTTCAAGGCCGACCTTGACGCGCTCTTGTACATAATCAGGCAGGCCGCCGTCTTGGGACTTGCCCCTGTGGACTGCGTACAGGACAAGAAGGTTGCCGTCGGTGAACCGGTACTCTGACATCTGCTGTAGCACCAGTCTTGCCCGACAACGCCAATATAACTATTTCAGAAGAACGATGCCGCCACTTTTTTCGGGGCGCAGATCTGCCGTTCCAGCTCGTCAAGGCGCTGCAGCGACTCGGGGTTCTTTTGCAGGTCCTTAAAAGACTTGTCGTGGCGGACCTTGCGCACGACTGCCATTACTTCTTCATGCGTCACGCCGTGCTTGATGTCGTACTCTATCTGCTTGGCGCAGCTGGAGACCGTGCTGTATTTCTTGTAGTTGCGTTTTTCAAAAGAGGAAGCGTCAGGGGACACGCCCTTGACATAGCGAACAATTACTTTTTCAACGTGTTCAAGGTGCCAGTCTTTCATGGCATAATTGTTAGCTTTCATGGCGCACAGTGTTAGTGTATGAGGCTATTTAATCTTATTAGAGGCGTAATCGCTTACATTGATCTCGTCCTCGCCCGGAATCCTTGCAATCTCGAACCTTTCCTTTGGTTTCAGGATTGTCGCGGTGGCGTCGATGCCCACCTTGGTGGTGAGCAGGTTCTGCTGGTCGCTTGAAGGGTCGAGGCTGGAGCCCTTTGCGTTTGGGATGACTACAAAGCCCCTGTCGGCCTGGCACCTCGTCGCAACGGCATATTCCACCGCCACTGCGTCAGTCGGGTCGATGTCGTCGTCCACAACGGTAGCCATCTTTAGCGATGGGTGGGCGGCAAACGCGGCCATTATTGCGTTCTTGGGCTCGCCTTCAAGGCGCTTTTTTATCTGGATGACTGCAGAGAGCCAGTTGCTCCCGCCGTCTGTGAGGTGCACCGCCTGCGTGGTTGGAACGACGCTTTTGACATAGTCGTACATCTTGGCTTCCACCGGCAGGCCCATCAACAATCGATGCTCCGCATAGCCGGGCAGGATGTCGTGGTAGATTGCGCCGTCGCGGAAACTTAATTTTTCAAGCTCAAACACCGGCTGCTTGCGCTTGAAGTCGTACGTGCGGAGCATCTCGACCATCCACTCCTCCTGCACCCTGTCCTTGAGTATCCTGCCCTCGATGATTATCTCAGAGTGATTTGGCACGTACAGTTGAGAATAGCCTGTTTTTGCAAGCTTTAGCTTGCCTTCCAAGAGCGCGTTTGCAATCATCATTTCATCGACGCCGTACGCTGCCTGGTACGCCGCTGCAATGCTGACAGCAGGATGCACGCCTACTGCTATTGCCACCTTCAGGTCCTCGCCGTGCTCCTTTGCGTACGTGTAGCACTTGTGCAGGTGCCTGCCCTCCACCATCCTTATTGCCATATGTTTTTCGTCCAGGCGCAGCAGGCGGTGGGTGGAAGAATTCTGGTTCCTCCGCTCGCCGTCCTTTGCAAAAACGACCGACGCCGTGGCAAACGCGCCGGCGTCCTTTTCAAAATGCGTTACTATCGGCAGGTCGTTCAGGTTCCTTGAGGAATTTTGCTCAAAAAGCGCCTTGCCCTCTTGCGTTTTCAAAGGCGCAGACATGCCTGCAAGCGCCTCGCTCACCCTGCTGCGTATCGCCTTTTTTGTCTCGGCGATGCCCTTTGGTGCGCTCTTTGCCGAGCTTGTCGCCATGTAGAACCTCCCTGGCGTTCCGCAGACGTTGCTTGCGACAGTAGATATCTTGCCGCCCTCTTTTACCTTCTCAAACAGCACTGCCTGCTTGGAGTCAAACTTGGACACCACGGCCGCAAGCTCGAATTTTGTGCTGACTGGCTTTTTTATGCGTACAAGCTCGCCCTCTTTCTCAAGGAGCTCAAGGTAGCTGCGGAGGTCGCCACCATTATTGTTGTTGCTGCTGTTTGCCATTTTCTGCCCCCACGATATGCATAACCCCTCCCATAATTGCTTTCATGTCTTCCAGCTTCAGCTGGGTCTTGGCATAAAACGAGACTATGCAGATGCCGTTTATCATGGAAGCCACCTTTTCTGCAATGGTGTTGACAAAAAGCGGGTCGCTCTTGCTCGGTATCACCTTTGCCGCAGTCGTGTTGTTCTGCGAGCTTATCGCTACCGATATGGCGCCAATCCTCCTGTCCTGCCCTTCTGAAATGGCTAAAAAACAGCCGTTGCCGTAAAAATTGGCATCAAGCAGAAAACTTCTTCCGCTGTCAGAGCGAACCTCTTCCCTGCTTGGCGCTCCAGTTCCGCTCTCCATTGCCAGTCCTGCTCGCTTTTATGTTATCTTGAGCGGACCGCTATAGGCTTGGCCACGGCCATCTTTTTCGCTCTGGCCCGCAGCTTTGCCTTGTACTTCAAGTTCCTTGGCTTTGTCCTCAGCCTGTACCCACAGCACGGACACCAGAGTCCATCCCACTTGATGAATATCTCGCAGATCTGGCACCTCTTTTGGCCGCTGGCGTACCTGCCCGAGCCGACTGGCTTTTGAGCCTTGTGACGTATGCATATACCCTTGCAAGTCATTTTTTATCACTGGGCAAAATACTGGCACATGGCGGTGTTGCCCGCCTTGGTCTTCTTTTTCCCTTGCTTCAATTACACGCAATATCTATTTAAGATTTATACAAATATTCTATCATCAAAAGCTGGATAATGTCAAAATTTGTATAACTTGTTTCTGCTCCTTATTGTAAATGTTCTAAATAAAATATGGGAAAATCATAGTTATCTGTTCAATATTTTATGCGATGTCACACTGATTATTGTGAAAGTATTTCACTAGTGCTTCGACGAATGCGGAATTCTGCAAGATTTTCAAGAAAACTGCAAAAATCTTGATGCTCTATTTAATTGTTTCCATGAGGCGGAAATATCAAGGGAGGCAACGCTACAAAGCTTGTTACTACAGCCAGTGCTGTATCCTGAGAAAGTCTTCGATGGGTTCCTTCTTTAGCAGTTTTATCAGCGCAAGCGCCTGGGGCACGGAAAGCATCGGCTTGGTAAAGTGGTTGTCCGTTGCTATCCTTGGGCAGGCGACCTGCACAAAGGCGTCGATTCCCTTGAATATCTGCATCCTGTCGCTTGTGATTTCAGTAATCGCTATCAGCTGCACCTTTTTGCCCAGTCTTTCAAACTCTTTTTTCAGCTCCAGCGCGCGCACGTGCGCAAACTGACCCTCCTTCAGGCCGATAACGATCCCGATGCGCTCGGCGTCTGCCGCCTTGTATATTGAAAGTATGGCGCGCTTTTGCAGCCCCTGTGCAAACTCGTTTACCTGCGTGTATTCCTCAAAATAGGGGTCCAGCATGAACGTCGGCTTCTCTGTCGACATGGCCACGCTTGCCGAGTGGAACTGGCTCTGGCCCAAGAAAACATAGCAGTCGACCTGCTTTTGCACGTTCCATGCAGGGTAGAACTCGCAGCCAAACACCTGCGCGTCGCGCAGCTGGCCCTTTCCGCGCCCGATTATCACCTTGTAGCCAAACTCCTCAAAGACCTGCCGCGCTTTATCCACTTCTTCCAGGTGCTGGCTGTCTGTTACGAGCGATATCGCCTTGTACCTGCCCTGCATGTCCTTGGCAAATTTCCTTGCCACGGAATCAAAGCTGACATCGTCGTACGCGTTTATCATCACCACCTTTTCGCCAAATGTCTCCATCGCCACCGTGTGACCCACGTTGAACAGCAGGTCTGCCCCGAGCATGTCTGCCGCGTGCGTGTTCAGGTCGCACGAGCCCCAGCACGGGTCGCCAATGACGTACGCTTCAATGCCGAATTTTTCGTGCACGTGGTCGGCCACGTCCTGCAGCCGCGGGATGAGCGCCTCGGCGCCGTTTAGCGCAATGGAACGGGGCTTGCGCTCCTCGATTATCTGGAAGATGCGGTTCTCGTCTATCTTGATCATTTTTCTATCTTTTCACCTGCAATGGAATGGTGACTCTGATTGCAAACTTGGGGCAGACTGCCTCGCAGCCAAAACAGTATGTGCAGTCGCGCTCGCGCTCTGGCATGGCCTTTCTCTCTGCGCCCTCGCCGTGCCACTCAAACACGTCTGCAGGGCATACGTCGATGCACGCGCCGTCGCCGACGCAGAGGTCGAAATCAACTGTGACACTGGTGCCATAGATGCCAAGCGTGCCCTTGTTGTCTCGCCATACCTTCAGGTTGCCGTACGATTCTTCTGGATGCCTGTGCGCCTGAAAGTCTGGATCGATTGGCAAGTTGCGAGAGAAAATCTCGCCGAATTCAATTTAAATCATGCTATGTATGCACACAAGCCTTGGCGAGTTGCCACAGTTTATATCATGCGCCGGCCTATTGCGTCAGGTATACAAAGAGACTCCGGCAGGTTTGTCACGCAATAAAAACAACGCATCCGTGGCTTTTGTATAAGAAAATAGTGAAAAGAAAAGAAATGACAGTGCCAAGAGAATCCGCAATCACGTTTAATGAACTGGGGCTTGACGGGAAGGTCCAAAGAGCGCTTGCAGAAAACGGGTTTGAGAAACCCTTTCCGATACAAGAGATGGCAATACCCCTCATCCTGCAGGGCAAAGACGTCATAGGGCAGGCGCACACGGGCACCGGCAAGACGGCAGCGTTTGGGTTGCCGCTTTTGTCAAAAATGAGAAACGACACCAGGCAGGTGCAGGCGCTGATACTCGTGCCGACGAGGGAGCTCGCGGTGCAGGTTACAAGCGAATTGATAAAATTTTCAAAATACGCGCAGATATGGACGGTTTCAATCTATGGCGGGCAGAGCTTTGGAGTCCAGACCGGCCTGCTAAAGAGGGGCGCCCACGTTGTAGTCGCCACGCCGGGAAGGCTCATCGACCACATAAAGCGGGGCACGATAAAGCTGGACGGAGTCAAGTTTGTCGTGCTTGACGAGGCTGACAGGATGCTTGACATGGGATTCATCGAGGACATCGAGTTCATCCTGTCAAGGCTGGGCAAGAGCGGGAGCAGCAAGGACCGGCAGACGCTATTGTTTTCCGCGACAATGTCGCCGGAGATCCTCAGGCTTGCCAAGGGCCACATGCGGGAAGGGCAGATACGCGAGATAAGGCTGAACACAAAGGAAGTCGGCCTTGACAACATCGAGCAGTCGTACCTGCTGGTAGGCGAGCAGCAGAAATTCAACCACCTGACAAACCTCATCCGCCCGCACAAGGAGCAGGTGATAGTATTTGCCGCGACAAAGCGCAGGGCGGACAAGCTGGCGGCAAACCTGAAAGCAGGAGGCTTTAGGGCGTCTGCCATACACGGCGACCTGTCGCAAAAAGAGCGGGACCACGTCATGAACAGGTTCCGAAAGGGCGCAGACAGCGTGCTTGTCGCAACGGACATTGCCGCAAGGGGAATCGACGTGCCGGCGGTAGGTCACGTGATAAACTACGACGTCCCAAACGAGCCGGAAACCTACTTTCACAGGATAGGCAGGACCGCAAGGGCAGGCGCGGAGGGCACCGCCGTCTCGCTCGTGTCCCCTGACCGGTTCGGCGAGTTTGAAAGGATACTGAGGCAGACCAAGCTTCCAATAAGCAGGCTGAACGAGGCGATGGGGATTGAAGTTCCTGCGATGCAGCAACGACACCCCAATCAACATGGCCGGCAGCAGCATCCGCAGCAGCACAGGCGCAGCAACCGAAACCGCAGCGGTTTTGGCGGGGGCAGAAGAAGAAACTGGAGAAAATAGAGAGAATGTCATCTCTATCCTTACCGTGCCATCCAATGGGAACCTGCTCGTATAGTGTTATTTGCAGCTAATCGGGACTTTTAATGGGTCTGCTAAAGGCACAGGCGTCAACACCTTGTCCCATACGAAAACCTTGGCGTCATATTGAACTGTTGATGATGACGGCAGGGAAGAAGGATCGAAACTTAGGGCCATCTGCTGCACATCGTTTGAATTGATGGACATTGTCTGCCACTGGACGAATTGTGAAATGCCATTGCTATTGTCTTGAAGGTCGACTATGATAGCTGCAGGCTGGACTGAATTTGAGAGATTTCTGAGCGTGACAGCGATCATGACCAGTCCCTCGCCTGATCGGCAGTCATTGAGAGGGTGCCCGCTGGGGTCCATTAATCTGACGCTTTCAATCTCGATTGGGTAGGGAGCGCTCTGAGCATAAACGGACGGCGTTATTATTATTGGCATGAAAAGAAAGGCACAGACAATGCAAAGCCCCGCACCTGCGAACCGCCTGTATCGGTGAGAGGGCAGTTCCATCTTGAAGGAAATTGCATCGATAATTACTTAACGATTATGTCCAGAATGACGCCAAAAACAATCGCTGATTTGCCGGCCATTTCGTACTGAAAAAAAAGCAAGCTGGCATTTGTTTGTATGTAGCTATGGAAGTGCTTGAAAGAATTGCCGGAATCAGTTCATGCTTTTGCTGGAATCTATTTTATATTTTTCCCATTTTTTAGTGATAAATATGAGAGACGGCTCTTTGGATGTCGAAAACCCCAAGGTAGGCGATAAGGTTGCCAATGACGAAGAATGTGTTGCGATGCTGCGCGTTGCGGTGATCAAGTGCGAAGGATCTGACAGGTTAGAACCCGTCATGCAATTCAGCGTTTCCAAAGATTTCAAATTCAAAGATCTCTTATTGATGATCGACAAGGTAAGAGAGAGACTGGCGCAAATAGAGCCTGTCAAGACAGAGCAAGATAACCGCAAGAGGGAAATTGATGAATACTTGAAGAAAATAGGATTCAAGCTGGAAGAAAATAAGCGGCCAGAAAAATAGTAGATCAAAAACTGCTCAAAAGAAAGCCAAAGAAAACCGTGCTTTTTTATTATTATTGTAAATACGCATTTACGCATACGCACGGAAAAACAAGAGGCCGCATTGATAAAAAAGTGCGTCGTCTCTTTAATATCCGAACTTTGATGGGTTGGCGTCAAACTGTGACTTGCATGCTGCAGAGCACAGGTAGACTTTTCTGCCTCCCGCCTCTGATACGTGCTTTGCAGTCCTCTCGTCAACCATCATTTTGCAAACAGGGTCTTTGAACATGTGCCATTAATAGGCATTGCATCGTAGATAAAGACGGCACTTTACAATTGTAAGGCTGCAACCTATTATCCAAGATATGATCTATCTAGTACAAATGGCAGTTCAAAAGGCGCTCTTCAAAGTAGTAGGCATGTACTGCACTACGTGCAAGCCCATTGTAGAAAAGCAGTTGAAGGGTGAGCAGGCGATAAAAAAGATAGACCTAGATTTTATGACTGATTCTGTCATAGTAGAATACGATCCTGCATTAATCACAAAAGAGGAAATAAAACAGAGGCTGGAGCGCTCTGGCTACCAGTTCGTCAGAAGGACAGAAGCTATGTAGCCTCTGCGTTGTTGTAGTAGTAGACCTGCTTTGGCTCCTTCTCGCCGTATATCCGCTCCTTCTCTGGCTTGCCTTCTGCTGTCGCAAACCTCGGCCTGTACCTGCCAAGTAGCAGCGAATTGCCCACGACGGAAACCGAGCTCATGGCCATCGCCCCTCCCGCAAGCAGCGGGAGCCATTCGTACATCTGCGCCCCAAATGCTGGCACGAGCGCCCCTGCCGCGATGGGTATCAGACCCGTGTTGTACGCAAAGGCCCAGAACAGGTTCTGCTTTATCTTTGACACCGTCTTCCTTCCAAGTTCAAATGCAGTCACGACGTCGCGCAGGTCATTTTTTATCAGTATGATTCCACCCGTTTCTTTTGCAACGTCAGTCCCGGAGCCTATTGCGATGCCAAGGTCGGCACGGGCAAGCGCCGGTGCGTCGTTGATGCCGTCGCCTACCATTGCCACCGCGCCTCTGCCTTCCGACTTGAGCTCTGTAATCACTCGCTCCTTCTGCTGGGGTAGCACCTGCGCGATTACCCTGTCAATGCCCAGGCTGGATGCTATTGCCCTTGCCGTCCTTTCATTGTCGCCCGTTAGCATGACGACTCTTATGCCCATCTGCTTCAGCGAGTCGATTGCTTCTTGCGCGTGCTCCTTTACGGTGTCGGCCATTGCCACAATGCCTGCAAGACTGCCGTCAACTGAGACAAGCGTTGCTGTCTTGCCTTCTGTCTCAAGCCTGCTCATCGTGGCATTGACTTTGTCCGGGACAGCTATTCCGTTGTCGGCCATCATCTTTCTGTTTCCAATCATTATAGAGTGGCCTGCATATCCGGCTTTCAACCCGTGGCCCGACACCGCTTCAAACGATTCCGGGCTTGCAATAACAAGCCCTTGTTCCTTTGCCTTTCTCACTATCGCCTGCCCTAACGGGTGCTCGGAACCTGACTCTGCTATTGCGGCAAGCCTGAGCAATTCCTGCTGCCCGCCCATCTTTTCCGACAACGCTATGACATCGGTGGCTTCGGGCTGGCCCTTTGTCAGGGTGCCCGTCTTGTCAAACACCGCCGTCCTGACTTTTCTTGCCATCTCCAGGTACTCTTCTCCCTTGAACAGTATGCCGTTTTCTGCCCCCTTGCCTGCTCCCATCATCAACGCGGCCGGTGTTGCAATTCCAAGAGCGCACGGGCAGGCTATGATTATGACCGACACAAATGCAAGCAGCGAGAACGTGAGCCCGATGCCTCCTACGAAATACCATGCCAGCGCTGACGCGATTGCCACCGCGATGACGGCCGGGACAAAGTATTTTGCAACTTGGTCTGCCATCTTTTGCATCTGCGCCTTGCCCGTCCTTGCTTCCTGGACAAGCGCTATTATCTGCGACAGGACCGTGTCCTGGCCGACTTTGGTTGCCCTTGCCTTGAGCAGGCCGCTTTTGTTTATCGTGGCGCCGATGACTTCAGAGCCGGCGGACTTGTCGACCGGTATCGACTCGCCCGTGACGGCCGACTCGTCAACAGAGGAAGAGCCTTCTGCCACCGTCCCGTCGGTGGGTATCCTCTCGCCCGGCCTGACAAGGAACAAGTCGCCTTCCTGCACCTGCTCTACCGGCACTTCTTCCTCCCTTCCGCCGTCTCTGATCACTCGTGCCATCCTCGGCTGGAGGTCGAGAAGTTTCCTCACCGCGTTTGACGCCTTTTCTTTTGTCCTTGTTTCAAGCAGCCTGCCTATGAGTATCAGGGTGATGATTATGGCGGCCGTCTCAAAGTACACGCCTTCAAACGGGAACAGGCCAGGCGCTACAGTCACGACGGCGCTGTACAGAAAGGCGGCCGTGGTTCCCACAGCGATCAGCGTATCCATGTTTGACGCCCTTGCCTTGATAGCGTCCCACGTCCCCTTGTAGAACCGCCATCCGGCCCAGAACTGCACAGGCGCTGCCAGCGCAAGGAGGACGTAGCTGTTCACCTCCTTTGGAAGCAGCATCAGGTAGGTCAGTATCGTTATCGGTATGGTGAGGGCGATGCTAACCCCTGTGACTATCTTTAGCTTTCTCAGCTCTTTTTCTGGCGCAGTGAATTCATTGAGGCACTGCGTGCTGCAGAAAAAGTATTCCCTGCCGTCCGCCGTGTGGCGTATGGCGTCGGGCTTTTCTTCAACAAACATTCCGCAGACTGGATCTTTTGCCATATTGTTCTGCTGTACCTCTGGGCTTTCTCGTATATAGGAGCAGGACTTTACAACTGTAAAAAACAGGTTTCACCTGATGCCGCCTTTATGGTGTTGCTTCATCAGTCTGCAGAACTCTGTTACGGCGCCCTGAAAGTTTTCGCTTTCGCGACTGTTCGATGCTTGGTTTTCTGTTCCACACCCGCAGATTGCTTCTTCAGGATTCTGCTATTGCTATTCTAGGTAAGCAAGATAATCAGTTGTGTCTCCTCAAGTATTAAGAATCATGAGAGCGATAATGAATCGATGTCAAGCCTAAAAGGAAACAAGAAATTCCTAATTCCCGCTCTTTTGGCCGCGGGCCTGGTTGCCTCATTGGTTGCGGCCACGTCATTTGCCTCCGCGCAGAACACGACCAGTCCTCTAGGAAACAATAACACCAACAATGCCAATAATAGTACGCAGAAAGGAGCAATTCCTCAAGCGAACAACAATACTAACAGTACTCAGGCGGCAACAATGGACAAGATAGTAGGCACGATAAACATCAAAGAAGCAGAGAAAACATTCCTAAGTGACCATCTCCGCGTGACTCTCACCGACGCTTCCAGGGTGGCAGGAAGTCAGGGCAACGGGACGGCAGTCACAGGCCGCCTCGGCGTAGTGCACGACTACTTGGTATACACCATCACGGTGGCAAACATGAACGACGGGACTGTTCACAAGGTAATCGTTGATGCAGGAAATGGAAGCGTGCTTTACACCTCGCCTGCAAAGCCGATAGACAATTCGAGTCTTGGAAGAATGATGGACGGAGCCTTTGGACACTGGACGCACGAACATCACCATCATCACCACGGCCATCATGACGATGATGACGATTGATGAGGAATGACAATGCGTTAAGGGTGGCAATTTACCACTGTAAAGATTAGGATTAAAGTATGGGCTATTTTTGATTCTAGTCCGTATGTGGAGATACGTGGTTGCACCAGCATTAGCGGTAGCGGTATTGCTCTTGGCTGTCTTGCCGTTCCAAGTTGTTAATGCCCAGACAGTTACCACTGGAAATGATGATGTCACGTACACCAAGGAAAGCAAATTCATAAAAGAATTTCAAATTAACGACCTAAAAGAAGACCGCGGGCTCGGAGGGATAACAACCGATGCACGGGGAATGCCATGGTTCTATTTCTCAACCAATGCCACAAGCGCAGTTTTCAGCTTTGACCCCTCGGGCAACAAATTTACTCGCTACGACGTGCAAGGCGAGACAGTTGTCGACAATCCTGTAATAAAGCTGGCCGCTGGCCAGCTCGTATTTGACAGAGAAGGTGCCCTGTGGTTTACGGACGCCAGAACCAATTCGATAGGCAGGCTGGCAAACGGGCAAATCCAACTCATACCTATACCGACAGAGAAATCGGGACCGATGGGCATTGCCCTGTCGCCTGATGGCGGGAGCGTCTGGTTTGCAGAAATCTTGGGCAATAAAATAGGCAAAGTCGATACGGCTTCTGCAAAGATAACGGCTGAATACTCTTTGCCAGAGCAGAGCGGCCCAACCTTTCTTGATTTTGACGATAGCGGGGCTCTCTGGGTCAGCCTGTCCTATTCAAGAAGCGTCATGCGGATAGAGCCCTGGCTGCTTGCGTCAAGCAGTGCAGCTGGTATGCCCATTCTGTCATTGCCAAAGCCTGATTCCTTTTCTCCGTTTGGAATCGCGGTAGCAAATAACGGCAAATTGTATCTCTCTGATCACGGCTCAAGCCGGGTCATAGTATCTGACGCGACGCTGCAGAACTATACGTCGTACTGGACATCTCCTTCTGGATCATTTCCCGCCACTCTGCCAAGCCAGATCGTTTCAGATGATAAATCAGGCAACGTCTATTTTCCCGAGCATGGCGGAAACAGGATAGCAAGGATAGATTCGCAGGGAGTTATGACCGAGTACGAAATTCCCACCGGGCCACTTTCTGCAGCGGTATTTGCTGCTGTTTCTCATGACGGAAAGAAAGTGTGGTTTACTGAATGGGCGTCAAACAAGGTGGCATATCTTGATGCCTCGGCGCAGGTGCCTTTTGATGCGCAAATCCTTCAGCCGCAGCAGTCTATCACGCTGACCAAAAGCGGGGCTGCAAGCTTGGATGTTTTGATAAAAAAATCTGCCATTGCAAATGGTAGTGATAATAGTCTTGGTTCCTTGTCCCTTTCGCAGGTCGAAGTTGGGCTAACCGGAATGACCGAGTCAGGACTCGCAGGGGTGACCTATCACGCAAATCCGCCGAGGGTTAATCTGCAAGAAAATGCATCATCTTCTTCTGCCGAATCTAACATTCAGCTTCAGGCCAGAATAACTCCAAGCCCGGCAATTATACCGCGATGGTCAAGGTTCAGACTCCTGAGAAGGACGATGACGGCTTGATAGTTTCAAGGCTGTATCCTGTCAAGCTGGTTCTGGATGTCCCGCAACCTGCGCCTGCCCAGACGGAAGAAGAACAACCGCAAAGCAGCAGTAATAATATTCCTGCCTCATCTCCATTTGACATTCGTGATATAATCAGAGTGCTGGCTGCCGCGGCAGCCGTAGGTCTTGTTGGTTATATTGTCTACACGAAGATCAAGGGAAGAAAGAAAAAGTAAGTCGGCGCAATCCTTCCGATGACACTTTCTTTTGCAAGGCTCTGCATCTGCTATGTGGTGCTGCTTGGATTGCTATGAGGGTTGCGATCATTTATGGCACTGGTGAAAATTCGGGTGAAACTCCGTCTCTGTTGAGACCGAGTCGCGATGTGTTGAATTGGGATGATGAAGAATATACAATAGGTCAGTTAGCCTTTCGTTTTGTCTTTCGGTAGGCTTCTGGTGCGACCACCGTGAAGGCACCGGCAAGGAGAGCCAAAGGAATTGACAGTAGCAACGAGTATTGATAGAATACTAAATCGATTGTCTCTGCTGTCAGGATGCAAGCACTTTCAGCAGTTACTAGAATGTATGCACTTGTTTTCAACATGTACTTTTTGTTTGGTTGGCGGTGCAGCTGAGGCAGTTTAGTCATGCCAATTGCAAGGTTTTTGAAAGTCGTCTTTAGGTTTGAGGTAAAGCCTGTTCCTGCTCCTTGCTCCAAAACAGAGCAGCAGCCGTCAATCCTGTCATTTGAGCCGTAATTGTATCTGCCAAGTATTGTGGCAAACGTAGTAAATCCTGCAAGGGCGTAGCCCATTGCATATGCTATAGGTATCCCTATCTGATTGAAGCCAAAGAGGTACAAGCCCGTGTTTTCGCCAATTTCAGTAGCCACGATGCAGAGAATTTCAATGCCAAGTGCAGCAGCGTACAGTGCTTTTGCATTTCTAAGAAACTGAAGTAAGCCGGATTGCGAGGTTGTTTTTTGCGGTATAGAGTCATTTTTACAAACACCCGAAGCGCAGCAATCGTCATTCATTTTTGTCAGCGTCAACTTTGACGCATACTTTTTCGCACTGTTATGAATGGCAATACAACAACATGCCTCTTTGGTGCAGGTGCCACAGCGTTGAGCATGTTCCACCTTCATGCAATCCTGCGGGTCACACTGGCATTCTGCACACTTGATAGACATTTATCTAATCAAAAAAGGGATTTTTTGACATTAAAACCTAGCTTGCTCTGGACTTGCTTCATTCATCGGTCTTGTGTCTTTCTTAGCCCTTGCTGCAGTCCTCATGATACCTCTAGCCTGATTTCCTGCCCGTCCTTTAGAACCAGATTCTTAAAGTCGGGGACAGGACTGCCGTCTGCGATCACTTTTACTTCCTTGCCTGCATACTTGCTGTCCGACATCACGCCCCAGATGTCCAAAAGTTGGCCCAATGTGTAGTCCCTCTGCTCATTGGATTCGACGTGAATTGTGCCGCTTGTGTCATGCGTGTGTAGCGGGGCCATTCCCTGCATACCAAAAGAGTCAAGCGAATGGTCATTCCATAAAGTCTTGTCTATCCCTATATTTTGTGGAACCTGTGTTTCTTGACCGCCAACTAATAGCGAGAGTTTAGGATGAATGTGCATGACCATCGGCTTGTCGTTATTGGTACTTGCCATTGGTGCATTTGGCGGTTGAATCGCGCCACTAGCTGCAGCGGCAGTAATTCCTGCAGCTATAACTGCTATGGCAGCTATGATGATTATCTTGATGCCGCTCTTTTGTGTTCTTGCATCTGGCTTGCTGCCTTTTGTCATTTTTTTCTCTCATTCACCTGATATTATGCAGCTAACAGCATCCTCCGCCGCCGGAGCCCCTATCTTCATAATCCTTTCTTTCTATATCCCTTGCCATTTTCATTTCGGCATATTGCCCGGCGTGCTCCTCTGAACAAAAGTATTTCCCGAATCTTTTCATTGCTGTATTCTTGTCAACGTCCATTCCGCATACCGGGCAATGCTTTTGAAGTAATCCGAGCATGTACTTTCAGCTCTAACCCGTGTTATATCAATACAGCACTTTACAATTGTAAATTGCTGCGCTTATCTATCATTTTCTGCAACAATAAGGTGTGCAGAAGGAGGAGCGATAACAATTGGAAAGTGTCTCAAAAACCAACGGAGGAATAGCTCCTTCCGCGATAATGGCAGTCATAGGAGGCGCACTCATGCTTGCGGGAGGAATATTTGCCCTTTCAATGCTTAGCCTATGGAACACGCAGATGATGGGGATGATGATGCCATCTGGACTGGGCGGCCAAATGATGATGGGTGGAAGCGGAGGATGGGGCATGACTATGATGGTGCCAGACGGTGCAGGATTCATGTGGTGGGCTGTCGGGACCTTGTCTGCAATATCTGTAGGTGCAGGTGCAGTATCTGTAGCAGGAGGATTGGCCATTCATAGAAAGCCAGCAAGTGCGGGCGTCTGGGGAATCGGAATTCTAGTTGCGTCTATTGTAGGTCTTGTCAGCATGAGTGGCTTCTTCATCGGTCCAATACTTGGAATCATAGCAGGAATACTGGCACTAGCCAAAAAGTGATGATAGCCTAACTCGCTGCCAACAACTCTGTTCATTTTTTCTTGAGAGTATAAAAGAAGTAACCGGAAATTGCCGTGTTCCACTGGAAGCACGCCCCTACTCCCAGTACACATATACAAAAGAGAGTGGAGGCAGCCCACCGGTACCACCGTTGGAAAAAGGCCCCATCTCAAGCCCTGCGAGATCCACCACGTAGACGTGCTAGCATGGCTACGCCGCCTTAGGGTTGCTCCCTCCCGGACCTCACCCATTTCGACGATGCGCAGTCGACGCCGCGCCTTCGCGCAGATCGCTGCTCATAACCATCCGACACGGCGTGATTTCATTTCCGCAAGGCAAGCGGGTACCCCCTCCCAGCGGATTTACCCAGCGGTTACTGATCCTGGCATAAAGCCGATTTCCAGTGTGGGGCACGGCTAGCACCCCGACCCTCCCTGCCTCCACAATGCCTGTACAAAAATCGCTATATTATACTAGCGGTCGATTTGTGACGCCTGTCCGAGCAGACTCTTTGTTGTCTTGCATACCGAGCAGACATCGCCGGTGGAATCGCGGCCGCACAGCCTGCATTTTTTGTCGCCCCTTGGCTCTGTAAACGACGCTCGTAATTTTTCCGACACTTTCATCATCGACGCGTACGCGTTGTTCTTTATCCCCGGGTGCTCCCCTTCCATCTTGTTGAAAAACTCGCGCAGGTCCGTCCTGATGCTCTCGTTCATGTACGGGCATTCCTCTGACTGGAACGGGATCTCGCGCTGCAGCGCGTAAAATACTATTTCGTGCTCGTACAGTTCCACAAAGGGCTTGATCTTTTTCATGCCGCCTGCGTACTCTATCGGCTCCGGGTATATCCAGCCGATGCGCTCCACGTCGCCTGCCAATAAATTGATCATAAACGTCTGAAGCTGGTCGTCCATGTTGTGCGCAGTAGCTACGACGTCTGCGCCGACGCTTTCTGCCGCCAAGTCAATAGCACGCCGCCTGAACGTGCCGCACATCGAGCATGATGACATCTTTTTCTCTGATGGCCGCAGCACCATCGCCTCGTCCATCGACACGCCAAACAGATCCTTGTAGCTCATTATCTTGCCCTGCACTCCAAGCTGCAGGCAAAAGTCCTTGACGATTTCAAGCGACTCGTCACGGTATCCCTTTATCCCCTCGTCAATCGTGACTGCGATGAGGTCGTCTTTGCCACGGTCGTGCTCGTCAAAGATCTTTTTTAAAACATACAAAAGCGAAAGGCTGTCCTTTCCACCAGAAACGCCTACGGCGACCCGCTCGCCGTATTTCAGCATCGAGTACTTGGACATCGTCCTTGCGGTCTTGTCCTCGATGGATCGCACAAAGCACTTCTTGCACAGGTACTCGCCAGAGTAGGCGCGAAAATACACGGAAGGGTCTTTGTGGCACTTGGTGCAGGTGTGCAAGATTACATCTGCTGCAAGCCCTGCTAGGGATATTAATTATTCTCGGGCTCTGTGTTATTTTTGCTGCTTGTCCTTCTTGGAAGACTGCCACCAGTCGATGTAATCGTCATGCTTCTTTTGGCGCATGTCTTCTTTTCTGGCGTCGGCCTTGTCGCGCAGCTCGTCTATTTTTTCTCTTGAAGCAAAAAGGCCGCAGCTCTTGCAGATGAAATTCTTGCTGGCGAGGTCAAACTTGAGCTCGCCTCCACATTCGGGACAGTAGCTGACCAATATGATCCCGTTTCCACGCGCAAATAAAAGGTTTTTTCAGTCGGTGCACGGACTTTGGTCGTCATTCCGCAGGCTAGCCGCGGTCGGTTCGCCCATCTGGTGTGCCGTGCACCGAGCAAGCTTTGCTGCGTAGGAAAAAAGATTAAACTGTTGCTATCTGGCCCGCGTCTGCATCTACCTTTATTCTGGAGCCGGGCCTAACCAGAGACACTAAGGATGACGACTTCTCCGGGAGGTCGACGACCGGGATGTTGGCGATTGCGCAACCAGAGGCGGTGGTAATGTCTGCTTTTGCGCACACTATGGCCTTTGGAGCCGTTCCTGCTTCCTTGAGCGAATAAAAGACGTATGCGCCCACGCTGCTTCCAACGGCGTTTGGAAACACCAGGACCGTGTCTTTGAGCGACTTGCCGTAAAGCTTGTGCTTTGGGTCGGTTATCCTGCCGCTTTTTGCCTCGACCATCGCAAGAAAGTTTATCGGCTGCGAGCTGACAAGCGCCTCGCCTTCGCCCTTGCCGCCAACAATCCTGCGGCAACCGGTTATCATTGTCATCTTGTGTACTCCTTTACTATTGTCTTTATGTCCTTGAGCGCGACTCGTACCTTGTTAGAGTTGTTCATGTAGTACGCCGCCTTGACGCTGCTTGTTACCACGGAATCGTACTTGTCCTTGTCGACGTACGGCGTCAGGCACGTACAAGAATCGCACATGAACTCGCCTCCTGCCTTTTCGATCTGCCCTGTCAGGCCGATCTTGGTCGCCTGGTTGTGGATGGCGCGTGAGCAGAATATCATGCAGCGTTTGTTGAATTTCTTGCCCTCTGTCATCTTGGCAAGGGTGGCAAGCTCTTCAAGCCCTAGCTGCGGGCTTCCAAGGGTGATGATGTCGCCGTCTTCCGCCGTGTTCAATTCGTCCCTTGCCTTTTTTGCTTCCTCTTTGCCAAACGCTATCTTTTCCTTGCCTGCTATCGAATCTCCAAGCGAGAACATGCCGCACGAGCCGGAAGTGCCGATGCCTGCGGAAAGCGCTTTTGCCTGCGGCCTGCCTATTGAACTTCCAATGCTGCCTGCAAGCGCGACGCTGCTGTCCTTTACCACCTTGCCCGCAAAATACCCGAGCAGGCCATAGTCCAGATCGCTTTCAAATGCAAGTCCTTTTGTCTCTATGGCCACCCTGGGGCTCCTTGCTTCGTCAAGGCGCAGGTCTGAAAGCGGCGCCTTGCCGGTGACAGAGCTTGCAAGGGCGGAGAGCGCGCTCTCCTTGTTGGTGCGAAGTCCAAGGAGCGAATTTGAAAACACGGCCGCGTTGCTTTCTGCAAAGCTGACCGCGGTGCCCTTTTTCGGGATGTCAAAAACCTCGTAAGGAGTGCACGTAAACGATGGCGTGACTCCCATGCGCTCGTACGAGCGCATTATGCTTGCCTGCCTTTCAATGAACTTTTCAGGCAATTGCTCTGGCCTGCTTCTGTCATAGCCCATCGGGTTTATAGTCGTCTTTACTGCGACCCTTGCACCCTCGCTGAACTTTTCAAGGAACTGCACGCCTGCGTCGCCAATAGTGTTATAGTTGACGCCAGAAACGTGGGCCCACTTTATCGGCACCAGCCTCTTTGCGCCCGTGGCCTCACCGATGGCCGCAAGGATGCGGTACGCCATAGCAAGCGCCTCGCCCTCTTCTCCTGCAAGCGCCCTCTCCTCCTCCCTCGTCAGCTCCACGAAAACATCTCCATAAACAGAGTATAAGAACCATATCTCTTGCACGGGAGCAGGGTTATATCACGGGCGCACGAACGCACCATTGCTTGGCCAAGAAGGGGAGGACTGCGACGACAAAGAACAAGAAGATGGCAATGGGCGAGATCCTCCGCCGGATGGAAGCGGCGCTTTACCGGGAAAATCCGCCGCGCCTGACCGCGCTTCGCGGCCTGCAGAAGGAAGAGAATGGCGACCCCTTCCGGATACTGATAGGAACCATCCTGTCTGCGCGCTCGCGCGACGAATACACGACAAAGGTGGTTAACAAGCTGTTTGCAACCTACAGGACGCCGGAAGAGCTGGCGTCTGCCGACCTTGACGACCTTAAAAAACTGATACACAGCATCGGCTTTTACAATGTCAAGGCGGCAAGGATAAAACAGGTCGCGCAGGCCATCGTCGAAAAATTTGGAGGCATTGTTCCTTCTGACATTGACAAATTGCTGGAACTTCCAGGCGTGGGCCGCAAGACTGCAAACTGCGTGCTCGTCTACGCGTTTGACAAGCCTGCTATCCCTGTCGACATACACGTGCACCGCATATCAAACCGCCTTGGGCTCGTGGAAACAAAGACTCCAGAGCAGACCGAGGAGGAGCTGAGCAGGATGGTGGACAGGAGGCTGTGGACAAAGGTAAACGACACGTTTGTCATGTACGGACAGAACATCTGCCTGCCTGTCAAGCCGAACTGCCGCGTGTGCGACTTGAAAAGTGTGTGCCGCTACTATGCTACGACGACGACGATCTCTTCTTCTTCCACAAAAGAACGCCCATGAGCGCGCCAACGCCTATCATGACTGCCGCCGGCACATAGTATATCGGAGTGTCCGAAGGGCTTCCGTACAGGATGCCTATGCCAAGCGTCCCGCCGTACGCGTTTGCAAGCGCTCCTGCTTCGTCCATGCCGTACACCTCGATTGACGCGGGGTTGAATCCCTGTATGTCGAGCCTGTCAACCACTATTCTCTTGCCGTCCGTCACCGTGAGCCCGCTGTTGTCGCTGTGGGTCAGGGTGACAAGCTCCTCGTAGACCCAGTTGCCGCTCTCGATTATCTGGTATCCCGTCTGTGGCGCGTTTACCGCGACTACGAATTTCTGCTCGTCGCCTCCGTACATGAATATCTGGATGTACTTTTCGCTTGGCGCCGGCTCCTTGATGGTTATCACGACTTTGGAGTCGTTTCTTGGGACGTACGAAAGCTTGTCGTCGACCGTGAATATCCAGTTCTGGCCCTTTGACTGGTCGTACTTGTAGACCACCGGGTTGCGGATGTCCCGGTTTGCCGCCTGGTACGGGAGGACAAAGCTCTCGTCTTTTGGCGATTTTATAACGTTCGTGGGCTGGATCTCCTCTTGCCCAAGTGCCTGCTGTAACGGGACAAGCACAATGACGAGAAACCCAAATACTGCCAAGGCCGGGCGCAAAAGGCGCATATTTTGGATAGAGGTATGCAATCAGGCAATATATACGACTCGCAACAGCTGCTTCGCCCGCCGCATATGCGACTATTGTCGCACTTTTATGGAGGAACGGCCGTTTCAAGGGTTCCTGAAATAAGCGCCAGCCCTATCAAAAGCAGGAACATGGTGGGAGGGGTAAAGGGGCTAGGCTTGCCTTTTGTAGCTTTGCTGCTTGCTGCCGCAATCCTCCCCGGGGCGTACGGCCAATCATCTGCCTCTTCCTCTTCCTCTTCCTCTTCCTCTTCCTCCTCATCATCATCATCATCGTTTGTAGTCACTACCAACAAGAGCGTTTTTGATTCCGGCGACCGTGTCATCGTGGCCGGGACTGTCGACTTGGGTGACAATAATGATAACAGCAACAAGGACAAAGCCAAGTTCGTGACAGTCAAGGTGGCAAAGGACGACGTCATCTGCGGCCAGCAGTTTGTCAGGGTAGAGCGCGACGGCTCGTTTATTTCCCGGCCCATGAAGGTGGACTGCGGGTCCGGCAACTACACCGTGACTGCCGCCTATCGCGCCCAGCTGGCGACCACCGGCTTTCGCATAGTCGATGAGGAGAATGTGGTGGAGCACAGCGACGAGCTGGCTCAGGTACGCGACACCGTGATGCAGGCAACGGACAGGGTCAACGCAAGGATAAAAGAGCTTGTACAGGCTGGCGCCTCTATACCGACACAGGCGGTCGAAAAGTACCAGCTTGGCGCGTCCGAGGCTTCGCTTGCAATCCAGTCAGCAGAGTACGGCGAAACATCCAGTGCGCACAAGCACATGGACGCGGCGCTTGCCTACTTTGCAGATGCGCTGGACCTTCTCTCGCCGGAAAACACAAAGGCGCTCTTGCAGCCCCAGGCAGACGAGGACGAAGAAAGGCGACTGGCGGCCGCAAACGACAGGTACGACAGGCTGGCCAACATTTACCGCACGCTTGCAGGCCTTGCGGAAAAGAACGGCGTCACCGATGCCATATTTGACGACATACAGTCGCTGCTCGTCGAGGCAAAGAGGCTCATAGGAGTCAAGGACCTCAACTCGGCCGAACCTACGCTTGCACTGACAGAGTCGATGCTGGACAAGGCGCGAGCCAAGCTTGTAGAGCAGGCCGCCAGCAGCGGCAATTATGGTGATGATGCCAGTGTAGTCGCCGCCACCAGCCATGAAAATAATGCGGCAGCAGTAAACAGTCCAGAAGCGCGTAACCTGTCAGCGTCTGCCGACAGGCTGGAAAAGAGGGCTGAAAAGCTGCTTGCCGATGCAGCCGGCAACGCGCAGGCTGAAAACCAGATACGCGAGGCGATAAGCCTCATCAACGTGGCAAGAACTGCAATTGACGATGGGAATTACCAGTCAGCCCGGGAATCGCTTTCGACCGCCTCCAAGACCCTTATCGACGTCAATCGACTGATTCATTCATTCTAGCACAAGTGTTTTGGTAATTTCCTAAAGTCTTGATTTCTAGGCTATTTTATGGTAATTAGGTTATAGTAGCAGTTATCATGGCGTCAGGGGCAAGATTGCCGTTCTAAACGCTGCTTTAGGGATATTTTGGACCAAAAAAGGGCATTTGGAACGCGCGTTCCAGCACGAATTCCACCCTATTCCTAAAATAATATAGAACAATCTGATAGAGCCATGTCTGAACGCAAAAACAACAGGGGCAAAATCGAGATCATGGCCGACGTCCTGACCCTGTCAACGGTCGGGATAAAAAAGACCCACATCATGTACAAAGCCAACCTGAGTTACGAGCAGATACTCTACTACCTAAACGAACTGCTTGGAAAGGGCCTGCTTACGCAAGACATCATGGAAGGCTCGCCGGTGTACCGCACAACCGAAAAGGGAAGAGAGTTTCTGCATTACTTCAACAGAATGGCCGACCTGATCAAAGGATACCCCGAAGAACAGCAAAAAGTGCAGCTTGTGGCACAGTAGGTCCCTTTTTTCTTACTACTACCTCTTGTGTCCACAAAATCCTTCTTCTTCTACTGCCACTAATTATCAAGTAGTAATGCATATCGATGCAAAATAGGGCTTTGAGCCCTGCCTGATGTTTTTCAAAAAATTGAAAATAAATTCTGTTAACATGTATGCATATAATGCCTGCTACATTAAATCTTGCATTTGGACTGTGGCGTAATTCAATTTTGAATTATTATCATTCGCGTCCTGATGTCTCACCAGATGCTGTGTGCCAGGAGGAGAAATAAGGAAGCATAGACCTAGGATGGCTCTTCTTTTTTTGCCATCCTAGGTCTATGCGCTTGGTCCAGCAAAATTGGCGGATGTCTCTGTTTTTCTATCTATGTACATCAATCACCTATCCTTGCGATACTGAATATGATTGCAGGAATATCTGGCTCGCCAGCTGGTGCGGTATTGATAAGGCCGCAACCTTGGTCGGTAGCAGACACTGACACCATTGTATTTATCTTGTCGCCCTTGTTCAATAGTAAAATTGCTTGCGATACGAGGACGATAGTGTCATTTGTTGAAATGACTGAAGCGCGAGTATTGCTATTTGCTACATCTTTGTCATTTTGCCTAAGCCACAAATCGACATTGCAAGTTGTATTGTTGCCTGACGTCTTTCCCACCTGGCCTGCTGCCACGATCAGGTAAGCCCCGGGTTCGTTGACGACCACATCGCCCGTGTTTGAAGTGTTGCTGTGCGTGACGCCCGCATTGATGTAATCGTTAGAGTTCATGGTAACGACTACTGGCGCAGTATCAGTTGGTTGGATTGATTCAGTAGACGACAATTGTGCGGCTGCTGAAACTGCAGCTTGCGCAAAAGCCCGCGGTGCAACTGCCATTGTCATTGACGCAGTCACTAATCCTGTAGCCAACATGGCTAGAATAACCACTTTTTCGTACCTTCCAAGCCTTGACATTACCGTATACTAGGGACTACAATTTTAAAGGGTTAATCGAAGTGATGGCAATATTATGGTGTTTATAAAGCCGCTGATGCAATGTTTTGGAAAAAGTAAGGCTATGTATGTGATATATAACTTGAGCTTCATGAATGGAGCCAACTATTGTCAAGTTGGCATTTGGCCCAGAATACTGTCGTGCAGTGGATAAAAACATCATCTCAGGTTTTAGCCTTGCAATTTGCGCATACATTAGTTCAAAGTTACATCATGGAGGCTGTATGTTACCTTCTAGTTATCCAGAAAAGAACTGCAAGCCCGCCTGACTGGGCCGCGTTTATCGCAAACAGGTACGGCGCCGCTGCATCTACTATGGCCTTTATCGATGGACCTGCAAGGTAGAGGTTTGACCAAAAGATGACTATGACAATATTCTGGACTATGAAAAGCGACGCCACTATGACGAGGCCCCATGTAAAGTAGGACTTTATCACTCTCAGGCTCTGTATGTAGAGCGCGACTATGCCTCCGAGGAGCCCGATGTTCAAAAGGGCGGCCCCTGCGGCACCAAGCATAAAGTCCACCAATACGGATTTTGGGCTCTCGGCTTGCCTAATTTACTTTTTCCCAATTCGGTCCCAATTCAAGCTAATTTGACTCTCGCTGTTGCCGCCGTCTCTGAAATCAAACGCTTAAAGTCAATCTTGAACTGTTGGAAATACTCGTTTTATACGCACAAGCCGTCGAAAGAGCATAGATGGTTTTGTCAAAGACGAAAAAGAGTGTAGTTACCTCTACAGTAGCTGCATCAGTTTTGATAATCGCAATACTGGTCGTCATGTCTGCTTCTTTGTCATCAATGCAACAGCAGGAAACTGCGACAGCGACATCACTACAACAACAATCGACAGAGGATCAGGCAGGTACTGCTACTGCTGTTGCAGCGTCTAACGCCACGGTAGTGGACATCAACGCCGGCTCGGTTCTAAAGCTGTCAAGGGCAAGCGTCCCAATAGACATGCCCCTTGAGAAGGGATACCAAGATGGAAAAGAGATATTCTTTATAACGACCGACGCGTCGGACCAGAACTTTGCCGCCCAGCTAACTAACAAGAGTGGATTTGCAGTCAACTTTGCGCCGCTGCTTGCCAAGGCCCCGCAGGATGCGCGCAACCAGGCATACGTCTTTACTAACGGCATTAAAGGCAATGGCACATTTGGGTTCCAACTGCCCGTGGTAACATCCAAACCCGGCGACAGGAATTACAGCCCGCTGTGGCAGGTCAACATGGCAAGTTGGAAAGAAGGCGCAGCTCCAAGAGAATTAACTTCGGTCCAGCAGATCATGGATGCGCAAAGCTCTGGACAGCTGAGCGTGACAAAGACCGGCATTATCGTAAACCACCCTACGATCAAGTGGGACGGCGGCTCGCTAAAGATCCGGGACGACAGGGACAACATCACCGATGACTCGCCGTACGTAGGAGGCCAGATTCTCAACATAGACACGGACAGGATGCTCGTCACGATGGTTGCCCACAGGGGATGGGGACCAGACGGGAAAACAATCTACTATGTGGTGACAGACGCCACGCCTGAAATGCCGGCAACGATGATGGGGGTGGCCAGCGTGCCGGCGGACGAAAAACTTGCGAGGACTCCAGTCGCAGTTGACCTGTTCCAGTTTACAAACGGCATAAATGGAACCGGCCCGATGGGCTTTCAGGCAGGCATCGGTGGGGCAAATCCTGACGACAGCGCAAAGTACAGCCCCATGTGGAAGATCTCCTTCATCCAGTGGAAGGATCCATCGCAGGCCCGGGTTCTGGAAAATCTAGGAGACATAAACACAATGGTTGCAGATGGCTCGATCACGCTGGCCCCTGCGATGGAAGGCAAGCATGTTGTAAACTGCCCATTCTTTGGCGAAGAAACAGTATCAAAGCACATGCACAAAGAAGGATGAATTAAACTATGATTCTGATGCAGAACAGGAGGCAAGGGGTAATGATATATGCAACAGTATTATCTTGCCCATTAACTGGCAATCCTGTTTGATGTGTGAACAAAACACTCTGAACCCTTGAAGAGCCCGACCTGTAGGGTATAGAACTAATCCGCTGCACGCTCCTAGTTAGTTGCATGGCTAAAACCAACCAAAAGAAAATGAACGGCAACGAAGTGCAACAAGCAATCGACAAGATTGCAACAGACATCTTTGAAAGCCTCATCCCAGAACAAGAACAGCGGCGTATTTTCGGTCAAACGTTGCAACTACTGGCAAATGGCTGTCCCGTTCCACCTGACGAAATAGCTATACGCCTACAAGTCCTGACAGACAAGGTGATCTCTACTCTTCGCGGATTTGGCGCAGAATTCGACAAAGACGGCAACGTACTGGGAGTCGGTCTGACTCTAGTTCCAACTCCGCATGTCTACAAAGTTGACGGCCGCAAGCTGTACACATGGTGCGCGGCGGACGCACTGCTCTTTCCAGTCATGCTCAATCACACTGCCTATATAGAATCGCCCGATCCTGTGACTGGAGAGAAGATTCGAGTCGGTGTAACGCCTGACAGAGTGGTGGAGATAGAGCCTAAAAGTGCTGTTGTATCATGGGTAAAGAACGTAGATGCTACAAACATCCGAGGTAGCGGATGCTGCCATGTGCATTTCTTCAGCTCTCCTGAAACAGCATCAAGATGGATTGAAAAGCATCCAGACAAGATGTTCTATCCTGCAAACGATGTCTATCAAGCGATGAAGCACATAATTCTGAACAAGTACGGCGACATGACTGTACGGCAGGAAAGAATATGCTGCTGAAATTTTCTTGCATGATGCTCAACAGGGCATCATATAGCTTTTTTCATTTTATTTTATCCGGCTATGATTCCGTCAATGAGCTTTCTCTCGGCCTTCCTCAAGTGCTCAACAACGGTGGACTTGTCAGCATTCAGGTGACGGGAGAGCTCTTCTGAGGAAATCCTTCTTGGCACGTCATAGTAGCCCAGAGCAAAAGCCATGAGAAGCGTCTGTCTTTGTTTAAGGGTCAGCTTTGACAGAGGCGATTCTGCTTTTGTATCGACCGAAGTGAGTCCAAGGATCTTGTACGTACTACTCAACTTATTCGTATATTGAAGGAATTTCTTTATTTCTGTCTCTTTGCCTACCAGCTCTGCCTTCATTCTATTTACATCCAAAAATTCTGGCGGTCGAGCCATTAGCAATCTGGGCCGATAGAGATTCCCCGGCGATTGCGGGACAACGGTCTCTCCTTCAAGAAAAACCACCAGTGACCCGTCCTTTTCCCTGTAAAGAACCTCTAGATTTGTAAGAAGTCCATTACCTACTAAATCCTTCACATCCATACTCTTGTCCTTCAATCTTATCCTGCAGATGAGGGCTAGACCCTGAGTATCGCACCTGAAGCACCTGAGAGCCTCAAGAACCTCGACCTTGCCGTAATTGGAACCAAAGATCTGCTTCCATGCATCTTGATAGTTGAATTCCAGAGTTACGCGCCGCATGCTGCATACGCTTACTAATAGTATCTTGTTTCTAATAATAAATGTGCCCAACCTGTGGGGTATAAAGGAAAAATGTATTGCTTCTGTAAAGCAGACCTGTGAGACAGAACAATCGGCAACCGGTTGAACCTATGGCTAGGCATAAGGAGATTCCCCTGTGGGGTTGGCTGGCAATAATCGGATACATGGTGTTGGCAGATAACTTGATGCCATCTCCGTATGAAGGATGGGCGCTAGTCGCGGGCTGGTTTGCAGCAGGTGCATTGTGTCTAGTCAATTATGGCTCATGCGGCAGATACCACTGCAAAATAACCGGGCCGGGATTCTTGGGACTTGGCATTTTGGCTCTCCTGGACACTATAGGAGTGGTAAATCTGCCGGCATGGGTTACATTTACTACCCTTATAGCTGTGCTTGCAGTCGGATTTGGTCTTGAATATAGATACAAATCCAAATGCGGGACATGCTATGCGGCGCTTGACTCCAAATAATATTTTTAGTACGGCTCTCCTTTTCTTCTGTTAAAGGAAAAATTGAACGGTTTAACGCTATTTTTAATACTATCATTCGCTCAATTTATCCCATATGTCTCAGCAGCAAATGACCACGCTCCAGATAGCGACTTTTGGAAGCGAAGGTCAGGAAGGCATTGCTGCCGGCATCAGAAATTTCCCCGTACACCAGCTGGTGCTCCTGTGCTACAACTCTGACAGGCAAAAGGCAGAAGAGTTTGCAAGGAAGCTCCGGACAGTCCTTGGCCTGACAGTCACGCTGAGCCTGGTCACGCGTGAAAACGTCATCAGGGACACGATGGAAAGGGTGGGCGAAATCCTCAACAACATCTCTCAAAAAGAGTTCCAGCAGGTCCTCGTGAACGTGAGCTGCGGGGACAAGCTGATGGGATGCGCGGCGCTGTCTGCGGCTTTTATCAACGGAATCAAGGCTTTCGGGATGGACTCCGCCGGCGCGCCCTTGCTCATGCCTGTTCTGAAACTCAGCTACAGCGAAATAATCTCTGAAGCAAAGATCAGGATACTGAAGGCAATCCACGGCGCCGGCGGCGCCATCGAGAGTCTGGATCAGCTCGAGCAAGTGTCAGGCTACGGCAAGCCCTTGCTCAGCTATCACGTGATGGGCTCGCGTGAATCCAAAGGGCTTGCAGACCTTGGCCTGCTTGAAGTGGAAAAGGGCGACAGGGGCAAGATATCTGCAAAGCTGACCACGCTTGGCAAATTGCTGGTCACAAGCAGCGCCATCAGCAGCACCCCGACCACCACAAATTAACATCCAATGAAGGAATCTGCAAGATTGATCCTGCGGAAATAATGTTACAGGTAGTAAATCTAACAATTCAAAAAATGCTTTATCTGTTCTAGGCAAATGAAATAAATCATTAACGAATCGGAAAAATATGACATCAACCGGAACTCTTAGGCAGAAACCCCTAGGCAAAAGTGTGGCCTGTGGTGCAGTGGGTGGTATCATTGCAGGCTTGGTGATGGCACCGTTTATGATGCTAACCGGCATAGCTGTTGGAATGCCCGCGGATACTATGCTCAAGGCGATAGGCCTGATGTTTGGTGCTAGCATGGATAACGCTGTAATGGCCGGCTTTGGCATCCATATGCTTACTAGCATTTTGATAGGAGCAATATTTGGATTTGTAACGTCCGCGGTAAAGAAGCTAAACATTACAAGCATGGGGAAAGGAATCGGCGAGGGTGTGATAACCGGTGCAATAGCGTTGGCAGTTCTCTTTTTGCCGGTTAGCATGGTGATGATGCCCCTAGTCCTTATGCGAATGATGTTGAGCATGAACCCCGGAGCGACGCAGCAGGTCATGAGCATGATGCAGCAGGCGATGCCCACAATGATGGGTATCGGCGTAATCGAGCATCTGGTATACGGCGCTGTCTTGGGAACAGTAACATCGGTATTCGTGCTAAGGGAAGCTAGAAATCGACATCGCTGAAACGAATCTCCTGCTTCTGCTCCAGCAGCCACGACCAATTTTTCTTCCCCGGTTGCCTGTCATTACAACTTGGCAGCGCCAGAAAAAGCCAGTCTGGCCGCGCCTTGCAACAAAGGCCCGCGACGTGCAGCAGCCGGCCCAGTTAGCAGGACACGCGGGATCGTAGCAGAACTAATAGCATTTGCCGTCGCAAAACCGGAAAAAATCTTTTATTGTTTTGCAGCCTACAAGGGCTATGGAACCGTTGATGCTCGGGTTTGTCTCTCTTGACATGACAGTGGGCATGCTTTTAGGCATGGCAGCAAGCCCAGTCATGATGAAGGGGATCAAGGTCATCAGGCAGAGGAGAAGGATCAACAGGATGCTCCATGAAATAGCAGAGATTAGAAGAACTACTACTTGTAGTAGTGGATTGAATCAACCCATTTAGCTTTTCTTTAACCCTTAAAGTACGGAATTAAATAATGAACAGACGAATTATGGCTAGCGATAGATTTGCAGCAGCGGCGCCTGGGCTACATCGAAAGAAATGCGTTGACTAAGAGTCTGCTGGCAGGTGGCATAACAATGTCCCTGTACTTGCTTGTAGTAGTGCTGACTACTCCAAGCCTCCCTGCCCTTTCAGCCATTCAAGCTTCTTTTTCGGCAAACCCTATTGTCATTGGCGGCACCTCGACGGCGGTAGCCGTGCAGACCTTGTTTGCCAGCTATGGGAAAAGTCTTTTTGGATGCAATCTTGAAAAAAGAAGCCGGCTTGGTACAGGTTCAGGCAGTGCGGTCGGCTCATTTTTCTCGTTCTTTTCGCTCGTCCCGCTTGGCTGTTGCGGCAGCTGGCTCCTTTTGCTATCTTTTCTCCCGTCAGTCTTGGGCACTGCAGCCTCTGCATTTCTCATTGACTATTCAAAACCGCTTTCTTACGTCGCCACGGCGTCGGTACTGGGCCTGACAGTCCTCAACGGCGCGAGGCTGCATCGCCGTATGTCAAGAATGGCGCCCAGACCTCCTTCAGTTAGTATTGGTAAGCCCCTGGCGATATTGATCGGCTCTATAGTCCTTGCAGTCGTGATTATTGCGTCAGCGGCCGCCGCTACTTATCAGCAACAGCAGCCGTCAAGCAATACAACATCCGCGACGGGTGATCGGCCTGCAGGACCTTTCGTGGTGGTGCCGCCAGACAAGATTGTGAATGGAGGTCCTCCGCGCGACGGGATTCCGTCAATCGACAATCCCAAGTTTACTTCGGCGAATGGTGCGGGGCTTGGGGACTCTGACCTTGTGCTCGGGCTTGAAATCAACGGCGACATCAGGGCATACCCGCTGCGCATCATGGTCTGGCACGAGATTGTTAATGACAACGTCGGTGGCATGCCTGTGGCAGTCACGTACTGCCCTCTCTGCTTTACTAACCAGGTGTTCAAGCGTGCAGTAGTAGATGATGGAAATAATAATACTGTAGTGGAATTTGGGACTTCGGGCAAGCTGTACAACAGTAACTTGGTAATGTATGACAGGACAAGCGAGTCGCTCTGGAGCCAAGCACTCGGGCAAGGAATTGCCGGCAAATATGCAGGGGTGAAGCTTGAGCGGGTTCCGTTTGATCTGGCATACTGGAAGGACTGGAAAGAGCTGCACCCGCAGTCAAAGGTACTCTCTCAGGATACAGGTTATGGCCGGCCTTATGGCTCAGACCCGTATGGTGACTATTATACAAGCCCGGACATTTTGTTTCCGGTTTCCCATCGTGACGATAGGCTTGGTCCAAAGGAAATCGTGATAGGGCTTGAAGAAAATTCTGGCACTTACAAGGCATACAAGCTCCAAGATGTCGAAGACAGACACGTGATCAATGACCAGGTCGGTGCGAGGCCCATAGCATTGTTCTCCGTCTATCCATTTGGTGTCCGGTTGTTCGACAGGGCATTAGATGACGGTGCGGTTCTGGACTTTCAGTACCCGGATGGCAAGATTATGGATAAGCAGACATCAAGTGTGTGGGACTTTAATGGGAGAGCAATCGAAGGGCCGTTGAAGGGCAAGCAGCTAAGTCGCCTTCCTTTTGACGAAGGGTTCTGGTTTGAGTGGGTGGCATTCCATCCGGAAACAGAGCTTTACAGCCGATGACATAGGTCCGTAACTCAATTTCTCTTGCGAGTATAAAAGAAGTAACTGGAAACTGCCGTGTTCCACTGGAAGCACGCCCCACTCCCCCATGGCAATCATTCTTTCTTTACCTTGGCCAGTATCTCTTGAAATGAAGCATAGTTCTTTTCCATGAGCGGCGTCAAAAAGTATGTGGCGCCGTACGTCTCGCGGTTTTCCGTTATTATCATGCCGTTTTCCGTGAGCACCTTGAGGTGGTGGAGCACGGTCTTGTAGTCAAGTTTCAGTTCTGATGCGATCTGGTTTGCGTTTGCCGGCCGGCCGTTTAGCATGTCGATTATCTTGGCGCGGTTAGCGCCTCCCCTGCTGCTTGCTATCAGGTACCACAGCACGCGCTTGAAGCGGGGATCGATGTATCCTCCGCCTTGTCCTGCAAATCCGCCGGGTGCCGCGTGCAGAAACGATGACGATGGCAGGCGGAGGGTGACGAGGAGGCCAGCAATGATGCCTGAAATGCCTGCCGTTAGAAACATCGACAAAACTGCGTGTTTTTGCGTGGTTATAAAGTTGTCCGCAATTGGGGAGTAAATTGGGTGTGAATTGGGGAAAAATCCTTTATAGCCGGAGCAAAAGCACCCGCAATGAATCCTCTTCGCGACGATAACGGCAAAATCAAGACTAATGTCATTGTCGCCACGGTCTTTGCAGCCATGCTGGTTGCAATGGTCCCGGCGGTGGTGGCCATTAGCTCATCTATGAGAGCAGCCACAGAAGAAGCAGAAGCGGCAGACATGGTGCAGCAGCCATACGTCAAGGCTTTTGCAGGCAGTTCAGCGCTGTACGAGCCCAATGCAGGCAAGACAAACGTGTTTGGCCCAGGCGGCATATTTCCGTTCTTTAACGACACCTTCTCTTGCGGAAACGCGATAACCTGCGGCGTCCAGACGGATGCAACTTTCAAGGGCGTATTCAAGGAGAATGGCACGCGGGGCGACAACAGGTTCGTTGCCACGTACACCGCGCCAATCACCTACGGCGACCACCAGGTCAAAGGCCACAAGTACAAGGTGGTGATGGTAGACACAAAGTGGAACAACGACGACCCTGCGCAGACTCCGCTTCCCACAAGGACGCCAGACTTTCTCCTGCCTGGAAACGGCGTGGCATTTGACCAGTACCAGCACGGCCACTCTATGATAGACAGGGCGGACGTGCCTCTGTTCTCAAACAAGGTCGTGGTGTACGGCCATGCAAACGTCTACGACGAGACTGACGGCGGCAAGCTGGTTGCAAAGAACATATTCATGCACCTGATGGTGGGTAAAGCAGTGGACGAGAAAGGGTTCTACTCCGACATGCAGAACAACGACGGCACGCCGCTTGTAGTGCTCCTCTTCCTCGTAAACGTCC
Organism: Candidatus Nitrososphaera evergladensis SR1; assembly: GCF_000730285.1. Lineage (NCBI taxonomy): Archaea > Thermoproteati > Nitrososphaerota > Nitrososphaeria > Nitrososphaerales > Nitrososphaeraceae > Nitrososphaera > Candidatus Nitrososphaera evergladensis. The sequence goes on along the minus strand of NZ_CP007174.1, from coordinate 2,207,829 downwards.
CAAGCGGAGTGCAGCTTCCAGGCGGAATAGGCCCTCTAACGCCGGAGCAGGCGCAGAGCTTTACGCCTCTTGCAGACGACCCGTCCCTGAAGAATCCGCCTCCAGTTGACTATGCCAAGCTGGCAGAATGGGGCGTAAACGCGCCAGAGCCAAAGCCGCAGTCGACTCCGTGGTCCGTGGACAACCCGACGCAGCCGGTGTTCTTTACCTTCCTGCTCTTCACGGACGCCAAGGCGTACAACTCGGCAAACAACAACCTCCCGGGCGTCAACTAGAGACGCCCCTGCCTTTTTCTTTTTTTCTAAATTCTTCTCTATCTTTCTCCTTACCGTTAACTTAATTATCTGCAGCAAAATATTCCGTTTCTGGAATCTCTTGGTCGACTATGACGCCTTGTGCCTTAAGATACTTGATATCGACCCGAAGGTGCGCTTTGCCAGCGTTGCCGACCATCTTGGCAGGATTGTGGCGTCACAGTATCGCAAAAACGTCAAGCCCCTATTGACAAAGGAAGAGTCAGAACTGTCCGTGACGCAGTCGATATTGCGGATGGGAACCCGCTCGGTGTTTGAGAACAAGCTGGGTCCGACAATCTTTGCGTTTGCAATGTACGAGCGAGTAAAGCGCGCCACCATACCAATTCGCGATCCTGATAGCCACTGTCTCATGGTCTCATTTGACGTCGAGGCCGAACATGAGAAGATAATTCTACAAAAGATAATTCCTCTTTTAGCAGCAGAATAGATGCTGAAAAATACGCATTTCGATAGCAGGTATTTTTGATGTTTACAATGATAATCCTGTGATTTTTCATCAAAGGCGTTCAATGGAACTATAAACAGGTGTGTTATTAGCCTGCTTCACGGCCATGCAATTGATCGGGTTTTTTACTCTATAGAATTTCCTGAGAAGGTTTTTCTAGTGAGTAAATTGTTTGCAGGCGAACCGATTGCTATCATAATGCTGCAAGCTTTGTCGAAATTATAATGGACACCACCACCCTCCACCGTAGATTCTCGACGGAGAATACCAAAAATGATGAGGCATTTTTTGCAACTGGCACCCACGAGCGCACGGTATCTGAAACGATACTCCTTGCACACTTGAGTGCTTTGATGATGAAAGATGCCAAGTCTGGGCCATCCCAGTCAGCAATCACCGGCGGTTCCATTAACAGAAGGAGAAATACAAATTGAACAAGAAAATCATACTGGCAATCGCTTTACTTGCAGTCATGGTCGCCTCAATGGTTACTATACCGTTTGCCTATGCAGATTCTGCTGGACCAAGAAGTGGCACGACCTTTGCAGGAAACGTTCCTATTGCCTCCGGCGATTTTAATTGGGTGAATCCTAGCAACGCGGCTAGTTCCGACAACTCCTATGCAACAGCAACCGTAACCAGTTCTTTGGATATATCCAATTATCTCAGGGCAACCGGCTTTGGCTTCACGATTCCTACTACCGCAATTATACAAGGAATTGAAGTACAAATAGAAAGAAGCGAAGCCAATACTCAAACTGCAACTATTTTTGACAATGTGGTCAGCCTAGTAAAGAATAACGTCGTCACCGGGCAGGACAAGGGCACTTCTACAGCGTGGCCTACGACCGACGCTATTGCAACATACGGTGGAAGCTCCGACCTGTGGGGCACAACTTGGACGCCTGCAGACATCAACAATGCAAACTTTGGTGTCGTACTGTCAGTAGGTCGCACATCTGGCGGAAACGAAATTGCAAGGGTTGACCACATGACAATCACTGTTACTTATTTTGTTCCTTCGGCGCAGGGACCGCAAAGTAGCTCGACCGCCGCAGGTAACATTGCAATCACTAGCGGCGATGCCAACTGGAATAACGCAGGTAACATTACAACATCAAACAATCTTTATGCGGATGTCACGATACAAAATGACGCTGATATATCCAACTATCTCAGAGCCACGGGATTCGGTTTCACGATTCCTAGTACCGCTACCATAACCGGGATTGAAGCAAAGATAGAAAGAAGCGAGGGCGGCCTCGGCAACGCGGAGATTCAGGATAACGTTGTTAGTCTAGTTAAGAACAACGTAGTTACAGGAAGTAACAAGGCAGTTACTGGTACAAACTGGCCAACGACAGACACGACGGCAACGTATGGCAGCAGCAGCGATCTTTGGGGCACAACCTGGACGCCTGCAGACATCAACAATGCAAACTTTGGTGTCGTACTGTCGGTGCAGAGCAATTCCAATACCGATGAATCAGCACGCGTAGACCACATTACGATGACAGTCTACTATACGTTGCCGCCAAATACTACGCCAACTGCAAACGCACAGAGTCTTAACACCGATGAAGACACATCGCTTCCAATAACACTAACAGGCAACGCCAACGACGTCGGGCAGACGCTGACTTTTGAAATAGTCACTAACCCCTCGCACGGCACCCTTTCTGGCTTTAACTCTGCGACAGGCGCAGTCACGTACAACCCTGCTGCCGACTACAACGGACCGGACAGCTTTGCCTTCCGGGTCAACGATGGCTTTGAAAACAGCTCTGCGGCAACCGTGTCAATAACGGTCAGTGCGGTCAATGACGCGCCAGTAGCAAGCAACCAGAGCGTCTCAACTAACGAAGATACCGCGTTGCCAATTGTCTTGGCTGCAACAGACATTGATGGTGACTTGCTCTCGTACGAAGTGGTAGATAGCCCCGCCCATGGCACGCTTTCTGGCACGGCTCCAAACCTGACGTACACGCCAAGCGCCAACTATCACGGCTCTGATAGTTTTACGTTCAAGGCCAATGATGGCACAGTAGACAGCAACACGGCTCTGGTTTCAATCATCGTGGACTCGGTAAATGACGCTCCAACTGCTGACGGCCAATCCCTGACAACCGATGAAGACACTGCAGCCACGGTGACCCTCACTGGCAGCGACGTTGAAGACGGCGCGACAGTGACATATGCTGTTACATCCGGCCCATCCCACGGCGCCCTATCCGGAACTGCGCCCAACCTGACGTACACGCCAGACAGCAACTACAACGGCCCTGACGAGTTCAAGTTCAAGGTGACAGATACTGAAAGCCTGGACAGCAGCGAAGCTATAGTGTCAATTGCAGTAAACGCAGTCAATGATGCACCAGCACTTGCCGCCATAGGTCCACAAACAATAGGCGAGCTATCTGAATTGGCCTTCAACGCTTCAGCCACCGACAGCGACCTCGCAGATACACTGACCTACAGCATGTCAGGCGAACCGACCGGTGCGTCTATAGACTCATCAACAGGCGCGTTCTCTTGGACGCCTACTGAAGCCCAGGGTCCCGGCTCGTACACCTTTGATGTAATAGTGTCTGACGGCAACGGCGGCACAGATTCAGAGAACGTAACAGTAACCGTCAATGAGGTAAATCTGGCGCCTTCACTGACCAACCCCGGCAGCCAGTCGGTGCCGGAAGGCTCTCCAGTTTCCATCCAGCTTTTGGCCGCAGATGGTGATGTGCCGGCCAATACACTCACTTATGCTGCTACAGGTCTTCCTCCGTGGGCTGCAATTGACGAGAACACTGGCCAAATAACAGGAACGCCGGGCGAAGCTGACGACGGCACATCGTCAGTCACTGTTACTGTGAGCGACGGCTCTGTCAATGACAGTCAGACCTTTGATATTACAGTAACAGAAGTCAACTCGGCGCCTACTGCAAGCGATGGCGCGGTTACAACGAGTGAAGACACGCCCGCCAACGTCACCTTGGTGGCAAGCGATACCGACATTCCCTCCAACACTCTGACGTACAATGTCACAAACCCCTCCCATGGTACACTCTCCGGCACAGCTCCAAACCTGACGTACACGCCTGATGCAAACTACAACGGGCCTGACTCTTTCACCTTCAAGGTCAACGACGGACAGGCAGACAGCAACGATGCAACAGTAACCATCACAATCGACGCAGTCAACGACGCGCCAGTAGCTGATGACCAGAACGTTTCGAGCGATGAAGATGCGGCCAAATCAATTACGCTGACAGCTTCTGATGTCGATGGCGACGGCTTGACCTTCAGCGTAGTTGATGGCCCATCCCACGGCGTTCTTTCTGGAACGGCTCCAAACCTGACATATACACCTGACGCAAACTACAACGGCACAGACTCCTTCACATTCAAGGCAAATGATGGCGCGGCAGATAGCAACATAGCCACGGTTTCAATCACCGTCAATGCGGTCAATGACGCGCCGACAGCCGACGGCCAGAATGTAGCAACCAACGAAGATACGCCAACTGGCATCACGCTTGCTGGTAGCGACGTTGAAGACGGCACAGCAGTGACATTCACGGTAACATCTGGCCCGTCTCACGGTACACTTGCCGGCACCGCTCCGAACTTGACGTACACTCCGGATACCAACTACAACGGACCGGACAGCTTTGCATTCACGGTAACAGACTCGGAATTGCTCGACAGCGCCGAAGCAACGGTGAGCATTACCGTCAACGGCGTGAACGACGCGCCCGTGGCTTCCGACGCCTCTGCCACGACTAATGAAGACACGCCAACTGCCGCAATCGTTCTGCCAGCGACAGACTCGGATGGTGACTTGCTGACATATGAAATAGTTTCAGGACCGTCCAACGGTGTCCTGTCAGGAACCGGAGACAGTAGGATATATTCGCCCAACGCTGACTTTAGCGGCTCCGACTCGTTTACCTTTAAAGCAAACGACGGAACACTTGACAGCAACACAGCCACTATATCTATCACTGTTAACGCAGTAAATGACGTACCGCTAGCCAACAGCCAATCAGTTTCAACAGATGAGGATACGCCAGTAGCAATAACACTAACAGGAAACGACACCGAAGATGGCGCCTTGGTGAACTATGCTGTTACCTCCAGTCCTTCACACGGCACCCTCAATGGCACTGCTCCTAATCTGACCTACACGCCTGACGCCGGTTATAACGGCCCTGACGAGTTCAAGTTCAAAGTGACAGACAGCGAAAATGCAGACAGCGCGGAGGCTACTATTGCGGTCACCGTCAGTCCGGTCAATGACGCTCCGGTACTTGCCGCGATAGATCCACAAACGGTAAACGAGCTGTCAGAATTGGCCTTCAACGCTTCAGCTACTGACAGTGATATGGCAGACACTCTTGCCTACAGCCTATCCGGCGAGCCCGCGGGATCATCCATGAATTCAACGACAGGCGCGTTCTCTTGGACGCCTGCTGAAGCCCAGGGCCCCGGCTCGTACACCTTTGACGTGGTGGTGTCTGACGGCAACGGCGGCACAGACAGCAAGAGCGTAACGGTCACTGTAAATGAAGTCAACTCTGCGCCGGTTGCAAACAACAACGACCCTGTAATAACTGCCGAAGATACTCCTGTCCCGATAACTCTGTCAGCGACCGACTCTGACCAGCCGGCCAACACGCTGACATATGAAATAGTCCTGGGGCCGTTTGACGGCGTCCTCTCCGGAACGGCTCCGAACCTGACATACGCGCCATCATCTGACTTTACCGGGGAAGACAGCTTTACCTTCAAGGTCAGCGACGGGCAGGCAGACAGCAACGAAGTTATCGTATACATCACTGTTACCCCGGCAAACGATCCGCCTTCGCTGGCGCAGCCCGCTGACCAGTCAGTACCCGAGCTGGCGCTTGCATCCATCACCATGTCGGCCAGCGATTCTGATGTCCCAGCCAACACGCTGACCTTCGGCGCGACCGGGCTTCCGTCATGGGCTGCAATCAACGCTACCACCGGCGAGATTACGGGAACACCCGGCGAATCAGATGACGGCACCTCCTCAATCACAGTCACGGTGAGCGACGGCAACGGCGGCACGGACAGCAAGACATTCAGCCTGACAGTGACGGAGGTTAATTCGGCACCGACAGCAAGCGACGGATTGGCAAGCACTGGCGAAGGAACTCCAGTAAGCGTCACCTTGGTGGCAAGCGATGCCGACCTGCCTGCTGATACCCTGACTTACTCTGTGGTGGATAGCCCCTCTCACGGTACACTCTCCGGCACAGCGCCAAACCTGACGTACACGCCAAGCGCAAACTACACCGGCCCAGACTCGTTCACGTTCAAGGCAAATGACGGAACACTGGACAGCAACATTGCTGCGATATCTCTGGCGGTTGCGGATACGACAGCGCCGACTACAACGGCCGCCCCTGCAGGAGGCACTTTTGTTGGCCCGCAATCAATATCGCTGACAGCCAGCGAGCCGGCCACAATCTACTACACAACAAACGGCACAGCGCCGACAACCTCAAGTCCAGTGTATAGCTCGCCAGTATCGATAACGTCGACAACCACGCTCAAGTTCTTTGCCAAGGACGCGGCAGGCAACCAGGAATCGGTCAAGACAGAAGTCTATACAATAACTGCCGCAGACGCAGTCAAGCCGACAGTCCACATCTCTGTGCCTGCAAACGGCGCCACCATCAACGGGCCGACGTCCGGGGTCACGGTAAACATCTCGGGCACTTCATCAGATAACGCAGGCGGAAGCGGAATACACATAGTCGAGATGAGGACAGAGACGAGCGGCTACAGCCCGGTGACAACTGCGGATGGCTATGCTAATTGGACCAAGAGCATCACCTTCAAGACCGCTGGCGCGCACCAGCTGGTGGCAAGGGCGACTGACAGCGCCGGCAACATGCAGTGGCACGTCATCAACATAAACATAGGCATGACAATAGACGTGACAAGGCCAGTGGTGACCGTAACCATCCCTGTTGAAGGGTCTTCCCTGTCTGGTCCTTCAAGCGGAGTGACGGTGAACCTGCAGGGCACCTCGTCTGACAACTTTGCAGTGCAGATCGTAGAAGTAAGGACAGATACAAGCGGCTATAGCACTGCGGCGACCTCTGACGGGTACGCCCACTGGACAAAAAGTGTAGTCTTCAAGACCGCTGGCGCGCACCAGCTGGTGGCAAGGGCGACTGACAGCGCCGGCAACATGCAGTGGCACGTTGTTAACGTGAACATCGTGTTCACTTCCTGATACGACCCTCTTCTTTTTTACGAGGGTCTTTCCGTCTCTTTTTCTTTTGGATTCTCTAGGACACAAAAGGTTCTTTGAACGACACTATCAGCCTTGATACTTCCGGCCTCATCAGGTGCTCTGCCGGCATCTCGCCAGAGCTGACCATCCTTCTCATCTTTGTGCCGCTCAGTTCCTCCCTGACCTCCGGGCCGTGGGGGCAGTTGCGCTCGTTGGCGTAGCTGAGGCATTTTTTGCAGTAGTAAAACGCCGGAAAGAACACAGGCTGTATCTCCAGGTCAGGATAGTTCTTGAATATCTCGTGTGATGCAAAGGGGTGGTAGTAACTGCCAACGCCGGCGTGGTCGCGCCCGACAATAAAGTGCGTGCAGCCAAAGTTCTTTCTCATGATTGCGTGGTGTATCGCCTCCTTGGGCCCGGCGTAGCGCATCTCTGTGTGCAATGTGACAAACATGGCGCGGTTTTTTGGGTAATAGTTGTTGATGAGGGTCTCGTACGCAGAAAGAATCACCTCGTCCTTGAAATCGCCCTGCTTTTTCTTGCCGATGAGCGGGTTTACGAAAAGCCCGTCGTACAGGTTGAGGGCCGCCTTTTGCAGCATCTCGTGCGCAACGTGCGGCACGTTCCGGGTCTGAAAGCCAACGACGGTCTTCCAGCCGCGCTGCGCCATCTCTTCTCTCGTCTCCTTTGGGGTCTTTCTGTACTTCCTTATCTGTCCTTGCGGGATCCTCTTTGAAACCTCTATCCTACCGGCGACAAGGTGGCTCTTCATGTTTGACATCTTGGCAACCCCTGGGTGGTTGAGGTCGTCTGTGCCATAGACTGCCCTGGCAGAGGCAAGCCTGTCAAACGTGTATGCCTCTTCTATTTTAAGTGATGCAAATTTTTCCCCTGCGGTTGCAAGCGCGACTTCGCCGGCCTGCCTGGCATTTTTTGCGGCCTGCTCGTCAAGGTCGAGCACGATTGGGACCGTCCATGCAAGGCCGCTTTTCAGCCTGCCCGTCTTTACGATGCTGTCAAAGTCGTCCTGGCCGACAAAGCCTTCAAGGGGGCTGAAAATACCGTCGGCGATGTTCTCGATGTCGCTTCTCAGGTCGTTTGAAACCTCGACAGCGAACATGCCGTCAAGGCTTGCGTTTGAAAACCTGCTTACCAGCCTTCCGCCGTGTGGTTGTTGCAAAGCCATATTACTATCATCCTCACTTTTTCTTCTTCATCATTTTTACCGGGTCAAAGTGGAGCCCGCACTCTTTGTGCGCGGCGTTTTCCCACCACCACCTGCCTGCGCGTGGGTCCTCTCCCGGCTCTACCGCCCTCGTGCACGGCTCGCAACCGATGCTTGGGTAACCCATGTCGTGCAGCTTGTTGTACGGGACGTTGTTCTTTTTGATATAGTCCCAGACCATTTCAGATGTCCAGTCTGCTATCGGGTTTAATTTGATTATACCGCCATGCGCGCTGTCTATCTCTATTTTTCTCGTGCTTGCCCTCGTTGCGACCTGGTCCCTTCTCAGGCCGGTTATCCAGCCGTCAAGGCTTGCAAGCGCCCTGTTAAGAGGGTGGACCTTGCGTATCTCGCAGCACAGCTTGCGGTTCTCGACGCTTGCATACATGAGGTTCATTCCCCTTGCCCTTATCATCTCCTCTACCTCCTTTTGGTCTGGAAAATACGCCGTTATGCTGATGCCATAGCGGGCGCGAATGTCGTCCATCACGTCGTAGGTTTCCTGGTTGAGCCTGCCTGTCTCTAGCGTGAAAACGTGCGTCTTGTCCTTGTTTATCTGTGCCATCATGTCAATGATGGCAACGTCCTCTGCTCCAAAACTTGAGGCAAGGCCAATTTTGGGGCCAAACTCTTCAAGGGCCCACTCTAGCACCTGCTGGGCCGTCTTGCCCTCAAAGTCCTTGGCCAGCTGCTCGACCTGCTCAGCGGTGAACCTCATATACGTGATTCTTCGTTTCTGAACGCCTTATAATACTTGTTCCGGTAAAATCCCGTCACATGAGGACGTACAAGAATTTGTTTATTAACAAGTTATTTTCTATATATTGTGTAACTTCGTTCATTACAAATAGTGTGATTGCTAGGGGAGTCTGGGTTTGTCTAATAATTTTTGGGAAAATGTAGAGCAATACAGGAAGCTGGGCGCCGATCCGCTGCGCTGGCTCTCGTCTTGCTCGCTTGAGGCCGACTCAAATATCGTCAAAAGCGCCCTTGCCGAGATAAAGCGCAGCACGATAAAGCTGGCGTCGCCCTTTTGGTTTGACTCGTACTTTCATATCGAAGGAAAAGAGCCCGAGCTGACAAGGCGCGTCTATGATCTGGCAAGCCCCGTCGTGGACAAGGAAGTGGAGGTCAAAAGAGCGCTTGCTATTCTGCGCGTGCACTCTGCTACTGCCGAGTCGCCACAGGCACTTGCAGAAACACTGGGCAAGTTCTTTTCGGTTTTCAGGGCCAAAGTGGCGGTGACAAGTGCGCCTGTTGCAACGACAGAGCATCCTGGCGCCCAGTTTGCACTGCTCGATTACATCGAGCTTCGCCGGGGCAACAAGGACGGCTACATGCCAGCGCTGTCATCGTTTGAGCAGGTGGCAGACATTACAAAAGCACCAGACGACGAAGTGCATGTCAGGATCGCGCTTACTGACGCAGTGGAGCGCCTGAACTTGCTTGGCTGCGGCAACTCGGCGCTTTTCAAGTTCTTTCCGATATATGATGCGCCTGATGAAGGGATGCTCGACAGGATCCGCACGAACCTCGACGCGTTCATGTCGCGCTACAACCTTGTCATGGAAGACTATAGCTCACTCAAGCGCGGCCGGTTGTTTTACGGCACAAGCGCCGTTGCGATCACAAACAAAGAGCTTCCAACGCGCTACGAGCAGATAGAAGAGGGAATGGAAGTCATGATAACAAACAAGTTTGGCGGGCTTGCGGCAGTCAGCCTGCACGCCCTTGCTCTTTCCGACCCTGCCAACGCTTTGAAGTTCGAGCAGGCAGGCGTCTCAATGCCTGACTTGACGGCTGCAAGGGACGAGGCGCTAAAGAGCCTCAGCGAGCCCCACTTTGCGCTGGGCAAGATAATCTCAAAATACTGCCCAGACTTTGGGCAGGGATACGACAAGAGCGCACACATCACCGCCGTCTATCCTGTCGGCGCAAAAGGCCTGTTTGCGCTTGGCGCCCTTGCGGAGCTGGCAAATGCCCACATTGCGGTAAACGAGCTTCCTGTAAGGCACGAAGAGGTTGCAAGGCTTGCAACAAAAGAGTCGCTTGTAGAAAACTCGACTGCATCGCAGCACGGCTGCCACATACTAGTTGGCACAAAGGACGTGCTGAACCTTGCGGCGGAGGATCTGCGCCAGCACCACTTTGCACCTGAAAGGATAGGCTTTGTTGCAAAAAAAGGCGCGCCGTCAATCGCAATAGAAAAAGACGCAAGTATGTATGTGGCACAAAAGGCAAAACTTGCACGCCTGCTAAAGCCGGCGAGTTAATATCCTCCTCTTCCTGTACCGGATAACGCGCGATGCCGCAAGATCCAAACTGCATCTTTTGCAAAATAGCGACGGGCCAGATTCCTGCAAGGGTTATAATGCAGAACGACAGGGCGACGGCGTTTCTTGACGCCTTTCCGCTTGCCGCGGGCCACACGCTTGTAGTGCCAAAGGCGCATTTTCAAAAGGTGCAGGATATGGATGCGCCTGACGCACAGGCGGTTTTTGATCTCGTATACAAAATAACCGCCAGAGTCGAGTCTGCTGCCGGTACAGGCGCATCAACAATTGCAATCCATAATGGCAAAGAAGCAGGGCAGGAGGTTTCCCACGTCCACATCCATATCATACCGAGAAAGCCTGGCGACGGGGCCGGGCCGGTTCACTCTATGTTCAAGAACCGGCCAAAGCTGTCAGCGCAAGAGATGGACGCGCTTCTCGACAAGATGAACCCGGCAAAGTGAGCGAAAGACAAGCCGGGCAAGCAGCACCGGCGTCATGGACATGACGTTGCCCTCTATTGCATGGCCTGCAACTAGCATGGAAACTGCAAGGGCCCACAGGCCAAGTCCAAGCAAGGCATTATCCGTGCCTGCACCCGCAAAACTGCCAATAATCATGGCAATGCCGTATGCGTATATTGGAAGACCAACTGCATGAAGCGCCTTGTTGGCAGGGTGCCTGTGAGTGTTTTTGAGCATCTTGATAGTTGCGCGCAGCACATGTGTATCTTGCTATTTTCTGCTAATAATTTTTTCCACTGTTGCAGGGACTTCGGTCAGCTTGGCAATAGTATAGTCGGGGCGCTCGCAGTCCTCGCGGGGCTGTTGCAGCGCAAAGAGCGAGTCGGTGATCCTCATCGTGGTCATGCCAAGTCTGTTTGCCGGGCACACGTCCGTGTCAAGCCTGTCGCCTACCATGACGCACTCTTGCGCCTCCCTTCCTGCTTGCTTGAGCGCAAGCTGGAATATGCGCGGGTCGGGCTTTTTCATCTTGATAGCACCTGATATTGCAGTGACTTTGAAGTACTTGTCAAGGCCTGCTCCCTGCAAGAGCGCGACAATATCCTCAGACTGGTTTGCGATTATGCCAAGGTCGCATTTTTTTCCCTGCGACAGTTCCTTTAAAACCTGCTCCGCGCCGTCTGCAAACCTGAATAGCTCTCTTCTGCCTGCCTTGACCTGCGGGTCTATTTTCTGCAGTATCGCGTTTTCATAGCCGGACGGCAGGACTGCCCGGCAGATCTCAATCACAAGCTCTTTTACGCTTCCGTGGCCTATCCTGCGGTCGCGTATCATGCTGTCGCGAACGGCGCGATAGTTGCGCATGTCAATCCTTGCGCCATAGCCGTTCAAGAGTTCAAGGAATTTGCCGTCAAAGTGGTTGATGAAATCCCATTCCGTGACAAGCGTCTGTCCAAGGTCAAAGAACACGAACGGCTGCTGCCTGTGCATCTTTCTCTTTATCTCATTTCTGCAAAGTATTCTTATATTATATTCTGCGTTTTGAGCCTCCAACACTTTAAATAGCGTTTTGGGCTCTTTTCTCGGCTAGCAAGCAACAATGCCCGGACAGCGTGATTATGACATTATTGTGGCAGGCGGTGGCCTTGCAGGCATGATAGTTGGCACCTCCGCCGCGTATTATTCAAAGCAAAAGCTGAAAATACTGGTAATCGACAGGAACGCGTTTCCCCAGCAGGGAATGAAGACCATCTCCGGCTGGGTCTGCGGCGATGCGGTAGGCAGGAACACCGTCGACTATATGGCAGAGCGCATACACATCAACTGGGGCAAGCCCGAGATCGAGCACCCTGTCAAGGGAGTGGTCGCGTTCTCGCCAGACCACGAAACCAAGGTCGCGTTTGACGGCGAAGGCTACATCTTGAACCGCAAGATGCTCCCGCAGCGCCAAATGGCGGACTGCAAAAAGATGGGAGTAGAGCTCAAAGAACGCGTCGCAATACGCTCTCTCATTATTGAAAACAACGCCGTCATTGGGGTCGAGGGCGAGGACCTTGCCAGCAAGACTCCCTTCAAGAAAACTGCCAAACTGGTGGTTGACTGCACGGGCGTAACCTCTGTGCTTCGCACAAACTTTCCGCTAAAGTCGTACATTGAGCGCAGGATTGACCGCGACGATCTTGAAGCGACAGGCCGCTACATCTACAATTTCGAGCTTGCAAACGACGACAAAACCTATTTCGATCCGGATTACTGCATTATTCATCTGGATCAAAAGCTTGCCCCGGGAGGCTACGGCTGGGTCTTTCCAAAGGGCAAGACCAAGGTCAACATCGGCCTTGGCGTGCAGCAAAAGGCGTTTGAGGCGCGCAACAAGGAAATGGGCGTAAACCCGAACCTTACCACGCTCATAAACGAGTATGTGCAGGCAAACCCGACGATAAAGAACCCGACGCTTGCAGACGGAGAGATGGACGACGGCAACGCCTGGGGCACATGGCAGGTATCAGTAAGGCGTCAGAACGACTGCATGGTGTCAAACGGCTACATGCTGGTAGGCGACTCGGCGTGGATGCCCAAGCCGCTTGATGCAGGAGGCATCGGCCCGGCAATAATCGCGGCCACAATCGCAGGCAAGGACGCCGTCGAGGCGATAGAGGCCAACGACACTTCCGAGCGCAACCTGTGGAAATACAACAAGCATTTCATAAACGACTATGGCTACAAGACGGCCGGCCTTGAAGTGTTCAGAAGGATGCTGCAAGGTCTCACAAACGACCAGATAAACTATGGCATGAAGCACTTTTTGTCAAAGATGGACATCGACAAGATAACCAAGGGCGAGCACCCCGAGTTTAGCACGGTCGACAAGCTGGGCATGATGATAAGGGGCGCCATGAACAAGAAACTTGCAGAGGACTTGCGCTACTGCGCCAGCATCAACAAAAAGCTCACGGACCACTACTACAACTACCCTGAAACGCCTGACGGCTTTTCCGCGTGGCAAAAGACGCTCCACGGCATGCTGCAGGAAGCGTTTGCCAAGTACAAGTAATAATGATGACCTCAAAATACGCCGGCTTTCCAGTGATAGACACAATCGACCTGCGCGACGCTGCAGACATTCGCCTCGCAGTCGACAAGGTGGCAGACGCCTATGAGAAAAGGCAGGATGAGTTTAGTTTCCGCATACTTTTGCCCCGGGGAGAAAAACTGACCGGCAAGGCCAAAAAGCTTGGCATGACGTTCCAGGGCGAGTTTATACTGACCATTCGCAAGCGCGGGCTCGTGCCCCAGGTGCGAGACCTGCGCTACGTGCATGACGAAGAACATTACGGCTGGCTCCTTGCAAGCCCAAAAATATTTGAAAAGTTTGAAGGCCGGGCCTAGGCGCTGCTGGCCTTGGCGCCCTCTTCGTCCTCTTTGCCCTTGAATCTTGATAGCTGGAACGGCTGCCACAGCTTCATCGAGTTGCTCAGGACGACTGATATTATCATGCCAATCAGAAAACCGCCTATCAAGTCTGTCGGAAAGTGCTGCTGGACGTAGACCCGGGTAATCCCTATGACTATGGGAAATGCCCATATCGCGTACCCTGCCACTCTTGATTTTCTGTACAGCAGGTATCCGACGATAAACGCAAGAGCCGTGGCCCTTGACACGTGGCCCGACGGGTAGGAAAAGGCCGCTGCAAACGGCGCAAGGCTGTCGCTTTCGATGCCAAAGTTCTCTGGCAGCTTTACCGCAGGGACAAACTCGTACGGCGGCGCTGTCCTGCCTACAAACGGTTTTAGGTACATGACTGCTATGGCAAGCGCAACTATGCTGATGAGAAATATCATGCCTGCCTTTCTTGTGCGCCTGACTATGGTGATTGCAATGGCAAACAGGAGGAGCGTCGCCACGTCGCCCATCGTCGTTATTGCGATCATGACCGCGTCAAGGCCGGGGTTGCCCTCTATTGATTTTGCATACTTGTTGACAGGCTCGTCAATGACATTTGTGGCGCCTGACGCAACCACTGCGCTGAAAACCACGAATGCGGCCAGGAACGCAACAAACTGGAACGAGCGCGTCCTGAACATCCACGGCGGGTTTGCAGCAGCTGACAACTGTAAAGAAGGCGCGCGCTTGCTGTTTAATTGTTTTCCTAAGCCATGTTCTTGGACCTGCACCGCGGGCACAGCTTGGGCTCTTCTGCCTCTGCAAACCATGAAACCGTGTTGCAGTCCTTGCACGTCTTGGATTCAAGTTCCGTCATTATCTTGTAGTAGCGCGTGTTGAAATTCTGCGCAATAGGGCGCAAAAAGCCAGATTCTTCCATTTCCAAGAGCACGTCCTCAAAGTCCAAGACATCGAGGTTTGCCGCCTTGTACCTGTCCATTTCGTTGAGGTAGCCCAGGATCTCATCGTTTGAAAAGCGGTAGTCTGTGTCGTTGAAATTGTCAGATATTATTTGGCGTATGTCCTGCCTGCTTACCTTTGGAGTAGTAGATGCTGACATGGCCTAAAGCGTTCTCGTGTCATCCTGCAGCTTTTTGGCTGACGCAGGATCCCTGTCGGCATAGTACTTTACCATGCCAAGCTTTAGCACCTTTAGCGACAAAAGGGCGCACTTGATCCTTGCCGGGCCGAGGTTCATGAGGCCGATATTCTCCAGGATGTCGTCCTTTGTCAGGTCCTTTACCGACGCAAGCTGCTTGTTCATGACCATCTCTGTCAGCATCGATGCGCTTGCCTGGCTTATAGCGCAGCCGCGACCCTCAAACTTGATGTCCTTTATCTTGTCGCCGTCAACCTTCAGGTGGATGTCGATTTCGTCGCCGCAGAGCGGGTTTGAATCGTGTATGCTGACGTCCGCGTTCTGTATCTTGCCCTTGTTCCTTGGGTTGCGGTAATGATCGAGTATTATCTCGCGGTAAATGTCGTCACTCAAATCTTGAACAGCCTCCTTGCCTCAGACAGAGCATCAATGAACACGTCGACCTCCTCTTTGGTGTTATAGATATAAAAGCTTGCCCTCGAAGTTGCGGCAACGTCAAGGCGCTCCATGAGCACCTGCGCGCAGTGGTGTCCGGACCTGATGGCGACTCCGTGGTCGTTCATGATGGTCGCAAGGTCGTGCGGGTGGATGTCGCCGATGTTAAACGACACAACGCCGCCCCTGTCTATTGCGTTCATCGGGCCGTAGATTGTCACTCCTTTTACCTGCGCAACCCTGTCAAGCGCATATTTGGTGATGTCGATTTCGTGCTCCCTGACCCTGTCCATGCCGATCTTTTGAAGGTAGTCTATTGCCGCTGCAAAGCCAATGACATCGGCGATGTTGGGCGTGCCTCCCTCGAACTTGTACGGCAGGTCGTTGTAGCGCGTCTCGTACTTGTGAACTTCTTTTATCATGTCGCCACCGCCCATAAACGGCGGCATCTTTTCAAGCAGTTCGCGCTTTACGTACAGCACGCCGACGCCCGTGGGCCCAAGCATCTTGTGGGCTGAAAACGCCATGAACTCGCAGTCCAGCTTTTGGACGTCGACTGGCATATGCGGGACCGACTGCGCGCCGTCGACTAGCACCGGGATGCCTTTCTCGTGAGCCATATTGATGATGTCATTTATTGGAGTAATGGTGCCAAGCACGTTTGACATGTGCGACACGGACACGAGCTTGACCTTGCCAGAGTCAAGGTATTTCTTGTACTCGTGCATCTTCAAGTAGCCGTCGTCGCCGACTCCAATGTATTCCAGTTTGGCGCCCTTTTCCTGCGTCAGTATCTGCCACGGAACAATGTTAGAGTGGTGCTCTATCTCGGTAATCACTATCCTGTCGTCTTTTTTTATGTTGGCCCTTCCCCACGAGTACGCGACAAGGTTTATCGCTTCTGTCGTGTTGCGGGTGAAAATTATCTCGTCAGTCGAGCGGGCGTTTATGAACTTGGCAATCTTGACCCTCGTGTCCTCGTACGCCTTGGTCGCCTCTTCTGCAAGCTGGTGCACCGCCCTGTGGATGTTGGAATTGTAGTTCATGTAATAGTCGTGGATGGCGTCAATGACTGCAAGCGGCTTTTGCGTAGTTGCCGCGTTGTCGAGGTATACCAGGGGCTTGCCACCCATCACCTTCCGCTTCAGGATGGGGAAATCTTTGCGGATCTTTTCGACGTTGAGGGCACCTTTCTGCATCATAATCTTAATCGATCTTGATGTAAATTGCGTTATCCTGTATTTTAACCTTGTAAGTTTTAAGGGGGATGGTGGCGGGAGGGTTCTGCGGCACGCCATCTGCGAATTTAAAGGCAGAAAGATGAAGAGGGCATGTCACAGTCTTTTCGCCCTCGTTTACAAAGCCCGCAGTAAGGTCGGCATATGCATGGGTGCATATCCTGTCGGTGGCATAAATATCGCTTCCAATTTTTGCCACCATTAGTTTCTTGCCTCCATGGTCAAACTCGACCAGCTCGCCACTTGAAAGCGAGCCGGCGTCGCAGACGCGCACCCACTCCTCTCCCATATTGTTCTACTACCTGTACTTGTAGTGCTTTTCAAAGATGTCTTGCGTCTCGCGGTAGCGCGACTTTTCGACTTCTAGAATCTGCTCCATCGCCTCGTCGGCGCGAAGCATGAGCGGGTTGCCCTGCCACTTGTTCTCTATCAGGTAATTTATCCACGCCCTTATGGTCGGGCCCATCTTTCTTGACAGCGGCTCGAGAAAGCCCGAGACTATCTCGCGCTTTGCTCCTTCCCTGCTCAGGCCCCTAGTGGTGAGGTAGAATATCTGGTTCTCGTCGATCTGGGCTACCGAGGCCGAGTGGGTTGCCCTGACCTCGTTCGTCAGAATTTCCAGGCCCGGTATCGAGTCTGATTTTGCTCCCTTGTCAAGCAGGATTGCGTGGCCTGCTAGGTAGGATTCCGTGCCCTTGCCGTCCTTGCCGATTTTTATCATGCCCTTGAACAGCGATTTTGAAGTGTCCTTCATGACCGACTTGACCTGCACCTTGCCGCGGGAGAACTGGCCGTTGTGTATCAGGTTTGACATGATGTCAAACGACTGGTTGCCGACTCCAAAGACTATCTCGACGTCTTCGGCGCTTGCGCCTTGGCCCTTCATGACGCTGTCCGTCTTGAACCTTGAAAGCATCGTTCCAAAGAGGCCGACGTACCACGACATCTTGCCGTCCCTTTCAACAAACGCCTTTCTGTTTGAGACGCAAACAGTGTCCGTGCCCATTGCCTGCAGCGTGACTGCTTCAAGGTGCGCGTTTGGCTTGACTGAAGTCTCGATTAATTCAAAATAGCCCTGCTGCGTTTCTGCTGCGTTGCCCGTCCCCGGCGCGTACAGCTCTTGCACGACGGTGGCCTTGGCGCCCTGCTCGACTGCAAAGATGTTTCTTGACACAAGCGACGTGCCGTCATCTGCAAGCGACGTTATGATCCTGATAGGCTCTTCAAGGACGACGTTCCTTGGAACGTAGACAAAGACGCCCGACTGGAATGCGGCCGCTTCAAGCGCCAGAAACTTGTCCTCGCCGTGGTCAAGCGGGTTTGCTTCAATGTGCGCCTTGACAAGGTCGGCATGCCTGGAAATCGCGTCTTTGATGCCGGTTACGATTACTCCCTGCTTGGCGACGTTTTCTTTGATCACTACCTTGTTTATTTCAGGACCTACCTGCAAAATTCCTGTCTCTTTTTCAAGCTCTTCAAGCCTCTTGGCAAGATCGCTGCTTAACACGTGCCTGCTGTTTCCCTGTCCAAAGTTCAGGTGTACGCCCTGCGGCTTGATCCTGTTTGCATCAGAGTATTTCGAGTAGAGAGGCGAGACTTCATTCGGAAGCGAGAGATATTTTGCAATCGCCTTTTTCCTCTCCTCTGCAAGCCACGCAGGATCTTTTGGAGACACTTCATCTATTACGTTGCTTGCGTTGATGTTGGCAAGTGTGGTCGGCATATTTTTTCTCAATCACCCTCTCACAAAAAAGAAGCAGAGCGTAGGCGTCTAGCCTACAGAGCCTTCCATCTCTAGCTTTACCAGCCTGTTCAGCTCTACTGCGTATTCCATCGGGAGCTCTTTTGTGAACGGCTCGATGAAACCTCCGACTATCATGGACAGCGCGTCAGACTCTGTGTATCCGCGTGACATCAGGTAGAATATCTGGTCCTCGCCTATCTTGCCGACTGTTGCCTCGTGGGTGATGGTCGCGTCGTCCTCGTTTACCTCGATGTATGGGTACGTGTCAGTCCTTGACTTTTCGTCAAGCAACAGCGCGTCGCACCTGACGTTTGACTTTACTCCTGTGGCACCCTTGGCAACGTGCAACAGGCCCCTGTACGTGGTCCTGCCAGAGTCCTTGCTGACCGACTTGCTTGTGATCCTTGACGTGGTGTTTGGCGCAAGGTGGACTGCCTTTGCCCCTGCGTCCTGGTGCTGGCCTCCGCCTGCAAACGCGATTGAAACGACCTCCGCGTGCGCGCCCTTGCCGAGCATGTAGACGCCGGGGTACTTCATCGTCAGCTTGCTTCCAATGTTGCCGTCAATCCACTCGACTGTCGCGCCCTCGTAGGCATACGCCCTCTTGGTCACAAGGTTGTAGACGTCCTTGCTCCAGTTCTGGATTGTCGTGTAGCGTATTTTGGCTCCTTTCTTTGCAATCAGCTCAACGACTGCAGAGTGCAGCGATTCTGTTGAATACACTGGCGCCGTGCAGCCCTCGATGTAGTGGACGTCAGCGCCTTCGTCTGCTATGATGAGCGTGCGCTCAAACTGGCCAATGTTCTCTGCGTTAATCCTGAAATATGCTTGCAGCGGAAGGTCGACCTTGACGTTTGGCGGGACGTAGATAAACGAGCCGCCGGACCAAACCGCGCTGTTGAGCGCTGCAAACTTGTTGTCCTCTGGCGGTATGACCTTGCCAAAGTGCTTCTTTACTATCTCGGGGTACTCTTTTACCGCAGTGTCGGTGTCGGCAAAAATTACGCCCTTTTTCGCAAGATCGTCGCGCAGGTTGTGGTAAACTACTTCAGACTCGTACTGCGCGCCCACGCCTGCAAGGAACTTGCGCTCTGCCTCCGGGATTCCGAGCTTTTCAAACGTGTTCCTGACCGACTCGGGCACTTCATCCCAGCTCTTGCCCTGCTTCTCGGAAGCCTTGGCATAGTAGTAGATGTTCTGAAAGTCAATCTTTGACAGGTCGCCTCCCCATTCCGGCATCGGCTTGCTCATGAAAACGTCAAAAGACCTGAGCCTGAAATCACGCATCCAGTCTGGCTCGCCCTTCATGCGGCTTATCTCTTCTACAGTGCCACGGGAGAGCCCCTTTTTGCTAAGGTAAACATAAAGCTCTGTTGAATCTTTAAAGTCGTACTTGCTATAATCCATGTTAAGGTCTTCTGCGGTCATCTCTACAGTTTCATAACGCTGTTATTTTATATATATTTTCCACTTTACAACCGGGGTTTTGGTAATTTGTACGGCCTAACTCCATAATTTGTACAAGCTAAGTTGTATGCCTCATTGCGTTTTTAGCCTCAAGAGCGCCCTTGCGGACCAGCGCCTGCACGTCAAGCGCAAGGTCGTCCATCTTTATCCTGCCTTCCTTGAGCAGGTCGAGGATATCGCGGACGGTCATTTCTTGCCTCCCCGGGACTGCAGCCTTGGTGTCAAGCACGCTCTGGCCTGTCTTTACCCCAAGCACCCACAGGAGCTCCTCAACCTTGCCTTTTCGCTGGGCAAGTTTCTCGGAATACTGCTTTACTGCTTCTTCGTTGTGCTCCTGCATGGCCTTGGCAAGCATCTTGGCTATCGAGCTGGCCTGCCCTTCAAGCAGGTCTATTCTGAGCCGTATGTCCTTTTCAGAGCGCAAATGCACTTTTTTTCATCCTGCATGTGGCTTTAATAATTTCGATCAACCTGTGTGCTCCTGCGCTTTGTCGACCAGTATGTGCTACCCGCGTTTCCTTTCCACTGGCGATAATCTGCAAGTATCTGCGCATGGTCAAACGCCGCCTTTTCAATGCCTGCAAGCTCTACCCATTCGAGGCTTGCAGCATCGTCCTGCGCCTTTTCCTTGCCGCCGATTATAATTGCCACAAACACCACCGTCATGGTGTGCATCCTTGGGTCTCTGTGCGGGTCAGAGTAGACGCCCAGTATGTCTATGGGCTCTACTTCCAGCGCTGTCTCCTCCATAACCTCGCGCTTCATTGCGTCCTCGACGGTCTCGCCCTCGTTCACAAAGCCGCCCGGAAGCGCAAGCGTGTCCTTGAACGGGTCTTTTTTCCTCCTTACCATTAGGACCTTGGACCCTTTTTGCAGTATGGCGTCGACTGTGGGCGTGGGATTGCGATAGCTGCTCATCAGTATCTCTGTGTGCGCTTCCCGGCGCTTTTAACGATTGCATGCATTGCAGTAATTTCAGTAAATGCCAGTTTTCTCTGTGAAAATACTGCATGTCATTAGAAATATAGGAAAATACAATCCTTATCTCATTATAGTGCCAAAATCTTTTAAAGAACAACTGTGATAATACTGCACATATGTCGCTGTTCGAGCTTGAACTTGAGGCACCGGCGCCACTGACCATATGCCCCAAGTGCGGCAGGCAAGTGCGCATCGACGGCCACTGCGAATGCGAGGCAATCTTTCTGACAAAGCCGCGCAAGTGAGCCTCTTTAGTACTGGCTGGGCTGTACAGCCTGGTCGCTAGATGTCTCTGTGAACGAATGAAAGCATTGTCATCTGGCCCGTGCATGACCTGTCGATATCCTGCGGCCGCACATGGTCGGGAAAGTCGGGGCAGAGGCCCCGCGATTTTATTATTTCGTGCAGCCTGTCAGTCACTCTTTTTCCGTATTCCTTGTTGCAGGCGATGTACTTCTGCTTGGCATCGGCAGATAGCTCTTCCTTGATCTCATAGATCTGGCGGTAGCGCCTCTCGCCGTCAGGAACTTGCAGCAGCCGGAGGGCCAGCTTCATGCGGTCCCAGATGTCGTCGCGCATACGAAGCATGGCTCCAAAGACGTATTTCACGCCAGCCTCCTTGCAGCGGTCCACCACTGCGCCAAGCTCCTCGTCGGTATCGGTGACAAGGGGCATTATGGGGTCGACATTTATTCCACATGGGACGCCGGCGTCCGTGAACTTTTTAATGACTGCAAAGATCCGCTCTGCCGGAGGCGTGCCGGGCTCTACTATGCGCCTTATCTTCTCGTTTGCGGTAGTTATCGACCAGATGACAAGGCAGTTGCGGGCGTACCTGCGGTGCAGTTCAAGGTCTCGCTCTATGATTGTAGATTTTGTAAAGACATAGTACGGCACGTTGTATTTTTGCAGCACCTGCACGCACTTTCTTGTCAGGCCGTACCTTAGCTCTGCCGGCTGGTAGGCGTCTGTTGCTGACGCTACCATCATGGGGTTTATGGTGCTTGCCTTCCATGACTGGAGCTCCTTCTCAAGAACCTCCGGCGCGTTGCTCTTGGCATAGACCTTGTCATAGAATTCTGGCGACCACTCGTACGTTGCATAGCAGTAGGCGCACCTGTGCTGGCATCCTTGGTAAGGGTTTACGGTCATGCCCGTGTAACCCTTGACCGCAAAGGGGTGGATTATCGACTTGGCCTTCTTGGCTTCGTACCTTGGAGCTGAAACGTCATACCATAGCCCTGACGACATGTTGGCACATGCAAATACATGCCTAATAAGACAAAAGACACTCAAGGGGGAGGGAGGGGACCTTAGTCCCTTGCATACACTATCTTCGAGTCTTCTAGCACGACATAATTGTGCGACTCCATTGCCTTGGCTGCGCGCTCGATGCCGACCCGCAGGTCGCAGGCGCACACAAGGGCCGCATCCTTGAATTTTGCAGCGGCGGTTTCCTCTATGTTGTTTTCCAGAAGCCAGGTGCTGTCCCTTGCAAGCCTCAGCTTGCCTCCGCCAAGCGTTGATGTCCACTCGGATACCTTTTCGTCAAGGCTTGTGCCACCTGCCTTCTTTTTTTCCTGCAAGTCGCGCCACGTGATGGACTGTGCAAATGCAAGTGAAGCCGGCTCCGACAGTATCGCGCCCTTTGCCTGACGTCCTCCGCCTCCTTGCGCAGTTGTTGAATCAAAGAAAGCGCCAAGCATCCTGTCGCGGAACTGGGTGCTCCTGTACAGGACCAAAACGTGCTCGCCTGCTGAAATATTTCGCATAAAGACGTAGGGTTGGTCCCTTTTCATCGCGTCAAGCACCTCGTTTGGCCCCATGTCTGTTGCCTGCACGTTCTTTGCAAGCTCTTCGTCAAAGCGCTTTAGGATAATGTCAGCTCCGCTGCCAAGAGCAGACCACAACGCTTTTTCAAACTCTTTGTAGTTTGAGAGGAGCTCTCTTTCCTGCATTGCGGCAAGGGCTGCCATGTGGTAAAGAAGCGCCCTGACAGACGACTCGCCGAGGACCGTGAGCGAGCTCAATGCCGCAGAGGCCACTGCCTTTTCCTGCACTTTTAGTGGCTTGTACCCTCTTTCGTCTAAAAGGCGCGGCATGTCCATCTTGATCATTTCATTCCTCTTCTTCTTCTGCCGTCAGTAACCATAAATGGGAATAAATGTATATATGTACTGGAAACTGCAAGATCAAAAAGCAATTACTTTGTTATAGAACAAACCTCAACGATTTAACCTTTTTTCTCGTAGTTTAAGAATCGGCCATCGTGTATAGGTTTTTTATTGGCGCATGAGGGAAAAAGGGCGTGAAAGTTGGCATAGCAGGGTTGGGCCTTATGGGCTCTGGCATTGCAAAGCGCTTGATAAGCACGGGCCACGATGTCTGGGTCTATAACCGGGAAAAGTCAAAAGCAAACCTGTTTTCAAAGGATGCCAAAGTGGCCGCAAGCCCACTTGAACTTGCCTCAAACTGCAACCTTGTGATAACCGTCGTGACAAACTTTGATGCTGTAAAACAAGTGTTTTTTGGCGATAAAGGCATTGCCAAGTCGTCAAAGAAAAACGGCTCCCATGCAATAATCATAGACGCCAGCACCATCTCTCCAGAGCAGTCTGCGTACTGCGCGCAAGAGTTGCGCAAAGTCGGGATTGAAATGCTTGGCATGCCAGTGATGGGCGGGCCTGCGGCTGCCGAGGCAGGCGAACTTGTGCCCATGGTTGCCGGAAGCAGGCAGGCGTTTGAAAAGGCAAGACCCGTGATAGAAAAGATGGGCAAGCGTGTATTTTACATCTCTGAAAAGGACGGTTCTGCAAACGCGGTGAAACTTGCCCTCAACCTCAACATCGCGCTAATTGCAACGGCGGTGTCAGAAGGCATTATGCTTGTAAAGGGATCTGGCATCGACCCTGCGGTGTTTGTGCAGGTGCTAAATACCACTTACTTCAAGACTGGCCTGTCGGAGAAAAAAGGACCGCTCATGGTGGCAAATGATTATGCGCCCTCTTTTCACCTAAAGAACATGCTCAAAGACCTAGAGCTTGCAAACGACACGGCTCAGGTGCAAGGCATCACGCTTCCGACTACTGCGCATGTACAGCAGATGTTCAGGGCGGCAAACAACAGCGGATACTCGGAGATGGACTATACTGCAATCTGCGCCTTTCTTGCCAAGATAAACGGGATGGAAGGAGGAGAAGGAAGAAAAACAAAATGACGATGACGATGAAACTTGTCGTGCTAAAGGAGCTGCAGGCTGACGACAACGAGTTTACCGCGTTTGCGTCGCTTCCGGACATGGGGCGGGTAGGCGGACTCGTGTCGTCCTTTCTTGCACAGCATCTAAAGTGCGAGCAGGTGGCAGAGGTTGTGTCAAGCGACAAGCCGTGGGTGTCGTACTCCAACGGCGTGGTAAAAAGCGCAAGCGACACGTACAAGATATTTTATGACAGGGCGCACAAGCTGCTAGTGTTTACAGGAGAGTCGCAGCCGCAGGACCCTGGCCAACTGTACGCGCTGTGCAACGCGTTTTTGGACTATGCGCAAAAAATCGGCACGGTGAAAAAACTGTACGGTGCCGGCGGCTATCTCCGTGAGCAGCTTACCGGCGCTCCACGGGTATGCGGAGTGGTCAACAGGCCGGAGCTGAAAAAAGTGCTGGCAAGGGCCGGCATCGACCTCGTCGGAAGTGAAATTTCAAGCATCACGTGGTTCAACGGCGTGATCTTGGGCCTTGCCGCAGAGCGTGGCATCGACGCAATCGGCTTGTTTGGCGAGATATCTGAAACCACCGTCCCTCAGCCGCTTGCCGCAAAGAGCATAGTGTCTGCGTTTTCAAGGCTGGAAAAAATCCCGGTTGATACAAAGCCTCTTGACCAGCACTACGAATCGATACTGGAAGAGATACAGAAAAAGAAAGAGCCTGGGCCTGGCAAGTTTGGGTCGGGGACAGGCTAGTTAGTTAGTGTATCGGCGCGCCAAGCGGCGCTTCTTCAGTGGTTGTAAGGAAGACTGGCCTGCCTTCAGGCCCGTCTGCCGCCAAGAGCATGCCATTTGAAGTCATGTCGCCAATTTTCCGGGGCGCAAGGTTTGTGCATATCACCACAGTCCTGCCCACAAAATCCTCAGGCTTTATCCACAGCGCCGCGCCCACCGCGACTTC
Organism: Candidatus Nitrososphaera evergladensis SR1; assembly: GCF_000730285.1. Classification (NCBI taxonomy): domain Archaea; kingdom Thermoproteati; phylum Nitrososphaerota; class Nitrososphaeria; order Nitrososphaerales; family Nitrososphaeraceae; genus Nitrososphaera; species Candidatus Nitrososphaera evergladensis. The sequence continues at coordinate 2,182,771 of NZ_CP007174.1, read as the reverse complement.
GCGCTTTTCTGTTCCAATGTCGACAATAGCCTTGAACACCTTTTTCATGCCGGGGATGGCCTCTGCACTCACTACCTTGCCAATCCTCAGCTGCACCTTGATAAACTCGTCAAACGTGATGATGTTGCTGTTATTGTTATTGTCGTGGCCTTGCTCGCTCATATTCGTGTACTCTTCTTTTTTCAGTAACAGAGGGGCTATTAAATTGGTGTGCATATATCTACTCGAGCACGCGCTTTGCAACAAGCGAATGGATGATGTCGTCCGGCGCAATGCGCCTGAGCCTGACTCCTGCTTTTTCCCTTGCCGAGCCAAGCAGGTACCTGTATTTTGGCTTTGAAGTCGACACTGCGTCATATATGGCGTCTGCAACTATTGACGACGGCAGGCCCCGGGGCGTTTCTTTCAGGTATTTTGCATATGCTTTTGCAAACCTGGAATTCTTTAATTGCGACACCTTTTCATCAGTCACAAAATGTATGTTCGTTTCAATTATGCCCGGGTTTATGCTTGCGACCTTTATCCCTGTATTCCACAGCTCCATGCGCAGCGCCTCCGTGAACGCTTCAAGGGCGTGCTTGGTTGCGCAGTACATGCCTATTGTGGGAAGCGACACCATGCCTGCCATCGAGCTGACGTTTACAATCCGGCCTTCTTTTTGCGCCATCATGGACGGCAGGATCTTTTTCGTGACGCCTACAAGCCCAAAAAAGTTGGTCTCAAACTGCATCCTGATGCTTTCCATGGACAAATCCTCAATAGCGCCGGGCTCGACGTAACCTGCATTGTTGACAAGCCCAAAGATGCCTGATGGTGATGACGCGATTATCGGGTCCAGTACCTTGTCAAACTTGTCCGGTTTTGTCACGTCAAACTCGACAGGAACAAAGTTTGCAAGCTCGCCGGCCATTGCCTGCAGTTTGTCATAGCTCCTCGCAAGGCCATATACCCTGTACCCCGCGTTTGCAAGCCTGGATGAAGCAGCCCTGCCGATGCCGCTTGACGCTCCTGTTACGATGACTGATTTCAAGTGCCCTGCTGTTGTGCATTGCCTCTCTGCTATATTATTTGATTATCACGTCAAAGCGCTTCATGGCAACCGGCAGGTCTTCCAGCAGGTCTGTAGACGTCATGTGCAGGCCGACGCGGTTAAACGCAAGGTTGCCTGCAAGCCCGTTGAAATAGACTGCAAGCAGCGCCGCTTCAAAGGGTGGGACTTTGCACATCAGGCCCGCGGTAATGCCTGCAAGCACGTCGCCGGTGCCCCCGACCGTCATGGCGCAGTTGTGCGTGCGGTTTATCCCTGTGCTCTTGCCGTCAGAAACAATGTCGGTGGGACCCTTGAGCAGGATGGTTATGCCGTGCTTTTTTGCATTGGCAGACACGTTTGCAATCCTTTCCTTTTCCGTTTCGCCGGCTTCCTCTCCAAACAGCCTCTTGTATTCGCCTGCATGGGGAGTCACGACGGCGTTTGCATTGGCAATTTCCGGGAGTATCTCTGGCACAAGCGCGGATGCGTCGAGCAGGATTTTCGTCCCGCGTTCTTTGAGCTTTCTTGCAAGCGCGATTATCGCTTCCGGGCCGGCGATGCTCATGCCCATTCCTATGGCCGCAGCGTCGGGCTTTTTTGGAAGCATTGCGGCAAGCCTGTTTGCCGCACCCACGGTCAGCTTGTCGTCCGGAAGCGGAAGCGCAATGAGCGCTGGCGAAAAGCAGCGCACCTCTGTGATTATCGAGCGTGGAACCGCTGTATAGACAAGGTCTGTGCCTGCACGGAGCGCGGCCATGCTGGTAAACACTGGCGCCCCGTGGTAGAACCGGCTTCCGCCAGCTACAAGCACCGTGCCGTTGTCGCCCTTTTTTGACGACGCCCTGCGAGGCGGCATCAGTTTCTTGGCTAGCGGCAGGTTTATGGTAGTGATTACGGCCACAAGAGGAAGCGAACAGGCCAAGATATAAAGAGATTCAGCTGGCTCAGCCCGGCTCTGCGTGTATCGTGACTATGGAGCCGGGGTACTTGGCGCGTATCTGTTTTTCTATTTCTGTCACTAACTCGTGCACCTGCTCTATGGTGGACGGCCTTTCAGTGGAAAAGCCAATGTCGACGTCTATCTTGAGCGTGTCTTCGTCGGTCCTAAACGTTGCTATCCTTCCCACTTTTTTGATGTCGCCCGATGCCAGAACTATCTGCCTTATAGAGTTCTGGATTTCGATGTCTGCCAGCGGCTGGACGCCGGCCACCTCTGGCATCAAAGGCTCCAGGTGCACCGTCACGTTTTCCGCGCGCTTTACCTGGCCCTTTATCGACTCTTCGACAGCGCTTGCTATTGCGTGCGCCTCGCTCAGGCTCGCAGACCTGTTGACCTGGATGTGGAGCGAGATCTCGAGCCTGTCGGTGCCGTCGACAACCCTTGAAACGATAATGTTGTGGACACCCTTTACTCCCGATACACGCGCTGCCGCACGCTCGATTATCGATTCAAGCGGCAGGTCAGGGCCGTATATCGGCTCAAAGTGCACGGTGATGCTTTCAACAGAGTCACCAGCCTGCGCAAGGCTCGACTCGATGTTGCGCTCCACCTGCGCGCTTATCTCGTGCGCTTTTTCAAAGCTAATGTCTGCCTTTAGGCTTATCGTGACTTCTGCAAAAATATCGTTTCCTACCCTTCTCATCTTGACGTCCTTGCAGTCAAGCACGCCATCTGTCTCTGCGGCCGCCTGGCGCACCCTTGCCACAAGCCGCGGCGGGATGCTGTCTGTAAGCTCAAACGCGTTCTGGTATGCAAACTTGCTGCTGAGATATGCAAGAAATGCACCCAGGATCACCGCGGCAATTGCGTCGCCCTGGTAAAAGCCGGTGGTGACAAGCCACAGGCCGACAAGGGCTACCGCAGTTGAGGCAAAGTCTGCTATTGCATGGTAGAGGTCTGCCTTGAGCGTGGCCGCGCCACTTCTTGTCTTGCGCATCGCCCTGCCAAGCACCGCCATCCTGAAAGCGTCGACTGCAAGCGTGTACACGACTGCCGCAAAGCCTATCATGCCGGGGTTGACCGAGAGCGCAGCCGTGCCTCCAAACGCAAGCCTTGCCGCCGCCTCGTAGATGAAAAATATTGAAACTACGAAAAGCGCCGCTCCTCCGATAAAGCCGCCTATCGTCTCTATCCTGCCATGGCCGTACGTGTGCTCTTTGTCGCGGGGCTTGGCTGCAAGGCTCACCGCAATTATCAGTATCGCAGTCACGACAGCGTCGAGTAGCGCGTGAGTGCTGTCTGTCAGGACAGCAAGGCTGTTTGTGATGATGCCTGCTGTAAATTCAAAGACAAAAACGGACGCTATTGCTGCAAGCGAATAGCGCAGAGCATTTCTCTTGATGATGGAAACGTCGGCAGACGCTGCCACTGTTGGACGGTGTTTACCAAAAATTGCTATTTAGGTGTTTATTATTTTAATGATATCAAAAAGGGGAGAGGTATCAGTAGAGTCTAATTCGCCAGCGAATCAAGCCGGCTCTTTAGATTCTTGTACCTGTTTCTGACGGTCACTTCGGTGACTCCCGCGGCCTCGGCGATGTCTGTCTGGGTCCTGTTCTCGCCTGTCTCAAGCGACGCCATGTACAGCACTGATGCGGCAAGTCCCATCGGGTCCTTGCCGGCGGACATGCCGCTCTTTACTACATCATACATTATGTTCATAGCATGACGCTTGGTCTTTTCGCTCAATCCCGACTTGCTTGCAACCCTTGCAATGCATTTCATCGGGTCAATCATCGGGATTTTCAGGTCCAGCTCAAGCACTACGAGCCTGTACATCCTTGCCAGGTCCTTGCGTTTGACGTTGCTGGTCTCGGCGATGTCTTTGAGCGTCCTTGACATGCCTGTCTCACGTATCGCAATGTACAGCGCAGCTCCCAGGGTTGCAGATATGGTTCTGCCCCTTACAAGACCGCGCTCTTGCGCTTTTCTGTATATATAAGCCGTCTTTTCCACCACGGCGTCGGACAGCGACAGCTTGTCTTTTAGCCTGTCCAGCTCCGAGAACGCCTGCCTGAGGTTCCTGTCAGTCGGCGAGTGGGCCTGCGTGCGGAAATCCCACGCCCTCAGCCTGTCCATCGTAGACTTCATGACACCCTCTATCAGGCGCCCGCTTGCGTCCTTGTCTGTCCTTGCAATCACTGTAGACAGGCCCATGTCATGGCGTGCAAGGGAACTGGGGATTCCAGTCCTCGCCCTGTCGTCTGCCTCCTGAGAGGTAAACGCGCGCCATTCGGGCCGCATCTCCTGTATCTTGTCCGATATCACAAGTCCGCAGCTCCGGCAAATAATCTCGCCAGACTCTGGGTCTGTGACCGTCTTTTCGTGTTTGCACGGGGATACTAGTGATGTTTTCATTTTCTCTCTCTGAAAAGCAATGTAGTATCGCGTTTGCAACTTATAAGGCCTGTGGAACTAAGTATAATTGCATTCGGGGTTTGTACTATTGAGAATTTTCAACAATTATTTTCCATCGGATAGAAATTGCAGGTTTTTATTCCTAAATGCTAATATATGGATTGTTGAAATGCAAATGCTTGCAGTGTTTGCGCCTGTTACCACACGTCCGGAGCAGTGATTTCTGAAAATATTACAGCAATTCTGCTATATGAACCTACAATATAATTATAATGACATGCTTCCCAAGAATTGTGCTCAAGGCCCTCTTTTTGGTCGTTCTAGCTTTGGCGCCGCTTCCCGTGTTCGCTCTGGCGGCAGCGGCTAGCAATGATGATGATTATGCTGGCGTCACGATAGACAAGCTGCTGGTTGTGCCAGAGGGAGGCCAATTTGAAGCCGGAAGGCAAATGTCGATACGGGTAAACATTACTTCTTCCAGCCAACAACAGGGCCCAATTTTCTACATTGTACAAGTACAGGACCCGGATGGTTATACTGATTACCTAAAGTGGGAGCAGGTCGCATTTACGGGGCAGCGCACTTTTGAGTTTTCTTGGACGCCGCAAAAAGAGGGGAGGTACATAATCCAGGCCTTTGTCTGGGACAGCCTGTCCTCCCCAAAACCGCTATCCCAAGCCTCCGCCGGTTTTCTTGACATTGCTGGCACAACCTCCGTAGCCCATTGCGTAGGTGCCGCCGTATGCTTTTCCGGCACGGTCACAAAAATAACTGATGGCGACACAATTCGGGTCAACAACATTGCAATCCGTCTTGCACTTGTAAACACGCCTGAAAGAGGCCAGCCGGGATACAAGGAGGCGACAGACTTTACTAGGGCGTTGTGCCCGGTCGGCTCGACTGCGCTTGTAGACGAGGATGATGAGCAGCAGGCGGGGAGCTATGACAGAATGGTGGCAAAGGTGTTTTGCGGCGACAAGGTGCTAAACGCCGAGCTCCTAAACGCCAAGCACGCCGTCATTCTCACGACATTCTGCGACAAAAGCGAGTTTGCCTCAGAACCGTGGGCCCGCCAGTACGGCTGCCGCTAGCGCAGAACCACGGGCACACGCTCCGCTACGTGCGCCTCTTCTACCCTGCGCAGAAAATCCTGTATGTCTGCAGGCCTTGACTTTATCCTGCCGACAATGTTGACAGGCGAGTACGGCAGTATCTTGCCGGCCTTGCTTGTTATCGGCGTGGGCCCGTAAAAGAAGCACAGGGCGCTGCCTTGCGGCCAGTATGCGACATCGAACAGGCATACCTCCGATCTTGCATTTTCCTCTGCAACCTTTACCGGCGTTGCCTCTGAATACAGTTCGTCGCCCCATCTTTCTATTGTCATGGTCAGCGGAAGGCTGTCGACAATAGCCCCGACCGTCCGGGGCGATTGCGTGTCGTCAAGCTCTATCTCTACCTTTTCGCCTATCTTTGAAAATTCAAGTAATAATGCCTTCTTTTTCTTGTTCGTCATCGTGTTATTTCTTTGCACCATCATCGTTGTTATTGTTATGGTGTTGCTGAAATGGCATTGGCAGGTCAGGCAGGTTCAGTTCCACCGTCTTGCCGTCAAGCATCGCAAACGTCCTGCCGTCGTACGTGCACTTTACTACGGGAAGCGGCTTCATGCTCGCAAGCGCGTCTGCAACCTTGTAGTATTCTGCCAGTTTGCGCTGCTCGTACACGGTCGCGTTCTTGCGCCTGAACCTCTTTTTGCTCATGAACTTGAATGCAAAAACTATGTGGCGGGTAGGGTAGATGGCAAACATTTCCGTGACTACTATGCATCTTTCGATCTGGTCCTGCGGCACGTACAGGATGTCGCTTGTGCCGGACTTGGCCTCGATAGTGAGCAGTATCCCTTGCTTGTTGTTTACCGCGACAATGTCCGGCAGGCCTGTCGATGATCCGCCGAGGCGGCGCGCGTGCCACTCTTTTAGCGAGTTAAAGCGCTCAACAAGCCCATGCTCAAAGGCGTAGCCCCTGCTCCTGCGAATGTTGCTGCCCAACTAACCGAGTCCGACTAGCGGTTACTGTTCCGTCTATAAAAATCGTAGATGTCGTCATCATGGCAGAATAGTGGTAGTAGTAGCAAGTCTTTTATCCAGACCAGCCGCGCTAAAGGGCGTACACACATGCCAGTTGTTGTTACCAGCAGCATACAGGGCTCGCTTGAAGCCATCGACAAGGACCTAAAGGACGTGCAGGAGCGCCGGGAAAAACTGATCAAGGGGACGCGCGATGCAGTGACGCTCTGCAGCAAGTCGATAATCGCGATGCACCACGGCCAGCTTGGCGAGGCAGCTGAAATGATGGGCCAGGCAAAGGCGATGCTCGTAGAGTTCCGCGTCCACGCCGGCGACGACCTCTATCGTTACATCGCAGTGGCAGAGCAAGAGCTGGTGGAGGCGTACGTGCTGCGCGCAGTCATGGAAGGATCGTCGCAGCTCCCGTCGATGGCCGACCTTGAAGTCTCTGGTCCGTCATACCTCACCGGGCTTTTGGATTGCGTCGGCGAGATAAAGAGGCTGGTGTACGACCGCATGAGGTCCGGCAACGAGAAGGACGCCGAGAGCCTGTTTGCAGTGATGGAGGACATTTACGGCGCGGTCTATCCATTTGCAGTGTACGACAACATCGTGGCCGGCCTGCGGAAAAAGCTGGACGTGGCAAGGATGCTTATTGAGGACATCCGGGCAGTAGTCACGGAGGAAAAGAGGCGCAAGGCGATGGTCGATGCCATAGACGGCCTTGAAAAGAGGCTGCCGGGTGGAAGAGGAAATATTTAATTCCTGTTTATATTCAGTGTACAAGTACAAATATGCCGTTTTCCGGCCTGCTCTTGGACATTGCGGGGTCAGAGTGGGCAATAATAATCCTGGTTGCGCTCATCCTCATCTTTGGCACAAAGCGCCTGCCGCAGGTCTCGCGTTCGTTGGGAAAAGCGGTAGGCGAGTACGAAAAGGCCCGCCAGCAGTTTAGGCAAGAGATGCAGGACGCAACCGAGCAGGCAAGGAGGGAAGCCGGCATCAGCAAGGTCCCCCGGATCACAAGCCCCGTTGCGACAGAGCGAGAAAAGCTGGAAGTGATAGCAACCTCGCTTGGCATCGACTGCGCCGGCAAGAGCGACGAGGAGCTCAGGTCACTCATCTCGCAGCGCATGAACGCATAATGATAGTAGGCTTAGGCTTAAATACGCTATTTTGCTAGATCGGAAGCATGTCCCAGCCAATCAACCCTTTTGAGATGGCACTCAAGCAACTTGACGAAGCAGCGAAGCTAATAAAGCTCGATAATGGCATGCACCAGGTCCTGGCGCATCCAAAGCGGGTCCTGACAGTCTCGATCCCGGTCAAGATGGACTCTGGCGAGGTCAAGGTTTTCACCGGTTTTAGGTCGCAGCACAACGACGCCCGCGGCCCGTACAAGGGCGGAATCCGCTACCACCCGCAGGTCTCAATCGACGAAGTAAAGGCGCTGTCGATGTGGATGACCTGGAAGTGCGCAGTTGCCGACATCCCGTACGGGGGAGGCAAGGGCGGGATCATCTGCAACCCAAAGGAAATGTCAAAGGGCGAGCTTGAAAGGATGACGCGGCGCTATGCCTACAGCATTGCCGACATCATTGGCCCGCATACCGACATCCCCGCCCCCGATGTCTACACCGGAGGCAACGAGATGGCATGGATAATGGACACCTACTCTGCGCTAAAGGGCAACTATGTGCAGCCCGAAGTTATCACCGGCAAGCCCCTCTCAATCGGCGGCTCGCTTGGCAGAAACGAGGCTACCGGCAGAGGGCTGTCCTTCACGGTGAGGGAAGCGGCAAAGAAGCTAAAGATAAACATGAAAAACGCCACGGTCGCGGTGCAGGGCTTTGGAAACGCCGGCCAGTTTGCGTCGCAGCTCGTTGAAGAGCAGGGCGCAACAGTCATCGCGGCGTCTGACTCTAAGGGCGGCGTCTACAACAAGGCCGGCATGTCCGCGCAGGCGCTTCGCAAGCACAAGGAAAAGACAGGCTCTGTCGTCGGGTTTTCCGGCGCCAAGCCGATAAGCAACGAGGACTTGCTGGAAACCGACTGCACAATCCTGATACCTGCCGCGCTTGAAAACCAGATAAACGGCAAGAACGCCAAGAATATCAAGGCCAAGATAGTTGCCGAGGCTGCCAACGGCCCGACCACTCCTGAAGCCGACGATGTGCTGTTCAAGAACAAGACGCTTGTGATACCGGACATCCTGGCAAACGGGGGCGGCGTCACGGTCTCGTATTTTGAGTGGCTGCAGAACCTACGGCGCGAGTACTGGTCGGAGGCCGAAGTCAACCAGAAACTTGACAAGAACATCACAAAGGCGTTCCTCGACATCTACCATACGCACGAGGAATACGGCGTCAACATGCGCAAGGCCTCGATGGTCCTGGCAGTCAACAGGGTCGTCGAAGCGATCAAGACCCGCGGCCTCTGGCCGTAACCCACTCTTTTTCTTTCTTTTGCCGCGTGCAGCAGAAAGAGGGGAGGGGCGTGCTTCCAGTGGCAGCCTCTTCTTGCGCGATAGTTCTTTTATTATCTTGCAGCAGTGCTAGCTCTCAACAAACCTGAAATCCTCTTTTACGGTTATCAGTACCACGTGCGTGTTTGTCCTTTCGACGTACTGCAGCGAAAGGTCTTTTTTCACAAAGTTGCTGAGCTCCTTTCTGTTCCTGAACTTGGCAATGACTGTCATGTCCGTCAGGCCCGTTATGTCATAGACCGCGCAGACGTTTGGGAATTTGGCTATCTGTTTTTCGATCTCGATTATCTTGCCCTTGGCGGCAGTTATGTCAATTATTGCGGTCAGGTCGTAGCCCAATTTTTCGTGGTCAAGCAGGGCAGAGTAGGACTTGACTATGCCTTCCTTTTCCAGCTTTTCCACCCTTGCAAGAACTGTCGGGGGCGAAACGCCGATCTCCTCTGCTATTTTCCGGTAGGACATTCGTGCATCTGACAGCATCTTTTCGAGTATCTTTACATCTGTTTTGTCCATATGGTCATCATGCGGGTATGGTTTTACAAGTATAAAGTATTTGCTGATAATAGTTTGCAAGTTTAAATGATAATCGTCAATGGCCTTATATCGTACAAACGCCATATCTATGGCATAGATATGTCCTTTAGAGATGCGAGTTCGTTAGAGGAGCTGCAGCAGAAGAATAATAGCAGCAGTGGCCCGGATGACATCACGTCTGCCGAATTTCTCCAGCTAAGGTACACTGATGTTCCCGGCAGGTTTTTGGCAAAGTATGTTTTCAGCGGAAACAAGAGCCTCCGCGAGTATTTCAAAAGCGGAGTTGGCCTGGACGGCTCGTCCGTCAGGGGCTTTGCCACCATAGACGAGTCGGACCTTCTGCTGGTCCCAGACAGGTCGACCCTGAGAAGACTTCCCCTGCCTGACTTTAACGTGGCGACGGTGATTGCTGACGTGTACAGGGGCTTTGGCAGGGGAAGGCTGCCGCGGGACCCGAGGCACGTATCGCAGTGCGTAGAAGAGCGCCTCGCCTATGACGGGCTTGCCTGCCAGGTCGGGCCCGAGGTAGAGTGCTTTATTTTTGACGACATGGTCTTTTCTGGAGGCCACGAAGCCAAAATCGTGTCTGTAGAAGATGAAGGCCAGAGCAAGTATCCGCTGCGCAGAAAGGGGGGATACGACGCGCCGCCCTTTCAGGATTCTTTGATGGAGTTCAGGTTTGAAGTCGCAGACATGCTTGAGAAGTACTATTCAATCGAGGTCACAAACCTGAACCACGAAGTCGCAAGCAGCGGCCAGATAGAGATCAACTTTTTGCATGACACGCTCACCAAGGCGGCTGACAACGTCCAGGTGTACAAAGACGTCGTCAGAAACGTGGCAAAGAAACACAACAAGGTGGCAAACTTTATGCCCAAACCGATCTTTGATGAAAGCGACAGGAGGGCCGGCGACAACGGCTCGGGCATGCACGTCAGCGTGAGCCTGTGGACCAAATCCCATGCTGCTAAAGACAGCAACAACCATCGCAACATTTTCTACGACCCTTCTGACGAATACGCCGAGTTTAGCCAGGCGGGGAGGTACTTTATCGGAGGGCTGCTGGACCACGCGGCTTCGCTTGCCTGCCTTGTTGCGCCGACGGTAAACTCGTACTACAGGATGGTTCCTGGCTTTGAAGCGCCAGTGTACGCCGCGTGGTCCCGGGGAAACAGGTCGGCCATCATACGGGTGCCGGTAAACGAGAGGGGAAGCTCTGGATCAAAGCGCATCGAGTTTCGAGCGCCAGATCCTTCGGCCAACCCGTACCTGGCATTTTCCGCCGTCGTGTCTGCAGGGCTTGACGGCATCAAGAAAAAGACGGACCCCGGAGACCCGATAAACGAAAACATCTACAAAATGACTGACGACCAGAGGCGCAGCCTTGGGATAAAGCCCCTCCCGGGCAGCCTGCAAGACTCGATTGCCGCATTGGAGAGCGATTTGGGCTACCTAAAGTCGTGCTTTAGCGACGAGCTGCTAGAGACTTATCTTTCCCTCAAGGAAAAAGAGGTGGAAGAGGCTGGAGACTGCTCAAAGGAGCGACAGTTCAGGATGTACTATGACGTATAATGATGATAGGTACGCTTTGGAGTCGAAGATGATGATAACAATCTTGTATGTGTTGTGATTATACATCATCATGCCTTCATCTGCATACATCCTGATCAACTGCGAGCTTGGATGCGAAAACGCAGTCATTGACGAGCTCAAGACGCTGCCAGGAGTCGTCGAAGCAAGCCAGATTTACGGTTCCACTTTTGACATAATTGTCAAAGTCTGGGCAGAGACTGAAGAACGGCTAAAGGAGATCATAAACAGGCGCATAAGGCGGATTGAAAAAGTCAAGGCGACACAGACAATGATGGTAGTGGAACTGCACAGCCGCAGCTAGCCATCCCTGACCAGCGCCAAAAAATTATTATCTGCTTAACAATGAAACAACACCGTCGCCCACACTTTTTATGAACAAGGCGCTGTCTTGTAATAATAGATGGAACAATGGATGATGATAATGCTACTGCTATTATTGCCCACGATGTCAAAGAACTTGTAGAAAGAGCTAGAGTTGCAAGGCTTGCAACGGTAGATTCAGAGTCCAAGCCTCACTTGGTGCCTATAGTGTTTGTGTTTGATGACAACTGTTTCTTTGTACCGATAGATGAAAAAAGAAAGACGGTCAAACCGGAGAACCTAAGGCGGCTCAGGAACATACGGGACAATCCAAACGTCGCCTTGCTCATCGACGAGTATTATGATGATGATTGGACAAGGCTGGCCTTTGTAATGATACGAGGAAAGGCGTCAATAATGATGGCAGGCAAAACACAGGGAGGCATACAGTTGAACAAAGTCTACGAAAAATTGATTGCCAAATATCCCCAGTATCAAAAAATCGGGCCGGGTGAAACATGCATCGTCATCCGGCCGGAAAAGGTAACGTCGTGGCGCAATTCTTGATTCTAGTACACGTTTGTGTTTCTAGCAAGGATAATGTATTCTCTTATCTGGCAAACCTGACAAGCTGTTTTGTTATCTCGATCATCTTTTTCACGTCCCTGCCCACCGAAGAAAACGCGTAACCAAATATTATGTGGTCCACCCCGTCTATCGCTTTTATTCGCTCTATGTCGCTTCCAATTTGGTCGATGGTGCCGGTCATGGGCCATCTCTGCTGCTGATTGGGAGAAGGAGAGTCCATCACGGTTGGATACGACAGAACGAACACGCGAACCTTCGAAGGGTCTTTGCCTGCCTTTCTTGCGCCTTCCCTCAAGCCGCTTACCGCCTGTTCAAGCTGTTCCAGCGGTCCAACTCCTGCAATGGGCAGCCATCCGTCTGCATAGTTTACTATCCTTGAGAACACCTTTGGGCTGAACCCGCCAAGAAGCACTGGGGGATGCGGCTTTTGCACCGGCTTGGGGCCGATTTTTGAAGCTGGTATGTTGTAGAACTGGCCCTTGAACTCGACCACGTCATCGGTCCATATCCGCTTTAGCGCCTGCAAGAATTCGTCTGCCCTTGCTCCTCTCTGCTTGTACGGCACGCCGGACACCTCGTACTCGTCTTTTGACCATCCAATGCCAAGGCCGGCAATAACTCGCCCGCCCGAAAGGACATCTAGCGTGGCAAACCTCCTTGCCAGCACGACGGGGTTGTGAAACAGCATGTCAATCAGGCAGGTTCCCAGAGAAATTTTCGTAGTGTTTCCCGCTATGTAGGTGAGGGTTTCAAGTGGGTCAAGCACGTTTTGGTATTCTGTTGGAAGGGAACCATCAGGCGTTGCAACATACGGCGTCTGGGGCTTTAGCGGCCACAGCAGGCGCTCAAATACCCAGGCAGAATCCAGACCTTCTTTTTCAGCTTCCTTTGCGATATACAGAAGGTTTTCTTTGGTAGCGTGCTCTGTAACTTGCGGCAATAATATTCCGGCTTTCATGTGTGTATGTGCAAAAGCCGCATCAGCTCTAATAAGAATTTTGAAAACGTTTTTTTTCATTTTTGCCGTTTGCTTTTTCTCCGCGTGAAAAGCACGATAGCTGCAGTCACGGCGGCTCCGATGCCTATGAAGGGCAAGAGCGGGTCGCCCGGCTCCTTTGCAACTGTTGCCGGCTGGCCTGGCGCAGGAGTGTAACCTGCGCCAAGGTACGCGAGATCGTCGTACGCGTATGCCACCAGCTGCGTCCGGCTGCATGTACTTGTACGCAGGGAAGATTCATCGCTGCTATACGCGTATACGACGTATTCTTTGCCTTTTTCAAAATCATAGCCGCACGAATCGCTTGACCCTGACGTAGTGAGCGCAAGCGTCGTTGTTGACACTCCTTTCCACGCCCTCTCAACGTCAAAATGTACGGTATTGCTATAGTCGCCGGCCTCAATGTCAGCAACCTTGCCGGCAAACACTGCAGTGCTTTTTTCAAACTGTTCGCCGGGTGATATTGACCCTACACAAGAGCACGCATGTGCCTTTGGCACTTCGAACAGCGTCGCAGCCAAGCCGAGCATACACAGAAGAACCATGCAGGCAACAACTCTGATCATCTACTTTTCATCGCCGCCAGCCACTTCTTCTTTCCGGCTGCTGCCATCGTCATCATCCTTGGCCTCGCCGCCGCTACTGGCAAGCAGGGCCAAAACCTTTGCACCGTTTTCTGTTATGGAATAATACCTTGCAGTGCCAACTACATTTTTTTCCTCTACGAGCCGGGCCTCAAGCAGCATCGCGACATGGTTGTCGATTGTCTTCCAGTCGACCCCAAGCTCGTTTGCAAGCTGGAGCTTGTTCTTTTGCTCGTTTCTGACTGCTTCGAGAAGCTTTTGGCGGGTCGGGCTCCCGCGCATTTTTGTAATGAGCTTGAAAGTGTCATAGTCGTAGCCCTGCTTGCTCCACTGCGACCTTACCCTGCCCCGCCAGATGACAGTCCCGGCTACTGCGCCCCACGTTATCGGAAGGGTGAAAGGGGCATATTCGTACAACGCTGTTGCGGCAGGGTGGTCAAGCGGCCCCGTTGACTCTGCATCTGCAAGGGTTACAGTATATCTGCCTGAATTTGCATAGCTTTGAGCCAGCATTGGATTTTCTGACTTGTCTTGCAACGTTGCTGGATCCCCCGACCTGTCTTACAGGTTTGCGTCCGGGTCTGTAATGACAAGTTTGGAACTTTCCTGGATGCTGTTGCCACTGTCAAGCGTTGGCTTGAACGCATCAGTAACAGCCTTTGCAGCGACGATGGCCGTGATGCAAGCCGCAACTATCGCAAGTGCCACAAAAATAATGTCGATTATGCGTCGTGTAGCAAGCAAGTGGGTGATGCAAATCCGTTTTGAGGGTATTCTAATAAGGTTTTATCCAAACGAAAAGAAGGGAAGGAAAAGAAAGGGAGTTTTTGCTTATTCTGTGCTGAACGAATGTCCGCACGAGCAGCTCTTTGTGACGTTTGGGTTGTTGATCTTGAACCCAGAACCCATCAGGCTCTCGACATAGTCGATGTTTGCGCCTCTCAGGTATCTCTGGCTGTAGCTGTCAACAAGAACCTTGACGCCGTTCTGCTCGATGACGCTGTCGTCCTCGTCTGGCTTTTCCTCAAAGCCCATGCCGTATGACAGGCCGGAGCATCCGCCGCCGGTGACATAAACCCTCAGGTACAGGCCTGTATTGCCTTCCTGCTTCATGAATTCGGCGACCTTTTCTGCCGCCTTTGGGGTTACTGTTATGCTTTCTACGTGTTGAGCGCTTTCCATGCTGCAGCAAGCTTGCATTTTTTAATATAATAAGTTTTTGCTACTGTAAAAGGGGTAAAAAGGGGAAGGCCGTTACTTGGCCGCTTCTGCCTTGGCTTCGGTAGCCGCTGCTGCAGCCGGCTTTGCTTCTTCCTTCTTTTCAGCAGTTGCCGCCGGCTGTGGAGCTGCGTAACTCTCTATGAACTTGATGTTCTTGACCGCCGGGACGAACTTGAAGATGTCGTTTGCGACCGCCCTCTTGATTATCTGCAGGCCCTCTGCCAGGTACGTCTCTTCCGGCAGTTCCATGTCCAGGTTTGCGCCTGACAGGTTGAACTTGATCTTGGCGTCTTCTATTGGGATCCTGCGCTTTATGAGAGCAGTTATCTTGTCGTTGTCAGTGTCAAGTTTCTTGATGACGTTGACGTCGTACACGAGCGTCTTGCCTGCAAGGCGGTGGTTGAAATCCACCTGCAGCCTGCCGGAGCCGATGTAGCGGATGATTCCTGTCCTGTCGTCCAGTTCTACCACGTCGCCGACGCGGACTTCGTCTGCCTTGTCGCCGAGCTTGCGCTGCGGGATCATCCTCACCTTGTTCGGGTCGCGCTCGCCAAAGCCCTTGTCCGGCGTGACTTCGACGTTCATCTTGTCGCCGACGCCTGCCTTTGCCAGCGCCTCGTCAAGGCCCTTTAGCACCCACGCCTCGCCAACAGAGACGAGCCTTGGCTCGTACTTGCGGGTCGGGTCGTAGAGGTCTGTTTTCTTGGCCTCTTCTTCGCGAGTAGTCTCGAAAACCTCGTTAGTGTCCTTAACTTTAGCAGTGTAATCTACCAATACAAGTGAACCCTTTTCCAAAGGCATGATTTGCGAGACGGTTTTTACCTTATATTAATCTTGACGGGGTACTGGTACTGAAATAATTGCCTTGTCCAAGCTGGAATAATGTTCCAATTTTGGAATATTTTGACGTGGGTCGGAATATATTCCATGAAAACGCGGGGTGCATAAGGCCGGATTTTGAACGTGCATAATTGCATAAAATGAGCGTGGCTGTGCATAAAATAGAAAAAATGAATTTTGCAGCAAGGTTAGACGCATACGTGCATCGTTCTTCTTCTTCTGCTGTTTTCAGTTTCTTGTTTTGCAATTGCGGCAATCTTTTGCGAGTGCGAAGTTTAAAGAAGTAATTTTGCAGGCCGAAGGGTTCAAGTCCCTTTGGGCCCGTGGAGGGCCCAGACCCTATATGTGGGTGCGGGCCCATTTTATTCTAAAATGCACACACAAGGCGGCTCAAATCCCGATGGGCCCTCCTTCACCCGGAATTCGGAAACTATCTTCCCGGCCGAATGAAAGGTCGCGGATCGAAATTAACATTTATCGAACTTATTTTCCCACTATCGACGTGGGCCCAAAAAGATACAAAGAGCGGTGCAGGCTGCGTGGTAAGAGTCATTTCATAGAGAAGGCAGACATCGTCGCCATCGGTGAAAATCTTTTTGATATCTGGTTTCGGCAGGTGCAAGCTTTCATTATACTTTAGGTATGCTTCAGCATTATCAAATGAATTAAGAGGCGACACGTACGATACGTTGTCCTTCAGGTAGCTTCTGGCAGATTCAAAGTCCCGGCGTTCTGTTAATGCCTGCAAGTACTCCATTACGATCTCCTTCGCGTTTTTTGCAGAAGATTCATGTTGTTTTTGCATGGCATTCCTCCGACAACACTGGATTTATCTCCGGTGGTAGCGATACTCCTAGAATCGGACAGCTTACTCGATGACAATCCTGACGTAATAAAGGAAGAGATCGTATGGAGAGAGACTGGTGCTTGACAAGACTGATCTCAATATTCTCGCCGATTTGGCCAGGGACCGTAGAACTTCCTACAGCAAAATAGGTTCGCTGATTGGCTTGACGATGTAAAAAGAGTCACCATCTGCATTACTATTGTAGTAATAAATACCAAAGCGACACAAGTTTACGCGTAAAGAGGGAGATTCACTTCATACGCTTCTGCCTTTTGCATTCTGTGATTACAAGTCGAACGAAGCACACTGTGCATACCCAGAAAAGCGGCGCAACATTGAGTGGAAAAAGGGGAAACGATGAACCAAAATAACTGGGTCGCCCATAGCTCCAACACTCAACTCTTGCCCCGTCTAAATATAAAAATTAATGTCGCTATCATAGTGACGCTTATGCCCACAAAAACATAATTCCTGTAAGGAGAAATCTCTAATGTTCCGATTGCAGGGATAACGTACATAACCTTTCCAATGTAGTAACTTTTGTAGATTGGATAGTCTAGATCTGCAATGGATTCAGGATTGTTGTCGCCTTTTGTCTTTATGATTCTGTTGTCCGCAGTGTCGTTTATTTCTACCACTCTGTGGACTATAGTTATTGGCTGTCCTGTTTCGTCATCAACTTCGTGAGGATTTTTGAAAAGGATAATGTCGCCCACCTTGATATCATTGAACGATGAATCTGCATCACCATCGCTAACACGTTTCATAAGAATCAGGTCGCCGACTTGAAGTGTTGGAACCATGCTGTCACTTGCAACTACAAAAAAAGGATTGAAAGTGTTGGTTGTATACCTGATAGTGACAACGACAGCAAAAGCAATTACTGCAAAGATGACGAGAGCAATAATGTACTTCCTTGGAAAGGCTGAAGACATTTTTGCTTTTTCATCCTCGTTCATCTTACAGCATTTCACACCTATAGCCGAGAGATAAGAATAGAAGGAATAAGGAAGGATGCAAAGACGACAGGTATTTCAAGAGTCTCATATCCTCTCATTTTTGGGTGTTTCGTTTTTCCTTATTGCAAGAATAATTTTTCGCCATCTAGTCAATCATCCAAAATAAGGTTCAGTATTAGCCACAAGCTGCAGATAAAATGAAGGCGTTAATTGTTGCTTTATTCAACGCAATTTCCAGCCTCTCCTGGTTCTCCGGGTTCACCTGGTTGTCCGGGTTCCCCGCCACCTTCCCCTGGTTCTCCGGGTTCACCTGGTTGTCCGGGTTCCCCCGGTTCACAATTTCCGCCATTGCCGCCAGCTCCATTAGCTACACTGGAGCCAGTGTACATAATGGCAAGTGTGATAATAGCCATCAGACCGAGCCACAGAATTTTTTCCTTTGAATGTTTTTTCAACATGTATCTATATTGAAGGATTTATTTAAGTTATTCTAAAATTATTTATTTTTTGAGGTAAAAAGAGATCTATTTACAACTTCTTTACTAGAAAATAGAAAAAATTAGGTGGTAAATTACCACCCTGTTGTTATGTATTTTGTCGCGACTGATTAACCAGCGTCTCCGCCATCTCCGCCATCTCCGCCATCTCCGCCATCGCCACCGGTACATTCGTTGTCTTTACCAGGGCAGAAGGCGTTTCCACCGTCTCCGCCATCTCCGCCATCGCCGCCGTCTCCGCCAATGTTCACGTCGCCGCCATGATGATGCTTGTGTTTTTTCTTTGCGAAGGCTAGGTCAGGGCTCACTACCGCCGCCGTTATCATTGCTGCAAGAGCCAAGAGCACGACTCCCGTCAGCACAATTTTCGTCGTCTGGTTGCTTGACATCACATACCTGATAGCACGAGATTTATTTAAGTGGTTTGCAAATCGATTAAGTATATGATATCTGATAAGGTAAATCTTGAATATCCTTACCTGTAATTCAATTATCATATAATAATTACAATAAGATTACTAAATGCACATCTCTAATATGCACAAGCGATTCTGATGTGAGCCATCAGATCCTCGATGACTTTATCAATATTACATCACATTAATATTCTCAAGGAAGTCTCTCTAGACATATCTTGCAAGCCTGTACACACTTAATTTTGACTATAAGACAGTTTTACCCTGCACGCCGCATATCCAGCATACAGCAAAAAAGATAGTGGAATTGCAAAAGCTAGTAACAGAGTAATCAAGCTTGAGGATTTGACAGATATCTGTAAAAAACCAAACAATCAAGTAAATCCTTTAGGTATACTCGCTACACATTTGGTCGTTCTACTGCTTGTGAGCGTTGATAGATTACAAACCCAAGCAGCTTGGCGTTGCCTAGTCTGCGCCACATTTACCAGAGATATACTTCAAAGCATAATATTGTAGTAGACTGTTCGTTGATAAAGTCAAAAGGGTTAATTCTTTTAGCTGGCCGACATATTGTCTTGTTATAACTAGTATATAATATTCAAATCATAGATAAATCTTGCAAAGGCTTGTGTTATTAGAAGTAATACATGTAATGAATTTGCAATGCACTTAAGTGAATAATAAGCTATTTTCATATCTGATGTCAAGCAACCAGACGACGAAAATTGTGCTGACGGGAGTCGTGCTCTTGGCTCTTGCAGCAATGATAACGGCGGCGGTAGTGAGCCCTGACCTAGCCTTCGCACGAAGCAGCCACTCACATGGTGGCAACGGCGGCCACGGTGGAGATGGTGGAGACGGCGGAGACGCATTCTGTCCAGGCCGCGACAACGAATGTGACGGCGGCGATGGCGGCGGAGACGCATTCTGTCCAGGCCGCGACAACGGTTGTGACGGCGGCGACTTCTGCCCCGGTCACGATAGGGATTGTACCGACGAACGTGGAGAGTAAAAGTCGCAATACCTGACATGTATATGAAAATAGGTGGTAAGAATCCCCACCTAATCCCTTCAATTTTTTGCCATAAAAGTAGTAATTAGTAATGTGATTAGGTGAGCCCAGATTCTCTGCGGCAAGGTATATGCACGACTTTGCAATAAAAGTGGCAACGGCCGTATAAAGTCTCTGGAGTAAAGCCGTACAAGATGGGCAGTGCGTTCAAGAATTGATAGCGAAGTACCGTCTCCATAACACACACCCCATCTACATATATGTACAGACTCCAATTCCTGTCTAATTCTAACGGCATCTGGCCAACTAGCCTCCTCTTGGAGTGTAGTCCAAAAGATTCGTAAAGGAGAAAGGAGCATATCGATAAAGGCTTCAGAAAGGTCTGGCCGCCAAAAGAAACCAGAAGCCCAAAGAGCCAAATAATTTTCTCACCATGTCCCATCATCTATCTTTACCATGTGAGCAATCAGGGAGAGATCACAGGGGTATCAAGCTCACGCTAACCTTCATAGGCATTTATGCGCACAATGTTTGTTGGAGATCGGCCTTAAACTAAGAATCGCGGCTTGGGGATATTCTTGAAGACGTCATAAAGCCTGCTTTTTCAGATACTCTAACTTCTGGGAAAGATCATCTAGATACTTCAAACGCTTCACCCGCCATTCTCTTTTTTTACTCTCTTTTGGGTTTTTGAGTATCAATAACATGACGTACCGTTCCTCTTGAGTTACTAGTTCTAACAATGCATCAATATCTGAAGGTGTAAGCGTTGCCAGATTCTTTGAATCCATGCAATGTTATCTCCACTATCACCATTACGTTATCATCATCAATATGATAACGTCCAACGAGGAATTTATCTTGAACGTTTTGATAGAATGGTCTCTTCAATAAGTTGGACAAAAGGCTTGCTGCAAAATCGGCGGTTCGACCAGACCCTCTGGCTTTGACAGGCATCGGCGCCTATTTTTTGCATCTAGGCACGGTAATTTATTTTGCCGCAGGCTTGAATAATTGTGGGCAGTACATTATTACCGATTGCTTTTGTCTAATATTGCGCGGGCCAGCATACAAACAGTTGTGGCTGACTTTCGGTCGTCACAAGGTTGTTTGACATCATATGCTGGCTCGCACACATGAAGTCACAGGTTGCCATAAACCTGTTGGCTCAGACATGATTGCTAATTCATGTCTGATAGCGTGTTACAAAAACAGCATCGTGTTTAAGATTTGCTTACTTGCTAATCAGTGTACATTGCAACTGCGCAAAACCATTATTTGCTAGTATTTGGGATTATTAATGCCTAGTTTCTGAGAATCAGCTTTCTAAATTTACCCACTCGAACGTAAAGGCATTCTTGGCAGGGAACAACCTGAGCCTCCCAAGAAACGGGGGAGTGCACACTGCCAATGCCAAGCAATGCCCGGCCTTGCGCCGCGGGTACGAGAAAAACAGAGTTGCCAGAGTCAGCGCGACTGGTGCTCGCGCAGCATCTTGCCTCTCAAGCACCCGAAAAGGTAATTTTGCCCAGTATAAAAATTCAGTATATTTTGCTCTATTACATTCTATTTGTGAATAATGTGGGTCATGCCGTCAAGATGCGTGTGTTTTCCCTTTTTTGTTGTGACGGCCGGGAAAATGCACGAGCATTTCTGTTTGGCAACGTCTGACGAATTTTCTCCCCTTGGGGAGTAATGTCTTTTTTATGTCACTTGCCATAGGTCAGACATGAACAAAAACGGACAAAGTGGGACGCAAATGTTCGACAGCCTGTCGGTTAAAGAATTGAAGACGAGAGACTTTTTGCCAAGCTCAACTTACAGGAGGAAATAAAAAATGAGAAAACTGGTTGTCCTGTCTTTTATATCCCTCGACGGCGTTATGCAGGCTCCTGGCGGCCCTGGGGAAGATCCTACAGGCGGGTTCAAGCACGAAGGCTGGGTTGTCGGATACATTGATGACTATCTCCTCAAAGTTATGGTCAAGCAGATGAGCAAGCCCTTTGAATTGTTGCTTGGCAGAAAAACGTACGAGATATTTGCGGCGCACTGGCCGTACGTGAACAGTAGTGAAGATCCATTTGCTGCCAGAATCAATAATGCCAAGAAATACGTAGCATCAAAGACGATTACAAAGCTCGACTGGAACAATTCCGAACTTATTCAAGGCGATGTCTGGAAGGAGATCAAGAAACTAAAGGAGCAGGAGGGGCCAGAAATACAGGTTCATGGCAGCGGCAATCTTATCCAGACGCTTTTAAAGCACGACTTGGTTGATGAACTCCGGCTAAAGATATTCCCTGTCACTCTCGGCATTGGCAAGCGATTGTTTGCAGATGGCACGATTCCAGCTGGATTCAAACTTGTTGAAAGCGAGATTTCGCCAAGTGGAGTTATCATCGCCTCGTATGGGCGTGCAGGCGAGGTCAAGACAGGGTCGTTTGGGCTTGAGACTCCAAGCGAGGCAGAACTTGCCCGCCGAAAGCGGCTCAAGGAAGAAGGATAAACTGCTCCCCCCTTGGGGCATAATTCTTTTTTTTATGTCATTTGCCTTAGTGCAGGTAATAATGAAAAACACTATTGCCGTACAAACTGTGGTAAATGCTTCCATGGAAAAAGTGTGGGAGTGCTGGAACAAGCCGGAACACATTACAGGCTGGGCTTTTGCTTCGGATGACTGAGAAGCGCCGGCTGCTGAAAACGACCTGCGCGTCGGCGGCAAGTTCAAAACCACCTGGCAAGGGACAAGAGCACGAGTTGATAGAATACGATTTAGGAGACTTAGAGCTATCGCCCATCAACTTACAAATGCATCATTTTCAGTTCTTTTGTCTGAATGTTGTTTCATGAACGACGTTATGCAATTGTATAAGATAAAGAGTGCGAGAAAGGCATATCTTTTATGCTAAAGTACATGAGCGACAATGATGGAAAAAGATGACAGTCCGGATGTCATTGTCATCGGCGGAGGGCTTGCAGGTCTAACAACGGCTGCGTTGCTCGCTCGCGCCGGAAAAGCTGTAACACTGTTTGAACAATCGTCGCGCGAAATAGGAGGCCGTGCAAGAACGTCAATCGATAATGGATATTATTTCAATCAGGGACCGCATGCGCTTTTCCTCGCAGATGTAGGAGCAAAGGTCCTGCAAGAGTTAGGGGTCTCATATACTGGTGGAGAACCTCCAGCTACGGGCCTTGGGATAAGAGATGCCAAAAAGTATCGCGTGCTAACCAATAGCAGTTCTCCCTCTCTGACTCCAGTGAGCGACTTTAACTCGGAAGATGTCTTTGCCAAGTTCTCCGATTTATTAAACAAAACTGACTTCACAGAATTAGAGAATATCAGCGTGACGGAATGGATTGAGAGGAATTTTCATGATGCGGACGCGATCGCCTTATTGAAGGCTCTTATCAGCCTGACTACCTACGGTAATGATCCGGACATCCAGAGCGCGGGTTCTGCGTTGCACCAAGTCCACCTATACAACTTGGGAGGGGTCATGTATGTCGATAGAGGCTGGCAGACTCTAGTTGATGGGCTTGTCGCGGCTGCTAAAAATGCCAAAGCAAGAATTGTTATGGGAAAGAAGGCAACCAAAGTACAAAGAAACAGTTCGGGTTGGCTAGTTACGTTATCTGACCAGAGCCAGATATCCGCAGAGATACTTGTAATAGCAGCAGGTCCAAATGAGGCGCAAGCCCTATTTCATGAAGGCGAGAAGATTGAGGCATTGTCAAAAGCAGTAAAGGAGGCCAGGCCTGTACGCCTGGCATGCCTGGACGTTGCGCTTAGCAATCTTCCACAAAAGGATGCGCTGTTTGCCCTTGGAATCGATTCACCCCTATACTTTTCGGTCCACTCTCCATATGCAGAGCTTGCTCCTCCTAACGGAGCACTGATCCATGTGGCAAAGTACCTCGGTTCTTCGATCAAACCAAATCCGAAAGAAGACGAAAAAGAACTTGAAGAACTGCTTGATCTGATGCAGCCCGGTTGGAGACAAGTACTCGTTAAGAAGAGACCTTTGCCAAGTATGGTGCTTTCAAATACCTTGGTTACTGCCGCAAACGGCGGGTTATCAGGGCGGGTCGATCCAAAAATCGAAGAAGGTCTATACGTAGTGGGAGACTGGGTCGGACAGGAGGGATTATTATCTAACGCGTCCTTTGCAAGTGCAAGGCGCGCCGCTCAACTAATCCAGAATGAACTTGCCGGAGGTTCTAGAGGTACTGGACAAAGACCCTCAATTTCTGAATCCGTACCTTCGTAAACCTAAATCTTTAGGCGGGCCGGGTGGGAAAATTATCTAATTACCCCGCCCCTTCCTTATTATGCGCTAAACCCTGCCAGTATTATCGCTGTGAGCATGTTGTAAAGAGTGGATTATTTGGGTTAAAACACAAGTTTCTCTTTCCACCTATGCTTCTTATCATAAATTCCTAAATAATTTGATATTCGTTAGTTGGTATTTCAACATAATCACATTACTCGTAAATTTTGCTCAAGACTTTAAAATTACTTTATCTCTACAACGGTATGCCAACTCTATCGGGAAGAAAAAATGGAGCTCGTCATGTATTAGTCGCTATTGGCATCGCAATGACACTATCGATAATATTGATGGGCATCAAGCCAACTATTCAATCCAGTTTTGCCAGTAAAGAGGGTGCGATTACTTTAGTCCAGGCTGACCAATCAAAGAGTATGGCTACCACCAACAATAACAAGACTATGAGTATTGTATTGGTGCATGGGTTGTGGGCCGATGCGTCCTCATGGAGCAAGGTAATTCCTATTTTAAAGAAGGCTGGCTACAATGTTATCGCTCCGCAGCTTCCTCTACATTCTCTGAAAGATGATGTCGCCACGGTCAATCGCGCTGTCGAGCTAGCCGGCGGTCCGGTAATTCTCGCAGGACATTCGTATGCTGGATTTGTAATCACGAATGCTGCTTACAATAATCCTAATGTTAAAGGGCTTGTCTACGTTAGCGCATTTGCCCCTGATAATGGCAAGTCCATCACAGATTACGTCGACGTGACCAAGCTTCCCAAGGACTTGTTGGTCCTTGACAGCAGCGGATTTGCGTACATTAACCCGGCGTTCTTCCACGACACGTTTGCGCAGGATCTTGACAAGGCTCAGACTGACGTAATGGCGGTTGTGCAAAAGCCAGTTAATCAATCAATTTTTGGTGAAAAATCCGGGCCTCCAGCCTGGAAGCAACTTCCGACGTGGTTTCAAGTGTCTGAAAATGATCATCTTATTCCTCTGGATCTACAACGTACCTTCGCACAACAGATGAATGCTACAACCATATCCCTTCCATCAGGCCATGCATCACTTGTATCACATCCAAACGAGGTTGCGCAATTAATCCTGAATGCGACGAAGGGAGCGAGCAGATGATTCCACTTCAGTTCCTGTCGTCTTGGGGAATGGATTTTTCAGGCATCGTTGAAAAGGTTGACAGAGTCTTGGTGGTGGCGTGAGCGGACTTGTTAGGTAAATCACTCTAGATTCCAAACTGATATACAATAGTAGGCAAAGTAAATGCCAAGAGTGGCCGTAATCCTAGGAAGCACTCATCATGGAAGAAATGGCGAGGCAGTAGCAAAAATGGATCTATGATTTTGCGAAGCGAAGTGATGCCCAGTTTGAGTATGTCGATATCAAGGATTACAACCTGCCACTTTTGCTGTGATGCTCGCATCCAATGTGGCACGGAGCCCCTTTGGGCCCGTACCTTGTTCCTAATAATACGCATGAACAACGTTCTACCAATATGAAGAGATGCCGTAGTTTGACATCATCATGGTTCTTTTGACCTGCAACTATCATAACAAAGGTAATGATTAGGTCGGCTCTGCTTCTACGGCAATCTTCTGCCTAGCATAACCTGTTCGGTTCCTTTTTCAATATTCACAATATACGTAACAAGGCTCTTTTTGAAGTCCATCAGCTGTTCGAAAGGAGTGTCGTTTCCATCTGCATGGACGTAAAGTTCAACAGCTCCCGGCGTATTGCCAATAAGTGCATAGTAATACAATGGCTGTGGAATAGCCATTATGAGTTGGCTATCTTGCAGCGTTTCTACCGAAAGAGTGAGCGTTCGGGCATCATGATTAATTTCTATGTTGACGATTCTTCCACTTCCCTTGTGAAATGAATATTGTACACTGTATGTGCTATCGTGTAACAGCACGTCATAATTTTGATCCATAGTAGGGAGTTACGTCGATATTCCTGAGATTGTTATGCCACCTGTGGTAGCTATTGAAGATACTGATCTTGGTTCGGTTAGAGATGACATTGCAAAACTTCTGATCTCTCGTTTTGCACAGTCTTCGTAGAACTCGCATGTTTGCTCAGGAGACCAAGAGAACTTTATTTCAAAATCGCTGTCAGGTTCAGCGACCCCTTCTTGCCACGCTAGATATTCGGTAACTCCTCTGCCATCTCTGACCTCGACTACCATCACAAAATGCTGCGATGCTGCCATGTTGTTATGAGCCGCTATTTCTATTACAGTCTGCTGGCCGCGTTCCAACTTTGTTATTTTTTCATCCGCATTCTCAATGGTAGTCACGATTGGATCGTGGTTCAGCCGTATAACTTCAAAGTCCGAGGCGTAGGCTGGACTCATGTTACTGACAGTGCAAAAGATACCGAGTATACAACCTGCAAGTCCTATTGACAGCACCTTGACAGGTATAGAGTCCCGGGCCATAGATGCTGAGCCGATATCTGCGGTGTTACTTTAGCATTCTGCATGTATGTACCTGCTATTATTTGCCCTCTGCTAACCTTTTCTTCTTTACTGACCTTAACTTCCTTATTCCGAAAATAGACGCTACAAATGCTATCCCAGAGCCTGCCAATATCTCCACAACAAATGGGCCAAGTTCTGGTTGTGATGCTGCACCGCTTGATGATCCAAATGGTGAGCCCACTGCTCCAAGGCAGCGGTGTTTCAATATCTCATTTTCAGAGCATTTTTCTAGCGAGATGCCCATCTCTTTGCATTCTTGAAGCATTTGTGGAGTTGCTGTCGGAGATGGATTCTGTTCTATCAGCTGTGCGTTTACTTGCACGCTATTTGTGAGAGAAAAAGCCAGAGATAGCAATCCTACTATTGTTACTGCAAGAATGCCTATTGCAAGGCTTTTGTCTGGCAATATACTAAAGAATAGGAGATTCCTCTATTTCACCTTTCAGACTTGCCTTCAAAAAGCGGCACAATGCCGAGCACGAAAACGGGGCGTTCCCTTTTTACTCCATGTCTACGAACTCATTGGAGCCCGAACCCTTATTTTTCTAAACTCTAGTCCCTCTAGGCCCGCTTCTATAGCTATGGTCAAGCCATGCCTGAAGTAGCGCAGCTTGTGCCAGTACACTACGCACGCGCACTTGACTTATCTAAAAGAACTAACCGGGACCTACAACTACCATTGTAGTTGTGGGGAGTTGGAAACGCGCACGCACACACAAAGAAATGGCCCTTTGTAAAAAGAAAGGGCGCTAGTTAAGAGCCTTGAGCCTGTCAAGCGCGACCGACGTTGCCTCCGGGTTTGCCTTGACGCCTATCATGTTCATCGCAGACGCGATTGACGACAGCGTCCTCATGACGTGGTACTTGTGCACTTCGCCCATACAGCCTACCCTGAACACCTTGCCTTTCAGGTCGCCAAAGCCGCCTGCAACCAGTACCTTGAACTGCTCGCCGAGCAGGCCGCGGAACTTCTTGTCGTCCATTCCCTGCAAGTAGTTGACTGCAATCACGACGTTGCTCCTTGCGTCCGGCTTGGCAAACGGCGTCAAGCCCATAGCGTTGAGGCCGGCGTAAAAGGCGTCGGCGCAAATCTTGTGGCGCCTTATCCTGTTGTCCATGCCTTCTTCAAGTATCATG
The DNA here is from genome assembly GCF_000730285.1 of Candidatus Nitrososphaera evergladensis SR1. Classification (NCBI taxonomy): domain Archaea; kingdom Thermoproteati; phylum Nitrososphaerota; class Nitrososphaeria; order Nitrososphaerales; family Nitrososphaeraceae; genus Nitrososphaera; species Candidatus Nitrososphaera evergladensis. The sequence goes on along the minus strand of NZ_CP007174.1, from coordinate 2,155,531 downwards.
TTGAGCGCCTCGCGGAACGCATAGTACAGCGGAAGCGCAGGGGTGAACGGCGTCTCAAAGTGCTCTTCCTGGTACTTGAAGTAGCGCTTCAGGTTCAGGTAGGCCGTGGGAGGCGGGTTTTCCTGCATGTATTTTTTCGCCCTTGCACTCACCGACACTGGCGAGACGCCCGGAGGGGCTGCAAGTGCCTTTTGCGACGCAGTCACGCAGACGTCGATGTTCCACCTGTCCACCGGGAGCTCGTCGCCTCCGAGGATTGAAACCGAGTCGGCGACAAAGAACGCGCCCTTGCGTGACGCGAGCTGGCCCAGTTTGTCCATGTAGCGGATGGTGGTACCAGTCGAGGTCTCGTTGTACACGGCGTACAGCGCCTTGATGTCCTTGTGCTGGTCAAAGACTTTTTCAAACTCTTCGTACGGCGGGTTCTCGCCAAACGGCGCCTTTATCCTGATTGCCTGGCCGCCCCAGCTGTCGATGAGGTCTGCAAGGCGCGTGGAAAACTCGCCGTTGACCGGGATGACTGCCTTGTCGCCCTTTTTTATGAGGTTGACGACCGAGGTCTCGACCGCGCCGGTGCCCGAAGTCGTGAGGAGCACGATGTCGCCGGTGGTCTGGAAGACCTTCTGGGTCTTTTCAAATATCTCCTTGTACAGCACGCGAAAATCGTCACTCCTGTGGTTTATCACAGGAGCAAGCATGGCGTTCATCACCCTGTTGGGCACGTTTGTAGGACCGGGAAGCATTACGAGGTATTCCATGAGCGGTGGAATGGCGCGCTGGCCGATATTTAAATCAACAAGGCATTAGTTGGTAGTGCATCTGCACAAGCCCGTTGTCGTACCTGATGAGATCGACGAGCTTCATGTTGGCTTGCTTTACATTGTTGAACATCGGTATGCCCCTGCCAAGTATCGTCGGGTGGACTGCCACAATTATCTCGTGTATCAGGCCGGCGTCAAGCAGGACGGAGTTTATCTCCGCGCCTCCAACAAGCCAGATGTCTCTGCCCTCTGTAGAACGGACAAGGCTTTTTGTAACGCCGACTACATCAGAGACAAATTCCACGTTGCGATATTTCTCGCTTGGATTTCTCGTAAACACATAACATTTCTTGTCCTTGTACGGGTGCTCCTCGAATTTCAGCGCAGTCTCGTATGTCTTTCTTCCCATTATGACAGTGTCAATTGAATCGTAGAACTTGGCATAGCCATAGTCGCCGTCTGTGAACAGCCAGTCGACGCTCCCATCATTTCTTGCAATGTAGCAGTCAAGGCTTGAAGCGATGAACAGCTTTACTTTTCGCATGTTTCCTTGCGAACAGAACAATCTAATAATAATTACAGCAGCTTGACGTACAGAAGCAGAAGGGGAAACGACGCCTAAAACCGTAACTCATTAGATAAAGAAACGCCAATGATATCTTTGTGATCAACAACAAAGAACGTGGCTGGAAACGTGAAATTGTTGTTCTGAGAGCTGGTGGCAGCTAGTCTGTGTCATCTTCTGATAACAAAGCAAGCCTGAGGGTTGCAGAAGCAGACGCACGGGACGTCGGAAGGAGGATAGCAAGGATAGACCCAAAAGTCGCTGCAAGGCTCGGCATAACGACCGGGGACGCGGTAGAAGTCATATCGCCTGCCAGCAAGAGAAAGACTACGGTCCTCAACTGGCCTGCGTACCAGAAGGATAACGGCAAAGAGCTGATAAGGATTGACGGCTATGCAAGAAACAAGCTTGGTATAGGCATCGGCGATACCGTGGACGTTAGAAAAGTGGAGGCAAAACCCGCCCAGAGCGTCGCTCTGGCTCCCACGGAACCCCTCCGCATCCTAGGCGCCGAAGACTATCTTGCAGGGTTTTTGCAGGGACAGCTTGTCACAAAGGGGGACACTATACCGCTTGGCATCATGGGCCAGCGGGTCGACCTGGTGGTCATCTCTACAAATCCTTCAGGGCCCGTCATAATCGAGCCTTCAACAGAGGTGTCAATATCTGAGGAAAGCGCCAAGGCGGCTGCGGCAGCCAAGGAAGCTGGCATCCCGGCCATCACGTACGAGGACATTGGCGGCCTGCGAGGCGAAGTGACCAAAGTACGGGAGATGATAGAGCTTCCCCTGCGCCACCCGGAGCTTTTCAGGAGGCTTGGGGTCGAGGCGCCAAAGGGCGTCATACTGCACGGCCCGCCCGGCACGGGAAAAACGCTGCTTGCAAAGGCGGTGGCCAACGAGACGCAGGCCAACTTTTACTCGATTGGCGGACCGGAGATAATGAGCAAGTACTACGGCGAAAGCGAGGAGAGGCTGCGCAACATCTTTGAGGAGGCGCAAAAGAACGCGCCTTCAATAATATTCATAGACGAGCTGGACTCTATCGCGCCAAAGAGGGAAGAAGTCAGCGGCGAGGTTGAGCGCAGGGTGGTAGCGCAGCTGCTGTCGCTGATGGACGGGCTGACTGCAAGGGGCAAGGTGGTCGTAATCGGCGCCACCAACAGGATAAACGCAATCGACCCCGCGCTCAGGCGCCCCGGCAGGTTCGACAGGGAGATAGAGATAGGCGTGCCTGACCGGAATGGCAGGCTGGAGGTTCTCCAGATCCATACGAGAGGAATGCCCCTTGACAAGGACGTGAACCTAGAAAAGCTCGCCGACATTTCGCATGGCTTTGTCGGAGCCGACCTGCAGGCGCTGGCAAAGGAAGCCGCAATGCGGGCGCTCCGGCGCGTGCTTCCGGAAATCGACGTGTCTGCAGAAAGCATCCCCGGCGAGATACTGAACAAGATTATTGTAAAAATGCAGGACTTTATGGACGTTGTAAAGGAGATGGAGCCTTCTGCAATGAGGGAGGTGTTTGTGGAAATCCCGGACGTCCAGTGGGCCGACGTGGGCGGCCTGCAGGACGTAAAGCAGGAGCTTCGCGAAGCCGTGGAGTGGCCGCTAAAGTACCAGGGGCTGTTTGCCTACTCTGACGCGACTCCTCCAAAGGGCATCCTCCTGTACGGGCCTCCGGGCACCGGCAAGACGCTGCTTGCCAAGGCGGCGGCAAACGAAAGCGAGGCCAACTTTATCAGCATAAAGGGGCCGGAGCTCTTGAGCAAGTGGGTCGGCGAGTCCGAAAAAGGCGTCAGGGAGATATTCCGAAAGGCAAGGCAGGCGGCGCCCTGCATAATATTCTTTGACGAAATAGACGCCATAGCGCCCACCCGGGGAGGGGATTTTGGCGACTCGCACGTGACTGAGAGGGTGATAAGCCAGATGCTGACAGAGCTTGACGGGCTGGAGATACTGACAAACGTCGTGGTGATAGCCGCCACAAACCGGCCCGACATCGTAGACCCTGCGCTTCTCAGGCCCGGCAGGTTTGACAGGCTGCTGTACGTCCCGCCTCCTGACAAGGAATCGAGGCTGCAGATACTCAAAATTCACACAAAGAAAAAGCCGCTTGACAAGGACGTCAACATCGAGCAGCTGGCAGGCGACATGAACGGCTACACCGGCGCCGACATTGCGTCGGTTGCGTCTGCCGCCGTGATGCTGGCCCTGCGGGAGCACGTAGCAAAATACAGCGATGCAAAAGAAGCAGAAAGCCACGCCAAGGACCTGAAAGTAAAAATGCGGCATTTCAAGGAGGCAATGACAAAGGTGAGGCCCCTGTCGTCTCAGGAGCTGGACATGTACAAGAACATTGCAGAGAAATTCGGGATGCCCTCAAGGGTCACCGGAGCAGCCTATGCTGGATAAATCCTAGTGGCCTTGTACCTTTTTTTCTTTTGGCAACGTTTTATAAAACTGGACACTTAATCCTGCGTGTATACATATATGACAATGAAGGAGCGCAGGTCGCGCCTTTTGCAGCACGCTGCAACTGCTGGCTGCAGCGCAGTGGCGGCATTTGAGCCTGAAAACGTGTTCTACCTTACTGGATTCTGGGGAGAGGCAATCGCGGTGTGCACCGAGGATGGCACAAAACTTGTGGCGCCCAAGCTGGAATACTCGCGCGCCCAGCAAGCATCGGTAGAGTGCGAAGTGATTCCTACGGAAAGGGGAAGCGAGCTTTTGTCGACGTTCGTGTCGCAGATAAAAAACAAGAAAACGTGCACCGACTGCAGCGACTATGGGACAGTCGAGCACATCAGAAAGCTGCAGGGCGACATCACCGTTGATACCGAGCCGTTCTTTCTTACGCGCAGGTTAAAAGACGAAGCCGAGATGAAGGTGATAGCAAAAGCATCGCGCATACTTGACAGGCTGTACGAAATCTGCGCAGACGAGATAAAGGCGGGCATGACAGAGCGCGACCTCCAAGCAAAACTTGTCTACGAAGGGCTAAAGATGGGTGCAAACCCGCCCTCGTACAAGTCCACGCTGAATCCCCTGATAATCGCAGGTGGGCCAAACGGCGCGCTTCCGCACGCCGAGGTGACTGACCGAAAATTCAAGAACAAGGACATGATTGTAGTCGACCTGACGCTCCGCCACCAGGGCTACATTGCCGACGCCACGCGTACGTTTGCTCTTGGCAAGCCGACGGCAGAGATGGTCCATGTTTACGAAATAGTGCAAGAGTCGCAAAAGGCCGGCCTTGATGCCGCAGTAGCAGGCGCCACGTGCGGCCAGGTAGATGCGGCGTGCCGGGATTTGATAAAAGAGCGGGGCTATGAAAGGCAGTTCATCCACTCCACGGGCCACGGCATCGGCCTTGACGTGCACGAGCCTCCCTGGGTGCGCACGAAAAACGAGGAGGTGCTGCAAAAGAACATGGCAGTGACAGTCGAGCCGGGAATCTACCTTGAGGGCAAGTTCGGAGTCAGGATAGAGGACAGCGTACTTGTCACCGACGGAAAGCCCAAGGTATTGAACAAGTTCACAAAAGACCTCGTGGTGCTGTAGAGACTGGCATCGCAACGGTAAAGAAGGCGTGCGCGCCAGATTATAGTCGCTATTGGCCATAAAGGCTGCTTTTGTAGCGGCGCTTGTCGCAGGTGCGATGATAATGATTGCCGTTTCACCGCCACCGCTGCTGCTATCTGCCAGCGCGCAGTCGCTTGAAGATCGGCTATATTTTTATCCGCAGGTGCCAACGGAGAAAAGCCCCGTGACTGCAAAGGTGTCACTGACAACGCCCACTCCTTGCTACAAAGTAGAGATGCAGGATTTTGAAAAATCAGGAAATGTGATATCGATAAACGTCAAGGTCACGCCGCCTGCGCAGGATACAGTCTGCGCGCAGGTGCTAAAGAGCCATCTGCTTGAGCAAGACATTGGCACGCTAAAAGCAGGGGCCTACACCGCACGCCTCTACGTCAACGGCGAGGAAAAAGCCACGACAAGGCTGTACGTCACCGAAAGAGACGTGGCAGTACTGTCTGCAGGCACGTACGTGGACTATCAGGGCGATGCCAACCTGATAGGCGAAGTGCAGAATACCGGCAGCGCGCCGCTTGAACGCGTGGCAGTCGACATCAACTTTTTTCAGGGCGACTCTCTCTTTCAAGAGGAGCGCGTCTACACCACGATGGGGACGCTGATGCCCAACATGACCTCTGGCTTTAGCCTCCTGCTTGGCGGTAACGGCGACCTGCGCAACAAAGAGTATTCCGTCAGGGTGACCGCGTACGATAATGCGCCTGCAAAACAGCACGCGCTGCAGCTGGTAGTAGAGCCAGAGCCGGGCAATGGCGTGATATCAGGAACCGTCTACAACAACAGCATCGAGCGAAACGCCACGCAGGTCAAAATAGCCTGCGTAGTATATGACGCGCAAGGGTCTGCTGTGGATTCCGTGTTTGATTATTCAAAGCCGGGCACGATTGCGCCGGGAAAGAGCGCCGGCTTTACGATACAGTCAAACCATGACGTGGGAAACAATTTCACAGCCAGCTGCAACTCCGAATCAGTCGAGTTTGCCACAGGCGCGGTGCAGGTAGTGCCTGAATTTCCTGCTGCGACCCTGGCCCTTGCAGGCTCACTTGCGGGTCTTGCTATCCTTGCTCATAGATTCAGAGACAAGCTCTAGCAGTTTTCTTGCCACCTCTGACTTGCCGCCAAGGGGCACGTGCACGACCTTTTTCCTTGCGTCTACGATAAACACTTCGTTCCTGTCAGAGCCTGCTTTTGAGCCGTCGCGGCCAATGTCGTTTGCAACGACAAGGTCCGCCCCGCACTTTTGCAGCTTTTTGTATGCCTTGTCTACAAGCAGCGCGTCTGAAACGCCATAGTCTGCCTTGAACGCGACAAGAAAAGTGCCCTTGCTTGCCTTCTTGACATCGTCGACTATTTTCTTTGTGGCTACAAGCGAAAGGTCCAGCCTGCCGTTTCTTGTGTCTATTTTTTTTGCAGATGCAGAGGCGGGAGCATAGTCAGCCACTGCGGCTGCCATTATCGCAATGTCGCACTTTTCTTCTTTCTTTAATTCTCCAATGACTGCATCATGCATCTGCGCGCTTGTGTCTACCCTTACAACATGATAATGATTATTGCCCTCAGGCTCTTTTTCCGTGCCACGGCCATAGACAAGCGTCACCTCCGCACCCATCCTCTCTGCTTCTTTGGCTATTGCAATGCCCATCTTGCCAGAACTGGTATTGGTGATGACGCGGATGGGGTCGATGTACTCGATGGTGCTTCCAGCCGTGACAAGCACGCGCCTGCCCGCAAGCGGCCCATTGCCGGCAAGCGCGTCTATCGCAGACGCAAGAACCTGCTCCGGCTCTGCAGCCTTGGCCTTGCCCTCTTCTATTTTCGGGCCGATAAACCGTGTGCCCTCGTGTTCATGCAGCTTTTCCACGTTCTGCTGGATGAACCTGTTTTCGTACATGGCCTCGTGCATAGCCGGCGCCACAATTATTGGGATCTTGGAGCCCAGCGCGACGCTCAGGACGGATGTCACCGGCGTGTCGTCGATTCCTGCTACCATCTTGCCGATCGTGTTTGCAGTGCACGGGTACACTATCACAAGGTCTGACATGCCATAGTCTGCAAGCGCAATGTGCTCCAGGTTTCCCGTGAGTTTTGAAACGACCTCGTTTCCCGTGGCCCACTTCATCATCTCGGGGTGCAAAAGCGTCGACGCAGTGGCCTCGCTCATGACTGCGTGCACGTCAGCTCCGTGGCGCATCAAAAGGCGCGCAAGGTCGATTGCGCGGTACGCGGCCACGCTTCCCGTTACGCACAGGACTATTTTCTTGCCTGCTAGCTCGTTTCCGTCAGAGCCCGTGATGTCCTTTGACGGGTGTACGCCACGCCGTTGCCGCTGTTTCATTTCTTTTTGCCCTTCCCCTGAAACTTTTCAAGCTCTTCCGGGTTCATGTGAAACGTGTTTTGCTCGTCCGGGAACTTGCCTGCCTTGACGTCCCGGGTATAACTTGAAACTGCATCAAGGATCGGCTTGGCAAGCTCGGCGTACCTCTTGACAAATTTTGGCTTGATGTCTTCGTATATCCCAAGCAGGTCGTGCAACACAAGTACCTGGCCGTCGCACTCCGGGCCGGAGCCTATGCCGATTGTAGGCACCGACACTTTTCTGGTGATGACCTCTGCAACCTCGCTTGCAACCATCTCCAGAACTATCGAGAAAACGCCTGCTTTTTCAAGCGCCTGCGCATCCTGCACCAGCCGCTGCGCTGACTCGGCAGTCCTGCCCTGCAGGCGGTAACCCTCCCACAGCGACGATGTCTGCGGCTTGAGCCCAATGTGGCCCATCACAGGCACGCCGGCGTCCACGATGGCCTTTACCTTGTCAGCGATCTCCGCGCCGCCTTCCAGTTTCACTGCGTCGCAGCCTCCCTTGATGAACTGGACGGCGTTTTCAATGGCCATGCTGGTGCTTGGCTGGTACGAGCCAAAAGGCATGTCTCCTATTATCATTGCCCTCTTGGCGCCCCTTGACACTGCGCCGCAGAACATCAGCATCTCTTGCATGTTAACAGGCACCGTGCTTGGGTGCCCAAGGACCACCATCCCTGCGCTGTCGCCTACCAGCAAAACGTCGACGCCGGCCCTGTCGCATATGAGCGCGGTGGAATAGTCGTACGCAGTGAGGACAGAGATCTTTTCCTTTCCTTCACTTTTCAAAAGGGCGAGGTCGCTGACGCTTACCTTCTTGTTCTTTTTTGGCGCTGAAGAGGTCGCTGCCTCCTGCGTCACAAGGCTCCTCCCCTTATCTTTTTGAGCGACTGGGCGAGGTTCTTTTTGTTGTCAAAGGCGCGGACCATTCTTTCAAGCGACTTTGCGTCCTTGCCTTTCAGCGCCTGCGCCTCTTGCACGAGCGCCGGCATCGCCCTTACCAGGTTGTCCACCATGGTCACGTGCGCGGCCTTGGCCGTCCTTGAAAGCGGATTCAAATCAACCGTAATCACGGTCTTGCCCATCCTGGCAAGCGCCTCCGTCCTGTCGCCGTCTTCAAGCGGCACGAAAACCGTGTCTGCCGAAAATATCCCGTCCGGGTCGACGCGCCTGCGCTCACTTGAAAGCTCGGGTATCTTGGCAGATGCGCGCGGGCCTACTCCAAGCACGTTTCTTGCGCCGTGCTTCTCTAGCTCGGCCTTGATGGCGTATTCCCTTTCTTCCGTGCGGTAGAACAGGTTGACCTCGATTGCGGCGCCCGTGATTTTGGAAAGTTCCACTATTTCTTTTGGGCACAGGGCGGCAGCATTGCCGTTGACTGAAAGCACCGCCTTTTTGTTTGAGAGAAGGAGCGCTGCAGCCGCCGCGCGTATTGCCTTTTTTGCAGCCGCGCTTGTGCGCTCGCCAATCAAATAGTCAAAGGCCTCGCCCCTGCCATGCGCAATGAGGCCCTCTGCTACTACCAGGTTGCGCTTGAACCCGTCAACCAGCATCTCCCTCGTATGCAGCGACTTGGCGCGCGGGTGGTCCGCTGGTATCGTTGTTATTGTCATGTCTCTCAGAGGACCCTTGCGCCCCTGCCGTCAATGTCGCAGACAAGCAGCGTGCCCTCAAATTTTTGCAAAACGTCTGCTGCTTCATTTGTGCAAGCCTCTGGCACGATGGTAAACACGGTCTCGCCAAATAAAGCGACGCTGCACTCAATTCCCGCCGCTCTTAGTGCGCGCACCGGCGCCCTGCACTTGCCTTCCGTAAGCCCCAGCGTGTCTGCAAACTGGTATGACATCTTCATAAAGTCGTCTATGCTTTTTGTCTCTGCCAGTTTGTCAAGCATCCTGCCCCCAAGGCCGTTTATCATGTCCATGCGGTTTGCAAGAAACGCCTTGGTCGAGATCGGCGATATGCAGAGTATCACTGCCTTGTAGTTATCTTCAAGTGAGATTTTCTCAACCGTACCTATGCCTGGCGCGCCTGCGCCCGTGCGCATCTCAAAGCCTCCCGCGTACTCGGCAATCACGGTTCCAAGGCCTGTCTTGCACGCAATTTCTGCCTCATGAGCCAGCTGCGCCGCTTGCTGCATGCTCTGTTTTGAGCCAAGAGCCGCATTGAGCGCGTAGCTGAGGCTCAGCGCCGCCGCGCCGCTTGACCCAAGCCCAAAGCCTACGGGAATGTCTATCTCGTGCTCTACCCTTACAAAGAAGGGCTTTTCCGCACTCTTGGCATACCTGTCGATGACCCACTGTGACACCTCTGCATCCTTTGGCTTGGCGGTCCTGCCGTTTATCAAAACCTTTGATCCCGTCTTGCCATCAAAGACGTAGACGGTCGTGGAAATGCCCCTGTCGATGGAAAATCCTGCGCCCCTCGATCCTCTGTACTGAGGGCCCGAACTCGGCAGCTTGGGTATCTCGAAAAAACCTGTGACGTGGCCCGGGGAGAACGCCTTGGCTACAGCTACCGGCGCTGTAACCACTGTAGATGCCATACACTCGTTTATAAAAGTCAGTGGATATAAAAATAATGTTTAATTAGTTTAAATGGGTTTATACTATTTATGGTGAGATACGCAAGGCGCCTCCAGCAGATAGGAAGCAGCATCCTGATTTCTCTTCCAAGCCAGTGGGTCAAGGACAACAACCTGAAAAAAGGCAGCATCGTCCCGGTCGAGGTCAACAGGGACAACACGATTTCCATATTTCCGTCCAGCGAGGAAGCCGAGAGCACCAAAGAGGTGACAATCCAGTACTCGCCGGCTTCGATGGACTCGCTTGTCAACCAGGTGTATGGCGCATACCTTCTTGGCTATGACATGATACGGGTAAAGGCAGCAGGCTCGATAACGTACGATGATGCCGAGCGGTTCAAGCGGGCGATGAGAAAGCTGGTGGGCCTTGAGATAGTGGAGGAGGACCGGCAGACAATTTCGTCGCAGTTCTTGCTCGACCCAAACACGCTTGACGCTGAAAAGATCCTGCGCCGGATGAACTCGCTTGTCGCCGGCATGTTCCGCGAGATGCTTGAAGCGATAAAAGAAAGGGAGAACATCGCCAAGCGCTCGATAGGCGGGCGCGACGACGAGGTCGACCGGCAGTATTTTCTACTGGTGCGCCTCATAAGGAGCGCCATGATGGACCAGCAGCTTGCCGGCAAACTCAACCTGAGCAACATAGACATCCTCGACTACAGGATAGCGGCAAACCTGCTTGAAAGCGCCGGCGACTTTATAGTCGACCTCGCGTCGATGCAGGATTTTACAAAGTTGGACCTCGTGGACAGGTTTGTGCAGGCCGGCGAGCTTGTAGAAAAGATGCAGGAAAAGGCAGTGGCGGCGTTTGCCGGCAAGAACCGCGCCGAGTCTGTTGAAGTGGTCAGCACTTATGGCAGGTTCAACGAGATAATAAACTCGATCAAAGAAGAGGCGTCGGCCAATGCGGACAGCAAGGGTTCCGAGTCGACAGTCGCTGTACTAAACTTGACCTACTCGATGGACAGAATAGCCCGCTGCTGGGTAGACATTGCGGACCTTGTAAAACCGATGCACCTGATAGCGCCCCTGAAAAACGCCTAGCAGTCAGCTAGCCTAGAACCAGGCCCTTGGTGTCTATCTCGACCTCAAAGGCGCTCTGGCCGGCTTCCTTTATCGCCGATGCGATCCTCTCGCTGTCTTCCTTTGAAGCGGCCAGCGCTATTATTGCGCCTCCGCCCCCTGCGCCCGTTATCTTGGCTCCAAGTGCGCCTGCGCGCCTAGCCACGTCTATCAGGTCGTCTGCCTTTTCGTGGGAGACCCCGAGGCGCTCCAGCAAAAGCTGGTTTTCGTTCATCAGCATACCGAGGTACTCTATGTTGCCGTTGTTGAGTGCGGCAAGGGCCTGGTTGCAGATGTCTCTTGCCTGCGACATAAGGCCGGAAAACGCCATCTGGTTTGCCTCTTTAAGCTTGCGCACGCTGGAAACAAGGTCGCCCGTGTTGTGCTTTATCCCCGTGTCCCCGATGACCAAAAAGATCTTGGTCTTGGCCTCGATTTTTTTGAAACCTCCGCCCTTGCTGTAGTGCATCATGCCACCAAAGGTGCTGACAAAGCAGTCTGCCCCTGACGAGTTTTTGTGGATTATCTTTTCGGCCTCGATAGCGCTTTCGCAGACCTTCTTTTTGTCGGCCTTGCCAGCAAGCGACTCGACTGCAGCAATTGTGGCTACAAGCGCCGCGGCGGAAGAGCCAAGGCCCACGCCGTAGGGAATGTCCGACTTGATCTCTATCTCAAGGCCCGACTTGTTGTTGTTTTGCTGCTTCCTGTCGTCAAGGGCCTGCTTTGCCGCGTAATACAGCGGCTCAAGCGTTGCGCGTGCGTTTGCGCCCTCTATGAGCCGGAACGTCGAGCCGTCAAACTCGCCTGATGCGATGTCCGATTTTATCTTGACCTTGCCGTCCTTGGATTTCTTCGCAGTGACGGTTATCCTGCGGTTGATGGATGCAAGTATCGCCGGGTTGCCGTACACGACGAAATGCTCGCCAAACAGGATTATCTTTGCCGGAGCCGCCGCTCTTGCCTTTGCTACCGTGACAGTTGTTGCAGTCATACAAATATCACCGATGAATAGCCGACCACCGCGTCCGTGTCCCCCGTCACGTCTCCGCTGGTCGCATATTTCAACAGCTCGCCCCGGGTGGCGCCCAGGTTCTTTGCGGCAACCATTATCGATGCGATGGCGCCATACCCGCACGCAGAAACGTCCATCCTCTCTAGCACCGCGTAGAATTTCGTGACGTCAAGCGTGAGCATCGCCTTTATCAGTTCGTTGTCTTTTTCGTGCGCCATTATGTTTGGCTCATAGTGCGTCAGGTCGGACGACGCAACCAGCATCGTCTTTGTCTTTGGGTTCTCGGCAACCGTGTCGGCTATTGCCTTTCCGACGTCAAACGCGGTGTCGATGTCCTGCATTATCAGGATCACCGGCACAATAGTGAACTTGCTCTTTATCGATTGCAGAAAAGGCAGCTGCACCTCAAGGCAGTGGTCGCGGCTGTGCGCAAAGTCGTCAAAGTCGACGATCCCGGACTTTTTTGCGATCTCTTGCGCCCATTCGCTGTTTACCTGCACCTGGCCGAGGGGGGTCTCCCACGTCCCGCTCCTCATCGTCGCCACGCCGGAGCCAATGCCATAGTGGTTTGGGCCGACCATCACGACGTTGTCAAAGTCGCTTGCAGAAATCGCGTAAAAGCCGTTTGCCGCCACTGCGCCCGAGTACGCATAGCCGGCGTGCGGGGACACGATGCCGTATATCCTGCGCTCTTCTGTCAGTGCAGGCGGAGGCATTCCCGGCCCGAACTTGGTGTTGCGAAAAGACTGGTCGATGGTCAGCCTGAGCTCGTGCTCGCTTGAAGGGTAAAACATGCCGGCAACGGCAGGCGGTCTGTTTGTCGGCTTGGTCAAGATGTCATTTTTCCTCTCTGCTATTTTTATTATCCATATTATTATGTGGCAACGAAAAAGCTGTTATCGAAAATGGCGCTCTGTAATGACAATAATGATAATTCGAATACCTTCTCATGCTGTTGTTGCTACCCCTCTATGACCGAGAATAGAAAACGACTTCCCGTATTTAGACGTTAAAATGCGCTCCGCTACATGCGCGCACGTGTGTTTTGGACTGCCTGCGTTGAAATGCCAGCTGGATGGTGGTCTGATTCAGATTCCCTGCACGTTGTGGAGTGAAAACGCCAGATGGTTGATGCAAGAACTCCTGCGGCAGACTGGTTGTTCGACGAATGGTTAAGTATATCCTCTATATCATAATAATGACTTGGAGTCGGTTAGCCATTGCTGACTAGAAAGGCTGCGGATGCCATCGAAGATTCGTTGACTGATTTTCTCGGGGCGGAGGTCTGGAGAGTTCTCCGTAACAAGCTGGATTGTTCGTGCGGCGTAAGGCTTGACAATATCTTAGAACGTTCCACCGCCGTAAAATTCGCGCAGGCCCTGAACGAGATGCTGCCGCCGGCGGCGCCTTTTATCCTGGACAAAGTTTCGGCAAGGCTGATGCACGATTTTCCAAGAATCAGAGACGCAGACCAGCTCTCAAATTTCCTTCACGTGGTCAATGAGGTGCGAAGGCGTTACGACGGTGCAAACGTGCTGTCCGGCCTTGAAAATCACCAGCACGTGGCACTGGTGTACAGATCGGAAAATGACTTTTCCAAGATTCTTTCCTCGTTTTGCGCAGCAGGGGCCAAGAAAAACCGGCTAAACGTCCTTGTGTGCCCGGAAGAACTACAAGAGCACGCCAAGGCCCTGATGGCAAATGCCAGCCTGGCGGAAGCATCATCATCACTGTCGCAACAACAACAGCAGCAACAACAATCACAACAAAACCTGGTCATGCTTGATTGCACCAAGCTGGATGTGGGCAAAACCCAGATGAGAACTTCGATGGAGTCGACACTGCGTTCTGTATGCAAAGCGGCTGCCAGAGAAAAAAAGTCCGGGCTGAACGTGCTTGGCCTCTGTCCCAGCCACCTGCTTGCCCATGAAAATTACTTGAACTGTATGGCGCTTGAAGACGCGTGGGAAGACCTTGTTTCGACGGTCGGCTTGCCTGTCTCCCTTGTCTGCCCGTACATGTGGGACCCCTGCATTCCTGAATCGAGGCTTGAGCAGAACCATAACCACGGCGTTCGCTATTTGTAGCGAATCTTGGAATTTTGATTAAAATACGCAAAACAAGGATATATGTAGGAAAAAACCCTACACGGCTTTTAGCTTAGAATCATGATATTTCCTCGACCAGCTTTGTCTCAAAGTCGTCGATTGATACCTTCATCTCGCTGTCTGACTTGATCTTGCCCTGCTTCTTCATGACTTCTCTTGCAAGGAGCCAGTACACGGTTGCAAGCGCCTTTCTGCCCCTGTTGTTTGCGGGGATGACCAGGTCGACCTTGGACGTGACGTTGTCGCTGTTTGACACGGCGATAACCGGCTTGCCTGCCCTTGTCGCCTCGATGACTGCCTGCTGGTCGGCCTGCGGGTCTGTCACGACAACGATTTCCGGCTCCATATAGTCAGGAAGCGACGGGTTGGTAAACGTGCCCGGCATGAACCGGCCCAGTATCGGGGTTGCGCCTGTCAGCTCGCAGAACTTCTCCACCGGCGTCTTGCCGTACTCGCGTGCAGAGGTGACTGCCACCTTTGAAATGTCCGACCTGCCGATGAACTTCGCTGCGACGTCAATCCTTGCCAGAGTCTTGCTGATGTCCAGTATGTACAGGCCCTCCGGGTTTGCGCGCACGATAAAAGGCGACATGTATTTCGTCTTGACCGGCGTTCCTACCCTTATGCCTGTTGAAAGTATCATCTTTTCTAAATTGTCAGTGTCAATGGAATCCTGGCCTTCGGGGCTTTCTACAGGAGTAGTAGTACTACTATTATCATCAGTACCAGTAGTAGTCTCATCCTCTGCCCTTATCTCGTCTTTTGGAGAGGAGTCATCTTCGGGATTGTTGCTCATGTCGTAGAGGTCAGTTCGGCCATACCTTTTATTAAATCATTCCACGGAGGCAACCAGCCAGACTATCAAAAAATCATTCGCTTGCCGTCTATTTTAAAAAAAGCGGATGGTGTAAGGAGGTAAGTAGCTTCATCTATGCATATTGAAAATGAGTTCTGTCGAGATAGGGCGGCAAAGTGGGTTTTGCAGCCATGTCGGATTGCTGGCGTTGCTGTCGATACTAGGGCGGCATTCAGATAAAGAAGCTAGCAACACCTTTTACTATCTTTCAACAGGTGCGAGCAGTGCTGGAGACCTTCTCTTCCACATTGCGATTCCAATAGCGACCATCCACAAAAGCAAGATGAGAATAAACAAATGGGTTTGAGAATAGAGCGGGTTTTGTTCTGAAAATCCCGTATAAGATATGGCATATCCTCTCAGTGCCATTCCAATGCCAATGGCGATTGCCACCCCGCCAAGGATTCTTGCTTTAGGGTATGGATTTTCCTTATTGAATGTGAGTGCAATTGCAGCTCCAATCAGAAATGCGGATATGGCTTGGAGAAACCGGAAAGGACTGTTAAGTCCAATTTCAATATAACGGACTGACTCGGATACCCGAAAGGCTACGGCCTTCTCATTTGCTGGAGCGTTTGCCCACCTGTCAACCATTGCCTTTAATGATATTCCATCAACAGCTTGCAAAGTTGCAAATACGGAAGCAGTTAAAATCGTCGTAACGAGAGCAAGAAATGCTAGGGCTTCCACGATAGTTCCTCTGTATTCTCTTCTCAGAGCCTCGGCTAAAATGGCTAAACCTAGGAACAAAAAGAGCAACCCGGACAACTGGGCAAGGTGTATCGTAACCCAGTTGTCGCTTTCAGCATATGCTTGAGCGCTGCGGGCCCAATCGCTAGCATCTGGAACTCCAGGATGTATCGGCCATGAAACCCCGTATGTAACCACTCCCGCAAAAGCAAGTATGGCACCGATTCGGAGCAGTGGGCTCCAATTGCGCATCTTGGATGATTGCATGATCTTATTCTAAGGAGCTGTTGCCCTTATGATTGTTAAGACCTCGTAGACATAATTCGGTCATGCCTAAAATATGGTCTAGTGATTATCGCGCCTTTTTAGTTACCAAAGGCATATTCAGAATAGTTGGCACATTGCAATAATTCTATCAATATCATATCTTAATCCAACATGAGTCTTTACCATTTGCTAGCCAGTTGAATCCTTGCGCTTGCAGTATATCACAAATCTTGCATGTCTGCAATTAAATCATACTCTGACAGGCGCACAAGCTCGTTAAGTTTGGCGATGCGCTCGCCTCCAAGCACGCCCGTCTTTATCATCTTCGAGCCTGTCGCCACGGCAATGTGCGCAATGTGCGAGTCGACCGATTCGCCGGACCTGTGGGAAGTGATTATGCCGATGCCGTTTTTGGTGCATTCTCTGGCAAACTGGAGCGCGTCGTAAAGGCTGCCAGCCTGGTTCACCTTCAGTATTGCGCCAGAGCACGCTCCAAACTCGACTGCCTTTTTTACCATGCTTGCGTTTGTCACCAGCATGTCGTCGCCTGTAACAAGCGTCCTTGGGTACTTTTTGGTCAGGACCGCCATGCTCTGAAAGTCTGCTTCGTGCACGGCGTCTTCTGCGTACGCAAGCTTGAAGTCCTTGATGAGCCTGCCTGCAAACTCGATCTGCTCGCCAGTGTCGCGCTTTATCCCCTGCCTTGCATAGTCATAGACGCTGTTTTCCTCGTCCCAGAACGATGAACTTGCAAAGTCGATGCCAAGGGCCATGTCCTTTCCAAGGCTGTAGCCGCATCTTTCGATGGTTTTTTCCGCGATTTCAAGCGCCTGGTCGTTGTTGACGTTTGGAGCCCACGCGCCCTCGTCACCCCTTCCGTACGTGAACCTGCTGTCCATCGACTCGATGACCTTGCGCATTTCAGAGTGGAAGCGAAAGTTCATCTCCAAAGCCTCCATGATGCCCTTGGCGCCAACAGGACATGCGAGTATCTCCTGTATGTCTGGCGTGCCCGGGCCGGCGTGCGCGCCTCCTCCAAGCACGTTTCCAAGCGGGAACGGGAACCTGTACGGCTTTTGTGGGTTCAGCAGCTGAAAAAGCGGGACGCCCTTTGCCTTTGCGGCAGAGTCAACCGCTGCAATCGAAAGCGCGTACGCGACAGAGCCTCCTATCTTGGAGTAGTTGTCAGTGTTGTCTATCGACCGCAGCGCGTCAAAAACCGCCTTGGTGTCAGAGGCATCAAGGCCGATGAACTTTTTCTTGTTCGCGTTAAACGCGGCAAGTGCTTTTTCCGGCTTGTTGTCTGGAAAGCTCTGGGCCTCCAGCTTGCCGACGCTTGCGCCGGACGGCGCGCAGGCGCGGCCTGAAAATTCCTTGTCTGTCACGACGTCGACTTCGATGGTCTTGCTTCCGCGGCTGTTAAAGACTATTCTAGCGTCAAGTGCGGTAATAGAAGGAGAGGAAGGCATCGAGGAAAAACTGCCGTTGTTCGTTATTTATTCTATTTCCGTCTGGACTTCAGACATCCTGCGCCTGAGTGCCTCGTAGTAGGGGATAATCTGGTATATCGTCTCGACGGTAGAGATGAACATGCGCCTGCAGCAATAGCGCTTGACTCCAAGGGAGTCCATCACCTTTGCCGGGTCTTCTCCAGCTTTGACCCTGTTGGAATACTCGCCGTACTTGTCAGCAATGAGACCGCCGCAGGTAAAGCAGCGCACCGGAACAAGCATGTGCCTTTGTTGTTTGGATCGAGTCTTATAAAAACCATTGCTGCAGGCCCGCCGTTAACGGCAATAGCCACCGTGTTGAAACATAGATACATAAAATTCAAAGATTATAGTTGTCAATACCCTCTGTGGCCAGCAGGATGGCGCTCATCGCGCCGGTTATAGCCGCGACAGGATTTGTCTTTGCATTGCTGTTTTATTTCATGTCAACCGCAGCTCCTGAAGTCCAGCCGCCTTACACACTGCAATCTGGCGATGCCGCCATACCGTGTCAGAACGTCGTCATTTCGGAAAAGGATGGCGACACATATTACACGTGTCCCCATCCACCAAATTACACGCCTGACAGCCCTGTGGCATTCAATCTGCCTGCGCCGACGTACAAAAAAGTGCTCTGCGCTGGCCACTATGGCTGCTCGCACAGATATGGCTATCAGGAAATTGTCCCGGGCAACCTTCTGTCGGAGGATCAGAAGCGGCAGGTGATAGACATTGCGATGAATCTGCCGGAAACCCGGCAAAACGCTGGCTGGAAGCTTGACTACTTTATCGTACAACCTTATGACGGAGACAAGTGGAACGCAAATGTGCAACTGTTCTTGGCAGGACTAAAGCAATCGCCGCCAAGCCAAGGATGCGGCTGGTACGGCTCTGTAGACGTTGATCTGGAAACGCTAAAGATACGCAACATAAGCAACCTCCCTCCGATCTCGACGGAAAAATGCTGATCTTGTGCACATAATGAGTCGTCACTGACAAATGAAAATATTCAAATTAGCGAGTGAAAGCGTGTAAGTTGGAGCGGGAGTCGCCCAGCTTGGCCAAAGGCGTAAGACTGAGGCTCTTATCCCGAAGGGGTTCGTGGGTTCAAATCCCATCTCCCGCACCATTATTACAATTGTCTTGATCATCCGTATTTTCAGAGATCTAGGAAAATATGCACGTGCACAACATCCATTGCTATTCGAATTTCTTGAGAACTTGGTAGTGGGGCGACGTCTTGTGGTGGTCTATGCACTTGTTGCAGTACGACCTGTCGCCGTACTTTTTGTGGCAGGGGCATGTACAAGTTGCAGAGCCGGCAGGGGACTCGGATGACGACAACCATCACTGCGATACCACCCAAGTTATTTAAACCTAAACACAATCTTTTATTGCAGTTCTGCATGTTAAAACCCTGCCAATGGACCCAAGGCTCAAGCAGCTTGAAAAAAAGCAAAAGCTGTACTCTCTTCTAAAAGCGCAGCATGAGGCAGAAGTCAAGGAGCTCATGCACTACATGTCCGTTCTGACGACGGTGGAAAACAACCTTGTGCGCAGCTACCTGCACACGCTCCTGTCAGACGGCCTGCGCCACATTGAATACATCTCGCGCATCATGGCCGACATTGAAGGGGCCACCGGAAGCGCGTCTTTGACAAAGAAGGGGATCGAAGAATCCATTGCAGATGAGCGCGAGTCGCACGACGCGCTCTTGAAATGCGCGGAAATGGCAGACGACCCGGAAACGGCGGCGCTCCTAAAGAGCATAAGCGTCGACGAGGAGCACCACATGAGGATACTTGAGCACTTGTCAGAACTTGTCGAGTCAGCCGCTGCCGGTACTACTAAATGACTCTAGCACTTCCTTGCTGTGGCCTGCCGGCTTGACCTTGCCAAACACCTTGAGCACCTTGCCTGACTTGTCCACAAGGAACGTCGACCGGATTACGCCCATGAACTCCCGGCCCATGAAGGTCTTTTTCCCATAGACGCCGTAGCTTTTTGCCACCTCCTTTTCAGGGTCTGAGACCAGCGGGTAGGGTATGCCCATCTTTTCGCGGAACTTGTCGTGCGAATCTTCCGTGTCGGGGCTGATGCCTATTATCTCGATGCCGGCATCCTTGAATTTCTGGTAGTCGCGGGTAAACTCGGCCGCCTCTGTGGTGCAGCCGGGGGTAAAGTCCTTCGGGTAAAAGTAGACCACTGCGTTCTTTTTGCCTTTCAAGTCTGACAGCTTGAAGATTTTGTTGCTTGAATCGCGCAT
This sequence comes from Candidatus Nitrososphaera evergladensis SR1, assembly GCF_000730285.1. NCBI lineage: Archaea > Thermoproteati > Nitrososphaerota > Nitrososphaeria > Nitrososphaerales > Nitrososphaeraceae > Nitrososphaera > Candidatus Nitrososphaera evergladensis. The sequence goes on along the minus strand of NZ_CP007174.1, from coordinate 2,135,916 downwards.
TGCAAAGTTGGGCGCAACGCTCCCTTCAGCTAGCTCTGACATATATGTACAAAAACAAGCGCCTGCCGGCGATAAAAAACTTACTTGCTTATCCAAAGACAAACGTGTAGAACACGAAATTGTCAGAGCGCGGTATGATCTCTATCTCGTGCACTTCGGGTTTCCCTGTCCTGACCAAATTGTGCATAAAAGGCCACTCTATGTTGACAATGCTTGCACCATTTTCCAGCCTTGCGTCTCTTCCCAGCTGCTCCTTTGACAGAGGGTTTCCGTCAAGCCTTACCTCTGCCCTGCCCTGCCTGCCGTCGGACGTGCCCATGATGCCGTGCACCCTCTTGGCAGAATTGTATTTCATGATTATGGCCGGCTTTGTTTCCTTGCCTCCCGGCGCAAACTGCACGCCTTCGCGCTGCCAGATCCACTTGCCGCGGAGGTAAACTGTGTTGTCAAGGTGCGAGCCCTGATCCACGGCAACGCTTGGCTCGTCCGGCTTGAATGTCTGGTTGTTGCCAAAGCGCCGCATGCGGGAATAGCCGACGCATATCTCTGGCGCCATGCCTGCAAAATGCATACCGTAGGTGTCAAAGATCTCGTCGTCAGGATTCTTGTCGTCATAGTCGATTGATGATGGTTTGTTTCCTGCCTCTTCCAGCAGTTCTGCAATCACTGGCTCAAACTCGGTAATGTCGCCATAGCCGGCGTGCTCATAGCGCACAAACCCTGCATGGTCGATTATGACGTGCTTTGGCCAGTACATGTTGCCGTACGCCTCCCACGTCTTGTTCTTGGTGTCAAAGGCCACAGGCAGGTTGCTGACGTTGTAGCGGGCAAGGGCTCTTGAAATGTTGGCGTGGTCGGTTGCAAAGTGGTATTCTGCAGAATGCGCTTGCACCACCTGAAGGCCGTACTTGCCGTACTTTTCCTGCAGCCGCTTTAATGTGGGTATGGTGCGCAGGCAGAATATGCAAGTGTAGGTCCAGCAGTCAAGTATGACCACCTTGCCTTTCAATGACTTTATCGAAAGCGGGCTTGAATTAGCCCAGCCGGAGATTTCCTTGAACTCGGGGGCGGGAGTGGCCGGTATCAGTTGCATATGCAGTTGGTGTTTTTTTATGTGCAGGGGATATAACTGTAGATCCTTTTATCCGCGTCTATGTGAATGAGAATACACTATGAGATGCGCCAACTGCAGATGCGATCCCAAAGAGTGCGCCCAAGCTAAGTCGGATACCGACTGTCCAGATTGTACGCTTGACAGGTGTTGCTGCTGGCATGCCGTCCATTCAAACACATTTTAGGATGCTGCGGCCTGCTGCACATGATTATGGTAACGGCCATAGTGACTGGAAGCGGGCGCGGCATTGGCAGGGCGACTGCGCTGCTGCTTGCAAAAAAGGGCGTCAATGTCGTAGTGTGCTCGCGCACAAAAAGCGAGGTCGATGACACCGTCGATGAAACAAGAAAATTTCACGAGGGCGTCTTGGGCGTCGTTTGCGACGTCGGAGTCGCGTCGCTGGTAGATTCGCTTGCAAAAAAGGCAGTCGCGCGCTTTGGCCAGATAGACATTTTGGTAAACAACGCCGGCATCTTTTACATCAAAAAACTTGTCGACACCTCTGAAAAAGAATGGGATGATACGATGAACTCCAACCTGAAAAGCGCGTTTCTATGCTCAAAGGCAGTCCTGCCGCATTTGACAAAGACGGGCACGATAATCAACGTCAGCTCTGGCGCCGGCAAGACAGGCTTTGAAAACCTCTCTGCATACTGCGCAAGCAAGTTTGGCATGATGGGCCTGACAGAAAGCCTGTCGTGGGAAGTGCAAAACGGCGTCCGCGTCATGGCCATCTGCCCCGGCGAGGTCGACACCCGTATGCAAGAATCAGACCCTGTGTATTACCGGCAAAACAGGTCAAGGATGCTCAAGCCAGAACAGGTCGCAGAAAAGATAGCAGAGATGATCTTTGATAAAAGAAGCTACAGAAACGGGCAGTCAGTAGACATTTAACTGCTCGCCCTTTTTCATGTATGTGATGCTGAAGGGAAACATCCGCGACATTGCGCCCGACCAGGCGATGTTGAAATACTTTGAAGGGCAGGTCGAGATTAAAAAGATGGTCACCGACGCCGCAAGCAAGGAGGCCGAGGCGTACCTGGTGACGTTTTTACGCGGCGCCCGTACGAAACTGCACTATCACGAGACCGACCAGATCCTGATCGCAACAAAGGGCAAGGGCATCGTGGCGCTGCAGACAGAAGTGAAGATGGAAAGCGACAGCGTTGCCCGGGTGCGGATGGACGACGTGCACACGCTTGAGGAGGGCGACTTTGTGTGCGTGCCGGCGTACGTATGGCACTGGCACGGCGCGCAAAAGGGCGAGGATTTTGCGCACATACAGGTCAAAAAGCCGGGCAAGACAACCTGGCTTGAATAATATCTATTATTATTGTCCCGTGCCGGTTGGAGTTATCCTGTATATCTTGCCGTCAATGTGCGTCAGCACGTACAGGTAGCCGTCCGGCCCCGTCTCGATGTCGGTTATTGCGGCAAACCCCTTGCCTAGGGTTATAGAGGGCAGCTCGCCGTCGAGCCTGCCCGTGTCCTTGTCCGGGACGGGGTCTGCGATGAGGTCGGCAAGACTGGACTGCTCATAGCCGAAATAAAGCCCGGTCCTGTTCTGGTCTGCCTCAAAGAAATAGAGGTTGCCGTTGTTGACGTCTCCTACAAAGATGTTGTCCTTGTATTTTTCGCCCAGCTTGTCCGAGTCGAAAAACTCAATGTCCGTCACGCCGACAGGGATGTACCAACTAAAGGCCGGATCGCTGTATTTTGCGCCTTCCACCATTGCAAGGTCGTCCATAGTCGCGTTGCTCTTGGCGATGGGGCCTGTAAACTTGTCCCACCCGCTGTTGAACCCCGGATGGACCACGTTTATCTCGTCGTACGTGGTCGGGCCGTTTTCAGTCATCCACAGGCTGTTTGTGATGGGGTCAAAGTCCATGCCAAAGCTGTTCCTTATGCCATAGGCGTAGACTCTTTCAAGTCCCTTTATCCCGTAGAACGGGTTGTCGCTTGGCGCCTTTCCGGTTTCCCTGTCGACGCGTATTATGACTGACCTGTAGTCTGGTGGCTCTCTGCTGGCGTGGTTGTCTGAAATCCCAGTGCTAAAGTTTGTGTCCCCGATGACTGCGTACAGGTAGCCGTCGGGGCCGATTGCGATTTTGCCCCCATTGTGGTAGGGACCCGGCCCGCCTGCCAGATCAAGAAGGAGCGTGCCGTTGACAAGGGCCTTTTGGCTCCAGTCGTAGTTGTACCTGTAGATCCTGTTCATTGCAGTCGTGGTGTTTCCTCCGTCAGTCACGTTTTCCGTAAGGTAGAGGAACACTTCGTTGCTGCTGACGCTGCTGCCGTTCCACACGGCTATGCCAAGGAGCCCCCTTTCCACATCGTTTTCTACGTTGACCTGAAGGACCGGCTTTTCGGCAAGCACGCCGCCTGAAACGAGCCGGACCTGTCCGTCGTTTTTCTGCAGCACGAGTATGTTGTCTGCGTCTAAAAACGCCATGCTCGTGGGAAACTGCAATCCACCTGCAACAACCTGCTCCAAGGCAAGCGTGCCGTCGCGCAGCTCCGGCCCGCTGTTTTCAACCTCGGTGGTGCTGCCGCTTGTCTTGAAGGGAAGGGCCACATCGGGCACAACTATAATGATGCCTGCAATAGCAACAGCTATAGCTCCCGCTATTGACAGCCCCACAAAAGCCCTTTTTTTCACCGCAGGTTATCTGCAATTATCAAATAAATGAGATATGGAGCAAAACTACACGCGGCAGTCACAAGACATAATTTACAGAAACACATCACGCTTGTATGTTGTTGCAACAACAACCACAGGCAGTGCTTGACATGCTGCGGTCCCTTGTATCTTCGTCGTCATCATCAAGGGGTACAAGCTATGTCGAGGCGCGCTACCAGGCCCGGTCATTTTCGGAAGTCAATTTCGCAAACGGCCGGCTGGAGAGGGTGCGCATGGTCGAAAACGCCGGCTGCGGCATAAGGGTCCTTGTAGACGGCTGCTGGGGCTTTTCAAGCTCGGCCAGTATGTCAAAGGAAGACCTGAAAGAGTCGCTTGTACAGGCAGTCTCGATGGCCCGCGTCCTTGGCAGGTCGAAAAAGAACAAGGTCAAGGGCCTTGCAGAGTCAAAAATGGCAAGGGGGACGTTTGTGGCAAAGGCAAAGGGCGACCTTGCAGGGATTGACATCGAGCAAAAGGTCAGAGTCGCAAGGGAGGCTGAGGCGGCTGCGCGCAAGCACGCAAAAGGGATCAAGACTGCGTCGGCCACCTACCGCGACATGCTTGATCACAAGGTTATTGCAAACAGCGACGGCGCAGAAGTCGAGATATTTGATTCAAAACCCGAGTTCAACGTCACTGCGGTGGCAAGGGAAGGCGCCAAGAGCGTGACTGCAAGCGAGGGCATTGGCATAACTGGAGGCTGGGACGACCTGTTCAAAAAAGGCCACCTTGAATACGCGCAGGTGGCCGCAGAAAAGGCAGCCAAACTGCTCCAGGCAAAATACGCTACGGGAGAAAAGACGACGATAATTCTGGACCCGGGGATGGTAGGGCTCTTGTGCCACGAGGCAATAGGCCACACGGTCGAGGCGGATTTTGTCCTTTCCGGCTCTGTGGTAAAAGACAAGATCGGCCAAAAGGTGGCAAGCGACCTTGTCACGCTCGTGGACAGCGGCAGGTCTGATATCGCAGAAAACGCCGCCGGCACGATCGGAGTCGACGACGAGGGCGTCGAGGCCGGCAGGACCGCGATAATCGAAAAAGGCATTCTAAAGTCGTTTTTGCACAACCGCGAGTCTGCGTTTGCATTTGGGACCGCATCGACCGGCAACGCACGCGCGTTTACCTACACCGACGAGCCCCTGATACGGATGAGAAACACGTACATCGAGCCCCGCGCCGACACGCTCGATGAAATCGTCAAAGAGACAAAGCACGGCTATCTTGTCAAGGGCGCCAGAAACGGCCAGGCCGACGCAAACGGCGAATTCATGTTTGGCGCGCAAGAAGCATATCTGATAGAAAACGGCGAGGTAAAGGAGCTGATGAGGGGGGCAAGCATCTCGGGCAACGCGTTTGACGTGCTGCGGTCAATAGACATGGTTGGAAGCAAGTTCGAGTACGACATTGGCACCGGCTACTGCGGCAAGTACCAGCCGGCCAAGGTCGACGGCGGTGGCCCGCACGTACGGTGCACCGCGATAATAGGGGGTATGCAGTAAAAGGATGGAGAGCCTGCTGCGCCTCGCCCTCAAAGAGGCAGAAGCACACGGGGCAAGCGACGCCGAGGTCTATGCCGCAGTTACCAAAGAGTCAGAAGTCTTTATCGAGAACAACGACCTGAAGCAGGCCAAGACGCAAAAGGCAAGCGCGGTGGGAATACGCGTCTTTCTCAACGGCGCGCTGGGGTTCTACTCTGTCAACAGCCTTGACCCGGACAAGATAAGAAATGCCGTGTATTCTGCTGTCAAAATAGCGCGCGTCAGCCCGCGGGACAAGCTCAACTTTCTTCCCGCCAAGTCAAAGGTAGGCCGCGTGAGGGGGATTTACGACAGAAACGCCGAGTCGTTTGAGGCCAGGGAAGCTGCAAAACTTGCAGCCGAGATGCTGAAAACGGCCAAGTCACACGACAAGAAGGTAAGCGTCGACAGCGGCAACTTTTCGGCGACTGGGATGACGCACTGGCTTGCCAACACAAACGGCGTCTTGCTATCGGAAAAACTGAGCGTGTTTTCGTGGTCGATAATGGGAATGGCGATCGACGGCGACGACGTGTCAAGCTTTGACGTCCAGTCCGGGGGCACGCACCATGTAAAGGACATTGAAGTGCACACGGCCGCAAGCGAGTTTGCGCGCACCGTAGCCGGCTCGCTTGGCGCAAAAAAGATGACGGACAGCTTCAAAGGCGAGATGCTCCTCACGCCTGCGGCAGCGATGGAGATGGTGGAAGAAGTCGTGGCCCACTCTATAAACTCTGACGCGGTCCAGAAAAAATCAAGCATGTTTGCAGGCAAGCTTGGCAAGCGCGTGGCGTCTGCCATGCTGGCCGTAGAAGACGACGCCACAAACGCAGACGGCCTTGCAGCCGCAAGCTTTGACCGAGAAGGCGTGCCCCACAGGAAAAACGTCGTCATCGAAAACGGTGTGCTCAAAAAATTCCTTTACAATACCTACACTGCAAAAAAAGCAGGCACCAGGAGCACGGGAAACGCCTCCGGCTCGACGAGTTCGCCCCCGTCGGTTGCAACCACTAACTTTGCAGTCAAGCCCGGCAAATCATCCCTTGACGGCCTGATCTCAGAGATAAAGCAGGGCGTCATGATAAGCAGGTTTTCCGGCAACGTCAATCCCGTAAACGGCGACTTTTCCGGCGTGGTAAAGGGAGGATGGCTCGTAAGAAACGGCGAGCTTGTGCACCCAGTCAAGGAAGTGATGGTTGCCGGAAACGTCTTTGACTGCCTAAAGAATTTAACGGGGCTGTCAAAGGAGCGCAAGGTTATAGGCGCCTCGATACTCCCGTACATGCGCTTTGGAAGGGTCTCTTTCACGGCAGGATGATGGGAGATAGAAAAAATGGCAGGAAAATACGACATTGCCGTGGTGGGAGGAGGCCCTGCGGGGCTTTCCGCAGCGTGGGCGGCTGCAAAGGCAGGTGCAAGTGTCATTCTGTTTGAAAAGGATGAGGCAATCGCGCACAGCGTGAGGACGTCCGGCGTCAGCTGGATAGACTCGATGGACGCGCTTGGCATTCCTAGTCGCCTGTACAACCCGATCTCCAGCTACCAGTTTGTATCGCCTTCAAACGAGGTGACGATTGCAGGCAGCAACCCCCGGTCTTGCGTCCTTGACGTGAGGGCGACGTACCAGCACCTTACATTCATGGCGGCAGAGGCTGGCGCCCGGATAATGATCAAAAGCAACGTCATCAACGTTGTAAAAGAAGGCGACAGGATAGCAGGCGTCAAGGCAAGCACGCCGGCGGGCGACCTCGAGGTTGCTTGCCCCCTTGTAATAGACGCGAGCGGCTTTGGCACCTCTGCTGCGCGCAGGGCCGGCATGGCAGGGGAATGGAAGCGCTACGGGGTGGGCGCAGAATACGAGTGCTACTGCGACCACGCAGACAGCGCGCTGTGGACGCTGATGGTCGGACAGCAATATTCCGAGGCCGGCTATGCGTGGGTGTTTCCGCTCTCTAAAAACAGGGTGAGAATCGGAGTCGGCATCGGAAGGCCCGAGTCGCAGGCCGACCCGCTCGACAAATTGAACGCGATTCTGGAAAAGAGGTTAAAGCCTCTTGACAGGCTGGGCAAGATACAGCCAGTTGAACTGCACTATGGATTCATCCCTAACGAGGGCACGCGTGCAAGCACGGTTGCAGACGGCCTGCTCATGGTGGGGGACTCGGCAGGCCAGGCAAACCCGCTGGTGCTTGAGGGCATACGCTATGCAATCGAGTTTGGCAGGCTTGCCGGCGAGGTGGGCGCGCGGTCGCTTGAGGGAGGCGCCAGCCGCGAGTCGCTTTTAGACTATGAAAGGGCGTGGAAGGCCAAGGCGGCGTCAAAAATCGCCTCGGCGCTCAAGGTGCAGTCGCGCTGGATAGGGCTGTCAGACGAAGAGTGGGACCGTGAGATCGAGATCCTGAGGGACATGTCCGCAGACGAGTTTATCGACTTTGTCAAGGCCGAGTTCACCGCCGGCAAGATGATAAAGCTTGCGCTGCACCATCCAAGACTTGCCGCGCGCCAGCTGTTCAACATGGTCCTGAAAAGTTGATTGATTAATTATTTGAGAATATCGCTTCCTACTAGCGTCTAATGCACCAAAAGCGTTGCATAACTTGTTGCATAGGCGCGGAGCTTCAAACTAGCCTCAAAAATATACAATTGCTAAACATTTTCTTCAGCAATTATCAAGTAACACTAACAATTTTTCCGACTTTATTATTTGTAATATGGTATATCTATCCCCCTACCACGTCACTGGCATTAGTTCTAGGTGACTTTACAATCAAGAGGATGGACACCTAGTGGCTCAGACATTTGTACAAAGAAAGAGCCGTTTACGGGTTAAGGGTCTGAAAGTCAAAGACAAGGAAAAGATCAAGGAAGCTATTACAATCAGCATCCAAAATGGCAACTATACCACCAGAGACATTGGTGTAGACGTAGGCAAGGATCACAGTACTGTTTCACGTTATCTAACAGAGATGGAAAAAGATGGCAAGTGGGGAATAAAGCGAGATGCTAATGGGAACATCGTCATATCTCTGCAAAAGCAGATAGCTCGACGATACCAGAAATTAGAAAACGAACCGTTCAACCAGCTGCCATCAATTCAGAAATGGGTAACATTTTTGAAATCAGGCGCAATACCTGCTAACAGAATCAATCACCTTGCAAATGTAATTCATGGAATATCGAATCAGCTAAAGGTGATGCCTGAAACACTCGTTAGCTATGGCGTACCAATCGACGCGACAAAGCGCAAAGAAATAGCAATAGAATATTGGCAGAATTTCTTGGCGTGGTTCAATACCGCATATCCTCAAATGCAAAAGACAAACACCATTAATGCTTATCGCAGTTTCCTTGCAGCTCATAACATTAACTTTGCTCATGGTGAAGGCAAGAGGTACGGGCTATCTACAACATCAGAAAGACTTGGAGAGTACAAAGACATCCTGCTAACACCGGAGCAAATATACAGAATCAACAAAAAGCTAGAGAATGAAAATGATTGGGATTCTTGGAGTTTTATGAACATTGATCTACACACAGGAGCTAGAGCATTTGCAATGGCATCTATGAGCCGCGATAGGATCGCGTTCTCACCTTTGTTCAGAGTAGAACAGTTTGAGTCTAAAACAAAGAGAGGAGATTGGTATCTTGACAAAGAAGGCAAGTGGTGGGTCAAGTATCCAACTGAAGAATGCAGAGCTGTTGTTGAAATAGCCTATGATAGTTTGCCAAAATGCAGGAAGTTCTTGTTTTTTGAAGATGCTAAGAGTGATAAAGCAAACTGCTTGCAAGCCAGTTATTTCATGCACAAGATGGCCGTCAAATTCAAAAAGATATTTGGAGAACTTGACAAAGCAAGCTGGCTCAACGAAAAGACTAGAATATACGCACTGGGTGATGGATTATACTTTACAGGACATCCATTGCATCTCTTTAGGCATACTATGGCTCAGTACTATTTGGCAGCAACAAACTGGTCACTTGCATATGTGGCAAGTCTAGGTGGATGGGAGAATACTGAAGTATTGAACAAATGCTATGGCGGCATTCCAGAGCATATCAAGGCTCAAGTGGCAAAGTCTGTACATGTCAAGTTTGATAGTTTGGATCTTGGCACAGCAAGAATCATAATCTAGACTACAATGCAATGTTACACTGAATAAGGTATTGTAAACTCCTGCGGTTTGCTTTTACCTATGCGAGCATCGATTATTACGTCTAACCCATCCGGATCAACAATAACAGAATGTCAATGAAAATGTTTAATTTCATGGCATATGCAGTCCAAATGATTGCTTGCTCATGAACTCTATTTGAGAAACAGAAGCTTCAAGGGGGAGTTTGTAAAGAGCCCGAAACCGGTCAAGAAAGTGATAATGCGTGGAATGAGTCCTACACTGGATAAAAAGACCTTGCAGGAATATGGTGAACCACTTGAAGAATACAAGTCATTTCAAGTGCTCTTCTCTATGCCTTCTAATACTGCCCCCCGCTTGGGACTCCGGTTCAGAACTACCAGTCCAAATTCTCCGAGGCCATATGTTGAACTTTACGGACAGTTTCAGCATATTAAAGCAGGTCCAATAATCTCACTTGAGATGGGCAAGGGCGCTGCATCATTTATTGCGGAACTGAATTTGAAAACCAAAAAGGAGCGGATCGTGGCCAAGAATAGCATCTTCCTGAACATAGACAAGGAGAGGTATTTTATTTCAGGCAAGAATCTCTATGATGAATATGTACGATCCAGAGTAATCACAAAAGACTCTAAATTCAGCTCCACTCTCTTCAAGAGAATCTGCCAAGTATTCTTCAAACATGTCAGGTCACGCTGGCAAGAAGATAGAATACAAAATAAGGTGGTCAATTTCTCACTGTTAGTTCTCCCAAAGGATGGTGAGGTGGAATACCGTTCTACTGATGAAGAAAGCGATGCAGGGCAGAGTTTCACCGACTCATTTGGTAACAAGACAAAAAGCTTTGCAAAAGAAACTACAATCACCGCTAAATTCCTTTCATATGACGATCCTGCATTTGCTATCAATTGCTCTGATGGTGAGAGGTTTTACCGCAATTTGTCTATAGGTACGGAATCGCATCGTCTGGTCAACATCAATACAATAGATGTATTCCGCATAGCCGGCCTCCAGTGGATGTTTACCAACACGGCCAAACCCAGCTATCATTTCAATAATACTAAGAATGGAATATACTACCAGCTATGGAGAAATTACAAAGATCTGGACAAAGAAAGCCATAGACAGGAAGGCAGATCCAATCTCAAGGTACTTTGCTATTTGACTTCCCAAGCAAAGATGGAGGTGATGCTTGATGAAAACCTGACGATGGAGGATATGAAAGAGATATTTGCTAGAATCGAAGATGGAAGCCACATTCCATTCCATGCTCTAGAAGTTCTCATCGAAACAAGAGGGAAAACTACTATCTGGACACATTACCTGTCGGCGGTCAGAAGTCTGCTGGCAAAAAAGAAAATAGACAAGCACTATCTGCTTTCACGCTTTGTTTTGCAATTGCGTGAAAACATGTTTAATTGGCTTGACAAAAAAGTCCGAGAAGAACCCATGCAGTTCTTCAGTAAGAGCGACTTTTGCATAAAAGTTTTATGCAAGGATGTTCAACGAAATGAAGGCAAGGGTTATCTCATGGATGATAATGAAGAATACGCTCACAAAGTCGGGGTCATTGCTGCAGAGTATATCAAATTCAAAGAGAATGTGGAAGAATCTAGCAACTCACTTCGTGATATCCTTGCGTATTCTAGGTATGATAGGGAGAAGCTTCGCTTTGTGATGCAGCGAATAGGTCTTGGTCTGAGCCTATCAAAAGCTCCTGAAGATAAAATAAAGAAAATGGAATCATTCATCCGAAGCAATCAACCCTCTGCAGAAATAAGTGACGATTCTGCGTACAATGATTATTCGTACTTTTTCTACAAGGGCTACTTTAGCAAAGATGTAGGTATGAAAAAGGAGGCTCAAACTTGACAAAGAACATCAACAAAGAGATATTGTTCTACTATGAATCAAGGCAGAATCCAAATGGCGATCCTGGATTTGAAAACCAGCCTCGTCTTATGCCTGATGACACGATCCTAATAACCGATGTCCGAATAAAGCGGACTATACGCGATTATGCTAGAGATGTTCTTGGTGAGACATTGTTTGTCGATTACGATAAAGATGGCAATGCCGTTACGGCCGACCAGCGAGCTAAGGAGATAATAGGTAACATAAAGGGCAAAGATGTTATCGCAGAGTTGATACAATTGACATTCGACGCGCCTCTTTTTGGGGCACTTGTAACTGTCAGGTCTGATAAAGGAGAGGATGGAGGCGGGGATTCTCATAAACTCACAGGTCCCGTGCAGTTTGGACTAGGCAGAAGCGTGAACAAGGTCAGAATAATAAATCCAACAATATCAGGAAGATTTGTCGGCAAGAAGAACGAAGGTCAAGAGAAGCAATATTCGACATTTGGCAAGTTCTATTCTGTTGAATATGCTCTGTTGAAGGTACACGGGGCAATCAATCCGATGAACCTTGGCAAGTACTACAGCGATAACGAAGCGAGAAACCGTTTTGAAAAGGTTGAAGAAAAACTATTTGAATGTCTTTGGAAGGGCACCAACAACCTTGTCACACGCTCCAAATTCCCTCAGCGTAGCATACTTTACATCGAAGTTTCGTATGACTCGACATCATATAATGATCTGCCTGTGCTAGTTAACGAGTCTCAAGATATGAAACAGTTTGCGACTGGACTTTCAAAGTCTCCATTTGACTTTGAACGCCTGATAGGTACACTAGTGGAAAGAAAGTCACGTGTGAAGAATGTGAAGATAGCTTCATGCGATGACATACGCGAAGATGTCAAATTACTCCTATCGCGTCTGCGATCCAAACAAATACCCGTACATGAAGTCGAATGCTAAACAGCATCGTATCATTTTGCATCTCTGGCGAGTTTGCTGCATTTAGAGATCCTTCTGTAACGTCAAACCAGACCGTATATTACATACCTTCCAAGAGCGCAGTGATAGGTCTACTTGGAGCGATTCTGGGAGTGGAAAGAGATCACTCACTTGGGGAGATTTACGGTGGTGATTATATCAAACTGTTTAAGAAGACAAAGATCGGAATGGAGCTAGAGTCCGATCCGAGAAAAATTTCCTTCTTTACCAATCATAGGTCTCTTAAGGAACCAAAGACCAAACCATTCAAAACAGAAGTTTTGGTCTCACCATCATACAGAATCTATGTCAAGACTGATGATTCCATCATGGACACGCTTTATGCAGCTCTGAAGGAGAATGATTTCAAATATCCACCATACCTTGGGCATGCATACTGTCCTGCAAGAATTTCTGACGCAAAGATGCAAGAAATAGCTGTATTTGACGGCCGCAAATTTGAAACTTCATCAGTAATCCTCGACGAATCTGAAACGTACAATACGCGATTCTCTGTAACTGCCGAACCAGTGAACGATAATTCTCGCATAATAATAGAAAGACATCTTCACCATTTCTTTGAAAACGAAAAGCTGGAAAGGCGTGTTCTCAGACACTGGATACCGGCAAGAGGTTCAGCTTATGAGGTAAGAATTTCAGAAAAGCCCAAGCTATCGTCCTATTATTCTTTGCAGGATGGTGGAAAAGTTGTCTGTTTCTACTGACACTTTTCTATCGCATCCCGGAAAACCACTTGATGAGCACTTGATACGAGTGGCAACTTCTGCAGAAGGTATTGTACGCAAAACGCGGTTTGAAAGCTGCAAACTAGCATATTACGCGGGCCTCCTGCATGATATAGGCAAACTTAATCCATTTTATCAAGAGCTTTTTCAGGCAGGAGATGAAAAAAGAAGGTTAATTGAAGACGATCTAGAGTCCAAATACGAAAGACAACATGCTTTGTTTTCTGCGTGGGCTGCAGAAAAGCTACTAGCCGATGAACTAGATTCAAATCAATTACAACTCGTGCTCTGTGTCATAGCGGCCCATCATTCACATCTCTCAAACGAAATACAAAATGAAGATCAAACAGATCGCATGAAAAGGACTAAGCAAGGTCTACTTGAAAACCTTGCAAAATTTAAAGGAGCAATGGCTAACACACAACACTTTTCTACGCTTGACTGGGATCAATGTCTTTCAAAATTTGCAAGACCAATGTCCTTTGAGAACAAGCTACAATCACTCTCCGGAGACGCTGTACGCGACTTTATTGAAGCTTGTATGATATTCTCGGCCTTGCTTCAAGCGGACAGGGGAAGCTTTTCCGAACGGCAGGATATCAAATACGATTTGCGCATGAGCACCAACAGACTAGTTAACACAACATCAGGACTTTCAAAACTCCGCACAGAGTTTCAGCAGTGGTTTGCTAGCACCCATGACTTTGCTGCGCCAGTGTCGGTGCTTAATGCACCCACTGGAATGGGAAAAACAAAGGTCTTTCTGGACCTTATAAACGAATATTCGAATATACATGGAATAGAACGTGTTATGTATTTTTCTCCATTGCTTGCATTAACTGAAGATTTTGAGAGCAAAATAAAAGATGTATTAGATCAACAAGCACTTGATGAGATCCTCGTCTACAACCATCTCTTTGCAGGCAGTCTTGCAAGCAAGTTGAGTGAGAGCCGTACATTGGAAAGCCTTGGCTATAACTTTGAAAATGAGTCATTTCACAGCAAGTTTGTCATATCAACAACCCAGAGACTTTTGATGATACTCTATTTTAACTCCGTATCCGATAAGATGAAACTTGCTTCTCTACGCAATGCGTTACTGATAGTTGATGAAATACAGGTCGTACCAAAGTTTCTTCTACCAAATTTTATCAAGATGCTGCAAAAAATATGCCAAGAAATGAACTCAAAGACACTCTTGGTTAGTGCAACTATTCCTTATGAACTGTCCAACAATGTTCCAATTACACGAGTCCCTCAAACACTGTCAGAAACGTATCATAGATTGACTCTGAAAAACATTAGGTTCATGACCCGTTTTCAGCCTCCTGTGAGGATTGATAGAAAAATCCTTGTCATGTTAAATACACGAAAAAAAGCAAAGGAGGTTTTTTATGAAATGTCGCAGAATGGTCACCAGTCGCTGTATGTAACCTCGGGCATAAGAAAGAAGACTCGCAGCGACATCATTCAGAAGATCAAAGAAAAAGGAAAAAATGTGATTGTAGTTTCTACTCAGGTGCTGGAAGCAGGAGTTGACGTGAGCTTTGCTGAAGTATACCGCGAAGTCGCTCCCCTAGATAACGTTGTGCAAGTTATGGGGCGTCTCAATCGTGAAGGTGAAGCAACGAATCCCATGCTTTTCATTTTCCAGAAGGATTCGGATTACCTACCGTACAGCGAGCTGGAGTATCAGGAATCGCTGAAAATACTGAAAAAAGTGAAGAATTCCAAGGAATTGTATGACAAACTTGACAGTTACTATGAGCGAGTATCTGTGAAGAACATGCAGAATGCAGACAGAATAGAAGAGCTTGACCGCTTAATTCGTGACATGGATTTTGAGGATGTTTCGAGATTTGTGAACAATCACGTATTTGCAGACGAAGGACACTCCATGATAGTGCCTGAAGCTGAGCAAGACTTGCAAAAGATATCTGAAGCGCTAAAATCAACACAAAGAATCGACAGAAGATCGTTCAAGTCTTACTCTGCTCTAACCGCGAATATTTCGGCCTCTTCAGTGAAGCTTGTAAGAGATTATCTCGACCAAGAACTCCTAGAAAGGGGCATCCTTATTCCCAAAAAGGGTTGTCTGCAGGACGTTTACGACGTGGAGGTAGGCTTAGACAAATGGATAAAATAAAGATCTGCTATGCTTATGTTGAAGTTCCGAACAATACCATATCATCAGTAGCTCTGCGCGGTTTTCTTGGGCACCTGTTTGTGGAGGACACAGAATTTCATCACCACTCTGAAAGCTCCTATCATTACCCGCTAGTCCAGTACAAGAAAGTTCATGGTCGGCTTTTGGTAATGGGTCTAAATGACTATGCCGAAGTTGTATGTCGTAAGATATCCACACTTGACCATATAACTACACCAACTGACAAGATAAGCATACAGAGCGTGGACATAGTGAATGACTCATTCTCTATCGAGGAAACAAAATCAAGGTTCAGATTTGTTACACCTTGGATAGCTCTCAACGAGGAAAACTACCGGAAATTTAAGGATCTTGAGGGCGGAAAACGAAAGTTATTCCTTGAAAAGATACTTGTGGGCAACATCTTGAGTGCCTTGAAGGGGTTGTCAGTGTTCGTCAATTTCAAAGTTACTGCCAACCTTGAAACTTTCCGACCACAATCGGCCAAGGTACATGAGAACTATTTTCAAGCCTTCAGAGCCTCCTTTAGTGTCAATACAAATCTTCCTAGATTCTTTGGTCTTGGCAAGAGCGTTTCAAAGGGTTTCGGGGTGATTGAAGCTGTATGATCCTCGAAATATCAAGTCACGGATCAGTCCTGAAACGTCAAAATGATCTGTTCATAGTAAAAAATGAAGATGGCAAATCTGAGGTTCCTGCAGAAAAGGTCGATGCTATAATCACAAGCGCCAATATACTCATCAGCTCACAGGCAATCAAATTATGCATTGAAAAGAATATTCAACTCGTTGTGACTGACTGGGCAGGAAGACCGGTTGCAAGGCTGTGGGTGAGTACGGCCGGCAAGAGTACAGAATTGCGTAGGAGACAGTATGCCAACCAAGATACGGTATTGGGAGTCCAGATCTCAATTGAGCTGGTCAGAACAAAGCTCAAAAGGCAAAAGGAGTTTTTGCAAGACTTGAAGAACAACAGGAAAGTTGATGTTCCAGAAATCACTCGTGCAATTGACATCATATCAGATGCACTCTTGCAGATCCGCAAGCTTCAACCTGATAACAGAGTGAAACAAAGTCTTCTTGGACTCGAAGGTACATCTGCTTCAGCATACTTCCGCGCTATATCTTCAAGCCTACCTAGCAAATGGTCGTTTGAACACAGAAGCCAGTATCCTGCGCTAGACGGTTTTAATGCGTTACTAAATTATGCCTACGGAATAGCCTATTCTGATGTTGAAAAGATAATAATTCTGTCAGGTCTTGATCCAAATTCAGGCTTTTACCATGCTGACTCTTATGGTAAACCCACACTTTCCTTTGACCTCATGGAGTTGGTAAGACCACTTATAGACAGGACGGTCGTGAGCCTGTTTAACAAGAAAATGGTTTCAGAACGCTGGTTTGAAAAGAATGATGATTCAAGTATATTTCTGAAAAAGGATGCCAGACTGACGCTTTTGACCTCTTACAGCGAGAAGAACAGAAAAGAGCTGGAAAAGATAACTTGGAGGTTTTGCAGAGAAATAATAGAAAGGCTTACCAGCGGAGATAAAGAAGCATGAAAGGAAACTCATACTATGCAGTCTACGACATTTCAGATGATTTAGTTCGAAAAAACGTCATACGGATTCTAAAAAATGCAGGGTTTATAAGAATACAAAAAAGTGCCTTCTGCGGCACCCTTGTAAACCAGAAAAAGAAGGACCTGCTCGAAGATATAAAGAAGGTCATTGCTGATGAGCGGGACTCTTTCTATCTTATTCTTACGTGTGAGCAGTGTTTTGGCAGGATCAGTATAGTGGGGAAGGGATTTGATAGACAATATGCCGCGGGTAAAAGATCTGCTGAGGTTCTATGAAAGATCTAATAACAGTAACTGATGTGGTCGAGAATGCATTTTGTCCTAAATTCACCTACTATTCTTTGGTTCTAGGGTTACGTCAATATGAGGAAAAGAGAGGTACTGTTATGGCCGGACGCACTCTACACACTCGATCAGAAAAGCTCAATCCCACCTATGTTCCAAAGTTGGCACGAGGAAAGAAGCTGGTTGCAATGCAGCTTTACTCGACGCGGTTAGGTCTGTCGGGAAAAATTGATGAAGCCTACGAGAGTAGTAGAGAAATCATTCTGGTTGAAAGAAAATACACTGATTTCACTGTGATAACCGACAGCTTGAAGGCTCAGATCGGCTTGCTCTCCATTTTGCTTGAGGAGAATCGCAATAAGCCTGTTACTCGTGTTTTTGTGATCTTTCAAAAATCAAAGCGAGTAGTAAGAGAAATTAGATTAACATCAGAATTGAAAAACTTTGCTTTGCAAAAGTTAGAATCTGTTAAGCAGATAATAACAAGTGGAATCAGCCCAAATGCACAGTACGGCAGTAAATGTCTCGACTGCACATACAGAAAGGTATGTCCTACCGGATCTTTATATATGAATCAATAAAAATGAAGAACGGTGATGAAAACAGATTTTCCATATCCAAGAATTGCGGTTTTGAGCACAAAACTGGGCATTTATGGCGCTGTCTGAAAGACGAATCCACCACAACAAGGATTGAAACCAAGAAAAAATACAAGGATATGAAGCTAGATAGCATGTCTGAAAGACGAATCCACCACAACAAGGATTGAAACTCTGTAGACAACATCGTAGACCTTAAACCTAAAACTGTCTGAAAGACGAATCCACCACAACAAGGATTGAAACCGGTCCATTCCAAAAGTTGTGTCTTGCCCCTTGCTGGGTCTGAAAGACGAATCCACCACAACAAGGATTGAAACCGCATTATAACAAAGAAGAGCTACGACAAAAGATGTCTGAAAGACGAATCCACCACAACAAGGATTGAAACTTAGAGCCTACGCTGTCGTTTCCGTTGCCTGCAAAGTCTGAAAGACGAATCCACCACAACAAGGATTGAAACTGAAGCCAAACATAAAGGACCTTTGTTCTATGGCCGTCTGAAAGACGAATCCACCACAACAAGGATTGAAACTAGGACGTTCTTATCGTCTTGTTGTTTGCACCATCCGTCTGAAAGACGAATCCACCACAACAAGGATTGAAACAGGACCCGATAGCTGCATTCGTAGACGAATGCCTGGTCTGAAAGACGAATCCACCACAACAAGGATTGAAACCCCTGCGCTCAAGTCTAGGGTCCTTGCTCATAAGCTGTCTGAAAGACGAATCCACCACAACAAGGATTGAAACTATTTTTCAACTCGTTGGCCATGTCTACCGCTTGCTTGTCTGAAAGACGAATCCACCACAACAAGGATTGAAACTCTCTTACGAACTCCTCAGGATTGAAATCCTCGTGTCTGAAAGACGAATCCACCACAACAAGGATTGAAACCCTTCGTCCTCCACTCGTTGTTTTTCTCCACCGGCTGTCTGAAAGACGAATCCACCACAACAAGGATTGAAACTAAAGATAACAAAGACGATTTTTCAGCTTGTTACAGTCTGAAAGACGAATCCACCACAACAAGGATTGAAACGAATCTATTTTTCCACTAAGATTCGTCCCTGCTGTAGTCTGAAAGACGAATCCACCACAACAAGGATTGAAACTTTTATGACTAGAAAGTAGCGTTATAACAGATAGCGTCTGAAAGACGAATCCACCACAACAAGGATTGAAACCCACCAAATACGGCGCAAGCAAAAAGGTTCCCGAAGTCTGAAAGACGAATCCACCACAACAAGGATTGAAACCAACAAATCGCATCGGTACAGATTGATTTGCTGCGTCTGAAAGACGAATCCACCACAACAAGGATTGAAACTTTGTTACCCAGCCCTGTTCGTTGGTGACTTGGAACTTGTCTGAAAGACGAATCCACCACAACAAGGATTGAAACCAACTTCCGGAAGCGCAAGCGCAAAGTGAATGTGCTGTCTGAAAGACGAATCCACCACAACAAGGATTGAAACCCAAAACTAGTGGTTGAAGACCCGCCACAAAAGGACGGTCTGAAAGACGAATCCACCACAACAAGGATTGAAACATCAAGGCCCGAACACCCCGCACGGACTGGGACTCGTCTGAAAGACGAATCCACCACAACAAGGATTGAAACTAGATAGAAGGTGACTTCTCTGTGTCGCTTTTAACGTCTGAAAGACGAATCCACCACAACAAGGATTGAAACATTATCTTAAGAATCCATACGCGACTGGAAGCAACACAAAAGACACTGTAGAGTCTGAAAGACGAATCCACCACAACAAGGATTGAAACCACGCGCTGCAGGGGTGATGTCGACTTGCTCACCCGTCTGAAAGACGAATCCACCACAACAAGGATTGAAACACTACAAGTAGTTAGGCATGGCAACATCGAAAAAGGTCTGAAAGACGAATCCACCACAACAAGGATTGAAACCAACTGCGCAGGCAAGCGCCAGCTCGTCCTCATTCTGTCTGAAAGACGAATCCACCACAACAAGGATTGAAACTAAAGGTAAATAGTCAGATTTCCGCCACGAGCAATAGTCTGAAAGACGAATCCACCACAACAAGGATTGAAACTCATCAGCGGCATTGGCGGTATTGCTGTTCCCTGAGTCTGAAAGACGAATCCACCACAACAAGGATTGAAACTCTCCACGTACTTTGTCATCCATTCCTGGAAGAGCGTCTGAAAGACGAATCCACCACAACAAGGATTGAAACGCCCCGGCTCGGCTGGCCTCTTCAGGTAGAAGAATTGTCTGAAAGACGAATCCACCACAACAAGGATTGAAACCTCATTTTTCCACCATTTCCTCCTCTTTTTTATGGTCTGAAAGACGAATCCACCACAACAAGGATTGAAACCACTCACCACAGGCACATCAAGCACAGACAAACAGTCTGAAAGACGAATCCACCACAACAAGGATTGAAACTTTCCAGTACGGCAAGCAGCCCAACTACACTACGGTCTGAAAGACGAATCCACCACAACAAGGATTGAAACTCGTGCCTGCGTCCAAATCTGACTGCGTAACATAGTCTGAAAGACGAATCCACCACAACAAGGATTGAAACGGGCTGCAGGGCATGATAAAGGAACGCTGGCTTGACATGTCTGAAAGACGAATCCACCACAACAAGGATTGAAACGATATTCACCGACTGCGCCATGAGTGCCATCTGTGTGTCTGAAAGACGAATCCACCACAACAAGGATTGAAACATAACCTCGTCGTCAAAGTATTCCCTGTCGTTGGTCGTCTGAAAGACGAATCCACCACAACAAGGATTGAAACATGCCAACATGGACAAGCAGGGCGACGACACCATCGTCTGAAAGACGAATCCACCACAACAAGGATTGAAACTTGTCGACAGCATCATCTCGCTTCACAGGGCAGAGTGTCTGAAAGACGAATCCACCACAACAAGGATTGAAACCTTTAACAAAGAAGTGATACGAGAGGCGCTAAAGGTCTGAAAGACGAATCCACCACAACAAGGATTGAAACTGTATTGTAGTGCACGCCAATCGTAAGATCAACTGCCTGTCTGAAAGACGAATCCACCACAACAAGGATTGAAACTTTTCTCGATGGTCCTTATACCGCGGATTTTAGAGTCTGAAAGACGAATCCACCACAACAAGGATTGAAACTCTGGACGTCCACTGCAGCAGAAAGGCCAAAATCGAGTCTGAAAGACGAATCCACCACAACAAGGATTGAAACTTTGCGGCATACCTGTACCAGTAGTGGATATCCTGTCTGAAAGACGAATCCACCACAACAAGGATTGAAACTATACTCACGAACAAGAGAACGCCCTCGAACTGCAACTGTCTGAAAGACGAATCCACCACAACAAGGATTGAAACCCAAACTCCTCTCCGTAATTGGTAGCAAGACCCGTTACGTCTGAAAGACGAATCCACCACAACAAGGATTGAAACACCTAAAGCCCGAGCCCGAGCAAAAGGCGTCAATTGTCTGAAAGACGAATCCACCACAACAAGGATTGAAACTATTTTTCAACTCGTTGGCCATGTCTACCGCTTGCTTGTCTGAAAGACGAATCCACCACAACAAGGATTGAAACTCTCTTACGAACTCCTCAGGATTGAAATCCTCGTGTCTGAAAGACGAATCCACCACAACAAGGATTGAAACCCTTCGTCCTCCACTCGTTGTTTTTCTCCACCGGCTGTCTGAAAGACGAATCCACCACAACAAGGATTGAAACTCATGGCATGTCCGCAATGTGGAACTATCCTGTATGTCTGAAAGACGAATCCACCACAACAAGGATTGAAACTCAGTGCCCGAAACCGAATAGTACAATGATATACGGTCTGAAAGACGAATCCACCACAACAAGGATTGAAACGTTGAACGTCGGCGCCTTCGGAAGCGAAGCATTCAAGTCTGAAAGACGAATCCACCACAACAAGGATTGAAACAATGTCATAGAAGAAGATTCGTGCCTTCAATAGATGTCTGAAAGACGAATCCACCACAACAAGGATTGAAACCATTGCAGAAGGAGATGAATATCCTGAGGGAGCAGATTGTCTGAAAGACGAATCCACCACAACAAGGATTGAAACCACATACGGTTGCGGGCAAATTGAGCGCAAAAATAGTCTGAAAGACGAATCCACCACAACAAGGATTGAAACTGAATCAGTGAGGCGCAAGGCAGCAGCCGTCCTTTGTCTGAAAGACGAATCCACCACAACAAGGATTGAAACACAGTCTCACGCAACCCCGACTATATCATATCGAGTCTGAAAGACGAATCCACCACAACAAGGATTGAAACAAACCGCCTACGGTAAAACAATGGAGGTTTACAAGTCTGAAAGACGAATCCACCACAACAAGGATTGAAACCTCTCCTGCAGGAGCTATCACATTGGTAAATGAAGGTCTGAAAGACGAATCCACCACAACAAGGATTGAAACTTATTACAGCTACCGGAAGCGACGGAAATAGTGCGTCTGAAAGACGAATCCACCACAACAAGGATTGAAACTGTCATCATCGGGCGCGACTTGACCCGTTCCGAAAAGTCTGAAAGACGAATCCACCACAACAAGGATTGAAACCGTTGCCAGCGGAGCAGGAAACCCGCCAACCGAGAAGTCTGAAAGACGAATCCACCACAACAAGGATTGAAACCATAGCCTTGGAGCCTTTGGTAGTTTGTGCGGGTCGTCTGAAAGACGAATCCACCACAACAAGGATTGAAACTCAGCCTGATAAATGACTTGCGGCGGGCAAACATTGTGTCTGAAAGACGAATCCACCACAACAAGGATTGAAACTCAAGACGTTTATCGACTCGGACACCTCCTTTACGGTCTGAAAGACGAATCCACCACAACAAGGATTGAAACTGTTTTCTATTGTAATATCTGCCTCCGCCTTTGGGTCTGAAAGACGAATCCACCACAACAAGGATTGAAACTCTCCGCCTCTACCTCCATACCCGCAATTTCGGAGTCTGAAAGACGAATCCACCACAACAAGGATTGAAACTGCTTTTCCCGTCGTTGTTCTTGTCTCTCGTGGTGTGTCTGAAAGACGAATCCACCACAACAAGGATTGAAACTGCTCAACGGCGATGTCGTGAGCCTCTTCTGAATCGTCTGAAAGACGAATCCACCACAACAAGGATTGAAACCTATAACAAGGGATACCTCATTCTCGATTGGTGGTGTCTGAAAGACGAATCCACCACAACAAGGATTGAAACTCTATGCCATTATTGACGGCGCGCCGACGCAACGAAGTCTGAAAGACGAATCCACCACAACAAGGATTGAAACGATCCCAAGCTTTTCCGATAGGTCCGTCTTTGTGCCGTCTGAAAGACGAATCCACCACAACAAGGATTGAAACTCGTCTACGGTGTTGTCCGTGTTGATAGTGATAATGTCTGAAAGACGAATCCACCACAACAAGGATTGAAACCTTTACTCCTTTCTATTTCCCTCCTTTTCCTGCCGTCTGAAAGACGAATCCACCACAACAAGGATTGAAACTCGGTTTTAGGGGGGGGAGGTTCTTTAACCAGTCTGAAAGACGAATCCACCACAACAAGGATTGAAACTGTAATCGACCGGCTTTTCTTCGCGCTCAAACTTGCCGTCTGAAAGACGAATCCACCACAACAAGGATTGAAACCAAGGATCGCAATGGCCAGTATAGCAACACCGACACGTCTGAAAGACGAATCCACCACAACAAGGATTGAAACATCCCCATGGACGAATGGGAAACTCCTGACTTTGTGTCTGAAAGACGAATCCACCACAACAAGGATTGAAACTTGTCGCACTCTATCAGAGCGCCGCAAGAGCCGCAGTCTGAAAGACGAATCCACCACAACAAGGATTGAAACTACAAACTTGCTCGTGAGAAGGGAATAGGGGCAAGTCTGAAAGACGAATCCACCACAACAAGGATTGAAACGTCTTGGCCTCGTCAGAATTTCCCCTGATTCTCGCGGTCTGAAAGACGAATCCACCACAACAAGGATTGAAACTGCTTGACTTCGACCAGCTCTAGCGGGATTCTGGCCGTCTGAAAGACGAATCCACCACAACAAGGATTGAAACTCTACACGGTTGCTTTGAACTTTGACGATAGCAGGTCTGAAAGACGAATCCACCACAACAAGGATTGAAACTCCTGGAGCTGAGCTATTGAGATGGCAGAAGATAGGTCTGAAAGACGAATCCACCACAACAAGGATTGAAACCGAATGCCTCAACGTTCTGGCAGAACTGGCCCCAAGTCTGAAAGACGAATCCACCACAACAAGGATTGAAACCCGCGTTCTATGGCGACTTTCCGGTCAACAAGGAGATGTCTGAAAGACGAATCCACCACAACAAGGATTGAAACTCAGCACTCTCTTTCACCGAAGTCAACAAGAAAGAGTCTGAAAGACGAATCCACCACAACAAGGATTGAAACACAAGGGGCAGATAGGCGCCATGACGGGGTACGCGTGTCTGAAAGACGAATCCACCACAACAAGGATTGAAACCAAGATGAACGGCTCTGTCAAGGGAGAGACGCTTGTCTGAAAGACGAATCCACCACAACAAGGATTGAAACTCTGGTCTACCTGTTGATGCAGTGTAGTCGTTGAAGTCTGAAAGACGAATCCACCACAACAAGGATTGAAACTCTAGTTCGGGTGTCGGAGGCATCTTGATCTCTTTGTGTCTGAAAGACGAATCCACCACAACAAGGATTGAAACTTGTTTGAGCTACAGGCTTGCCGACATTGATTCCTGTCTGAAAGACGAATCCACCACAACAAGGATTGAAACTTCTAGGCGCTCCCGCACTAGAATGTTGACAGCAGTCTGAAAGACGAATCCACCACAACAAGGATTGAAACTGAGTTGCGGAAATATGGAAATTGAATCTGCCAAGCGTCTGAAAGACGAATCCACCACAACAAGGATTGAAACGCGTCTTCGATGGCGACCCTGATCCTTGCCGCTTCCGTCTGAAAGACGAATCCACCACAACAAGGATTGAAACCTGAACCATGACGAGCTTTTTGGGAGATTCTTGTCTGTCTGAAAGACGAATCCACCACAACAAGGATTGAAACCCAAGTGTCTTTGGCTCTCACAGTATGTTGCAAAGAATGTCTGAAAGACGAATCCACCACAACAAGGATTGAAACCTGGCGTTTGTGCTGTTACCGTTGCGTTCCATGTGTCTGAAAGACGAATCCACCACAACAAGGATTGAAACGAACTGGATTCAATTGTGGCTCTCTTCTTCCACCAAGCGTCGCGAGAATGTTTATTTAAATATGGAAGGTAAGAAAGGTGCTCCTCTACTGTTAGACAATGTCTCAATAAGACTTAATACTAACAGAATCGATAGGTTATTTGGAGACTAAGACATGACTACCATTGAGGATAGAGTCGCAAAGTTAACTGGCAAGGATGCCGAGATATTTCAGAAGTATGACTCTAGAGCACTAAGTGAAAAGGAAAAAGAAGCGCTCAGGAAAGCTCACCAAGTTTATAAGAAATACTGCAAGACCTAATCACAAGTCTTCCTTTAATGAAACTAGATCCCATCAAGTTCAATGTCCGTCTGTGGCAGGAGTCGGATGATTTATCACATTTGAATTGCAAGGAGCCAGATGGCTCTGACCCACTTGGTGTCCAAGAGTTTCTTGAAAAGAAGGCAGTCCAGTATCATAAAAGTAGGTTATGCTCATTATTCGTCACAACCTACGAACAAAAGCCTGTTGGATTCTTTGCGCTATGCATGTCTGCGATTGAAAGCCCCAGACTAGCTGCAGATGAAAAGGTTAATGGTTACACGCCAAGGTCCTATCCAGCAATGTTGTTGGCACAGATGGGCGTTAATCTTCCTTTTAGAAACCAAGGGATAGGTATAGAAATTCGTGATTTTTGCCTTGGCATCGCTGTTGATATTGGTGAACGTGTAGCCTGCCGCTATGTCATACTTCAGACCAATGAACACTTGTCAAATTATTATAGAAAATACTGGGAATTCATTAAACAAGAGAACCCTCCTCACAGAGGCAAGGTTTGGATGTATCGCCGTGTCGCTTGAGCTATCTCTTAAAATTCTAGGATGCTATCCCATGCAGGATACGGATGTCTCGTAAAAGGGTAATGATGCCCGACAAGGCACTTCACACCATAAGACAACGGCGTAAATTCCATCTTGATCGCCGCTCCTTTGTAGAGCAGCTTAGGATACGCGATAGCGGACTCTACTGCAGAGCCTGCGGCAAACAATTCGCTGGCAAACATGACAAGACTATGACAGTTGACCACATAGTCCCTATCAGCCAAGGCGGCAATCATATGGCGCTATCCAACCTTCAACTTTGTGTAGAATGTCAAGGACGCAAGGAGAAGGCCTTGAACCAGCAAGAGCTGACTATTTTAATATGGGCTCAAGGTCCAAGCACGTCAGGCACTTGCCATGCGGGACTTGGCTACGTATTGGCAGAAAAGCGGCAGTAGATTCGCTGCTTCCAACCATTTAAGAACAACCATCAATTTAGCGAATGACTTATCCTCCTAATTTATCGATCTCTTGCATTTTTTGGAGTGCTTCCTTTCCCTTATCTGTCAACTTGTAGTGAACGAAATATCTCTTCTCTACCTTGAGACTTACTGTCGATATAAAACCAATACTTTCCAATTCCTTCAGTCTTTGTGCTCTTGTTCTTTCATTAGGGCTGACAAGAGACAAATCACTAAATCTTGAGGGCTTCTTGCTCAGAGCTTCAAGTATGTCTAATGCATAGGTCTGAGCTAAAGTTCGGATTAGAGACCATCTTGCATTAGACTGTGAGGGCAACAGGGAGAAGCAATGGTCTTATAATAAAATCAGTTTCCGATACTCTGACATAGTTGACTGTATCTGGTACAGTTCACCTATTGACAAAGGAAATAGCCAAGCAAATTATCAAGGCCCTTGTAGACAAGTATAATGGATAAGACAGGAAAACAAACTTTCAAAGTACAATGAAGAAAATACCAAAGCAGAGTTTATCGAACCTCTTTTTGAAGCTCTTGGGTGGGATGTTCGGAATACCTATCATCCTGACGAAGTTACTAGAGAGGAAAATATCTCAAAGGATAGAGTAGATTATAGTTTTAGAATCAATGGGATACCAAAGTTCTTTTTAGAAGCTAAGGCACTCAGGGAAAATCTGGAGAATCCAAAATATGTAGAACAGGCCATCAACTATTCATGGCATAAAGGGTGTACTTGGGCCGTTCTGACAGACTTTGAAGAAGTAAAAGTCTTCAATGCAGAATGGCGTGAATCACAGTATTCGCAAAGCAGGATAAAGGACATTCACTGTAGCCAGTTTATTAGTAGGTTTGAAGAGCTCTGGCTTCTATCAAAAGAGAGCTTCGAACAGGGACTACTAGATAAGGAAGCTGAAAAATGGGGCAAAAAGACAAAGAAGACGCCGGTAGATAAACAACTTTTATCAGACTTCACTAGGTTTCGAGAGATTCTATCCAAGAGCATTACGAGATTGAACCAAAACAAAAGCTTGAGTCAAGAAGATCTCAACGAATCTACCCAGAGGATCCTAGACAGGTTAATGTTTATTCGTTATTGTGAAGACAGAGGTCTAGAAGAAAAGAGACTCATCTCCAATGTAAGAGAATGGGCTAGCAGAGGGAAAGGCCAGCTTGTTAGAAGTATCAGAGAGGTGTATTCTTACTTTGATAAATACTACAACAGCAAAATCTTTGCCAAGCATCTTTGCGATGAACTAGAGATAGACAATGATGTTCTTTATGAGATAATTGAAGGGCTGCATTTTACAAGTGATAGATCGATTTCCTACGACTTCTCTGCTATCGAAGCTGATGTACTTGGGAATATCTACGAACAATATCTAGGCCATATCCTAAAGAAAACATCCAAGACAGCGAAACTCACTGAAAGTCAGGCCCATAGAAAGGAGCAGGGTATCTTTTACACCCCAATATTCATAGTTGATTACATTGTTAGGAATACACTTGGAAAGTTGCTTGAAGACAAGAAAATCAACATTGAAAAGATTAGAGTTCTAGATCCTGCGTGTGGATCCGGTTCATTTTTAATTAAAGCCTTTGATATATTGAATGAACATTACCTACGGCATGACAAGGATTATGCGCAAACTCGGTTGGATTTGCCTCTGAAGATTCGGTATATACCAAGAAGCTTCAGATTGTTCAGAATAATATCTTCGGTGTAGACTTGGACAGGCAAGCAGTGGAGGTTGCTCAACTAAATCTTCTGTTAAAGGTGACAAAGGCAGGAGATTACCATTATTGCAACAGAACATAAAACAGGGTAATTCGCTGGTTCATAGTTCTCTGAATTCAGAGGATAGACCATTCGATTGGGGGAGTCAATTTTCAAAAATACTGAAAGATGATGCTGATGGCTTTGATGTTATAGTAGGCAATCCACCCTATGTCAGACAAGAAGAGCTTTCTTCGATCAAGCCATACTTGGAAGCTAGTTATCAGGTTTATCATAGCATGGCAGACCTATTCGTATACTTCTTTGAAAAGGAGTTGAAATTGCTTAAGGAAGGCGGTTACCTGGGGATGATTGTTTCAAACAAGTGGTTGAAGGCAGGTTACGCATTGAAACTCCGGCGGTTGCTCAGGAAGTATTGGATTGAACAATTTATCGACTTTGGTGATCTGAAAGTCTTCCCAGATGCGACCACATATCCATGCATTATAATAATGAGGAAGATTGAGAAAGAGAATCCAAAGATCAGAGTATGTTTGGTAAGGAGTCTTAATTTCCCTTCATTAGAGAGTTATGTGAAAGAGAACGAATTTACTGTAAACCAGCACCAATTAGATGATAACGGCTGGAATTTTCAAAGCAATGATATTGCAAAGTTACTGGCAAAGATTCGGTCCCAAAGTATTTCATTGAAAGAGTACACCCGTGATGAGGTATATCGTGGAATAATAACAGGATTAACTGAAGCCTTTGTCATAGATAAAGACACCAAAGATCTCCTTATTCAGGAGGACAGAAAATCAGCAGAGATAATCATGCCCTTCCTAACTGGAAAGGAGGTTAGGCGGTATGGAATTAGTTTCAAAGAAAAATATGTTATACTGACTAGGATTGGAGTCGATATTCAAAGGTATCCAGCTATACTCAAGTGGCTTTCCAAGTTTAAACCAGAATTAGAAAAAAGATGGGATAAAGGAAATTATTGGTATGAGCTAAGAGCGTGTGACTACTATGATCTGTTTGAAAAACCAAAATTAATCTATGGTGTGATTACAGTTGCTCCTAGATTTGCAATAGATACAAAAGGGTACTTTGCAAATAACGCTAATTTTTTTATCCCTACTGAAGACAAGCAGCTGCTTGCAATTCTTAACTCTAAATTAGGATGGTTCTTGATTATGAATACGTGCACTCAAGTTCAAGACGGATACCAGCTTATTTGGAAATATTTTGGGAATGCACCTATTGCAAAGAAACGAGATCCTGAATTAGAAAAATTAGTTGAAAGGATGCTAATATTAAACAAACAATTGAGCGAGCTTGGCGATAAAAGGACTGATGAAAAGGCGAGAATAGAAGAGGAAGCAAAGAAACTTGATACTGAAATCGATGAGCTAGTTTACAAATTGTATAGTATTACCGAGGAAGAAAAGAATGTCATTGAAGAAAGCCTTAACTTGAAGTGACATGTCGCTGATTCCAAACCAAACTGAGATAACTTTCATAAATCTTGATATCAGCTAAACTACATGCCCGCCCTCAATCAGGCCAAGTTATTGCGAATATAGGTTGTTCAACAAGGTGCGTAGAAAAATGTCACATACTAAAATACTTAAGCATGGCAGCTCTGGGAAGATTTATTCACTTGGAAAACAGGGAGACCATAGAGTCATTAAGAAACTCTGAACTTATTGGTACCTGCCTGAATTGTGGCCGAGATTTTCCTCTTTCGAGAGCTATCTTGTTTGATGGACTAGGCAAATTCCCTGATGAAGCAAAAGCCATACGCCAACAGTTGTTAAACGAATTAAAGGAGCAGGCAGAGGAATTAACGAAACGCAAGCTTTCTGTAGAGGGCGCGGAACAAAAAGCTATCTATGTAAGCATTGGGAAGATTGTTGAAAAGATAGTACCTGCATACCGCGACTTTAACTTTCCATTGTCTGATTGTAGACCACTGTTTGAACCTATTGACATGGTAGTATTCAAAGGGGCAAGCAATCATGCCGTCGATTATATCACATTCCTTGAAATTAAAACCGGTAAGGCACAACTAAGTAAACGCGAGAAGTCGATCAAAGAGGCTGTAGAAAAGAGAGAAGTGAGCTACAAAGAGGTATAGAGATTGGCAAACGATATCTTGGAGCTATTCCAGTCTTTTAGGACTATTCTTTGCTTGTGTCCATACTGCAACCAAATCCAACGCCTTTCCGATATTAACCCCAGATACGGGGGCAGAATTAAGAAGACATGGCTTGACATTTACGAATCGCGAGTAAAAGCTTTGGAAAAGAAAGTTGAAGCATTTGAGGAAAAGGCTGAAGAACTTAGACAGAGCGCTACTGAGAAAGGCAGGAAGCAGGTGCCAGACATACTCCGAAGATCAATGAGCATAGAGTTTATGAACTTATCATACAATCCTTATGACATCAAGGCACTTATGCATCCTGTGGATTTCATCATATTTGATGGTCTTCACAGTGCTGAAAATGTGAAAGAAATAATTTTCCTTTCAAAGAAAATAAGTAACAACGGTCTGAATAAAATAAGAGAGTCCATCCGGGATGCCATAAGGAATGGTAGTTACAACTGGCAAGTTGCCAGAGTTGATCTGGAAGGCAAAATAACTTACCATCAAAAATAACTAGGAATAAAGTTTGAAAACATTCTTCTTGCATTAGCCAGATACTTTCAGAACATAGCTTGATGGCTCTGATTTTTTACAACAGAAGATGACACACTAGTTATCAAGACTCCTGCTAAGAACAGTATATTGTTGAACATTGACGACATTTATACCGTGAAGAAAACGAACCCATTTAAGATGTTTGACAAAAACGTCAGAGTTCATCTTGATACGTGTTGCATATAATATTACTCCCGGTCTAACAGCACCCCGTTATGCAACAAAATCGAAAGATAATTAATTGGTTAACCGATTGACGATTGCCGCGCGCAATTCTCGTTAAGTTTTTATACCTTCGCTAGGCCAGCATGGGTGACTTGGCTGGGGAGACCGCTGCAGACTTTACACCAATTCTTTACATGCTGGGCTTCGGTCTTGTAGCCTCGGTGCCCGCTCTTATCCTGTCAAGGCTGGTGTCTCCAAGGCGCCGGTACAATCCCGTCAAGTTCCTGCCGATGGAGTGCGGACAGATGCCTACAGGCGAAGGCCGCTCTCATTTCATGATGCAGTATTATGCTTACATCCTCATGTTCGTCGTCTTTGACGTCATGTCCATCTTTCTGTACGCATGGGGCACGGCCCTCTTTAACATCCCAAGGACCGCCACGCTCCCGATAATCGCTTTCCTTGGAATCATGTTTGCAGCGATGGGCTATGCTCTGTATCTTGCAGGGAGGAAAGGAATTTGGTAAACATCATCATGCTAGCATGTTTTAAATACGGTCACGGCGAAGTACAGGCAGAGGAGGAAAGATTGCGTAAATGAACAAGGAACTGGTAAGCCCAACACCAAACAACTTCAACGTACTTGTGACCAAGCTGTCCGACGTCTTGGTCAGGGCGCTTGACAGACCCCTTGGATACGCGATCAACTGGGGAAGGATCTGGTCTCTATGGCCGGTGCACCTTGAAACGGCGTGCTGCAGTGTCGAGTTTGGAGCCGCCTCGAGCCCGAGGTACGATGTCGAGAGGTTCGGCATCATCGAAGCGTTCGGCTCGCTGCGCATGTGCGACCTTATCGTGGTGCAGGGCACGGTGACAAGAAAGATGGCCCCAAGGCTGAGAATGGTCTACGACCAGATGCCAGAGCCCAAGTACGTAATCGCGATGGGCGCCTGCGCAATCACTGGCGGACTATACATCGACTCGTACAACGTCCTTCCGGGGTGCGACGGCATCATTCCTGTGGACGTCTACGTGCCAGGATGCCCTCCAAGGCCTGAAACTCTTATCCAGGGCTGTATGTTGCTCCAAGAAAAGATCAAGAGACAAAAGATCAAGTAACATGAGCAGCGACAAGGAAGAGCAGAAAAAACCAGCTCCGCCAGCCAAGCCAGCTCCAGCAGCTGCAAAGCCTGAAGATTCTAATGCTACTACTAAACCTGTACCCAAGCCAGCGGCAGCGCCACCATCGCCAGCAGCTGCAAAGCCAGCTCCAGCAGCTGCAAAGCCTGCAGCAGCCGCTGCGCCTCCGGCCGCCAAGAAAGAGCCAGAGCCTCCTGCCTTTGAAAAGGGCATCGCACAGCAACTTGTCACGCGCTTTGGCAATGCAGTCAAGGTCCTCTATATAAGGCCGCTTCGCATCAAGGTCCAAGTCGAGCCCGGCAACCTTATTGAAGTCGCGTCATACATCCGCGACAACATGGGCTTTGACCATGCCGAGTGCGCTTCTGGCACCGACTACCCAAAGGACAGCCAGATAGAGGTCAACTACCACCTTGGCTCGTACACCCGCGACGACCTGCTTGCACACGTCCTTGTTCTCGCTACTCGAACTAACCGCGACGACGCGCACATCCCAAGCTTAATTAACGTCTTCAAGTCCGTGGAGTACCACGAGCGGGAGACGTTTGAAATGCTGGGTGTCTACTTTGACGGCCACCCGAGGAACGAAAGGTTCCTCCTGCCGGAGGACTGGGCCGACATCCCGCCACTGCGCAAAGAATTCAGGATAAAGGGAAGATGATGATAAAAAATGGCAAGCCTTGAAGAAAAGATAGAGGAGACAAGAAAACTGGGACTGCAGGTGGTCAAGGAAACCGAAGACGACCGCCTCATGACGCTTTCCATCGGCCCGCAGCATCCCGGCTCCGGCCACTTTCGCTTTACGGTCAAGGTCGACGGCGACTATATCGTCTACTGCGATCCTGACCCCGGATACGTCCACCGCGGGGAGGAAAAGATGTGCGAGTACCGCAACGTCATCCAGAACATCCCGCATCTTGAAAGGCCGGTAATCCACGACTCGACCAACATCACGTACTCGTACAGCCTTGCAGTCGAGGAGCTGATGGGAATCGAGGTGCCGCGCAGGGGCCAGTTCATCCGCGCCCTTGCTTCAGAGATGAACAGGCAGGTTTACACTCTGTACTGGCTTGCAATCTATGGCATCTTTCTTGGCCACTCGACCATGTTCATGTGGCCGGCAGGCGACCGCGAACTTTTCATCGACCTTCTGGAAAGGCTGACAGGCGCCCGCGTCACGCACGCCTACAACATACCAGGCGGCGTCAGAAACGACATGCCTGACAACTTTAAGGCAAAGTGCCTTGAGCACATCAACTACTTTGAAAAGCGCCTAAAGGAATACGAGGACATTTTCTACAACATGCCGCTCTTCAGGCAGAGGACCGAAGGCGTCGGCGTGCTTTCAAAGGAAGACGCAATAAAGCTTGGAGTTACCGGCTCTGTACTGCGCGCGTCAGGAGTTCCGTACGACATACGCAAGGTGGAGCCCTATGACATTTACAACGAGATTGATTTCAAGGTGCAGTACATGAAGACGGGCGACTCGTTTGCGCGCTCGTACGTGCCGTTCCTTGACATGAAAGAGTCGTGCAACATCATGAGGCAGCTGCTCGACAAGATGCCGTCTTCTGGAGACGTGCGCACGAAACTGCAGCCAAACCCCAAGGGTCCGCCGGGCGAGGCATATAGGCGCGTCGAGTCCGGCAGGGGCGCGTTAGGCTATTACATTGTAAGCGACGGAACTCCCAAGCCGTACAGGGTGAAAATATCAGTGGGCTCGTTCCGCAACATGCTTGCGCTACCTTTCCTGCTTGTGGGCAACAAACTGGCAGACATGCCGTCGATATACTGGTCGCTGAACTACTGGCCCGTGGAGGCTGACAGATAGGAAAATGGCGTACACAGAATCATTCCGCTTTGGCGAATTCATTGGAAGCGTCCTGTGGCTGGTATTCTGGATACTCATCATATTCTCGCTCGTAGGGCTCCCGCTCTTGTTCGTGGTCCTGTTCTACGTGCCGCTGCCGCCAGTCAACGGCGCCCCGCTCACGCCATACCTGTTCTTGACGATGACGGTGGACCCGACACGCACCATCCCGATAATCAAGTACATGATCCACACGGACCTGTTCCGCGTGGCGGCATTCCCCGGCTTTACCTACGCAGCGCTCTTTGCAGCGGTGACCATCTTTGTGGAACGCAAGTTCCTCGCCAAGATGCAGCTTAGGTACGGCCCGCTTTATGTAGGCAAGATAGAGGGCTGGCTTCAGCTCATTGCAGACGGCCTGAAACTCATATCAAAGGAGATAATCGTTCCTTCTGGCGCAGACAAGCCGTTGTTCTGGGCGGCGCCAATTGCGTTTGTATCGACTGCAGCGGCCGTGACTGCACTTATTCCCGTTGCGCCCGGCTGGGTCGTTGCCAACGTCGACGTGGGGCTCTTGGCTGTGTTTGCGATACTTGGGTTCTTCCCGCTCATCGCGCTCCTCTTCTCGTGGGCGTCAAACAGCAAGTACCCGTTCATAGGCGGACTACGCGCCCTGCACCAGATAATCGCGTTTGAAATCCCGTTCATAATCTCTGCGCTGTCGGTGGTCATACTCGCCGGCACGCTCAACCTGACGGGCATCGTCAACGCCCAGATCTCGTCGTACTGGTACATCTTTTTCCTGCCAATAAGCGCGTTCGTGTTCTACCTCTCGTCGCTGGCAGAGCTTGAAAGGATTCCGTTTGACCTGCCAGAGGCAGAGTCAGAGATCGTGGCGGGATGGATAACCGAGACTTCGGGCATGATCTACGGCCTCATCCAGCTTGGCTCGTACGTAAAGACGTACGCGCTTGCCGCACTATTCGTTGTCCTGTTCCTTGGAGGGTGGGCAGGGCCCGTGATATTCCCGCAAGAGATAATCCCTGGCTACACTGGCGACAAGATCTACAACCCAGTCACGCTTTCAGCCATTGTGTGGTTCACCGTCAAGACGTTCGGCGTGATAATGCTCATGCTGCTCCCAAGAGGCATCAGCCCCAGAATCAGGATAGACATACTGCTGCACACAGGCTGGTACAAGCTGATCGTGCTCTCGTTCATCAACATGTTCGTTGCCCTTGCACTAATATATGGCGGCATACTTGGTCCGGGAGGGCTGTTGGTAAGATGAGCGGCACGGCTTCTGGGTTTATCAAGGCAATCGAGTCGGGGTCAAAGCACCTTGTAATCAGGCGCTTTACTTTTCGCTACCCAGAGCAAAAGCTCCGCTTTGTGGGCGACGGCTACCAGTTTGATCCAAAGCGCGGAGTCGGCATCGCCGGATACAGGGGGCGCCACATCCTCATGCACGACAAGTGCACCGGCTGCCAGCTGTGCGCCATCGCGTGCGAGGGCATCGCGGAAGCAATAGGCATGGTCAAGGTCGACGAGAACTGGAAGCAGAACAAGAAATCCATAATGCCGCAGATTGACTATGGCAAGTGCGTGTTCTGCGGGTTGTGTGTTGACGCCTGCCCGTTTTACGCTCTGTTCATGACAAACGATTACGAGCTCTCTGGCTTTACAAAAGAACACCTGATATACACGCCGCAGCAGCTTGAAGTCAAGCCAAAATACGAAGGTGATGTCGAGATCAGGATAACCGACAGGGGTGCTTCGCATGGTTGACCCGGTATTTGTAGGCCTTGCAGTGCTCACCGTCGGCTCTGCCATCATCGCGCTTGAAACACGCGAGCTCATCTACGGCGCAATAGGCCTTGCCATATCGATGCTTGGCATCGCAGGATTTTTCCTGATACTTGACGCGCCGTTTGTGGCCATGTTCCAGATCGCGGTGTACGTCGGCGCAGTCGCGGTGCTCTTGATATTCACGGTCATGCTCGTCAGGACGCAGGCGCTATTTACTACAAAGGAGGACAAGGGAAGAAAGGCAGGCGGCATCGTGCTGATGCTGTTCATAATGGGTGGCCTTGGCGCGCTGCTCTTGGCTTCTGGCCTGAACAGCAGCAACAGTTTTGCCGCGCCGCCCGTCAACTTTATGAAGATAGGCCAGGAGATGCTTACGTACTATGCGCCTGTGCTCATCGTGCTTGGGCTGGTGCTTGCGGGATCGGTGATTGCGGCGCTTGCGCTTGCGCGCAGAGAAGATATTGTGACAGAGCAGGAGGAGGGACAACAACAAGAATGACCGAACTGATTGACTTCCTCATAGTGTCGGTCGCGCTCGTGGCCGTCGGCATATACGGCATCGTAGTCAAGCGCAACGCGATAAGGATGCTGATTTCAATAGAGATAATCGTCAATGCGGCAAACCTTGTGGTTGTCGCATTTTCAAGATCTACCGGCAACGTCCAGGGGCAGGTCTTTGCGCTCTTTTCAATCGCAATCGCTGCGGCCGAAGTCGCAGTGGGGCTTGGGCTTGTGATTGTAGCATACCGCCTCTACAAGGAAATCGACGTCGCTGAATTCAGGAGCATGCGGGGATAGAGAGAGGAAAAAGGGAGAGAGAAGAAGAAAATGGCAGAGTCATATTTCCTGTTGGCAGCGACCTTTATACCCCTCCTTTTGGCGCCCGTTGCGTACGTCATTGGCCGGCGCGCAGGGGCTACAGCCGTCACGTGGTTTTCCTTTGGCGCACTTGCGATATCCACTGGTCTGCTGTTCATCCCGACGATGCTCCTGCACGGGGGCATGACCTCGTATGTAGAGACGTACAAGTGGGGGCAGTTTGGCGACTTTGGCCTGAGGCTTGATGGCCTGGCACTTCCGTTTGCATTAATCATCTACGTGCTGTGCACCGTGCTTGCCATCTATTCAAAGCCGTACATGATCCACAAGATAATGGAGGACATGCCCGGCCACGGCAAGGCCGGCGACGGCTCCTCATCATCCTCGTCCTCTTCCGCTCCTTCTCACTCTTCTTCGCATGAAAGCCCCGGCCATGGCGGTGGAACCATGATGCTGCTGAGCCCCGAGCAAAAGCAGTACGTGAACAGCCAGATGGGGCTCTACTTTGCGCTTTATCTGGCGTTCTCCATGGGTATGCTCGGCACGGTCCTTGCGACCAACGTGATCGAGTTCTATGTGTTCTTTGAGCTGATGCTCGTGCCGTCGTTCTTCCTGATCGCCTTTTACGGCTATGGCGCAAGGCGCAGAATAGCCCTGATGTTCTTCTTCTGGACCCACGTCGGCGCAGTCGTCCTGCTGTTGAGCCTGCTTGCCATGGGATTCTTTGCAGGAGGCTATGACTTTGCGACCATAAAGGCCAATGCTGGCAACATACCGCAGCAGTGGCTTGCGCTCATTGTCTTTGGGCTCGTAGCCGGCCTTGGCGTGAAACTTGCCGCGTTCCTGCTCCACATCTGGCTCCCGTACGCCCACGCCGAAGCACCTACGCCAGTATCCGCGCTGCTTTCGCCGGCGATGATCGGCATCGGCGCCTACGCCCTTCTCCGGCTATGGCTGGAACTTTTGACGGGCAGTTACGAGCAGTACAGCCTCTACATCAACATGTGGGGCCTTGCCACCATGATATACGGAGGCGCCATGGCGCTGATGCAGGACGACATCAAGAAGGTGCTTGCGTACTCGTCTATCAGCCAGATGGGCTACATTCTCTTTGGCCTCGGCTCTGAGAGCATACTTGGCATTTCTGGCGCAACCATGCTTTACGTATCACACGGCCTTGGCAAAGCTGTGCTCTTCATGATGGCCGGCTCTATCATCCTGCAGACAGGCACAAGGAGCATGTCAAGGCTTGGCGGCCTTGCAGGCAAGATGCCGTACACGGCAGTCATTGCGTTCATCGGTGCCCTTACAATCATGGGCGTCCCGCCCACAAGCGGCTTTATGGCCGAGTGGACAATGTTCAACGGCGCCCTGCAGACTGCGGCCCACAACGGCGACTGGTTCCGCGCGGCGATGTTTGGCTTTGGCATCATGGCAACGATACTGACGTCCGCATACATACTGTGGATGCTAAAGCGCGTGTTCTTTGGCAAGATCCCTGAAGAGATGGCGCACGTCAAGGAGGCAAGCCCGTACATCACCATGACGATGCTGGTCTTTGCAGCGCTCTCGCTTACGATAGGCATATTGCCGGACCTGTTCCTCAACCCGATAACAGGCTACATACAGGGCATGTTCGCCGGGCATGAAAACGTGCTCCCTCTGCCCGAGCACTCTAATGCAGCAATAGAGCCTGCAGCCGCCCTCGGTCACGAATCCGACGGCGTTTCAATGCAGGAAGGAATCTCGGCACAAACTAGTGGTAATGGAGGCGGAACCTGATAATGGTGGAAACGTTTGCTAATTCAATCAACGTTTGGCTGATATGGATACTCCCGTTTGCAGGTGCTGCTATCATACCTGCAATCGCCAAGGGGAGCAAGAAGGCTCGCGACTACATCGCAGTAGGCTTTGCGCTGGCAAGCGCAATATCCGCTGCAACTCTGATACCCATAGGGCTTGCCGGCCACGAAGTGCACAGCCAGGTTACCTGGATCTCGGCGCTCGGCCTGAAGGCAGGCGTCCTTGCTGACCCGCTTGCCATAGTCATGACCAACGTCGTGGCCTGGATAGCGTTTCTGATATTCGTGTATTCGCTAGGATATATGCACGGCGACCGGGACCTTACTAGGTACTGGTTCTTTATGCTGTTCTTCATCGGCTCGATGCAGCTCATCGTCATATCTGACAACCTGCTCATGGTCTTCTTTGGATGGGAGGGAGTGGGCCTTGCGTCGTACGCGCTCATCGGGTTCTGGTACCACGACAGAAAGAAGGACTATGTCGGAAAGGAAGGCCACATGGCAGGAGGAATCCCTATGTGGACCGCCCCTACGCATGCCGGCATGAAGGCATTCCTCATGACCAAGGCTGGAGACGTCATGATGCTTGCCGGCATGTTCCTGATATTTGCCTATGCCGGCACCTTTGGGTTCAAGGAGCTTGTCGCCGACCAGTCGTGGGCGGCGGCCATGTCGCAGCAGAACCTGCTAGTGCCGGCTGCAGTGCTCCTCTTTGGAGGCGCGGTGGGCAAGTCTGCGCAGTTCCCGCTAAACGAGTGGCTCCTTGAGGCCATGACCGGCCCGACCTCAGTTTCGGCGCTCATACACGCCGCGACCATGGTAAAGGCCGGTGTGTTTCTGGTCGCAAGGCTAGGACCTCTGTTCTTTGCGCTTTCTGCGCTCAACACGAGCCAGTTCTTTGAAGTGGTCGCGTGGACCGGCGCCATCACGGCGTTCCTGCTTGCAACCCAGGCGCTGGTCAGCCCCGAGATAAAGAAGGTGCTTGCATACTCTACCGGCTCGCAGATAGGCTACATGATGATGGCACTTGGCATCGCCGGCATCTCGCTCAACTTTACAGACGGCTACACCGCAGGGTTCTTCCACCTGATGAGCCACGCCATGTTCAAGGCGTCGCTTTTCATGGGCGCAGGAGCGCTCTTGCACAGCGTTGGGTCGCGCTTTATGACCGACATGGGCGGCCTGCGAAAGGACATGAGAAAGACCTACATTTTCATGATGCTTGCCGCGCTGTCGCTTGCCGGCGCTCCGCTGTTTACGTCCGGCTTTTGGAGCAAGGATGCAATATTTGCAGCCATCCTCGAATCAGGATACACCTACTCGTGGCCTCTGTTTGCAATGGCAGTAATAGTCGCCGTCATGACTGCGTTCTACACCATGAGGATGATAGGCATGTCGTTCTTTGGCAACAAGAGCAAGCACCTTGAAGAGATGGAGCACAAGGGCCACCATGTGCACGAAGTGGGTCCTGTGATGTGGGTGCCCTTTGCGATACTTGCCGTGGCGACGATTGCAGTCGGTGTAGTCGGGTTTGTGTTTGAAGAACAGCTGCACGAGCTGTTCAGCGAATATTTGGGCGAGTCGTTTGGAATCGCACCGGCGCACGAAGCAACCGGCAGGACGTTCCTCAACCTCAACCCAATAGCCGCGATTGCATCCGTGGGCGCGTTTGCAGTAGGCGCGGGCCTTGGATTCGTGTTCTACATCGCAAGAAAGGCAGACCCGGAGGCAATCGGCCGCAACATCATCACGAGGGGCATCTGGAAGTTCCTCTACAACAGGTGGTACCTCAACACCGCCCTGTACTGGGGAGGAGTCATCGGGCCGCTTGCAATATACCGCTTTATCTGGCGCTACTTTGAAAGCACGGTAATCGACGGAATAAACCCTGCGTTCCAGGGTGCCATGGCCGGCATGTCCAAAGTCGTCAAGAGCGGCCAGACTGGCATCACCCAGACGTACCTGTTCGTGTTCGCAGTGGGCATCATGATAGTAGTGA
This sequence comes from Candidatus Nitrososphaera evergladensis SR1, assembly GCF_000730285.1. Lineage (NCBI taxonomy): Archaea > Thermoproteati > Nitrososphaerota > Nitrososphaeria > Nitrososphaerales > Nitrososphaeraceae > Nitrososphaera > Candidatus Nitrososphaera evergladensis. Next base: position 2,095,728 of record NZ_CP007174.1, on the reverse strand, counting down.
TGCTGTTGCTGATGTAAAGGAGATGGAGAAAAAATGGTAGAGCTGACCTCAACACCAATACTCGTGACGGTAATACTGGGCGTGGTAGGCCTGGCCATACCCGCCATCGACGCCGGAAGGCGCGAAAAGGGCATCGACCGCAACAAGGTGTACAGCGCAATCGCGTTTGGCGCGCTCGCCGTCGCCATGGGAATCGTGATATTCAATGTGTTCTCCGGCGAGGTGATGCCTGCAGTCGCGTTTGGAACGGACGTGCTCACGGACGACCTGTTCGGCTCATTCTTTGCAGTCGCGCTCTTGCTCGTGTCGCTCATGATGACGGCATCGTCGTGGAACTACTGGAAGGGCAGGTCAAACCCGGCGGCGTACTACTCGCTTATCCTGCTGTCGAGCATCGGCATGGTGCTCATCGCCTACTCGACAGACCTTGTAATGCTCCTGGTCGCGTGGGAGCTGATGTCGCTTCCGACATACGCCTTGGCAGGTTTCCAAAAACGCGACCCGGTATCAAACGAGGCTGCAATAAAGTATTTCATGTTTGGCGCCCTGTCGTCGGCGCTCATTGTCTTTGCAATAGGCCTCGTCTACGGCATGACCGGCACCACAAACATCGGCGACTCTGTAAAAGCGCTGACAAACCTCGACCCGTCGATGATGCCTGTAGGCCTGCTTGCAATCGCGCTATTCATCGCCGGCTTTGGATTCAAGATGGGCCTCGTCCCGTTCCACATGTGGCTCCCAGACGCGTACGAGGGCTCGCCTGCAACCATCGGCGGCCTGCTAGCATCGGGAACCAAGAAGGCCGGCTTTGCAGCGGCTCTCCGCGTTATCGTCTTGGGCATGTTTGCGCTCAACGCCGACTGGACGCTCACCCTTGCGATACTCGCAGTGTTTACTATGACGATTGGAAACCTTGGCGCCATAATGCAGAGGAGCGTTCCAAGGATGCTTGCCTACTCGTCCATAGCACAGGCAGGCTACATCATGATAGGCATTGCGCTTGCGCCATACTCTGACCAGGCGCTTTCCGGCTCGCTTTTCCACATCATAAACCACGCCGTCATGAAGTCGGCAGGCTTCATTGCAGTCGCCGCGGTGGCGATAACGCTTGCCAGCTATAGCCTTGAAAAGTACCGCGGCCTTGGAAGGCGCATGCCAATAACGGCTGCAACGTTTTCAATAGCGCTGCTTGCCCTTGCAGGCGTCCCTCCGCTCAACGGGTTCTGGAGCAAGCTGATGATCTTTGGCGCAGCTATAAACGCGGGCCCCGTGGTAGACTGGGGGCCGTGGCTTGCAATCGCCGGCGTCCTCAACAGCGCGCTCTCGCTTGGCTACTATGCCTGGATAATGAGAAAGATGTACATGGAAGACGCTCCAGACATGAAGAGGGTAAAAGAACCCCGGGCTATGATTGCAGTGCTGGTGTTTGCGGTGGTGTTCATGGTCGGCTTTGGCATCTGGCACGCGCCCCTCATTGACTTTGCGTCAAAGGCGGTGCCTGACCTCAGCTTTATCTCTGGCGCCCACGCTGGCCCGCTGCATTAAGGGTTGCATACGCACAGCAGCCTTGGCGGTGGTTATTGCGCTACTAATAATACTGCTGCAGCAACCCCGAAACTTAAGTACCATGATAGTATGGTGTGCGTGCAGCATATTGCGAGCTTCTGCGCGGGCATAAAAATACTAGATCTGCACTGATGCCAGGTCGGTCATCAACTCTAGATGGCGAATAACCTCGTTGTTTGCCGGCGCCACCTTTAGCAGTTCGTCCTTGGCCTTTGCAGCGTACGACTGGTATAATTTTTCCATCCTGTCGATAAAGTCCTTGGACCTGTCGTTCTGCTTGACCAGCATGTTGAACAGCTTGTCCTCGTCGTTCCAGTCGATGAGGTCGTCGTGGATCTGGTAGGCAATGCCTAGCATGTGGCCAAAGGTCGTCATCGCGTGGATCTGCTCCTCGGTGCCCTCGCCCAGTATTGCGCCTATCTTGGCCGATGTCTCGAACAATGACGCCGTCTTGTAGTCAAGCACCTTGATGTAGTCGTCCTCGGTTATTGCCGGCGCCTTGTTCAGCCTTATCTCCATCATCTCGCCTTCGCTCATGCGCGTTGCAGCGTTTGACAGCTCGTTAAGCACCCTGGGATTCTTTAATTTAGAGCCTATGAAAAGTATGACGCCGAGAACGAAATCTGCGGTAAGGATGCTGCTGTTGTATCCGTATTTTACGTGGAACGACGGCTTGCCCCTGCGGGTATGCTCCTCGTCAATTATGTCGTCGTGGATGATCGATTCTGTGTGCAAAAGTTCGATGGCCGAAGCGGCAAGGTACGCGTCGCCGTTTGCCTTTTTGCCCTTTATCGCCTCTGCCGATAAAACCAGGATTAGCGGCCTGATGCGCTTGCCTCCATCGCAGGCATAGCGCAGTGGCGCATGAAATTCAGACCATGAATAAGAGTCGAGCTCGCGCTTGAGCGCGTCTTCGATTCGAACGAGGTAGTCGCCACAAAGGTCTGTCAGTGGGTTGGCCTCTATGTTTCTCCTGCCCAAGAACTAGCTCTTTCCTTGAGGGTGATTCGATTAGTTGACCATATTAATTTATCACTACATCGATACGAATATGTCAATAACATACAGAATATGGGTGATGCTTGCAGAAAACCTTCTCCATTCTGCTTTTCTATTCTTTTAGTAGAATGTGGAGAGAGAGTGCAAGTAAGTAAGTTTCTTGCTTCTGATTCCTCCCGGGCCTCGACTGTTGCCCATCCTGTGTGCTCTCCTGCTGAACACCCCATCCAGCAATTTCGGGTTAGATGCCGCTGCTATTTCATCCAATATGCCTTCAAACAATCTTCCTGTTCTGTATGCTTGGGTTCCAGCAGGAATGTTTTTGCTGCTGCCATTGTCTGTGGATAAATAAATGCGACAGATGCAGACAAGGCTTGTTCCGCGTGCTATTTTTTTCGACTAGTAGGATAAATCCGTCGCCGCTTCAATGAAGTTATGCAGCAAGGACACGACAAGAGTCGACTTGGACAATTTCTAATATTTTTTGCCAGCCTGTTATATATGCATCCGAAACTCATTGAAAAGTAAAACAACAAGTATCCAAGAGAGAATCGGGAGATCAGGGGGAACTGCCGCTTTTCAAGGCCCTTGCCTGCGAGAGCTAGCCCGTTCCTGACCCCGTCATCTGCATCTGTGTGGGGCGAAGATAAGTTGTGTGGGACCTTACCTTCTTAAGGAGAAGTTTGAATTCATAAAATAAAAATGTCAAGGGTACATCGCAATAATTTTTTTGCTGTCAGTGAAAAGATAGCGCACTGTACTCCTGTCGCTTTTATAATATGCAGCCCGTTTACTTCTCATGCTGATGCCATACGAAATCAGATCAATTGACGACGAGGAAGAAGAAAAGAATGCATTTCCAAAGTACTGCTCAGAATGTTCTAGACCTGCGACAAGCGAAGCCATGTTTGACCTGTGGGGCAGCACAGCCATTCAGTTTTTTTGCAAGCACTGCCTGCCCAAATCAAAATAAATGCCCAGTTGGGCGTGTGTTGCATCATCATGTTCCGTGACGGTTTTCTTCGCTTGACTATTCAAAACCGGACGTGCTCTTTTTTCCTGACACTTTCACGAGCCCTGACCCTTAATCGTTTGTGGCAACAAGGGCACGCAATGCCCTGAAACTTTATGAAGAGCGCGCACCTCTGGCAATATTTGTAGCCTGCTTCATACGGCGAAGGGTAAAAGGTGCGAGTAGTGTCTCTTAACCTTTCACACATGTTTCGACATGCCATCACATTGCCAAGCAAGTTGAACATTATATTCTAGCTGGCACCCCAAGGGGAGGGAGAGGCGGCCAGAGAATCATAGAAAGTCATTTAATCTCTCGATCCCTGGAAAAGGCAGGGGCTGAAAAAGGAACCGTTACCTCTCGTGTACGCTTGATCGTTGTTGTGGCTCATGCTGGAACCTTGTCCCGTTCCAGCGTCAGTCCCCCTTGTTATTTTATTCACAGTTTGAAAGATGTAAAATGAGTGAAATCGTATTTTTTCACTTTGCCTTCCTGCCATTAGAAACTCTGACTTTTAGTAGTGGCCTTTTGAAACATACACGTCGACTGGCGATTGTCTGGGAACCGCCGCGATAACCAAGTTAATCGAGTTTTTTATACCGCGGTGATGCACATCAAATAGCAGATATAACGACTCGCACATGGTCCTGTCTCCACAAGTTGCATCGTTCCGGGGACAGGACCGTTGGTCAAGGAGCTTTTGGAAAGAGGCAATCTCTAGGCACTCATTACACAAGTTATAAAAGAAATGCAAGCATCCTTCCCCTTGGTCAGGGGGAGCGGCTTGTTTGTATCCCTTTTGTCTGTAACAGAGCTACCAGACCAAAATAATATGCTCTCCTGACCACTCTCTATTTGTTATGTCTTTATGCTGCTGCGGTAATTCTGTATCTGCTCTTTCTGGTTCGATGCAATATATGTGTGAAAACATGAGAAAGTGCTCCGGCCGGGATTTGAACCCGGGATCTGCGACTCGAAAGGCAAATTTCTTACCATATCTGGTAATTCGTTCAAATTCCGTCCGTAGCACTTTCTTACAATTAGGGCATATTCCTCAGCTAGGAAAGTATGCAGCTTCTTCTTGACTACACTTTTCATTTTATGTTCATAGCCTTTAGAAACTTGTTTTTCACCTTTCAACCAAGCTAGTTCAGAAGCTGTGAGAAGCGCCATTAATGCGGTATATTGGATTGTTGTTAATTAGAGTTGAGTCTATTATTGGACTTAAAGAGTTAGAGAAGAAGCTACAGAACTAATCTTACCAAATTTGAGATAAGTATGAGGTGAGAGGGTAATGACTCCTCTCACCTCCTGCATGTTCCAAAGTGTCGTTCAAACAGTAGTGTTGTGGGCAATGTAAAATATACTAACTTAAGTATTTAAGTTTATAGGAAAAATCACAAAAAAGCAGGAAAAAAGAGGTACAGTATCATACTAAGGAAGATAAAAGTTGTTAAAATTTGAATTTGTCTATATCTTCAGGTTTTATGCCCATTGATCGCATCATTGCTTCTTCCAATTGCTTATTGAAAATATGGCTCTCGTACTCTGATCTTATACTGTCCATTATTTTGTCAAAGTGGTATTGGATTAACGCCTGTATAGTTGGTTGGGTTATCCTTCCACGTTCATAGTAATACCCGGCAAACTCCGCTAACTCTCTCTGGGTTTTATCGTCTAATGATTGTAATGAAAAGATTGAATCAGTTACTGCTAATTGTGTCTGTAAATCCTCTTCGATATGAACTTGCTCTAACTCCGCTGGAGACTTCTTTCCAACATTAATGTCACCTGCTACCACATTACTAGACTTCTTTGAAAGTGGAATGTCGTCAACATTGAAACTGTTTATGTCTCCCAATCTGCCCACCTTGCTAAAGATACCCAGAATCCATTTTTGGATCAGCTACTATCCGGGGAAAGTCAAAGAATTCTTTTAACTCTTGTTCATTGAATGAAGGCATTTCTCTGCGGATCCTTTCCCATTCTGTTCGGCTGAATGTTCTCTTTTCTTGCTTCTTCTTCCTTGGTCTGCCCATTCTTATTCCCCTAACCATTTACGAAGTACCGATACCTCTTTTGCTATGAGGAATAGCGCAACTCTTTCTAATGCTTCTTCTCTCTCCATGATTGGCGGTATAGTTAACTTGTTCATTTCTATCGCCTGTTTCTCAAAGAGTCGAGAGCTTCAAACGTTGCAAACTTCCCCGCTCGTTGACTCAAATTGTTGATTGCGTTGGTGAGCTTTTCCTTTACTGCATTGTTCGCTTCTTGTTTTAACTCTGAGTAGAGATCTTTGGAGGACTTGCCAATGGCGGTTGTTCTCTGGAGCTCATCATACTTTTTGAGCAATGCCATATTGTCCAGATTGAATATTGAAGAATAGGAGGCTGCCATGTGTTTGATTGCACTCGCCCTCGTCTGTTTTACGTCAAAGCGGAGCGACTTGAATGAATCTAAGTATGTGTCAATCGTTTTGGCAAAGTGGTGGTTGAGGTAGACAGTGCAATTCACGTTATCTTTTATTGTGTCCATTTTTTCTAATTCACCTTTTGCGCTAATCCACCACCAAACTTTTCAAGGATTGGTACTCCGACAGTGTTAACAACTTGTTGCATAGTCTGAAGATATTGAGGTATCTCAGGATCAGCATTTTCAACTTTGACCTTATCAACTTCTTTTTTCTTGGTTTCTGTGTCAACTTCAGTGTCAACTCCAGCGTTATCGCTTAATGTTTTCGAGTCAGCATTGCCAGATACAACCGTCATTAATTCAGGTAAGAATTTTTCAAAGATTTCCTTGAACTTCCCATAAGGTGTGTCTATCCTGAACACTGGCCAGTCTTTGTTCTGGATTGTCTGCTCAAGTACAATGCTACGAAGGATAGGTTCTCCATTAGTTATCAAACCCATTTTTTTGAACTTGTTAATCCCTTCAAAGTCGATATTATCAGCGTCTATAATGTAGACTGTCATTGTTGACCACTTTCTTTTGTTTGCGCCGCTTGTCTTGCACGAACATTTTCCAATGCTTGGTTTTGCGAGTTCTTTAGAAAGGCAATAGTGCAGAATCTACAAAGTGATCCAATCGAGTTGCGACTGATATAACCGTCATTGAATAACTCCCTAGCGTATATTTCAAGAAGCTGGATCTCTTCTGGACTGAAGTAAACGCCAAACTGCTTTTGCTCCGGCTTTTTTGGTTGAACACCTGCCATCTTCTCCAAAAAGTCCACGCCACGCTCGATTATCATGCGCTGAGTTTGGGAATCGATTTGTGGTATGAACGAAGTCGTTTCTTCTTTGCCACTTTGTGCTGTATTAACTTGTTCTGTGCTTTGAGGTAAACTTTCTTTTGTTAAATTATCCGTCAAATTTTCTTCTGTCAAATTATTATATACGATATCATATTATTATTTACACTATTATTTAAATGTTTAACCAAAACTAACAAAAAAGACTAAGATTTGGAATAGTTATTACAGTAGCATGGTCGGTTTTTGGTGAATAATATTGCAACACTATTATTTCTACTGGATACATTGGAGGCACACCGGTGTGACCGGTAAAACACACTATTAATAGTGTAAAATACTAACAATAAACACTAATAATCCATTGGAAAAATGATTTTTAGATCTGCAAATATGTACAAAGAAATAAAAGCAAACGAAAATTGTAGGTTTGATCGCATGAGACAGAATGGTTGAAATTGGTGGTTTTTCGGGATCTTTCTTTTACTTTTACATAACGTTTACATATTTTTACACCGGTATTGACCTATTTCTAATGGATTACACCGGTGTTTTACACTATTAATAGTGTAACAATATTGTTGTCTCTTGTATCCATTGGACTACACTAATGTGCCAAGGTCAAGACCCTTTCACTTGGTGCGATAATTGACGAATGTGTTATTCAGAGGCATGTAGTATCAGAGATAACTAGTTTGGTAACACGGTAACACTTGTAACATGTCCTATAACGTCTGGTATTAGGTAAAGAATGATTACATTATGTATAGTATACAGCATTGTGGCACGTGTTACTGCCGCTACTGCTGTTACCACCATTTTTGAGCACGAATTTCTGCAGACTTTGACAAAAATCAACACGGTAACACATGATCTTTTTCACTTTTCATAGTGTAGTTAAAACTTTTGAAAAATCAAAAATGGCATTTCTAACACGTGTTACCGTCCAACGCTGAATCGGTAAGTTTATTAGTGGTACAGTATTATACTAAATTGTAGCGAAAGCTATAGATAGATTAAAAGTTTATATATCTGTTAGTGCTACTACTACTTGTAAAATGTTAGGTAATCAAATACCGATAAAATGTCCAAAGTGTTCTTGGACTTGGAATACAAGGTCATTGAGGCAAAATACTTCGTGTCCTTCTTGCTGGTCAAAAGTTAACGTGGAAAGAAATAAGATCGCAGAGTTTGCAGCTCCGCAATCAGATGTTAACCTACCAGATTCAAAGGTGGTGAACAGTGTATAGATCGAAGATCTCTTATATTAATCTTATAACGAATTATGTTCTACCACTGACATTTTCGTTGTCTGTGATCCTGAATATGGTGCTAATCTCGGTGATTGCAAAATGATGGTATCTCATTTTGACGCTGAAAGACGCATTGACCACATTGGCATTAACGGTGAAGTGATTACCATTTACAGCACAGATGGTTGTGAGACACCAATCTCTGTCGCCTATGGTACGTCATTGCAAAAGATTCACCAATTGATAGAAGAACGTTGTAACCTCTACAATATTTGGTACGCTTCAGTCGAGCATATTCGCATACTCTTCCGTACTGCAATGCTCCACGCCGTAAAGGTGAATTGAAAAATGACAACAAGAGAAGAACTTGATCAATTCCTTGCGACTATGCCAATTGAGCTAAAGTCTGCATTAGAGAATGAAGGGATATCTCGTGATAGTAGGTTCCCGATTGATTCACTCACGTTTATCGAAGCCGTCAAGTTGTTGCCAGTTGAGATAGCGGATAGATTTAAAGGCGAAATTACACGGCTAAAGAGATTCAACACGAGGTTGATTATCGCCGGCGAAAGACCTTCACACTCGACTATGGCAGAAGAATCTAATCCACATAGTGACCCTTGTGCCCAATGTGACCAGAATTTTGTGTCTATGACAATTTCTGAAGCATTACGTACAACGTCTTCCGTGAAACTATCTGTCAAAGGAGTAATCGTTAGTCAATCATTACCTTACAAGGTTATTACAAAGACAATGATAGGGTGTAACTCTTGTGACCAGTATGACGAGACAGAGCACAATCCTCCAAAATTTGAAGAATCTGGTATACCAAAAAAATGTAGAAACTGTGGACAGAAAAACCTACCCAAGTTTGACTATGCTACCGCTCTCTCTATACAACTCCAAGATCCTAATCCTACAGGAGATCTAGAACGTCTGGATATCATACTGTATGGAAAGGATACTTGTAATGTCATTGCCGGGGAGCTAGTAGAAATCAAGGGCACAAGTCACATAATGAAATTCATAACAAAGAAGCTAACTACTGTCCTACATGCAGAATCTATCAAATATCACAGAAGACAAGAGCTGAAGGTAACTGAAAAGGACGTAGAAAATATCTATAGGTTCAAGGATCTGGGCACAAAGGTCACTAGCGTCACAAAGGTCACATACATACCAACTCTTCGTGAAAGACTAGTATCAATGGTAGCTCCTAACGTAGTTGGTCACAAAGACAAGAAACTAGGAATCCTGTTATCTGCTGTCGGAGCACCAGAGAATGGAAAACGTGGTAGAATACATTCACTCTTTGTAGGAGCACCCGGTACAGCAAAGTCCATGCTAGCTAGAGAATCCATAAGACTTGTTCCTAACAGTCGGTATGTAAGCGCTCAGGGCGCAAGCGGAAAGAGTCTGACAGCGATTATTGTAATGGAGAATGAAAATGCAGTATTGAGACTTGGATCAATTCCGCTGTCAAAGAATGGCATTTGTGCAATCAACGAAATTGGAACAATGAGCTTTGAAGATCAGAAACACTTGCATGATGTCATGGAAGAAGGGGATTTCACGATTGATAAGTATGGCATTCGTCAAGAAATCGATTCCCCAACTACCATAATTGCAACGTGCAACCCAATCGGTTCAACTTGGAATAGTGATCATTCGATTGACATGAGTGAAATACCAGTCAAGAAAGAAGTATTGGATAGATTTGATCAGAAGTTTGTATTCCGTGACTTTGTGACTGAAGAATCTATGAGGGATTATGCAGATGCAAAAATGGACTATGATGAAAGACATATTGAACACAACTACAACTTCCTTAGAAAATACATAGCTCACGCCAAGACAATCTATCCAACTTTCACAACCGAAGCAAGGGAAATGCTCAAAGAATACTGGATTAGTTTGAGATCTACCGGCAGGGCGACAAACAGAAATCTTGACGCTCTTTTTAGACTCTCTTCAGCATATGCACGACTTCACTTAGAAACTGTAGTGGACAAAGAGCTTGTCATTGAATTAATGGAATATTACACTACAATGTTGGCAGAGCAAGGACAACTTGCAGAGACAGTTCGTGCAGATCCAATAGAAGTCGCATTCAAGGAGATAGTCAAAGTTGTCGAGAACGCCAAAAAACCAATTGAATTCGTAGAAGCAGCGAGAATAGCTTGCAAAAACAACGAAAGAGTTGGCAATTACCTAGGAGTCAACCTTGTAACCAGAGAGAACAAGAAATTACGAAACCTGCTTGAAATGTTCCAAGAATGCACGGATAGCAGAGTCGAGATCATACAAAAGAAACCATTAGTCCTAAAATGGAGGGTTCCGTCAATGCCAGAAACAAATGATATCTACGACCATGAACCAAAAGGCAAATCCTGTGCCTGTCCTGCACATAAAGACGAAGAAATAGTCATAGCTTCTGGCAATTCCTGCCTAAGTGTCGGATTCAAAAAAGGTGGTAACTAGAATGTCTGACCTGATAGACGACTTCCTACTTAACACCACCACACCCATTCATTTTTCTAGTGTAACTTCGAACGGCAGATCTAGTGGACACAATATTACTGTGGTTTATAGTGGAACTTCCAGTGTAACCTCTAGTGTAACTTCGCTTGAAGATTGGTTCGAAAGAGTAGTGCATACGCTGTTAGCTAACTAGTGAGCTCACTCTATCGTGAAGTGAGCAACGTCCTTTTTCTTTTGTTCTTGAATTCTATCTCTGTCTGTTATAATACGGTGGTAATTGCTCGTTTGCAACATTAATCAAATCAGGCGTTCGGTTAATGTAGTCTCTTACCATGATAAGGAGCAATTTGTAACAGTCTTTGTTCTTTTCTTGGTTTAGTTTATCTAGATTCAAGTATCCGTGTTCTGAAAGCGGGTATCTTGCTCTATTCTCCATATCTTCAAAGCAGCTGGACAATGCCCAATTTAACGCCAAGATTGCATTAGCAGGATGTCTTAGTTTAGGGTGTGCCATGAATTGATTGTATTTCGAATAGTAGTAATCGACCATATTGCAATATTGTTCAATTTTGTAATTCTGCTTTGTTTTCTTATGACCTTCAGCAAAAGCAAAAGCAACGTTAGCCTGTTTTTCGTTCCACTTCCCGGATTGTTGTTTCTTCCACTTGTCAGCTTCAAGTAGCTCCATTACTACCGTATAGGCAGAATACTTGTTATTGTGCCCGAAAGATTTCTTCAATTCTTTTTCAATTTTCTCTTGAGGACATTTTTTGAGGTTAACGGAAAAGTGCGCAATAATAGATTTGCTTGCCTTTTCAAAGGCTTGTTCTAAGTAGAAAATGCATTGTGGATAGAATCCCTTCTCCCATAATAGCTTTGCAGCATTATAATCAGAAAGTGCAGTTTTGAAAAGTGCTTTCGTAAGAGTTAGATCACTATTTTGCAATGATATTACCTAAGATTAGAACGATATTATTTTAGGTATTTGTCTCTGTTTCAGACTACTCCTTAAGTTGTATTACCTCCATTATCTGATATGGTAAAAGTCAGGCAAACACTTTCTTCTTTCCACCAGATATTAGCAACAGACCTCCTAACAGAGCTCCACCTGCCAAGACTAATGGAATTGAATTATTCTGTGAAGTTTGAGTAGGAATAGCTGAAGGTACAGCTGCTCCACCAATCGATTCGAGCTGCCCGAATATTGGTACCGTCTCTCCACCTTGATTTGTGATATTTTCCAGAGGCACTTCTGTATTTGGCAGAATGCCCTGCACGGTAGGATAACCTATAGTCAAAGTATTTTCCGCCTTTGTGCCAGTTGAACCTACGGCCGTGACGTGGTAATTGCCTTCAGCTTCCGCCGGGAAATGTTGCTGCAGGACATGTATCGGATTGTAACCTACATAGGTGTCGATCGAATACATATCATTAGAGTTGTTCACGTTGGTAAAGACGATGGTAACTAATTCGCCGGGTGTGAATCCGTACATGTTAATGTCAAAGTCAAATCCTGACCCTGAAAAACTGATACTTGCTGTCATTCCAGTATTTATACTATTTGCAAGTATTTAAATTTAGCCTAAAATGTTTAAACATTTCCTATAATTCTTAAATATAACCGTTTGGTTATTTAGTATAGATGACATACAATCCCACTAACATACGAAAAACGCAATTAATCCGGCAAACCCATTATGTGAGTATAAATAAAGAATTATTGAAAGAGCTAGGTTTTGACGGATCTCGTCAAATTACCTTTAGACAGAAAAGGTTTGGAGGTTCAATTGTGTTTACTCCTGTAATTTCGAGTTAGGTTTAGTATAGTAATAGGGGTATTTCTTGCCCTTTTTTCATTAAAATCAGCAGTACTTTAAATACATGTTTAAACATATTATATTGAATATTCATGACTAGTCTTACAAATTTAGGTTCTAATGACGTTGTTCAGTTGGCGTTAGGAGCTGTGGGCGGCTTTGCAGTAAATCAGATTGCAAACTCGCAACCAGTCCTTAATTCTCCTATCATTCCATTAACAGGAATGGTATCACTGACAAAAGCAGATGCACTGACCGGTGGGCTTGGACTCGCCGCAGCCGGCACCGGCTACGTACTCAAGCAAAAGACATTTGTCAATCTTGGAGCTGGAGCTGTTGTTGGCACGGTCATAAGCAAAATGGCCAGTGCAGCGGGCTTCAATCTCCAGAATCACGTTACCAGTGCAGTTTCACAAGCGAGAGCAATATGGGATAGGACTTTTACACCCTCGCAAGCGTACGCTTCAGCTCCCCAAGGTAATCTAAGGAAAATGACACCCCGAGATATCAGAGCACAGAACGATGGCCGGGCCAATAGTTTTCTCTATTCATTTACCCCTACAAGTAACGGCGGCTCATACCGGGCAAACGAGTTATCTAGATCAGTAAATAGTAAGATTTCCTATGCAGATTTCTCCTATACTTAGGTTGTACTAATTTGGTGAATCAAAATGCCAGACAAAAGTGTAAGAGCTGTTAACAGGCTGGTTCCAAGATTATCTAGGGGAGCGAAAGCAGAAGTATGCAAGATTGCAATGAATATTCTTGATGACGTGGATAGAGGCATTATCCGCTCCACCAATCTTGGAGACTACAACTCTATCCGAAATCTTAGCAATGAGGCAATTTTCATTAAAGCACTGACGGCGGATTGCAACCGTTTCAGGTGATAAAAACATGTCAACAAATAAGTCCATAAATCAATCCATACACGCTGTTCAAACCGACAACTTTGGCAGAAAGTATCAATTCGTTCAAAATGACATTAGCAACTTGGCATTAGAGGGCAGAGAAGAAAGAGTTGTAATAGATCAAAAAGAAAGCGGAGAGCTTTACTTATTCGAACTCCATGGGAATTATCGATATCTTGGTCTGAACGTAGAGATCTGGGGTACTAGTGGAGCTGGTGTCAGTATCCAACAAGGGCATGAAACGTTTGTCGATTTGATAACCAAGAATTGGGGCGTAGGTGCGGGCGAAGTGGCACCGGTGGCAGGAATCTCCCCTGACCCGGCGGGAAAAAGCAACCCCAGACACCCATACATTTTACGCTATAAGAGTACGGAAGAAGCTGATATTACTGGCCAAGAAGGGCAGAAATACTCGTTAGCATTCACTCCAATTCCTTATACTCCCTATGCTTCCAGAATACGTGTTACTCTGGTAAACAGGGGATCAGAAGTAGGTATCATTGAAGATTTTGCCATTACCAGAAAGGTTTGGTTGTAGACTTGGTAAGATCACAAGGCCGCAGTATTTTTTTGTGCTGTCGGTGGTGCCTAAAACTTATCTGTTTGAATGATCTCCTCCAATCTTTCAGTCAGCTCTAAAAGAGCCTCTAATGTAATCTCCATGTCCTTTATCTTAGATACATTGACTCCAAGAACCTGTAGACGTTGGTAAAGAGCTGTACGCCTTGGGTCTTCTTCTGACATAGAATTGATTTATTGTGATAATATAAAAAATTTGCAATTTATTAACGGATCTAATAGTGGAAGCAAGACAGCTTTTAACCAAAGTAGTTCTCCATAGTGTTAGAAGTGATCACACCATTACCCTTGCAGGCTTCGCAACTCGTAGTAGTTGTACCGATCACCACATATCCCCGGCCATTGCATGTTTTGCATTTTTCTTTTTCCATAGGGCGGCTAGAAAAATGGGAGAGTTATTTGAAAGCTGCCCATGCCAAAAGATAGTTCGAAAACTTTAGTAGGTAAATACCGGAACAAGATTCTGTCTGCCTATGGTAACTAAAATACAGATTGTTGTCTTTCTTTTGCTTTGGTTATCATGGCATTTGGTCACCGAATATGTTCTCGGGTGGATATTTGATCCCATTAAGGAAGGCTTGGCACGGATTTTCAACAGTACCTACGATACCACGGTTGCACAATGTATGAGAATGACAGACAATCAAGACAAGTGTTTGCAGGCTGCAAATAACACAAAATTCCTAGTTGATTGGGTAGTCAGTCCGGCATTTAGTTTGATCTTGACAGTTATTACGTTCTTTGGCGCAGTTGATCGATTCCTGAGAACAGGCGAATATGCCGTAGAGCTTTGATATCCGCCGTAGTCATGCTGGCAGTGTAATTTCACCCTTCAATTTTTCAAGTACATTCCTTATTCTTACCATGTCTTTTTCAAAGTCTGGCCTGAAATAATGCCTCGCAAATACAGTCTTTGGTATCCTCCCTTGAAGTAGGTCGATTAACTCTGATTCAATGCCATTCATACGAAGATAGGTGGAGAAAATCTTGCGGCAATACTTCATATTGGTAGCCATTCCTCGTTCTTCCAGCGCCATTCGAATGGCCATATAGCTGTGATTGCCCGCTGTCTTCGCTAATTGTAGTATGTCTTCGCTTACTATACTCACGTATGCTTTCTTGGTTCGTCTGATAAAGAGATTGGGATATCGATAGTGCTCTAGAATCATTGAATCTTTTTTCAGGTAATTTTCAGGAGTAGTCTTGATCAAGCGTATGCTATCTATGACCTCTTGTGCTCTTAGGCCAGTTAAAGTGGCATAGATCAGGATATCTGCATACGACTTGGGTGATTTGGCACAAGCTTCTTTCAGCCATTCTATCATGGCACTGTAATTATGCTCATTGTCGATTATGTTATGGAACAGTTCAAGGCTGTCCTGTTGAGACCATTTCAATTGGTAGCCTTCTCTGATTTCCTTCCAATGATTGTAACACCCAAGATACTTTGAGAGAGAAGACATTGCCTTCATAACGTGTCGTTGCTTCCCTTGTGATAGCTGAAGAAGCTCTTCCATTCCTTCTCCCCACAGAATGCGATAGTGTTGGCGGGCATAGCGCAAGGTGTCGTTGGCTACCTTTGGATTTTGTATGTTGTTTAGGTATTGACGGAAGCCATTCCAGTCGGGTTGCACAGTCCGGTCAAGCGTTGTGACTTTCGAGCTTAATGTCTGTGGTAAGAACGACCTTACTGCTAATGGTAAGGGCTGAAGGTGGTGGTCAGGGTTACTATCGGACTTGGTATAACATGAGAGAGTAGTGCTCCGGCCGGGATTTGAACCCGGGATCTGCGACTCGAAAGGCCACAATGCTTGACCGGACTGTGCAGCCCCTTGCCGGAGGATGGTTGCCGGCAGGATAGCCACTACACCACCGGAGCACTTGAGCACAATCGATGGGAGATTCACATAAAATCCTTGCTGTCATAAGGTTTTTCTATGGCTTTTGAAGTGAGATACAATATGGAAAACTACGACCTTGTAGAGAGGATCGACTCGGAAATAGAAAACCGCAGCCTTTTGAAGCACCCGTTCTACCAGATGTGGTCGGAAGGCAGGCTGACAGTCGACCACCTGCAGGGCTATTCCAAGGAATACTTTCAGCTTGTAAAGGCAGTCCCGGCGTTCGTGCAAAACATTGCCTCAGCTGCCAACAATACCGACCCCTCAAAAGTTCCAGGCATTAAAGAGAACCTGAAGGAAGAGTCAGAGCACATCGAGCCCTGGGCAAGGTTTGCCGGTGCGATGGGCGTTTCGCAGTCAGAGCTTGCCAGCTATGCAGGTGCAGCAAAGACAAACGACGCGGTGGCAAAGATGATGTCGCTCACTTTGCTGTCGTTTGAGGAAGCAGTCGCTGCAATGTATGCGTTTGAAGCAGAGCTCCCAAAGATAAGCAGGAGCAAGATAGACGGCCTGGCAAAATTCTATGGCATGACCGGCAACAAGGATGCTCTCAACTATTTTGAGATACATGAAGACGCCGACGTGAGGCACGCACAGGTATGGCGCGACATCCTGCAGGCAGTGCCGGCTGAAAAACGCGAAAAGGCGTTTGCGGCCGCTGTCGAGTCGCTCAAGGCGCAGAACCTGCTCTTGGATTCTGTACAGGAAAAATATGTCGGCAGCATGTATTGCTGACGCTCCAAACCTTTATACATACTCGTCCGATTTTTGATTCTGCACGTACGCACGTACGCGGGCCCATAGCTCAGCCTGGTTAGAGCGACCGGCTCATAACCGGTCGGCCAAGGGTTCGAATCCCTTTGGGCCCACTTACATTTCGGGATATAGATAAGACTCCCAAGATTTGTGATTTTACGTTGATTGACGAATTATGGAAATTGCTGCAAGGATGAACAGATTCTTTATGAGTGAAACTATCCTTCTTAGTTCCATCGTCTGGATGAGGTAGAGAGGTTGACAAAAGTAATCGAGGCCAAAGTCTACAAGCCAATCACAGGGCCCTTTCTAGAGGATGAAATCCGGCTGATGTCCAGACACAGGGCGGAGCAAATTCGCTGGTATGGCGCCCAAAAGGTAATCAGCGAGGAAATGATTTCTGATCTGCAAGTCGACTCGGAGCAGGAGCTTAAAAACCAGATATTGTCCCTGTGCCAGCATTATGATTCGTATCCTGTCCTAATAGAGCTAGACAACACCACTCTCAATAGGACATTCATAGTTGATCACATGACTGGCATTAGCGATAAAAAAGCTATATTTGAAAATGTATACTACGCTTACACAGAAAAAGCGAAGATAATACAAGCGTCAATGGATGAGAAAATGGAACGACACCGCCAGCAGCTGCAGGCGACCTTGCAACAACACGGCTATTCGATGTATTTATTCATAGATGCTATCACAGGAGGAAAAGCCATCCCTATCAATGAATATCTCACAGATGAAGAAATTGAAGAGAATCTGAAGGAACAGCATCCTCGGGAAAGAGCCATCCTGCTTGACATAGTGAAAAAATTCAGAGGATGGGCTCCGCGTATGTACGCTGAAATTGCATCAGAATTTGAAATTCCAGTAGAATCATTTAGAACCGATGATGGGCTTAATCCAATCTATTATTCTCCATACGTGATTGCTTCAAAAGCGGAAGAGCGCGATAGTCAGCCACTCGACATCAATTCGGTCAAGTACTGGTTTTTGGAAGAAAGAGGGAGAATAATTGGTAGAGTAGACGCAAAGGCAAGAGTAGATTTTCAAAGCTGGTTTACAAGTTTTCATCTTAAAATGGCATCAAATGATACTAGGTACATTAGTAATGCTCAGTGAATTATCCTATTTGCTGAGGACCAGATTAGCATGGACATGAACAAGAAGGTCTTGATATCAATCCCAATAATCGGTGTAGCGATCTTTGTGATCGTTGTTGTTGGAGCCTTGAACAACTGGTGGCGTCTAACCGACGTTCCCGTAGGCTTTCGGCCCAACAACAAAGAACTTGTGAAAGAAAAACTGGGTAATTTGCCAGAGGTGAAAGCGTTTCATAACAGGTACGCAGAGCCAAATGTAACCGTTTTAGGTCGTCAGGTGATCTACGAGAAGACAGAAGCACAGATTACAGGCGTGCAATACAATGGCACCCAGCGAATGGAGCCTCAGGTCACACTCTTAATCGACATCGATTATGATGCCAATGTTGAAAGAATGGCGTTTACCTGCATCAATGATCATGGTGGAGGAATACAGCTCACAAAGGATAAGAACAGCATTCTGGAATACCTAGAGAAAGAAAGCTGCTTTTCTTGAAGAATCTGATAGATAGTTTTTTCTTGGTCTGGTAAATAATCTTCTACCGGATGAAGTACTTTCACCGTCCATGGTCAGCTTGGTAACAAAAGCTGTAAGGGCCCATGCTTCGAAAATCCATATTATTTCTGTGGCGATATTTGTCTCCTCCTAGTAAAATTACTAGGAAATGGATCCGGCACCTAGAACCACCTTGGCACCAAGGATATGCATGACTAGTCTGACATTGTGTCTCTGTTGTGCAGATGCATGTGTCTTTGTAGTCAGTGTGCTAGCTTGGTTCCATACCAATATCCATTCGAATCTCTTTGGATCTCTCTTTTCTTGGGCTCAACACCGCAATTTTACGAAGTCTAAATGGGTGTCACTGGCCAACTTTGAAATAGCCATCACAAAAATACAAAACATTCCGAATAAGGGCAATTCAGATGTTTAAAGTCAGAATATGAAGAAAAACATCCGCGCTCGATAATGGCACAGCACGAGCGCGGGATGTAATGAACAGACACTTCGGTCGTGGCTTATTACTCGGGTGATCAGGGAAGCAGATTTTGTCCATTCCTCGGGGATTTTCACCCCATTATCAGACGACCTTGCTTAGCCTGACCCCGTTGTTACCGATACTAGAAGCTTCGTACTATATCAGAGAATAGAACATCTTTAGCGAATTAAATGAGTATTTAGGTCATTAAATTGCTACTACAAGAAGTGCAAAGTTATGAATCATGTAGCGCCAAATTGCGGCGATTCAAGAATGTCCACCTGTGAAAAATGCACGTGCAAGACTGCTACGAGCTTGATTGAATACGAGGAAGGCGGAAAGAGGGCGTTCCAGTACAACGGCAAGCTGTTTTGCCAAGAATGCTATCTCGAAATACTTCGAATCAATGAATCAAGGCCAGCAGAGATGTTGCTGCTACAAGCGTCCAGCTAAAGAATCAAGGGTTTGACGGATGTCATCGCTTAATTCTATCCCATGAGCGGAAAAACCTCCAAGAACTAGCATACGTCTAGGCAGAGACGATATCTTCTTTTTGAGAGGTGTCAGATTCTTTAACAATACACAAGATAAAACCCAAGTAGACATTGCCAAGCTAACTGTGATATGGAGTAGCACTGCACTAGCACTTTTGACGCGTACAAGAACCAAATCTATGGTTCGTTTGCGTGTCTATAGATTCCTTGTTCTTTAAGGATGGCAATAACAACCGGGATTTCTATGTCAAGTTGCATCGCAATAAACTCTTCAGGAATTCCAGAAACATACAGATTTTTCACTACCTCTTTCTTTTCTGAAGGGGCGCGCTTTAGGTCTGTAGCAGCCATTCCCTGCTATCAATATGTCATTACGCACTATTAAGCACGATTCCTGTCTCGCTTTTGTCAAATTGTGGAATCGGCCTCATCATAAAGCTGCCGCTTCTCAAAGCGACTGTACTATTAACTACAAACCTAATTCAACGACTCTCAAACGAAACAGGCATATTCATTCTGTTTGGAAAACAGAAAAAGAAGAGAAGGAACGATAACTGTGTGTTGAAGTTATCGTTCCTGCAGTACAGTTGAATTTTTAATAGGGTGTTTCAGAGGGGCTTGATGGCTTGTAGTCGTCGCACTTGTAGAACTCGCCTTTGTAGAAGTAGTAGTAGGACCCGTCGTGGAAGGTTTCACACTTGTATTCGTTGCCAGAGTCATCCTTGTAGGATTTGCTCTCCTTATCCCAATTGTGCTGCGGCCAGTGTTTGTCGTTCCATTTGGGTTTCCCGTCTTCTCCGCCATTCTGCGCAAAGGCAGCAATAGGCAGGGCATACGACGCGAGTGCGACACCGACTATCAACAGGGATAGCAGTGCTGTCTTGTTACTTGTTAGGCTTGACATCATTATCATAATGACTGGAAGTGCTATCTTTAAAGTCTTGAGCAAAAATAATAGATAATGTGATTATTTTGAAATTACAACGTATGATCGTTGTATTATTTGATAATTAAATATGACAATAGCACAGATTTTTGTCTATAATAAATGTTTCGATAATCTGTTCAACTACTTTGTTTAGTTACTGGCAGGCCTTTTAGACAAAAGTGCTTCAATATAGCGCTCTATGGGAAAAAGTAAATGAAATACGCAAGTTCGTTTTCTTGCTTTTCTACAATATTATTATCTTCCCCATGCCGCAAGCATGATGCAGACAGAGGCGGCCATTATGGCAAACGTGAGCCACCCAAGGACATTGGAGACTCGCCTGTTTACCCTGCTTCCAAGTATCTTTTTGTCATTGGCAATCCTGAGCAGGACAAACAGGATGGGAACAGAAACAACGGCGTTTATCACTGCAGAATATACCAGCGCCTGAATTGGATCGATGTTTAGAAAATTAAGCGACAGCCCGACGATCACGGATGCGGCAATTACGAGGTAAAATGATCTGGCCTGGCCAAACTTTTTGCTCAGCCCCTGCTTCCATCCAAAAACGTCGGCCAGCGCATACCCGCTTGCCCCCGCCAGGACAGGCACCGACAAGAGCCCTGTCCCGATGACTCCCAGGGCAAATATGCTCTTTGAAATGGTGCCGGCGTGCGGAAACGAGTTTACAAGCGGCTCCAGCGCTTTTGCAGCCTGCTCTACGGTAGTGATGTCTGTCACTCCGTTGGCGTGCAGGCTGCCTGCCGTGGTGACGATGATGGACCACATTATAAGCTGCGAAAAGCCCATGCCAACCATCACATCGGCCTTCATCAGCCTGACTTCTTTTTTGGATACCCTTGGTTTTTCCGGGCTGTCTATCTCTTTTTTCTTTCCCTTGTCGACATCCTCTTCTGCTTCTTCTGAAGTCTGCCAGAAGAACAGGTACGGAGATATCGTCGTGCCGAAAATTGCCACAAACAGCATCGCAAACTCGGCGCTGAATTCCACGTGCGGCACCACGCTTGCAACTAGGATCTCATCCCACTTGCCGCCCACAATTGCCGCCGTAATGACGTACGCAAACAAAAACAGCGTCAGATACTTTAGCACTCTGACGTACCTCCTGTACGGGACTGCTATCAATGCCGCAGTCATCAGGGCGGCAAAGGCGACGCTTGCCGCAATGAACGGGACCTGGGGAAATATCAGGCGCGTAGACGCCGCCATGGCCGAGATGTCGGCGCCAATGTTGATGGTGTTTGCCGCAAGAAGCAGGACCGAAATTGGCAGGACTATTTTGCGGGAGTACTTGCTGGCCATGACTGCTGCAAGGCCGTTTCCCGTGACGAGGCCTATTCTGGCGCACATCTCTTGGATTGCAGACATTAGCGGATACTGGAACAGTGCCATCCAGAGAAGCCCTGCGCCAAACTTGGCACCTGCCTGTGAATAGGTCGCTATCCCCGACGGGTCGTCATCGGAAGCCCCCGTTATCACGCCCGGCCCGATTATCTTGGCAAAAGATGATTGCATCTTTTTTGTTTTATGTGGTCGTCGGTTTGCATCTTGCGGCGACGACGAATCGTTGGGCCTTGGGACCGCGTCCTTTTTGTCAGCAGCAGAATCAACCAAATGGCTACGTCAGTTAATTCCCGTCCATGATTCAAATTAGTTATGAAATTAATTTGCATAATGCTATAAAATATTGCAAAAATGCATATTTCTCTACAGCACGCCAGCCGAGTTTTTTGTTGTCGTCGTCGTACCTGGGACCGACCTGAATCCTGGGCATTGGCAAATGGAGCCGTCGCTTGGCGACTGGTAGCTGCACCCTTTGTGGACGCTGGATGCATCCTTGCTTCCAAGGCCCCTGACATCGTCGCTGAAATGCATGGAAAAAGGGTGGCCGCAGTACTGGCACGGTTCTTCTGCTTCTCTTTCTCCTTCTATTCCCGGGCTACTCGACACTTTTGCTTCTGCAATATTGCCACTTGCAGCAACATAACTTTTCTGGAGAAAATCTAGCCTTGAGTGCGCCTTGATTTTTTCCAGTCGTCAAAAACCCATTTCGTAACCACCGCAAGGCCAACCAGCGGGAATGCGGCAATGAACGCGTACTGGAATATTACTACAAACGGAGAGGCTTCAAACATGTCTCTTTATGGCCTGCGATTCTGCAATCCGCAATAAAGATGTTGCAGGAAGCTTATTCTTTAAGGCATATATTGGCTTGCTACCTGCCATGACTTTGAGCAAGAGATCTAGATGAGCGACAAGCAGGCATTTGCGCTTTCGGCCGACGAGTGGCAGGTGGTACTTGACGCGCTGAGCAACACCATTTTCAACGAAGAGCTCACCGAGGACGCCCGCAAAAAAGCCAAGGATCTGTTTGTCAAGCTGCAGAAGGAACTGCCAAGAAAGTAATAAGTACCTCTGCATTTTGACATATATTCCGTTGGACAGCTCCAATCTTGAAAAGGTTGTTTTGGACCTGCAAAAGAGGGTGGCAAGCCTTGAGCAGGCAGTGTACGGCAGCAGCGGAGGAAGCAGCAACAACGGCGGTGCAAAGGCAGCCATGCGCGGCCTAGAGCAGCGTATCGTGGAAAAAGTTGATGACATTGGCACGCAAGACCTTATCCTTGTCGCGCTGCTGCAAAATCCAAAGCAGAGCAAGGCCCGGATTCGCCAGGTACTCAACGATTGGGGCAAGGCTTATGGCAGCTGGTTTGAAGGGGGCAACTTTTCCGGCAGGCTGGTCAAGGCCGGCCTAGTGAAAAAGGACGGTTCAAGCGACGACGGCGAGGAACTGTTTTCCCTGACGAAAAAGGGCGAGATGGAAGCAGGCAACCTCGTTTCAAAACTTTAGCAGCAGTAAACCTGCGCATACTGCTGCACAAGGCCTTGAAGTATGAAGTAGAATAAACTTTCTACTGCTACTACTGGTCAGTCTTTTCTGTAGCTTGTACTCGGCTGAGTACTTGCGGCTGTTTCCTTGATTACAATCGTGTCGCTTGCCCTGTTGAACAGGCGCTGCCTCTTGTCGTTTGTGAATATCCAGCCAAGGACTACGTCTATGGGAAGAAGGAACGCCTTGCCAAAGCTCTGTATTGCGGCGCTCCTAGTGTCCACCGGCCTGCCCGCAAGGTCGACGGTCCTTATCTTTAGCACCATCTTGCCCAACGACTGGCCCTTGGTGGATTCAAAGAACGTCCAGTACGCAAAGAATACGACGCTTGTGATAACGTATCTTACCGGGCCGTCTCCCCAGAACCTATCTGCGCGGCTAAAATCGTCAAACCAGAATGGAAATGCCGCCGCCGCAAATATCGCGTACAGCGCCACCTGCACCATGACAAAGTCTATCAACCACGCGAAAAAGCGGTCACTCCACCTTGCAAGGACCAGCTCTGGCTGGGAGCCGCTTGATGGTGCCGGAGTCTCTGAGCTCATTGTTGTATAGTGTATTCGTGGATCACACTTATAACATCTATGAGATGCTTGTGCTCCTGCAACTTGGCCGAGCAGACCGGTACAAAGGAGAGTCACCAGAGTCGCTTGTGAAAAAGTGCAAAAACAGGGTTTAGGTGCAAAGGTTGCACACGTCAGGATTAGCGTATTATCATAACAGGGCAGTGTGCCGTGTCCAGCACCTTTCTTGCCACGCTACCAAGCGACGCAATAATGTTGCTTTTCAGTTGCCTGCTTCCCATCACTATAAGGTCCGATTCCGTGCTGCGTGCGATGCTGACTATCTCGTCGGCAGGAGACCCAACTCCTAGGATAAAGTCGACGCCTATG
This sequence comes from Candidatus Nitrososphaera evergladensis SR1, assembly GCF_000730285.1. Taxonomy (NCBI): domain Archaea; kingdom Thermoproteati; phylum Nitrososphaerota; class Nitrososphaeria; order Nitrososphaerales; family Nitrososphaeraceae; genus Nitrososphaera; species Candidatus Nitrososphaera evergladensis. The sequence goes on along the minus strand of NZ_CP007174.1, from coordinate 2,071,891 downwards.
CCTTCTGCTTTTATCTTTGCCATCTTTTCTTTGAGCATCTGCTCTGCGCCAGACTTTAGGATTTCGACAAGCTCTGTTTTGGCTCCTTCAAGCGACGTCCTGTCGCTTATGTAACTGAGAGTTGCGCTCGGTGGCACGAACCTGCTGTCAACAATGTGTGCAATAATGATATCTGCCTTGAGCGCCCTGGCAAACTCTGTCGCTTTTTCAAGTGCCCTGTCAGACATCTCTGTCCCGTCGTGGGGCACCAGAATCCTTGAAACCACGAGATGACAATTCACTCTGCGATATTTACGTGACATGGCCATGATGCTGCAAAAACTGCATGTCCAGCTTTTGCCGCCTCAAGGTCGATGCGCATACAATGATGATAATGATGATAAAATTTTTTGCTACAGTTCAGCCGCCGCATTTAAAGAGCGGTATCTGCTCTGGTCGTCAGCCAGTATCTTGGCCAGCCTTTTTGCAATGTCCGTGGCAGAAAGCATGCCTGCAAGCGATCCGTCGTCTTCGAGCACCGGCAGCCTCTTTATCCTGTTCTTGGTCATCAGGCCGGCCGCGGTGTCGACAGAGTCATAAGCCTTGACGGTTACAAGAGGCGACGACATGATGTCCTCCGCCCTTGCCTGATTCGGCTTGACGTTTTTTGCCACGACTTTTTTGAGCAGGTCCCGCTCGGTGATTATGCCCGCCGGCCTGCCGTCCCTGAGAACAATTACCGCGCCTGTCTTGCCCTTGACCATCGCAGAGGCGATATCCAGCGCGGAAGTGCCGGCTCCAAGATCGATGGCGACGACGCCCTTTGACATTATCTCGCTTACTGCGCTCATATGTATGACGGTCGTTACTACTTGCACGGCATTCCTAATAACATAGAGGTGTGAAGCTAGAAACGGGAAGAACGGTAAAGCCTGTATCGCCCGCCCGTCTTTTCGTCGGTGTACGACCAGTCCGGATCGTGGATTTCCTGAATGTCTTTTCCTCCTGCCTTGCCGAGGTTGTCACGCGCCCTCATGCCCATTATTATGCTTCCTGACGGGGCAAACGCAAGCATCTTTGCAGCCATGCTGATGTTTGAGCCAATGATGTCAATGTGCGAGTTTTCAAGGCTTTTTCCGTACAGCACCACCAGAACCTCGCCATAGTCCATCGACACCTTTATCCCAAGCTCTGGGAGGCCGTGCGACTTTAGGGCGGGATTGATGCCTCCGCCGATGGCCTCAAGCATCGTCCACCCGCATTCAAGCGCGTTCTTGCACGCGCGTTCTACATCGTGCTCTGCCGGAAAAAGCGCAATGACTGCGTCGCCCACGTACTTTAGCACGTATCCGCCATAGTTTGACACGAGGAGGCTCATCTCCTGCGAGAACAGCTGGAGTATGAGCGCAAGCTGCGTTGAAGGCACGCTCTGCGTCAGTTTAGTCGAGCCGTCAATGTCTACGTAAAGCACAACCACGCTTGTCTTCTGGTTTGCGTGCCGGCGCAAATAGCGCTTGCACAGAGCCGTCGACAGGTCTATCTGGACGCCCTTTTCTATGGTGCGCTCTGCCCTTGCCTGTATCTGCTTGAGGTCGATGGTGGGTGAGAGCAAGGCGCCTGATCCTACGTTCCCTTTCGCGGGTAAAAAGATTTGCCCAAACCGAAAATGTATTCCTTTTACATAAAACATATCTAAAGGTGAACTAGCGCGTGTCCTCATGGCAACAACGACAACTGCCAAACAGGCGGCAATACTTGGCCTGAGCGCAATTCTCGTGACAGGGGTGGCATTTTCAGCCCTTCTGTACGGCAACGTTGCGCAGGCCCAGAGCGACAACATGAACATGTCTGACCGCATCACGGCGGCAATGAAGGACAACAAGCGGATGGTTGCAACCGGCGTGCTTTCAACCATGCAGACCGGGGCAGACGGCGCGCACTGGCTTGTCTACGGGCCGTGGAGGATGATGGTAGTCGCTCAGCCAAACGGCGAAGAAGGCCAAAACCCCAACGTCACGTTCAACGCGTCGGTGAGGATGGTAATGACTGACGGCAATGCGATGCACAGGCACACGATAAGCGATTTTAAGATGAGCAAATGGTCCTCAGACGATTCCTCGATCACCATTGACGGCACAGCCATGATAACCACCAGAGACGGGCCGGCGCAGGTGCCAGTCACCGTCAAGATCCTGCAAAAGCAAGTTATCGTGATAACACTTGACACAAGCGTGCTAAACCACTTTGGCGAGACTCCTCTCTATGGTCTGGTCAGTATGGTGCGGATGCTGGGACAATAAAAAATAAAAGAAATATGTGTATGTGTACCGATGCTGACCGGCTGACTGATTTCCTCTTTTACTTTTCTTCTTTTTTCTTGTCTTCCCGCGCCTTTTCGTAGCCTTTTTGCGCTGCTTCTTTGGCGCCGTCGTACGCTTTTGTACTTACTTCTGCGCCTTTTTCGATTCCTTTCTTGCCAAGCTCGGCGCCCTTTTCAACGCCCTGCTCTGCAACGTTCTTTAGCTTTTTGAGTAACCCCATATGCCCGCCGTTTTGCGAACATTCTACTATATTAAACTGACCGAAGTTAGTTCTAGGACATCCGGTAAGTGAGTCATAAATTGCTACTTAGTTTATCTGGCTGACCGGATGTGAAAAAGCGTGTGTATGTGACACGATTTTGGTGAGAAGAAAACATGCATACAAGGACGGCATGAGGGCCAAAGTCAGCTAGCTGGCGTGCTTTTCATGTGCCATTATGGTGGTAAGGGCCGCGCTTTTTGCGGCAAGCTCGGCCGCCTTCATGCCCCTTTCCGCACTGCCGATTATCACCACGTCTCCTTCCTGTGGCTTTAGCATCTCGGCAAGCTCCTTTTTGAGCGCCTGCTCTTTTTTCAGCGGATCCTGCCTGCCGTCGTCTGGCATGGCAAACCTGCCGTCATGGTACAGAAGGGTGGTCGCGCCAGTGGCGCCCATCTTTATTGCGGCATCACGCTGCTCGATCCCCGACCTGACTGCAAAGCCAAACTCGCGCAGCAGAACTGCATAATTGTATTTGGCAAGCGCAACCTGCGACCTTGGAAGGTCCATTTCCGCCGGGATTGCCGATGCAAGACCTTCAAAGATGTCCTTGCCTTTTGCAGTCATTTTTGTGCCGCCGTTTGATGTCTCTATCAGGCCGTTCATCTTCATGTGCTTGACAAGCGTCTTTACCGCGCCTCCGCCAAGGGCAAGCTCTTTGGAAAGTGCGTTCCTGCTCACGTGGCCGCGCCTGCTCATCAGCTGCAGCGCAACAAAGACGTGCACCTCGCCAAAGGACAAGAGCCTGCTTGGGGCATACCTGCTTGCCACCTTTTCAAGCGCCCTTACAAAAGTGTGCACTATCTTTGGTTGCCTGAACAAGTATTTACGTGCCGCGCAAGAGTTGGATAAACCATCCAGTTGGACAAACTATCTCATTCTTTATATAACACCAGATTGCAAGCGAAATAGAATGTCATTTACTAACCAGATCGCACGAGCAACAGAAGGAGTTCCCAAGATCGCCGTTGGCATTCTGCTTGGCATCCTCGTATTCGGCATCTTTGTAGTGGGCTTTGACCAAGGCCAGCTGTTTGCGCTGGCGCAGGGCAATCCGGCCGACCCGGCAAACCCTGCGTACGAAAACTTGTTGATGCACGAATTCACGCATGACATGAGGCACGCCGCAGGATTCGCATGTCACTAAGTAAGGTCTGAAACACTAGATGAAGACCCTCACTTTTATTGCCATTTCTCTTTTGTCTGGAATTATTGCTGGAACCATTTTAGCACTTGTTAACCAAAGTGTCGTCCTGCCTTTTATCGAAAGGGCAATAGCCATTGAAAACCAGAATGCCGTGGCGCAGGGCGAGATGATCGATCCAACTGCCATGGACGCGTACAGGCTGTGGCAGAAGGAAGGAAGCGTAGCCGCCGGCGCCCTCCTTGGGCTTTCGTACGGCGCCCTCCTGGGCGTGGTTTTTGCCTACGCAAGAAAGAGCCTGCCCGGTAAAAACAACATTGCAAAGGCCGTCCTGCTTGCAGGGATAATGTGGATAGTGATATACCTTGCAGTCGCAGTAAAATATCCTGCAAACCCGCCTGCAGTGGGCAACCCTGACACCATCTACCTGCGCATGACCCTCTACGTTGCCATGCTGGCGATTTCCGGCGCCGCAGCAATCGGCTCTGCGTTCCTTTACAAAAAGATGGGGCCGCAAAAAAGCGCAAGAAAGGCAGTCGTCCCTGCCGTGTATGTTGCAGTAGTGATTGCGGCGGTTTTTGCGCTACCGGCAAACCCCGATCCTGTTACTGCACCCATGGACCTTGTCAACGGCTTTAGGATCGCAAGCGCCTCCACGATGGCGATGTTCTGGCTGGTCCTTGGGGCGGTCCTTGGCGTGCTGTGGGACAAGACTAAACCGCACGAGACTGCCACGGTAAAGAACGCGCCATAAGCAAAAATATACCCCGGCAACCTGATACCAATTAGCAAAACATATGCCCACAATCAACGTCAGCCGTGAAATTGGAGCGCCGCTTGACAGGGTATGGAGCATCATCTCTGACGTCGACAACGAGGCGCAGTACTGGCACGGCACCAAGTCGGTCCGCAACATCAGCAAAAACGACAACGTCATCCAGCGCGAAGTGGTGATCGCATTCAAGGACGCCAAGACAATGCAGACAGTCACCCTGAACCCCATGACTTCAATCGATACAAGGATAACGGAAGGGCCGATAACCGGAAGCAGGATCGTGACTTTGAATTCTGTGGGAGGAGGCGACAAGACAAAAGTCGATGTGACGTGGGACTTCAAGCTCGCAGGTCTGCTGTCCGTGTTTGGCGGCATGGTGAAAAAGCACATTGCCGAAGGAACAGAGCAAGCACTAGAGAGAATAGCAAAGGCAGCCGAATAAATAACGTCTCTCTTTTTACAACAACTGCGTATACACATATGGAGCCTGCTGCCCTTGACGTGGCAATAGCGGCCGTCAATTTCACGCTGGCCGCTATATTTGCCGGGATACTTGGCGTCTGGGTATACTTTTTGACATACATGACAAAGTCATTCCGCCTTGCGCCGAGGATGGATGACTATCACTACTATCCTCTTGCGCCTGCAAACGGCGGCAGCGATAGCAAGCCCAAGGTGAGCGTGATACTGCCTGCAAGGAACGAGGAAAAATACATTGCACGCTGCCTTGACACTCTCCTTGCGCAGGATTATCCAAACTTTGAGGTAATAGCGATAAACGACAACTCGACTGACAGGACGGGCGAGATAATCCAGTCCTACGCGGTCAGGGACAGGCGCATAGTGTACGTGAGCACGCCTGCCAAGCCGGAAGGGTGGGCCGGCAAGAACTGGGCCTGCCACCAAGGTTACAAAAAGGCGTCAGGCGAGTACCTGTTTTTCACGGACGCCGACACCGAGCACGCGCCGGACGTTATGTCGCTTGCCGTGGGCCGCATGCTGTCAGAGGGCCTCGACGCATTGACTGCAATACCTAGGCTTCTCTGCAACGACTTTTGGACCAAGGTGACGCTTCCGGCGCTTTCCACGTTTTTGCACACCCGGTTTTCGCCCCTGCGCGTAAACGACCCAAAACACAAGACCGGCTACTTTTTTGGCAGCTTCTTTGTAATCACAAAAAAGACGTACGAGGCAGTCGGGACGCACGAAGGCGTCAGGCAAGAGCTTGTAGAGGATGGCGCGCTGGGAAACAAGGTCAAGGCGGCCGGCTTTCGCATGAAGATGGTGAGGGGCGAAAAACACGTAGAGGCGATATGGGCAAGAGACTTTACGACGCTGTGGCACGGCCTGCGCCGGCTGGTAATTCCGCTGTACCACCAGGACCACACAGGAGCCCACCTGATAGCAGTAGCGGTGTTTTTCATAATGTTTGCCCCGTTCCTGTTCCTTGGCTATACCGTTCCAGCCTTCTTTGCCCTTGCGGCTAATAGCGGAGGGCTTGGCGGGCTGTCGGCGACAATCCTGCTTGGCGTCCACGTTGCCACAATCCTGATGCTCCTTGCGACGACTGCCGTCCAGAGCAAGCTTGGGGTCATGCAGAGCCCTGCCTATGCGCTTGGCTCGCCCCTGTCCGGCGCTCTCATCTACCTCGGTTTTGCCTCGGCGATAGTCGATGCACGCAAAAAGGGCGCGGTTAGCTGGCGCGACAGGCAGTACACGGTAAGCGAAAAGCAGAACTTTTTGCACTGAAACGGGCCTGAAACGGCCGTTTCAGCAGCAAATTCCGCCCTTCCCCTAATTTATCGACCAGATGATACATTACGGCAGAACAAAAATGTCGATACCAGAACGCAAGAACAACAGGGGAAGGATACAGATCATGGGCGACGTGCTCGGACTTGCGACGTCCGGAATACGCAAGACCCATATCATGTACCGGGCTAACCTGAGCTACGAGCAGGTGCACATGTACCTGTCAGAGCTCATCGAGCGCGGGCTGCTGGTACAACACGCGACCGACGAGGGAGTGGTGTACAGGACTACAGAGCGCGGGAGGGAGTTCCTCTACTTTTACAACAAGATAGTGGACTTTCTCGAGATCCCGCAGCAGGCTGGCCTTGAAATGCCATATCTGAGCAAGTAACCGGGGAAAAAGATTATTAGCGTTAAAGGGTCTTTTTCCTTCAGGTTGCACAGAGGATTACTTGCAGCGGCAGTAGTTGCCGCTGCAGTTGCTATCTTTTTCGCTTATTCGCAGTTCAGTTCCCTAGACTGGACGCCAAGAACGCAGCTGCCTGACATTTCAAAGCTGATAACTGACAATACCGATAATACTTCTGACAATCCGCGCCAGGGCCTGCAGAACAGCGCCTTTGAAGTGGGGCGTGTCAGCACAGTTGAAGCGGCGGACTCTGAAATGACGCTTCCCGACCTTTTTGACAAGGCCGGGCCGTCTGTGGTGCAGGTATCTGCAGGCAACGACGCCTCTGAGCAGGGCAAGCTTGGCTCTGGGTTCGTGTACGACGACAACGGCCACATTGTCACCAATCTGCACGTCGCGTCGGGCTCTAACCAGCTTGATGTCACGTTCGAGGACGGGACCATATACCGCGCGACGCTTCTTGGCTCTGACCCGTTCACCGACCTTGCCGTGCTCTACATCAAAGACGCTCCAAAGGACAAACTCGTGCCCCTGCCGCTTGCCGACTCGACAAAGATCCGCGTGGGCGAGCAGGTTGCGGCAATAGGGAACCCGTTTGGGCTTTCAAGCTCGATGACTGCCGGCATCGTGAGCGGAGTAGGGCGCCTCATCCCATCGCAGGATTCCGGTCCCCTGCCGTTTTTCATTCCTGACATCATACAGACGGATGCGCCGATAAACCCCGGCAACTCGGGAGGTCCGCTCCTTGACATGCGTGGCCAGGTAATCGGAATCAATTCGGCCATCCGCTCGACCACCGGCGAGTTTGCGGGCATTGGCTTTGCAGTCCCGTCAAACACCATATCCAAGATAGTGCCGTCGTTGATAAAGACAGGCAAGTTCCAGCACCCCTGGGTCGGGATCTCTGGAGCCGACATGACGCCCGGCCTCGCAAACGCGCTCAAGCTCACGGAGCCCCGCGGCGTCCTTGTGGTTGAAGTTATTGGCGGAAGCCCGGCAGAAAAGGCCGGCATCAAGGCTGGCGACACTCCTACAAAGGTGGACGGCCGGACAGTGCCGCTTGGAGGCGACATTGTGCTGGAGCTTGACGGCCACCAGGTGAGAAAGGTCGACGACATACTCGTATACCTGCAGAGGGAAAAGTCGGTGGGAGACAACATGGACGTGACCGTCCTTCGCGGCGGCCAGCTGCAGCATATTCAGGTGCACCTTGACCCACGTCCGTCGACTCAGGAATCGCCGTAGTAGCAATAGACACTGTGTTTATTAGACGACCCGGCGATAAAACATACTGAACACGCAGAGATGCTGGCTGACTTGGAAACTCTTTTAGGATTGGTTGAAAGGCCCGGCGCCCTGACCCGCCCCGACGCGGCCCGGCTGATGGCCGAGTGCTCCACCGAGGAGCTCGTAACAGCAGCGGGCCGAGTCCGCGACCTGACTAGGCCCGGCGGCATCATAACGTATTCCCGCAAAGTATTCATCAATCTTGTCAACCTCTGCCGCGACACGTGCTCGTACTGCACTTACAAAAAAGAGCCGGGCGACCCGATGCTTTCGATGCTCAACCCTGAGCAGGTGCTTGCGATAGCAGAGGCAGGCAGGCGCGCCCGGTGCACGGAGGCGCTGTTTGTCACCGGCGAGCGCCCCGAGCAAAAATACGGCGAGGCAAGGTCGTGGCTGTCGTCAATGGGCCATTCGTCTACGGTCGATTACATCAGGGAAATGAGCGAGCTTGTGCTTGCAAAAACAGGCCTGCTGCCACACACCAACGCCGGCAGCCTGACGAAAAAAGAGATGGCGCAATTGCGCGACACCAACGTCAGCATGGGAGTCATGCTTGAAACGTCAAGCGAGCGGCTGATGAGCAAGGGGATGGCCCACGAAGGCGCGCCAAGCAAGAACCCAAGGGTGAGGATAAAGACGCTCACAAGCGCCGGCGAGCTAAGGATACCGATGACGACCGGGATATTGGTTGGCATCGGCGAGACGCCAGAGGAGCTTGTCGACTCGCTGTTTGTGATAAAGGAGCTGCATGAAAAGCACGGCCACATCCAGGAAGTGATACTGCAAAACTTTGAGCCCAAGCCGGGCACGGGGATGGCAAACTTTGCGTCGACTGAAAAAGAGTATTTCCTGCGCGCAGTCGCGGTTTGCCGCCTCGTGATGCCTTTTATGAACATACAGGTTCCTCCAAACCTGAACCCTGCAATCTATGGCCGCTACGTCGACGCAGGCATCAACGACTGGGGCGGAATATCCCCTGTCACAATCGACCACGTCAACCCCGAGTTTCCTTGGCCTACAATCGACTCTGTAAAGCAGGTCACGGAGGAAAAGGGCAAGCGCCTGCGCGCCCGCCTGCCAGTTTACCCGGAATACCTCCTCAAAAAGGATGGAGGATTTATATCAGAACGTCTTGAAGAGTATGTGCGCTTGCTTTCTGACAGCTCGGGCCTTGTAAAGGAGGAATATGTAATTAATGGCGCTTGAATCCGTGCTAAAAAACGCCGACCCCATAGTGGCTTCTGCGCTTGACCGCGCCCTTTCCGGCAAGGACATAACTGTCGACGAGGCAATCGCGCTTTTCGACTGCACGGGCCTTGAGATGAACCTGCTCGTGACGGTGGCAGACGAGCTTCGGCGCCGGACCGTGGGCGACATCGTCACGTACGTGGTCAACCGGAACGTCAACTTTACAAACGTCTGCATCAAGCAGTGCGGCTTTTGCGCCTTTTCACGCGACTTTCGCGAAGAAGAAGGCTATTTTCTCCCAAACGAAGAGATAGTGAGGCGCGCCAAGGAGGCGGCGTCGCTTGGCGCAACGGAGGTGTGCATACAGGCAGGGCTCCCGCCCAAGATGGACGGCCACCTTTACGTCGACATCTGCAAGGCCGTGAAAAAGGACCTGCCAGACATGCACATACACGCCTTTTCGCCCGAAGAGGTGCTGTACGGCGCAGTGAGGTCCGGCACGCAGACCCTTGACTATCTGAAAATGCTCAAGGAGGCCGGGGTCGGCAGTCTGCCCGGCACTGCCGCTGAAATACTCGACCAGTCGCTTCGCGACGTGATATCGCCGGGCAGGATAAAGGTCGACGACTGGGTGTCGATAATCAAGCAGGCGCACTCGCTTGGCATCGCAACTACTTCGACCATAATGTACGGCCACATCGAGACGTCGCGCCACAAGGCAGAGCACATCGCGCTTTTGCGCGAGATCCAGAAAGAAACGCACGGCTTTACCGAGTTTGTCCCGCTCAGTTTTGTCCACACGGAAGCGCCTATGTACAGCCACCACACCGTCCCGGGAATACGCGCCGGCGCTGACGGCAATGAAGTGGTCAAGATGCACGCGGTGGCAAGGATAATGCTGAACAACCACATACCAAACATCCAGGTGTCGTGGGTCAAGGAAGGCGCAAGGATGTCGCAGCTCTTGCTTGCCGCCGGCGCAAACGACTTTGGAGGCACGCTGATAAACGAGAGCATCTCGACTGCGGCAGGCGCACAGCACGGCCAGCTTATGAGGCCACGGGAGATAAGGCAGCTGATACGCTCATCAGGCAGAATCCCGGCGCAGCGCTCAACCACCTACAAGCTGCTAAAGACTTTTCGCAATGAAAGCGACGAAACCGAGTCGGCACTTGATAATGTCAATTCGTCGCAGTTTGGCTCGTACCATCAGCTGGTAAAGCTGGACAAGTTCCGCTACAAAGACGCCAAGAAACAGCAACAACAGCAGTAAGGTGCACACGCACGGTTTGAGAAAAAAGCCTGCAGGCTAATAATCATAAAAAGTAGAGAGGCACCGGCCTAGTCACCGGTAGCCACGCATCTGTGTACACATCAGTCAAAAAGTATGTCTACTGTGTACTTGTTCCTGCAGCACCCTGCTCGTATTCGTCGCCCGACTTCCACGCGCCTGCCGTTCCCTTTGCCATGCCCTTGCTTCTTGCAATCTCTTTTGCACGCTCTGGGTCCGTACCTTCCTGTCCCCTTTCAACAATCTTTTGGTCAGAAGAGTCACGCTTGACAGCAGTTGGCTCGTGCTCTTTTATCTTGGCAGGAGTCATCGGCTCTTTTTCTTCATATTCTTTTAGCGGATCGCCTTTCCTTTTCTTCTCGGTTCCCGCGGCACCTTCCTCATAACTTCTGTCTTCGCTGGACATAGATTACTTCGGGATTTATAATATTAAGAAGTTACGAGGATTCGCAGTAACTCTTGCCAGCGAAAAATTAGGTGCATTTTTTCTATTTAATAAATTGTTTAATATGAGGTTCAATTGACAAGGCGTTTGCGATAGCAGGATGATAAGACTTATACAGACATCTTTCTGCTATCAAAAACACACGGTGCCACACTTGGTGGGGTCGTAGCGAAGCCAGGCATCGCAACGGGCTCCAGATCTAACACAATAAAGGGCTAGTTAGAGAAAGAAACCCGTGGGTCAAGGGTTCAAATGGCTGCGGTTAACCCCGCGTCAGGACAAATCCCTTCGGCCCCACTCTTTTTTAAGATAACGACATAGATCACACTTGCCCTTCCTAGTCCATCGTCTTTCAACTTCCAATTCGCAACCCTGTTTAAGTAGGCTATTCACGTATTTTTCTACCATAATTGCATGCACACTGAGAATGATGGTGGCAGTTGCAACGACCTTGTTTGCCGTTATTGCAAGAAAGGCAGGCTTCATCTATTAGCTCACGATCCGAAAGGAGGCAATCGGTTTGCTTGCGATAATCCGGATTGTACCAGATATGGTTCTCCTGTTTCAGTTAGAATACATGTCGAGCATATTGTGCCATGCACTGAACCAATAGATCCAAGAACAACACAAGCGTCTTTAATGCTCGGCTTGTGGTGGGCTTTTCTTTTATACATGCAAAAGGTTGCAACTGACGCATCTGCCCTTTCTGACCATTGCACCTCTGAATTACCCAGAAAGCAAGAAAGGTCCGTTAAGTCAATCAAGTCGCTTGTTCAGAATGCGTTGGAGGATTGTCCATACTGTTCTGGGGCTTTGTATCTTCCAGAGGCGGAGCTTAGGACGCACAAATCTCTAGAACACCAGATGGATGCTGATTAGCTGCCCTCCTCCGCCCACTACCGACAACCATCTTCCGCTCTTTCTAGATGCAGCTAAAGTAGCGCACCACCATCACTTTGATTAATCATAAACTGTGCAGTATCGGCATAGTCAAAGTATATGGCTGATATTCTTACACTCTTTTTCTGCTATTCCTTATCGACATCATTCGTTATTGTTGGAATAGCAAGTATCGTCTATGCTTTAAAGAGAAGACATAGGTTTTGTGAGAATTATGAGAATTGGGTATTTTCGTTGTTTGTTGGACTGGCAGCTGCAGTTACAGTGCTCGGTACAATATTTTACTTCTTTAGTATTGGTGCATGCTTGTATCCATGAATAGGTCGACACAAAGAACAGAGCCACCAAAAAATTCTTTGGTATCGGCTTGCCCTCCCCTAGTCCTTGATCTCCTATTCACTCTTCGGCCTTCCAAAGTCAAGTCCTTTCCCGCCGATAAAACTATGCTGGCGTCCATCCTCTTCACAGTGCGTATATGCCCACTCCTTTCCAGAAGCACTAGCGATTGCTGCTGATTCTCGCATCGACTTCCCACAATATTTGCATAGTGTGTTTATGGCTTCTTGGATCTTTGGCTACAGCTTTTCCTCATTAATTCCTGACATTCCCGTGCACCCGGTCTTACCTAGCACTGTCTAGTCTATGAGAATTGCGTCAGTAGATCGCCCTTGAGCGTGTCGCTATAAATCGTCTTCCCCGCTAGGACTCGGCGAAAGCTTTTCCGCTCTGATCCTATGCATTTGGTCCAAGTGTCTGGCCCGCTCTGCCTTTGACGCCATCGCCTTTCCACAAACACCGCACCTCACAGGTGTAACAGTCATGACAGGACACAACACTCCTAAGCAGCACTACTACTATTGCTAGCCGTTCTGATGTATTTTGCAAGGTCACCAGCTTTTGAATAGCGTGTAGATTGATCAAGGTCAAGCTCTGATTGCACCTTTTCACAGACGTCTGCGAGAAACTTTTCGCCCAGCGGCCCAATCAACCCGATAAAGGCGCGCTCAAAAACTGCAGGGTGCTCAACTATCGCTGTCCTAATGTCAATCTTGTTATTCAAGTAATTCTCCATTATTTTCCTTGTCATCATGTCGTATACATTCCAGCCAAAGATCTCTTTGATGTTGGCCAGAATTGCATCTGCTATTGCTTGCTGCTGCCGTCGCTGCCCTCGATGAGGCTTGGATTCCATGGGCGGTGTGTCACTGTATAGAGAGACAAACATCTTATTTAACCATTTTTGGGTACTAATTGCTAAAGAAGGTACGATGAATTGTCATTTCTACACTATCATACTGTCATACTTGCCGTGGCATTCATTAGTTCTGTGTCTTTCTGAAGCTTGATGGAGTAACAAGATAGCTAGCTACTGTATTACCCAATAATTGATAGTCTGCAAGAATTTTTCTGTTAATCGTGCTAGATATCATGAATCATTTATTTTATAAAATTCAAAATTCTACATGACATCGGCAACCATAGACTCAAGACGCAAAAAAGATCTTTACGAGCGCCTTAGGTCTCTTGGCGTAAATGTCTCTGCGGTTGAGAAGTGTGACCTGAGTTATGACGAGCTGTCGGACTTGACAGACCGGCTGGAGAAACTTGTAAACTCTAGAAAGCAGCCAAGATGGGAGAGATAGCACTCTCCCCAAGATCTCCTTTCCTTTATGTTGCCAAGCCGAGTTCCCATTATGGACAAGCAAACCAGTGAGGAAAAATACTAGCTGATGTGTCTCGCTATGCTAAAGCGTACGAGGTATCTGGTAGGGAGCCATTGGACGCACTGACTGAGGCTTTGAAGTTGGAAACGTTAAAGATTATCCGATATGCTGTGTCAGAGATTGAGTCTAAAGAATAACCCCTGTTCCATTCAGAAACTGATTTGCTGCCTTGGTGTCATAAACGATATCAGAATGGTTAGACCTACCCGGTTGCTGCCGAAACCGGGTAGGGATATGTCTGATGACTTGTCTGTAGACGTCAATCCTCCTAGACCAAAAGAATTGACGTAGACTGTTAGCCTAGCCTAATATTTATTCAGGATTGCGATTCTCCAATTCTATCTTGCCAGCTCTGATTTGCTGTTTTGGTGAAAGTAATTTTGTTCTTGAGTTCTAGTGTTTGAGTCTGACAAAGAAGAGAAAGAATGCTATAATCAATCGCCTTCCTGATATCGTGGCAGCCTAGCCTCCTTGGCCTACCTTGAGTACCTGCATCGAGCTTCAATCCATAACTGCTTTCTTTTTCTGATCAACTGCGCCTACTTTTCAGATAAGATGCTTTCTTGTAGAATATAGGTAGAAATGTATCATAAGAAATCGATTTAAAATATTTTTGAATGCCGCTTGTATAATGAATATTAGCAATAAACCTTTTTTCAAGGTAAAATGAGTACGGCCAACTCAGCAGAGTTTCTGACAACAACAACAGTAGAGGATGACTTTTCATATGACCGGCGCAAACTGACCGAACTTGGAGTAAACACAGAATTTTTGAAATTTATGAATGACGAGCAAGCAAGAGAGTTGCTGAAATCTTTGCTCTACCTCATAGTGAAAAAGCAAGACGGGTATGCATGAGATAAGCCTGGTTGCTAGTTTGCGTCTTTCTCAATCTTAGCCATTCTGGATTGCGACGACATATTTCGCAAAGTCGCCAGCTTTTGAATAATGCAGATCTATAATACTTTCAGGGCAAATGTCGTCTAACAACTTTGTAAGAAGAATCCTGCCCATTTGTCCTAGCAAATCTACAAATGCACTTTCAAATACTTCAGGTCTTTGAATTATTGCCGTGTGTATGTCTATCTTCTCACCAAAGTAGTCCTTAACTATTCTTGACATTACTATATCGTATGCTTCTGCACCTAAACTTTCTCTAAGATTTTGCAGCATTGCATCAGCTATAATACTGATATTTGTTTGTGACATAAGTCTATCCCCAAATATGGTAAAATACATTAGAGAATTTAAAAATATTGGTATTTCAGCAGCTAGTAAATGATATGGTTCAATTCTATGCTTTTGAAGAGACGTTCCTTTTGGAATGGTAATGAAGGGAAAGGAGGTGTGGGCAAGGTTATGCAGGTTTTCTAGCGGCCGCGCCGGATTTTCAAGGTCGAGCCTAAATCATGGGTTACTAGCGACAAATGCTAGCTTCTGTATGCTATACAATAGAAACTTCAAAGGGCAGATACATCGAGACGCTGTACACGTCCATTTATGACTCTGAACCGCCACATTGTCTTCATGTCCCACTGATCCGAATGGAATGGTCCGACCAACTCCAACCCGTTATTGTCTTCTCGCTCCACGTCTAGATGGCCGTGTGCCTGAAAGATCTCCCTGTCTGCCCACTGTTCCAGCGGCTGCGGGTGACCGTCGTCGGTAAGCTCTGCCGACGGGGCAAACGCGGCAAAGAATGCCTCTCTATTGCCGTCACGCATCGCGGCTACTACCGCTTGTACTGCCGGGTTCGTTAGCTCCTCCGCTCTCGTTTTCAAATCCCTCTACTACAAAGTTATGTTGATGTAGCAAAAATAGTTTAGGCATTTGGCGAGAACGGCGATGCTAGATGGCAAGTAAGCAAAAGGGCATCAATGGCATAGTCCGGAGCCCGGACAATCGCCTAAAATATTTTTGTGTATCATGGAGCTCTGAACATGCAATCATTAAGAATCGGCTGGATGCTGCTTTTAGCCACCGGGATCGGGATCCTTGGTTTTGGACTGATAACTTCTGCATATCCGCAAATTTCCTCTGATTACTCTGGCATTAAAGAAGAGGAACTGCTACTACGAACGATTGGCGTCGCAACAACTGGAATGGGGATATTTGGTGTCATGATTACCCTGACGGCTTATAGAAGAGGAGAAAAATGGGCGTGGCTTGCCCTTTGGTATTATCCTGTCTTCTGGTTACTGCATTTGGCACTTGGATTGCCGCCGGGCAATGATCATGTTCATCAAGTTGTTTTCATTGTCCTGTCGCTTCTGGGATTGCTGCTGCCCGTTAGACGCTTCCTCTACTCAAAAAGCGTACAATCATGATGCGTCTAAAAATTGGGAGGATTGTCGTCGCATAGGAGGAATTGCGGCAGTGGCTTTGTGCAGCCGAAACATGGGGCAAGAAGATGTAGCTGCAAAAACAGAAAGCAGGGGCTGGGGATGTGTCCTCGCTTCTTTTTTCGGGCGAAAAAAACTACTTTGGATAACACAGCAGCCGTAGGCGATTTCACACTGTCCTCACTTCTTTTCCTGACTTTTTTCTTCATTGTTCTTTTCAAAATCCAGCCTCTTTTCAAGGTCCTTCTGCAGCTGCCTGTACAGGCGGTATTTGCGCGTCCACCTCGAAAACACTATCCACTGCCTGATGCCCACCCCAAGCCATATGAAAAAAACCGTGACTGCGATGATGGGGATTGCAACTCCCAGGTTGTTGCCTCCAGTCACTGCATTGATTACGACGGCAGAAACTGGCACGACGGTGATAAACGAGATCACCATTATGATTATCATCTTTTTTGTAAAATCCAGCTGCCTGATGACGTTGTCCAGTATCTCTAGCAGGTTCTCGTGCGCAGTCCCTTTCTTTTCACTGCTATGATCTTTCAAGTCACTCACTAGGCGATTCCCTCCTCTGCATTATAAAGAAGGCAGTAACTCTGTTACCTGCACCATGCGACTTTATCATTTCTGCTTCTCCTTGTCCTCCCCTCTTGGAAACAATAGCTCGTACGGCTCTAGCACTGCCTTGACAATCTCTCTGCCCTTCTCTGAAACTCTGTACTTGATTATCCTGTTCTGCTCGCCCCAGGGTTCTTCAAACCTGATTATCAGGCCCTTTTCCACCAGTTCGTCAACAATCGGCTTGTGCTTGACGTTGTTGAGCCCGCAGTAGCTCATCAGCTGGCTCTGGTTGAGCTCCCCATAATCACTTAGCTTCAAGATGATGTCCTTCCTTATGTAAATCCTCTCTCGATGTGCATGTACCAATTTGACTCAATTGCCACAGACGCGTCTTGCTGTCTGGGGCCGGAGCAAGAGCAGCGGGCATCGTCGCCATTCTCTTTTTCCAGCCACCGGTCATTTACCTATTGGCGAACCAAATAAGCATTCAGGTAACTCAGTTACGTAGGACAGGTAAACAAGCGTTAAAACAAAAAATCTGGCTATTGATGTCATGGTTTGGAAAATCGTGATACTCTCAATAGCCATAGTGATCGCGTCATTCATCATAGCCGGTGCCATCGTGGCGGCACAGGTTCTTGGAAACAACATCCCAGATGGCATAGGTCAGCAGCAAGCAAAAGATTCGCGACAACAAGGCTTACCTCCTGCTGCCATAAATGGAACAAAGGTGAGCATAGTTGACAATTCAAAAAGCAACTCGTACAGTCCAAATCCAGTCAGGGTCAAGGCCGGAGACACGGTTACCTGGGTAAACGACGATTCTGCCACGCACACGGCGACCTCGCGCGACGGCGCCTTTGACTCTAATCCGCTGAAAAGGGGCGAGGTATTCAGCCATACATTTGACAAGGAAGGAGAATATCCGTACTTTTGTGCCATCCATCCTAACATGGTAGGAACGGTGGTGGTAGTAGCTCCATCAGGGGGATGATGAAGAAGAACCTTGACGCAGCGGCATCAAAGTAATGCTGCAAAATCGCAGACAGCATTTTTTTTGTTGTTGCTAGAGTACAAAAAATTCCGGAGACCCAAAATAATATCAATAAGCTGTCACTCTACTAGAACAATGGCAGCTAAAAAGGCAAAGAAGTCCAAGGCGAAACCGAAAAAGAAGTAATTTTCGGCTAGCTTTTGGCGTCGCTTTGGCCGCAAGCCGCGCCAACCGTACCGACCGGCGGCCACACGTCTTTTACCCAAAATCTAAGCAGCGATACTTGACGAATTAGGCAAAATAGTTATGGATAACCTTAGGCGTTGCGGAGCCAAAAATAGTGCTAATGGGTCCCATGTTCGCTCTGCAACTGCACCTATTGCAACTTCCTGATGCTTGCCCTGCCATCATCGGCAAAAATACTTGAGTTCTTTTTTCATTCAGCATCAAAGGGTATTGATTCTGCGATTCGTACTAGCTCATCAGCATCCTTGTACCCTTGCAGCGTGACGTACGTGTTGCCCGCAACAAAGTCTACCTGAGCCGGGTCATGCACAGCAAATTCCAGTTCATTGTACGGTTCAGGTACAAATTCCCTGTGCACGTCCGCTATTGCGATTGCTTGATGCCCGTTAACATTGGTCAGGTGGGCATCAAATCCATATTCATGGACAACTATTTCATACATAGCCGTAATATTGGAATACGAAGTATAGGTATTGCCGTCATACTCATTTACATATGATGTAGCGTTCTTGTGGTAAGTAACAGAGATTCCACCCTGCTCCCAGAATTGGTTGAATGTCATGTCATCCGTTACTGGCTTCTCCGAGCAGTAGAGAAAAACGTACTTGTTGTTATCGCCAGTTTCACGATTAACAATTCCTAGCTGAAGTTTATAATCGCTTGATGGCATCCGTGTTGGAAACTTTACATCAAAGCCTGCCAACGAGGACGCTTCCGATTCATTGGTTATGGCGGTGAAGTTAGATCCGCTCCATCTCTGCTTGATAACCGGATACAAGTCGTCTACACTTTCTGGCGCTTTTGTCTCACGCTTTGATTCTGCGGCAGCCGCCACAGGCGTATTATTTTCAATTCCAGTGGTGGCGGTGGTAATGCTCCATGCTGAAAATGGAACAAAGGCCGCTGTTACAAGTGCAATAATGCCTGCTCCTGCCAAAGGCAGTGCTATGATTTTAGGAAGCATTTTGTTTGCCGTCCCGGAACATAGATAGTAGTTTTAACTATATAGGATTTTATCCAAACGTTTGGACTAATTTCCAAATACAACATTGCCCGTACTGCACTTGCGGCACATGCAAGTAGCAAAAAACCACGCTGGCGGCATAGCGCTGACTGCATTCATAGCTGCCGTGGCCGTCAGCCTGGCCTACTACCAGTACGTGTACGTGCCAGAAGCCAACAGGACGCCCTATGTGCCGCCAGAAATACGAAACCCTGAGCAAACCACTCATGTAACTATTGTAAAGGATGCAGGCTTGGAGTCAAACCCAAAGCATTATGACCCGATGGATGTGCGCGCAGTTCTTGGGCTGTCAAACAAAGTGACTTGGACCAATCAGGATTCTACATTTCATACTGTGACTACTGATGACAGCGAAAACTACGTTGACGCCATAAGCGGCAAGTTCGATTCGCAAGCTCACCTTGATGAAACTACTAACGGCTTTATTGCAGAGGGCGGCTCATGGTCGTTCACGTTCACAAAAGAGGGTGACTACCACTACCATTGCGTCCCGCATCCTTTCATGCAGGGCGTGGTCCATGTCGT
Organism: Candidatus Nitrososphaera evergladensis SR1; assembly: GCF_000730285.1. Classification (NCBI taxonomy): domain Archaea; kingdom Thermoproteati; phylum Nitrososphaerota; class Nitrososphaeria; order Nitrososphaerales; family Nitrososphaeraceae; genus Nitrososphaera; species Candidatus Nitrososphaera evergladensis. The sequence goes on along the minus strand of NZ_CP007174.1, from coordinate 2,052,722 downwards.
GCCAAACTTTTCCTAGGTTGTTGAGCAATGGCCAGAGCCACAGCCGCAACAACCCTTGTGGCAATGGCCTTCCTTGTCATGGTAGCCGTATTCGTGCTGGCACGTAGGGCAGAGCATGTGCGAGTCTTCTTTTGCTTCCAACTTGTGTATGCCCTCTTTCTCAGCAAAATCCTTGGCTAAAAGGTCTTTGCATAAGGCAAGCTGTGCGCCCTTGCGACCGCCTCGTCAAGCACCTTGCCTCCTGCAATGCTGGTTGCCCGCACAAGCTCAGGTCTGGTCTGGTTTGTGGCAATGGCCTTGACATGGTCGGTTATCGCGTTTGACAGCGCCATTGACGCATAGCGGGGAACGATGGACGGCATGTTTGGAACGCGCACAAAGACGTTTCCAAAATAGTCCATTTGCGCCGGCGACATTATGGTGCCCATGCTTTCAGGCGCGTACTTGCCTGTTGAATCGACGAAGGGAAAGTTTCCTCCCTGGTCAATGGAAATGTCGATTATCACCTTCTTGCGCACCTCTGATGCGTTCTTTAGCGTCATTTCATCAATCATTCTATCGGCCTTTTCCTTGTCGTACGTCGCGCCGATTACCGCGCTTGCCCCCTTTATTGCGTCATAGTCGGCACTTGCCACGACCGAGCACCTGCCCAGGCCAAGCCCCTGCAGGTATTTTCTGCGGCTGTCCCTCTTCTCCACTATCGTAAGCTTGGCTCCAAGGGCATGGCACGTCCGCGAGGCCATCTCGCCTGCAGTCCCGCCTCCAAATATCACGACCTGCTTGTCATGAAGCGAAAGGCTGTTTGCCGTCGCCGCGTCAAGCTTGCCGTCTATGATGCGCTCAAAATCCTCGATGAACCTTGCCTTGACCTGGTCTGCCCCTGCCTTCATGCGAAGCGACTTGTCGTGCCGAAATGCATAGTTGTGGAAAAATCCTGCCCAGATGCCGGCAAGGGTCCCGGCAATCCTGCTCATGGGCATCAAAAGAGGCGTCTGGCCGTTTCCGTCTGTTACCTTCTCAAACGAGATGAACGTCGCCCCAGAGCGTATCGCAGCGCTTGTCAACTCGCGGCTTGACTCAAAGTGGTTGTAGCCAAAAATTATGTGCTTTTGCAGGATGTGCGCGTGCTCGCCCTTGCCGACCTGGATCTCTTTTACCTTGACTACAAGGTCTGCTTTTGAATACAGCTCTGCCGCATCGCTTGCAACCTGCGCGCCCGCAGAAGCGTAATCTGCATCCGAAAAGCCGCTCTTGGCGCCGGCATTGCGTTCGACTGCCACCTTGATTCCTGACGAAACGAGCGACGCAACAGAGCGCGGGGTGAGCGCGACCCTGTTTTCATGATCTTTTATCTCCTTTGGGACGCCTATTGTCATCAATATGTATGCAGAGAGGCTATAGCCAAAATTTCCTATTATTATTTTTCCCTAGCGTATGAGCTTGGATATCTCGGCCGTTGATCCAAAGGTGTCCTTTGCCTCCGGGATGTGCCTTTCGATGGCCTTGTGGGCCGAGTCGACAAACACGTCTGCAGGGTCTTGCTTCTTGAAGGCTTTTAAGAGCCTGTTTGTCGAAGAGCCCAGTTTTTCAAAGTAGATGGCCGAGCTTTCCTCGATTATCATGTCCGCGTCGTCGCACGAGATCCCGTTCTTTCTCAGGTATTGCTCTAGTTTGCTTGCAAAGTGTGCAAAATGCACCGAGTATGGGTTATCGTCAAAAGCTGACACGCCTCTCCTCCACCACAGGTATATGTACCTACCATGCATTTTAATTTTGCATATCGCGCATTGCCTCATGCCTCATATCGGCCGGGATTTTGGTGCGCTGCAAGCACGCGACCGCCCCGCCGTTTTGGTATTTTTCACCATTATGGTGCAAAATGGAGGCATATTGTATGGTCGACGGTGTTGTCGTTCGAGGAGGGTGTGTATATGCTTTGCTTGCATTCTCTCGACCCTTGGCTGTCTTGGTATAAAGTTTAAGACGCAGCAGGCACACATATCTGCTGCATGGTCGAAAAGAGCGGCAGTAACATTCCCGGTCCCGACTTGTACGTCTGGCCTCTTGTGGCCGGCAAGATGGCAACTGAGATGGCCATAATGGCGTCAGTTTCGTTTGCGAGAATAGTCCAGATAGCGGCCCAGTCTGCAGACACTGCCCTTGGCAAGTACATCGAGCTTGCAGAGCAGGAGATGCAGAAGGCCCAGCGCAAGGAAAGCGTCAAGGTCGAGTGAGCCTTCGCAGGCTCTTGTTGTATGCAAGCCCAAACCTGTGGGCCTCGTCACGCGCGTGCTGCAGCATTCTCAGTGCAAGATTCCTCCTTGGCAGGGCTATCGGCTCTTTTTGTCCCTGCACATAGATTTCCTCGTTTTCCTTGGCAAGGCCGATGCATGATATAATGAGCCCTGCTGAGGCAAGCGCAGAGGTAGCCGCTCCAAGCTGGCCTCTGCCACCGTCTATTACCACAAGGTCAGGCAGGTCCCTTGGCTCCTTGTACCGGCGCCTCACAAGCTCGGCAATCATTGCAAAGTCGTTCTGGCCAGGGACAGTCTCTATCCTGAATTTGCGGTAGCCGCTTTTGTACGGCTTGCCGTTTACAAAGCGCACGCTTGAGCCCACCGCAATGTCTGTGCCGAGGTTAGAGACGTCAAAGCAGTCGATGGTCTCTGGCATGACTGAAAGCGCAAGGACTTGCTTTAACTCCACGACCGCCGGCGCGTAGCCGCGCTCGACGTACATCGCCAGGTTCTTCATTATCAGGTTGACAAGCTGGCGCCTCTCGCCTGAACTGCCGGCAGTCACTATCTTTACTGTGTGCCCTGCAAGCTTTTCAAGCGACATCAAAAGCACATCTTTTTCCTCCGGCTCTTCGCTTGTGCATATTATTTGCGGGATTGCCGGAGCCGACGAATAGTACTGCAAAAGAAACGACGAGAACGAGTTATCTGCCACCATCTCGAACTCGAATTTCCTCCTGTCGCTTATGACGCCGTGGGTGCGCTTGAGCGCCATGACGTGCGCCACGCCTTTTTTCTCGTCGCGCATTATCCCGACGTACTCTTCGTGGGGCCTCTTGTTTGCCTTCTCCATCTTTTGCCTTATTCGCAGGTCGCTTAGGCGGTAGAGCGTGTCGCGGATCTCCTTGGCGCGCTCATAGTCACCAACGTCGGATGCGCGCTTCATTTCTGCCTCCATTTCCTGCGCAAAGCGCTCGACGCTGCTCTTGCCTTCAAGGATGTCGCGCAGCGCGTCAATTCCTTCCATGTACTTTTCCCGCGTCACGTTTGCGATGCAGGGCGCGTCGCAGTTTTTGATGAAATATTGCAAACAAGGCACCTTTGGCAGGCGGGTGCACACCCTGACCTTGAACAGCTTGCGCAAGAGCCCTACCGTCAGGTATTTTGAACTGCCGCGCACAAACGGTCCGTAGATCCTCCCCCTTGGGTCTGAAAACTCGCCGTTTCTGTTCCGGCGCGCGACAAGGAGCCGGGGAAAAGGCTCGTCGGTTATCTTTAGGTACGAATAGTGGCTGTTGTCCTTGAGCGCTATGTTGAACACGGGCCGGTAGCGCTTTATCAGGTTCGACTCTAGCAGGAACGCTTCAGTTTCATTGTCTGTGACCATGAACTCAATGTCCGCTATCTCCTCCACCAGCCTTGCGGTCTTGGCATCGTGGTCATGCTTTGTAAAGTAAGAAGTGACGCGCTTGTTCAGGTCCTTGGCCTTGCCGATATAGATTATCTGGCCTTTTGTGTCCTTCATGAGGTAGACGCCCGGGTTCTTTGGTATCCGCTTTTCTCGAAGGACGGCCGTGGTTATCATCATCTTACTTGTGCCGCACCAGCTTTTGATCCATTGCAAGTTTCTGCTTCAGGTACTGGCCGGTGTAGCTTGCGGTGTTTTCGCTTATCTGCTCTGGAGTGCCCTCGGCCACGACCGTGCCACCGCCTTCGCCTCCCTCCGGTCCGAGGTCGACTATCCAGTCTGCCGAGGCAATGACATCGAGGTTGTGCTCGATTATGATGGCCGTGTTGCCAAGCTCTACCAGCCTCTTTAGCACGTGCAGCAGCTTGCTGACGTCGGCAAAGTGGAGGCCAGTCGTAGGCTCGTCAAGGATGTAGACTGTCTTGCCCGTGTCGCGCCTTGACAGTTCTGCGGCAAGCTTGATCCTCTGCGCCTCTCCTCCCGACATTGTCGTTGCCGGCTGGCCAAGACGCAAATAACCAAGGCCCACGTCGTTTAGCGTCTGCAGTTTCTTGGTTATGGCCGGTATGTTTGAAAAGAATGACAGGGCTTCTTCTATAGTCATGTCAAGCACGTCGGAAATCGTCTTGCCCTTGTATTTTACCAAAAGCGTTTCTGAATTGTAGCGCCTGCCCTTGCACTCGTCGCATGTGACATAGACGTCGGGCAGAAACTGCATCTCTATCTTTTTGACGCCTCCACCCTCGCACGCCTCACACCTGCCCTCTGACACGTTGAACGAGAACCTGCCAGCGGTGTAGCCCATCTCGCGGGCGTGCGGCGTCTTGGCAAACAGCTCCCGGATTGGCGTAAATGCGTTGACGTACGTCGCGGCATTGGACCTTGGAGTCCTGCCGATGGGCGATTGATCAATGCCGATTACCTTGTCTGCGTTTTCCAGCCCCGAAATCCGGTCGTGCTTGCCGGGCCTGTCCTTTGCGCCAAAAAAGTGGCCTGCAAGGGCCTTGAACAGTATGTCGTTTACAAGCGTCGACTTGCCAGAGCCCGAGACGCCCGTGACTACCGACATGCAGCCAAGCGGGAACCTGACGTCGATGTTTTTCAGGTTGTTTTCCTGCGCGCCGTGCACGGCAATCCACCTGCCTGGCTTTTTGCGCTCGTGCATGTGAGCCGCAGTCTGCTCGCCACGCAGGAACGCGCCGGTGATTGAATCGCCGCTGGCGATAATGTCTTCAAGAGTGCCTGAAGAGACTATCTGGCCGCCGTGAATTCCGGCTCCCGGGCCGATGTCTATTATCCAGTCAGAGCTGCGTATCACTTCCTCGTCGTGCTCGACCACTACAAGCGTGTTGTCGAGGTCCCGGAGTTTCTTTAGCGTGTCGATAAGGCGCGAGTTGTCGCGCTGGTGCAGGCCGATTGTCGGCTCGTCAAGGACGTACAGGACGCCGGTGAGGTTTGAGCCTATCTGCGTCGCAAGCCTTATCCTCTGCGACTCGCCTCCAGAAAGTGTCGCGCTCATCCTATTGAGCGTAAGGTAGTTGAGGCCGACATTTCGCAAAAACTCTAGCCTCGACATTATCTCTTTTAGTATCGTCCGGGCGATGTAGCGCTCTGTCTCTGACAGCTCTATCTCTTGGAAAAAGTTGTAGCAGGCGTCAATCGACAGGTCGCAGACCTGCATTATCGACTTGTCCCCTATCCTGACTGCAAGCGCCTCTTCCCGCAGGCGTCTGCCTCCGCAGCGCTCGCAGGGGCGCTCGCGCATAAACTGCATGAGGTCTTCGCGCTTGCTTTCCGACTCGGTCTGCCTGTACGTGCGCTCCAGGTTTGGAATCACGCCTTCAAAAGTACCATTGTATTCCCACCGGCTGTCGGAGTACTTTGACTCGTACTTGAAGTGGATGTTCTCGTCGGTGCCGTACAGGATGACGTTGAGCTGCCTCTGCGTCATCTTGGAAACCGGCATGGCAAGGTCAAAGCCGTATTTTCTGCCCACGTCCTTTAGCATTGATGCACGGAATGTGGCAAAGTGCCCCATCCACGGCTTTATCGCGCCATCCAAGATGCTCTTTTGCTTGTCCGGTATTATCAGGTCGGGGTCAAACTCGATTTTTATGCCAAGGCCATTGCAGCCCTGGCAGGCGCCAAAGGGCGAGTTGAACGAAAACGTGCGGGGCTCAATGTCGCCTATGCTTATCTCGCAGTGGGGGCACGCGTTTTTCTGCGAGTACATAGTGTCCTTGCCGTCCACCGACACTACGGCGGTGCCGGCGCCCACCTTTAGGGCAGACTGGATGGACTCAAAGAGCCTGCTCTTTTCCTCAGCCGACGGCTTTAGCCTGTCGACGATGACTTCTATTGTGTGCTTTTTCTGCTTGTCAAGCCTCGGCACCTTGGGTTTTTCATCTTCTTCATCTTCCAGGTTTGTAACCTCGCCGTCAAGCCTTATTCTGGAGTAGCCTTCCTGCTTTAGCTCGTCAAACAGCTTTTCGTACGTGCCCTTTTTTGCCTGCACCACCGGCCCAAGAACCATCACGCTCTTGCCTTCTGCCGTCTTGAGCACCGACTCTGTTATGGAATCTACGGACTGGCTTGCGATGCGCCTGCCGCACCTTGGGCAGTGAGGGATTCCTATCCTTGCAAAAAGCAGGCGCAAATAGTCATAGATCTCTGTCACGGTGCCGACGGTAGAGCGCGGGTTCTTGCTGGTGGTCTTTTGCTGTATGGATATTGCCGGCGAAAGCCCGTCTATAGAATCGACGTCGGGCTTGTCCATGAGCTCCAGAAACTGCCTTGCGTACGCCGACAGCGACTCGACGTACCGGCGCTGGCCTTCGGCGTATATCGTGTCAAATGCAAGCGTCGACTTGCCTGAACCTGACAGCCCTGTAATTACGACGAGCTTGTTCTTTGGGATCTCGACGTTGATGTTTTTCAGGTTGTGCTGCCTTGCGCCCTTGATGATTATCTTGTCGTGAGCCATATTTATTATCAGGACACCTCCGTGACAGGCGTTACGTCGCCAAGCGCCTTCTTTATCTTTGCCAGCTTTTCCCGGAACATTATAGCTTTTTCAAATTCCAGCTCTTCTGCATATTTCTTCATCGTCGCCTCTGTCTCTATCGCAAGTTTTTGCAGGTCGCGCCGCGTCATGGACTTTGTCTCTGCCGCCTCGGCAACTTCGCCGGGCGCAGTGCTTTCAGGCACCGGCTTGACGATTGTCCTTGGCGTTATCTTGTGGCGCTTGTTGTATTCAAGCTGGCGCTTGCGCCTGCGCTCTGTTTCTTCCATCGCCTCCTTCATTGATTCTGTCATCCTGTCAGAATAAAGTATCACCTTGCCGTCAAGGTTCCTGGCCGCCCTGCCAAAGGTCTGTATCAAACTTGTCGTGTTGCGCAAAAAGCCCTCCTTGTCTGCGTCAAGTATCGCCACAAGCGAGACCTCTGGAATGTCGAGGCCTTCTCTTAACAGGTTGATGCCCACGATGACGTCAAACTCGCCAAGGCGCAACTGCCTTATCAATTCTGTGCGTTCCAGCCCCTCTATCTCGGAGTGGAGGTAGCGCACGCGCACTTCATTTTTGGCAAGAAATTCTGCAAGGTCTTCAGCCATCCTCTTTGTCAGGGTTGTAACAAGCGTGCGCTGGTCGCGCTTTGCCCTGGCTTTTATTTCGCGGATAAGGTCTTCCATCTGGTTCTTTGTCGGCCGGACTTCGACCTTGGGGTCGACAAGTCCCGTCGGCCTTACTAACTGTTCAACGACCTGCCTGCTTGTCTTTAGCTCGTACGGGCCCGGCGTGGCAGAGACAAAGACCGTGTTTCTCAGGTATTTTTCAAACTCTTCAAATTTCAGGGGGCGGTTGTCGTACGCGCTTGGCAGGCGGAATCCAAAGTCCACAAGCGACTTTTTGCGCGTGTGGTCGCCGTTGTGCATCCCGTGCAGCTGCGGAAGAGTTACGTGCGACTCGTCTATAACAAGAAGAAAGTCGTCTCCAAAAAAGTCAAGGAGGCAGAACGGCGGCTCGCCGGCCTTCCTTCCGTCAAAGTGGCGGGAATAATTTTCAATCCCTGAACAGTAGCCAAGCTCCTCTATCATCTCTAGGTCGTATTTCGTCCTTGAGGCAAGGCGCTGCTTTTCCAGTTCTGAAGGCAGCTGCGGCAGCCACTCTTGCAGTTCGCTCTTTATCGACCTGACTGCGTGCTGGCGGGCGTCCTCTGCAGTGATGTAGTGCTTGGCTGGAAATATCCTCACCGCGCCTGCGTCGCGCAGCTTTTTCATGCTGACATAGTCGTGTATGCTTATCTTTTCTATCTCGTCGCCAAACATGGATACCCTGATTACGTCGTCAGAGTAACCCGGGATGATGTCAATCGTGTCGCCCTTTGCGCGAAACGTTCCCGGTACGAGTGCAAGGTCGTTTCGCTCATAGCGCGCGTCGACAAGGCTCTTTATTATCGCCTTTCTGTCAATGATGTCCCCCCTGGCAAGGGCGACAGAGCTGCTCTCCCATTCCTTTGGAGAGCCAAGCGAGTATATGCACGAAACGGTCGCGACTATGATTGTAGGCTCGCCGGACATGAGCATCGCAGTCGCCTCGAGGCGCATCTTTTCAATCTTTTCGTTGACCTCTGTGTCCTTTTCGATGTAGGTGTCTGTCTGCGGGATATAGCTTTCAGGCTGGTAGTAATCGTAGAAACTGACAAAATAGCCGACGTTGTTTTCGGGAAAGAACTCTTTGAACTCGGCGTACAGCTGCGCCGCCAAAGTCTTGTTGTGCGATATGACAAGCGTGTTCTTGTTTGTTTTTGCGATGACGTTTGCAATGGTAAACGTCTTGCCGCTCCCCGTCACTCCAAGGAGCGTCTGCCTTCCGCCCTTTTGCGCGTTCTTCGCCAGCTTTTCAATGGCCTCCGGCTGGTCGCCGCTGGGGGCAAATACGTCTGCAAGGCGGAATTTTCCTGTAGCTGAGAGCAAGGGGCAGTAAATTTTCAATTCACGCATATATGGGTAGTGATGCGTGTACATGCACGCAAACACTTATCCGCCGGCAGATTTCCACCTGTCAGCCGTTATGACAAACAAAAGATGCGTCAGCTGCAAGCAAGAAGTGGAGGAAAGCAATTTTGTTGGAAACCAGTGCAAGGACTGCCACGCGGCATACCTTGAATCGCTTGGCGGAGAAGATCAGTACTCCTCGTGATCACAGGACCTCCATCTACAAAAAACCTGCATAACATTTCCTGCAAACTCTTTTAAATCATGTACGGGTATTTTTTGCTGTATACCTGACTGCGTGTCGGGTTTTGGTTAAAGAAAAATGTGTGGAATTGCAGGTGTGTTGAGTAAACGCGGAGAGAACGTGGCGCCGCTTGTTGGCTCGATGCTTTTTAGCATGGCAAGCCGCGGGCCGGACGGTGCCGGCGTCTCCTTTGAAGGCCAAGTGATACGTTCACAATCCGTGGCAGATCTTGACCTTGGTGCGATGCGCGCGCAGAGCGTGATCGGCCATTCAAGACTTGCCATCGTAGGCGGGACATGCGGAACCCAGCCCTTTAGAAGCTGCGACGGCAGGCTTACGCTGGAACACAACGGAGAGATATACAACTACAAGGAGCTGAGGGCGCGCCTTGAAGGGCGTCATGCCTTCTCGACAGAAACCGACAGCGAAGTTATAGTGCACCTCCTTGAAGAGCACTACAACTCGTGTCGCGATCTCCTTGGAGCAGTCAGAAGGACGGTGGCAGAGCTTGACGGCGTCTATGCTCTTGCAATACGGGACGAAGCGACGGACACTACCGTGCTTGCAAGGGATAGGCTTGGAGTCAGGCCGATGTATTATGCAGAGAACGAGCGGATGGTCGCATTTGCGTCAGAGCGCAAGGCGCTGTGGGCGGTGGGCCTAAAGGAGCCGACCCTGCGCGTGCTTCCAGGCCACGCGCTTGTCATTGAAAACGCCCGTACAAAGCCACAGGTACAGGTGGCGGGCCTGCTAAAGGCAAAGGTCCTTCACAGGACAGTGGCCTCCGCGGTGGCCGCGTATGAAGATGCACTTGTCGCGGCAATGAAAAAGCGCACGCAGGACGTACAGCGCATAGGAATAATATTTTCCGGCGGCATCGACAGCGTGCTCGTGGCATACCTTGCAAGCAAGATGGTGCCTGAAGTTATCTGCTACACCTGCGGTGTAGAAGGGTCAAGCGACCTAGAGTTTGCCCGCCAGATTGCAGACACGCTTGGGCTAAAGCTCCGCGTAAACGAGCTTTCGCAGGACAGGGTGGAACAACTGGCGCCGGAGCTGATCCGAGTCATTGAGGAAAGCAACGCAGGCCAGATAGAAGTAGCGCTGCCAGTATACGGAGCAGTAGAGCTTGCCAAGCAGGACGGGATAAGGATAATGCTGACGGGGCAGGGCGCCGACGAACTTTTCGCCGGCTATAACTGGTACTCGTGCGTGGCAGAGCGCGAAGGCTACCGCAAGCTGCGCAAGCGCATGGCGCAAGACCTCTCGCTCCTGTACAAAGAGACGCTAGAGCGCGAGGACAAGATAACGATGGCGCACAGCATAGAGCTGCGCGAGCCGTATCTTGACCTGTACGTTATCAAGGCATCGATGGAAATAGACCTGCGCCTAAATGTCAGGCCCGGCGACAGGTTTGGCAAGCGCATCCACAGAAAGCTCGCAGAAAAGCTCGGCATACCGCACGACGTCGCCTTTAGGATCAAAGAGGCTGCCCAGCACGGCTCTGGAATGCACGACATGCTTGAAGCCGTGGCAAGGAAGAATGGCTTTGACGAAGAGGCGATAACGGCGCGCTACCTTAGTGAACTGCAGCTGAAGGAAAAGATGGGAAGCTCGCAAAGGTACGGATACCTGTTTGAAAAAGAAAGCAAAATGTGGGTTGCAGAGCCGCACGTGCAGATGTACCTTGACAGCATTGTGCACAAAAAGGAGGCATAGCCTAAAATTAATGCTCAGCTATTCCAAAACGATTAGTGCTGTCTAATAAAAAACTCCGCGTGGCAATCATAATCGCGTGCGCGCTCGTATCTTCGTCAATCGTCATTATGGTGCTTGCGTAAAAGAAAAAGTCTCTATCGCTACTGCTTGCGTCTTTGGGGCGTGCTGTTATTGGTTGTGCTCTTGCCCAAGGCGGATATGGCCTTACCATAGATCTCGTGGATGAGCTCGTCGTTTCCGTACGAGACTTCCTTTTTCACGTACGCCTTGGCGGTGCTCACCAAAAGGCGCGACAGGTTGTCAGAGATTGCGTTGACGGAATGCGCATCGTGGGCTTCTATGCCAAGGTTGTGCATGGAGATGACAGACCTTGCGCGCTCTAGGCTCTGTGGGTAAAAGTAGCGCGCGATATCCTTTGGAAGCGCGTCAATGTCGTACACGAAAAGGCAGGCCGCCGGCGAAAAGAACTTTTGGATTATGCCGTGTTCCTCGGCAACCTTTTTGGTCAGCGTGACAAGGCCGTTTTCTTTTAGTATCTTCATGTGGTAATTGAGAGACGCGTCAGAAAGTCCAAGCTCGTCAGCGAGTTGCGCCTGGGTCATTGGCTTTTCGCGCAAAAAGCTCAGTATTGCCCTGCGCATGGGATCTACAAGGACTCTTGCAACTTCCGGATCTCTGACCACATATACCGCTTTCATGGACCGCGTGGGTTATTTCTATTCAGGATATAACCTTAATGCTTGAACGATGTTAGCTAACATGCGACCATTAGACTTATCTAACCGCTGTGACCTATTAATAAGCATGGCACAACAGATTCCAAGCAATTGCGACCCTGCGCTGGTAGAAATCGCGCGGGAGGTATGCTCAAAAGAGGGCCTTGATTTTGAGTCGCTCACACTGCACCAAACGCGGGGTCTGATGTACTACTGGTGCTCAACCTGTTCGGGCACGCATCCACTGACCGACCTTGTAATTCTTAAAAAGAAAAAGGTGTGCACTCACTGTGACACTCCTGTCAAGCTGTATGCTACAAGCAACAAGTTTGGCAAGCTTCGAAGGGCAATATTCTTCCAGCATCTGGCAAACGCAATAACTGGAAAAGACTCCTCTGATTGACTAACCTAGGTATAACTATCTGTGCGACTAGGCGTAGAGGACATCTTTTGTCCTCCCAAAGTCGTCCTCTATTCTGACAATGTCGCCCTCGTCGAAATGACCGTACGATATCTCTAGAATTAAAGCGTCAGAGCTCTTTGCGGCAAGCCTGTGCCTTGCGCGGGTGGGTATCTCAAACTCGTCGCCGGTCTTGCCTGTGAACGTCTTGCCGTTTATCTGCACTATTGCCGGTCCCTTGACTACCTTCCAGAATTCCCGGCGCTTTTCGTGGTACTGGAGAGAAAGCCTGCTTCCCGCCTTGACATGGATGAGTTTTACCGTGCACGGCTCGTTTTCGTTAAACTGCTCAAACCATCCCCACGGTCTTTGCTCTTTGTTTGTCTTCATCATGATGCTGTTACCTCACTTTTTTTAAAGTAGAGCGCCAACGCTTGCCTGCGTCAAGGACACCACCACCCGAGCCTCAACAACGGTGCGGCAAGCGCCGGTCGCTGGACTATCAGAACAAAATAATGATTTTAAAGAGTTATGAATGAATCATCTATGTGCGTACTGGCCTTAGCAAATCTTTTCTTATACTTGTGCGTTAAACTATGCCATAATGGCCCAGACAACCACTAGGGCAAGCAAAAGCGAATTCCTATCGTTCCTTGAAAACGAGGGCCGGATCAGGCCCGACAGCTTGATAGAAGGCGCAATAGAGGTTGCCGAAGAGGTGCACGCCGGGCTTGTCAGAGAGGACGGCAAGTCGCTCTTTCTTGAAACCCACACGTGGCCGGTCGCAATGGACGTGGTGGCACACTATCGAGCAAACAACAGAAACATAACCGGAGTCGAAGTCGCGTCTGCCATACTGCACGACGTGATGGAAGACGACGAGCGCATCCTCAACCTGTACGAGTCCAAGTCGTACGGGTTTGAAGCGTACCTTGCTTACCGCTTTGGATCAAAGGTGCAGAGAATAGCAAGCGACCTGAAGATAAAGCCCATTGAAATGTTTCCCGGACAGACAGACGATGAGCGCAAGGCCGCGCGCTTTTGGGATTACTGCGGCATCCTTGCAAAGGCAGACTATGACGTCAAGGTGATAAAACTTGCAGACCGGCTCAACAACATGGCTTTTGTATATTACAGCCTGCCGGGGCACGAAAAACAAAAACGGTACATGCGCGAGGCGGAGGACTTTTACCTTGCTTATGCAATGATTGCGCCCAGCATGCCCCAGTTTTATGCAAGGCTGCGCAAGATGTACGAGGCCCTGCGGTCGTCACAGAAACAAGTGGCTGCCACCACCGTATAATACATAGAAAACCCATTTAAAGGAAAACAATGGAAATAAAGGGAAAGGGAGCATAAAGCAGCATGCCAAACCTTAACGTTGCCGTAATTATCAAACTAGAGCCTGATTTTTCTGAAGGAAACGTGAGTTACAATGCCGATGGCACCCTCAACAGGGCCGAGACCAAGAGCATCCTTGGGCCTCACAGCGCCATTGCCTGCCAGGCCGCGTTTTACGCCCGGGTAAAGTTTGGCGCCAAGGTGTCGGTGGGCACGATGGGCCCGCCAAACGCGGACGCCGCCCTTGCGCAGGCGCAGCTCATATGCGACGCAGAAGAGCTGCACCTGTACAGCGACAGGACATTTGCAGGCGCCGACACGCTTGCCACCGCCGAGACTCTGCGGGCCGGCATTGCCAAGATGGATGGCAAGATGGACATTGTCTTTTCCGGCCACCGCGCGTCCGACGGCGAGACCGGCCAGACCGGACCTCAGACTGCCTGGAAGCTTGGGTTCACATTCCTTGGGCATGTCGTAAGTTACGACATTGACCTTGAAAGGCGGGTGGTGAGGGCAAGGCGCCTGATATCGCTCCAGGGAGTTTACGACGTGATAGAGGAGGTGGAGGCTCCGCTTCCAGTGTTTATCGCAATAGACCCGTCGTACAAGCCGTCGTTTGACACCGTCTCACAGAGGCTTGCCCTTGAAAAATACCAAAAAGAGGCAAAAGAAAGGTCTGCCGACTACAAGCGCCACCTAAAGACGTTCAACGCGCAGCAGCTACAAGTCGACCCCAAGATGGTGGGCCTCCCCGGCTCGCCCACAATTGTGTACAAGGTGGAAAAGATACCAAAGGCCAAGGCAAGCAGAAAGGCCGAAGTGATAGACGGGACAAACCGCGAGCAACTACACAGGGTCGCGGCCAAGATCCACGAAGTGCTTGGAGGCATGGTCATAAAATGAAGTATGAGCACCTGTACGTGGTAATAGAGCACGAAGAGGGCGAGCCGGTGCCCGTCAGCCTCGAGATGCTCGGCGAGGCAAGGCGCCTGATGGACGGCTACAACAAGAAATATTCTGCTAATGAAAAAGTAGTCGCAATAGTCCTTGGAAGCGGCGTGCGCGCAATCTGTGACGAGCTTGTGCAATATGGCGCAGACGCCGTGATATACGCCGATAGCCCGGAGCTGAAATACTCGCGCAACCTAGTCGACACCAAGGTCATCTCGCAGATAGCGCTTGACAAGTCCCTCGTCGCAAAATTTGCAGATTCATCGCCTGATTTTGTCCGGCCACGCTACATGTTCTTTGCCGCAGACAGCATCGGCAGGCAGCTGTCCTCGACTGTCATGGCGCAGCTTGATTCTGGCCTTGCGTCTGACATTAACAAGCTGGTCATTGCCGACCTTGAGATAAGGCACGAGCACAAGACCAAGGGCCAGCAGATGGTCTACGAAAGGACGCTTGAAATGTACAGACCAGACTTTTCCGGCTTTTTGTGGACAACAATCCTGTGCCTTGACAACCGCAACCCTGCAATCGCAAGGGACTACCATCCGCAGGCCTGCAGCATAATCCCTGGAGTCTTTGAGCCAATAGAGCGCGACACTTCAAGAAAAGGCGTCATAGTGGATTATTCGCCGACGTTTGACCCAGACGACCTGAAGGTGAAGGTGCTTAGCAGAACGCCTGTCAAAAGCGCGGTCGACTATGACAGCAAAAAGGCGGTGGTCAGCTTTGGCCGGGGAATAAAGGATGCGCCAGAGCAAAACATCAAGCTAATGGTAGACCTTGCAAAAGAGCTTGACGCCGAAGTCGGAGTCTCGCTTCCCATATCAAAAAAGCCGTATCCTGTAAGCGAGGGCATCAGTTCGTCCTACATGATACCTGACAGGGTGATAGGCACGAGCGGCAGAAAGGTAATGCCGCTTCTCTACATTGCCGCCGGCATCAGCGGCGCCATGCAGCACATCGCCGGCATGAAAGAATCCGGCTTTGTTATCGCAATAAACCCTGACGTCGAGTCGCCGATAAAGGACGAGTGCGATATGTTCATCAAGGGCAGGATGGAAGACGTGATACCTGTGCTCATCGAAGAGCTGCGCGCCATCCGGCCCGCACTGGAGGCAAGGAGATGACAAAATGACAGAGCGCTATGATGTTGCAGTCATTGGCGGAGGCTCTGCAGGACTTGCCGCACTGAAAAAACTGGCCGACCTTGGCAGGCAGGCTGTCCTAATTGAAGCCGGCAGGCAGGTAGGAACAAAGAACGTCTCTGGAGGCATCCTGTACTCAAAAAAGCCAAGGCACGGCAAAGTGCATAACGTTGAAGACGTCTATGGCAACTTTTCAGAGGCACCTGTAGAGCGCAAAATAACGAAATACATCCTGCACGCTGTATCAAAGGACAAGGACTTTGCAATCGACCTGACTGCCGCGCACGAGTACCAGGCAAATTTCGGGTATTCGGTGCTCCTTGGCAGGCTGAACGCCTGGTTTGCAAAGCAGGCCGCAGAGGCTGCCGAAAAAGCCGGCGGAGGAATAGTGTCTGGCGTGCACGTCCGTTCGATTGGCTGGGGCGATGAAGGCCGCGCAGTAATAGAGACGGACGAGCTTGAACCGTTCGAGGTAAAGGCGGTAATTGCCGCAGACGGCGTCAACTCGGAGATAGCCGTGATGACAGGAGCTAGGCCCAAGTTTTCGCCGGCGCAGCTGTACCAGGGCGTCAAGGTGATTGCAAAACTGCCAGAGCAGGTATTGGAGGAGCGATTTGGCATGGGCCCTGACGAAGGGGCCGCCCACCTTTTTGCAGGAGACGTCACGCTTGGGCACATCGGAGGCGGCTTTGCCTATACGAACCGCGACACGCTATCAATCGGCGCCGTATACCATTTTGACTCGCTGATGGACAAGCCTGCAGAGCCTAGCGCGCTTGTCGATGCCCTCCTGCGAAACCCGCTGGTGTCCGAGTTTGTCAGAGACGAGGTGGCAGTCAAGCAAGAGATTGACCGCAACCTTCCAAAGGAAGAGCAGCTTCGCGTGAGGTTTGCAGTCAGCAAGCTGGTAAAGACGTGGAACGAGCTGCGCGACGCGTATTACTCGCCCTCTGCGCGCAAAAAACTCGTTGAATCGGGCAAGTACAAATCTGACGACGAGATAAGGTCGCGGCTTGAATCGATAAAGAACGACCTGCAGTCCAAGTACGGGGCAAAATTTGAAACCGACTATGTAGAGCTGGAATATTCAGCCAAGCTTGTCCCGGACGGCAAGCGATGCATGATGAAAAAGCCATACCACAAAAACATCCTGTTTGTGGGAGACGCCGCCGGAAGGGGCGTGTTCATTGGCCCTCGGATCGAAGGGCTCAACGTCGGGATCGACGATGCGGTAAGGGCAGCCGAATCCATAGTGCGTGCAATCGACCGCAACAACTTTGCGCCCGAGTACATGGGCGAGTACTATTCACAGCAAGTAGAGGCAAGCCCGTACACGCGGGACATGCGCGAAATCGACAAGGATTACCTGAAAACATTCCTTGATGCGACAAAAGACGTACCAAAGGACATCGTCGGCCAGCGCTACGGCATGATATTCCGGCTAATATCCTCAAGCGCGTTCAGGGGCCTTGCAGTGGGACTTGCCAACATGCTTGGCTACGACAAACTACTGCCATTGGTCGAGTCTGAAGAAACGTACGTGCAGGTTCCAATAGAAATCGCAGAAAGGTTAGGCAAGCAGGTCACTGCGTCTTATACGCCAACAATACCAAGCGTCGCAGAGCGGGTCGCCAGCCTAAAGTACGACGACGACAGGCAGTCGCACATCAAAGTCACAAAACCCGAGTCAGAGTTTATGAAGAAAATGGTCACGCTTTGCCCCACGAAATGCTACAGCCTTGAAGACGGCAAGGTTGTACTGCAACATGAGGCCTGCATAGAGTGCGGGACATGCGCCAAAGAAACTGAGTGGCGCCACCCAAGGGGGGAAAAAGGGATCGTCTACCAGTACGGCTAATTTTTCCACTTGATCGAGCAGCCGATAGACGGATCGAAATCCTTTTCCAGCTTCTTGCCAGTAAAGAGCGCGCGGATGTTGTTTTCCATCACCGGCACGGTCGGCTTGGCCTCCGGCTCCATTGCGTCGTTTATCCTGCCGTGAAATGCCAGCTTGCCATCGACAAAGAGGAACGGGTCGGGCGTGCACACCGCGCCATATGCCCGTGCGACATCCTGACTCTCGTCGATGAGGTATGGGAAGTTCAGTCCGTATTCTTTGGAAAACTTGACCATGTTGTCAAAGCCCTCGTCTTGGTAGCTCGGGTCGTTGCTGTTGATCCCGATGACCTGCAGTTCAGAAGGCTTGAATTTAGACTGGAGCGCGACAATGTCGCCTATCCTTGCCTTGACAAAGGGGCAGTGGTTGCAGATGAAAACAACGAGCGTCGCCTTGCTCTTGTACTCTGATAGCGAATGTGTCTTGCCGTCAACGCCCTTTAACTGGAAACTGGGTGCGCTTGCGCCCGTTTTTAGGACCTGAGGGGATGAAAGTGTTCGTGCCATGCTTCAAGATCGTGTTTCAGATATTATATCTATTGCGATGATTCTCTCGCGACGCTTAAATCAATCGGTTCTCATTGCAAAGCATGAGATTTGTCATAAGAGCAATCATACCTACCGAGACAGGCAACAAGATGGTCAAGGACCCGAACTTTATTTCCAACATGGAAAACTACATCAAGGCCAACAAGGCCGAGGCCGCGTACTTTCTTGAACTAAATGGCGACAGGACTGCTGTATTTGTGCTTGACCTGCCAAGCGTCGACATGATACCCGCAGTGGCGGAGCCCCTGTTCATGCTCGGGGCCAAGGTTGAACTGCATCCTGCGATGACTATTGACGACCTGAAAAAGGGGATCGCTTTGGCAATTGGAAAGCAATAACAAGTCTAATAAAAGTAAAGAGATCGCAAACTAGGTGATTGCCCCGGCGAGCAAAATCCTGCACTATGCCGCCGCAGTATCTGTGGCAGTATAATGCCTGCGCGTGACTATTGTCTCTTTGCCGGCAAGTTCTTTTCTGTGGGTTGCGACAAACCACACTACCAGTGGCAGACTTATGCCAAATGCCAGATAGCTAGCGTGTATCTCAAATGCCATTTTTGCTCCTGGTACACTGTCCACTTTGCCATATTTAAGTATTAAATTTACATTAGTTTGGAATATTATTTTAAATATATACATCAGTTTCTTTACCAATAGGAATTTATAACATTAGTTTTTCCTTTTGTGAAACTTATCATACTGTCTGTGTCAAGAAAAGCCGTACAGTATGATAACCTGATCGCAAAACCGCAGCTGCACGTGTAATGAAAAATGTCGTGAATCTGCACGCTAGTATAATATTATAGCGCAGCCTGGCAATATCGCGCGTATGTCTGCTTCTTCTGAATCTCTGGACGCGATCTTGCAGCTGCCCCAGCGAAAACTTGTAGTGGCACAGAGTGAGGTGCACCTAAACAAGCCTGCCAAAAATGAAATTTTTGTCCTGATGATTGAAGAGTCGCGCGGGTCTGCAGGGGGCCGCGCGGCAGGTTCGGGTCACCGAAAGATAGGCAAGGTGTACGGCTTTGCTTGCGAGGGAGGCAAATGCGACAAGCTCTATGAAGTGGATGACCCTGCCAAGGTCGAGATGTTTGACATCCCGTACAGCGCAGTAGCCATGGACATCGTGCTTTCTACCGGACAGCCGTACGTCGTGCAAGGAATAGTGGACCCCGAGTTTGTTGCAAACTACAAGGGCATTGCGGGTAATCTAAAATAATGCGAAGAAGAGGATATAATAGCTGATCGCATTGTCCGGAGGAGAGGATGACAAGCGCGTTGAGGAGGCAGCCTCGGCAATCGAGGACCTGCTCTACATGGGCGCAATAAGGCTTGACGGCGACAGGGCGCTCTTGTCGCCGCAGTTCTCGCTTGTAGCCTCCAACGTGACTGACAGCATGAAGGTAAAGGCAGACAGCCCTGAAGAAGTGATGAAGCTGATGTACTACTCGCTCTTGATATTCATGAATGAATACCTGAAAATGCCAAAGGCACTCACCATGGCGTTTGGAAACGACATGGAAAACCACCGCGACGCGACGGAGTCCGGAGCGCTTGTCACAACCTACGTTGCCATCCTGTCAGAAATCTGGTCGCAGAACAAGCAAGCGTGAGAGAAATGGTTCTGTTCAAGCTGGCAAAGTGAGATCTCTCTCGTTTGCCAGGCAGGTCAGAACTGTGTAATGGCATTCCGCAACAGAATCAATCTAACTATCCCGTCCTGGCAAAAGACTCGCTATCTCAAAAAGACAGGATTTTTAAACCAATGCGCGCTACCAAATGCCGATAGACATTACATGTACGTCCGGTCACTCAAGCCCAAGCTCATAGAGTCGATACACCTAATCAAGAGGCAAGAAAAAGAAGAGGAGGAGCCTGCAAAGGGCAAGGAGAAGGTGTGGATCGAGGCATACGGCTGCTCTGCCAGCATGGCAGACTCGGAGATGATAACCGGGCTCTTAAAGAATGCTGGCTACGAAATTGCTTCAAGCAGAAAGGAAGGGTCGCTCAACCTCATCGTCACGTGCTCTGTAAAAGACACGACCGAGCACAAGATGGTCCACCGCATAAAGCAGCTGAGCAAGACCGGCAAGCCGCTCGTCATTGCAGGCTGCCTCCCAAAGGCTGACAGGGCGATGGTAGAGTCGCTCAGCCCGATGGCAAGCCTCATGGGGCCGCACTCTATTGACAGGTCTGCCGACGTCGTCGGTTCTGCGTTTTCCGGCAACCGCCTGCTTGCACTTGAGGATTCCAGGGTCGCCAAGGTCAACATCCCGCGGGTCAGGATAAACCCTGTTGTGAGCATTGTCGAGATTGCAAGCGGGTGCATGAGCGAGTGCACATTCTGCCAGACAAAGCTTGCCAAGGGGTGGCTTTACAGCTACAGGATAGGCGACATTGCGAGGCAGGTAAGAGACGATGTCAGTGCAGGATGCAAGGAGGTGTGGCTCACCTCGACGGACAGCGGCTGCTACGGCCGCGACATGGGGACAAACCTGGCAGAGCTATTGAGGGCCTGCGCCGGGATTGACGGCGATTTCAAGATCCGCGTCGGAATGTTGAACCCGCAGTACATGCCCGACATGATAGGCGAGATTGCAGACGTCTATGCCAGAAACGACAGGTTGTTCAGGTTCATCCACATGCCTGTGCAGAGCGGCAGTGAAAGGATATTGAGAAAGATGAAGCGCGGCCACACCGCGCAGGTGTTTTCAGAAGCGGTAAAAACATTGAGGGCAAAAATGCCAGACTTTACGATCTCGACTGACATCATCGTCGGCTTTCCTAACGAGACTGAGGAAGACTTTCAAAGGACGCTTGATCTCCTCAATGAAACGCAGCCTGACGTTGTCAACATATCGCGGTACAGCGCGCGGCCGGGAACGGAATCTGCCAGGATGAAGAACAGGGTGAGCTCGCAGGTGGCAAAGGAAAGGTCGGCGCGGCTTACCAAACTTGTGCGCGACATCGCAAAAAAGCGCAACGCCTCATGGAAGGGCTGGCAGGGAGAAATCGTCATTGACGAGCTCGGCAAGGTTGCTCAGGGCAGAAACTATGCGTACAAATCCGTAGTGCTTGCCGACAAGCCGGACAATTTCAAGCTGGGTGAAAAAATACGTGTCGAGGTTTACGATTTTTCCAGCTTTTCTTTGAAAGCCCGCGCGATCCTGTAACAGCTCAAACTTGTTACACCACGCGCGGCCGGCTGTTAATCTCCAAAGCTTTTTAACTTTCGCGAGCTACTGTTGCAGAGGGAGAGCGGGGGATCGTGTCCGAAGATATTTTGATCAAAAATCCGTTACTTGTTGTTGGTATTGGCGGCGCCGGAAGCAGGCTCGCAAAAAAAGTCAGCGAGGCAATTGATTGCGAATGCCTCTTGATGAGCAATGACAAGCGCGATCTTGCTGACAGCAACAATTCCATTCTCGTTAATTCTGGCAAGTGGGTCAATCCTTCGGCCTACAAGTTGAGGTCTTTTGCATCTGCAAAGCAAGAGCAGATCCGCGCCAAGCTTGAGGGCTTTGGCACTGTACTAGTAATCGCAAACCTTGCAGGCAGAGCAGGAGCGGCGATGGCACCACTTGTCTGCGGCATCGCTGGCAAGACTAGCACCGTAATCTCTTTTGCCATAATGCCTTTTGGG
This sequence comes from Candidatus Nitrososphaera evergladensis SR1, assembly GCF_000730285.1. Lineage (NCBI taxonomy): Archaea > Thermoproteati > Nitrososphaerota > Nitrososphaeria > Nitrososphaerales > Nitrososphaeraceae > Nitrososphaera > Candidatus Nitrososphaera evergladensis. The sequence continues at coordinate 2,031,419 of NZ_CP007174.1, read as the reverse complement.
TTTGAGAAGGACCGCGTATTTTCTGCTGGCGTTTCTCTGAGGCGGATGCGAGAGGCATCACACTCGACAGTCGTGATGGACAACGACGCGTTTCTCGACAACAATCCCGATCTCTCAAAGGAAGAGTGCTATTCCCTCACCAACAGCGCCATCGTTGAGGTGGCGTCGTCCATCGCGTCTCGGAGCGTCAGGCCGGACATGAACATACTGTCTACCAGTAAGGCATCAGCCGATTCGCAAGCGTCCCTTCGCGACTCTGTCTCAATGCTGTACCAGGATATCACTGACGCCGACGCCATCAGGCGTACCGTTGTGTACGTCATGGGGGGTGAAAAGCTTCCGATCTCTCAATTGAACCAGCTGATAGGTTACGCGCAGGGCATATTCAAGGAGGAAGGGGCGACGGAGGTTGCAATGTCCTCGCTTGCTGTTGCTGATGGCGGCGTGCGCGTGCATGTCGTAGCTTCGGCGCCGCAAAAAACCCGTTTTGACGCATACGATCCGCTGGGCGAGATCTTTTCTGCAGACAGCCACCTTGACTGGGATGAGCCTGACTCGGCACCCGACCTGGAACTTGCAATCCCGCTCCTCGAATAGGTTATTATAGAAAAACGCCCTTTCTGTGGACGTTGGAAACAATCCACTGCGGTTGCCGGTGTATAGTCTGCAAAGGACAGAAACTTGAGGGCAGGAGCTTTACTGCGACTGACGGATACCTTGACATCCACCATACCTGCAAGGACTGCGGCGCCCACTTTGACCACCTTGACGGCACAGTATTTGAAAAGTGCGAGACCTGTAGCTACGCTAAAAAGTCTTGAACGAGTCTGTCAGTTTCTTGTGGTACATACTCTTGCATTCCTTGTCGGGCGCAAGCCTGACTTCTTTCATCTTTTTCTTGTCGTAGATTGTCTGTAAAAATTTGTAGCAGACGGGGCAGACGTCTATCATTTACTTTATTGTGTCTTTGGTTGTTCTTCTGCCTTCGTCTCTTCTGTCGCTGGCTTGGCTTCTGCTGTCGCAGCTGCCGGCGCTTCCGTTGCCGCTGGTGCCGGGGTTGGCGCAGACTCGGTCGGCTCTTCGTACAGCGAAACCGTCACGACGTCGTCCTCGTCCTTGACCATCTTGACCCTGACCTTCCTTGGCGGGTTGGTCTTGCCGCGGGACCAGATCTGCCTGTTGAGGTCCTGGTCCAGCTTGACATCGCCGGACTTCATGTGCTTTTCTGCAAATTCCCTGATCATGTTGACAACCCGGTCGGTCCTCTTGTGCTCCGGTGTGAGCCACGCCCTTCCAAGGTTGATAGTGTAAACGCGGGTAACGTTTTCTTCTGACATTTTTATTTCACTTCTTATCCAACTCTGACATCGGACCTGCGCCAAAGCCTGCGCTTGGGGTTGGTCCTGACCTTCCTGCTGGTCCTGATGATTACCCATGCTGGAACCGGCTGGTTCTGCCTGGTCTTTTTCATCAGTCGCTTTTTGCGCGACGTGTTCTTACGCGCAGCCATATACGTCTGTTCGATTCTTTTTCTCCGTCTTTTAAGTGTTCGTGATAGCAACATTAAAAATCACCGTGTAGTATGTGCATAGCTGTACATGTCCGTCTCAATAAACAAGATAACCGTCCTTGGCTCCGGCGTGATGGGCCACGGCATAGCGCAGGTCTCCGCGATGGCCGGCTACAATGTCACTCTTCGCGACATCGAGCAGTCGTTCCTTGACAAGGCGATGGAAAAGATAAGGTGGTCGCTCAACAAGCTGGTCGAAAAGCAAAAGCTGTCGCAGCAGGACGCAGACAAGATATTTGCGCGGATCACGCCTGTCGTCGACCTGAAAACAGCGCTCAAGGGCGCAGACCTGCTCATCGAAGCGGTGCCGGAGGACATGAACCTAAAGAAAAAAGTGTACGCAGAGGTGGACAGCTTTGCAGAGGACAAGACGCTCTACGCATCAAACACGAGTACCCTGCCAATAACCGACATGGCCGCACTCACAAGCAGGCCGGAGCGCTTTATCGGCCTGCACTTTTTCAACCCGCCGCAACTGATGCCGCTGGTCGAAGTCATACCGGGCGCCAAGAGCAACGCCGGCATGGTGGACATGGCTATGGACTATTGCAAAAAGGTGGGCAAGCAGCCGGTCCTGTGCAAAAAGGACGTGCCCGGCTTTATCGTAAACCGGGTCTTTATCCCGCTGGTGCACGAAGCGGTGTACTGCATGGAGCGCGACAACGCTTCAATGACGCAGATAGACTCGGCAGTCAAGTTTCGGATGTCTTTTCCAATGGGCATATTTGAGCTAGCAGATTACACAGGCCTTGACGTGATACACAAGGCGACTGTCGAGATGCACATGCGCGACGCCAAGGTGATATTTCCGCATCCAAAAATAAAACAGCTGTTTGACGAAAAGAATCTCGGCCAAAAGACCGGCAAGGGCTTTTACGAGTACAAGGGCGACAAGTACGAGCGCGTCAACCTGACAGAGCAAGAGGCCGCAACCTACAACCCGATAAAACTGCTTGCAGTGGCGGCAAACAACGCGGCGTGGCTGATTACAAACGGCGTCTGCGACAGGGCGGAGCTTGAGAAGGCGCTAAAGCTCGGCATGGGCTTGAAGAAGGAGCTGTTTGCAACCATGCAAGAGTTTGGCCCGCAAAACGTGGTCAAGACTCTGCAAGAGCTGGCGGCAAAATACGGGCAGTTCTACCAGCCAGACCCGTATCTTGTCAGCTACCGGGCTTAGCTCTTGCTGCACAAAGTGACAGAAAGTCTTAAATCGTTTTTCTGCGTATAGACTATGCCGAACTGGAAAAGCACGATCCGTCAGAAAACTACGCAAAGGGTATAGGCTCTTGGCGCAAGTGTCTGTGGCTGCCCGAACGCACGCACCTGTCCTTTGGGCAAGTGTGTATGCAAGTAACGGCGGAAACCGCTGAAACGCTCGCGTGTGTGCAATATCACACGCGCTATGTGTGCGGTGGATTGTCGTGCCCCAGCCCGGCATTATTGTTCTTTCCAATCTTTTCTAGTAGAACTCTGACCGCCTCTTTTGGGCTTGCCACCATCATTATCTCTACGCGCTTGCGCTCATCAAGGTATTTTCCGCCATATTCATCAGCCGTTCCGCCGCTTCCCTTTATCGCCACCATCGGCTTTTTCAGCATGTATCCTGCCGACAGCTCTATCCGCGTGCCGACTCCGCCGCCAACTGCAATGATGCCGTCAGCCGTCCCGGCCACGATAAAGTCGCGGGCAAACCCAATAGTTGAGCACACGACAATGTCACAGTACTTGTTTGCGTAGGAAGCGTCATTCTCTGGTATGATCCCAACTGTCGTGCCGCTGTTGTCCTTGGCGCCCCTGCACGCCTCTTCCATGACGCCGCCAAGGCCCCCGCACACCAGCACTGCGCCTGCCTTTGCTACCTCGCTTCCGACCTTGTATGCTGCCTTTCTTGCTGCTTCTGTGCAGCTGTCTTTGTTATATCCGATGACTGCTATCTGTACCCTGCGCATGTAAGTGCAAAAAAGAAGACGGCGGCAGGTAGAATTATAGTTTATTTTTTTTCTGGACTGGCCAATGCTTAAAAACTGCGCCGGCAAAATCTATAGTGCAGTGAGATTCCGAAACCGGGCAGACGCGGGGAACGCGCTTGCAGAGATTCTTGCTCCTGCAGTGAGGGAGAAAGGCGCACTAGTACTTGGCATACCGCGAGGTGGAGTCGTCCTTGCAGACATTGTCGCAGGCAAACTGGGGGCAGGCTTTGACATCGTGATCCCAAGAAAGCTCGGTGCACCCGGAAACGAGGAGCTTGCAATAGGTGCAGTCATGGCCGACGGCACTGACTATATCAACCGTTACGTGGTGATAGCGCTTAAAGTCAAGCAGGAATACATAGAGCGGGAAAAGGAAAAGCAGGTGGCCGAGATAGAACGAAGGCAGTCCAAATACCGCAAGGCCGGCCTTCCCTACGACATCCGTGGAAGAAAAGTCGTCCTTGTAGATGACGGGGTTGCCACAGGCGCGACCGCTATTGCCGCGGCAAGATGGATAAAAAAGCAGCAGCCTGCGTCGCTTACAATTGCCGCGCCGGTGGCGCCGGCGCAGACTGTCGAGGCGCTAAGGCACGAGGCAGACTCGGTGGTTGTGCTTGCCGCGCCTCCTGATTTTGGTGCGGTGGGCGAGTTTTACGAGGACTTTGCGCCAGTCACGGACGAGCACGTCATGGCAATAATGCTCCGGCGAGGGCTGCTTTAGCGAACACGTAATATATGGCACCGGCCTTTGCAGTTTTCATGGAATACCGCGTTAAAGACCTTGCGCTTGCCGAAGAAGGCAAGAGGCGCATCGACTGGGCAGAGGCGCACATGCCTGTTCTTGTTGCACTAAGAAAGAAATACAGCGAGACCAAGCCGCTAAAGGGCATAAGGGTGGCAGGCTGCCTCCACGTGACAAAAGAGACTGGCGTGCTGGTAAGGACGTTAAAAGCCGCCGGCGCAGAGCTATCCTGGTGCGGGTGCAACCCGCTTTCGACGCAGGATGATGTCGCCGCATCTCTGGTCAAGCACGACGGCGTTTCCGTTTTTGCAAGCAGGGGCGTTTCCACAAAGGAATACTATGACGACATCCACGCCTCGATGAGGCTAAACCCGCACATAACAATCGACGACGGCGCGGACCTGACGGTAGAAATGCACAAGGCACTTGAACAAGGGAGAAACGGCGGTCTTGCCGGCCCGCTGTACGGCGGCACCGAAGAAACTACGACCGGAGTGGTGCGCCTGCGCGCCCTGCAAAAGTCTGGCAGGCTCTTGTATCCCGTAATCGCGGTAAACGATGCTGAAACCAAGCACGACTTTGACAACATCTACGGCACAGGGCAGTCCGCGCTGGACGGCATCATAAGAGCCACAAACGTGCTCCTGTCTGGCAAGAACGTAGTCGTTGCAGGGTATGGCCATGTGGGCAAGGGAGTGGCAAAGCGGGCGTCCGGCCTTGGAGCAAACGTGATCGTGACCGAGGTCGACCCGATTGCCGCGCTCAAGGCAAAACTCGATGGCTTTTCAGTGGCGCCGATGAACAAGGCCGCCGAAGTTGGCGACGTGTTTATCACGACTACGGGCTGCAAAGACGTCATTGTTTCAGACGACATTTCCAAGATGAAAGATGGCGCGATACTTGCCAACGCCGGCCACTTTAACGTCGAGATCTCTATTCCAGACCTTGAAAAACAGTCTACAGGGACAAAAGAGATCAACCAGCACACTATGCAGTACAGCCTCAAGAACGGAAGCCGCGTCTATCTGATAGGCGAGGGCAGGCTCGTCAACCTGGCAGCGGCAGAAGGGCATCCGTCCGAAGTCATGGACATGAGCTTTGCAAACCAGTTCCTGTCGGTGCTCAGGCTGGCGCAGTCAAAGGGGACGATGAAGCCAATCGTCTACAACATCGACAAGCAGCAGGACCAGGAAATCGCACTTGCAAAACTGCAGTCGATGGGCGTCGATATTGACACGCTCACACCAGAGCAGAAAGTGTACCTCGACGGGTTTTCGGAAGGAACGTAGCTGGACATATATTATCGGTCAATCGAAAGCAAAAACACACGCGCATACGGTGGATGGGTGGTCTAGCCTGGTTAGGATACCTGTCTCACACACAGGTGGTCGAGAGTTCGAATCTCTCCCCATCCACCATCTTACTTTGTCCAAAGGAGCAATATTCCTGCTCTGTTTTGGCAAATAGGCAAGAATAACCTAGACCAGTTTTTTGCGGCACTGTACAATACATGCAGACGTTCGAACTCCATTTCTCGCCTTAAATGTGCAGGAGAGTGTAGTATGTGATGGCTGTACATGGCAAAGACTATTGTGTAAAAGCCGTACTGACAGCTTTGGCAGACGGCAGGCCAAAATCAGCCAGAGACGTCGTTACCACTACAGGCATTGACGAAAAGACAACATTCCATCTGCTGTCAAACATGTGGAGGAAGCGCCTCATTTTAAGGACAGACAAACCACTGTTTGAATACAACAAGCAGTTCAAAGGTCGAGCTGGATTCAGGAGCAATACGAGAATGTTTCACTTGTATGTTATCAACGGTCAAAGAGGGCAAGGGGAAGTGGAAGGAGAAAGGGCACGCACAGAAGATACGCCTTTCGTCATAGACGGCCACAGATTTGTTCAATTCAGCTCCGAATACTCGGACAAGCGTGGCAACAGGGGCAGCAAAAGCAAGGCTCAGCTCGTCTTGAATTTCCTCAAGGAGAATTCAGACAGGGCATTCTATTCAACCGAGATTTTCAATGCACTGAAAGAAAAAGGGGTAACAATGCCGGACATCATGACCACTGCCAGAAGGTACGAAAGGAAAGGGCTGCTGTATGTGAGGGGATATCAGACCCATGACTCGCAGTCACCATTTCAGGAAGGCTATTTGATTACATGGATTGAGCAGCAGGATGGCGGCGACGACCTTGATGCATTAAAGCAAGCTGTCATGCGCACAAACGAAGCGCTAAAGAGCAAGGCGTCAACAAACCCTCTGGTACAACGGGTGCTGGCAATAAGGAACCTGGTGGTAAGCGAAACAGAGCTTGGGAGAATCGCAAGCATAAATCAGATCAAAGATGCGCTCAGAGCAACAGACAACGAAGTTGAATCTGCCATTGCCAGAGCCACGAAGCTGTATCCCTCTATCAGAGAGGTAAAGCTCTTTGACGCTTACCGCTACTTTTACCATGAATCCATGAACGAAGAGGTCCTAAACGCAGCTTTGGAGATGGCGAAAAACTACATCAGGATAAGCAAGGGGAGAGCAAACCGGATAGGCCACAACTGGGAAGCCTGCGTTGAATGGTTCATTGACAAGTTTACTATAGGAGCTGAGTTTCGGACACAGAACCACCGGAACAACGGCACCGGCAGGATGGACCCAAGGCGTATTACTCTTCATTTGATAAAAAGTGTGGGAGACAGAAGGCAAAACGCAGAAGTAGATAGAGTATGGACCGTGACACCCTCAGTATTTGCCAGACCTGTCACATACGTCTTGGAATGCAAGTGGGGGCTAGTGAGAAGAAAGGACTTGGATGACTTTTTCAACGTGCTGAAATGGAGCACCGACTTTGGCGTCGACACTCCGGAGGAAAGGCAGGTAAAGAACGGCGTTGTAGGAGTGTTTGCCGGCGGAGCGTTTGAGGACATCCACGTAAAGGTGTCAACGGTCAATAGCAAAGATAACAGCGACAGTACAATCACACTGGCCCAGTACGCCGAAAGGCTGAATGTCCAGCTCCTGAGAGCAGCTAATTTCAATGAAAAACTGCGCGATAAAGGAGTGCCAAAAGATGCGACGGTACAAAAGATATGCAAGGCGGCAAGGGACGAGCGCGATGTCAGAAGGATGCTTGACGCGGTATGGGAGAAACCAGAAGATGCAACAGATGTCTTGGACCGGGCAATCAAAACCAATAGCAGCGTGTTCAAGTTTGAAGAAGAACTTGAAGCAGGCGACAACGAGGGAAGCAAGGGGAAAGAAAAAGGAGAGACCCTTCCTACTGGACCTCTTTCAACCGCTGCAGCTGAAGTCTAGCCATATCGCGCTTGAGCACCCTGTCGTACAGCACAAGCAGGCCTTGGTTGACAGCGTCCGTGTTGTCTGAAACAAGACCCCGCTGCTTCAGCTCAAGCAGTATCTTTGCCGGCTCGCCTTCTATTTCTGTGTTGATTCTGACTCTTGTCTGCTTGCTAGGAACATCGTTTACGGTTTCCTCTGTGGTTGCATCATTCACCTCCAAATACTACAGCACTGTAGGAATTTAAGGCAGAAAAATTGTGCCGGGTTTGTGAATTATCGTACTGTTCTAGAGCTGCCTATTGGCATGATTCATGTGTGAAATTTGCTACTTATTAGCAGGAATCTTGTGTTTTTACTTACAAGAATGTTTATTAATTCTAATTGCTATTAGTAATGTTGAAAATATTAATCAACAAACCTACCGAACGAAACCTGATTGCAGGCATTGCCTGCTTCCTCCGTTGGTACCACCGGTACCAGAACAGGCGGGGTGCAGTAGCACCAAACCCATCTTTAGACAAATCGATTCATTTCCAGTCACATTTGTGCAGTCTGCGTGATACCAGTGGTATCATTTTTGGCACCAGAAGAGGGATTTTGGTACCAGTGGTACCACTTCAAACGTATGATCTGGCACCACTGGTGCCAACTTGCAGGACAATTGATGTGCTATTTGGCACCAGAAGTGGCACCAAGCATATCTAGGGGTCAGTGGTGCAAGTTGCATCAGGCATAGGAATCATAACTGTCAATGATCGTAGGACCAGAAGTAGAACTGATCCAACGACCTTAAGACCCATCTGTCAAAGCTTGGTTATGGATGCTGAATTGAATCAAAAAGGACATTGCTGCCAAAAAGCACAGGTTTTGCACTTTCAGCGCTTGCAGGAGTTATGCAGAAGAATGGCAAAGATGTTACATGGACTTTTGACGCCAGAAGGTCGGTTGTTGCTGGTGCCAAAAAATTCTCCCCGCATTATCCATTTTCATGTTCAATTTTCTTTTACCTTATCATACATTTTTCTTCCGCTCCGCATCGTTGCATGATAAGATTTAGCCGTCGGTCATTCGTCGTTTTATTCATTCTTGTCGCTCTGATGCTACTCCCACGCCATTTCAGCCTACCTTACGACATCTATCTTAATTGTAGTGATAATCTATCACCTATTTTCTGAAGCCGCGTCATTGTCCTCTAGAGGGTTTCTGCCGCATGATCACCTTATCCGATGTCAATGCGACAAAATGCATAAACTTCTTCACCAATATAGTAATCCAAGTAATCAATGTCAGGCAAGAAGCGGATTCCACTTGAAATGGCAAATCTGCAGGCTTTGCTATTGCGTACAGCATTCTTGCGGAGCATCCTTGTCGAATACTTTCAGTCTTGAGCTTGTGTAACAGAAGCTTGAAGTAGTCCCTCTGAGCCCGTACTTTTCCTAGCCGTGTTTTTCCGGAATCCTATCGACTGCCAGCAAGAGCCCGTACAGTATAGCCTCCGGCCTTGGCGGGCAGCCGGGTATGTACACGTCGACAGGCACCATCTTGTCAATTCCGCCCGTAGTCGCGTAGGTGTCGCCAAATATGCCCCCACTGCACCCGCACGCGCCGACAGCGACTACTATCTTTGGGTCCGGCGTAGCCTCGTACGTCCTTTTCAGCGCCACTTCCATGTTCCTTGACGCCGGCCCGGTGACAAGTAGCACGTCTGCATGTCGCGGCGACGCCACGAAATGGATGCCGAACCTCTCTATGTCGTAGACGGGGTTGTTGAGCGCGGTTATCTCGACTTCGCAGCCGTTGCACGAGCCGGCGTCTACCTCCCGCACAGCAAGCGATCTCCCAAGAATCTTGCCCACCTTCTCCTTTAGCTCCTTGCCCATTTTTTCAAAGGATTCTTCTGCCGGCGCGATTCCGTCAAGCGATTCTATCAGCTCTTCCCTTTTCCTTACAGGGATGGCAAACGCGCTTTCAACCCTGAGCAGGTCCGGCGCCACTTCCTGACACCTTCCGCACAAAAAGCACTTGCCCATGTCAAGAGTTATCTTTTCTTTGTCTCCACAGGCCTGTATCTTGATTGCCCCCGACGCGCAGATCTCTTCTGCAGCTTCATAATTTTCAAGTGGCAGTCCGGCCTTTTCGGCAAGCGAAACCCTGCCCCGGTAATTCGGGAAAGCATGAATGTCCTTTATCGGATCGCCAACGGTTTCGATGCTGTTGCCCACGATGTCCGCAGAGCCGCTGTTTGCGCGCTTGCCAATCTTTCCGATCATAGGTCATTCCCCGAATACGAAAGGTCCAAGCTTTTGTTTACAAGTGGAAAGTCGGGGACTATGTCGTTGAGCACAGCCTGCTCTATCGCAGGCCAGTTAACAAATGACGCTGTTCTAATCTTGTATCTAGAGAGTGAATTGCAATCCTCCCCTATCATCACCCAGTGTATTGTCTGACCTCTGTGTGATTCCGCATAGCCAAGCGCGTGACTGTAAGGTTCAAGTCGGTCCACGACATCAGCGACAACGAGTACATTGTCACTATGTAGATTAGTTATCACTTCGTTCACAATGCTGATCGAATTTACAACATCTTCTACCCTAACTTCGAACCGCGACAATGCATCTCCTTTCATTTTTTGCATCTCTATCTCGTATTCCATCAGATGCTGGGGCGTGTCATGGCGCATATCAAGACGAAGGGAATCGTATTCGGCGTAAGGATGGTCTCGCCTTGTATCTGCGTCTATGCCCGCGCACCTTGCGGCTACTCCCACAAGCCCAAGATCAGCGGCCACCCTCCTCGTTATTATTCCTGTGTTTCGCATCCTGTCCATTACCGACGACTTGTCCTTCAGCATCGATATCACGCGTTGAAAATCCTCCGACAAAAGGTTCGTAGTGTTTACGACATGCTTCAGCTTATCGTCCATCAGGTCTATGCCCACTCCACCTATCCTGTTAACACCAAACAGAAGCCGACTACCTGACACGTATTCGTTGAGCTGCATCATCCTTTCCTTGAGTATGTTGAGCCTAGACGCGCCATAGGCAAATCCCACGTCAGTTGACATGCCCGCAAGCGTTCCAAGGTGGTTGTATATCCTCTCCATCTCCGCGCAGATAGTTCTTATCTGAAGTGCTCTTTTTGGCACATTTGCCCTTGCAATCCTTTCCAATGCCTGACAGTATGCCATCGAGTTGGCCACGGCTTCATCTCCGGATATTCGCTCGCTGAGCAACAAGACCTGGTCAAGGTTCATGCTTTCGGCCAGCTTTTCTGTGCCCTTGTGTGTATAGAAAAGGCGTGTTTCAAGGTTGATGATGTTCTCTCCCAGAACGCTGAATCTGAAGTGTCCTGGTTCGATTATGCCCGCGTGCACAGGTCCGACGGGGATTTCACACACGCCTTCGCCTTCCACCTTTGTAAACGGATACTCGCGGTTGTAAATCCGAGGAATTTTTGAATTAATGTCGAAATCCTTCCTTAGAGGATGGACGTCTTCCGGCCACTGTTCATGAAGCACGAGAGGTCTTGTGTCGGGGTTGCCGTCAGGCCAGATGCCAAACATGTCCTTAATCTCTCTCTCATAAAGCGCGGCCGAGGGAATGTGAAGGGCTATGCTTGGGAAAGTTAAATGTCGCCCGCCTGCAGAGTCATCGTTTTCCTTTATTCTCGCAGTTAAAATGATGAACACGTCCTCTCCGTTTTCTTTTGCAAAAACGTATCTGAGCATAAAGCCGCGGCCTGCCAGACGCTCGTCGCTACAGATTACAGTTGCAAGCTTTGTCTTCAGATCCTTGTGCACATAATAGCATGATTCCGGGATTTCTTCCTTGGTTGATAATATGACGTGGATTTCATTGCCATTCAGAATATGAATTCCTCTTACCTTCTTGCCTAGTTTTTGGAGTATCGCTGATTTGTACTTCGCTGTGTTGGAATGGTCAGTTGCATCTCCTCCCAGCATCATATCCATGTTCCACCTCTTGCTGTAATTCTTTGTATCCTGTCATTTACTCGGGGTGCAGCCGGGTTCTTCATAAAAAGATCCATTACGAAGACTTCGATCACAAAATCAAACATTTATCCTGACTCAACTCCCGAAACCAAATCTGATGTGGGGAACGCTGCAGCAATAGACCCTTGGTTAAAAATCTGCATGACATCGTTCGCCAAGGTCTGTATAGGTGACGGGATATAGAAACCGAGTATGACTGCAAATATCGCCAGAATTATCATCGGTATTATTGCGAGCTTGCCCATTTCATCCTTCTTTGCGATCGAATCCTCAGACATTCCTCTTCCAGATTCTTTGGGGCTGCCGAAGACCATCTTTATGAGGTGTCGCATGAAGGCTGCAAATATTATTACTAGGAATGTAATGACAAGCGAACTTGCGACAAACTGACCGCTTCCGAATCCGGAGCTCAATATCATGAACTCGCTCACAAAGATGTTGAACGGGGGCATGCCTACGATGGCGAGCCCTCCGATTAGAAAAAGCACACCTGTGATTGGCATGATCTTGATAATGCCTCTGATTCCCGACATGGTCTTTGTCTCGTACTTTTGGCTTATTGTTCCGCTCGCAAAGAACATCAGTGGTTTGGCAATAGCATGGTTTATGATGTGAAGTAGTGCACCGTATATTCCTATAAATCCGCCAAAACCCATAGCCAGGGAGACTATTCCCATATGTTCGACGCTTGAATAGGCAAGCATGCGTTTCATGTCCTTCTGGAAGTATATTGATGCCGCTGCAATACCTACAGATACAACCCCAAGTATTATCAGCAACTGGTTTGAGAACGCAGACCCGACCGTTCCGGATGTTATTATATGATATCTTATGATGCTGTAAATTGAGCAATTGAGCAGCACTCCCGAGAGCAGTGCGCTGACCGGCGTCGGGGCCTCGCTGTGCGCATCTGGAAGCCATGTATGCATCGGAGCTAGACCTGCTTTTGTTCCAAAGCCGACTAGGATAAAGATGAAGGCGATCTTGACGATGTCTGGATTAAGCAGTTTGGAGTGAGAAACCATGTCTGTCCAGTTCATGGCGGAGCTAGGTTCTGCTTCGGCAGAGGGCGAGATCGCGGTGACGTTGGCGTAGTAGAAAAATACTGTCCCAAACAGCGCAAATGACAGACCAACTGTCGCGATTATCAGATACTTCCACGCCGCTTCTATGGCACTTTCCTTTGTGTAGAGCATTATCAGCAAGACAGACACCAGAGTCGTGGCCTCTATGGCTACCCACATTGCACCCATGTTGTTAGATACAGGCACCAGCAACATGGTCAGCAGAAAGACATTGAATCCCTGATAGTATCTGATGATATGCTTGTCATCAACCAAGCCATGTTCGTATTGCCTCCCCATGTAGTTGATCGAATATAGCGCGGAGACGAAACCGACTCCTGCAATTGGGAGCATAATCAGTGCACCAAAGGCATCGAAAAAGAACAACTCGCCAAAAGCAGAGATCTTTTTTTCAACAATCACATCTGCAACAAGACCTAGGGCCTGTATCAGTATTAACGACGCCGAAACGACCGTTATCAGCTCCGCGGCCCTTTTTTTGCGGAAAAGCGTAACAAAGAGGGCTCCTGCCACTGGCGTTAGGAGCAGGGAAAATATCAACACGCTTGACGCAGTAGGAAACGCCGCCGATGTAGCACCAACCAACAAGGCCCATTCAGTCATTTTCAGTCATCCCTCAGCTTCTCGAGGCTGCCTATGTCCAAGGTGTCAAACGTCCGACTAATCCGGAAGATGAGAATTGCAGAGATGATGATCCCTATCAGAATGTCCACGAAAATTCCTATCTCTATAATCAGCGAAACTCCGTGTGTTAATGCGGTTGTGAACAGGAAAAGCCCGTTTTCGATTATCAAAAGCCCGACCACCTGGTTGAGCGCCATCCTCCTGCTCACCATGACGAACAGGCCGATGAAAAAGAGGGAGATTGACACCGGCAGGTACATCATGGTCACCCTGTCAAGGCTCGACGCAGGGAACATCTGCTGGGTCAGCGCGTACGAGAGCGCGACCAGTAGAGCCGATATCAAGACTGACAGCCTGAGGCTCACGTACGGGTTTGTCTCTATCTTGAACTCGTCTTTGATTTTCTTGGTGACTCGCAGGAGCACCTTTGGGATTATTATCGCCTTTATTACGAGCGTCAGCGCGGCTGCCACGTAAATCTCCCACACGCCGGTAAAGTACGCTATCACCGCAGTCACCGCGGCCAGGACCACCGTCTGGTAGCGGTAGGCGCTGAGCCAATCCGCAAAGCCCCTTCTGACGACTACCCCGAACGTCGCTATGAGGAGTCCTGCTGACGAAATTGTCAATATGTCAATCGGTGGAATTTCCACGACCACTCCCTCCTATCATAAATAGAAAAAGATCACTCCTATCATCGAGCTTGCTATAGCCATTGCGAGCAGGTCCGGCACCCGAAAGAGCCTCCACTTGGCGGCTCGCGTCTCCACGTATGCCACGAGCATTGCAAGGAGCACAACCTTTGCCACAAATCCGGCGGCGCCCGCGGCGACCGACCAGCCCGAGTCCAGGCTCGCAGGGATGCCGGCGGGAATAAACAGGTTTACCAGAAGGGCAAATAGGAGCAGTTGCTTTATCGACTGCGACCACTGGACCATCGCAAGGCTCTTTCCCGAGTATTCTAGCACCATAGCCTCATGAACCATCGTGAGCTCAAGGTGCGTCGCAGGGTTGTCGAACGGCAGCCTTCCCGTCTCGGCCAGCAGAACAATGAAAAAGGCTATCAGGGCAAATAGCATGCTCGGGGCTTCTGCAAAGCCGGCGTATTGCGCCGCTGCCCCAACCAGGCTTGAGAGGTTCGTCCCGCCGAGCGAGAGCGACACGACAAATATCGTCAGAAATAGCGCTGGCTCGGTCAGTGAAGATATCATCATCTCTCTGCTTGCTCCGAGGCCGCCGAACGTGCTTGCGACGTCAAGTCCTACAAGCATCGTGAAAAAGCGCGCGAGGCCGAACAGCCCCAACACCACCAGTATGTCTCCGACAGTGCCAAATGGGCTGAACGGCAAGAATGCAGGCACGAATAGCGCGGCCGTAATCATTGCTACCATCACGACCCACGGAGCAGAGCGGAATACCCAGGAGCTCTGGTCCGAGACGACTTCGTCCTTTTTCATCAGCTTTGCAAGGTCGTAGTACGGCTGGAGGACGCTTGCCCCCACCCTCTTTTGCGTCCTTGCCTTTACCTTTCTCATGACGCCTGTCAGGAGCGGGGCAAGGGCAACTATTGCACTTGTCTGTGCTATTCCTACTGCTATCGTCAGGGCCTCAGCCATCAGGATATCAACCTCGCCAGAAGCAGCAACAGTGCAAGCGTTACCATGACGTAAAGAAGGTACGCGTTGACCTTGCCCGTCTGTATCATACGTATCTTGTCAAAAAAAGCTATAGTCGCGCCGACCACGGGCGAATAAAGCCGGTCCTCGAATACGTCCTTGGTTTCAGACTCGACGCGCATGGATTTTTTGATGTACGGGTTAGAGTCAGAGTAATTTTCCTTGGTTACTGCCATGCGCGGTTTGTAGAGGATACGGAACACGGTGCGGATAGGCTGTGAGAGCGAAGCCGCGGTGTATTCCATCCGCTCATTAAGCTCGCCAAATCCGCAGTCCCACGTGCTGTAAATTCTCCTCGCAGTCTTTCTCGAACCTGCAACTACTGCAAAGCCCACGACTGCTGCAGCAACTGAGCCCATCATAATTGCCACTGCAGGCATCGACATGCTGCTTATGGATTCTATGCCGCCGGCACTGTAAAGCACCGATAGCGAGCTGAAGGGCGACATGGCATCGCTAAATTGCGGATCCAACCCAAACGACGAAGCAATCATGCCCGCGGCCAGGAATGGCATGATGCCAAAGGCGATGCACATGGCCGCGGCCACGCCCATCCCTGCAATCATGGTCTTCGGGACCTCCTTTGCATGCACGGCTGCCTCCGAGCGGGGCCTTGAGAGAAAAGAGATGCCAAACATCTTGACAAATGTTGCAAGCGCTATCCCCGCCGTGAGCGCAAACGCGATGCTAGCAAAGCTGATGGATATCTGTAGTATGACGTTTGGCACCTGGTAGGAGGAGAGCAGCGCCTGCATCGTAAGCCACTCGCTCACAAATCCGTTGAGCGGCGGCAGGGCAGAGATTGAAATGGCGCCTATGAGGAAGAAAAATGCAGTCCACGGCATCTTTTTTGCAAGCCCGCCCAGCTTTTCCATGTTTTTCGTGTGAGTGCCAAAGAGAACAGAGCCGGCGCCCATGAAAAGCAGGCTCTTGAAGGCGGCGTGGTTGAGCGAATGGTACGTGCTTGCAAGAAGCGCGACCGCTGCTAGCGCCTTCAGGTCGAAAGAAAGGAAAATGACAGAGAGGCCTAGGCCGAGGATGACTATGCCTATGTTCTCTATGCTGCTAAACGCGAGCGCGCGTTTGATGTCCTTTTCAATCGCGGCATATAAAACGCCGATGAGCGCTGACGCGGAACCGGCGACCACCATGAGCATGCCCCACCATGCAGAGTCGGGCGAGCTTGGCGACGTGAAATCCAGCGTGACTCGCACAAGGCCATAGATTGCCATCTTTATCATGACGGCTGACATGAGCGCAGACACGTTGCTTGGGGCTGAAGGGTGCGCCTGCGGGAGCCAGAGATGCAAAGGCACGAGACCTGCCTTTGTGCCAAACCCGACAAGCGCAAGGACAAAGACGATGTCCCTGATGTACGCGGGCATGGGCGGCTCGGAGCTCCGGAACGAGTCGAAGGACAGGCTCCCCGTCTGGAAGTACAGCGCAAGAAACGCCCCTAGAATAAACGCCGTACCCAGATAAGTCATCACAATATATGTCATGCCCGACTTGATGTTGCTCTCGTTTTCGTGCTCGTAGATAACCAGAAAGAACGAGGCAAGCGACATGGCCTCCCAGAAAACCAAGAATGAGAACACGTTGTCTGATGCCGTGACAAGTATCATGGAAAGCACGAAGAGGTTGAAGAGAAGCCCAAGAGCCTTTATGCTGCGCTTTCCATAGTACTCGCTGCTGTAGCCTATCGAGTATATCGACACTGCAAGTGTCACAAGACCTATTATCAGCATGAAAAACGCGGACATGCCGTCGATGTAAAACTGGAATTCTATCTCAGGCGCAGCAGCGGCAAAGGGCAGGGGCACTTCAAGTGTTGCACCCGATATTGCAAGCGACGCTGCAAGTGCAATCGTCAGGACCGAGCCCAGAGCAGCAGGCGCAAACGAAGCGACGCTGGCATTCTTGTCTTTCCTAAAGGCAAGCGGCAAGAGCGCGCCTAAAACAAACGAGAGAGCGGCCGCTTGAAAGAGAATCAAGTAGCCTCCATCAATGATTAATGCTGTTTCTGACACTTTTCTTGTCGTTCCTATCCTCTTAGACCATCAACGGCCGTTGCCCTGTCATAAGATGGCTCTGATGATTCGGGGCGGTGGAAGTACTAATTTAAGTGTTATGTGACTCTCGTAAATTAGGAATTTCAAATTTTTAATATTTGTAAATTGCATCACGCAAATACTACTAAAGGCGTCGAAACAATATAGATGTCGGCGCTCCCGAATCGCAGCAGCGACTTCTGTATGATCGGCTTTTAAGCATAATTGGACAAATTATGCTGGAATATGGAATTGCCGTGTTTGCGGATTTTCGTAAAACTTAAAACTACGTAA
Source organism: Candidatus Nitrososphaera evergladensis SR1 (assembly GCF_000730285.1). Taxonomy (NCBI): domain Archaea; kingdom Thermoproteati; phylum Nitrososphaerota; class Nitrososphaeria; order Nitrososphaerales; family Nitrososphaeraceae; genus Nitrososphaera; species Candidatus Nitrososphaera evergladensis. Next base: position 2,014,094 of record NZ_CP007174.1, on the reverse strand, counting down.
ATAGCAACGAATCTCATTGCAAACTGCAAAGATGAAGAATATTAAGACTTACCTTACACATTTTCCAGTCACATCGTACCTTGAAGCAGACATCCTCTCAAAGGAAACTACTTGGCGCATTATGAACTACATTAGACAAGCAGGGGCCAAGGGCATCACTGCAGAAGAGATCACACAAAAGGAAAAGATCCCTGCTAGTGTGGTATATTCTACACTCAAAGAGCTTTACCGATTGCAGTTCATCTTCCTATATCCAAGGGAAAAGAAAGGCAAGGGGGAGAGAAGGAAACGCTTTGTATGCGAAAGAAGTACGTGGGGCAAGTATGGAATTGATGAAGAGTTTGATGCGGCTCTGAAGGTCAGCGGCTTGCATGAAAGGATAACAGAAGAAATTCGGCAGCCTGTAATGAAGGCTCTCCGAGAGACATACGACCATTTCAGTACAAAAAAAGAGCTCCAGCGATTCTTGCCAACCAAACAGACCAACATCTGCCCAAACTGCCAGAGAAGCCATGAAGCTATGGAATTCTTTTATGCGACGCTTCTTCGATCAGTTGATCTCATGATAACAGAATCTGATGAGTTCAAGAAATTTCTGATTGATAAAGGATATGCAAGCGACGAACAATAGGTGGGAACAATAGGGAATGACAACCACAGATTCCAACATAGACCATAAAATTGGTAACACGCCCCTGGCAGAATTGTCTTCTTTTTCCACCAATAGTATCAAATTCTATGCAAAATTAGAATTTTGCAATCCGTTCGGTTCGGTCAAAGACAGGGCAGCGTACTGGATGATAAAAGATGCTGAGAAAAGAGGTATCCTGAAGAAAGCCAAAAGCGCAATTATTGAACCCACTTCCGGAAATACAGGTATCGCCTTGGCAGGAATAGCCCGCGTACTTGGATATAAAGTCGAGCTGGTCGTGCCCGAGAAGGCAAGCGAGGAAACAAAAGCGATACTTCGAAAACTTGGGGCCACGTTACACGAGACATCGGATGACCTTTGTCCGCGTGTTGGAGCAGGTACCGATCAAAGCATTGCCCTTGCAAAAGCGATTGCAAAACCCCGGCCAGATATTTACTACATGCCAAATCAATACGAGAACGAAGCCAACTTTCTTGCTCATTATGAAAGTACTGGTCCGGAGATATGGAATCAGACTCGCGGCAAAGTCACCCACTTCATCGCGGGATGCGGTACTGGCGGAACGATTACTGGAACTGCGACCTATCTAAAAGAGCAAAATAAGGATGTCAAAATAATCGCCGTGCAGGCACAGAAGAATCATCTGCTACAGGGTCTTAGGAATTTTGAAGAGTCGGCAATGCCAGATCTTTTCAAGCGCCGCGTTGGAGTTGTTGACGAATGGATTACCGCCACCAACAAGGAATCTTTTGATACAGTGGAAATGCTTTCGAGAAAAGAAAAACTCTTGGTAGGCCCTTCATCAGGCTCCGTCATGTCGTCGATGATCAAGGTAGCTGAAAGGTTGGAAAAGGGGGTTCTGGTAGGCATATTTGCAGATGACGGGAGGAAATTCAAAAGTCTATATCTGCAGCAAGGCGTGTTTACCGAGGGCGAGTATGTCAAGGCGTTAGAAAATTCCAAGAGCCTTTCCGGGATTGAAATCATATCTCCGCACTAACGTTCCTGAATAGGCACTTCCTGCACCATCTTTGTAGCGGTTGAAAATACGCGTAGGACGGCGCCCAGAGGCTGCTTGATGCACTTAACCTACCCTTTGCGACGGAAGGTGTGAATTTCTAATAATTCTTGGAATTTTACAATTATGTAGAATAGCTCGGGGGACGATTAAATATAGTCGGCGATTCGCGTTCTATGTGCCGAATAGGGATCAGCAGGATGTCAATGCACCAGAATCTGATTTTCGAATTCCCTCAACTGACCGCACTTACATGAACCTTTCAGTACCGTGTCTTCTTGAGCATGCGCTGCGCCTGAAAGAGGGGAGGTTTGCTTCCAATGGCGCCTTCTGCGTCGAAACGGGAAGATTCACAGGGCGATCGCCTGAAGACAGATACATAGTTCTTGATGACGTCACGCGTGATACTGTAAACTGGAACCATATTAATCGCCCCATCTCGCCAGACAAATTCGAACAAATATTCTTTGGGATGGGATCCTACATGTCGCATAAGGATCTCTTTGTATTCGATGGGTTTGTTGGGGCCAACCCCGAAAACGGGAGGCTTGGTGTACGCGTCATAACAGACCGGGCTTGGCAGTGCCTCTTCGCAAGTCAGCTTTTTATCAAACCCTCAAAAGAGGAATTGGAATCCTTCAAGCCAGATTTTCTCCTATTGTCGATGAACGATTTTAAGGCGATGCCTCTTGTGGATGGCACGAGATCCGAGACTTTTATTGTCTTGAATTTAAGCAGACACATAGTGTTAATTGGATCCACTTCATACGCTGGAGAAATAAAAAAAGCCATGTTCTCCGCTATGAACTATTTTCTGCCCGAAGAAGGCGTTCTCCCGATGCATTGTGCGGCCAATGTCGATAATTCCGGCCAAGTAGCACTTTTCTTCGGGCTATCAGGTACTGGCAAGACCACACTTTCTGCGGATCCAGGGAGGAGTCTAATAGGCGATGACGAGCATGGCTGGTCCGAAACAGGCGTATTCAATTTTGAAGGAGGGTGTTATGCGAAGTGCATCAACCTCAAAGAAGAAAACGAACCCCAGATATGGAATGCGATCAAGTTTGGCTCGATCATGGAGAACGTTGTCATAAAAGATGACACCCGCGAGCCGGATTACTCCGATGCAAGGCTCACTGAAAATACACGGGTAGCCTATCCGCTCGATCATATACCCGGCTCCGTAAAACCGAGCATAGGCGGTCATCCAGACGTTATCATATTTCTCACCGCAGATGCTTTTGGAGTAATGCCGCCTATATCCAAACTCTCGATAGAAGGTGCCATGTACCACTTTTTGTCAGGATATACAAGCAAACTGGCCGGAACAGAGAGAGGAATAACGGAGCCAAAGGAGACATTTTCGGAATGCTTTGGCGCGCCTTTTATGCCCCGTCATCCACTAGTGTACGCACGTCTTCTTGGTGAGAAAATCAAGAAGCACGGGTCCCGAGTTTACTTGGTTAATACTGGATGGATCGGTGGCCCGTACGGGATAGGCAAGAGAATAGAATTGAAATACACTAGGGCGATGGTGACAGCGGCCCTAGATGGAACGCTTGATAGTATTCAAGGGCAGAAAGATGAGATTTTCAATCTTGATGTACCGTTGTCGTGCCCCGGTGTACCTCCAGAAGTTCTGGATCAGAAAAGGATGTGGAAAGAAAAGCTTGAATATGAAAAGCAGGCTAAGAAACTCGCGTCTATGTTCATAAAGAACTTTGAAAAGTTCGGAGATGTTGCGAAGAGACTCTCAGTGGCGGGACCACAGATCAGATAGCACGTATTATACCTCTCCAAACACATAGCAGGATTATGTAGGCCACAATCATACGGCTTGGCGTGCACCATAAAAAGAGAAGGGCTCCCTAATTCGGAGCCGGTTGCGATTGGCTGGCAGCAGGAGATCCAGTCTTTCTCTTCTTTGCCTTTGCGGGAGCTGGACTGGATGTCGTATTCTGGGGTGGCGTGACCGTGGTTTGCGAGGAATCCTGACTTGACACTCATTTTCACCTTGCCGAGTTGGCAGCTTGCAATTGACCCTTGGCTAGTTAAACGTACGGTTAGGAAAATTCTAAATTCTCAGAGTTGTTAGAATTACATAAAAGAGCTTCATGTGCCTGCCTTTGCTCAAATTACTAATTATCGAAATTTCTGGAATCTACATAACAAGCTTTTATTGTTCAGCCTGAAAATCCTAATTGAAGATGGTACTTTTACGAAGTGATGATTCAAAGACTACTCGATGCAGCAGGTGTAATGCTTCATTCAACGAGGAGGTAGCCGCGGAAATACATGAGCTTACTCATGAAGTAATTGTTCTAAGACAGTCTCTTGACCAGCGACTCGAAATGTTAGAAAGAACTATGAGATACGTTTCATCAATCAACAGAGGGAACAAGGGTGGATCATTCTAGAGATTTTTCGATTAATCCTCAAAAGGTGACTGGTTCATGGTAATGCGAGTGTCAATGCTGTGTTCGGTGTGCAACAACGGTGTTCCTGTTACTGACCCTGAATTGGGGGAGGTAGTGTGCAGTAGCTGTGGACGCGTATTATCCGATAAGACACTGGACAGCCGTCCAAAATGGTACTCTTTTGATGCTGAAAAGAATAACGGTGCGGGAACAGGATCTCCAATATCTCTTACCCAACACGATATGGGACTGGCCACAATGATAAGCAGGGCCAACAGGGATTCTAGCGGACGCAGGTTGGATGCATCCACGCATGCAACAATGCAGAGGCTTAGAAGGTGGGATTTTAGAACAAAAACTAACCCGAGCCGTGTTATGGCTTTTGACGGGCTTAGCGGATTAAAGGCCAAACTTGGTCTATCAGATTCAATTGTTGAAAAGACAGCATATATCTACAGAAAAGCTCTAGAAAAGCAACTGATGAAGGGGAGATCGACATCTTCTGTCCTAGTTGCGGCTGCGTACATTGCATGCAGAGAAGCGGGAGTTTCAAGAACTCTCAAAGACATATCCGAAATCACCTACGTCAAGAGGAAAGAGATTTCGAGAAGTTATAGGGCACTTGTCCGCGAGCTTGACATCAAAGTACCTCTGGCCGATCCGAAGAGGTGGATTGGAACGATTGCAAATAAAGCAAGAGTCAGCGAGAAAACCAAACGAATGGCGTTGACCACTATGGACTCTGTTGTCGAAAAAGGGGCATCGGCAGGAAAGAATCCTACGGGGATTGCAGCAACAGTTCTTTACATGTGTTGCCTAAGAAACAAAGAAGGTGCGACCCTGAAAAGTATTGCAGAAGTGGCAGGAGTAACAGAGGTAACTATCCGAAACAACCTCAATTATTTGAGGCTCAGAGGTGTCAGAGTTGCTGAAATTTGATCGTAGCATCTAGTCTAATTGGCAAAGGAGCTGAAACAATATGACTAAACGAGTCTGTGCGATAATCTCTGATTATAATGGTACATTGTATCCAGCCAGCAACTCTAAAAGTAAGGATGCAATACCAAAAGAACTAGAGATTATCCTGTCAGAAATAGCCGATCATATTCCCGTTTGTATCCTGTCAAGAAACGACTATGAGTCTCTTGGTGGCAGAGTGCCATTTGCTAATATAGTTTCATGCATTCTAGGAATCGAAACGATTGTCTTTGATAGAACAAAGACCAAAAAAGGATGCAAAGTCAAGACGCGTCACTTGCTACTCGAAAGAGATATCTTGCATAGACGTGGCTATGCGTTGAACCAGCTAGCACGTGATGTAGGAATAAAATTTCCCGGCATCGAGACCGTTCGACGATTTACATATGATGGGCTGTTAGCCAGCATAACTTTTGATTGGAGGAATCACAAGGAATACAGGAGGAATTATTGGATAATCACGCAATATGTAAAGGAGAAAGTATCGACTATGCCCAGAGATTGTTCATCCAGCCCGTTCTTGCAAACGTATGATTCTTATCCTTTCCTTGACGTTCACGCTGCACAATGCGACAAGGGATTTGGATTTGATCGGATAATAGCTGAGATGGATGATTATAGTAAAGGGCCTATATTGTATCTTGGTGATTCTGAGAATGACAATCCTGCTTTTAGAAAGGCAGACATTTCAATTGGAGTTTCATCTAGCAAGAAAAGTCCAAAACTAGATTGCCAATACCTTATCGAATATAATCATTTGTCTCGATTTCTTCGCAGACTACAAGATAACGATTTTGAATTCCACAAGGAGCTTCTTACTGGTAGTAGCTTCCGCGTGGACTCGGTATGAGTTTTTGGTAGTTTAGGGGGTTGTTGCCTAATTCATTTTAACAGCCAGTAAACGGCTTTTCACTGGACCAGCTTTAGCTTTGGAGGGGTATGCACCCCTCATGGCGTGCAAGCACAAGAGGAAGGACGGGTACTGGCAGTACTACCATCTGGCGCATACCTTGGAACGCGATATGCTTGTCAAGAATATAGCCTCTCTGGTAATGGAAAATCCTCCTCTCCGTCCAGAGAAGAAAAAGAGCGGGAAGGGCAAAAAGCCTGTACATTCTTGGGAGAAGCTCGTCTGCATTTGCATCCTGATGGTCGTATTCGGTTCGACGTACCGGGACATGCAGAACATGGTACCATCGCTCAACCTGCCCTGGAAGAATAATGAGCCCTACCCTGACCATACATGGATAGCCCGTACATTCAAAAAGATACCCATCAAGTATCTTGACGATATTCTGGTAAGGTCTGCTTACCTGTGTCTGAAAGAATCCGGCTGGAAGAAAGGGATTCTGGGCTCAGACAGTACCGGCGTGGAGACAGACAGGTACGAGAAAGAGGTCCGGCCTGTCAGGAAAAAGAGGAAGTTTGAGGTGGTGAGGGTAAAGCGGTACCTGAAGTGGCACGTAACAGCCGTACTTGACCACCTGGTAATACTGACTGTAAGGACAACCAGCAAGAAGACGCATGATTCACCGGTACTTCGGACGATGCTGAACAAGCTGAAAAAGTACGGAGTAGACCTTGCAGGCTCGATATTCAACGCTGACAGAGGCTATGACGCGGAGGATAACTGCAAATCTGTGTTTGGCATGGACATGCTTCCAAACATCAAGCAGAAGATAAACGCCAGAAACAAAGGGGAACGCATGAAGTACCGGAGAAAGGCTTCCAAGTTGTTCAATGTGTCAGTGTACCACTACAGGGGGTTGATAGAGGGAATATTCGGCGCCGAAGAAACCGAGCATCATCAGCTTTATTGCAGGTTCCGGTTAAAGAACAACCAGAAGAGGTTCGGGATAATCAAGGCCATCGGGTGGAACATGGAAGTGCTAAACCGGATGCAATGTGCAAACAAGCTTGGAATCAAGGTGGGACAGTATGCGATATCGAATTAGGCAACAACCCCGTAGTTTAGCTAGCGTTTAGGCTGCTCGCGATTATGCATCACAATGAAATGTGCCGCTGCATCCCTCAGATTTAGAGACGGCGCGCTGCAATTGGGACACGTGAAGAATCCATCTTTATCCCTCTCGAATTTAGGTAAATTTGATATTTTCAAAACTATATCGCCTGACTAGTTGGTACATAGAAGTTTCTCATTACAAATGTGTCTGTCAGATATGCATCGTCACTTCGCCAATCATAGTAACATTTGGCATAACACTGCATTGGAAAACTGTGGTTGGTTTATCCTTTAAGTATATGGTTTCATTTTACTTAATTTCTGAGAATTACTGAGAACAGAAAATACCTACCCCGTCCACAATATACAAAGTTTTACTGAAGCTCGCAGCGGTTTAATAGGGGTTAGCAATAGGGCATCTCTGGTATTCAGTATTGCCATGACAGTATTTGTTGAACGCGGATCACTATAATAGGAGTTACGCACTTGCAATGTATTTCGTACACAGCTTACGCTACCAACATTCAACAGACGAATCCTGTATGCTCGGAGCCTGAAGTCACGGGGACGTGGTGTGTAGCCTTGGTATTTCAGGGCATTCACAACACCACGTCGGTTGTCCTTTATCCCATCAACACGACATGAGCAAGGTTGTCAAAGAATCTGGGCAGACAAGTAAAGGCTCGGTGACCAGTTTTATTTAACTGCGTAACTCCTAGAAATATTTTGTTTTTTTCAGAAATGATTTCGCCCCTCTACCACGGTCCGTCCCTCCACAGCAGCTCTGGGTCTACCAACACGTCCCTTGGAGCCATCCTCGCATAATATGCCTTTAGCGGTGTCTCCATCTCATCGAGGTTCAGTGCGCCATGCGGCCTGACGTTGTTGTACCATTCCATGAATTCCTCTATGGAGTTGAAGAACTTCAGCTTCCTCTCGAATATGTCAAAGAACTTTTCCAGCTTGCCGTTTGACTGCGGGTGCCGGACCCTGGCCCGTATGTGTCTTATCTTGTTGTTCTTCATCAGGTAGTGCTCAAAGGACGCCGGTTTGTCGCTGTCAAGTGGTTCGACGTTTGTTGTAAAAGGAGAGCCGTTGTCAGATATTACGGAAGCCGGCCTGCCGTACTTTTTGATGGCAGCATCAAGCACGTCTACAGAATGCTGTGAAGACACGTTGTCAAACACGCCGTACCCTGTAACAAACCGCGACGCGTCGTCTTCATAGACGATAAGCTGCTTTCCCTTCCACCTCGGGTCCTTGATCTCATGCCAGTCTGTGTGCCACAAGGAGTTGGAGTGTTCCCGCTCGTACCTTATCCACTTCCTCCTCTGCTTCTTTCTGGCCTCTTCAGAAGACATGCCCTCGCTGACCATTATCCTGTGGATACGGTTATGGTTTATCCTGACGTTATAGGTTTTGTAGATGTATTTTGAAAGGTACCATGCGTTGGCCCTGTACTGCGAGTATGCCTCTCTTACAAGGCGTACCTCGTCTTCTGTTATGGGTTTTGTGGGCCTTCCGGCTCTACCAAGTACGGGTAACTCGCCATTCTTCCTGTACCTGGAGTAGAGCTGCTGCACACGCCTGACAGACACCTTCTGTACCGACGCAATTTCCGCATTCTTTGCTCCCTGTTCTTTCATCTTCACTATCCAAGCTATCCTTTCGCTGTCTATAGCTTGACAATGGGAATGTCGTGCCCGACCTGATCCAATAGTAGCCTGCTAGTGCTCTCTTGACTAGAGGGTGAAATAATTTCTGGAAAAGATAGAATTTTTATGTGTGTTTAGGTCCTCCCTTCCATATTCCAATTACCACAAATAATCCACGTTCTAACGTCAAGATATTTATAAATCTCAATTAGATTTTCAAAAATCCTGTATTTTTCAATTTGGACGTAAACACATACGAATTTTTAATAATAGGATCCTGCTTTCTGAGTGTGAAGTAGAGTGGTAAACTATAACCATCCACTTGATTTCGCTTATGCGCCAAAAGACCGCCGAGAAAATGGCGCATAATTTTCTGTATACGGTTTTTCTCTGATTTGCATACGACCTTGCTCGGTTTCGATACGGCCGACCGCGTAGCGCCGGCGGGCTAAATTTTGATTCTGTAACTTTGTCAATCAACCTATACGGTATTACAAGTGCTTTTAATATGAAAAATATTGCACTTGTATGCCAATCTTGATTACTGCGCTAATTTGGCGCGAGTTTTCTTTGCCCAAGAACCGTCGCAATTGTTTTTCGATATCGTGAAGCGAATAGTAGTGGTGGGCATCAAAGACCAGGCCGTTTGCTTGAAGCAACTTGGTAATTATTATGCCGAATTGTTCGCCCCATAGATCAAGGTCGTCAAGAGCTTTTCTAAGAACGTCGCCGCGAACGGGCTGTGATAAAACCTTGACCCTGCTCAAGTGCTTGCGCAAATATTTCACAGATTCTGAATTCTTATGCTTTTCGTATGCGTTTTTCATAGGTTTGCTCTATCCCGTTCAAAGTCCAACAGGGAAATTTGCTAGTTGACAATATTTTCAAAGAATTGAGGAGGGGTTAGTTGGCCGCCAAACGCCAGTCAGCGTTGGGGCAAGACCATTATTGTACCGTGGAACCAAGGTCTGGGCTCTGCATGATAATCAAATTTGCCCGGCGTGCTAAAGGTAAACGTAAGGGTCCCATTTGGCATCAAGAAATTCTTGCCATGCGTTACGTTGTAAAAGCTAGAGTCTAGTACATCGTTTGACCTTATTGCGACTGCCGCGGTGTCTTTGTTGACCCACCGCACCGTGTTATTGTCGCCGATTACAACCGTAATTAACGATGGTTCAAAATTATTGTGCTCTGCGCGTTGGTCTGACGAGCCTCCGGTATTGTTACTTCGACAGTCTTGTTGTTTTTGGCGTATTTGTTTTGAAAAGAGGGGTTAGCATCAAGAACAGAAAATGCGACAATTAATGCAACGCCAGCTACGAGGCCTGCCACGATTGCGGCTGTAGTACTAACCATATTCAGTAGTTAGGCAAACGACGTATTCAAGTTTTGTCAATGATGCAAAATAAATCTTTGAGCGGCAAACAGTTACACTTCAAGCTCTGACACCAGTACGCAAAACACGTTTGGAAAAATATGCTCAACTTGCCAAAAGGCGTCTGCTATATTATCATAAAAATGAACAAGTGAACAGCAAGGTTTTCTAGAGATTGATTACTAGGCGCTTGCTTGGATCTTGGTAGTAGTAGTTGCAAAGATTGAATCTAAAAGTTCGATTGCATTGGCCAAACCCTGCAGCACATCGCGTCCCTTCTGCGTTGTAATCAAATATTGTCTGTACCCTTGATCATTAACACCTTGGCGCATGTTTTGTTCTAGCAGCCCTTTAGTAACAAAAACAGCCAGGTAGTAGTTGGCCTGTTCGTAACTTAGGTTTGCCCGGTACATTATCTGCGTCTTTTTCTGCGGTGTGAGGCACAACTTTAGAATGTCGTAAGCAATTTCGACTCGGCTTCGGTTAGCGGAGCGCTTCAATGGAGTATATACCTCTCTTTTGTATAAAAAGCCCCTAACAAAAGAGCAATCATACATTTCTATTAGAGTCATACTAATAATCAAGAGTCGCGGTCTTTATTGTTAAACTGCCCCGCCCATGCATGACACAGCCATAATATGCCACCGGGCGGGGAGTGGGGTACATGTTGTTGACTACTTGCTCAGGCACGATTGAGGCCATGCCTGATGGTAGATACGCAATGAGGCGATAATAATGACTTTGTGGCCATAACCAGAGACTCACATGCAAATTACCGCCAACTGCGTTGTTCTCGACTGAGCAAATTTGCAGAGAGGGGAGATTATTTTGACATGCCTGTGCATTCTGCACGCATACGTATGCGGCTAGAAACAGCACATCAATTCTTTTCTCGTGATTTTTCAGTATGGTGTCTGCAAGTCCTCAAAACGTAAATGTGAAAAGAGGGGGAGGTATTCTGTTTGTGCCCTTTTTACTTCTTGGCACCCAGCGTCCTGTTCTTCAGGCGCATCTGGTCGTTGTGGCACTTTCTGCACCTTGTCGCAGATATCGGGTTTTTGCCACCGCAGTGGAAGCATATCTTGAAGTATAGCCTGCGCTGCTGAGCAATCTGTTTCTTTGTAGCGTCGGCAATCGGCATGTTCTTGTTCTCCTTTCATTCGGAGAAGGGCTGATTTATACCTATTCCGGGTCCTGCTTTGGCTCTGGTTTACCCGGCTTCTTTGCGCCTGCTATCAACTCCATCATAATATATTAGAAAATGCTATTCAAGCCATATGAGACGTGCTGCATTGCTAGCGACGACAATAATAGTAGCAGCAGCAATAGTTGCCGCTGCGGGCCTAACGCTCGTCTTTTCTTCTGGTTCCTTTGCTTTATCGAACAAAAATGCCAATCTGCCATCATTATCTTATGATGGCAGCGAGCCACAGACTGGTAGTAGTGACCACGGCGGTAGTAATAACAATCGGCAGCCGGCTGTTGTTACAAGCAACAACACAAGTAGCGTGAAATTTAGGGACGCAATCAACCTTACCAACAATCCCAACGATTCGGTTTATGGTCAAGTAGCATCCGTCAATGACAGCGTCTATGTAGTATGGCAAGAATCGATCCAGGATCTTGCCGCCGGCAGCAACTATGATGTATTTTTCAAGTCAAGCCAAGACAACGGGGAGACTTTTAACAACAAGACATTAAACCTGAGCAGAAACGCAGGATTTTCAGAACATCCTCAGCTTGCCGCGTCTGGCAGCAACGTATTTGCCGTTTGGACCGATAATACCTTTGGGAAAAAACAAGTATTCTTTGCAAAAAGCAGTGATGCCGGAAAAACTTTTGACGAACCCCGGGTGTTAAGCAACTCTGGAAATGTTTCATCCTATAATCAGGAAATGGCAGTCTTTGGCAGCAATGTCTACCTAGTATGGCAAGAGCAGGCTCCTGATGATGGCGGCAACGTCATAATATTCAGAGCAAGCAGCGACAATGGAAACACGTTTGCAGACCCTGTCACCGTTGCACGGGACAGCAGCAATAGTAGCGGCATCGATTCAAGAGCATTTCCAAAGGTCGCGGCGTACGGAGATAACGTGTATGTTGCGTGGAGCGCTATGGAAAGCGAGAACAATCCGCGACGAGGACTCTACTTTGCAAGGAGCGCAGACAGCGGGAGTGCCTTTTCTTCAGCTGCCAAGTTGAGCAGTGGGAATGAGGTAGTGGGCGAAGCCCAGATCGCGGCGTACGGAGATAATGATGTCTACATAATATGGGGAGGTCTCGATGCCATGGCTGCAAAGAACCTCTTTTACGTCCAAAGCAGCGACGGTGGAGGCACCTTTGCCGGCCCTTCAAGCGTCAAGTCTCTGAAGAGCCCTTCCAATGTCGAGCTTGCGGTAATGAATGGGAGGCTAGGATCAGGCGATAATGATAACAACACTGGCAACGGCACAAGCGAGACCGCGGCTTATTCTCTGCATGTGGCTGCCCAAGTCCCGCTGTCGCCTGACAACGAAGAGATCATGTTTGTTTCAAATCTTGGCGGGAATCGCACATCTGCGCAACAACAACCTTTCAATCTGAGCAAAAACTCTGGGATTTCAGAATGTCCCTCAATATCAATATCTGGAAATGATGTCTTTGTAGTGTGGGAAGACCTGACGGTAGGAAACCATGAAATATTTCTTGCCAAGGGCAAAGTTGCCTCTTGATATATATGCGCAGTTTCATTCCTGTCGTTTTTTTCTGAACCACTGAAAACGTATGCGCGCACACGCCGAATAGAGTCTTTTGCTGTTATTATTCTGCAAACATGTACAGCACCACTAGCGTGTTCCTGTTGCCGTAAAAGTGGTGCGGCATGCCTGCCGGCACGAACAGCACCGAGCCTTTTTTCACCGCCTTGCTCTCCTTGCCCATGCTGATAAACCCGCTTCCCTCAACTACGAAATACAATTCGTCCGCGTCGTGAGGAGTCTGGGTGTCTTCCTCGTTAGGGTACAGCCGGAGCACGCCTGCCTCAAGGTGCCTTATTTTTATGAAATCAACCCAGTAGCTGTCCTTGTCTATTTTTGTCAAGAGGTCGTCAAGATCAAATGCCTGCCCCTTTTCCTTCATTTCCTTGCGCCCCTTTCTATCATGGACCTGACAAGCTGCATCAATTGACTATGCGTTTCTTCGTCGCGCTTTCGCATATAGTAGTACAGTTCTTCTGTCGCGGCGTGGTAGTCTATTCCGAGGTTCTGGGCGATCTGGAGTGAGATATGGGTCATGACCAGCTTGCGCATGGCCAGTTCTGCGCCGAAATTTGCAGCATCGCCCAAAAGCTCGTCCAGCGAGTTCTTAAACTGCGAGTCTATGTAGCGGTCCTTTGCCTCCCTTGTCTTTATCGCAAACGCAACTCCTGCCATCCTCTGCTTCATGTGTATGTTCTCCACCATTTCGATAAACCGGTCGTTTAACGCCGGCCTGTCAGTCAGGACCTGCGACAAAAGATCTGCCGCATCGGTTTCGCTCAGGCCCATCTTGTCTACAAGCGTGAAAAGGACGTGGCACGCGGCGCAGCCGTTGCCCTTTACCCTTGCGGGACTGGCGCCCACGGCGTCAACTTCCTGCGATATCAACTGCTCTGCCGCACTCTGGCTTTTTGGATCCAATGCCAGAAGGTTGGCGCCCGCCAGTTAAAACATTGGCGCCGAATCTCAACGTACGTGTACTAGCCTGCTGACTGCACTTGCACGTTTACCTGTTCTCCAAGCGTGATTGACGTGCCGTTGTTATTGTTTGAGCCTATGTCTGCCCTGACTGCGCGCTCGTGCTGCTGCGGCTGGACGTCAAATACGGACGCATAGCCAAGCAGGAGGCCAAGAGCCGCAAAGGCCAGCACGAATATGACGATGCTGGAAATCATTCTTGGGATGGGGTGGTGCGTGACCCTTTAAAAATTTTGCATCTTTGTCTTTTAGAAAAAGTAGCCGGTGTGGCGGGCCTTGCCCACCAAAAGTCCGCTTTTCTCGTCTCTCACAAACGTCGTGTTCTTTTTGGGCACGAGCCCGTCCGGCCTGACAAGGTGGGCAGTGCCGTAAATGTAGGCAAGCACGTATTCGTAGCGCCATATCAGGTAGCGGTCCCTGTCCTCCATCAGGCTCTTTGCCTGCGCCATCGGCTCCTTGTGGTCGCCTACCAGCTTGATGTTGTCGTACCATATGGGGTATTTTGACCAAATGTCATCATCGTCGCCTTCTTCCTGCCGCGGGCGGTTTCTCGTGAACAAAAAGCCGGGCCTGTACGCAAGCGTGATGGCAAGGGCCACCATGCCAAGGCCGAGGATAAAGTGCATGGTCGAGGCAACCTGCGCAGACACCTGCGCAGAGCTCCTTGAAAAGTCCTGGCTCCTGACCATAAAGTCTGGAAACGTCGGGTCTGCCGGCGGATAGTACGGCAGTATGATAGCGTTGTGCATGAGCACGACTCCAAGCATACATATCACTGCCGGCACCACGCCCTTCCACACCACGCTTGCAAAGATGAACGACACGAGCACTATTGCAAAGACGTTGACAAGGCTTCCAAGCGCCGGCGCAAACACCGGGACTGTCGAGCCAAATATGTGAAGCAGAAACAGAAGCGCAATGCTGACGCAGTTTACTATTAAAAGAGTCTGCTCATGGCGCGCAAACCATGTCTTGGCGCCAGCAAGTACAGAATGCTTTGGAGCGGCATGCCCCTCGGCCATGAGAAAGTTACCTTCAACTGCGCATTAAGCCTTTCCCCGGATCCGCAACAGTTTTTTGCTCATTGTGCGCCAAAGATTCTTGTGCCTTTTGGATTATTCAAAAAGAAGGAGGCTGAAAAAAGCGAGCCGGCCCAGATTGCGCCGGACACGCCGCAGGCAGGCACTATGCTCTCGATACAGGACGTGCAGTCGCTACTTGACAGCATCGAGTCTGCCCGCGTGCAGTCGCTTTCTGCCCGGCTTGCGCCTGCAAGGGAATCTGCCATGCGCTCACTTGCGTCGCTTGCATCCATAGCCGATGGGATGGAAAAAGAAAAGCTGAAACTTGAGGAGCTTGAAAAGAGGTTTGGCTCCAACATAGAAAACACCAAAAAGATGGTGGTGTCCGCGCTAAGACGCGAGGCATCTTCGGAACTGCCGCAGGTGCAGACCCTTGGAGACGCAAAAAAGTTCAAGGAAAGAATGGAATCGATGATACACCGCTTTGGCGAAGTCACAGGCTCGCACAGCAAGATGCTCAACTACTTTCTCAAAAAACACGCTTCTGGTATGAAGGGCGAGCTTGGAGACCTGGAAGACCTGCTAAAGGATGTCAAGGCGGCCATATCCGCGTTTGAGCAAGAGCGCGCGCCGGTTACAAGGTGCTCAAACATGCTCAACACCATCCTGCAAAAGACCTCGTCAGCAAGGGCGGAGGAGCAGGCTGCGCAGGCCACGCAGGAGCGCATCTCCGCGCTTGAATCTGACCTTGCAAAACTAAAGGAAGAGCTTGCGACGCTTGAAGGCTCGGCCGAGTTTGCACAGGCCAAAGCCACCGCGGAAAAACTCGCGCAGGCAGAGAAAAGGCAGGAGCAGTTCAACGCGCAGGTCGCAGAGATGTTCTCACACGTTTCAAAGGCACTGTCAAAATACTCGTACGGCGTCTCAAAGGAGACGGAGAGGCGCCTGCGGGTGCTGTCTGAAGAGCCGTGGACGGCACTTGGAGGCGAGCAACAGCAGGGCGACACGTCATCGTATTCAGCGCTGCTTGCAGAGGTCTACAAGTCAGTTGCTTCCGGCCAGATGCAGCTAAAAGACTCTGACAAGGCGCTCCAGTACCTGGCGTCCATTCAATCGTCGCTTCCGCAGCTGCAAAAGGAGTCGGCCTCTATCTCTGCCGAGATTGCGGCACTGCATCAGGAGAGAATTCACGGGGTAGTCTTGCATGGAAGAAGAGTCGAGGCCATGATGGCAGAGCACGAGGACGGGCTCATACGGGAGCGGCAGCGCCTTGACCAGCTGAGGAAGCAGGCGGCAGAAACGAACGCCGGGGTTGACGCGCTCTTGAAGGAAGTCTCTGAAACCCTGTTCTCGCTCACAGGCAAAAGATATGTGGTCAGCCGCCAGCAGGGTTAAGATGACTCGTCGATAACCTGCTGGAACACTTGGTAGGGCTGCGCGCCCACCACCAGTTTGGGCTCGCCGGCCGCCGGAATTATTACAAAGCTTGGAGTGGCGCCCAGTCCGACGCTCTTGGCCATGTTGTAGTTGTCCTTGACTGCGCTTGCGTACTTGCCAGAGTCAAGGCACGACTTGAACTGGTCAACATTGGAAACGCCTACCTTCTGGGCAAAGTCGGCCATGTTCTCCTTGGTTATCCATCCTGCCCTTTCGCCTCCCCAGTTGTTGTACATGAAATCGTGGAACTCCCAGAACTTGCCCTGGTCAGCTGCGCAGTACGACGCCTGCGCGCCGAGGGACGAGCCGCCTCCGAGGTGGTCGTTTATCGGAAAGTCCTTGAACACGAACCTTGCCTTGCCGGTTTCCACATAGTCGGCCATGAGCTTGTCCTTGGTGTCCTCGTGGAACCTGTGGCAGAACGTGCACAGATAATCGCCAAACTCTACCACCGTCACTGGCGCGCTTGCGTTCCCAAGCACGGGAGCGGCCGCGATTGTAGGCGACTGCATTTTCTGAAACACCATCCTGGCAAATTCCTCATCGGTCTGCTGCTGTGGCTTTTGCGCAAAAGTGTTTGAAAAGGCCACGCCGGCGCCGGCTGCAACTATGATGCCTGCAGCAATGACTGCAATGAGGATGTTCTTGTTACTCTTTTTGCCCATGTGCGGTTATATCATCTCCAGAATATCGAGAATATCCCAAGACCGATTATGCAGAGGCCGCCAAACGAGATCTGCGGGATGCTAAGAGCAAGGCCCAGGATGCCAACTCCGATCCCAGATACAATCATGACTGCTTCGCCCACCCTTCTCTGGTTCTTTAGGATGCGCCTCTGGACCATGTGCGGAGAAAGACTTGGTTGGCTTTATAAAACTACCTGCCGATTATCGCCTCTGCAAAAGCCCTCGTGAGCATCAGCGTGACAAGCCCAAAGAGCATGTTAAACGCAAGCGCGGTGTAGATGATCCTGTCCATCATTGCAAGCATGTCTGACACTGCAATGCTAAACAGGGTTCCGATGGGCACGCGCTGGCTGATGACTGACTGGCCGTCAAGCGACTGCAAAAGCGGCATCATGGTCCCGTACGTGACCGGAAGAAACAGCGCGGCCCAGACCAGCACGCCTGCCGCAAGGCCGTACGCTGGCGCAAACCTGCCAAGCGATATGTACGCTTTTTTTGAAACTGCAAACGGCGCCGAGATTACAAGACCTAATGCCGTGCCGGCAAGCATGTGCAAAAGCAGGCCCTGCACTATTGCAAGTGTATTATAGTCCTGCGCCTGCGACATTGCAGAAACAAGCATTAGGTAAAAAGTGCCTACCGGCAGTCCTGCAACTCTTTCTGCAAGCAGTATGAGTGCCGAGATTGCAAGCGAGCCTATGAGGCCAGATGCGGCTCCCGCGCCGGCCACCGCAAGGCCGCGGTTTTTCTGCAGCGAGACAACTGTATTCTTGTCCTGAGCAGCCACCATTGCTACTGCATCATCCCCTTCTCTGGATGCGTCATGCGAAATGCCCTGATGCGCAAAAACGCACTTGCCGTATAGCCAAATATTGCGCCCCATACGAGGTGGAACGCAATTGCGCTGAGCGCAATGCCCCACACAAACTGGCTAGCATTGCCAAGCACCGCGCTCTGCAGCGGCATGCTCTCTGCAAGCAAAAAGCTTATCCTGGCAATCGAGGGCTGGACCAAAAGCGCAGTCACTGGAAGGAACAGCACAAGCCACACACCGACTCCTGCACCTATCCCAGCAGCAACTGCCCGGTACGGGTTCAGGAACTTAATCATGAAAAACCGGCACATGAGAAGTCCTATGACTGCGCCAAGCAGCGCTCCTGTCAGCAGGTGCAGGCCAAAGCCCAGGTACGCGGCAGGGCCAAAACCGCCTGCGCCAAGGCTTGTACCCATCACCGCATAAAATGTGCCTATTGGGAGGCCTAGTTCAAGTTCCGATGCAGCTATCGCAGTCGAGATGGACCACGTTGCTATCAACCCTGCAATGGCGCCGTACTTTGCCCCATTTTCCATTGCCCCTTTTGCGGACGATGACTGTGGCAACATGCCCTATATACGTGACTTTAATATTTCTGCTTTTTCTCAAAGTTCATTATAATAATTATATTATTTTTAAACGATACGGCTTTATGTTTAAAATAGAGAATAGCTTAATATAATTTCTAGAAAATGTTGGTCTATGTCCTAGACCGGCTTTGGAATTACCACCGTGTCTTCTGTCTCAAACTCTGACATTACAGACGCACGTATCTTGGACATCAACTCGTTTGCCTTGTCCAGGCTCATGTTTTTGTCAAGCTCTACGTGCACCTGCGCATAGAACTCCTGCCCCGCCGGCCGGAGCAGTATCTTTTCCACCCTTACGCTGAACTTTTTTTCGATATGGGCTATCATCTCGGCCTGCATCTCGGGGTTCTTGACAGCGTCGACAAGCACCAGCGCCGACTCTTTTAGCGCGGTAAACGCCATGTAAAAGATGTACCCTGCAATCATGATGCTGCCTATTGCGTCCATGTAGGGGATGCCAAAAAATGCCGCAATGACGCTTGCAAGACCCACGAACGAGGCGGTGCCGTCCTTTATCGAGTTCTTGGCGTCGAGGTTGAGCGATATGAGGTCGTACTTTTTGGCGACGCTTCTCACCTTGAACGCCCTATGAAGCGACACCGCGCCGGCGCCTGCAAGGGCGGCCATCGTGACGGGGTAGTTGCCGACCGGCTCGGGGTGGAGAAAATGCTGGTAGGCGTTGTATACTATAGAACCGCCAAGGAACAGGATGATGACTGCGGCAACGAACGCGGCAAAACTCTCTATCTTGGTGTAGCCAAAGGGAAAGAGCCTGCTCTTTGGCCTGTGGATCATCCTTATGCCAAACCACACTACAAAGGAGACGAGCGCGTCTGCAAGGGAGTCAAGGCCGTCTGCAAAGAGCGTGAGGCTGTTGGTGAAGAAGGAGAGCAGGACCTCGGCGACGCCTATTGCTATCAGCGTCCATATGGAAACCCATGCGGCCTTTCTTGCCTCGTCGAAAACTGCAGACTTGTCCAAAAAGTGGTTGTCGTTAATGCCTAAAGTAGCCTATTATACTTAGCGTGCGTGCGGGTCATAACACGTCGACATCGTGAAGGGTGACAAGTCCGTTGTCGCCTACCATCCTCTTTATCTCTGCAAGCAGTGGTTCTATCCTTTGCCTTTCGTCCACGACTTCAATGAGGAGGGGCATGTTGACCGTGATACCTTCTATCTGCACCTTTGACCTGCCCCGCTTGCCAAATCCGTCGACGCCAGCCCAGACCGTGGAGCCGGAAATTCCAGACTCTACGAAAAAGTCCAAAAGGACCCTTTCCAGCCGCTTGCCCTCAAATTCGTCGTTCTTCTTTATCCTTATCGCAAGCGCAACCATTTTTCTTGCAACCATTGTGTGTGTTATTTTTCCCTCCAAAGCCTCACCTAAAGAGTACGCTTGCAATGGACCTGCCACCGATTATCGCGCCTATGGACAGTCCGACGTTGGCAGCTATGTTGAGGGCGACCAGGCCAAGCTGCCTGTTTTCAAGCAGGTTGTTTGTCTCTAGCGCAAACGACGACATCGTGGTAAGGGAGCCACAAAAACCAATTGCCACCAAAAGCGAGTAGCGAGAATCAAGATTCCATGCAGCTGCAAGTATCGAAAAGACGCCCAGAATGAAACTGCCTGTGATGTTGATCACTAGCACGTTTACCGGGAGCGCGTCGAGCATAACCGGCGACTCGGCCATCCTGTAGCGTAGAAACGCGCCGGCGACCGCGCCTGCAGCAAGCAGCACAAACTCTATTCCTTTCATTTTCTTTCTCTCTGTCTCCTTTTGCCCACCATTTTTTCTGCTGTATTTTCTGGTAGGCATTATCAGCACCTCTGGAAAAGGGCGGTTTAGGCCTGCTGCGCCAAGGCTAATGCCATAGCCTGAAGGCATAGAAAGATAGATGCTGGAAATAAAGCTAACTGTACGGAAAATATCCTGCGAGAATCTCTGCAAGCCTAAACGATCTCTGTTGCAAACATTAATCAGCCAAGCAGCGCGTCTGTGGTCGCGTGGCTGCTGACCCCCTTACGCTTGCCGCCCTTGCAGCCCTTGGGCTTGCCATAGGGTTTGTAGGCGGGCTTGTAGGGCTCGTACTGGGCGTTGTGCGCTTTCCGCTCATCTTTGGAGCGGAGGCTTTTGCAAGCGTGGCCGCCGGAACCAATACGGGATAAGCACGCTTGGCGCCCTTGCGGCTGCGATCCGGCACATGAGGCAGAACAACCTGCATCGGCGCGTGTTTGCCGTGATGGCGGTGACGGGAGCGGCAGGCGCATTTGCCGGATCGCTCTTTACGCGCATTGTGCCGGCACAAGGGCTATTGTTGCTTGTCGGTGCAATAGTGTCATACGAGGCGTTTTCGCTCATCAAGAGCCTGCGGCACAAGGGCGCGGAAAATCTGCGCCCAAACCTTGCACCCGAGTCCGCAATAGGCCTTGGCGTGGGCTTTCTTGGAGGGCTTGTGGGCCTTGTGCTTGGAAGCATCAGGCTTCCTGCAGTGATTAATGTGCTAAAGATGGAACCGCGGGTTGCAGTTGGCACAAACCTCGCCGCGTCTTCCGCAATGGGAGCGGCAGGCCTTATTGGACACGCCATAAATGGTGAGGTAGACTATGAAGTGCTTGCTGTCATGGGCGCGACTGCCATGGCGGGCGCCTTTGTCGGCGCAAAATACACCGGCAGGTTTGACGAGCGGACGCTCAAGCTTTTGATAGGGCTCATCTTGGTTGCAGTTGCCGCGGTGATGTTCTGGCGCGCCCTGTACAGCTAGGGTTATTATATACATGCACACGCTGATCGAATGCAGCTTGGAAATCTCTATCGAGCCTTGGAAAAAGCTGGTGGTGCACGAGGTGATAGAGTACGGCTTTGAGGACCTTGTGCGCATCGTGCTGTCGCAGTCGCGCGCTGCAGGCGGCGGGATCGCGTCGATGAACTGGTGCAACGGCCTCGTGTTCCAGCACGCGGTGTTTCCCGATACTGAAAGCGTGGTCCAAGAAAAACTAAAGGGGACAATCCACTATTCGTCTGTCGTGCTTGCAAAGAAGGACAAGTTTGAGCGGCAGATAGTGAAGGAAAACGGCACGCTCAACCTCGTAGACGTAAGCGCAAACCCGATCTTTTTCCAGCTGACCGAGACGCTAAAGTCGGCGCAGGGCAAAAGAACCTAGTTAGTCTTTTATGGCCCGCTCGTTATTTTAACGCGCGGTTATTATCTCGCTTGGCAGTCGAAGCAGCATTTTTGCACGTCATGATCTCGCTTGGCATACTGCTCTTTGCGGCCAAGATATTTGCCGAGCTGTTTGCACGAATCAAGTTGCCGGTGGTGCTTGGCGAGCTGGTCGCCGGCATCATCGTCGGGCCGTTTGCGCTTGGCGGGCTTGTCATGTTCCAGGACAAGCCGATTGTAAATCTTGACGAGACTGTCAGGACAATCGGCGAAATGTCTGCAGTCGTTATACTGTTTATCGCAGGTCTGGAGATAACGCCCAGGGAATTTTTGAGGGGAGGCGCGTCTGCTTTTACCGTGGGCGCAATCGGCGTCGCAGTGCCCTTTTTCCTTGGGTATTTCGTGTTTCTGCAGTTTGGCCTTGCCGCGCTAGAGTCGATGCTCATTGCCACCGCACTTACTGCTACCAGCATTGCAATCTCTGTTCAGGTGCTGACGGAGCTTGGCCGGATCCGGGCAAAGGAGGCCAGGCTGATAATCGGCGCGGCCATAGTCGACGACATACTTGCAATAGCCGTGCTTTCAGTGGTGACTACGATGGTGCAGACCGGCAACGTCACGCCTGCGATAACCGACATCGTGTTTCTGATACTAAAGATCCTCGGCATATTTGCCGCGCTGCTGGTGGGCGCGATTTTCCTGATACCGCGGCTTTTGCACGTCGAAAGACTGTGGAAGTCCAGGGGGAGCATCGAGGGAATCGCCACTGCCGCGTTCTTTGCGGCCGCCGGCATCGCCGCGTTCGTTGGCCTGTCGCCAATTGTGGGAGCCTTTGCAGTGGGGATGGCGATAGCAAGCACGCGAGTAATCCACAGGATTGAAGAGTATGTCGACAAGCTGCAGATCATATTTGCGCCGCTCTTTTTTGCAATAATCGGCGCGCAGGTTGATCTCAGGGGCGTCAACGCAGACGTGCTGCTTATTGCAGGCGCCCTGATAGCCGTGGCGATAGGGTCAAAGATGGTCGGATGCGGCCTGCCTGCCCTGCTGTTTCTTAAGGACCGCAACAAGTCGATGAAGGTGGGAATAGGCATGATATCCCGGGGCGAAGTCGGGCTCATCGTGGCTGGAGTCGGCGTGTCTTCTGGCGCACTCACCGGCAATATTTACACCGCCATAATCATAATGGTCGCCGCAACTACGATAATCACGCCGATATGGCTAAAGTCGGCGTACCGCAAGGATCCGCCAGAACCTGCAGCGCCGGAGCAGCAAAAAACAGAGGAGTAGAAGAAAAAAAATCTAATCTTCTGCCGTTGCTTCCTCCGACGGGATCGGAGCGTCCCTGTCAACCCTGTATTGAAAGACGTCTTTGTAGTCAAGGCCGACGATGACGTTCCTTCCTGTCGCGATTATCTTGGACTTGGGTATGTCAAAGCGCCAGTCGCGGTGGCCCCAGACTATTATCATTTCGTCTGTTTCTTTCATGACGTGGCCGACGTGCTCTTCGTCCTGCGACCTCACTCCCTTGTTAAAGAGCGGCTTGGGATACTTTTTCTCGTACGTCGCAAGGTCGACATCGCCGGGAGCCTCTTCGTGGACCTTCATGCCTGAAGGCAGTGGAGCGTCCCTGCTGACCTTGTACCTTTTCACTATCTCTGAAAAGGGCAGGTCGACAAGCACGTTGGCTGCCGCAAACCTGATCGCCTGCTTGGGAATGTCGTACCTGTCGCCGCCTTCGCCGAAAACGACTATTGCGTTTTCTGACTCTCGAACCACGTGGCCTACGTGCGGCAAGTCGAGCGCCTTGACGCCTTTGTTAAAGTACCTGCCCGACGACATTTTTCTACGCTTCCACCTCTAACGGCTTGCTGCTGTTCTTGCTATTCGCTATCATCTTGTCTGCCGCTTGCAAAGCGGCCAGTGTCGGCGCGAATCCCAACACCACCCAGAGTATTTGTTCAAACATGTCTTGACAATACTGCTATCGTGTACAGTTACCATAAACAATGCTCAAACCGTGTTTGGATGCGTTAACTTGTACCTGAAATTGACTGCAACGCTTGCAAAAAATCATGCCTGCGTCTGCCTTGTAACAAGCGCTTATGATTAATAAAATGCAATTTTTTTCTATGAAAGTCTTGCTGAAGGCGTAAAAGTGATCGACCGTTACCCTGTGCGTGCCCCCGGCCTATTCAATCATATTTGCAGCAGTGATGATGGGTTTCCTCGGCTATACCCGCATCACGGCGGCTGTACGTGGGTCAAAGGTGCACAAGGCCAGGCTGTACGGGCTCTCTATCTTTTACGTGGTGTTTGCTTCCTACCTGACATTCAATTCGTTTGCTTTTGGCATCCCGCTAGTTTACATCGTGCCTTATGTCCTTGTTTTTGTAGGCGCGGAATACCTCTCAAACCGGTACTCTGGCAAGACCCTGTCGTTCTGGAAGACTGCCAACGGGGCTGTTTACGCAAAGGGCGGGCTTGCAATATACCTAGTATACGTAGCTGCGACCGGCGCGCGAATAGTCATATCGCTGTTCTTCGTCGGATCTTTGACTGCACTATTCGTTTACAGTCCCAACACAGTCCTGCATGACGTCAATCCGGCAGCAGTCGGCCTTGCCCTGATAGTTTCTGAATTTCTGCTGGTACTTGGCGCTGGCCTGCTTGTAGGGCTGAACAGGCAGATAAACCTCCATTACAACCTGATAACGCAGGACAAAGAAACGGTTCCGATTTTGTGGTAAACAAGAAAAAAGTCAGTGATGATGCGCTTGCATCATCGATCCACCTTCTTTTTGTTCGCGCTTCATGGCCCAGTACATGGCAGGGTAGGACACTGCAAATCCTGCTGGCAGTATTATCCCCATTCCAATCCAGAACATGGCATCGGCAAGTGAGGCCATCATAAAGCCCGGTATTGCAAAAGCAAGCAGGTTCTCTGTTAATTCCATCGCCGAAATGCTTGCAGTGTCGCCAATGACCGTGACTTTTGCAGCCTGCCTCCACGGCATCGTCCTGAGCATGGGTATCATGGTAAACGCGTACCCGACTGCAAACGCAAGGGCGACAGCCAAGACAAGCGTGGAAGTCACGTCCCAGCCAAGCGCAAAGCCTACTGCAGCTCCAATGCCTTCGCCTATGTTGCATCCTATCAGGCACCTGAGCGCGTGCTTGGCAGTTGCCCATCTCAGGCTGCCGCCGCCATGATGAGGGTGCGCATCTTTGTCGTTGTGTTCTTGCATCGAGGCTAATAGCGAATTATGAGTATATAGCAACGGCAGTTTACAATTGTAAAATCGCCGGAAAGTGCGAACCCTGAACAAAAATGCTGCCGAGGTACGGCAATGGAGCTAACTGTTATAACCCAACTCGATCTTTATCAAACATACACATCTTCTTGAACAACAACGACAAAAAATACCTTGCAGTTTCCATGATGCTAATCGCGTCATTCCTAGTCTTGGCAGCTCTGGTTTCGCCGAGGGTAAATCCTGACAGCAGCAATTCCGGAATAGCCAAGGACGATGCGGATGCATTTCTTGCGGTCAACGACTCTCACTTTTCCACTCCTTTTGACCAGTTCATGATTCTCCTGACAGAGTACGGGAGGGAGGCAGTATGGATCGTTGCAGGCGCCCTGATCTTTTTCTTTGGAGGGCGGGCTGGCAGAAAAACTGCCGTCGTGATGACCATGGCATTGCTGGTTCTTATCCCGATTGGTACGATAGCCAAGGAAATTGTCGCGAGGCCAAGGCCCATAGTTCCGCAATCGGACTTTCTCCTTGCGGCAGATCCTGATTTCTCGTTCCCGTCGGGCCATGCGTTGATAGTATCGGCAGGTGCCGCTACTGTGCTGGTACTCTATAGGGGTTCTGGCAGGAAAATGCTAGTGTCACTAGGATTGGCGGCAGAGGCGGCCCTTGTGTGCTTGTCTAGGGTGTACGTCGGCGGGCACTATCCTCTGGACGTGCTTGGCGGGATCCTCCTAGGAGTCGGAGTCGCCTTTATCTTTGTAGGCATAGCCGGAAGAATAGAAGTCGCAATGCGGCCGGTAGCAAACGTCTTGAGAAGAAACAAAAGATAAAGGCGATTCGTTTCAAAGAGGCACGAACAGACTACTTGGATCTTGACGCACGTGTAAAGAGTCCAGAGTGACATCACTCATTTATCGACAGGACTTGGAATTAAAATCCTCCTGAGTCGCTCCATTATCAATGCGCCGCCCTCTCCTCCAAATATTCTTCTCATCGCAAGCTCAATGTCTGCAATCGTGTGTGTTGCATGGTCGTCATCAAGCGGCATCCCATAAATCTCCATGTCTTGCAGTATCGTCTCAATTGCAGCTCTGCCCAGAGATGGTTCAAGCTTGAATAGCGCGGCGCGTACAGTCCTGCTTGAAAAAGAGATGGAATTAGAGTGCACCAGATTCAAGGCAATGGCGCTAAAGTCTCTTCTCACGCAGATGACCGCGTCATGACAAAGGAGCAGCTCCCGCATCCATTCCTTATCTAGACTTTCGATCAAGTCGTCAACAGCATACGGGCATATCCAAGTTCCAACAAAATTCTCAAAGCCCTTCTTGCCTAGTCGCTCTAATTGGAGTTGCAAGGCTAAACCTTCCGGTTTTCTCAAGTCTCGTTCTGAGGCGGCAATCCCAAAGCCTCCAAAAGGAGGCTTTTTGCCTCCAAACATTTTTCCTACCAGTTCAAGGTACGTCGCATTAACAGATTTAGGATGATTGCAATCCTGCGTTTTGAGAGATCCTGAATCTGGAATTGTCATTATTGCAAGTTGGCCTGTCTTTTCCAGCCTGTCAATATCAATTCCGCTGTCTGTCATTTCGGCCCGCATCATGTTACTTTCGGAATCATGACCTTCTTCCGTACTGTTGTCGCCGTGTGCCAGACACATGCAAGTTTCCCCTTTCTGCAATCGGCTTTTTAGGTATCGCATCTCGATTTGTCTGGCCGACTCTATCTCTTCATACACAAGCAAGATGTGCCTGCACGAAAAAGAAGTGTCAAAACCAACAACATTATCTATAAAGTGATTAACCTGGTTGAACCTTAGCCGCGCGTTTTCTGCGTCCAAGTGTTCGGCGACAATTTTTTTGATGCTCTGGATTGGCTTTGACTTTGGTGAAACAGTGATAGGATAATTTCTCATGTTGGCGATCAATAGACAAATGTATCATTTTTATAAGATTTTAGATGTCTTTTTATGTTCTGCATTCATTGGCTATGGATTCTGGAATTATTTTTTTTGCCAGTAAACCTTCCAAAAGTCTTTGTTATTCGACCTAAAGCTTGTACTGAAGAATGAATGAATGTAGTTTTCATCTAGGTCATAGGCGGCCAAACACCTGCCGAGGCTGCGAACATTGGCCTGAACCTAAACGAGCAGAACCGCATCAAAGACCTGATAGTAAAGTCGGCAATCAATGGTGAAAAAGAGAGAAACTTCGAGGGCTTTGTAATCAACCAACTAGGCAAGAGGTTTGAAAAACTATCAATTATCAGCGAGAAAGACTGCATCAAGTTCAAGCAAAAGATGTGGATCGAAAAGCCAGAGTGGAGAGAGATAAATGACATCCTTAGAATCAACGGATTTGCATGGCTATCGAGTGGAAAGGATAGCTGCTGGATAAAGATGATACAAAGTTAATAGCAATCTTGTTACTTTATTCTATTTGATAGCCGATGGAACAACGGGGATTGGCTAGTCTTGCCATGAACCCTGCGTAAGCGGGGAAAAGGAAGCTGCGTGAGCAGAAGCCTTGGGCGTGCCATGAATGTAAAAAACGCATCTCCGCGCCCTGCCGTTCAGGGAGCTATTTACGTAAGGAGATGGGCTTTGCGGTGACGCTTGGCCGACGTTCTGGCTAAATGGCAGGGTGGAACTGCCATGAAACGTTGTCGGCTATCGGTTTGAGCGCCAAGTTAATTTACTGCTTTTTACATTAGGTGGTCGAGAGGGTAGGGCTTTCTAGAGGCCCGCGCTTGTATGCTAATAACATCAGGCGTGAGAATGTCCAAGCCAAGCGTCATAATGACGCATGGAGCAAGAGTCGGTTCTTGCATCATCGCCGTATATGATGCAGCAACCCCGTAAACGGCTGGAAGGCCAGTCGGGCTATATCTCCCCTCTCAGTCATTCTATCATTAGCCTACGTGTGAGAATCCAAAATGCGTCATCTCCCTAATTCAACAGTCCATGACCCCAATTCAACGCGGGAGGGAAATCACCCGCATATTCAACAGTGTAATCACTAGCGATATCTTGATATATCACTGGCGATATTACTAGTGATATAGAGAAGATATGATAAGCGAATGGCTCGCACGTGTTGGAAGCTCTATACCTAGGGGATTTTCCCGCCACTACATCTTGACCCTTTTGAAAGAAAAACCGATGACTGGAAAGGAGATAATCGACAAGGCAATAGCGCAGACAGAAGGGCGCTGGAAGCCGTCGCCCGGCCTCATCTACCCGCTGCTTGGAAGGCTCCTTGATGACGGGCTGGTATCTGAAAACGAAGGTGGCAGGTATTCGATAACGACAAAAGGCCTTGCCATCATCAACGACCTTGAAACGCTAAACGGCATTGTGCACAAGCAGCTGGATGCAATGCTCCGCGTAGGGACCATAGGCGCGGCAGTCGCAACCGACCTTGTGGACCGCGTCATCACGATAGGCAGCGCGATAGGCTCGCACGCAGACACCCTTTCAAAGGAGGAGCGCACCAAATACCGCCAGTTCCTGCTTTCAGAGCTGGAAAAGCTTGACAAACATGAATCGCGCAGCTCCGACCGCGTACAAAAGATAGATGTGGAATAGCAATACAGGACTATTTTCTAGGGTTCGACTAGAGCAAACATTTAACTGATGATTGCAAAAAACTGGCGTGAAGTATCGTAGCAGGATGGACATAGCTGCCGCAATACTGGAAATAGCACAGGGCGGCGCAATAAAGACCAGGATAATGTACAAGGCCTTCCTGTCGTTCCCGCAGCTGAAGGAGTATCTTGAGCTTTTGCAGGACGGTGGGCTGCTTGACTATGTGGCCGAGGAAAAAGAGTACTACACAACGGAAAAGGGCAGACAGTTTCTAAAGATGTACAAAGACGTCGGGCAGATGATATTTCCCGGCGCCAGGAAGAAAAAGATCCCCGCCTAGAGCCACGGCCAGTACGGCATCCCTCGGATGGCGCACTGCTTGCGCACGACGGCCTTGGCTTTTTCCACCGCCTCAAGGTCTGTTGACCCTGACTTTAGGTACTGCAGCATAACCTCCTCAAACAATTTCTTTGCGCGCTCCTCCGTGAATTCCTTGTATTTTTTTCCTTCTCCTCCTTCTTCGATAATGTGCTCTTCTTTGCCTACGCCCTTCATTTCCAGGTACTCTTGCCTGCAAGCTTCGCACGAGTCGTCAAAAAAGTCAGTGTGCACGCTGCAGCGGGGCATGGACCTACATCTCCAGCTCGCTTGCTGCCTCTGGCGCGCCGTTCTTAGTCTCGATGCCCATTATCGCCAGTATGGGTTTTGCGTTCTCGAGCCCTTCGCGCTCGATTATGTTCTGCGCCATCTTTAGCCGGTAGGGCCGGGACCAGTGCTGTCCTATCTTGTACTTGCCGCGCATCTCGTCGGGGATTATCTTGATTATGGCAACCTCGTGCACGACGGGCATCTCTGCGGCGAGAGGCTCGTACCTGCCTTCCTTCTGGTATTTTTCCATCAGTGCGTTGAGCGCCCTTGCTTTTTCGTTGCCGTCGCTGACAAGCACCGCCCTGCCCTTTATCACCACTGAAATGTAGAGCGTGTCAGCCTGCGACGCGTCAGTCGGGTGGAAGTAGTATGACGGCAAAAAGCACACGTGCTGGTCTACCTCAAAGCCGACCTTGGGGTCGCGCAGCATGTTCTCCAGCTTTTCGCCCATCGGGTGCGAGTGCATGTACACCGCGCCTTCCGACCACACAAAGTTCATCGGGATCACCTGCGGGTAGCCGTTCTTGTCTATGGAAGCCACCCTTCCCACCGGCTGGCTGTTTAGGAAATCGATAATCTTGTCCCTTGACTTTATCTCGAACTTTTTGACCAGCTGCATATATGCTTCTGCTGTACACATGCTATGACGCAGGCGCTGTTAAAAGTTATGCGTACTGATAACAAGATGCCCCCGCCGCAGGATGATAACAAGCAGCGAGGGCGCCAACAGGGGACATTTGACGTTCAGGTGCGTTAGAGCACACGTGTGTATGCGCACCTGACAGAATGTTATAGAACAATTTAGCTATGATAGCTTTCTAACTGGTTTTGTTCATACAATCGAGTTATTTTTGCAGGACAGCATGCAAGCTGGCACACGTTCTGTCATGTTATAGGTTTGTGGTAAAAACATGTGTGTATGCCTCTACTCTGCATTTAGCTTGAGTAGAGGCGGTCTAGCTATACTTGCTCAGACACGTTTGAGTTCATGTCTGATAGATTGCTAGATAGAAAATAGATATAACATATTTATGTTCAAAATAAACATGATTTTTGCATATAATTACTCATACACAGGGTTTTTGGCCTGTACCTTTTTAGAAAAAGTGTGTCATTTTGGCTGCAAGGGTCCGTTGCTGCAAATGACGCCACATATGCAATTTCCAAGCCGCTAAAAGTTATACGCACGTTTGCCAAAGTTTGGCCATGAACAACAAGCGACAACAGCTGCGCTATGGCATCTATTCCTGCATGGCGGCCATGGTAGGGGCAGTCGGGTACGCGTTTGTCAGGCTGTACGGCCTCAACCAGCGCGTCGGATTCGACATCATTATCGTCAATGTCGTAGTGTTTACAATAAGCGCGGGAATCATGGTGTACCTGTCGTGGAAGGAGCGCGACATCGAGCAAGAAGAAATGTTCAGGGATTGATTGATATTTAGTAGTGGCTCCCTCTATCTACAGAGCATGGACGATTCAGCCAGATTCAGGATAACCCAGATGACAGACACGGGCACAAACGTCACGCTTGCGCTTGCCGAGGATGTCGAGCTAGAGACGGTGTCGCAGCAGCAGATGATGATCGAGGCCATCGACCGCGCCGTGATGGACAAGGAAGTCAAGGAGCAGATAAAACCCGTATTGGAGGCGATACTTCGCGCCCAGCCCCAGACGGTCGTCAGGTCGTACTCGCAGACGATGATCCAGATAACGATGCCCAAGAGGCGCTATGAAAAGATAGGGAGCCCCCGGGTAGGCGAAAGGGTCACAGTCGACATCAGCAGGGCCTAGACAGGCTACCTCTGCTGCCGCCCAAGCTGGCGCGCCAGCTCTTTTTCGGTCGTTATCGGCAGCGAACACGTAAAGTTCCTGCACACAAACGCCGTCTCGCCCTTTTCGGCGCTTCTGCCCTGGAAGAAAGGGTATTTCTGCAGGGCTGGCAGGTCCTTTTCTTCTGATACAAACGCGGTGATGCCGTCGGGCAGAAACTGCGATTTTAGCCACCCTGACATGCCGCCGCCCTTGCCAACGACCGTGACTTCTACTGGCCTTTTCACGTACATGTATATCGCAATCAATAGCTGCCCAAAGCCAAACGGGTTTTCAGCGGCCGGCCTAGCTCCAGACTTCATTATGCGGGCCGCCTTGTCTAGATAGCCGTTATTCTGCGTATAGTGGTACAGCCGGAGAAGGTTTGACGCCGCCACAGAGTTGCCTGACGGGATTGCAAGGTCGTAAAAGCTCTTGGTCCGCACGATCAGCTGCTCGTGGTCGTCAGAGGTAAAGAACAGGTTGCCCTCCTTGTCGTCCCAAAAGTGCTTGACCATAAATTCCGTGTATTTTGCAGCTTTTTCCAGGTATTCTGGCCTTGAATCAACTGCAAAGAGGTCCAAAAGTCCCGATACGTAAAACGCATAGTCGTCAAGGTACGCGTTTAGCTTTGACTGGCCGTCCTTGAACGTGCGCATCAGCCTGCCGTCATCGTCATCATCAGAAGAAGAAGCAAGCCTGCTTTCGATGAACCTGACCGCATTTTTGGCCGCGTCAATGTATCGTGTGTCGCCGGTGACCGCATAGCCTTTTGCAAACCCCGATATCATCAGGCCGTTCCACGACGTCAGGATCTTTTCATCCCTGCCGGGCCTGACGCGCTTTTCGCGGACTGCAAACAGCTTGGCAGATGAATCCTGGATTATCCTTGCTATCTCGTCCGGCGTCTTGCCGTACCTCTGCGCGATGCTTGCGACAGAAGACCTGACGTTGAGTATGTTCTTGAACTCAAAATTGCCTCCTTCTGTTACGCCATAGCGCTCGCAAAAGGCGTCTATTGCAAGCTGGTCCTGCAGAATCTCGCGGATCTCTTCTTTGGTCCACAGGTAGAACTTGCCCTCTTCGCCCTCAGAGTCTGCGTCCTGCGCCGAGTAGAACCCGCCCTCTGGGTGCGTCATCTCGCGGATTACAAAGTCAAGCGTCTTTCTCAGGACTGCAATATGTTCCTCGTCTTTGGTTATCTGGAACAGCTCGGCATACAGCTGCGCAAGGAGCGCGTTGTCGTACAGCATCTTTTCAAAGTGCGGGATGAGCCACTTTTGGTCAGTCGAGTAGCGCGCAAAGCCGCCTCCCAGCTGGTCGTGTATGCCTCCCTGCGCCATCTTGTCTGCCGTAAATACCACGAAATCTCGAAAGCGGTTGATGCCGGAAATGTCATAGTAGCGCAAGAGGAAAAGCAGGTTCGACGCGTTTGGGAACTTGGGTGCCTGCCCAAATCCGCCATATATGGTGTCGCCCATCTGCAGCAGTCCCATGGCTGCCTCGTCCAGTATTGAGCGCTCCACGTCTGCCTTGGTTGCCTCGCCGGCGGGCAGAGCGGCAACGTCCCTGGCAGTCTGCGATAGCGCGTCCATGAACTCGGCGCTTGCCATCTCGACCTCGTTCTTTTTGCTCTTGTAAGCCTCCGCCAGCTGGTGCAATATGGTCTTGAAGCCCGGCAGGCCGTACTGCCTGCCGTCCTTTGGGAAATACGTGCCGACGTAGAACGGCTTTTGGTTTGGAGTCAGGAAAACCGAGAGCGGCCAGCCGCCGGTGCCCGTCGCAAGCTGGCACACGCGCTGGTAAATGTCGTCGATGTCCGGGCGCTCCTCCCTGTCGACCTTGATGTTGATGAAATGCTTGTTCATTATCTTGGCAGTCTCGTCGTCTTCAAACGACTCGTGGGCCATCACGTGGCACCAGTGGCACGCGCTATATCCGACGCTTAGGAAGATGGGCTTGTCCTCTTTTTTCGCGCGCTCCAAAGCTTCTTCCCCCCACGCGTACCACTCGACAGGGTTGTATGCGTGCTGCAAGAGGTACGGGCTGGTCTCTTGTACGAGCCTGTTTGGTTTGCCACCGCTGTTGGCAGCATGGGGATTGTCATGCATTGTGCCTGCAGCTTCTCTAGCACTCTATTTAGACTTTGTAGTGGTTTTTATGGAAGAGAAAATTTCTGTGAAAGTCGTACAAAACAACAAAATCTTGAATTACTTGGCTTCAAAGCACATGATCAACTGGAACTATTGCTCTACCTGTAGAAATCAGGCATAGACTTTATTAACAGGTTTGTACAAGCTTTAACCAGCACTAAATCGGACGCTTGCAGTGGCCGGTAGTGATGTGTCTTCTCACGGTTTACGCTCGTTCTGAAAGATTTATATCGGTGCCTTGTAAAGGAAATGAACGAACGTAACATCAAGGCGGCGTCAGTGATGATGTTGGTAATGAGCCATTTTGTGATTCACTGACCTCCAGTTGCGCTCATATCATGGGGATTCGATGTCAACATCGTTTCCGACATAGGTCACACGTGCAAACCCGTAACGATAACACATAACGACAATAGCGATCCGCACAATTACCAAGTTGTCCGGCCGTACTCTCATTAACGAGAAAAAATACAAAAAAAATGGATTGACTCCGGTTGATCCTGCCGGACCCGACTGCTATCAGAGTGGGACTAAGCCATGCGAGTTAACGCAGCAATGCGTGGCATACGGCTCAGTAACACGTAGTCAACATACCCAGGGGACGTGGATAACCTCGGGAAACTGAGGATAAACCGCGATAGGCCATGGTTTCTGGAATGGATCATGGCTGAAACCTACATGGCCCCTGGATTGGACTGCGGCCGATCAGGCTGTTGGTGAGGTAATGGCCCACCAAACCTGTAACCGGTACGGGCTCTGAGAGGAGGAGCCCGGAGATGGGCACTGAGACAAGGGCCCAGGCCCTATGGGGCGCAGCAGGCGCGAAACCTCTGCAATAGGCGAAAGCTTGACAGGGTTACTCTGAGTGACGTCCGTTAAGGACGTCTTTTGGCACCTCTAAAAATGGTGCAGAATAAGGGGTGGGCAAGTCTGGTGTCAGCCGCCGCGGTAATACCAGCACCCCGAGTGGTCGGGACGATTATTGGGCCTAAAGCATCCGTAGCCGGTTCTGCAAGTCTTCCGTTAAATCCACCTGCTCAACAGATGGGCTGCGGAGGATACTACAGGGCTAGGAGGCGGGAGAGGCAAGCGGTACTCAGTGGGTAGGGGTAAAATCCTCTGATCCACTGAAGACCACCAGTGGCGAAGGCGGCTTGCCAGAACGCGCTCGACGGTGAGGGATGAAAGCTGGGGGAGCAAACCGGATTAGATACCCGGGTAGTCCCAGCTGTAAACGATGCAGACTCGGTGATGGGTTGGCTTTGGGCCAACCCAGTGCCGCAGGGAAGCCGTTAAGTCTGCCGCCTGGGGAGTACGGTCGCAAGACTGAAACTTAAAGGAATTGGCGGGGGAGCACCACAAGGGGTGAAGCCTGCGGTTCAATTGGAGTCAACGCCGGAAATCTTACCGGGGGCGACAGCAGAGTGAAGGTCAAGCTGAAGACTTTACCAGACAAGCTGAGAGGAGGTGCATGGCCGTCGCCAGCTCGTGCCGTGAGGTGTCCTGTTAAGTCAGGTAACGAGCAAGATCCCTGCCTCTAGTTGCTACTGCTGGTCTCCGGACTAGCAGGGCTAATTAGAGGGACCGCCGCCGCTGAGGCGGAGGAAGGAGGGGGCTACGGCAGGTCAGTATGCCCCGAAACCCTCGGGCCACACGCGGGCTGCAATGGTAAGGACAACGGGCTCCGATTCCGAAAGGAGGAGGCAATCCCACAAACCTTACCTCAGTTATGATTGAGGGCTGAAACTCGCCCTCATGAATCTGGAATCCCTAGTAACCGCGTGTCACTATCGCGCGGTGAATACGTCCCTGCTCCTTGCACACACCGCCCGTCGCTTCACCGAAGCTGGTTCTTGGCGAGGTGGCGCCTAATTGGCGCTATCGAACCTGGGGTCAGCAACGGGGGAGAAGTCGTAACAAGGTAGTCGTAGGGGAACCTGCGGCTGGATCACCTCCTTAGATTTCGGCCGGACGACTTGAGTGTAAAGGATTGCCATTGTCAGGGTGCACGTGTGACCTATGCAAAAACAAACATGCAACTCCATGCGTGAGCATGGGGCGAAGGACGCAGCAGGCGCTGCCTGCAATGACCGTCGTGCACAGGAAACAGAAACACGCCACGAAAACGATAGAGGAAATGTAAAACGAAGTGGCTTTACGGAAACAAACGTTCGCGTAGAGTTTCCGGGGCTGCAATAGTGTTGGCCGGTGTACAAGTGCAAAGACGCCGGTTGAAGGATGACTCGGCTTGGTAAGTGATGAAGGACGTGGCAAGCTGCGATAAGCCCGGGGTAGGTGCATGCGACCGTTGATCCCGGGATTTCCGAATGAGGTCTCTCTTTACACTCCCTTGCTTTCAGCTTGGGAGGGCGAACCGTCCGAAGTGAAGCATCTGAGTAGGACGAGGAGGAGAAATCAATCGAGATTCCGCTAGTAGCGGCGAGCGAAAACGGAAGAGCCCAAACTGAACCTGCCACGGTAACGTGGTAGGGATGTGGTGTGCTATGGCGTTGGATGCAGTTCTCTGAGCAGAAGTGTTCTGGAACGTGCTGGCGAAGAGGGTGATACCCCCGTATGCAATAGAGAACTGGATTCTGCCATAGTAAGAGTAACTGGCCTTGGCAGTGGCCAGTGACTATGGGTGAAAGTAGCATCCAAGGCTAAATATTCACCAAGACCGATAGCACACTAGTACCGTGAGGGAAAGTTGAAAAGTACCCCGGAAGGGGGGTGAAAAGTGTCTGAAATCAACCGGTTACAGACGTGTACGGCTCAAAAGGAGTCAGGTGGAGGTTCCGCAAGGGACTGAAGCCTTCCAGGGTCGTACGTTCCGTCTAGAAACACGGGCCAGGGAGATTGCTGTCATGGCGAGCCTAACCTGACGAGGGGAAGGCGAAGGGAAACCAAATCTGCGCAGCTTTGGCGAGGCAGAGGATCCGAAAGGGTCTTGAGTCATGGCAGTAAGGCTAGAAACCGGACGATCTAGTCCTGGTCAGGACGAAGGGGGGCGAAAGCCCCCTGGAGGTCCGCAAGGGTCCTGACGTGCAAATCGGTCCCCAGAACTGGGATTAGGGGTCAAAAACCAATCTAGTCCGGTGATCGCTAGTTCCCACCGAAGTAGATCGCAGTCTTGTCTCGATGGAGGTTGCTTGTATTGTAGAGCACCGATCGGACGGTAAGGGCTCGAAAGGGCTCGCCGCCCATTCGAACTCCGAATGTACGGGCGCCGTAGAAGTCGGGAAGCGGGTTTATGTGGGGTAAGCCTCATAACCGAAAGGGGGACAACCCAGACTAAAGTTAAGGTCCCCAAATGTCTGCTAAGTGTCAAACAAAAAGGTGTTTTCGAGCAAAGACAGCAGGGAGGTAGGCTCAGAAGCAGCCATCCTTCAAAGAGTGCGTAACAGCTCACCTGCCGAGCTCGGAAGCCCTGAAAATGGACGGGGCTAAAGCAGACTACCGATACTTTAGGCCGCCGGCGAGGCCGGCGCGCGGTAGGTGGGCGTAGTGTTTGGGTCGAAGCTGGGCTGTGAAGTCCAGTGGACCGAACTAACTATTGCAGATCCTGGTGGCAGTAACAGCATAGCCGGGTGAGAATCTCGGCGACCGCAAGGGCAAGGGTTTCCCGGCAATGCGTCATCAGCCGGGAGTTAGCCGGTCCTAAGAGCAACCTCAACAGAGTTGCCCGAATGGGAAATTGGTTAATATTCCAATGCCATGAGGCGTCGTTATGACCTACCATGTCGCTTCAGGATAAGGCGAGCAGAACCGTCGTTCTGTCCAAGCTTTCGAGTTTGGGGGAGTGCCGTAATGGCGAGATCCCAGACGAGTGGTGAATGGCCTGCCGCAAGGCGGGTTCGCTTGAATCCAGGAGACATTGAAAGCATGGCAAGGGAGATTGCTTCATGACCGTACCGAGAACCGACACTGGTGCCCTGGATGAGAAATCTAAGGTCTTTCGGGTATACCGTAAGGCGAGGGAACTCGGCAATCTAGCTCCGTACCTATGGTATAAGGAGTGCCTGAGGCTTTTGCGAGGAGCAGGAGCTTCAGGTCGCAGTGACCAGGGGGTCCCGACTGTTTAATAAAAACACAGGTGGTCGCTAGTCCGAAAGGATGAGTACGGCCTCTGTATCCTGGCCAGTGGCGGTACCTAAAACCTGAGTTCAATTGGGCTAAGGGCCGCTAAACGCCGGGAGTAACTCTGACTCTCTTAAGGTAGCCAAATGCCTTGTCGGGTAAGTTCCGACGTGCATGAATGGAACAACGAGGGCCCCGCTGTCCCCGCCTGCAGCCCGGTGAAGCCACTTAACGTGGACGAACAGTCCACGAACCTCTGTCGGGGAGAGAAGACCCTGTGGAGCTTTACTGCAGCCTGTTGTTGCGGTATGGTTGTGGATGCAGAGCGTAGCTGGGAGCCATCGAAGCCAGTCCTCCGGGATTGGTGGAGGCGCCGTTGTAACACCAGCCTTTCATTACCGTATCGCTAACCCGTTCTCACGGGGACATCGGCAGGTGGGCAGTTCGGCTGGGGCGGCACCCCCTTGAAAATGTATCGAGGGGGCCCAAAGATTGGCTCAGGCGGGACAGAACTCCGCCGGTGAGGGCAAAGCCAAAAGCCAGTCTGACTGAATTCCCAATGATACGGAATCCAGAGGCGAAAGCCGGGCTTAGCGATCCATCGTGTCCCCACTATTGGGGGCCGGTGGTGACAGAAAAGTTACCCTAGGGATAACAGGCTCGTCGCGGGCGAGAGCTCCCATCGACCCCGCGGTTTGGTACCTCGATGTCGGCTCTTCCCATCCTGGTTCTGCAGCAGGAGCCAAGGGTGGGGCTGCTCGCCCATTAAAGGGGAACGTGAGCTGGGTTTAGACCGTCGTGAGACAGGTCGGTCTCTGCCTGACAGGGGCGTGGTTGTCTGAGGGGAAGTCGCCCCTAGTACGAGAGGAACAGGGCGGCGAAGCCTCTGGTTTATCAGCTGTCCGACAGGGCATGCTGAGCAGCTAAGCTTCTTAGGATAAGTCCTGAAAGCATCTAAGGACGAAGCCTTTCCCGAGAAAAGACAGCCTTCCGTAAGGAGAAGGGCGGCCATAGAAGATGGCGTTGA
Organism: Candidatus Nitrososphaera evergladensis SR1; assembly: GCF_000730285.1. NCBI lineage: Archaea > Thermoproteati > Nitrososphaerota > Nitrososphaeria > Nitrososphaerales > Nitrososphaeraceae > Nitrososphaera > Candidatus Nitrososphaera evergladensis. The sequence continues at coordinate 1,976,055 of NZ_CP007174.1, read as the reverse complement.
TGGGATGGAGGTGTAAGCACCAAGCTTCGGCGAGGTGTTCAGCCTGCCATCACCAACAGCCCAACGCACTTGAACCGGATTGTTCAAAGCAACCGGTTTTGTTGGTGGATAGCCATCGGCACCGTTGCCATGGACGCACTATTCCGCAGTCCCGGAACACGCAAAGAACGTGTAAGCCCATTTCGTAGTTGTGTTTCTGTTTCCTGTGCACGGCGGTCCGCGTTTTCTTCTTTCTCTCTTTTTCTCAAACTATTAATCCCGGCCAGCCACGGCTATGCTCTGTGTATATTGTTGTCTAGAGAAATTGTAGTGATGTCTCACAAGGAGGATGTCGATGGTCTTGCTTCTGCAGCCCTTGCCAAGGCCGCGTTTGACGCCCAGACCGTCATACTTTCCGATTACCCTGCGCTCATACCCAAGCTGGAAAAGCTTGCCACCTCTGAAAAGAAAATCGACAGCCTGTTCATCTGCGACCTTGGGCTGTCGAAAAAGAACGAGCAGAGGTTTGTAGAGCTGCTTGCAAAAATCACTGGCAAGGGTACAAAGGTGACCTACGTCGACCACCACGACATCAGCAAGGAAACTGTTGCGGGCCTGAAAAAGGCAAAGGTGACGCTTGTGCATACGGTCAAGGAATGCACGAGCGTCCAGGTGTACCGCAAGTACAAGAAAAAGCTGCCAGAAAGCGCGACGTTTCTTGCCGCAATGGGCGCGCTCACCGACTATATGGAGAAAAAGCCCGCCGCGGCAAAACTTGTTCCGCGCTACGACAGGCAGTTTCTCATGCTTGAAGCAACTTCGCTTTCGTACATGATCTCTGCAAGCCAAAAAGACGAGGACTTTCTCGTAAGGATCGTCGACACGCTGTCAAAGGGCAGGTACCCGCACGACGTCAAGGGCGGCTTTGAGCTTGCAGAAAGGTACGCCAAGAAGGTGGCAAACGCCGTCGAGTCGATACGCTCCGGCATTGTAAAACTGGACAACCTGGCGCACGCGCCAAGCACCGTCGAATTGTCGTCAAGCATGGTGGTCAACTTTGTGCTTGGCTCGTCGGGCAAGCCGGCGGCGATGGTCTACAAGCTGAAGGAAGACATTGGCTCGTACGTGGTTTCAATACGCGGCTCAAAGAGCTGCAAAGTGCACCTTGGCCGGCTCGTAAACGACATCGCAAGCGGCCTTGGAGGGAGCGGCGGAGGCCACGACAAGGCGTGCGGTGCAGTCATACCAAAAGACAGATTGAACGAATTCATAAAGACGCTGGATTCAAAGATGGTAGCAGGATAGAAGCATATTCTTGACAAATCATTTGTTAGCTGCGTGGCTGCAAAGGCGGCTGTCTTTTAGGCCAACTGTCTTTTAGGCCAACAGTGTCTGACCTAACATGCAATATGGGCCCTTGCAGCAAAAAGGCTGGTTGCATGATGATATGAGCCCAATGCAGCACTGCTATGCCTGCGACAAGTGTAAAAAGATGTTTTCGCATGATTTTGAGCTTTTCGAGCATGAAAGAGTCTCCGGTCACAGAGGAATTCTTACTCTGGCAATCGATAAAGACTAGTAGACCAGAAAGTCTCCTTTTTCTCTTCTTTTTCCTGCTATATGTTGTGTTTTACTTTATCTCGACGATGAACTCTACTTCCACCGCGCTTTCGAGGGGCAGGCTGCTGACGCCAACTGCGGCGCGGGCGTGCTTGCCGCTTTCTCCAAAGATTTGTACAAGGAGATCAGATGCGCCGTTTATGACCTTGGGCTGGTCCGCAAAAGACGGCTCGCAGTTGACAAACCCTGTCACTTTTACTATGCGCTTTATGCGCCCAAGTGAGCCAAGCGCGGCCTTTAGCTGCGCAACCGCATTTATAGTGCAAAGTCGTGCAGCCTGCTGCCCTGCCTCTATCGAAACGTCCCTGCCGACCTTGCCTTTGAATTTCACCTGCCCTGCCTCTACTGGGATCTGGCCTGCCACAAATGCCAAGTTGCCGCTAACTACGACTGGCACGTACGAGCCGGCGGGCGCAGGCGGGGTTGGAAGCGTTATGCCAAGCGACTTGAGGGTCTGTTCTGCTGCTGTTGTTGATGATGTAGTCGTCATGATGGTAGACGCTATATCAGAGCCTGCCTGGAGTTATTTATCTTGCTTCTATGTATATATATGGCGGGCAAAAAATGATGAACGGACTAGTACTGCTGTTTTTGCATGCACTATTGTTAAAGAAATAGCAAACGATTTCTCTGTGCAGAGAATCATAACGGCCATAGAAGCATGAAAGGACCTGTTGAATCACCCTGAACCAAAGCATGCATACATACTCACTTGCACTCTTATAGAGTCTGTCTCTTTCGCCGTTTACATGCGATAATGTGAGTTATTTTCTCCATAGATACCGCCGGCCTGACAATTCGCATCACCTAGGATTTCGCCCAAGACGCTGTTTCTTTTAGCCACGTACAAGGGAGCATTTCACACTTGTCGAGAATACTTGTTCGTAGACCAATGCCTGCACGCCGGTTTTCCCATTTGCGCTCGCATTACGGGGGGACTGCATAAGTGGAGCTAGTCACAAGAGAAAATTACACACCGCAAAAGCTTACGCCCCGAAAGAAAGCTGTAAGGTCGCTTATCATAGCGGGGGCAGGCGCGCTTATCGCCACAAAGCTATACATGCTGTTTTTCTATCTGGACCCGATTCTCGGCATATACAGCTTTCTTACTACGTTTCTGGTCTTTAGCTCATTCATTGTTTCTTACACGATGTACAGGGATCCTGTTTACGGCAAAAAGAAGGGAAAGAAAGAAGAAGATGGCAAGAATGTCAACGGTGATGGCGGCGCCGGCGCTCCCTTTAGCGCACAAGAGCCTCTTGTAAGCGTGATAATACCTGCCAAGAACGATCCTGTCATGATAATCGAGGCCGCCAAGTCGTGCCTTGCATCTACGTACCAGAACATCGAGGTAATAATGGTAAACGACGGCTCGACAGACGACACCGGCCACGCGATGGACCTCCTGCGAAAAGAGTTCCCTGACAGGATATCTGTCATACACCTTGCCCAAAACGTCGGCAAGAGAAAGGCCGTCCGGGAGGGAATAGTGTCAGGGCCGGCCAAGGGCGACATCATACTGCTCATCGACTCTGACTGCATAATTGAAAAGACCGCCATAGAGCGGATGGTAAAGGTCTTTGACGACCCTGATGTGGGCGCCGTCTCCGGCCACGGCCGCGCGGTGAACGCGGAACAGAACACGCTGACAAAAATGCAGGACACCTGGTACGACGGCCAGTTTTCCATAATGAAGGCGATGGAAAGCGCCTTTGGCACCGTGACCTGCTGCCCCGGAATCCTGTCAGCTTACAGGAAGGAGGCCATCATGCCTGCGCTTGACAAGTGGGCAAACGACGTCTTTTTGGGAGCCGATTTCACGCTGGGCGACGACCGCCACCTGACAAGCTATGTCATTGGCGGCAACAAGCACTACCTTGACAAGGAGCAAAAGGTGTGGAAGGCCATGTACTCTGAAAGCGCAATCGTCTACACAGAGGTCCCGCACAGGTTCAAGAAATTCATGTGGCAGCAGATACGCTGGAAGAAAAGCTGGCTGCGCGTGTTCTTCTTTACCGCGCCATACTATTACAAGGACAGAAACCCGTTTGCCGCAGCCGTATATTACCTGCAGATGATATGGTCGTTCCTTTCGCCAGTGGTAGCTATCCGCTCGCTCATCCTTCTTCCGCTTCAGGGCGAGTACTGGTCGGCAGTTGTGTACGTCGCCGGCCTGCTATTCATTGGGCTCTTGTTTGCAGCAGAGTTCAAGTTGCGAAACCCAGATACGGGCGGCAAGTGGGCTTACCGGCTTACGTGGTCGGTGATGGGCTTTTTCCTCAGCTCGCTGGAATACTATTCTTTCCTCACAGTGAGGAACAAGTCGTGGCTGACAAGGTGAGTGGTGGCAAGAAAAAATGAAATACACCTCCGTCCTGCTGTGTGCGCTCCTTGCGAGCACCTTTGGCATCGTGATATGGAACATGTACCTGCCCGTATCAAGCAACAGAAACGCCGAGTTCATTGACTACTTGGGCTATTCGGCCAAAAAGGCGTACAACAACAATGACTTTCTGAAAAACAACATCACGCCCATTGCGACACAGCTCGGCCTTGGACCTGCTCCTCCTCTGCCAAACGTGGGCCCAAGGATACTGTACGACCCAAGTATGCCAAGCACGGTGACTCTGACTTTTTACGTGCAGTACGGAAATCAGGAGAACCTGCTGCCACTGCTTGACTTGCTCCAGAACTACAACGTCAGCAAGGCGGTGTTCTTCATAGAAGACAGGTTCCTAAAAGAACACGACTTTGTGGCCAAGAGAATCCAGGACCAGGGGTACGTTATCAAGACATGGGATGACCTGAGCGGCTACAAGGCGGCGGGATACCTCCCGTCCGTATACAGGGGCGTGCCGCTAGTCGAAAACGAAATCCTTGGCCAGACTGGCAGGGACCGCGACGCGATGGAGTTCATCCGGGTGGCACTGCGTCACGCTGACTCATCAGTCATTGCGTTCTCTCCAAAAATAATGGCGCACAAGATTGTGCTTGAAGACGTGCTAAAGCAGGACGGAAAAGGGATCGTGTTCTCTGACCAGCCTGCCGCGGCTGCAAGTCCGCAGCAGCCTTCCGATTCGCAGGTTCCGCCCCTCGTGCTCATCTCCGACGGCAACAATTCCGCAACGCGGGTAAACGAAGGGAAATGGACCATGGACCTGCTGTCCAAGCAGTATCCTTCCGCGGTACGCTACAACGAGCAAGAATCTGCCTACCTTGTCACAAGGCCCATCATAATGGGAAACAACACAACCCTTGAGATAAACGGGGTCCGGGTGCTACTGCTCTCTTCGTCTGAGCGCAACCCTAATCCAACCTACCTTGAGATCCGCGGAAACGCGGCGATTGCAAACTCGACCGTGACTTCGTGGGACCCTGTCCGTGCACGCCCCGAGATAGACCCGTACATCCCGCGCCCGTACATCGTGGTAAGGGGAGGGCACATGGATGTCCTGAACTCTACCATAACGCACCTTGGATACTCTCTTGGCGGACTCAAAGACACCAGGTACGCCCACGCCGCACTTGAATACTACAACGCCAAAGACTTTGTAGTTGCCAACTCTACCATTGCCTTCAACTATTACGGGTTCTATTCGGAGGATTCAAGCGACTTTAGGATACTGAACAACGAGATCTACGGGCAGACCCGCTACGGGCTTGACCCGCACACCCGGTCAGTCAACTTTGTAGTCGACTCTAACAATGTGCACGACAACGGCAACCAAGGGATCATCTGCTCGCTGTGGTGCAACAACGTCACAATCACTAACAACATAGTCGAGTACAACGTCGAGGGCATAGGGCTCCACTGGCTCACCAACTCTAGCATAGTAAAGGACAACGTCGTGCGCTTCAATGAAAAGTACGGAGTGTTCATCCAGAAAGAAAGCTACAACAACTCTGTTGAAAACAACATCATAGTCGGCAACAAGTACGGCGTCGGAATCCTTGAAGGGTCGTCGCGCAACACCGTCGCAAACAACGTCGTGGCAGACAATGTGCTTGAAAGATTCAGAATCGACGCTGACAGCACCGGCAACACCATGCGGGACAACAGGTACTCTGTCTCCGCGGGCTGAGATTTTTTTCTCTACGCCCGCACTGGCTAGCCGATCCTTTTTTCTTATTCTCTACAAAACCATGATCCGAAAAAATCTTCATCATCGTGTGCATGTACACACACAGCAGCCGTAGGCAGCAAAAGAGTGCGTGCACACTATGACAGAAAAAAAGCGCAAGCAGTCAGGGAAGCGGGTTGATTTCCCTTATGGTAAAGTTGGCGTACTCCATCGTCCCGTACTCGTTTCTTGCATAGACAGAAAGCATCGGCTTTCTTGTCTCGCTGGTTGGATCTATGAACGAGTGCACGAGTGGCAGTGCAGGGTTTACGCCGGGCTTGCAAGCTCCGTATCCTGCCCCAAAGTTCGTGCCGTTGTCTATAAACTCGTACATCTTTTCCCACCTGCCGCCGTTCAATCCTCCAGTCATGTCGCGGTACAGTTCCAGCTTTACCTTGGTGTCGTTGTCCATGTTGCGGAGCACAAACTTGATGCCCACCCAGGTGTTCTTTGGAAGCTCGCTCCAGGGCTTTTGGCCCGGCAGGTCCACATAGCCGTTTGACAGGTGGTGGGCTGTCTCTTTTTCAAGCTTCCACCTGCCGTCAGTAAGTACCAGGACGCCGTACCCCCTGTCGTCGCAGAAATTCCTGTTTTCGTTGCCGTTCGTGCCGTGGTTTGTACGGGCAAATATCTGCAGGCCGGAATAGTCGATAAGCTGCGTTTCGTTTATCCTGTTGATGTATATTGTTATCTCCAGGTTCTCTGACCATTCCCTGACATTGGCAGGGTCGTGCACGTACATCCGTGTAAAGTTGCCGGCCGCCGTCAGGGTGCCGTTGCCGTCGACGGTGTAGTTCCCTATGCCGTGTGTCGTCTCAAACCAGCTGTCGTCCGGGTCAACGACATTGCCAAACTGCCGGGCATTTCCATTGTCCCACTTTGAAGACCATTCAAGCCCGCCGGCAGCAGACGGGTACAGCTGTGTGATGCCAAACCTGTCCTTTGGTTTCAGAGGACTTGCGGCCAGTACCGTAGAACTGGGCTCTTGGAAAACCCTTACGACCGAGACGTGCCACTGCTGGTTTCCAGCGTTGTCAGTCGCGCGCACCACTATGTTGTGCGCCCCTGAGGAAAGCTTGAGCGAATGGGTCCATGCTGACCAGTCGCCTGAGGCAGCAGGCGTTGCAGGCACGTATGCCGTGCCGTCTGTCCTGACTTCGACTATTTTCACTCCACTTCCAAAATCTTCCGCCTTGCCCCTGATGCTGACCGTGGCGGCATCAGAAGATGCTGCTGATGACGACGCTATTACTTTGCTGTTGTTTGCAGGCTGGTCCACCATTATGAAAGGCTTGGTATTGTCTGGCACTGCAGAAACGTCGCCGTACACCTTGATCTCTGCAATGGCCGACCAATCGTCTTGGGTGTTCCCGTTTACCGTGATCCTGACATATCTGGCGTCGACGTTTGCAAAGTCGTACCTCTCAAAGCCAGACGTGTTTCCAGAGCTCTTGCCCGAATAAAGCTGGGTATACGTTGCAGCATCAGAAGAATACGATATGGTAAACGTGCTCTGCCTAGTGTTACCCCTGTACCATTCCACGTCGACATGGCAGATGTCTGCAAGCGTTCCAAGGTCAACCGATACCCACGCGCCTTTCCCAAAAAATGACCATTTCGTAACAGGCTGGCCGTCAGCAACATTGCTTGGCACGTTTCCAATCTCGTTTCCTGATGCCTCTGCCTTTGCTATCGGCAAAGCCACGCAGGATGGTGATGATGATGATGGGTGAGCGACTTGTTCTTCTGCCGCACTTGCAGAAATGACTGCTTTGCCAGCGCCTGTCGCGATGGGGGGTAGTATTACCAGAGTTGCAGCAAAAAGAGCAAAAATTGTTAATCGCAATAACAAAGACTGTTTCATGCGGATTTTTTGCATACCGATTCCAACTCTATAATAATAGCAACCTGCAGGCGGCCCTTTCCCCACACTTTCTTGTGATTTATCGTTTGTTGTTGTAGTGATAGTAGTAACAGCACAAGTCCGATCGTCAGACACGGGCAAGATATATCAATAAACACGTCAACGACATAGACAATACCAGAAACTTTTCTCTATATTGCACCCTTTAGTTGTCTGCCTCTTTCACCCTGACGCCTCCCTTGGCATTATCCCTCATTTTATCAACGCAAACCGGTCATAATGATAAAGAGCGCTTGCGGCTACCACATACCTCATGCAAGAGGTCGTGGATTCTGTAAGGCGCCTTGTTTCCGAATGTCGCAACGACAACGACATCGACAGGCAGGTCTCGATCCTGATCAGGGCAAATGCCATGCTTCCTCCATCGATGCAGCTGAAGATACCGTCGCTTATCACTGCCGACTATATACGAAAGGCACTTTCCGACATTGAAGAGCAAATAGAGGCCATTCCAACGACATGACGCGCGGAGGCGACCACGCGCACAGGTGCGTGTACTGCAACGAGCTGTATTCATGTCCTCTTGACAAGCGAGATTGCAAGATATCCTGGAAGACGGATCACAATGATCATTACCTTGCGTTAGTAAACTGAATGAAAAAATCTCTCGCCTCTTCTGCAGTTAATTATATGCTGCTACAGCAGCATTTGCTGAATTAGCAGCGGCGCTTCTGCGCGTGTGAAATGTTCAAAAAAGACAAGATCTGCTGTGCGCGATAAAATAACACGCGCGCACACAGAAATGTGTATGCCTTTATTACTTGACCGTCACTGACTTTGCCAGGTTTCTTGGATAGTCCGGGTCGACCTTTTTCCCGACGGCCATGCAGTAGGCAAGTATCTGCAGTGGGATCGCCTCTACGAGGGGATAGAATACGTCTTGTACCTTGGGCAGCTGGATCCAATAGTCATACAGCTCGTTGTTCTGGTCAGAAACCCCAACAATGGTGGCTCCCCTTGCCTTCATTTCGTGCGCGTTTGAAAGCGTGTCCATAAACGTATTGTCGGTCGGGTTTATCAGGACCACAAGGGTTCCCTTGTCCATGAGCGCAAGCGGGCCGTGCTTGAGCTCCCCTGCGGCGATTCCCTCCGCATGTACGTACGCAAGTTCCTTGAGTTTCAGCGCGCCTTCAAGCGCAATAGGGTAATGGAGGAACCTTCCAAGCAGGTAAATGTCGTTGACTGTACTGAGGACTTCGGCCACGTGCGCGACTGCAGGATACAGTGCAAGGGCCTTGTCTACTGCAGAAGCGATGTCCTTATTGCTATGAAGAAAGATTTCCTTGTTCTCTGATGATTGTGATAGCTGGCCTGCGATGGAATAAAGCACCGCCAGTTGCGCCGTAAAGCTCTTTGTCGCAGCTACTCCGATCTCCGGCCCGCAGCCGATGTCCAGGAACATGTCGCTTGCGCGGGCAAGCGACGACGTGGACACGTTGACTATTGAAAGGATTTTTGCGCCTCTCTGCCTTGCGTTCTTGACTGACTGGAGGACGTCTGCAGATTCGCCGCTCTGCGAAATGGCAATCAGGACAGAGCCAGAGTCAATCATATCAAGCGCATACTGGAACTCGCTTGAAATTATCACGTCTGACTTTATTTTTGCGTACTTGGAAAACAGCTGCTTGCCAACCATTGCGGCATGGCTGCTTGTGCCGCTTCCAGTCAGGTACACGTGCTTGGCGCTAGAAATCATGTGCGCAAACTCGCCCAGCTTTTGCTGGTTTGCCGCCAGCGCGCCTGTAATGGTCCTGCCTTGCTCGTTAATCTCTTTGAGAGTATGGTGCGCGTATATTCCCTTGTCGGCCGCTCCAAGCTCCCACGCGATTGGTGACACTGCCCTGCTTACCGGCTTGCCGTCTACATCATAAAGCTGGAGGCTCTTGCCGTCGATTACTACAATGTCGCCGTTTTCAAGAAACATTGCCCTGTCTGTAAACTTGATAAACCCAAGGACGTCGCTTGAGAGGAAATATTCAGAATCTGCAATGCCTACTATCAGCGGCTCCTCCCACCTTGCCCCTGCTATCGTCCCATCCTTGAATACTGCAACAAAAGCATAAGATCCGCGCAGCCTGCTGCAAACGGAAAGCATGGCCTGCCGGGTATCGCCCTTTGCGCCTTCAAACAAATGCGCAATGACTTCGCTGTCTGTCTGGCTCTTGAAAACATGGCCGGCAGCAATCAGCTCCTCCTTTAGTTCTTTGTAGTTCTCTATTATGCCATTATGCACCACCGCTACTTTGCCATCGCAGGATGTGTGCGGGTGGGCATTGATGTCAGTCACCCCGCCATGGGTGGCCCACCTGGTGTGCCCCACGCCTGTCGTGCCCTGCATGTTTTCCATGAAAAGGTTCTTGCTGACCTCTATGACCCTGCCGACGCCTTTTGCAATGTCTATCTTGTCGTCGTGGAGGGTCGCTATTCCCACGCTGTCATATCCGCGATATTCCATGAGTTTGAGGCCATTTACCAGCAACGAAGCGGCGTCCTTGCTTCCCTTGTATCCTAGTATGGAGCACATATTTGTGGTATGACTCGGCAAATGTACTATGAATGCAATGATTTCAACCGGGACAATTAGCCAGCATTAATCCGTCATGGCTATGCAAGTTGATGGATGTACGCGCCAACTTTGGCGCCTTGAGATGATGTATCCCTTCTGCGTTTGTCTTTTTTGATAAGGATTGATGATTCATCTAGGCTGGAAATCTATATCCGGACTACAACTGCAGGGAACGCGCACGCACGTTATCTTGCAATCGGCAGTAGCGACAACAGCCTGAGTGCATTATTATATTAGCTGTTTGCTCCAGCGGCAGGTTCGCCGGGCGAAGCGTGGGGTGTTACGATGTCCAGTCTGCACGATGAAAACTCGTACTCCTCGTCGCCATCAAAAAATATGAATACTGCAGACCTTTCTTCGCTAAATTCCGATGCGTTCAGCGATACGCTGGCCTGTCCTAGGCTGTCAGTTGACAACACTGCAACGGGGTTTCCCGGCAAGATTGTAAATATCACCTGCTTGCCCGGGACGCCATGGCCACTGGACTTGTCAGCAAGCTTGGCGGAAATAACTATTGTTGTCGTTCCTGCCTGCGAGTCGTTGTGGCACTCTAGGCTGGTGGCTGATGCCGTTTTGCCGACAACGGTGGTAGTAGTAGTACTTGTGTTATCACTGGCGCTACCGTTGTTATAATTATCATTATTATCATCAACTTCTTCAGATGCCGGGACGCTTGGTTTGGCCCCTTGCGCAAAGAACACCAGTGCGAAGGCTACAATCGCAACTGCCAACGCCGCCGTCCCTCCTGCAATGACTGCTTTTTGCAAGTTTTTCTGGACCAATGTATGTACGGAGGCGGGCTGTCGGATTGATAAGCAAAGGTTCCATTCTTGCAAATAACATGGTTCTTGCCGCATCTAAACATCTACTAGATGGTTTTTTTATGCAGGGCCTGCAGTCCAGATTAAAAAGGCGTGGCAACAAAATATGTGGCAAAAAATATGCATACACTCCTTCTGGCTGTAAAAGTTCCCTGCTGTGCGGTATTGTCTGTGTAGTATCTTCTACACTATTCTGGTCTTGGTATTTCCAGAAGGAATGACTGTATGTTCCGGCAGGACGCACACATGTAGACAACGGTCCTGGCAAACCGCCTGTCTTTGTTTATAGTGTATACCAGCGTACTGGAAAGGGGTGCTTTATCCGGGTTAAGTTCACCCATTTTGCTGTTGCATATTGGACACTTTATCTCGTTAGATGCGCGCACGCGAGCATCTATGGTTTGTAGCTATTAAAGCAGGTTGCTTATTTTGCACGAGCGTTTTTGGCAATGAGAATCATTGTTTGCAGAAAAAATGAATGTGCTCTTTCTTTACTGGTCAAGGATAATGGCATTCCTGAATTGTTTTCTGTGAAATAGAAATGACATAATTTCAGGTAACCAAATTACTTGGTAGGATTTATACTACTTGTATGACATTGCTTCTAGCCGCAAGAAAGGCATAGGCGGTGTTACTCCCTCCCCCGTTCCACACCGCCCATGCCGTTATCTTTTCTCCTCCATCCCTTGAACAGGTGACGACGGCATCATCTTGCCTCGTACTGGCTTTGAATTTCTCTGCCAGTGGGGATTTTTCTAGATGACGACAGCCGCTGCAAACGTGTGCCTTGCACTGCTATCTTTGGCAGAAAAATAACGCATTGTTGTTATTATCATTGCCAAGGTTGCCTGGCTGCCGTTGCGGCAGCGGCAATAATGGTGGGTCTTGGCAGGATCTGATCTGCTTCAGGCGCTCTTTTCCTTTGCGCGTGCGAGGTCTTGTTCGCAATTGGGTCTTGCAACATGGGCAAAAGTTTCCATCAATCCTCACCCAAATGGCGCAAATCATGCAATATTTGCATCCTGTTTCGTAGCGCCCTCTCTCCTTCTCCTTTCTAACATAGAGCGCGCTGCACATGTCTCTGCACGCATGTGTCATAATACGCCATGAAATTCTTGATAATAATTATAACAACACTATGGTCATTAAGGAAAGATTTTTCGGAAAAAGATTCCAGTAAAGTCATCTGCCTGCAGTTTTCCTGGACCAAAACACAGCACGCGTATGTGCGCCGGCGAGCGTCTTTTTGTTTGTTGTTGTGCTGTATGAAATATTATTTTTTGGTAGAAGAGAAAGGCGCGTCTTTGACACGCGCTATTCTCTTTCATCATATCTTGTCTAGGATGTACGATATCAAATTGTTGTTGTGGCCCACTGCTCTAATCTGCTCAGTCCATGACACTTTTTCGACGCCTTCTATCGCCTTTATGCGCCCTATCGTTTCAACGAGTTCTTCGTTGTCTTTGAACACAATGTCTGCTTTGAGGTCGATAGAATTCTCGCCCATCGTGCGACTGACGCAAGAAACGCTGTCCTTCCAGGACAGTATCTCCTTCCCCACAGCAGCAGTCATCCCGTTCCTTGTGGATATGAAAAGCGTGGCAGTCCTCCAGCCGAACCTTTCCACCTTGAGCGTGTACGACATCTCCAGGAGGTTGGCCTCCAGCCGCTTGCGCCTCCTCTGCACTGTACTGAGAGGAATGTCAAGCTCTTTTGAAAGTGTGAGTGACGACACGCCGCCAGTGGACGAAAGCAGCGCTTTTAGGATCTTCTTGTCCGCAGGGGAAACGACTCGAGAAAGTTCATGCGACTTGCGCCTTCCTGGCCTGCTCTGGACAGAGCTGGAACTTGCGGCTTTTTGAAGGGTCTTTAGCAGGTGGTTCAGCGCCGGGATTGACAGCTGGTCAAGCATTTCAGGGTTCACGCCAAGTTTTTCCAGGTTTTCAAGTATCTCAAATCTTGAACTTGGCTCGATCTGGGCTTCGTGCTGGACTATCAATTCTGCTCAAGCTCTCCTGCAATTGTGCTGCTGCGTGTTTGCGTCCGTACATCGTGTTGACACCTATTGGCTAGTATCATGTTACGGAAGGTATTTCTATAGAAAGTATATTCCCCTGTAGCCCATCTGGCCTCACGTTTATGGCTAATTCGACTCGATTCAAAGCCGGATAATGGTTAAATTATTCTCTCCGCCTTGTCTTGTATCTTATATGCCGGTTTTCCGGGTCATTAGCAAGCTTGTGTTTTCCGGAACAAGCTTTTGTTAATCACTATATTATGGTATTTTGACAATAAGTGCCAAAAAGTAGTGTCATCATGGGTAATTCCATCTACCTGCTAATTTTATTTAATGTGTCGCTTGGCGGATAACCATAATAATAAATACAAAATGGTTTTTTTTCTCTATCTAAATTAAAGATAGTGGCTATTTTACTCACCCAAGCAACCTGAAAAGGAAGTCTGACTTTTATCTACAGCCGGCTACTGGTAGACATGAAGCGTGAAAACGACTCGTCGGCTATCCTAAAAAATCCTTTCGTGGATCAGGGCATGCTGGAGGGTCGCCAAGAGGATGTCGCTGACATGATAAAACACGAGACTTCGCCATTCAAAAAGGCTACTTCGAGAGATGAGATTCTTGCCGAGTTCCGGGAAATGGGTGTCACAGATAACGTATTCAGCTCTGTGCCTACAAACACTCTGGCACGCTTGCTGGAAAACATCAAGACAGCTGCTACAGAGCAGAGATATCCCAAGGTCCACAGTGGCGGTCCCAGTAGCCCGCCCATCCTCTCCACGGTCGATAAGAAGATCCTAAAAGCGCTGCTTTCGTCCACTGGCGGCGTGTCGTCACTCACACTTTCAAAAGAGCTTGACATTCCTCTCAGTACAGTGCAGAGGAGGCGCAAGCGGCTGGAGGCCAACCTCCTGGAGATGTCGTACACGCTCAAGGTGGAAAGGTTCGGCTGGAGGACTGCCACGCTTTTCATATCCACAAGGAACGGGATGACTGCTGCTGTGGGGAAGGAGATACTGTCTCTGTCCGATGGCGTCAAGTCGGTCAATCGCATTCTGGGCGAGAACTCGGCGGACCTGATGGTGGAAATAATCTTTCGCAATAACGCAGAGCTTCTCAACATGGTGGAAAAAATGAAGTCGATAAACGGCGTTGGAAACGTGTTCTGGATAGAGTTGATAGAGCCGATGGGTAAAAACACCGACTTTGCCGAACGCGTTATTGAAGCCGACTGATCGACAAAAAGTGTGTATGCGTGCACACACGCACTGCTCGCTCATATACCTGTCCCTCATTTTCTCTTTATTATTATCGCACAATTTTATTCATGCTTAATTACTTTTTGCGTCGTTCTGGCAGTCATGTGTAAAAAGGGCTCGCATTTTGCGAGGTTTTTACCCTGCATATGGTCACGACTTGACCTAGAACTTCAATCAATTTTGCGGTTTTAGCTCCAACGCTTATCACAAGAATCCAAAGACAATATGCCTATGGCACTTGCAAATGGTGACAAAGCTGCGCTATGCTCGGTTATAGTGGCTGCTGGTGTCGTGCTTGCACTAATTGCATACGGCGGTCCTCTACTGAAGGATAATAAAGCATCAAACTCTGCGCCGGCCAGTAGCGAAACATCTTCAGGCGAGTCACAAGAAGGTTCTGCCAGCAATAATGACGTACAGAATGCCGCTGCCATGCTTGAAAACACCGCCACAACAACTACTATGCCAATTGCTGAAACAACAGAAACCGGAACGAAAAAAGAAGTCGCAATCAGCGATGGTATGACTCTTGTTGATAATGTTGTCACAGGCCCGCCCCTGCCTGATGGTGTCAGCGTCGAGCCGGAAACAGCAACAGCCAATCCTGATTCTCTTGTCCTTGATTGCTCGGTGCCTGCAAGCATTTCGCAAGATTCGCAATCGGGCTGGTCAGCCATCCTTCTCGACTCTAGCCTGCAGCCTGTATCTGGCAGGACAATCGTGTGGCAAGTGTCGCCGGGTAGCCATTCATTTTCCTCTGTGACAAAGCCCGACGGGACAGCGGCTCCTGCCATCGATCTGTCTGGCCTTGCACCTGGAACTTATAGCGTCACTGCGGCCCTTGACGGAAACACTGCTGCTTCCTGCACAGAGCCTTTTGAAATCATCCAAGCTACTACTCCAGTACATCACAGCTCTTTTGCTGGTGACGTAACAGTCCCGGAGCTAAAGATCACCGCACCTGCCAACGGACAACTCCTCAACGGCTCTTCGTTTGGGGTGCCGGTCAGGGTCGAGGGCACCGCCTCTGACGCAAGCAATATCGCCAGCGTCGAAGTAAGGTGGACTGCCGCGTGGGGCTTGACTGGATACCGCATGGCCACGCCTGCAGGGCCGGACAACTGGTCGAACTGGAGCTACGACGGCATCAAGTTCGACACTCCTGGAGAAAAAACCATCTTGGCCAAGGCCACTGACAATGTGGGGAACAAAAAGTGGAAGGTGGTGACGTTTACAGTCTCGTTCACGAAAGACAAGATCACCACAAACCCGTCTGAAGGGGCAGTGGTTTCAAGTCCGCTTCACGTGACCGGCACAGCCACTGACTTTGCCAGAGGTGTGCAGAAGGTGGAAGTAAGGACGGACGTCTCTGGATACGGCCAGGCTGTTCCAGACACGCCCGGCGACTGGTCATCGTGGTCGTACAACGTGACGTTCACAACCAGCGGGTCCCACCAGGTAATAGTGAGGGTAACGGATAATGCAGGAAACACGTACTGGAAAACAACAAACGTGATTGTCCAGCCTGGGCCATGATACGCACGTATGTATCACCGGAAAGCTCCGCACCACCTGCATGCAGTTCAATAATCGCCTCCCTGGAGCTAAAAACACCCCGCAGCTTGCAGCTCTTTTTACTGCACGCTGATTACAAAAGCCGCGTCCACTATTATGCTACAAAAATGGTATCTGCAGTCATTATCTGTATTGCCGGCGTTTTTTTCGCCAATTCTTGGCTACAAAAGTGACCATATCACTTAGAACCGGCCTATTCATATTCTGGTTAGAAATATGTACATGAAAAACCGCAGCAGAGATGAAATACTGACGGAGATCCTTTCCGGCCTTGATGAACCCGAAAGTAGGACTGCGATAATGTACAAATCCCGCCTCAGTTACGCTCAACTGCAGTTCTACCACAAGTACCTTCTCGAAAAGAAGCTCATAAGGGAAGAAGACCGAAGGTGGGTTTCGACGGACAAGGGTAAGGCGTTCCTCAAGGCATCCCTGGCAGCCAGCCAGATCCTGAACGACGATAACATCAGCAGCTAGGGAACTAACCGAAAGGACCACACCGCCATCGTCATCGGCCATCATCACGGCCGGCGGCCTGATCAACAGGATCTCCGAGACCCTTCTGCGGACGATCAGGCTGATTTTTTTCATATTTCTATTCTAGAGTGGTGTTAAACTTTACCCCGCAGGCTTTTTCTTTGGGTGCTTGTTGGGATTTATTATCAATAATCTGATAAAAACAGTCACATGTCTGGGCACCCTTGACTGCACGGGAGCATCATGATGTGAAAATTCGGTCATCAGTCTTTCATACGGAAATCGACTAGTAGCCGCGAAGCTACATATGCATGAGAGCAACAACAATGGTCACGACAAAAAAATACTCGTCATAGGACTTGGTCAAATAGGATACAGCAACGCAGAATACCTGCGCTCGCTTGGTGGATTGCGCGTGGACGGCTTTGATATCAGCGAAAAGGCAGTCGAGCGCGCCATCAAAGACGGCATAATCGACAAAAAAGCCGCAGATTTTGCCGGCTACGACTATTACCTGATATGCATATCGACCCATCAGCCAAATGACATGTTCACGCCGTACCAGGACGGCATAATGGAAGTCGCGTACAGGATAGCGACGGAAGGCAGGCAGGGCGCGCTTGTGGGAATCGACAGCACCATCCCAAAAGGGACTTCCAGAAAGGTGCTTGCGCTCTTGAACCACAAGATGCACGTGGTGCACGTTCCCCACAGGTACTATGGTCCTGAAAAGAAGGAGCACGGCGTGAACCAGACACGCGTGATTGGCGGATGCGAGCCGTGCTGCATGGCAGAGGGTAAAAAGTTCTACGGCCAGATGCTTGGTATACCACTCCATGAAGTAAGCGCCATCGAGGTCGCCGAGATGACCAAGATAGTGGAAAACTCGTACAGGTTCCTTGAAATCGCCTTTGCGGAAGAGCTGAAGATGGTGAGCGAATCTGCCGGCATTGACTTTGACGAGCTGAGAAAAGCGGTAAACACAAAGTGGAACATCAAGATACTCGAAGCCCGGGAGGGAATTGGCGGCCACTGCCTGCCAAAAGATACAGAGATGTTCCTGTCGGTAGCCAAGAACGCGCTGGATTCAAGCATCGTGTCTGCTGCCAAGATGGTGGACCACAAGTACAGGTTCTACCTGAGCCAAAAGCCGATAGCTCCGCAGGTAGAACTGGGCAAGGCCAAGACAGAGCTGTAGCTATAGAGAGGGCTTGTACGTACCGCCCACGCGTTATCTAGGCGCCACTCATGCTATAGTTGCGAAATAATGGAGTCTGGGAGCTGGTCCTTTTTTCCGATGACCTGGACGGTTTCTGTCCACACGGCGTCCCTGACCCCTTCTATGCTTTTGATTTCTTCCAGAAGGCTTGCTATCTCTGCATTTGTCCTGACTATTGTCTTGACTCTGAGGTCTATTGTGCGCTCGCCAATGTTCCTGCTCACATACATGACCTCGTCTCTTTGAAGCAGGATCCTGGCAATGTCCATTGTCTTGCCGCTGTTGGTTGAAAGGAAAAATTCTACCTTTCTCCATCCAAACTTGCTCAGGTTCAGAAAGCACTGGTTGCTGGTAAACTCTTCCAGCTTTTTTCTTCGCCGCTGCAAAGTCGTTTGCGGAATCCCTAGCTGCTCTGACATTGTTTTTGACGATGCCCTGACATTTTTTGGGGCAATTAGGCTTTTCAGGATCTTGCGGTCTATCTCGGTTAAAGCTATAGGAGATTTCATACTGATCTCCTTTACAGAATGGGCACAGCTTGTTATTAAGGCAATATCATTGTGATAATTTCAGAAATTTATGAAAATGTGCAAAACTCCATATGAATATCATTATTTCAGCATTTTAGGTTATTTGTAACAGAAAAAAGTAATAGAATTTGCACAGTGCTGTTCTTATATTAGAATATGCTGCAACTATGGTATTGCGTCAGCTTCGCATGTCTGGAGGGTCTACCGACCCCGCTAGTATAGGCTCTGGAGAAAACCCATTCTACCACTTTTCCCAAAAAACCAAAGTCATCGAAGATTCGGCGTTTGGCTGCCGGGCGATACTGGTAAACGAAAGGTTCTGGAACAAGATAAGGTCCTCCATTTTGGACCTGCTAAAAGATGCCGGGCCCTTGGTGATGTACGAACTTGGGCTGGAATACGGTTTTGACATGGGATTTCAGGGCAAGGCCAAGTCCAAGACCAGGGGAAACGACATCGACTTTTTTACGTACTATGTCCTGATGTCCGGCTGGGGCCGGTTTGAGGTATCTGAGTTAAAGTTAAAGGACAACGCGCCCCCGCGCAAGGCCACTGTCAAAGTCCATGACAGTTTCTTTGCAAAGGCGGCCAAAAGCGAGACTGGCAACCCAAGCTGTTTCTTTTTGTCAGGTCTGCTTGCAGGGATGGCAGAAGGGACATTTTCAACCGGCTACAACTGTCTTGAGACAAAATGCTTGGCTTGCGGCGACGATTACTGCGAGTTTGTCCTTACGCGGAGACCCGGCGACTAGTACACCACATAGAACCTGCAAGGATTCCATTCATCTTCTGTGTTCTACAAGGTGTCAAGTGTCGGGTAGTAAACATTCACTTCAAACTGTGATTTTTTAACTCAAGAATAACCGCAATTGTTGTTCGACAATTGCAAAATCCAAGCCTGACCTGAACTGCAGTCTATTATGGATCATAACTCTATAGCATTTTGCCAGTTCCCTCTGCTCTTGGGGATCTGACAGAGTCATATGCCCCGCTGCCCCGCCATCCTGTTAGCCTTCTGGTCTCACGGGGCAGCGGGCGCACAGATGAACTCTGCCTGAAAGTGAGAGGAAGTGCACACAAAAAGTATCTTTGCGTGCTATGGATTTTCACAGGCAAAAGACAAGTTCCTAACGAATGTTCTCACGGCCACACCTCATTTCTATAACATCAAGCTGTTCAGAGTAACCACATATCGAGCAGCCCTTCAGCGGCTCTGTAGGATCGCCATCAAAAGTAATTATTCCAACTTCATTTCTGCATTTGGGGCACCTTGCTTGAATCGAGATGACTTCCCCCATATTCTTGACAGCCTCATTATTGCAAATAACGCAAGTGCCATGCATTAACATTTGGCCATCTTGCATCATGTCGGTTTGATAAAGCGCAAACTGCCTATCCAGCTTGCAAATCTTGCAGTATGTTACAAAGCTGAATGGCAAGTAGATAATATAGCTTCAACCATGATTTAACCTATCACCTGACGGTTTGCAGCCGAAGGAATTCCTATTCAAGCCATCAGACAAATCGTTACAGCCTAATTTTCAGGGCCTGTCCGGCGGCAACTATGCAGAACCGGAAAAATGCTTTCGGGCTGATGGAGAATAAAGAGGGGCCCATCCAGTATTGATGTCACAACTCACAGGAATAGGCCCCTCAATGCCTTTGCAACGGCGACGACATTTCTGTGAAGATGCATCCACACAGTACAACAATACCCCACATCGTTCGATAAAACAATGGTTTAACTCAGTTCTTCTAACGAGGCACGTTATACCCCTGTGTCTCTTGTAGTTTTACATAGAGTGCGATAGGGATTAGAAAATTGGGTAAGGTAATAACATTCCCTTGTTAATCAAGCCCTTAAAGTGATGGAGGTCTGCCTCGTCGTAATGTCAAGTCTAACAGGAAATAAGAAGAACGTGCTGACTGTTGCAATCTTGGCAATGGGCTTTGTACTTGCATCATCGGCAATAGGACTGCCGACGGCCGCATTTGCAACCTCAGGCCACGATGACAACAGGCATGATGACGACAACAACTGTGACTATAGCAATAGCGACTATCACTGGTCAAGCTATGGTGATGACAAGAACAGCAGAGATGATGACAACAGCTGCGATTGCAACGACAACAACGATGACAACAATGATGACAATGGTCACGACTATAGCAGCGACTACAACCATGACAACAACTGTGACTGCAGCAGCAACGATGACAACGGCGACTATCACTGGTCAAGCTATGACAGCAACGGCGATGACAACTGTGATGACAACAGCGGCCACGACAGCCACGATTACTCTGGTCACTATGACTACAGCCATGACAACGGTCACGACTACAAGGACAGCAAGCACGATGACTACCGCAACCACGACAACTATGACAAGCACGACTCCAAGGACGACAGGCACGACAGCGACTACAGCAGGTACGACAACCGCGATGACTACAAAGGCAAGAACTACTAGTCGCCCGCTCTAGGAATACCAAAAGGGGTGATCTTTGCCTCTTTCTCTTTTTTTCAAAGCCAGCGACTATAATCTCTGACGGCGCGGGTAACTTCCACAACGCGTACCAAAAGGAGTACTGGACTCACACCCTGCCGCGTACAAAGCACATGCGCCGCATTCACCTAGCAGGCGATCATAGCAATAACAAAATGGAGAGGATGAACGGCGAAATAAGAGACAGGGAAAGGTCATGCGTGGCCTGAAAAAGATGGATACGGTTGCACTGCCCGGCTATCAGCTCTATCATAACTACTTTAGAGAGCATGAAGGGTTGAACGGAAAGACACCTGCGGAGATAGCAGGCATAAAGATTGGAGGGTGAAAATAAATGGATCACAGTAATTCAAAATGCAAGCAAACCTTAGATTTCAAGATCGCTATAGAGGGTAATTCAAACTCCTGACTTGATCAAGCGATATCCGCCATAGACTCCAGCTGCAGTTAATGCAAGAAGCAGCCCGTCGATAGTGCCCAAAATGATACTACCTAAGCTTACCTTCTGGAGATTATTTAGAAAAGATGACAAATAGCTCAAGAAGAAGCCAGATGCTATCACAATGAGAATTATCCCTAGCACTATCCTAAGCGTTTTGTGCAAGAAGTACTTTATTTTTCAAGACATAGAAAAATATTCTGTATATACTTTTACAATTGAAAGATTTGTTTTCCATCACCCGACACTTGACACCCTAGTCCGTCACCCGACAACTTACCAGAACCCCTTCTCATACACTGGTAATTCTTGGGATCATTTCCCCGGCCTGTTAACTTCGAGGTACGAGCTGGTAACTTGGGGTGATAAGAGCCGCAAGCTAATATACGCCGTTGCCATAATTATCGAGGGCACACGTATATGAAGACCCTCGCAGAAGTGAAACATCGAGGCGGCGACAACAACTCGTTCCAGTTCATAGCGTCAAAGCTAGACAACTGGGACATAACGGCACACGTGGACACGTCGGGAATGAACCTCAAAGAAGTGGAAAAGAGGCTAGTAAGTGGCGAGCAGGTCTTTGTTGTTGTCGAGATAAAGGACGAGATTGTAGAAAAGGCGTTTGTCCGGCTTGGCGGCGTTGCCAGACAGCAATATGTCTTGGCAGTCTATGGGATTCCAGAAAGCTTTCGCTTTCCATAATAATAGAATCCCTTTTTCCTATTCTTTTTACCGACCCTGCATCTTGATCCAGCAGCTACCTTTGCCGTTTGACGGCCAGAAATTCTTTACGAGTTGCCCGAAAAGGCCGGATTCTTCATAGAAAAAGGTTCTGTATCGTTACCGTTTGATTTTGTCATTATAACACATCGTTCTATGACCTATCTCACGGATGGCTTATCAAATTGATTGTTATGTTGCCTTGACCAGATTATTACAAGGTAGATAGACCAGACTTGAAGGCCAATGCTTATTACTTGTGCAGCAAGGGTAGTCATTCGGAATACACCGGGCCAAGGTTCTGGTCGCACATGTTCGACGTTTATTTGTGGTAATGTAGCACTACCATTGATTATCTTATCACTGGCGTCATTTATTGAACTATCAATCAGTGGTTTCGAAGTAAAATAGACAAAAAGTGTGCCAATAATAATCAACGCGGCTAATGCAGGTATTATTACATACAATACAAATTTGGTTAATTTTCTGACTCGATAAAATGCCCAAAGGTTTAGAATCGGTACGAAGGTAAAAACTATCTGCCAGCCGATACTGACCTTGCTTGTTGCAGGCATTATTGGTGAATGGTGCTAGTTGTTTTGATTATTTATCCTCGCTGTCGCATTTTAGATAACAGTAATCCTTCGCAGGTACTGTATCGTTCGCGTCGGTTGGTTCAACAATGGGATGAAATGGTGTCCAACGATAATTATACAGAACCAAAATACTAACTAAATGCAAAATTAATTCCAAGTTGTCACTTCCTACTAGTATGTAACATTACAAGGTTTATCACAGAAGATGTAGTTCATAAGATTGTTGCAAAGATCGTTGAAATTACCTACGTCATTCGAGTCTGCATGGTTTATTGTATTTTATTTGGGTGGAAGCGTAACTGTATTACTATCAACATTCTACTTCGCAACTGTTCTTTGTGATATTGACAGAAAATACCTAGGCGAGCAGAATGATGCTTTTTGCAATTTCAGTGTATTTACAAATTCTTTCCTTGGAGTCATCCTATTGGCTCCTATTATTATTGGGCTTTATTTATTGGCGGTACATCTTCGAAACCAAAAGAATGCTAACCTTAACCCTAAAGGTTCGCCTCGTGTGGCGTCGGTTCTTGCTATTCTAGCCCCTATCCCAATTATTTTTTTAGGACTGACAGGATGGGGAATGGGAAACGAATATCTCGGTAAGCAGTGCATGGCAAATGCCGAAGAAGCGATATGTGCGCATGGGCTGGCTGCTTATAATGCGGGTTTGCCAATGGTCGTTATATGGAGTGTATTAGGAATTACTGTTTTGGTCTTGGCGTGTGTATATAATAGAATTTTGCCAAAGGTCTAATCAATTGAAATCAGAGTAATAGCATCCGACGAATTGTTACAGCCAGATTTTCAATACCGATCCGACGCCAGCGATACAGAACCTGCGCGCACAGGGTTTAAATTACAAGCAGGCGAGGTTAGGTTTGCCTAACATCTTATGCATGCGGCAGCAAGAAGGATCCGGGTTGGCATCGACGTAGGGGGCACGTTCACCAAGGCCGTTGCAATTGACATGGTCGAGGGAAGCATCATCGGCAAGGTGACAGTGCCTACGACTCACTCTTCAGGAGAAGGCGTCTCTACCGGCATCGTCCAGGCATTAAAGACGCTTATGCAAAGGCACGCCATCACAAACTCGGAAATTGAACTTATCTCGCACAGCACGACGCAGGCCGTAAACGCGCTCTTGGAAGGCGACACCGCCAAGGTCGGAATCGTCGGCATGGGAGTCGGCCTTGAAAAATCAAACGTGATAAAGCGCACCAACGTCCGCGACATCGAGCTTGCGCCAAACAAGTACCTGCACACCTGCTACCGGTTCCTTGACACTTCAAAATACCTGCAGGACGATGAGGTCAAAGAAACCATTTCCGAACTAAAATCAGAAGGCGCGCAGGTAATAGTGGTGAGCGAGGCGTACGGGGTAGACGACCCGTCAAACGAGCAGTTTGTCATGCTAAAGTCAGACGTGCCGGCGACCGCCGGCCACGAGCTGACAGGCATCTACGGCCTTGAGATAAGGACGCTTACTGCAGCAATCAACGCCGGCATACTGCCCAAGGCGACCGGCACTGCAAAATTCGTCGAGTCTGCGGTCCGAAACGAGGGCATAACCGCGCCGGTGCTCATCATGAAGGGCGACGGGGGCGTCACCAGCATGCGCACCTTTCAGAGCAAGCCCATCATCACCGTGCTGTCGGGACCGGCGGCAAGCGTCGCCGGCGCGCTCTTGCACCTGCGGGTAATCGACGGGGTCTTTATCGAGGTGGGCGGCACGTCCACCAACGTCTGCGTGATAAAGGACGGCCGGCCGGAGATCCGGTACGTCACGATAACGCAGCATCCCACGTGCATACGGTCCCTTGATGTCAGGGTCGCCGGCGTCGCAGGAGGCTCGCTCGTGCGCTGGTCGGGCCGCAAGATAACCGACGTGGGGCCCCGCTCGGCGCACATTGCCGGCCTGCCGTATTCTTGCTTTGCGCAGCCGGACGAGCTTGAAGGCGGGCAGATAATTACATTCAGCCCAAAAGAAGGCGACCCGATAGACTATGTCGCAATAGAGGCTGGCGGCAAGCGCTTTGCGATAACAAACACGTGTGCGGCAAACGCGCTCGGCCTTGTTCCAAAGGGCGACTATGCCTATGCAAATGTAGAGTCTGCAAAAACCGCCCTTTCAATCCTTGCATCCCGCATAGGCACGACGATGGAGCAGGCGGCAGGCATGATACTTGACATTTCTGCAAAAAAAGTGCTGGACATAGTCGAGCCCATGGTAAAGGAGTACAAGCTAAAGCGCGAGAGGATTGTCTTTGTTGGGGGCGGGGGCGGCGCGTCCGTGCTGGTCCCGTACGTCGCGCGCAAGATGCAGCTGTCCCACAAGATAGCCGAACACGCGGAGGTCATTTCGTCAATAGGCGTGGCGGCGGCCATGATACACGAAGAGGTCGAAAAGACGGTGAGCAACCCAAAGCCGGAAGACATTACCGAGCTTGCCGAGCAGGTGAAAAAAACGGCCCTTGAGCGTGGCGCACTTCCAGAATCGATAACGATACAGTCAGAGTTCATAAGCGAGCGCTCGCTTCTGCGCGTGACTGCGATGGGCAACGTGTCGCTTGACATAGGCACCGCAAACGCGCCAGAGATAGGCGACAGCGAGGCGCACGTGCTTGCCTGCGAGCTGTTTGGCGTCAACGAGGGCGTCCAGCGCATATTTGACATGAAGAACTACCACATTTTTGCCTGCGAGATGAGCAAGAAAAAACTGTTCTTGAAATCAAAAAAGCAGCCGGTGCTTGTCCTTGACAAGTACGGCCGCGTCCGGCTTTCAGTCGATAACGCGGCAATATTCAATGGCGCGCCCGACGACGTGGCCGACAGGGTGGACGAGCTCTTGCACGAGCACCGGGACAGCGGCAAGGACCTTGCGCCGCAGGTGCACATACTGGACGGCGTAAAACTGATGGACTTTTCAAGCCTTACCGCGCCAGAGCACGTCGCAAAGGCAGTGCGTGACGAGCTGAAAAAGGCGGCCGCCAAAGACGTGGCCGCAATCGTGAGGTTGCAATGAGTTGACAGAGATCCTCGACTGCCCTGAAGGGGTGGTCCGGTGCGCATCCATTGTAAAAGAAGGCGGGGTGGTTGTTTTTCCGACAGACACCGTCTACGGGATAGGGTGCGACCCGTACAGCGATTCTTCTGTTGCGAGGATATTTGAGATAAAGGGAAGGCAGGAGGACAAGCCCCTTCCCGTGCTTGCCGCAAGCATGAAGGACGCAGAGAAAATAGTAAAACTGGGCAAGGCCGGCAGGGCGCTTGCAAAAAAATTCTGGCCCGGCGCACTTACGATTGTCGCCCCGCTTGCAGACCCCAAGATCTCTGACAGGGTGCTGGCAGGCAGGCAAAGCCTTGCGGTCCGCGTCCCTGCAAACAAGTGCCTGTTGAACCTTCTGTCGATATGCAAGTACATTGTTGGGACGAGCGCAAACCCTTCCGGCAGGCCGTCGCCTAGGAGCGCGCAGGAAGTGGCGATTGAAGGCTATGACGCCCTCCTTGTCGACAAGGCCGCGCTCATCGGGTTAGAGTCTACCATAGTTGATGTAACTGGAATTCCCAGGATAATCCGGCAGGGCGCAATAAGCGCCGGCGAAATTGAAAAGGTGCTTGGAGAAAATGAATGACTTTAACCTTCTAGTGTCAAGTCCGAGGTTCCGCGAAGAGGACGCGTCTGACGAAATTCTCGACCTCCTTGACGCGTTTGGCGACCCCGACGCCGAGGTCCAGATAACCCGGGTTGCAGGAATCATACTTGCCAGAACGTCAATTCATCCTGTTACGGTCGTTGAAAAACTAAAAGAGCTTGTGGCTTCTGACCCGTGGGAAATCCGCTACGTCATGCGCGTGCTTCCGATAGAGAAGGTCGTGCCTGCCGAGCTTGAGGACATTTCAGGCGCTGTGGGGTCGATGGCGGCAAGGATACCTGAGGGCGCGTCGTTCAAGATAATGGTGGAAAAGCGCCACAGCGACTTGCACTCTCGTGAAATAATCGACTATGTCGCGCAGGAGGTCAAGCGCAAGGTTGACCTTGAAAACCCGTCATGGGTGGTGCTCGTTGAAATCGTGGGCAGGCACGCCGGCGTCTCGGTGATAACGCCGGACAAGTTCTTTAGCTCTGTTGTCGCAAAGCGCGAGTCAGGCGAGTGACAACTAGTTCTTCCTTATCAGTATCGCTGCACGCTCTAGCAGCAAATCAAGGAATTCTTTGTCGTCATCAACCTCTTGGGAAATGCCGACTGTTTTTGCAAGCGCTTTTCTTTTTTCTCTGCTCTGCAAAATGACCGAGTCGTCAAGCGTAAACTCGTGCGAGATCTGCTCGCCAAATTTTTTCAAGGCCTGCGCGTCAGTTGAAAACGCAATAAAGCATCCTGCCTCGCCTTCTCTAAGGCGCGCCCTTTTCAAGGCCTCTGCTATCTGGTCTGTGCACGCAAGGCGCAGCAGCACCTCTGTCTCCGGCCTGTTTGCAATCATGATGTTTCTTGCCATCGCTTCAAGGACAATGTCGAGGGCTCCAAGCGCGTGGTCGCGCCCGTAAACTGCGGCCGCATCGGCTGCCTGCACCATCACTTTCGGATTTTCCGCCCGCAGCCTGTCAAGCAGCTTGCCTGTGTCCTTATCGTCTAACTTGTACACGCCAGCCACAAGGACATTCCACAACGACAACCTGTTGTCTTCCATCCCGCCATGCACCACCGTGACTATTGTAACCGTATCGCCCTCCTTGGCCATGGTGTCTGGGCCGGACAGCGCCTGCGAGTCGACTCCGTTTACCGCTATAATGAGGTTGCCTGCCTGCAAGAGCCTTGGCTCTTGCGAGATGCCTTGCAAAAACGTCAAAATCTCTGAAACAGATGCCTGCTTCCTGTCAAAGTCGAGAGAAGACCTGCCGACGGCTTTTTTTGCGCCGCCCAGCAGCCTGATTTTTATCATATGCGCTTATTCGGTCGATTCTTCCTCGGTCCCTGCTTCTTCCGCTTCCTCTTCTTCAGCCATGGCAGAGGATGCCTTTTCCTGCGCCGCCTTTTTGCGAAGGTGGGAGGTTATGTAGCCTGCAAGCTCGTTTCTCAGGACCTTGGACTTGACGACGGCCACTTCGCTGAGGGCCTTTTTGTTAGCGTCAAATTCGAGCCCAAACTTGTCAGGGTACTTTTGGAGGAGCTCGGTGGAAATGCGCTTTATTCGGTTCATTATATATCTCTCTACGGAGGAGGCGAGTGCGACATAATTTATAATTGTTGTGACCCAAGGAACGCTTCTGTGTTTCGGGCTGTCGTTTCCGCGGCCTCGCCGTACGAGACGCCCAAGACTGCGGCGGCAGAGGCGACGACGCTTGGCAGAAACGACGTGGGAAGCGCCGGCTTGCCTTCAAAACACCTCGAATACCTGACCGGCCCGTCTGTTTCGACAAGAAAGCGGTCACGGCGCGTGTGTTTCAGAAGCACTTTCTTGTCGTCAGAGTAGACAAGCGCCGGGCCGTACGACACGTACAGGCCCATGTCCATCGACCTGGCAAGCTGCTTTTTGCTTCCTGCAAACCAGTGCAAGAGCGCACCCCTTAGGCGAAAAGACGGCAGGATGGCAAGTATGTCGTCAAGGGCCCGCCGGGAATGTATCGACACCGGCTTGCCTTCAGATTCTGCAAGCGCAAGCATGGCATGAAACACCTGCTTTTGCCTCTCGTACGGGACGCCTCTTTCTGCCTCGTACGTGCCGTCCAGCCCTATCTCGCCAATACCGTCAATCGATGCCATGTTGTCCCTTGCCACCTGCACAAACTTGTCTAGGTCTTCTCTGGCGGCAAACTCGGGGTGGATGCCGACAAACTGCTTTATGACATCCTTGCGGTCCTTGAACAGCCGCAAGCTTTTCTTGGTGGTCTCTAGGTCGACTGCGACCGAGCACGCTACAATCCTCATTGCGTAAAGAGACGAAAATACGTGATCGAGATAGCCAGAGTACTCGCTGTCTGTCAGGTGCACGTGCGCGTCGTACAGCAACACGGCTGCATGCCTGCGAAATGGAATTAAAACTTTTAACAGACGGCCGCCATCCCTGACCTGTGTCTTCATCAGGTCCAGAGTTTGGCCTTGCGGCCATGTACCGCATAATGAAAAAGTCCGGCGCCGAGCGCGTGAGCGACGACGCGGCAGACGAGCTTCGGAAGGTTCTGGAGGAGGCGGCAGAGAGGATAGCCAAGCAGGCCGCAGAATTCTCGATACACGCCGGCAGAAAGACGATAAAACCCGAAGACATCCGGCTTGCGTCAAAGAACGTCATACGTCTCTAGGCGCGTCCTAGTTCCCTGCACATCCTGTCCGTGACAAGAGCCGCGCCATCCTCGCCGAGGATTATTGAAAGGGCGTTTTTTATCTGTACGAGGGTGTAGTGCGATTTACTGTCAAACGTAATCCCGTGGCGGGCAAGGTCTTCCATTATGTACTCCTTGCCTGGACCGCCAAACATGGCAAGCGCACTTTCAAGGAGCACCTTGAGCCTGTCTCCGCTTATCTGGACACTGTCGTCACCACCCTCCCCCTCTGGCAAGTTTTGAAAGACTCTGGGTTGTCCATGCTGTACGTATAAAAGCACTAGTCAGTATGTTTTAGGACAAAAGTTGTGCGCAAGTCAGGGTTTAGATCGCCCGGGATCGTACTGTTTGCACCCGGCTTTTTTTAAGCTTGAAAACACATCTCAATGCATCTTGGAAAACGTGGGGCCTTTTCTGAAATGGGCTGGCGGCAAACGCCGTCTTGTGCACATGCTTGCCCAGTTCTGCCCTGAAAGGCTCGACCGCTACTTTGAGCCCTTTCTCGGAAGCGGGGCCCTGTTCTTTCACCTTGTACAGTCAAGGCCGCGCTTTGAAGCAGTGCTTTCTGATTCCAATTACGAATTGATTAACGTGTACCTGCAGGTGCGCGACAGGACCGCCGAGCTGGTCGAGTTGCTGCAAGAGCACCAGCAAAACTACTATGCAGGACGGGAGAGGTACTATTACTCTGTACGCGACCTAGAGCCTACAAGCGGGGTCGAGCGGGCCGCAAGGATGATCTTTTTGAACCGGACCTGCTACAACGGACTCTTTCGCGTTAACCGGTCCGGCAGGTTCAACGTCCCGCACGGCACGTACGAGCGCCCGACGATATGCAACCGAGACGCGCTTTTTTCAGCCGCCGGCGTGCTTGCGCGCGACGGCGTCAGGATAACACACGCAAGCTACACCCAGACAACGAGGTCGTGCGCAAAAGGCGACGTCGTGTACTTTGACCCTCCCTATTTGCCGCTGACCAAGACTGCAAACTTTGTAGATTACACCCGTGAGAGTTTTGGCTGGCATGACCATGTGGAGCTTGCCGGCGAGTTTGTACGCCTGCACGACCTTGGATGCGCTGTAATCCTCTCTAATTCCGACACGCGCAAAATACGCGACCTGTACGGCGACTTTACGATAAAGACTGCAAGGGTCGAGCGCCTGATAAACTGCAACGCATCGCGCCGGACGGGCCAGCGCGAACTGATGATATTGTCATCATCGCCAAATGCCGTCGTGCGCGCCAGAAAGAAAAAGAAGGATGTCTGCAGGGCGCGCCTTGCCGCTCCTGCTACTACTGCCGCCGTGCAAGCGATCCGTTTTTAAAACAAATTCGGCTTTTGGTTGGTGATTGTCGTCAGGCAAGCCTTCAAAGCTGTACGAAGAGTCAAGCGGAGTCAAGGTGACTGTCCGGCCCGGCACGGCGCTGGAGGATATGTCAAAGGAAGCGCTTTCAGACCCGGAAAAATTCTGGGCAAAGCAGGCCCGGGGCCTTGACTGGCACAGGCCGTGGGACCGCGTGCTTGACTGGAACCCGCCCTTTGCGCGCTGGTTTTCCGGCGGCCTTCTCAATGCCTCTGTCAACTGCCTTGACCGGCACATTGCTACAGACGTCAAGAACAAGGCCGCAATCATCTGGGAGAGCGAAAGCGGCGAGTCCCGTACGCTCACGTATTTCCAGCTGTACCGGCTTGTCAACAGGTTTGCAAACGTCCTCAAGAGCCTTGGCGTGCAAAAGGGCGACAGGGTCACGATATACATGCCGCTGGTGCC
The DNA here is from genome assembly GCF_000730285.1 of Candidatus Nitrososphaera evergladensis SR1. NCBI lineage: Archaea > Thermoproteati > Nitrososphaerota > Nitrososphaeria > Nitrososphaerales > Nitrososphaeraceae > Nitrososphaera > Candidatus Nitrososphaera evergladensis. The sequence goes on along the minus strand of NZ_CP007174.1, from coordinate 1,945,590 downwards.
AGAGCTCCCCGTGGCGATGCTTGCGTGCGCAAGGATTGGGGCGACTCACTCTGTAGTTTTTTCAGGCTTTAGCTCGCAGGCGCTAATTGATAGAGTAAATGACGCGCAGTCCAAAGTGATAGTGACGGCAGACGGCGGCTTTCGCAAGGGAAAATTGGTCGACCTGAAAAAGGTCGTAGACGAGTCGCTTGTACAGACGCCCTCCGTCCAGCACGTGGTGGTGTTGCGCCGTGCAGGAAACGAGGTGAGGATGGGGCCAAAGGACGTGTGGTGGCACGAGGCCATTGATAAAGTGCCGGCGTTTTGCGAGCCGGAAATGGTAGAGAGCACGCACCCGCTTTACATACTGTATACTTCGGGAACGACTGGCAAGCCAAAGGGCGTGATGCACGGGACGGCCGGCTACCTGGTGCACCTGTACGCCACCGCCAAGTGGGTCTTTGACTTTAAAAAAGATGACATATTCTTTTGCACCGCAGACATTGGCTGGGTGACGGGCCACAGCTATATGGTGTACGCGCCTCTGATGCACGGGGTCACGGAGATAATGTACGACGGCGCGCCGGACCACCCAAGGCCGGACAGGTACTGGGCTGTTGCAGAAAAGCACGGCGCAACCATCCTCTACACGACGCCGACTGCGCTGCGCATGTACATGAAGTATGGCGACGCGGTGCCAAACTCGTTTGACCTTTCGTCGCTGCGCCTGCTTGGCACGGTGGGCGAGCCGATAAACCCGGAGGTGTGGCAGTGGTACTTTACGACAATTGGAAAAAGGCGCCGGCCGATAATCGATACCTGGTGGCAGACTGAAACCGGAGGCATCATGCTCTCTGCCTGCACCGGCATCGACTTTGTGCCGATGAAGCCCGGCTCTGCAACCTTTCCCGTGCCCGGAGTCGACGCGGCGGTGGTTGACGACAACGGCAATCCAGTACCGCCGGGGACAAAGGGCTACATCGTGGTGAGAAAGCCTTGGCCGGGGATGCTCCTTTCGCTGTGGGGCGACGACGAGAAATACAAGAAAACCTACTGGAGCAAGTTTGAAGGCGTCTACTATCCAGGCGACTATGCGCTTGTGGACAAGGACGGCTACCTGTGGCTCCTTGGCAGGGCAGACGACGTGCTAAAAGTGGCGGGTCACAGGCTTGGCACGATGGAGCTTGAAAGCGCGTTTGTGTCGCACAGGGCCATAGCTGAAGCTGCCGTGGCAAGCAAGCCTGACACGACAAAAGGCGAGTCGATAATCGCATTTCTTGTCGTAAAGGAAGGGACGACAGCGGCACCTGATGCGCTGCGCAAAGAGATCGTAGAGCACATACGCAAGACCGTGGGGCCGATAGCGACGCCTGACGAGGTGTATTTTGTCGGCAAGCTTCCAAAGACACGCTCTGGCAAGATAATGCGCCGGCTGCTAAAGGCGATTGCATGTGGCGACAAGATAGGCGACATCACCACGCTTGAGGACGGGGCTGCCATTGATGAGGTAAGGCACGCCTATGATGAATTGAAAAAAGCAGTAGGCTAGAACTTCCAGCTCGCCATTGCACTTGGCGTTACCTCTACCACGCACGAATCGGGGCCCATTGCAATCACCATCTTGGCGCTCTTGCTCTTTGTCGTGCCAAGGTACCTTTTCACGCAGCGCCTCGTGACTCTGGTCGCGTACTTCGAATCGTCAATCACTTTGGCGGTGCCCCTGCCCCTGACGCCAAGCGGCGGCTCGCCTGATGGGTTTTCATCGACAAGGAAATAGACGTCGGGATTCTTGCGGAGGGCGCCTGCCTTTCTGCCATTTCTGTCGGTGGCAAAATAGAACTTGCCCCTGCTATAGTAGTACCAGACGGGGTGGACCATTGGCCTGCCCTTTTCATCCAGAAATGCGAGCCTCAGCAGGTTTGGCCGTGCAAAAAGTTGCGCGACTTGTTTTCTGGATAACTGCCTTGCATGGGCGTCGGCAAGCGTAAACTTCACATTCTGCAGTGGCCCTGATGCCTTTAATTAATTAATGCTGCACTATGCGTTATACTATCACTTGATTTATTAATCGCCAAGGTAATTGCTCCATGTTCGACAAATGCTTATGATGATGTCGTCTCGTCTTGGAATCACAAAAAACCTCTTTGCGTATTCTGAATATGCCATCTTGCCGCCGCTGCCGCAGCGGCAGCTGAACTAGTAAGATAAAAGGTATTATCAGATGGCTTCACAAGACAGGTTCCATGAATTTTGCGAAAAGATTCTTGCTCTGGATACTGCAGTAATATTTTTCGCCTTGGTGGACCACATTGGCGATATTGTCGCCATGACTTACCGGGAGACGCCCTTTGTCGACGAAAAGGAAGCCATGCAGTACGCGATACAGATGACTATTGCAGCAATACTTTTGGCTCACTTTGAAAATCGGCTGGGCAGAATACAGTATACGGTGACGTACCATGACGACATCGCCCGGGTCACTCTGCCCATAGTTGTTGGAAACCAGAAATTCTTTGTCCTGCTGCTTTTGGATTCAGGGTCGGATGTCGTCTCGGTGATGAAAAACAAGATATCGCCATTTGTGATGGGTTCCAAGGGAATATTTTGAAAACAGTCAAGGCCTGATTCTCTTTCTCGTCGCTTCTGCCCTCCCATTGACAACAACCACAAAATGTCTCAGCCCTGCCAAAGGCGGTTCCTGAAACTGCCTTGTGCGCGTATATGCGTGTGTGTCAAATCTAGTCCGTGCAGGCCATTAAGAGGCAGCACGCCGAGTACCAGAAGCACCATATTGTATGATGGATGGTACTGCCGACCTTGCACTAGTGCGCATCTGCATAGCCTTTGGCATGTTTGGAATAGCCGCAGCCATGGACATGAGGCAGCGGTATGTGGATGATCGCTTGTGGGTGGCGTTTGGAGCCGTCGCAGCCGTGCTCTACTTTTTTGACTTTCGGCAAATGGACATTACGATTGCCACACTCTCGATGGGCCTTGGCGGTGCGGCCTCCTACCTGCTTTACCGGACGGGGCTGTTTGGCGGTGCCGATGCCCTTGCGCTGGTGGTCTTTGCTGCTCTCCTTCCTACGTATGACGGCAGGTTTTTTCTGGAAGGCATTTCAGCGAAAGGACAAGCGCACCCGCTGTCGCCGCTCATGCTGCTCTCAAATGCAGCCATTCTGTCTTTTACGCACTTGGTTGTCAACATGGTAAAAAACGCGCAGTACGGAGCGAGGCACCGATCCTCACTTTTTGCCGGCATGGAAGGGGAGACAACCACGAGAAAAGCGCTGGCTGTCCTGCTTGGGCACCGCTCCAATGGTTCTGGTTTTGCCTTCTTGATGGAAAAAAACTGCGGAGGCGTCAGGAAATTTGATTTTTCACTAAAGCCTGCAGAGGATACGCCTTTTGAATCTCAAGTGGGCGTCTGGGTCATGCCCGGCATTCCATTCCTTGTATACATGCTTGCAGGCCTTGCGGCAATGGTGTTCATAGGCGACTTGGCAATTGCTCTCCTTTCTTCTTTTGCAGGGATCTTGTAATACGCATATGTCTTTGTTTTTACGTGCAAACATTGTAGTAACCAGACTGCAAGTGATTTCTCATGGAATATGACGAGCGATGCTGCATGTGCGACAAAGAGGCAGAGATCTTTCAGGATGACGACCTGAACTACTGCGTTGAATGCTGGCAGAAAATGACTGCACATATCCCCGGCGAATTCTACAACTGACGACCGCACCATGTACCCCGCCGCATGTTGGGCGCGTACAGGGCCCTTTCTACACTATTGCTTTCAATCTCATGAAAAGCTCAAGCTTAAATACTTTGATTTACCTTGACTAGTTCCTAAAAATGGAGCCGATCCTCGGGCAGTTGAACGGATTCCTGCAAAAATTCGGTACTTCTACCTACGATCCGTCAATTTACGCAATGTATGATGAAGTGCTTGCGGGCCTGCAGGAACTGGGATTGAGCGCAAAGGAGGCCCGTATTCTAGTCTATCTAATAATCCGCAAACAGTCCACTGCGACCGACATCTCGCGCTACAATGACATCGGTCGCACCGAAACCTACAACTACATAACCGGCCTCATGCGAAAAGGCGTAGTCTTTTCCACTTTTGACAGGCCGCAGAAATACTATGCGCTTCCTCTCGAGAAGGCCTTGGATCACTTGATCGAGACGCGCCGCGGGGCGTTGCAGCGACTTGCCGAATCCAAGGCTGACTATTGCAGCATGCTAGAAAGGCTGTCCCGCAGCATGTCGCTTTCGTCCATTGAAGAAAAAGAGAGCTACCAGATACTGAGCGGGGAAAATTCCATAATCTCGACGGTCAAGCGTGTGATCCTTGATGCCCACGAGGAGATTATGCTGCTTGTCAGCGAAAAGACGTTTGCCAGTTTTTACCACACTGGCATCGTAGATGATCTGACGGCGCTGACAAAGAGGGGCATCTCGGTGCACCTGCAAACGTCCTGCAAGAACATCCAGGACTACATCGGCACAAACCTTGAGGGTAGCAACATCGTGGTAAACAGCGGCATTGAAGAAAAGATGGTGGATTTCGTGCTAATCGACAACAAGGACATTGTAGTGATGCTGCTTGGCGCAAGCAAGTCTGACAAGATAAAGCCACACGGCTTTTACACCAACAACCTGCCAATAATCAGCGTTTTCAAGACGTTCTTTGAAAATACCAAGTAAAGCGAGATGATGATGCTCTATGTACCTGCGAATCAGGCCTTCTTGGAGGCTACAATCTGTTCTATTCTCGGATCGTGGCACACGGTCAGGTCCACTTGCGAGTTTGTACAGCTGTCAACTATGAGGTCCACCGATCCGTCGCACAGTTCTTTATCTGAAGAAGAGTCGTAACAGCGGTCCAGCTCTTCTGCCGCTTGAGAGTCATACATGGCGTAAAGCGCCTGCTCCGGGTTATTTTTTGCAAAATGTTCTACAGATGACGATGATGGTGGATTACTATTGCTGTCGCTTGACATTGCGACAGCAGAACGGGGCACTGGCAGAGAAAAGCCGGACAGCATGGTCTTGGCCCCGCTTGTAATGAGAAATACGGGTATAGCTACGGTGACAATAACTACCAGAGCCGCCAACCGCACCTCGTCCACCATTTCTGTATGTAAATGATTATACGAACCATTATTTAAATCTACATTTAAACATAGTATGTTAATCGGTAAGAATAGTATCAGTTTATGCACTCACGCTTAATGCCTAATGTCCGAAAAATGTCCTTATAATGACGTAATTGACTAGCTACTGCCGCTCTTCTGCTGTCAGCGGGTCCTATTGAGGCCTAGTACAAAAGTAGCAAAGCCTGCAAGCAGGAAAAGCCTTCCCATCCATATCAGGGAGCTGGACGCGCCAAGGTCGAGAACCTTGTCGATGGTAAAGGACAGCTCCGAGAACGTCAAAAGAACAAAACCGATGATGAACCAAAAGAGGATCTGGCTGTTGTTGTTCTTTTTGCGGATGCTGACGTATACTGTGCAGGTCACTGCGAAAAATATCAAGACGTGCAATTCTATGTACAGAGAAAAGGGGCTCCACCCGTACTGGCTGCTGTAAAGCGGCACGGAAAGGCTTTCCTGGATTGTAGAGATGTAGATTATGATTGACGCCGTGGTGACCATGATGACTGCGACTAGGATGTACGCCTTGAACTCCATGTTCTCCCGGATGCTCTTGTCTGACCGCAAGGTGCCAAGTAGGATGAAAATTGCCGCCGCAAACTCGCTCGTCCCCCTGAACAGCTCTGACGCGCTTACGTACGAGTCAAGGGCGGCATCCAGGCTTCCGCCAGTGGTTATGGCGTTTCCTATCATGCCTATGCCAAGCGTAAAGAACCCTGCAGACATCCACAGGATCCTCCTGCTGTTTGTGACGTAAAACGCGTACATTTCTTGAAAGAATACTATCAGGCCCATGGCTCCTGAAGCCAGGAAAAGCACGCTGCTTGCCTGGCGGCTTTCAAAATCGCCTGCAATGACTGTTGCAGCAAGTATGCCTGCAGAGGAGCCTGCTATTGCCAGCGCAAAGACAAATGCCTGCCATTTCCTTGATTGAGTCTGGTGGGATGAGAGCATGATATTGGCATCCCATCATTTTACTACCACAGTGTATCAGATCCCGCCAAACGCCTTTGATACCCTGAGGGCAAAGGACTTGTGCGGGGCTCCACTTAGCACTCCTTCCCACTGCTCAAACGATCCGCCGACTTCGATCCCTTTGGACGTTATCCTGATCTCACGGAGCGTCTTTTCGTGGTCGCTTCCGCGCATCTTTAGTATTGCAACTGCGCGCCTGATGGCCGACTCGATCTCCACGTACTTTAGCACGACGACAGTGTCTGCCAGGAAACTGAGGCCGTGGTCGTAGGACCCAAAGCCGTGTGCAGTGTCTGCCTGCGCCTCGTGCAGGAGCATCGACGTCGCGCCCTTTGTCTTGAGGTATCTTATGAGCGTGTATATCTCGTCTCTGACGGAATTCTTGCGGGACAGCTCAAAGTAGCTTATCGAGTCTATGACTATTCTTTCAGCGCGTTCGGATGAAAACTCGGAGATCATGTCCTGGTTCTGGACAAGGACGTCCGGCGACGTGGAAATGACCTTGAGCCTGTTTTCTTCCTCGAGCTTTTCCAGATTCATGCCAAGGTTTTTTGCGTCGCGGTAAATCTGGTCCGGCATCTGCTCAAACGTGACGTACACCGCGTTTTCGCCGTACTTTACCACGCCGTTGTACAGGAACTGCAGCGCAAGGTTGGTCTTACCCGTTCCTGCCGCTCCAGTTACTAGGACGCAGTCTCCCTTCATGAACCCGCCGTTGAGCATGGCGTCAAACTCTGAAATGCCTGTCGGTGCGCGGCCCTTTGCCATTTTTCTTTCAGGCACCTCCCTGCTGTCGCCCAAGCATGTTCTCAATCTTGGTGTCTATTTCATGGGCCCTCTTTTTGTCAAGCACGAGCACTGTCGTCTTGCCAGATGGAATCTTGACAAGTACGCCAAGGTCTACCAGCTTGTCGACGTCGTTTTCAACCTGCATCGCGGTCTGCCCTATTCTCTTGGCCACGCCTTCCATCGTGTCTATGAGGTTTGGATTCTTTTGGAAGAGCTTCATGAGTTCTACCGTCGTAACTGACGACAGGATTGTGTTGACAATGTCAATGGACGTGCTCAAGCTGCCTTTACCTCCTGTAGCGAGTGGTGCTCCAAAAACCGCACGAATTCTGAATTGTGCGACGGATTGGAATTCCTTATCTGCTTGCAGATGGCCACCTCAAGCGAAGCCGCGTAGTTGCCAAAAAGCTGCTGCAAAATGGCGTGAAAGCGTTCCGGCTTGTCTGGAATGTCTTTTGGCTTTAGGCCAAACTGGTTTTCAAGATGAAACATCAGGACCTTTGACGTGTTAGGCCCGAAAATGCTGAACGTGTCAGTCACCGCGTCCATTATCTCCTTCATGGCATGAATTCTACTTCTGATTTTATATCCTCAAGCAAGTCAAGCGATTTACATACACTTGAGGTGGCGGTAGAAGAGGGCGCAAGAAAAATATGCAGCAGCAAAAAAGTGCGTATGGCCTTCTTACTGTTTTTCTTTTTTTATGTGTATGTATGCGTATGTCACGGGACCTGAGTGGCAAGGTCGCCAAATGGGTTTGCGCCAATGATGTCGCCAAACATCTCGCCTACGAATTGCTGCACTCCAAACGACACTACGCCGCCTATGACAAGCAGCAGGCCGATGTTAAACCACATCGTCTTGTACAGCCCTCCCTGGGAGATCTTGATCACAAGCCCGTTTATGCACGCCAGGGCGACTATCATCAGCGGCAGTACAATGTTCATTGTGTCTGGCGGAATTGGCTGGATGACGCTTGCTCCCATGCTCTTGTCAAGGTGGCCAAATATGTCTGCAAAGAACTGAAAGACGCCCTTCATAAAGCTCATGACGGCCACCGTCAGGACGTGCAGGATGAGCACTGTTGTCTCGAAAGCCTTTGACACCTGCTGCCTCTTTTTTCTCAGGTCATTGAATCTTGCCGTAAGCTGCGCCAGCGTCTCTCCGACCTCTATCATGTTGGCCCCCTTGACCATCGAGATTGAGATTACCTTGTTGCTTGCCGTGATAAGCTCGTTTCCCGTGTCAATGGAAAAGAGGTCAAAGGCGTGCTCCATCGTGACCCTGTTCAGCACCCTGTTCAGCATGGACCTTGCGTGCGTCGACAGGCCGCCAAAATCGCTCTTCATTACTGTCTTGAGCGCCTGCCCAAGAGAGCCCACGGTTGAGTATATCTCTGTGAGGTGGCGTATGAAAGAAGGGAACGACTCGTCCAGTTTTTTGATCCTGCCTTCCACCCTCCTAGCCATAAAGCCCGGCAGGATGAGCGGTCCTCCAACGGCGCTTACGATAATCTCCCTTGGGACCTGCGGGACAAACAAAAGAGCAACGCCAATAGCCACGCTTGCACCCACGGACGGCAAAAAGATCTTCTTGAACTGCCTCAGGTGCTCCCCGTTTTCATTCATCAACTTGTCCTTTGGGAATATCATGTACATCATAAACGCAAACGCTCCAAGGCCTGATATCGTGGCAAACGCGACTACGATTATCGTAGAACTGTCTCCGCCCCCTATCATCGACATTATCATCATCGCGGCTATCATGAAAGACGCCGTAGACATCAGAGTGGAGAACATGCCAAGAAGGAGCTTGAGCGACTCCATGCTCCTCTCGTACGCCGCGGCATAGGCATTGACGACGGCCGCCATCTCGCTCTTTAGGAAGTCGCGCAGGCTGTCTCCTAGCCTTATGACCTGCTCCAGCTTCATGAGGAACAGCTTGAACTCCTCGTTTGGCATCTGGGATGCGACAATGCCAGCTGCAGTTGCAATGCCGTACTGCCACCTGAGGCCGAGGTTGTAGATCTCTGTCACCGTCTTTGAATAAGTTCCGTACCCAACAGAGCCGGCGGTTTTAAGCAGGTTTGCCGGCGATATCTCTGCCGTGGCCAGCGAGAAAAGAAACGTCACAAAGTACACCAGCGTCTCGTCAAGCGTGCTGCTCGACTTGGATTGGCCCGGAAGAAAGGGCAGGATTTTTTTCAGGTCAAGGCCGGCTTTCATTGTCTCTTCTCTCTTTTTCTCCTCTTATGCGTTGGCCATCGATATTGGCACTATCTTGATCCCAAAGTTCTGGTCGACTTCGAAGCTGAACTGCGACGTTACCTGCGACGATGAGCCTATGAGCTTTACCACCTCCATGACCTTGACGCTCCTGCCGCTCACGATGGCGTTCTGGATCTTCAGGTAGCCGTCGCACGTCGACCTTATGCGCAGCGCAACGTCCTCGCTGACGGCGCCGGGGTGCAATGTCATGACGATGGACATGCCGTTTGAGACAAGGTACTTGCAGCGCGTGAAAAAGTCCATAACGGTGTTTGCGTCAGAGTGCATGCTAAGGACGGACAGGGAATCGATGACCGTCACGTCGTACTTTTTCAGGTTTATACTCATGTACCTGCTCACAACCGGAAGAAGATACTTGGACAGGTTTTCAGACCATGTTATGCCGTCAGCCTGCACCTGCAGTATTGAAAGCCTGTTCTGCAGGAAGGGGTGGCTGAAATCAAACGTTATCTTTTTCATCTTGGCAATGTAGTCTTTGATGTTGCTCTCTGTAGTGATGTAGAGCACCTTCAGCTTTGAGTCAAGCATCCCCTTCATGAACTGCGCCGTGAGCGCGCTCTTGCCCGTGCCGTGCTCGCCTTCCACGAGCACAAGCGACGGAAGCGGGAGCCCTCCGCCAAACTGCCTGTCGACTTCCTCGTTGCTGGTAGAAACCGTGCTTATCATGCCGTGCTAGAGCGTACCTCCCTTGCTTGCAGTCACGCCGTTCTGCGTGGACACGGTTATGTAGGCAGAGGGGCTTGACGCGTATATGGGGTTCTGGGGCTTTAGCTTGATGGTAAACTGCTCGCCGGGGTTTACCACCTGCGGGTCGACGTACGAATCCATCGACGAGTCAAAAGAGGAGATGACCCACTGGCCTGCCTGCGCAGGCGTGGCGGAAATGCCGCCGTACTCTAACTCCTCTGTAGTCCTGGCCCTGTTCCCCGTGACGTTGGCGTCGTAGGCGGCTATCACCGTGAACTTGGAATACTCCCACAGCTTGGTGCTGCCGTCGTTGGCAAGCTCTACGCTTATCGCAGAGCCTCCCGGCACAAGCGATATTGACGTGATGCTGATGCCTGTCTTTAGCTCTGCGTCGTCTGACCTTGCCCTCTGGGCGATGGTGTTGCTCATCGCGGCATCTCTGTCAAGCATACCCGGTATGGTCAGCATGACGTACACCATAGTGATCATCATTATCCCGCCAGACACCGCGTTGCTTATGCCCATCTTCTTTTTTCAGCCCATCCCTATCATTGTCATATGCTAAGTTGAGAACAGGTACTCGTCCGTAACCCCGTTTGGCGCCACAAGCCTTACAACGTATGTGCTGCCTGGAGAGAGGTTGCTTGCGGTGGTGATGTCTATCTGGACGGTGTCTTTGATCTGCCACTGCGTCATGTTTGCGCTATAGGCCCATTTTGGAGCGGACCCTGCATTGTAGGGTATCTTGGCTGTCGATCCTACCTTGCCAAAATACACGTCCAGCTTGTCCGTGTTGGTTATCGGGGTGCTGCCAATGTTTTTGGCCCACACCGTCACGGCCGGCGACGAGCTGTTGCCCGAAACATATACCGTTTTTATCTTTGTCAGGATCACGTCTTTCTGCGCTTCGGCAGAGATCGTAAACGACGAGTTCAGGGCGCCGGTCTTGCTTATGACCATCCCTGACAGAGAAGCGGCCACGATGACTGAGGCAACCAGCAGTATGCCCTCAGTTATCCCCGCGCTAACCATCCGCGTTCCTCCTGTACGTCCCTGCGCGGCTTGCCGCCGCAGCGGCGGCTGGTGCATTCTTGGCAGATTTTGACCTTGCCTTTAGCTTGGCATACTCTAGATCTGCCTGGGCGTCTTTGATGCCCATTATCTGGCCCAGCCTGTAGAGCCTGATCATGGCCTCATCGGCAGACATGCCAAAATCTTTCAGCATGCCTACGACTTTGTATATCGCCGCTTCGTCTTCTGCCTTGAGGCCAAACTGCCTGTATTGCTCGATCAGCGCCTCAAGCTCGTCAGGTCCCATGTCGCACAGCAGCTTGTCCAGTATCGAGACCATCGACATCAATTTGCCGAGGGTTAGGTTTCCCTGAAAAAGCGGGTTTGCGTGACCGTTTCCATTCCCATTTCCATTCCCATTTCCGTTCTCGTTGCCTTGCTTGTAGTAGCCTGTTACCATTGAAACCTCATCTCCAAGTTTTTCAGCCTGCGAAAGTAGATGCTGATGCTGCTGCTGAAACGTTGCTTCTCCATCCCTGGCTTCTGCTGTCGCCTGTTGTTGTAGCAGTTTTTCAAGCGAGGCCTTCGAGGTGGCAACGTCGCTGTCATCATCACCGCGTTCGTAGCCCGCAAGGGGCTTTTTTTCGGCCGGAATAATATCGGTTTGTTGCTTATCGTCGTCATTGTCATGAACTTTTGGTTTTTGTTCCTCTACTGCTGCCGTTTGTTCTTCCTTTTTTTGGCCCTGAACCTTTGCTGCCGGCAGTTCGACGTGGGGCAAGCCCTGAATGGGGTCTGACAGGTTCTTGATGTCCATCGTCTCAAAGTACTTGCGCATGAAATTCAGGGGGTTCACCATCTCCGCCTGAAATGCCTTCAGGTCGGTCAGGGACGATTCAAACGACAACGTGAGGTTCTGTATGTCACCTTTCAGCTTGCTTATGTCGTCTCTGAAAGACGCTACCTCATTCTTCATGCTGGTCACGTCAGTCACGACTTCTCCGACCTTCTTGGTCACCATGTCTTCTATCATGGCTACCGTGTCTTCCATGCTGTTGTTGTTGGGCGCTTGCAGAGGCGGCGGTGGCGCAAGCTGTGCGCTTGCCTGCTCTTGCGCGGCAGATGCAGGAGCCGCCGTTACGACTTCAACAGCCTGCTGCCCTGCGGCAGCAGAAGGAGCCGCCGTTGCTGCTTCCGCCGTAGCTGAGCCTGAAGCCATTGTTGCCTCTCCACGGCGTGGCACAATTTTGAATATCTGAAGTATATTTTTGATGTGTGGCGGCAGAACAAAGCCTGCTGCGCCTGCTATTGCAGGACAAAACAGTACGACCGCCGAAGCGGCGTTATCAGGGCTTGTGATATAGGCCGGATCAAATTTGCCAAATGCAAAGTGTTCTGGAATCATGAAATTAGCGGCAACGTAGAACGCTCCCGTAGCAGCGCCAGCAATCATTCCTCTAAAGCCTGCGCCGGATATCTTTAATCGAGATGCTGATGATGACGATGGCTTGAGTTTTAAAAAAAAGTTGGATGGGAAGACCATTTTGTGGTCCGCTCCCTTAACCGAGGTTCAACACTGCGTCAGTGATTGTTGGCACGCTTCTTACCACTGTCAGCGGTGCACCTGCCGAAACTATGATTTCGGTGTTGACCGTGTCCAGTGCTGCTGGCCTGTCGCCGTTCTTGTACGCTATGGCCAAAACTGCCTGCTCCCCTGCGTCGACGATGGAGTTGTTGTTCACGTTGGCCGTGAAGTAGATGAATGCGGCAGTCGAGTTGGAACCTGCGCCTACGCCTGGGATCTCGTTGATGTATCCTGCTGTCTTGGCTGCAGTAAGTGCGCTGTTGATGTCTGTGTATGTTCCGCTGGTCAGCGTTCCCTTGAAGATGTTGTCGTAGGTTACGCTCTTGCTGAAGTATTTCACTGCAGTCTTTGACGCCGTGATGTCGACTGACGAACCGCCGGACGCCAGCTTGATGGGTATGGTGTATGCATCAACCTTTGATGCAGTTGTGTTGCCCTTGCCTGTTACCTGGCCTGCGATTTCAATCGCGCTGCTTGCTTCACCAAGTCCTGACGTGATTGTGCTCTTTGCCTTCTGCGTTGTCGAAAATCCCATGTTTAGGACGACGAAAGACAGGGCTGCTGCAACGATAACGAATGCTATCAAAACTATTGCAGATTCAATGCCCACTACTCCGCGCCTATTGTGTCTGTTTCTGTTGTTGTTTGGAGTCCTTCTGACTTCCATGAACCCTGTATAGGGGGTTGATGTTAAAACCTAGAGTATGTTCGCCATTATACTACCGCTGCGTATGCACCGTCGAAATATGCAGGCTTGTACGCCTGCGGGCAAAAAAACGACAGTTGTTGTTGTATGTAGGTTTTTGACATAAAACACCTTTAATTGCACATTCTGTTTATCTATCCTGTCTGAACAGCCAACCAGGAACAGTCCCGACCGACTTGTTCATACACCACCATGCTACTACACACATATCCCTCTATCGGTCGGGACTTCCTTTTAACAACTTGTTTGCACAAATAACGATACTCAAAGAAAAGAGCCTGCGCGCCTAATCCAGCCTTATCACTGCATCTGCTACAGGCGGTATCGTTCTTTCCACGCTTAGCGGGGCACCTGAAGCAGGGATCACTTCGAGCCTCGCAACATCAAGCGCCGCTGGCCTTTCTGCGTCCTTGAACACTACAAGGATCATTATCTGCTCTGCAGGGTCGAGGACTTTGTTGTTGTTGGTGTTTGTAGTAAAGTAGACGATGGCCGCAGTATTGGCCGGTCCTGCGCCTTCTCCGGGCTTTCTTACAATCATGTTTTCGTCCTTGGCCTGCTGGATGGCGTCGTCCATGGAGGCAAACGTGGTGTTGCTCATGATCCCGGAATAGATGTTGTCGTACGACACAGCCTTGCTAGAGTATCTGATGATCATCTTGTCCGGTGCAATGTCGATTGACGAGCCGCCCGCTGCCAGCTTGGCAGGTATGGTATAGGCCGCCACCACTGCGTTTGTCACGTTGCCCTTTCCGGTCGCTGCGCCGGCAACTTCAATGCCCGAACTGGCTTCTGAAAGTCCAGACGTGATGGCGCTCTTGGCTTTTTCAGTAGTCTGGAATCCTGAATTTAGGACAACATACGCTATTGCCGCGGCAACTATTACGAACGCTATCAGCACTATGGCTGACTCGACGCCTGTTACGCCGCGCCTTGGAATCAACGATACAGCATGGTATCTTGTTCTTAACTTTCGTTATATAAAACATAATTTACCAAAGTGTAAAGTCTTGTGTACAGGGCATTTTCGCTGGCAAACCCTGCAAACTGCAAAATACCACCTAAAAGTTAGGCAAATGACGAACAAAATACGCTACGCGACGTATTTTCATGTATGTAGCTATTCAACTTACAAAGTATTAAATAATTTTTTTCTAGATTGGCCTTCTATAATGGCTTCATCATCAATCAAAAAGGTCTATGACGTCGACCTTGATTTGTCTGAAATCGAGGACAGCTCTATCTATGGCCGCAACAAGATTGACTATGCGTTTGCCAAGTACTTCCTTACCGTCCAGAAAAAGCTTTTGCCTGATCTGCAAAAGCTGGATCTCAGCCTGAACGAAGCAAGGATCCTGCTCTTTCTTATGATCCGCAAGCATTCTACTGCGACTGATGTATCCAAGTATACTGGAATAGGCCGCACGGAAACGTACCACTACCTTTCAAACCTTCTTTCAAAGGGAGTCGTCCTTTCCACTTTTGACAGGCCGCAGAAATACTATGCCCTGCCGTACACAGAGGCAGTCGACTGCCTGGTAAGGGCAAAGCAGAATGCTCTTCGCGCCGTGTCGGAAAACAAGGACGAGCACCAGAACATAATCAACAGCATAGTCGAGGGCATGGTGGTGCCAGAGCAGGGCGGAAAGGAAAGCTACCAGGTCATAGTCGGCGAAGACCCGGTGCACGCCAAGATAGCCAGGATGCTGTCTGCGGCAAAAACTGAAGCTTCTGTGCTCCTTTCTGACAGGTACATGGTCGACCTTTATTATTCTGAAATGACTGACGCCCTGTTCGGTCTGGCAGAAAAGGGGGTAAAGGTCAGGCTCCACACGTCGTGTGCCAAGATATCGAAATTCATAAACGACGAAACAGAAGTCGACATGCGGGCAGTGGGCCTGAAGGTGGTCGATGGCGCAAGCACGCCGGTGGACTTTGTCATAGTCGACGATCAGGAAATGATAATCCTGCTGAACAGCCGCCCGGCGCCGAGCAAAAAGCAAGAGTCTTGCGGCTTTTACACAAACAACCAGTCACTGATAGCGGCCTTCAAGTTCATGTTCAACAAGACTGGTGGCGCTTGACTATCATGCACGTGCACACACACGTGTGTGTGCACGCCATGCCTGCCTCTTTTTGTGGCTGATTTTTTACATACTATTTGTTTTAACCCCGCTGTCTGGTCTCTCATATAGGAGTGCATCGTCGTCGCAATGGAGTTGGCAGCACAGGCTTCTTCTTCTTCTACTATAATTGACAAGAAACTGCTTGAACTGGCCCGGAGAGTTCCACACCTTTCAGACTACCTCCAAAAACTTTCAGGCACAGGCATACCCATGCCGACGTTTTACGAGAAGCTGGACGGGGGCATGAAGAACTTTAAGGTCCTGAACCTTATCTATCCTGTCACAGACCAGATCTGCATACACATCAACAGCATCGGGACAAGCGACGGGTACACGGAATACGTGATCGTGGACCCGCCGGAGCCAAACGTGCTTCTCTCTTCGGCCGTTGACAGGAACTTTGCGATAAACTCTGCCGCGACAGAGCCGGCAAGCGAGTTCCAGCAAAAGATGGTGTACCTTGAAGAATTCCTCAAAAAGATATGCACCATTTCAAAAGCCGAAGTCGACTATGGCAAGCTAGACCCAAAAGCCAAAACCCTGCCGGTGTACGAGAAAGACTTTACAAGTCTTGTTTACCATTTTATACGCAAGCGCGCAGGGCTAGGCCTGCTGGAGCCTTTTCTGACAGACCCGTACCTTGAGGATATCTCTATCATCGGTCAGGGCAACGTGTTTGTGGTGCACAAGGTGTTTGGGCCGCTCAAGTCGCCTGTGTGGCTCACAAACGACGACATTGACGGCTTGGTCATAGGCATGTCGGAGCAGTTTGGCAAGACCGTGTCCCATGCAAGGCCTGTCATCGACGCCACGCTGCCTGAAGGGTCCAGAATCAACATCGTCTTTGGCAAGGACGTCAGCAGAAAGGGCACAAACGCCACAATCAGAAGGTTTGCCAGCGTGCCCCTCTCTATTACGCAGATTATTTCATCCAAGACCCTCGACAAGCGAGAGGCCGCATACATGTGGATGATGGTAAGCGAGGGGATGAGCTGCTTTATCAACGGCGAGACGGCCTCCGGCAAGACAACCACCATGATGGGCATAACGCTGTTCATACCGCCCACCTGGAAGGTGGTCACTATCGAGGACACGCCCGAAATCACGCTCCCGCACAACAACTGGATAAGCGAGGTCACACGGGACACGGGCAGCGCCTCTTCTAGCGTGACCATGTTTGACCTGCTAAAGGCCGCCCTCAGGCAGAGGCCAAATTACATACTTGTGGGCGAGATTAGAGGTGTGGAGGGCAACATTGCTTTTCAGGCCATGCAGACCGGCCATCCTGTCGTCAGCACGTTCCACGCAGCGCAGATGTCAAGTCTTATTCAGAGGCTCACAGGCGACCCCATCAAGGTGCCCAAGCCCAACGTCGAAAACCTAAACATTGCGCTCTTCCAGGCTGCCGTGCAGGGAAAGGAAGGCAAGCCGATAAGGAGGGTGCTGTCGATAAACGAGATAGTGGGCTACAACAGCGGAAGCGACTCGGTGATGTTTATCCCGATCTTTACGTGGGATCCGTCCACCGATTCTGTTACGTTCAGGGGAAGGGGCAGCAGCAACCTGTTTGTTTCAAAGTTGCTCCTGAAGAGGGGAATGGCGCGAAAAGACGAGGGCCTCCTGTACGACGAGCTGGAACTGCGTGCGGCTTTTCTTGAAAGGCTAATTCAGAAAAAGATATTCAACTATTACGAAGTGTACGACCACCTGGTAAAGACAAGGGAAATCGGGCTGGAAGCGGCGTATAAAGAACTTGGCAAGATGTAACTTGTTGCACTATCGTCTTTTTTTGCGGTAGATCCTTTCCTTTGGCATGACCGTCTCAAACAAGGCAGACGATTCGCCCATCACCGCTTCTGACTGGCCCAGGATGAAGTAGCCGCCGTCTATTAGGCTCTTGTGGAACTTTGTCAGGATCTTGAGCTGCATGTCCTTGTCAAAGTACATCAGGACGTTTCTGCAAAATATGGCGTCGACCTGCTGCGGGGCATTCATGGTAGCCAGATTGCCAATGTCAAAATCGATCATGTTTTTCAGTTTTTCAGATACCTGGTGCTTGCCGTTTGGCAGGTGCGTGAAATACTTTGCCAATATGTCTTCCGGCACGTTTGCCAGCCTGGCCGCATCGTATCTTCCAAGCCTGGCGGCTTCGATGGACTTGCTGCTAAAGTCGGTGGCTATTATTCTTCCTCTAAATCCTGCAAGGCTTTCTGCAGCCTCTGAAAACATGATTGCAAGGGCATAGGCTTCCTCGCCGGACGCGCAGCCGGCGCTCCATACCTTGATTTCGCCTCTTCCTCCTGCCGCAATGTGCATGTCCGGTATTATATGGGAATAAAATGCGTTGTAAAAGTCGACGTCTCTAAAGAATTCCGTCACGTTGATGGAAAACGTTGCCAAAAGCGAGTGGAATTCTGACGGGTCGCTGTCCAGCAATAGCGCGTACTGCGAGTAGTCGCTTATGCCCCTTGCCTTTAGCCTTATGTCAAGCCTCCTTTTCAAAAAATTCTCCTTGTACTGCCTGAGATCTACTCCCCTTTCAAGCACCCTTTCTACCACCATGCTTGAGCCCAGATCCGCGCCTGCTTTTGCTGCTGAAGCTGATGTCATGCCGCGAATCATAGCACCTTTTCACCGCTGTTTCTCATGCTCACGACTACGCGTCCAGAATTCAGGTTGAACCTGACCCACCGGCCGTGGTTCAGCCCGACGTCTTCCCCTGCTATCTTGATCCCTTTCTGGGTCAAGAGACGCTTGATGGACTCTGTGTTCCTTGAGCCTATGCTGAACATGTCGTCGCTGCTTCCTTCATGCGAAAATATCTTGGCGCCGCCGGCAATCTTGGCTACAAGCCTGCCCGGCAGAGCTCCCTTTTCGACCATCATCCTAAGGGTATTTTCAAGTGCCTCGTCTGCGTACTTGGCGCTTTCATCTGCAGAAGAAGGAGAATCATTATAGCTATTTCTGCTTCCATTTTCTGGGAGCATGATATGAGCCATCCCACCGACTTTGGACCGCGGGTCATAGAGGCACAGGGCTATGCACGACCCGACAAAGGTGGTAAGAACAGTGTCTTTTTTGTCAGCCACGTACAGCTCTCCCATCCCTACACTGGTTTCTGCATCCATGGGGACTCAAACCCTCATTCCTTCGCATGTGCAAGCAGTTTCTTTATGTCCTCTGGGCCAAAGAACAGGAATATGTAGACCCTGACATTGCTTTTCAGGCTGCGAAGCTCGACGCCTGCAAGAATAAGGCTGTTTGTCCTTGCCGCAATTTCTGATATCGGGTCGCCAAGGATCGCTCCGAGGGACTCGATTGCAAAACCGGGCACCGAGCAGTCTATCCTGAACCCTGTGGAATTTGAGATGGCATTCAGGAACGACCCTGCCAAGAGTATGTTGCCCACCTCCGCAAGCGACGACTTGCCAAGCGTGTCCAGCCGGTCCATTGCCTCCTTGCCCAAAAGGCGCGCGGCAAGGGTCAGCGCCTGGGACTCTTGCATGAAGAGGAGCATCCCTATGTGCACATCTCCTTCCGCCCTCAGGTAGATAGCGCACATCTCCTGGTTCATGAACGGCAGGAGGATGCCGTCAATGTCCTGCAGGTGCAGCATGTTCATGCTGCGCACAGAGTATTCGACTTCCTCGCCCAGGATCATCGAAAATGCCGGCATCGTCTTTGTACGTATGTACGAGTTCAGCAGTTCCTTCAGTGTTTTCAGTTCCATTTCACTTAGTGATGTCATCATGACCATTATCCTCCATATCTACAGCCGCGCCGGGTCCAGTATCAGCGCCACCTTCCCGTCGCCAAGTATCGTAGCTTCAGACGACACTGAAGATGGGGCACTGGAACTATCCAGGCGCTTTACGACTATCTCCTGTTTGCTCTCAAACTCGTCAACGATAAGGCCGTACGGCCTGCCGTTCTTGTTTACTATTACAACCGTCAGGTAGCGGTTGTCGTCATCATCATTATTGTTGTCAGCCTGCTGCTGTTGCTGTTGGGATATCCCCAAGGTCTTGCCCGTCCTGAGCAGAGGGACCACCTGTTCTCTGAACAGTATCACTTCTTTGCCGTGGACTATTCTGACGTCTTTTTTGTCCACGCGCATCGTGGAAATGACGCTTGACAGTGGCAGCACGTACTTTTCGTTGCTTATCGTGACCAAAAGCCCGCCTATTATGGCAAGGCTGAGTGGTATTATCATGGTAAAGCGCGTTCCCTGGCCCTTTTTGGTTTCAATCTTGACCTGGCCTCCAACTGACTCGATCTGGCTGAACACGACGTCCATGCCGACTCCGCGGCCGGATATGTCGGTGACCTGCTTTGCGGTGGACAGGCCCGGGGTGCCTAGCAGGTCAAGGACGTCCTGCTCTGACATCGAGTCTGCCTCTTCCTTGGTGACTATTTTTTTCTCTATTGCCTTTGCCTTGACCTTTTCAAGATCTATGCCCCTGCCGTCGTCTTCAACGGTTATCATGACCCTGTCGCCCACCTTTGAAGCGATCAGCTTGATTGTTCCAGTCTGAGGCTTGCCGGCGGCCTCTCTTTCTTCCGGCATTTCTATGGCGTGGTCCGCGGCGTTTCTCAGCATGTGGAGGAGCGGATCGGTGATGGCGTCAAGGACGGTGCGGTCAAGCTCTATCCCAAGACCCTCAATTTCCAGTTTTACGCTCTTGCCCTGACTTGAAGAAAGGTCCCTTATCATGCGGGGGAACCTGTTAAAGATCTGCTCAACCGGCACCAGCCTCAGCTTCATGGTCTGGTACTGCAGGTCAGAGACGAGCCTTCCAAGGCTCATAAAGGTATGCCGCACCCTGTTGTCAGTCGTGGTGTTGCCGACCATCTGCTCAAGGCGCATCTTGGCTATCAAAAGCTCGCCCACGAGGTCCACGAGCGCGTCCAGATCCTGCATCTTGACCCTTATGGTCTGGGGGAGGGCAGAATGCTGCTGTTGCTGTTGCTGTTGAGAGGCGCCCTCTTGGCCTGCGGCGTTGCCGCCGCCCATCGCCGCGGGGTTGCGCAGGTCGCTTAGGTACTGCTCGATGTTTACCTTCTTGTTCTCGTCGTCTACCATCTCTTGCACGGCGTCAAAGCACTTGAAGAGGTAGCTGGCCATCTCTGACGACATCTTTTCTTCGCCTTTGCGGAACTTGTCAAACAGCTCCTCGATTGCCTTGCAAAGCTCCTTTATCTGGTCATAGCCCATAGTCGCTGCCATTCCCTTGAGCGTGTGGGCCGAGCGGAAAGCGGAATCTAGGTGCTCCTTGTTCTTTGGATCTTCTTCGAGCTTTAGGAGCGCTTGGTTCATGTTCTGCACGTGTTCGTGCGCCTCCTGCACAAAGAGGTCCCTGTACGCAGATTTGTCGTCGCTCATTGTACGCTTGCCACCATCCTCTCGATCTCTTCTGGTATCAACTCTGTTGGAAGCAGCCGGTCCACTGCGTCCATCTCTGCCGCCGCCTTGGCCATGCCAAAGACGACCGAAGAAGACTCGTCCTGGCCGACAGTCATCCCGCCCTTTCTTTTGATCATCTTCATGCCAAAGGCTCCGTCATGCCCCATGCCTGTCAGCAGCACCCCGACAGTCTTGCGGCCATACACCTGCGAGGCAGAAACCATGCTCATGTTTATGGCCGGCCTGACCCCGAACCTTCTTGGAGACTTGTTAAGCTCCACTACGCGAGACGGCTTGACCAGCAGGTGGTAGTCCCCCGGCGCAAGCAGCGCCGTGCCTGGCCTGATGGCGTCACCTTCTCTTGCCTCCCGTACTGGCATCTTGGAAATCCCGTTAAGGCGGTCTGCAAAGCTCTTTGTGAATCCTTCGGGCATGTGCTGCACTATGAGGACTCCTGCCGGCAAGTCTGCAGAAAGCCTGGACATTATTTCGCCTACCACGCCTGGGCCTCCTGTGGAAGCGCCAATGACCACAACTGCAGAATCTTCATGGCCATTGGCCATAGTCTTTAAAGAAGGCGGCGTACGAGCACGTACAGCCGTGCTTGCTTGCTTGCGCGCAGCCTTTGCCATCTTCAGCCGCAGGCGGTTTTTTGTCTGCGCGGCTATCTCTAACTTTGATACAAGCGTGCTGCGGAGGTCGCGCATCTTTTCTGGGTCGTCCTGCGGTATTGGCACAAAGTCCACTGCGCCCATTTCCAAAGCGTCAAAGACCACGTCCGCTCCTTTTTGCCCGTAGCTACTCACAAGGACCACTGGCAGAGGGTCTGCGGGCATGACGTTTTCTATGAACGAAAGCCCGTCCATGTTGGGCATCTCCAAGTCAAGGAGCACTACATCCGGCCTGCTCTTGCGGACCTTCCTCAAGGCATCGACTCCGTCGTTTGCGGTGTCAGACACCTGGAGCCTCTGGCTTGTGGATATCAAGTCGCTAAACAGGCTGCGCATGTACATCGAATCGTTGACTATCATGACCTGAATCTTGTCGTTACTACTGCTACTATTGCCGCTTGCAAAGGCTGTGGATGACGAAGTCATCATTTTCCTGCCAGTCACCTGCCCCTCATGACCTTGTTCAGCACCGCAGCCACCATTGCCCTGTCAAACGGCTTGACCACATAGTCCTTGGCGCCGACCTTGATGGCCTCCTGCATGATCTGCTTTTGCTCAACAGAAGTGACCATGATTATCTTGGCCGTAGGGTCTATCGAGATTATCGACTTGAGCGCCTGTATGCCGTCTGTTCCGGGCATGTTGATGTCCATCGTGACAAGGTCTGGCTTGTTCTTGCGGTACGCGTCTATAGCGGCAGCGCCGTCGCCTGCTTCAAGTATGTTTGTAAAACCGTTGGACTGGAGTATGTCTTTGAGTATCGTCCTCATAAAGAGAGCGTCGTCAACCACGAGGATTTTTGTCGAACTTCTTGATGACATTTTGTCTTTTTTGCCCCTCCTGTATGTGTGTTCTATGTTGCCTGGCTGCCGCCGCTATTGCCCTCGCCAAGCAGCATCTTCAGGTCAAGTATGACGACAAGCCTGTCTTGGATCTTGGCTATCCCCTTGACGTACGGGGACGTTTCCGCAACGCTGGCAGGGTTTGGCTCGATGTTGCTTGCGGATATGCGTATGACCTCGTCCACTTCGTCCACAAGCAGGCCTGTGAGTGTCGAACCCACTCCCACTATCAGGATTCTTGTGTAGGCGTTGACCTCCTTTATGGCCTGAAAGCCAAGTTTCTGCTTGACGTCAATTATGGTGATTATCTTGCCGCGCAGGTTCATGACTCCCTTTACGTACGCCGGAGCGTTTGGCACCATGCTGATGTTTTCCAAAAGCCCGATCTCTTGGACCTGGCCCACCTCGACCCCATAGTCCATTCTCCTTGACATCCCTTCTTCAAAAAGGCTGAATACTAGAATCTGCGACGAGCCGTCTGCCGCCGCTGCCAGGGCCGTTGACGCTGCGCTCATGATGTGCGCCGTCCCTCCTTCAGCATGTGCGGGGTGCGATTATGACGCATCTTTTTGCTGTTGTTTGTTATACGCGTTATCGTTCTTTTGTTGCTGCCGACGACGACCATCTCACTCACGTTTATCCTGTAGGCGCTGGCGTTAATATGGCCAAGTATGTCAAATCGCGCACGTGACAAACCGCCAGCCGACCGCGCAAAAATAACCTGCATGGTGGAAAATCACCTTGAATTCAGCTTTTGGATGACTATTGAATGCCAGCCAGAAGAATAGGTTTCATAGCCGGTTGAAGCCGCGTACGCGATGCAGGAATCGTTGTCGTTGTACTTTTTCATCACAAAACCCTTGCTTGTGCCATACACCTCTGCGTCTCCGGCAAAGTGTATGCTGTCTTCAAGCACCTTGCCGTCGGTGTCCGCAAGGACGGTGCCTTTTCCGTCTACTATGCAAACCCTGCTGTTGGCTTTTTCTTCCCTGCTCAAAGGAGTCTTGTTGACGATCTCTTGCGCCAGCGCCTCCCAGTTGAACACCGTTCCAAGGACGCCAAGCACCTTGCCGTTGCTCTGGCAGTTTTCCCTGACGCAGCATGAAAAGATGACAGCCATCTGGTCGTTTACCAGAGGAGACCTGTGTACCGCCTGGAATCCAAACTGGTCGTTTGAAGCGGTGCTCATGGCCGATTCAAACCACGCGGCGTTGCGCTGGTTCGTTCCCTGCGACCTGAACTGCTGCGGCCTGCCGTTTGCAATGACGTTTCCGTCAATGTCGCACAGGACCAGGTCGAAATATACCGTATAAGCATCCAGTATCACCCCAAGGCGCGTAGATGCCATGTCGCGCCCTTCCTGCGTCTTTTCAGATAGCGCCGCGACCATGCTTGCGTCTTTTGCCCACCAGCGGACGTCGCACGACCTTTCGTACAGGTTGCGGTCTATGAGGTCGATGTTGGTCAAGGCAAGATCAGAGAGCCGTACGCCCCTGATGTTTGTCGCCTGCATCTTGATAAGGTTCTTTAGCTCACTTATGGTGCCCCTGCTTTCTTTTCTCAGCTTGTCAGTGGTGTCTACTATTTTTCGAGAAAGCCTGCTCATCTCCTCGGCCACAACGCTAAAGGCCTTGCCAGCCTCCCCCGCTCTGCTTGCCTCTATCAACGCGTTTATGGCAAGGACCTGAGTTTCCCCGTTGATGTGGTCAATCTCGTTGATTGCAGTCTCTGTCTTTGACGAAAGCATCTCAGACAGCTTGGCCACGGTCTCTAGCGAAGAGTTGTCCCTGGTGTTTTCCTGTGCATGTTCCACGTGCATATAAGGTTGGCAGTAGACAAATGGCGATTAAAAGAAAAGTATGTCTAATACGGTTTGACAACCGCCGCGCGCAAGTGGCCCGGTAAAAAAGTATATAACAATTGGGCTGTCAAAAAACATACGTACAAGTACATTGAGAAAGAGCGCCTCCCGTGGGATTCTGTACCTTGTCGCCTACTGCATCCTTGGGTTTTACACGTTCTTTACAGCCATGTACCATATGGCCGACCTGGCGGCCAGGCTGGGCCTAGATACTCAGAGCAACCCCGTCGCGTTTGTCGCTCTAAAGTTCCGGGCGAGCATGGACTGCCGGGACTATGTGGCCCAGACAAGCGACGAGTCGTGCTACTTGAAGTGGCATGTCTAGTGTACGGGTTTGTTATAGAGAATACTATAATAAAATTCAAATATACGATTTTGTTGGTTGCCTGCATTGATGATGAAAGAAAATGGTAATAGTGGTAACAGTAGCGGTGAGCGGGAAATGATGTACCAGGAGTTCAGGCAGCTGGGCATTCCTGTGGACGAATTTTATCTGCTTTCAAATTCTGCGCTAAAGCACCTTCTTGATTCAATACGAGAAGCAATCGTGGAATACCGCAATAGTGCCAGGCTTTCAAGCGACGCCTGATTCCTGGCACTGCGGAAAAAAGGGACTGTGGTTATTTTACCCCTAGTTCACTGCTTCTTCTTCTTCCTTATCTCCTCCCCTTCCATGTAATACTTTGATCTGGCCAAGCATGGGCTTCTGGCCCTCCTTCTTTACTACAAAAGGAGCCTTTAGCTTGAGCGGCTTGCGTCCTCCTGACTTGGCTGTTTCTTCAGCAGCAGAGGCAGCAGGGACGGAAGAGGCGGTTGCTTTTTTTTCTTCTTTTTCTTGCTGCTCGTCATCCGCGTGGTCGGTCTTGAACTTGGTTATCAGACCCTGCGACTTTTCGGCTATCTTGGCAAGCTCTTGCGCCGCGTTTGTGACTTCTTGCATGCTGGCCGTCTGCTGCTCTGTCGCCGCTGAAACCTCTTCTGCCGAGGCTGCGGTTTCTTCGGCAACTGATGCCACCTCTGCGGTCAGCTTGGTGACGTTTTCAGCCGCCCTGACCTGGTTCTGGGTGCTCGACGCTATTTCCTGAACCCTCTTGGCAGTCTGCAGCGCCTCCGTGGATATGGCCTCAAGGGACGAGAGGGCCCTGTTTATGATGTCTGTTCCCTCGTACACTTCCTTGGAGCCGGACTCGATGTTCTGCACCGACGCCTCGATGGTCGTCTTGATTTCGTCTACCAGCTTGGCTATCTCTTCAGATGCCTTGAGCGACCCTTCGGCCAAGCGCTTTACCTCGTCTGCCACGACGGCAAAGCCCTTGCCCGCCTCTCCTGCCCTGGCAGCCTCTATGGCGGCGTTTAGGGCAAGAAGGTTGGTCTTGTCAGAGATGGTGTTGATGACGCCAAGGGCAGATGCAATCTGGGCAGACTTTTCGCTTATTCCCTTGATGTCTGATACTGCCTTGCTGACAAAGTCGTGTATCTTTGTCATCCTCTGTGCCGCGTCAGAAGCGGCCGTTTGGCCTGCCTGCGCCGTCTTGCCTGTCTGCATGGCCTGCCCTGCGACTTCTTCTGCTGACCTGGACACGCCTTTCATGGTAGTCCTTAGATCTTCTGCGATCCTGTTGTTCTCTTCAAGCCTCTTGGCCTGGTCCTGCGTTCCCTTTGCGATCTGCTGTACGCTAGTTGATACCTGGTTGATGGATGCGTTCACTTCCTCGGTCGACGCGGCCATCTGCTCTGCAGTGGATGAGATGGTGATTGAATTGTCCTGGGCCTGCCTCACAAGTTCGCGTATGCTTGCGACCATGTCGGTAAACGACTTGGAAAGCACGCCGATCTCGTCCTTGGACCTTATTTCGCCCATCTTTACGGTCAGGTTGCCCTCGCTTACACGCTGCGCCGCCTTGCTGATGACGGCTATTGGCCTTGAAATCGACCGCGAAATGAAAAACGCCGCGACGCCTACTGCTCCCATTATAGGCCCTCCAAGCAGGAGGTACTGGTTCTGTAGCTGCGTGATTGGCGCGTTGATCTCTGCGACATCATACTCTGCAAGCAGCACCATGCCTGCTTCCTTTACGCAAGCCGAGGCGCCATAGACTGGTATTCCCCTATAGTCTGGGTAGATGCCGTTTACAGTTGTGCCTTTCTCAAAGCACTCCGTGACTGGCAGGGTGTTGACCCTCTGGTTAAATGCGGCCCCCTGGACGAACCTTGACTCTGATATCATCAGGCCCTCGCTGTTTACGAGGTACGTCTCGCCAGTTTCGCCAAGACCCTCCCTGTTCAGAAGAATTTGCGATGCAACGTGGGTTGGCACGCTGGTGTACACCACGCCTATTACGTCCTGTCCGCCGTGTGCGGTCACCGGGACCAGTACCGTGCGGGCGCCCTCCTTCTTGTCTGCGTCGTACTCTACAAACGACACCGGCTGCTGCTTTGCCTTTTGGAAGGTCGCATCCTGCGCAAGGTTCTTTCCTACCTCTGAACTGTCGGAGGAAAAGAATACCGTGCCCTTCATTGAAACCATCTTTATCTTGTAGAATCCGTCGTTTCCTCCTGTCGCTTCCTTGAACTCGGAAAATTCGCCAAGAAGGGTGTTCGATGCCTCTTTCAGTTGCGATTCGTCAACGCCAGTCCCTGCTTCTTTGGCATTGTAGAGCTGGAACAGGTCTTGTACCTTTTCTCCTGCGGCAAAGGTTGACGCTTGCTGTACGCGCATTTCGTTCAGGATTTCCACTGCCTCTGCCCTGCTTACCGCAAGCGAATGCAGCTCGTTGCTTATCTTGTTACTCAGTGCTCCCTGGGCGGCGTTGAAGCTGAGCATGGCGATTGCCACTAGCGGAACTACGGACATTGCTACAAAGAGGGAGATCAGACGCCCGTTCAGGCTGTGAGAAAGAGGATTCTTCATTATTCGTGCCCGCCTCCCTTACGCAGGGCGTTGAGCCCAAAAACGTGTTGCTGTCGTTGTTGTCGTGATATTTTTTCGTGTTGTTGTCTATGATGATGTACGATGGTATCTTTGAGACTGGCTTTACTCATGGCGTAATATCGTCTATGATTTACGGGCCCAAGGATAAAACGGGGATTGTGTCAAAATCCGTACGGACATACATGCAAACGCGTGCAAAAATATGCACACGAACCCACTTAATCAATTAATGCTGTCGTGGTAATCTGCTGTTGTTTAGGCTGCTGCTTCATTCCCAGCATCTTTCTGAGCGTCTTTTCGGCGTCTTGTGCACTTGCAATCGTGATATCGCTGTTGAGGGACCTTGCTGGCGCCTGCACCTGTGCAGGGTCAAAAAGCGTGACTAGGAGTTTGTGGTCTGCCTTTATGTCCATGCACTTGACGACAAATCCTATCACTGCCGTCTGCAGGTCGGGCTTTTCAATACCGGCTATGTCGACTACGACGGCAGCAGCGGCCGCGTCGTGCTCTCCTGCAGCAGCCACGATGGAAAACTCGTGCACAAGGCCGCTTGTGCCTTTTATCGCCTTTTGAATCTTAAAGCCCGCGCTTTCAAGCGTCCGGCGCATTTGCAATGCCATCTCTTCGGCCTTTGCCTGTGCCTCCACAAGCGCTATCCTGTCAGCCATTTCAGTTGATGAAGAAGACCAGAGGTTGTCAAACATTATCCTGTAATGCTCGACATAGTCGCGCACGTTTGACCATATCGCGCTCTGGCTGCGGCTCTTCGCTCCTCCGGCCGCCGGCGTAAGCATGACTTCCTCTCCGTCGACGATTGTGATGTTGACCCCTGCCTTTGCGTCTATGTGCCGGACCTTGCACTTGTTGCCGCCAAGGTCTTTTACGTCGCCAAGGGATGAGTTGTCGATTGCAGTCAGGACCTGCATGTCCACCTTTCTGCCCGCCCACGCAAGCGCATCGCTTGCAAGGGGTCCAAAAAACTCGGTATCGTACGGAACAGAGACGTGCAACACCTTCTTTTTGGCCCTTGAAAGCATACCCTTGTAGAACTCGCCTATCGACTGCGTGCCCCTGACTATGAGGATGTCCTGGAGGGCCTTGCCCCCTTCCTTCATGATGTTTATCCTTGTCTGGGCGCTGATGGCGTTTTCCCAGCTTTCGCCCAAGAGTCCTTTTATTCCTGCCACAAAATTCTTGCCGTTCATCCACAGGGCCACGTCTGACGCCCCTTCTGCCCTCGTCGTGGCCGACACCACAAGCTCTGATTCGTCAATGACGAGCAGGATGCTCATTCCGGGAATCCTGGTGTGTCTGATGTCTGCATATCCAGCGTAGTCCTTGACAGTCGCTGCAAGCGAGTAGTCTACGTCTGTCAGTATCCTGACCTTTACTCCCCTCTTTCTTGCCTTTGAAAGCTCCTCAAGAACGTCCGTGTAGTAGATCTTTCTCAGATCCTCCCGCTCGATATATGCTAGGATTTCCGTGCCGGCAGAGGCGGCCATCTTGGCTATCCACGGATAGATCTGCTGCTTGCCCTGGATTATCCTGTACTTGGCCTCAATCTGCGGCCTTGCCTGCAGCTTGAACCGGGCAAGCTCCTTCATGACCTCCTCACGTGCGACCTGCATCGTCTCTAGCTTCCTTGCCGCATGCTCTATCAGCCTTTCAATTGCGCTGTCCGGAGGAATGGCAGAAAAAATGACCGGTCTGCCCATGGTGGACTCTACTATGCTCATTTCTTGCAGCCTGTCAAGTATCCTGTATACCTTTATCCTGGCAAGCCCAGACGACCTTGCAAGGTCTCCTGCCTTGGATTCTCCTGCCAGGTACAGGTCTCTTAGGACCGCAGCCTCTTCTTCAGAGAGTCCAAGATCTACAAATCTTTTGGTAACATTTTCAAGCGACACGCCGGTATGTTTTCTCGGTGGCTATCCGCATTTTACAAGGTTTGCATGAATATTCATATACATGCGACGAGCGTCCGCGCACAAGGCGCAGCAGAGCCTGTTGCGAGAGTAGTGGTGGTAGGACCTGCCTTTTTTAGCTCGTTCTGGAGTACATACTTGAGCTTAATTCTGCAGAGCCCTAATCCAGTGCCATATGAAGAAGTCAAAACAAAGGCAAAAGCTCAGGCGTGGCGTGATCGGCATTGAATCCGCAATAGTGCTGATCGCCTTTGTCATGGTGGCAGCAGCTCTCTCGTTTGTCATCTTGAACATGGGTTTCTCAACCACGCAAAAGGCAAAGACTACGATTGCGTCAGGACTGGACGAGGCAAGCAGCGCAATGGAAATCACGGGCGGAGTGACGGGCCACGGAAACGTTACGCAGAACAGGCTCACCTACTACGCCGTGCCCATAAAGGTCTCGCCAGGCGGACAGTCTGTAAACGTCGAGACAGGCAACACCGCCATAAGGTACTACAGCAAGAACCTCGTCTTTGAGAGCACCTACAGGGGAATACTCACAAACGGCACATACTCCAACAGCACGGCAGCCATCGTGGCAGCCAAAAACGCCGGCATGATAAACCAGCTTCCGTGGGCTGGGAACGGCCTGAACGAGACATCTGCCATAGTCTACTTTACCGTCAACAAGAACAACAATTCCATCCTTGACATCGGTGAGAACGCCGTGGTGCTCATGATGTTCAAAAATAGCGACCGGCCGACTTCGCTGGACACCGTCAATACCGAAGTAATCGTGCCCACCGGTGCGCTCCTCTCTGTAAAGAGGATGGTTCCATCGATCTCTGACACGGTGGTTGAATTGGGCTAGCTGCATAAACACACAAACAAACTGGGCGCCGGCCACTCCGCGCCACCTTCTGACTTCCAATGGCCGGCGCCCGTCCTTCTCCTCTCGCTCTTGATATGAAAGTAAAATATAACATTCTCGTGCAGAAAATCCTGAACAATATTGTTATTATAATAATAATCAGGCTGAGATGATGTTCATCTTGGTGCCAATGTCTATTCTGTGCGCGTCTGCAAACCCTGCGGTCCCTGCCAAAATGTACATCGCTGGCTTGGTCGTCTTGTACGTGCAGCCCTGCTGGTCAAGCACGTTTCCGCACGGCGGAACGTCTTTTTTCATATAGACTGCGTTGCCATCCTTGTCAAACCATATCAGGTCAAGGTTATAGTTTACGTTGAGCATCCATATGTCGTAGAGGTCGGGCTTGTCGTACTTCAACAGCATGGCAGTGTCAGTTGGCAGCATGTCCTGCCTAAAAGTGAGCCAGCGCTGCTTTTCTGCAATCGACTGCGCAATCTCGACCGTTATCACGTCGTCGTTTATGCGCACCGTGCCCTTTGGAAAATCCGGGCTTCTGTTTTTGATGTCCTGCGGGATAAACACAAGCCCAAGCCCACCCACTGCCACGGCGGCGATTATGACCGGGATGAGGACTGCCGACTTGCGCGCCACGTTTTTGGGTGGGCCAAAAAAAGGATTTGAACCTTTGTTTTTTATTTTTTTAAAAGGAATGTGGTGGAGGGGGTGGGATTTGAACCCACGAACCCCTGAGGGACGGGATCACCCATCCCGCGCTCGTGTGTCGGTGTTGCGGGAGTAAATGATGTCGCCTGTGCGCGCATCTGATCTTGAGTCCTGCGCGTTTGACCGGGCTTCGCTACCCCTCCACGAAGTAGTGCGTGTGTGCGTAGGTGCCTTGCTCTTTTGTCCTTATTTCATGCTTGCGCCTTAAAGTTAATGTGGCAGTACATACAACCGTTAATGGGAGAATGGCAAAACCCGAGACCGTAAACAGGCTTTGCATAAAGTGCCATACAAAGACTGTACATGAAGTTCGCGACAGGACCGTTGCAGGCACCAAGGTGGTGTGTACGGATTGTGGATTTTCTCAAGTCGTGACAAAACTTGAAACCACCTGACTTTTATTGTTTAAATAATAATAGTAGGAATTAGAACGGGTAATCCGCCCGCATACGTGGTGTGTGTATATGTACGTCTGCATTTACGACAGTAACTAGTTGTGTACACGCTTGCGTGTATGTATGCGTCCTTGGCCTAGAACAATTAGTCACAAGATCTTATATCTTGCTCTCACTGAACCTAGTTAGTACACGAGTTTGGAGCCTGATGTCAAGACCGAAGTGTTCTATGGTGTCGAAAATACGATCAAGGCCATACGACGGTTTCAATCAAATGCCAAGAAAACGTGGTGCGTTTGTGCGGATAAGACAATACCCACACTTTCCGCCAGCGACAAACTTCGAAAAGGCTATCTTGATGGCAAGGCAAGAGGGGTCAAGATAAGGTATCTTACAGAGATAACAAAAGAAAATCTTGAACGCTGCAAAAAAGTAATGGAAGTCGCAGAGCTTCGACATTTAGCGGGGATAACTGGAAGCTTTGCAGTCAGCGAGTCCGAATATGCCGGAGCTTTCAAGCAAAGCCTGGCTTCAGAACCATTTGATGTAGTTGTCTATAGCAACATGCCGGAGCTGGTGGAGCAGCAACAGAATATTTTTGACATATTTTGGAGCAACGCAATTCCCGCGGAGCAGAAGATAAGAGAACTGGAAGAAAATATACCAGCTACCAAGACTGAAGTGCTGCGCGAGGCAAAAGATACGACAGAAAGGGTGATGCATTTTTTTCTCAATTGCCGTGAAAGGATGGACGCCTGCGCGAATTCAACCGCGCCGTCTATTGCTATCTCAGTATTCAAGGATGCCTATGAGAACATGAAAAAGAGAGGCGTCAAGACAAGATGGGTAACAGAGATAACCCGTGACAATCTCCCTTATTGCAAAAAGCTGATGGAATATGCGCAAGTGCGCCATGTGGACGGATTTTACGGCAATTTCGGAGTCAGCGAAACAGAGTATATCTCGGCCACCACTGTAATCGAGGCCCAGCCCGTGCCAGCGTTGATGTATAGCAACTCAAAGGAAATGGTGGAGCAGCAGCAATACATCTTTGACAGCTTTTGGAAAAAGGCGATTCCTGCGGAGCAGAGAATCAGGGAAATTGAAGAAGGAATATTATTTCCTGTAGAAACCAAAGTCCTGAAGGATCTCGAGGATATCCGCGGCAGAATCATCGCGCTGCATGATAACTCTGGCGAAGTAATGGTTGCCGCAAATACTGGCGCACTGCATCTCGTCCACAACCAGTTTTTTGGCATCTACAAAAAGCTGATGGCAAAGAAGGCCAACGACAAGCATAAAGGCATCAGGTGGGCTATGTTTATCGATAAAGACAGCATTGACATTGTCAAGACATTTCTTGACATTGGCATGGAAATAAGACACGTGAAAAACATGCCGTCAATGTACTTTGCAGTCAGCGACAAAATGTACAACGCCACAATCGAGACGATGGATGGCGGAAAGATGGTTCAAACCTTGTTGACCAGCACGGAGCCATTGTATGTCCAGCATTTCAAATCCGTGTTTGAAGAATTGTGGAAAAGCGGAGCCGATGCCAGAAAAAGGATCCAAGACATTGAAGCCGGGATCAACGAAGAGACTGAAGTAATATCCAGTCAGTACCAGACAGAGCGCGTCTACAAGGCCATTGTAAACGAAGCCAGTCACGAAATCATGCTAATCCTGCCAACAGCCAACGCGTTTGCAAGGGATAAAAGAATAGGGATAATCGGTTCATTAAAAGAAGCGTCATCAAAAAAAGGCACAAGAGTAAGGGTGTTGGTTTACGCCAAAGAAGATGCGAACAAGCAAGATATTATTGACTTGGAATCGCAAGGCATCCTGGTTAACGATCTTTCAATCAAGCCCGCGCAAAAAGCAATAGAAGAAGGCGCTCCAAGAATGACTGTTGTAATCATTGACAATAGGACATCGCTGGTTATTGAGCTAAAAGATGACGAGAAAGAAAGCTTTGCTGATGCCGTTGGAACGTCTGTTTTTTCAACCAGCAGATCCATCGTCCTTTCTTATGCCAGGATATTTGAGAGCCTCTGGCTCGAAACTCGCCTTGTTGCAAAATTGCAGGAATCAGACAGGTTGCAGCGCGAGTTTATCAACATTGCCGCGCACGAACTAAGGACGCCTGTCCAGCCAATTCTGGCAGTAATCGAGCTGCTAAAAGGCAGATTTGCCAATGGCAATGCGGCCAACGTAGAACTTACAACCACGCAGCTGGCAATAATGGACAGAAACGCCAGGCGGCTTCAAAAGCTGTCTTCTGAAATCCTGGACGCCACGAGGATTGAAGCAGGCACGCTCAGGATGGATATGGAAGTGATGGACATCAATGAGAAGATGAAAAACATGATTGCAGATGCCAAAAGTTGGATTCCTCAAGGTCAAAGCATAGACATACAATTCAAGCCATTATCGGATGAATCAGGAAATCCTATCCCGCTGCTTGTCAAGGCCGACAAACTGCGAATGTTTGAAGTCATTTCTAATCTGATTAGAAACGCAATCAAGTTTTCAGCCGAAGGCGATGTCATTACAATTATGACGGACAGAAAGGATAGCGACGATGATGATGGCATGGCAGTTGTTATATCAGTCAAAGACTGCGGAGCAGGGATAAGCGCAGAGGTGCTTCCAAGGCTGTTTACCAAGTTTTCAGCCGACAGGGAAAGGGGAGGCACGGGCCTTGGCCTTTTCATTGCAAAAAACATCGTCGAAGCTCACGGTGGAAGGATATGGGCGGAGAACAACAACAGCTCTAATGATGAAAAAGGAGCGACTTTTGCCTTTACTTTGCCCATACACAAACCATAGGCGCAAGCAGATACGCGTGAAGAAAGAACTTTTTATGTAGAGTTTTTCCAAATACGGGAAGAGACAAGGATGGATGTTTAATACCAAGAAGCACGGGAATGTATGGTATAATCATGGGGGTCGTTTTTCAACATGGAGCAATCAGGCACCAAGAGTATTTTGATAGTTGACGACGAGAAGGACATCCTGACGGTCATCGAGCAGATGCTCCAAGAGTTAAACATAATCGTGGATTCATTTACAAATCCAAAAAAAGCTCTCGAGTGGTTCCAGACTAACCCTACAAAATACGACCTGATAATCTCGGACTTTCGCATGCCGCAAATGTCCGGTCTTGATTTTATTCACGGCATCAGGCAGCTTAACTCGGCAGTAAATATCGTTGTAATGTCGGCATTTGATCCTTCCAAGGAAGAGATAGATTCTGCCAAAAGCCAATTAAGAGTCAGCGAAATAATAACAAAGCCATTTAACCTGGCCCAGTTCTTGGATCTCATAAAAAGAAATATGGGTCCGTAATCCAGGGTGTCCTGCCGGCAGCAGCTATGACTGTCAATTACTGTTGCTCTCTCTTTCTCTTTACAGGTTATCCTGCTGCCAGATCTTTTTTGCCCGGCCCTTGTCGAATATGAAAAACCTGTTGTGCCAGAAAAGCGTCGCGGCCATGATGATGTAGCTTGCATTGTACAGGGGATCCCAGTGCCATATCAGGCCGTCAAGGCCGGAGGCAGTATAATACGCAAAGCCCACGTCAGCGACCGCAAATATTGCAAGTGACGCAGAGAGAAAAGCCCACGGAGTAGAAGTGAGCTTGCCGCGGCGAAAGTTTGCAAGGAGCATGACGGCAGGGGCAAGCAGCAGCCCGTCAAGCACCACGTACGCAAGACTTAACGCAAGTGCAAGCGGCTCCTCGCCCCCTCCTCCTACTTGCACGGACGCACCGACTACTGCCATGCAGGTGTACGCCACAAACGCAGACGTGACGGCCACCACCAAGGCAAGCGTTTTCTTGCCTGCAGAAAAGAACCGGTACGTCTTGAGCAGGTGGTAGGCCATCGGCCCGTAGCCAGCCATCCACAGCGCGTCGGCAGGCGACGGGTAGGGCACTTCTATCCCTGCGCCAAGCTGATAGTACGTCCACAAAAGCTCTGCGGCAAACCAAAGCGCCAGCCCGAAGGCAAATGCGGCAGTGGTCTTGCCGTACAGGCCGCCTGCGCCCTGCCGGAATGATGCGACAAGCGCCATGCCAAGGGCCGCGCCTGCGGCGATGTTTATGGTCCAGTTTGTGAAAAATGGCCGCAAGTCGTCGCCTGAAAACACTATGAGCAAGGTCGCGACGACAGTCGCCAGCGCGATGGTCCCCGCAAGCCGCCTGCGCACAGACGCAGGGTCAAAAGCGCCCCGCCCGTGCAACTAGTGCGCCACCTTTTGCGCGACTTCAAGCACCTTTAACACCTTTTCAAGGGCAGGATCGCGCGGGTCAGTGGGTACGTCCAGCTGGAGCTCAAGGACCATCGAGCGGGCGGCAATCTCCATGATGATGTCTGCCCCGCTGTCACCTATCATGTCTGCAAGGGCTGGATAGAACTTGCGTATGTCAAATGTCTCAGGAACCATCTCCACGCCGGCGTTGCTTAGGTGCCACACGATCGACTGCATTGTCGGCTCGCCAAGCGTTGAAAGTGCCTCCCACGCGCATTTCAACAGCACCGCCTGCGGATTCATATATAGAAATGATACAGAGAGTTATAAAAAGCAGCATATGTATGTGCGCATGCAGCTGGCATTTCTATAAATAAGCAATGGGATAACTCGGCTGCGTTTCCATCATGTCCGGCGACAATAACACTTTTTCACGCGCAGTCAAGACGGTCGCAATTGACGTCGACTCGGTGCTTGCAGACGTGATGCTCGTCTGGGCAGACGAGTACAACATGCGCAGAAACGCCAAGATAACCAAGCAGGACATCATAAGATGGGACATACCAACGGTCCTGCCGATAACCCCTGAAGACGTCTACAAATATTTCAGCCACGTCTGGAAGAGTCGCTGGCGCGAGATCCCGCCGACAGAGCCGGGCATCGGCGCCGTCACCAAGCGCATCCACCGCAAAGGCTACAGGATATCGATAATCACGAAAAGGGAGAGGCCGACGGTGGCGTACGTGGCAAAGTGGCTGGACATGCACAAGGTATTTGCCGACGACCTGTTGTTCATCTACGACGCAGTCCCGAAGGCAAACTACCCGTTTGACGTGCTCATCGACGACGCGCCAAAGAACATAATCGATGTCGTCAAGCCAAAATCGGCGATACTGTTCAACCAGCCGTGGAACCGCGACTTTGACTGGCCCATCCGCGTCAGCAGCCTGTCGGAGGCAGAAGAAAAGCTACTCTGAAAGCGCAATCAGGGCGCGGTTGATAAGGGCGGACAGGCCGACGTACTGCAGGAGCATCGTGACGGCAGAGTCAAACGCGTCCGGCCCGCGAAAGCCCTCGTCGTACTTCATCTCCACCGTGCCCCTGTCAGTATGGACGATTGCGATCAAGAGAGAGTAGTCGCCCAGCTTTTCGTCTGTGCGCTCGACGTACTGGCACATCTCTACCTTTGTAATTACAAAGCCCTGATTCTGCATCGCCATGTCTGACATCAGGACCTTTGATTTTGCAGGCGGGCCCCTTATCCGGCCCGGCTCGACGTCGCTTTTTGTTATCGTCATTTGTAGTCGAGGAACCTGACCCACTCTGGGAACCATAGGTTGTGCTCCGGCACGCCGATGCCCTTTGCAAGGACTGATGGCGAATTGTAATAGACAGAGTCTGCGCCAAGCTCCTTTGCGATGTTCTGGTTCAACTCGTTTATCGATGACACTTCGCCTACGTACTTGTTGGCCACAAGGTCGCGGTTGTGCGTGTACAGGCCAACCTGCCTGCCGTCCACGGTCGGCACGTAACTAACGACAACGTCTATCCTCCTTGCGCCGGCATTTTTCAAATAGTAGATGGTTTCCCGGGCAGTGGCGCTTGTCTGTATCGTGCCCTGCACGGTCGCAATGTTCTTGCCCTTGACCAGCGGCTGCATCACGAACTTGAGCGACCTGCCCGTCGTGAGCAGCTTGTTCTTGCTGTCCTGCTCTGAAAAGTCAATCATGTTGTCCGAGTCGTCGTACCTGTCTTTTATGACGCCCTCTGCAATGTCAAAGGGCGGAAAGTGCTTCCTGTACGCAAGGCCAAAGCCAAGCGCCATCGGGCGGGTATAGTCAGGCTCCGCATAAGCGGAGTCAAGGTCTGCCACCTTCAGGTCAAGCGAGAGCATGTTGGCCTGCTCTTTTCCGATGCTCTTTCGTATCTCGTAGATGCTCTTGCCGCCAAGGGTTGCCACCACGTTTGACTCGCGTATAAACTCAAACGGGTCCATCATGAGTTTCGAGTCGTGGCTTGTGGCAATAACCTCAAGGCCTGCGCGCTTGCTCAGCTTTAGCAGCTGGCCGGGCTTTATCTCGGAAAACTCCATGTCGATAAGCGACGCCCGGAGCGAGTTCTCAGAGGCGACAATGTTTAGCGTCCTGTCCTTTCGCGACGCCGTGACAAGGGGCTTAAAGCCGGTGCTGTCCCGGTACGCGTACACCTCATCTTCAAGTTTTACCAGCAGGTTTCCGCGCAGGTGCCTGTCGAGGAACTCGACTGCCCTGTCAGGGTCTTTTTTCAAGAGCGTCACAAAGATATGGTAGATCTTGAAGAGCGAGTCAGAGTGCTTTGCCGGCCCGATGTATGGATGCAGATGCAGTTTTTCAGTGTCCACGAAAAACCCGTCAAACGCCACCTGGGCAGACTGCATGCTTGCAAAGGGAGGCGACCTCTTTAGCAAATAGCCGATGCCGCATACGCCGGCCAGCTTTTCCCTGTGCGCCACCTTTAGTATCGCGTCGTCTGCAGGAAGCGAGCCTTCTGCGCCGGCAGACCCGCTTCCGACCATCATACGCCAGTACGCCTTGCCGCGGTGCTGCAGCATGCGCATGGCGTGCGCAAGGTAATAGACCACGGCCTGCCTTGGCTCCGTGCCGTGGTTGTAGATGGCGACTATGCCGGCCATTTGTACGCTGCAGTTCTGGAGGAGTTTAGATAAAAATCTTGTCAGAGAGAAGGCGCAAAAGTCTGCCTTTGCCGCTCGTACTTTGATATCTCGCTGTCAAGCTTGAGCGTAAGGCCGATGCTGTCAAGGCCTTCAAGCAAGAGTTTCTTTCGGAAGTCATCTATTTCAAAGTGCATCTCCTTTTGGCCTGCCCTCACCGTCTGCTTGGCAAGGTCTATTTCTATTTCCAAGCCGTCGTCCTGAAAGAGGTAGTCGACCTCTTGCGCTGCAAGCCTGACCGGCAGGACGCCGTTTTTGAAGCAGTTGTTGTAGAAAATGTCTGCAAAAGACGGCGCTACCACTGCCCTAAAGCCATAGTCAAGTATAGCCCATGCAGCGTGCTCGCGTGAACTGCCGCTGCCAAAATTGTCACGGGCAAGCAGTATCTGCCTTCCCTTGTACTTGGGGTCGTTTAGCACGAAATCCGGCCGGGGCCTGCCTTCTGCGTCGAATCGCCAGTCGTAAAAGAGGTACTGGCCAAACCCCGAGCGGCTTACAAGCTTCAAGAACTGCTTTGGCACTATCTGGTCGGTGTCGACGTTTACCCTGTCAAGGGGCGTCGCCTTGCTCTTCAATACGGTAAATGGTTCCATGCTGCTATAGCCACTCCCTGACATCTACGAAATGACCTGCAATTGCAGCCGCTGCGGCCATCACTGGGCTTACAAGGTGCGTCCGTCCTCCTGCCCCCTGCCTGCCCTCAAAGTTGCGGTTTGAGGTGCTTGCGCAGCGCTCGCCGGGTGCAAGGATGTCGGGGTTCATCCCAAGGCACATGCTGCATCCTGACTCGCGCCACTCAAAGCCGGCATCCTTGAATATTCTGTCAAGGCCGAGCTTCTCTGCCGATGCCTTTACCTGCTGCGAGCCGGGCACCACCATCGCCCTCACGCTTGGCGATACCTTGCGGCCCTTGACCACGACGGACGCTTCGACGAGGTCCTCAAGGCGCGAGTTGGTGCACGAGCCGACAAAGACGCGGTCAAGCTTGATGTCGGTCACCGGCGTTCCGGGAACAAGTGCCATGTACTCCAGCGCGCGGACGGCCGCCTTGCGCTCGTTTTCGTTTCCCTTGGCAAACTCGTCTGGAGAGGGCACGCTTTCGTTCACGCTCAACACCATCCCGGGGTTTGTGCCCCAGCTGACCTGCGGCGCAAGCGAGGCAGTGTCTATTGTAATAGATCTATCGAATTTTGCGTTCTCGTCTGTTCGCAACTCCTTCCAGTATTCCACTGCGCGCTCGTACTGCTCGCCCTTTGGCGCATAGCGCCTGTCCCTTACGTAGTCAAAAGTCGTTTCGTCGGGCGCGACAAGGCCAGCCCGCGCGCCGCCTTCGATTGACATGTTGCATATCGTCATCCTGTTTTCCATGGAAAGTTCCGATATTGCGTCGCCCCGGTATTCAAGAACGGAGCCGGTGCCGCCAGCGGTGCCGATTGTCCGTATGAGGTAGAGCACCATGTCTTTTGCAGTCACGGCGTGCTTGTTCTTTCGCCTGCCTTCAAAATTGACTGCAAAGGTCTTGGGCTTGTCCATCCACATCGTCTGCGTGGCAAGCACGTGCTCGACCTCGCTTGTCCCGATGCCAAGCGCAAACGCGCCAAATGCGCCGTGCGTAGACGTGTGGCTGTCGCCGCACACGATTGTAGTTCCGGGGATCGTAAGCCCAAGCTCTGGCCCTATCACGTGTACGATGCCCTGGTCGGGGCTGTGCATGTCAAATAATGTAATCCCAAATTCCCTGCAGTTGTCTGCAAGCGTGCGTATCTGCGTTGCAGATACCTGGTCGACTATGGGCAAAGAGCGCGCAGTTGTGGGTACGTTGTGGTCCATAGTCGCGTACGTGAGGTCTGGCCGGCGCACCTTGCGGTGGTTCATCCGGAGGCCGTCAAAGGCCTGAGGCGACGTAACTTCGTGTACGAGGTGGCGGTCAATGTAGAGCAAGGACGGTCCCCCTTCCTTCTCTTGGTGCACTACGTGGCTGTCCCAGATCTTTTCAAATATGGTCCTTGGTTGGCGGGCCAAGCGAGAGAGGAATTGGCGGCAGGGAAATATAAAACAACAAGTGAGCAGAGATAGTTTTAAATCAGGTTAGGCTACACTTGCAGCCATACTATATGCATCCTAAGGATAACCGTTACCCGGAGTATATCGCTGAGCAAATAAAGAAGGGTACGACCACGTGCGCCCTGACATGCAAGGACGGCGTGGTACTGGCGGCAGACACCAGGGCAAGCGCCGGCTTCTTTATCGCCGACAGGCACGTCATGAAGATACAAAAGGTCGACAACCACCTTGCAATGACGATTGCCGGCGGAGTAGCCGACGCGCAGAACTTGGTAGACACGATGCGCTACAACGCCAACATATTCAGGCTTGAAAACAAGGAGAACATACCTGTCAAATCCGCCGCAAGGCTCTG
Source organism: Candidatus Nitrososphaera evergladensis SR1 (assembly GCF_000730285.1). NCBI lineage: Archaea > Thermoproteati > Nitrososphaerota > Nitrososphaeria > Nitrososphaerales > Nitrososphaeraceae > Nitrososphaera > Candidatus Nitrososphaera evergladensis. The sequence goes on along the minus strand of NZ_CP007174.1, from coordinate 1,905,299 downwards.
CTCAAACATACTGTTCAACAACCGCTACTTCCCCTACTATGTCCAGATAATCATGGCAGGATACACCAACGAGGAGGGCGGCAGGATATACAACATCGACCTGTTTGGCTCGCTCACCACGGAAAAGTTCATTTCCACCGGCTCTGGCTCGCCTGTTGCGTACGGCTACCTTGAACCCGAGTACAAGGAAGGCATGAGCGTAAACGATGCCTACAAGGTGGCGATGCAGGCGATCGCTGCGGCAATCCGCAGGAACGCCGGAACCGGCGACAACATCAACGTGGCCATCATCGACAAGGACGGCTACCGAGAGCTGTCAAAGGAACAAAAGGCCGCAGTGGGCGTCGTCTTTTAGACGGCTCTCCACTGCTTCTTTTCTTATCAGCCCTTGCCTGATGATGATGACGACGTTATTATTTCGTTCACGAACAGGCTTGCATCCATCTTTGAAAACGCAGGCAGCTCGATTTTTGCGCCGGGCCTCATGAACCGGCGTATCTCCTCGCCGGCTTCCTTCACCGTCCACCACTCCTCGCCAAACCTGTCTTGCAAGTGCTTTTCAAGCTCTGCCGCGCGGACTGCCGCGATTATGTAGCTTGGCACGTACATTATGGCGTCAGGCAGTATGTGGTGGAGCATCCAGTATTCGCCGGGAACGTCAAGCCCGACATACTCGCTCAGCAATTTCCCATACAGGTCGCTTGCCTGCCTTGTAGAGAGCTTTTTGCGCCAGAACTCGGCCTTCATTATCGAGTTTGCAGTGTAAAACGTGACGAAAAAGAGCTCCATGAAGTTGTTTCTCTGTGCAAGCTCGTCAAGCACTCGCTCATCAGTCACGCCAAGTGATTTCAAGTAGCGCCGGTTCTTTGTCAGGCGCTCCAGAAATATCGAGAATATCTCCGCAATCCCCATCGAAAACCCATAGCGGTCCCAGTAGTCCAAGGCAGGGTCGATAGACGTTGCGTGTGCCGCATGGCCCATCTCGTGGTAGCACCCCTGCAAGTCAAAGTACGGGCTTTCGCTCTTGTACAGGACCCGAATGTCGTTTGGCACCTGAACAAAAAAGCAGATGGGCGAGGGGTACTTGTCCTTGCGGTTCTCCGCGTCAATCTTTATGCGCGACAGGTCAAAGCCGAGGCCTTCAAGCGTCCTTTTGACTTGCGCGGTAGGGTCAATTCCGGAAAAGTGCTTTTCAAGGTCGGAGTAGACGCGGTTTCTAAAAAAGTAGAAATCGTCATAGTATTCGGCAGGCCGGCCAAGCACTTTATTTGAAACGCCCAAGAGGGCCTCCCGGAACGGCTTTTTGGCCTGCCGGCCCATCGACTTGACAAAGTCCATCAGCTGCGAGTACGTGAATTTCTCGTTTTCAAGGTAGCCTGCAAGCGGGTCAAGCTTCTTTTTGCTTGACGATTGCTTGGCGTACACGTCGGCTATTGCGTCAAAGCGCGCCTTTACCACCGGCGCGACAAACCGCGTCTTTTTTACAAACTCGTCAAAGACTGCCTTGCGCTTTTTTGAGTCTTTTTCGGCGCTGTTGTACTGGCGCCACGAGCTCCAGTTCACGGGTCTCCCGTTGAACCTGGCCTGCCTTGAAACAACCCGGGTGTTGCGCAGGTCGTAGAGTTTCAGCTCGAGCTTTTTGGTGGACGAGTCGGCCATGCTTTCAATCGACGACAGGTAAAGTTCCCGGGGCTCTTCGAAATTCTCAAGGAACAGCCTTGCGGCAAGCGACTTCATCTCTGCGAGCCGCTCTATTGCCTTTATGCTGTGCTTTAGGCCGGCGTACTGCCTGTAGCGCTCGTCGGACTCGGCGACATAGATCCGCTCGTCAAGCTGGCACCATTGCTCAAGGTTCATGCTGCTAACAGTCAGGCTTTTGATTTTAAAAATGTTATAACTTGGTCCAGCCGATGATAGACGCGCGTTTACTTGGTTTCTGTAACCGTCAGGGTGGAAGAAGACATGCTGGTGATAGAGCCAGCGGGCAGGCTGTCGAAATTTGCGTCGCTTGCAAGAAATGTAGAGGTCCCACTTGCCTGCATAAAAGAGGTAAGCATCGAAAGAGCAGAGATAAAGGGCTTGAAGACGGGCGGCACCGCGCTACCGCCGCACTTTGCAGGCCGCTTTTACGATTTCAAGACGGGCAGGATCTTTTACGCGCTTTCAGACAGGGACAAGTGCGTCACACTCAGGCTGGAAGGCGCAAAATACGATGAGATAATCGTGCAAGTGGATGACAAGGAAAGGGTTGCAGAAATGGTGAAAAGGGCAGTCGCAGGGTGAGATCCGCGTACAAGATTTTTCATCCAAAAAACGTTCAGACTAATAATCTTGCCAATTTATCAATCAAAGCAAGCTTTAACGAGAGGCGGGCAGAAGACACACAATGGAAAAAACCATGAAACTCTGGGTGATATACTTGACAACGCCGTATGGCAAAGCGACTGAAATCTTTGGAGTATTTGATTCCAAAGACAAGGCTGAACGAGCGAGGGCAAATGCAAGCAGCAGGGGTCACGGGGGTGCCAGGATAGTAGAGAGGCTGCTTAATTCCGAGACATTAAGATGATAATAACAACACACAGCAGCCCAAGCTAGGCAAATGCTACACACGCGCACACAAGTTAAAAATAATAATATAGAGTCTGCCATTGACTGTACCAAGGTAGCGAATTAAGGCCAAGCCCTGCACGTTATCGCATAATTTCGCGACCCTTTTAAAATATTATTCCCTATAACTTTTATGAAAAATAGAAGCAGATTGGACATAGCTGCAACAATTTTAGACATTGCCCAAGACGGCGCAATAAAAACTAGAATAATGTACGAAGCGTTCCTGTCTTTTCCGCAGGTAAAGGAATACCTTGGACTTTTGCAAGCAAATGGCGCATTAGAATACGCCCCAGACGAAAACAAATACTACACCACACCGAGAGGCAGAAGCTTCTTGTTAGGTTACAAAGAGATAGGACGGCTGCTCTCGCCAAAATCAAGCAGGTTGGCACTGTCTAGGCTTGGAATGGAAGAGACAGCAGTCAGCGGATGAATATATGCGTCCACAATACGTCAGATTATTTTTTTATTTCTGCAAAAGAGCTAGCGGGATCAGATAACTGCACATTCATTCATCAGAGGCGAGGAGGACAAGAGTACCAAACTTGGAACTACCTGTACTCGATACTTTTTCATAAGAAGTGCTAACCGGTCTACAAAATCAGAAAGATCCTCATCCGAAGGGTCAGAATGTCGGATTGCAGATACATTGACGCCAAACGACCAGAGATACGCATAGAGACGGTCACGTGTCCTGTGGTCATGCATGACGAGTTTTTGTTGATGCGCAGATTTATTTTAATTCTCTGGAAGTTGGCTCTCTAATTGTATTTTTTATCTTATAACAGCTATCGATCTTTGAGTAATTTCATAATTCTGTCTATTTATGTTCAAAATTTAAACTAGCGAATTTGCTCGTGCCCCTGCTTGCCTTTTCCTGTCTATGCCGAACCTGGCCGTATATATATATATACTGCCTATACGAAAATACTAGTAGAAACAATAGCTATTTTTACGCTTGAAAATACTTTTCTTTCAGCCGTTCGGACATAAGCATATAACAAAGATATAGGAATATTACCCATGTTAGCGTCGCTCAAGACTAGAAAGAGTCGGAGGTGCGAGTAACATTCTCGCAAAACACGGTTCGCACGGTTTTGCCACCCGCCAATCCTTTTATTCTCAGAACGACATACATAGATCATCAGGCGCTAGCAGAGAGATGTCTACAAACATCGCAAAGGCCGCAAGCGTCACCATAGTTCTTTTTACCGCCCTCACTCTCACCCATGCTGCGTTTGTTGACTATCGCACCTCCGCAGGCGGTGGCGACAAGTCACTTGGGCAGATGCCATACCTGCAGAACCGCAAGTTTGGCGTGGAAATGTCGTCGCTCTCGTTTGGACGGGATTCGTGGCGCGGGCAGGTGCGCCAAAAGTGGACCGAATGCGGACTGTGCTGCGGCGTGTACGAGTTGCTTGTCAGGATGAAGGGCGGGCCGACCAGGGCCAGGTTGCTTGCGCTCCTTGCGGCAGTGCCAAAGAACAAGCTCCAGCTTGCAAACGAGTCAGGAATTGACTGGAAGGCGGTAGACAGGCATGTCGAAAGAATGCTTGAATTTGGACTTGTACAGGCTGTCGCGACTGCAGGCACTTGCACGATGTATGCAATCACGGAAAAAGGCTCGCGTGCGCTGGCGCTTGTAGACTGCAGCAATAGTTGTTTTAAAGATTAGATAGATAGAAAGAAAGTAAAAAGAGAGAAAAGAAGAGAAAGGTGCGCTTACGCGCCGGCCATGTTGTTGCGCAGCTCGACGCCCTTGTGGTCGTCGTTTGCCATCGCAGCTTCCCTGTGCATCTCAGAGAGGGCGCAGCCCATCTGTGCCTCTGGCTTGCCGCGCCTCATCAGTCCGCGGTAAAGGCCTGCTTCGAGCGTCTGGCCGTGCGCCTGCTCCCATTCTTCCACAGGGATGGAGTATTTCTTCTGTATTCTGTCCCTGTACCATTCTGGGATGACGTTAAAGGCGCAGAATGGGATGATTCTCAGGTCGGGTGTCAGGTAGTGTATGTCGCACCTCTGGAGCCTTTCAAGGTCCTCGTTGTACTTGTCCTGGAAGTGCATCATGCCAAGGAAGAGCGACCTTACGTGCCAGTTGCCGACCGAGTCAAAGTTGCGCTTTAGCAGTATGCTGGAGAACATCTTGGCCAGGTCGAGGCCGTGCGGCTGCTTGTCCTTGTCGACGAACGTCTTGAGCTTGCGGACGACTTCGAGCATTGTCCAGTAGCGGTTTGCGCCGGACCTGATCTCGTCGGCCTTTTCTTCAAAGTATTCGAGGACGCCCTTGATGTCGACAAACGCGGTCAGTGGCGTAAGCTTCCTTGTCTGTGTGTCTTCAAAGACATAGGTGCCTGCTCCGCATGCAAAGTGTATCGACAGTTCGTACTTGGGCTTCTTGCTGAACGCCTCGATGATGTTTGTCATTGGCATGCACGACGGGACAGGGAACCATGCGTCCTTGCTTATCTCGCCGTTTGTCTGCTCCTCGATCCTTTCAATGCAGTCAGGAATCGTGATGCGGTATTTCTCGCGCTCTTTCTTGCCCATCCTGCCTGTCAGCGACACCGGCTGGAAGTTCACTGCGTGCACGACATCCATGTGCTTTTGCGCGTAGCGGATGATTCCGCCCAGCTCGTGGTCGTTGATCGACTTTATCACTGTAGGAACGAATACGACTGTCATGCCGCACTTGCGTGCGGATTCCAGAGTGTAGGGGATCTCCCAGTGGTTCTTGGGGTTGGTCCTCGGCGTCACGCCGTCGAACGAGAGGTATAGGTTGCTCACACCCGAGTTTCTCACCTGGCGCATCGTCTCTGGAGACATGGCCAGCTTGATGCCGTTGGTGTTGAGTTGCACGTGGTCGACGCCCTCTTCCTTCATTATCTTGATAAGTTCAGTGATATCGTCACGGAGCATCGGCTCTCCGCCTGTGATCTGGATAGAGTTGCCTGCGATTGGCTTTTCAGCCTTGAGCGTCTTCATCATGGCCCTCACCTGCTCGTGGTTTGGCTCATAGAGGTAGGCTCCTTCGAGGCCCTTTTTGACGTAAAAGAAGCAGTACCAGCATGTCAGGTCGCACCTGTTGGTGATTATCATGTTGGAAAGGCCAGAGTGTGAAAGGTGGTTTGTGCAAAGGCCGCAGTTGTTCGGGCAAGCGCATTTGTCAATCATGACGTTAGGAGCGTGTGCACCCTTGCCGTCCATCCAGTAGGTGCTGAACTTCTTGTACATTTCATAAGAGCCAAAGTACAGTTCCTCCGTTTCGCCGTGCGTTGGGCAGGTCTTGCTCATGAAAACCTTGCCTTCCCTTTCAAAGACTTCTGCGTCCAGAATCATATTGCAGTCCGGGCAGATGCTCTGTGTAAACCTGATCGTTTTTCTCGCAGCAACATTCTTGCTGGACATATTGCTAATGTGAATTAGCTCCATACTACTTTCTTAGCGGAAAAGCTCCAGATTTAATATATAAAGATAACGTGCTGATTACTAAGGTGAATGGTGTATAGCCAAAATCGCCGTTTTTGCCTGCCAATCTCAACGATTGTTGCCGCTGCTGGAACGTAAATATATAACGGCGTAATAAAGCGATCTGGATTTGAGCATTTCCGACAGGTCGCGGAAAGCGATGGAGGACCTTGGCATGACCGGCTACGAAATACGCGTCTACACTTCGCTGCTTGAAGCCGGCGCCATGACTGCGGCCGACATCAGCAAAAAGTCAGGAGTCCCATATTCCAAGATCTACGAGGTATTGAACAGCCTTGAAGACAAGGGCTGGCTCGAATCAGACAGCTCGCGTCCGCAAAAGTTCTTCCCCAAGTCGCCATCCACAGCCCTTGAGGCCATGAGGATGAGGAGCGAGAACAGTTTTCGCGAGAGTCAGGCAGCTATTGTAAACGAACTGATGCCCATCTACACGAAAAGCGGCATCAAGGAGAAGCCCGAGATCTGGGTCGTAAGGGGCGTATACAACATCGCTGCCAAGGTAAGCGAGATAGTGGAAAACTGCCAGCAGGAGTTGCTCGTGGCGCTGCCAAGCGTCGCGCAGGACGTCGCCAAGCCCATGCAGCCGGTGCTCCGCACGCTTTACGAGCGGGGCGTAAAGATAAACGTGCTTGCGTCTGAAGACACGAGCGCCGACATTGTAAGGGCGCTGTCAAGGGTGGCAGAGGTAAAGCTAAAGAACGGCATGTTTGGCGGAGGGGTTATCGGCGACGGCAAGCACGTCATGATACTGCTTGGCGAAGGCATGATAGAAAACGGCATGATAGACCCGATAGCGATATGGGCTGACCACGCGGCGCTTGCGGGCTTTGCCAAGGACTACTTCCACTACCTGTGGGCCGACGCCAAGGCGCAGCAGAAAAAAGCTAACAGTAACAGATAAGTTAATAGTCATCTTGAGCCAAGCTAGCCGCACCCGTGGAGTCCCTAAAGTCGCGCAAATCCGACGACGAAGAGCTCTTTATCGGCACTGCCGAGTCAGAGCACGTCGAGATGTACCTGAAAGCAATATGGTACATCAGGGAAAAGGGCGAGGAAGTCAAGGTAAGTTCTATTGCAAAACTGCTCAACGTCACCCAGCCTTCTGTGGTCCAGATGCTGCGCAAGCTCAATGACCTAGACCTCGTGCACTACACCAAGGGCAGCGTCGAATTGACAAGCGAAGGCGACAGGATCGGCAAGCAGATGATACGCAACACGCGCCTGCTTGAAGTCCTCATGAAGGACGCACTGAAAATAGAGATAGACGAAGAGATGGTCTGCGGGATAGAACATCACATGAAGAACATCTTTACCGACGCCCTGTGCACGCTTTTGAAGCACCCCAGAAAGTGCCCCCACGGCCACAACATACCAAGGGGCCGCTGCTGTTCTTCTTCCTAGATCGTTTTTATGCCCTCTGTTACAACAATTGTGCGGATGGACAGACGCAGGCAGTGACAGGACTAGCCCTACTGATTTTACTATAAAAAGTGAGGAGGATCTTGAGTAAGGAGCCTGCTGCCCATCCACCTTAAAATTTCTCACAAGCTTGATAAATGACTAGATAGATTTCATAATTGCATTGGTCCAGATAGAAACTACGTGTTCTCTAGAGAGTTTCCGGAAATTCATCATAATAAGTACCTGCCGATCGTTCATACCAGAAAGCTATATGCGCGACTTTGAAGTATTCCCAGAACGCGAGGAGGGACCCGGCGCAATATACATCGAGGCGGCCGACAAGGTCACGCTGAAAAAGATCCGCGAGATGACCTTTGTCAACGCAAAAGAGATCCTCGGCATCATATATTCGTCAAAGTCAGGCAACACACAGCTAAAGTGGAGGCAGACGCGCAGGCGCACGGGCAAGGTGCAGGGCAACGCATCGCCAAACGCGCTAGTCAACCTGGTTGAAGCAGGCGTCCTTACGCAGGAATGGGTTGACCAGTACATCCACGCGCAGGCTCCAAGTGGCGATAAAACAACTACCGCTGCCGCAACAGCAGCGACAACAACAGAAGAAGAAGGACAGGAAAATACTACTGCGCCGCCAGCATGATTGTAAAGCAGAGCGACCATTCTGCAAACGCGCTCCTAGTCATCCCGGAGGACGCTGACGACCTCTTTACGCTCAGGCGCGTGATTGCGCCCGGCGACTATGCAATTGCAGACACGACGCGGGTCGTCAAGCAGGAAAGCGACTATGGCAGGCCAGACAGGGGCGAGCGCATCAAGGTTCGGCTAACGATACGGGTCGACAGAATAGAGCTGGACGCGTCGGTGGACCGGCTGCGCATCTCTGGCACGATAACTCACACCAGCAACGAGCTCGTATCAAAGGGGGTGCACCACGCGCTTTCGGTGCAGGCCGGCGACATTTTGACCATAGACAAGGGCCGCAAGTGGCAGGACGTGGAGCTGAAACTGCTAAAGAGGTCGGGCGACGGCTCGTCGTTTATACTGGTGGCAATCGACACGCAGGAGGCGGCAGTCGCAAAGGTCACGGGAACGCATGTGAAGATAATACCAAACATCTATTCTGGCCAGCAGGGCAAGCGCTACCCGACAAAAAATCCAAGCCTCGACTCGTTTTTTGCAGATACCGCCAAGACTGTCGGTTCCGTTCTTTCAGAAGGCGACAGGATAATCGTCTTTGGGCCCGGCGAGACCCGCAGGCGCTTTTACAACGCCCTTGACAGAAACGGCCTGCCAAAAGAGCGCGCGCAGGTGGTAGACGGCGTCGACGTTGCCGGCGAGGACGGCGTTTTCGTGTTTTTGCGGTCGCCGGCCATGAAGGACGCCATGAGCGCAAGCAAGCTTGCCACCGTGTCGGCAATGCTTGACCAAGTGATGCTCATGGTCAACAGGGGCGAAAACAAGTATGCAGTCGGCCTCAAGGACATCACAGAAGCCGCAAACATCAAGGCGATAGAGGCCATCATATTTTCAGACTCGGTCTTCAAGACTGCGGAGGAGGATGCGGTGGTAAAACTGCTCAACTCTGTTGAAAGCTATGGCGCAAGGACGTACGCGGTCGACTCGTCAACGGACATTGGCCTGCGCGTCTCATTGCTTGGCGGAATGGTTGCGCTTCTTCGCTACGCGATGCGCTGACCCTGCATCGGCAAGCCATGAGAGGTACGGCTTGGACACGTCGCTCATCTTTATCTCCACTATCTCTGGCACGTCGTACGGGTGCACCCGGGCAAGCTCTTGCTTGAGCGCCTTTGCGGAACCCTTGGCGACCTTGAAAAAGGCGATGTACTCGGGCTGGTCTTCCAACTTGCCCTTCCAGGAGTAGATGGAGCGGATCTTGGCAAAGTTGACGCAGGCGCACAGGCCCTTTTCGACCAGCTTTTTTCCGATCTCGGCGGCCGACTCTTCTGTTGAAAACGTCGAAATGACGATTACTGCCTTGGCCTTGCTCATTTCTCTTTCCCTCTTTTCCCCATTTTTCGCGATACAAGCCGAAGTATTTATTCCTGCGTCAGGGTCTCGCAGAGCGGGTTTGCCTTTATCACGATAAAGTCGTCGCTCTGACGGTTCTTTGAAACGACCTTGTCAAAGTCGGCCTTGGAGCACGTGATGACGACCGTGGTCTTGTCTGTGTGGTAGAGGTCAAACGTGGGCCCCTGGTGGCGCTCCACGTCTCCGATGTAGTCGCGCACCTTGGTTTCAAGTGACGACAGCAGGTCTATTTTGTCGCCCCTCATCTCGTGCGGGTCAAGAGTCCAGGCTATTGCGACCTTGGTCCTGCTTGCCTTCAAGTCGCGCTTTTTCAGGGTGCCACGCACCTGGTCTATCAGGTGCTTTGTGTAGCCTTCTATCCCGCGGATGCTGCCATTGACAAGGTACATGAGCGGGCCGGCGCCGTCAAGCGATGAGCCGATGATGCGCAGGTCGTACAGGCCGGAAGTCACGTCGTCGATGTACAGGTCTGAAAACGTGCCGTGCATCAATTCGTTGGCGGGCAGGCTGCCGTCCGTGGCCTTTTTGCACACTTCAAGGATGCTTGCCATGCCGGAATAGTGTGAAAGCGCGCGTATGATGTGAGAGAGTTCTGCAGAGTAAATGTCGACAAAACTTACCTTCTTTTTGCCGTCCGTGTCGTACAGCATCTTGGCGAGGTTGTTGTCCTGCTTTGACTTGGCAGAGCCAACCAGCACCTCAGCGCCGGATGCAATGGGGCTTGAAGGCATGTAATAGTACGAAACGTCCTGGTCGGCGGCCATCCCCGTCACGTGCTCTATGAGCGCAATGTTTTCGTTGTTGCCCCCGATCCCGGACGGCAGCATGTAGACCACTGACGAGCCTTTCTTGAGCGCCTTGACTGCGTCTTTGAATTTTGTCGCCACGTCGGCCTTGACGTCTGTGCCTATCTTGCGTACCCGGGGCGCAAAGAACAGGTACGACGCGTTTCCTATCGCCACGTCCATCGGCTCAAGCCCAAGGAGCGGCTCGTCTTCGACAAGCGAGCTGACGTTTGGGTACGTGCGGGCAATGTCTGCCTTGAGCGATATGGCGTTGCGAAGCGACTCATCAATCAGCGAGACCTTGGCGCCTTTTATCGCCATGGCAGAGGCTATCCTGTACCCCTCTGTACTAAGGCCGTACACGGCCACCGTCGGCAACACCGATCCCGCACTCAAGCTATAGACTGAGCTCCCCCGAGCAACGCGCCATATACGCGTTGCCATCAGTTAAAGAAAAGGTTTTTCACCGGCACAGGCTGCAACTTGCAGCGCTTGAGGATCTGGTTTGATGTCCTGACTCCAAAGCAGGTGATGTTCTTCAAAGACGCAGTAAAGTCCCTGCAAGAAAAAGGGCACGAAGTCCTTTGCACGTCACGCGACTACCGTGAGGCAGTCGAGCTTGCAAGGATAAAGGGATTGGACCTGAAACTGGTTGGAAGGCACGGCGGGCCCGAAAGGTACGGCAAGCTGGCGGCAAGCGCGGAGCGCATGCGCGCACTTGCAGACGTCATCAGCGGGTTTGCGCCCGATGCCGCAGTCACGTTTTCGTCACCCGAAGGCGCAAGGGTCGCGTTCGGCCTTGGCGTCCGGCATATTGGCTTTAACGATTCGCCGCACGCGGAGGCGGTGGCAAAGCTGACCGTGCCTCTCATGAGCAGGCTCTTGTGTCCGTGGGTGATACCGTACTCGTCGTGGACCGGCTTTGGCATTTCAAGGAAAGACATTTCGCGCTACCATGCTCTGGACCCGGCGGCCTGGCTCAAAGATGATAATGATGACAGTAGCAGTTCTGCGCACATGGTCGAGCCTGACAAAAAAGAAGGGAACAAGACGGTGGTGCTCATCAGGCTTGAGGAGAGCAAGGCGTCATACATTGCCGATAAAAAGCTGGCAAGCACGGCCCTTGTGGATGCTGTTGTAGACGAGCTGGCACAACGCGCAGACATTGTGATGCTGTGCAGGTACAGCGACCAGATAGAAGAGGCAAAGGCAAGGTACGGAAACAGCGCAAGGATAATCGAAAGCGTAGTTGACGGCGTCTCGCTAATAAAGTCTACAGACTTGTTCATAGGAGCCGGCGGGACCATGAGCGCCGAAGCCGCGCTCTTGGGTGTCCCGACGATATCCATAGCGCCAGTCAGGTACCACGTAGAGGACTATCTTGTAAGGTCAGGCTTGGTGGCAAGGACCCGAAACCCCGGTGCGCTTGCAAAGCTTGCCAGCAGGATGCTTGCAGGCGAGAAATTCCGCAAGGCGCAAAAGAAAAGAGCAGAGCGCGCCCTTGCTTCGATGGAAAACCCGACCAAAAAGATGCTTGCGGCAATACTGCTGAAGCAAAATAATGATCATCATAAATTATAAGGACCCAAAAGAAAATGGAACTACGCCCGGAAGCCCGGTGGAGGGAACATATACACGCTCCCGCCGAATGTAGTGGCCAAGCATAGGGGCCTTTGGAGCCCTTGACCCCAGTTCGAATCTGGGCCGGGCTACTACTTTTCACATCCTTTGTGTAAAGACCGAAATCAACGCGTACAAGAAAAAATCGCTGCAAGATAGGCAAAGAGACTTGCAGAAAAACTAGGCGTACATCCTATATCCCTTTTGTCTCTAAATTACGTACGAGCGCATGAAGGTCGTCGTTTACAGCGTCCAGTTTTTTGGATATGTCCTTGAGTATTTTGTTGTTTTCTACAATGACATCGTGCATAAGGCGCATCGAGTGCATATGCGCTTCAAGAACAGCAGCGATGGTGTCTGCCTTGCTTGATTTTGGCATAAATTCTTAGACTAAATGTCACATTCAAGAAATAAATGATTTATGTGCGCCAAGTATTCGCCTTCAGATAGTGACGTGCATACAGTCCCGCGCCAATAGATAATATAACTAACACAGTTAGCGTGTGCTTTCACCCTAAAATTCATAACATATTGGCCGCAATGGCACACGTGGGAAACAACAAGGTTTACATCACAAGGAAGCTTCCCGGACCCGCTCTGGAAATGCTTCAGGAATTTGACGTGACGCTGCACAAGAGACAAGAACCGCCCACAAGAAAAGAGATCTTGAAAAACGTCGCCGGCAAGGATGCCATTCTCTGTATGCTTTCAGACAAGATAGACAAAGAGGTCATGGACGCAGCGGGTCCGCAGCTAAAGATAATCAGCTCGTACAGCACCGGCTTTGAGCACATCGACGTAGCAGAGGCTACAAAGCGGGGCATCTATGTCACGTACACATCAGACATCCTTGCAGAAGCGACTGCCGACATCACCTTTGCGCTCATTCTTGCCTGCGCGCGCAATGTCGTTGCAGGCGACAGGATGGTCAGGCAGAAAAAGTGGAAGGTAGGGTGGATGCCTGACCTGCTCCTCGGCCAGAACGTGCACGGTGCCACCATCGGCATCGTCGGCCTTGGCAAGATAGGCTCTGCAGTAGCGCGGCGCGCAAGAGGCTTTGGCATGGAGATACTGTACCATAGCCGCAGGCGCAACGAAGCGGCCGAGCAAGAGCTTGGCGCCAGGTACGCCGACCTTGACTATTTGCTGGCGCAAAGCGACTTTGTCACTATACACACCACTTTAAACGACGCAAGCAGACACCTTGTCAACAGCGAGCGCCTGCAAAAGATGAAGAGGACCGCATTTTTTATAAACACAGCAAGGGGCGCAGTGGTAAACGAGCGAGACCTTGCCGCCGCCTTGAAAAAAGGCATCATAGCCGGCGCGGGCCTTGACGTGTTTGAAAAAGAGCCGCTGGGAGGAAAAAGCCCGCTCCTTGCCATGAAAAACGTCGTGCTTTTACCGCACATTGGAAGCGCCGACCGCATGACAAGGTCCAAGATGGCCGAAGTTGCCGCAAAGAGCATCCTTGACGTCCTTGCGGAAGGAAAAGAGCCGGACCCAAAATTTTTGGTGAACCCGCCGGCCAAGCGGCGCTAGGAAGAAGGAGAAGGAGACCCTTCTTCCCATTCTTTCTTTTTGTGGTCGTAATCCTGCCGCGTGTACGCTATTCTTGCAGGAACGCCCATCACCACCGTCTCGGCAGGCACGTCCCTTGTCACTACAGAGCCCATCGCCACCACGCTGTTCTTGCCTATTCGCACGCCCGGCCTCACGACAGAGCGGGCGCCGATTATTGCGCCATCCTCCACTATCACGCCAATCATCTTGGGGCTCATGGGGTAAGGGTCGTTTGTAAAGGTCGCGCCGGGGCCAATAAAGACGTCGTTTCCAATCACGGTAAGCGGTGGGATGTATACCATGCCTTCAATCTTGACGTTGTTTCCAATCTTTACTCCATAGTCGACGTGGGCAAGGGAGCCTATCTTGACGTTGTCGCCTACGACTGTCTTGGCGCCAACGTACGCAAAGTGCCATATCCTGGTGTTCTTGCCTATTTTCGCACTCTTGTCAACCTGGTTTCTCACGCCAGCGACGTTTCTGTAGATTTTTTTCTTGGCCTTGGCCATATTTCTATAGATGCCACGGGTTTCCTTGCCTTAAAATTTTCTCGGGGATCTTGGCCTGCCACCTCTGCAAAAAGCCCACATCGCGCTCTTTGTTGCGCAACTCGTCCGGCAGCATGACGGGTATCTCTTCCATTATGGGGTAGTACCGCCCGCACTTGGCGCAGGCAAGCACGCCTTCCCTTATTTCGCCGTCGCCGGCGACCTCGATCTCGAAAAGCTCCAGAGGATAGTGCCTGTCTATCGGGCACTGCAGTATGTCAAGCATCGAGCGCTTCATTTTTCTTATTTCAGATCCAGGTATATTGGAGAGCCAGTCTCGCTTGATAAAAGCGCTGCTTCTGCCACCTTGGTGACGTTTGTGGCGTCCCTTGCAGAGACGGCCGAGTTCTCTTTGCCCTGCACTGCCGCGATAAAGCTCTTCAGTTCAAGCGTCAGCGGCTCTTGAAACGGCAACCTTGGCGCGACCGTCTCGCCGGCGTTGTCTATCTTGATCTCCTGAGAGATAAAGTTGCCCGAGATTATCCCGTCTGTGCAGACCGCGCTGAACGTGCGCACCTTCTTTGGCGTGAGCCAGTTCACAGAGATGATTGCGACTCTCTGGTTTGCAAAGCCCAGCATGAGGGTGGCAAAGTCTTCAAACTCGTGCACGTGCCTGCCAGCCCTCGCAAAGACGACGTTTGGCCTTGCGTCAAAGAGGAACATCGCCGTGTCGATGTCGTGGACCGCGGTGTCAAATATGATGCCCACGTCCTTTATCTTTGGAGGCATACGGTTTTCGCGGTGGAACTCTAGCATGAGAAGGTCGCCGCACTTTTTGTCAGCTATCATCTTTTTTGTCTCGCTCACCGCAGGGTTAAAGCGCTCGATATAGCCGCACGTAAGCGTGACGCGCTTTTTCCTGGCTAGTTCCGTCATCTCGTCGCATTCTTGCGATGAAAACGAGAGGGGCTTTTCCACGAACGCGTGCAGGCCCTGGTCGATGACCTTCTTGGCGACTGCCGAGTGCGTCCTGGTCGGCGTGCAGACGAGGCAGGCGTCAAGGCGCTCCTTCTCAAGCATCTCGTCCACCGACGAATACGGCGCCGCATTGTGCTTGGAAGCTATCTCCTTAGCCCTGGCAGCGTCAAAATCGCACACGGCGCCAAGGACTCCAAGCTCCCCAAGGACGCGGGCGTGGTTCTTGCCCCACCCCCCAACGCCTATTACTGCGATTTTTGAATTGCTACTATTGTTCTCTACCATACAGGTGTTAACCAGCCCGCGTACTCTTTAACGCCACCGGTTACAACCTTCTCATATGTTTGTCTTATGCTCTTTGACACGGGCCCTTCCTTGCCCGTGCCTATTGCGTGGCCGTCAACGCTTGTGACGGGAACAATTTCGGCTGCAGTCCCGGTGAGAAAGATCTCGTCGGCCATGTAAAGCTCTGCCCTCGGTATGGGGCGCTCGATGACAGAGTATCCCATGCCCCTGGCGATGGTGATGGCAGACTCGCGCGTGATGCCTTCAAGGGCAGAATCTGCAAAGTACGGCGTATAGATCTTGTCTTTTCGTACGACAAAGATGTTTTCGCCGGAAGCTTCGCTTACGTTGCCGGCGATGTCAAGCAGTATCGACTCGTCGTAGCCATCACGCCTGCATTCCTGCGTGGCAAGCACCGAGTTCAGGTAGTTGCCTGCCGCCTTGGCAAGCGGGGGCGTCGTCTGGTCGCTTATGCGCCTCCACGACGAGACGCGGACCTTGAGGCCATCGCCCTTGAAGTATTTTGCAAACGGGAATGCGACTATGATGGTATGGGTGGGCGAGTCTTTGGTGACGTTGAGGTCGATTCCGTGCAGACCCACGAACGTAAGCGGCCGTATGTATACAGATTCTCTCATCCTGTTCTTTTTCAACAGCTCGACAGTTGCATCGCTCAACTCTTCTGCCGAGTGCTTGAGGGTAAGGGAGTAGACGTTTGCCGAGCGGTGGAGGCGCTCCATGTGCTCCTGCAGGCGAAAGACAAACACGTTGTCATTGGAGCTGTAGCCGCGGATGCCCTCAAAGACGGCCGTGCCATAGTGCAACGCGTGCGTAAAGACTGGGACCTTGGCGTCTTCCCACTTGACAAACTTGCCGTCAAACCATATGAACTCGCCGCCCTTTTCCTTCATTTCTTACTTGGCGATTTCTTGGTGGCTTATAAAAATCCTACTTACTTGTAGCCTTCCCGTGGAAACTTCATGCCCATGACGCGCATCGTTGCATCGTCTTGTTCTCTTGCAAACTTTTCCACCACGGACCAGTTGCGCTCTATCGCGTCAACCACCTGTGGGGGCACCATTTGGCGCCACTCTCCACGGTCGCCCTCACGTGCTTCCCTGTAGAGCATCTCCTTGACCGATGTTGCCGATATTTCAAGCCTGTCGGCCTTCAGCGGGTTTAGCCTGTAGATCTTGAGCATAAGGCGCTCGGCCTTGTCGCCTGTGTAGGACACAAACTTGCCCTCCTTTACGTGCGACACTATCTGGTTGCGTAGTTCCCACGATTTTGAGGAAAGAAGAGGAGGCAGGTATTTCGCAAAAGGAGCGTAGAAGGTATAGTCTGGCAGGACCGTGACAGAGTTGCCAAACAACGCCTCGACCATTTCCTTGCGCTGCTCAAACGAAAACGGAAAGCTCTTGGTGTTTATTTCCCTGTTGTCTTTGATAAAGCGCACGGGAAAGACATAGACAGAGTAGTCGCGCTCTAGCAGAGAGGATATTATCGACTCGTGTGCCTTTGTCACAGGGTTTAGGTGTGCAAGGTACAGGACGGCGGTTCTTCCCATGCTCTGCCGCTCACGTTAGATTAATGCCCATATAAAAAGTGGAAAAAGAACTCGTACGGCCGGCTCAGGCCTTTCTGATCTCGATTTCAATCGTTGAAACGTTGCGCGTCCTTCCGTCCTCCGACTTGACAGTCTCGGAGCCTATCCTTACGTCGCCTATCTTGTAGCCTGCGCTTTCCATCCTCTTGATCGTGATCTGCGACACGTCTACAGCCCTGCCGATGCTCAATCCCCTTGCTTTTATCGTCACCTTCGGCTGGTTTGCCAGCTGGATGAGCGTCGAGGTGACGTATGCCATGAGCGGTTTTTTGCCGATGTAGATTGTGTCATGTGGTCCATCTCTCGAACCCTGTGGAGCGCTTGAATCCTGCGGTGTGCTTGGTTGTGCTTCAGACATGGAGCGGAGTGGTCGTAGGGCTAATTTAAGCTATGACCGCTCCTCATGATCGATTTTTTCCACGTAGGGCAGTATACGCACATACTCAGGTCTGGGACGAAAGAATGGTTTCGATGCCGGCATCGGTTGGTCCAAAGTCTCTTACGACTTCAGACCATTTCACGCACCTTGCGGAAGAAATGGATCTTATCCCGTCCATCAGGTTGAGCAGCTCCCGCGAGTCCCTGTAGAACACGGTAGCCACGATATTTGCCTGAGGGTCGCCGATTCTCAACGACGTGCTGATAATGTTCTTGCCAAAGTTGCGCAAAAGCTCCGATACTGCTTCGCCGCAATCCCCGTCTACAGAGATCATCAGGTCGGCCCTCCGCCAGTGAAACATGCTTATGTTTATGTAGTATTTCTTTTTCAGTATCGTATGTTCTAGCTTGGCACGTCTTCTCTGAATGGTTGAAAGCGGGCTATCGTATTTGCTTGCAAGAAATGTGCTCTTGACTTCGGCATCCTTTATCATCTCCTTGATTATGCCAATATCGAGGTCATCTAGCACAAGCTTTCCCACTTGGTCCGATTGTTGAGATACAAAATTGCGATTCTTCCCCACGTTTGACATTTTATGTCAGATAGTAAACCATTTAAAATGCATAAGTATTAAATCTTTGTTGTATCTGATACCATATGTCAACTGGCTAGCTACAACAGGTCAACAGATGCAACGTTCTTCACGGCAGCGCGGAAATCACGTTCTTGTTGTGAACAGGCACCGCGTATACTTCTTGCGACCACGTGACGCGGTCAATGCCCTCGATGTTCCATATTTTCGAGATGGTCTCAAGAACGTCAGTGCTATCGCCATAGACGAACTCTGCCACTATGTCAGAGGTGCCCAGGTGG
The DNA here is from genome assembly GCF_000730285.1 of Candidatus Nitrososphaera evergladensis SR1. Taxonomy (NCBI): domain Archaea; kingdom Thermoproteati; phylum Nitrososphaerota; class Nitrososphaeria; order Nitrososphaerales; family Nitrososphaeraceae; genus Nitrososphaera; species Candidatus Nitrososphaera evergladensis. Next base: position 1,887,158 of record NZ_CP007174.1, on the reverse strand, counting down.
ACCGCAACTGAGATTATCCCGTCGATTTCTGCCAGCTTTTGCGCAGCCAGGGACACATCGCTACTCTTGACGCTTGCGTGAATCATGCCCTTGTTGTAGCCAAGTTTCTTGTAGTTGGGCTCTATCTTGTTTTTAACGATGTCTTTTGCAAGTATCATCCTCGTCCTGCGCTGGACCGTGCTCAGCGGCACCTTTAGCTCTTTTGAGATTTGCTTGTTGTCACGTCCGGATACCAGCAGGCTGATTATCTTGAGGTCTAGCTCGTCTATTCTTACCAGGGATTTGTTATTCAGGTCACGTGTAAGGATAGTTTTGGTGTTTTTCCTCAACCACTATGGTACATAACACCATCCAGATATACTTATTTGCCTAACTTTTGACTGGAAAATGGGTTTTGGCATCATAGACAACTGTAGCCGGTGCCTTCTGCCTAGTTTTCGGGCAACTCTTTCCATCTTGACTATGGCATCATGGGCCCCGGACAAGTTTTCAGTTAAAATACCCCACGATGCAAAGCATATCATCGCTGGACATGATGATGAGGAGGAGGATGGCGACGCAGAGCATAGTTGTGCTTTTGTGCGCAGCTTTTGTCCTTGGAGCTGCCGCCCTTGCAGTCCCGGCGGCAGCAAACACGGCCGCATATGCTCAATCAGGGATGAGCATAGAAGTAAACGCGCCAATACTCAAGGTCAAGCCCGGCGAAAGCGCCGTCAAGAACATAGTCGTGTACGGCACGGGTGCAGACAGCATGAAGATAACGAATATCACCTTTGAAAAGGGAAGAGAATTTTTCCGGCTTGGCAACGCGCTGCCCGAGCAGGCGACCCTTGACCCTGCAACTGGCAAGCTCAAGGCAGAGGTGCCGCTGATAGTTACCCTGCCTCCAGAGATACTAAAGGACGCCGAGTATCCCTTTACCGTTACCGCTGCTTCAGGTCAGTCAAGCGTGCAGGCCGACTCGCACGCCCTTGTCGTGGTCGTCACTGCGGAAAAGCCTGCAGATCCCATGTCAGACGCAATGGTGACAGTCATGTACATTGTAGTCGCCGCAGGCGGCGTAGTATCCATCATCGTGTACAAGAGAATGGCGTCCAAGAAATAATCATAGCGTACAAATACGCGCTTGCGTGTACACACACAGCTGCAAAAGTATCGTGGGCAAAGAAAAAATCAAGTGGAAGATAGAATACGATTATACGTATTACAAGGTCTACGACAACAAAGGGACGCTTGCCGGTTATTTTTTCCCGCATTATAACAAAAGCACGGAATCAGAGGATGAAGAGATTGACAACGATGACGCAATAGAAAAGATGAACAAGAACCACGAGCAGGTGTCACAGGGCACGCTACTTGTCCCGATGACCAAGCTCGACCTCCTTGACCACGAAGAGGGCATTGGCATCGACCATGCAATTGCATCACTTGACGCAAACCTTGTCCGGACAAGATTCTGGAAGGACTGGCTTGCCAGAAACGCAAAAGAGCTGTCGATTTACGGCGCAAGGGTCTACACCGCAAGGGAAGACCGCAACATGCTGTCTGTGGCAATCGGCATCGCCGGCAACATTACGCTAGGCGAAAAAGAGGTCAAGGAATTTCTCACTCCCCTCCTTGACAGGCTGCACGATGATTCCCTGCTCTAGGTTATATAGGGTCTTCAGGAAGAATGCATATCATCCATGAAGGTCCAGTTTGCGCACCATCTAGTTTGCCTGCAGCACAACGACAAGCAGATCAGGCTGGTGCTAGAGCCCCTTGCCACTGACAGCAAGAATGAAAACGAATGTACGGAGGGCTTTTTAAGGTGTCCCGAGTGCGGCGCCCTCTATCCTGTCATTCAGGGAGTGGCAATAACGGTCAGGGATTTTGCTTCCTACGCCGCGGCAAGGTCGCAGACTTTTGGCCGGTGGCTCCTTGGCGCAGGCACCAAGGAGATGAAGGAATTCCTGAAAGAAAAAGGGTCAAAACTGTCGCCTGACACCGCAAACGACAGGTACGAGGAAGGCGGGAGCTGGTTTGTCCCGTACAGGTGGACCCAGTACGAGCACACGGAGGAAGACCGCTTTATACAGCACATGAGGTGGCGCCTGCGCCCAAACGAAGTGTACAACCGCGTCGTGCACGGCATAAACCCCGACATGGACGGGGTCGCCCTTGACATGGCGTGCTCTATGGGCTACAGCACGCTGCTTCTTGCACAGAAATACGCATTTGCAATAGGCATCGACCTGTCGTTTTCGTTCATAAGAGAGGCGCGCAAAAAAATGCAGGAGAAAAAGCTTGGAAACGTCGAGTTTTGCGTCGCAGACTCGCTTGCCCCGCCGTTTCACCCAAACAAGTTCGACCTCGTGCTTGCGATAAACCTGCTAGAGCTTGTCGACGCTGAAAAACTCCTTGCATCCATACACAGGATGCTAAAGCCCCATGCAAGCACAATCATTGCCGACCCGTACGACTATAACCGCGACCCGCCTCCGAAAAAATCGTACGACGGGCAGTCCTTCCGCAGACTGGTGGAAAACTCGGGCTTTGAGATCTTTGAGAAGAGCAGCAAGAACGAGTCGTACATACCATGGGTGCTCAAGGTGAACGAGCGGGCGTACCTCTACTACTTTGTGGACTATTTGAAGGCACAAAAAAGATCAAAGGAAAAGTTCTGACAAAAATTCACAATACCTAATATAGCAAGGTAGTTGGATCAGGATTACGAAAAAATCCTACATAATTGTCACTACTGCTGCAGGAGTTGTCATACTTGCTGCTTTGCTGGCATTTAGCATGAAGGGTAATAGTAATGCGACAAATGAAGAATTGACGGCCTATGCATGGCAGATGCGTTCGTTCAGCCTCGATGGACACGACATTATTGACGTGAGGGATTATGAGATTGCCTTGTCCGTCAACAGGACGCAAATAGACGGAAGAATATGCAACGGATTTGGAGGAAGCGTGCAATATGTCAATTCATCAACTATCAAGGGCCAGCAAATAGCCTTCACCACTGCACTATGCACCGCGCCAACAAGAGGGCCGATAATGATGGAAGTAGAAGATGCATTCAAAAATGGGCTGAATAACGGCATGACAATATCAAAAGAAGGCGATACCCTAGTACTAAAGGACGTCGTTACAAACTCGACATTCACGTACGGCAAGCCTCAACAGTGACCCGATCTGTTTAATAGCACGGTCACTTTAACGGCGGTCATATGCCAACTGCATACGTGCTCATCAACTGTGATCTGGGTTCAGAGGAGGAGATAATAAGAGAACTGAAAAAGATGCCAGGAACGATAGAGGTAAGCGGCGTGTATGGCGTGTACGACATCATCGCCAAGGTCAGTTCCGACAGCATGGAAAAGCTGCGAGAGACCATCACCTGGCATGTACGCAAGATAGACAAGGTGCGCTCTACTTTGACCATGATAGTGATAGAGGGTCAAGGAGAGAAGAAAAAGTAGCAACAACAGGCCAACTTTTTATTATCTCCCGATTTCTTTTCTGTTTTATTGAACTCCATAGAGGCAATGGCGCAGGATGTCAGGCGCCAGCTTGACGACCTTCCACGGCTTGTACTGCCTGCTCCTGTAGAGAATAATATTGCCTTTGTAGGGTCCGGCGACTCGTACGCCGCAGCCCTTGCAGCCTGCCACCTTTCATCAGGCCAGGCCACGTGCTGGCATCCTGCCGACGTTGTTTTCAATCCCTTGCTGCTGGCGGGCCGCAGTGCATATTTCGTTTCAATATCCGGCAGGACCCGCGCCAACGTCCAGGCTGCAAGCGCAGCAAGAAAAGCAGGCATTGCTACTGTTGCATTAACGGCTGACAAGAAAAGCCCGCTTGCAAGAGCCTGCGACAGCGTCTTTGAACTTGACTTCAAGGGGGCAGGCAGGACGTCAGGTACAATTGGCTTTGCCGCAAGCGTGCTTGCCTGCACGCACCTTGCCACGCAGGGCAGGATAGGCTGCCCTGCAAACCTGAAAGAAATCTATGCCAAGGCGTCAAGGGCGGCGAGCAGGCTTGCAGACAAGATATCCATTGCAGGCTCTACAATCATGCTTGCAGACTCGTTTCTCTATCCTGCAGCAATGTATGGCGCGCTAAAGTTCAACGAAGTGTTTGGCTCAAGGGCGCAGGCATACCCTCTTGAGGAATTCTTTCACGCCCCGCTTTTTGGGCTCAAACGTAGTGATCAGGTCCTTGTCCTTGGCACCAAAGACAAAGATGCAGCCCTTGCAAGACGCATTAGAGGATTGTTTGTGGACTGCACAACAACGCCGGCGCCTGTCGAATCGCTGTTTTACGCCATGTTTTTCATCCAACATCTTGTACTTGCAATTGCAAGGAAAAGAAAGCTAAAAGAGTGCTACTTTATACGCAACAAGAAACTGTTGAGGACAAGTTCAGATGTCATTTACTGACTACAGGCAGGTCCGGCCTGTTGCCCCATTCGCCCCAAGAGCCAAGGTACATCTTGACGTTTTTGTAGCCAAGCATCTTTAGCACGACAAAGCTGTTCGCCGCCCTGTAGCCTCCCTGGCAGTAGGTTATCACCTCTGCATCTTTTGGGATTTGCGAGTACATCTTGGCAAGATCGTCTGTGCCCTTGAAGGCAGAATCCTTGATGTTGTCGTTCCAGTCAATGTTTATCGCCTTTGGTATGTGGCCTGCGCGTGCGGCCCTGACCGCTGTCCCGTCAAACTCTTCCTTTGAACGCGCATCAAGGACTATGGTCTTTTTCTTTTTTATCGCGGATTTTATCGTGCCATAGCCGGCAAGGATCTTTGGGTCCGGCCTGCCTTCAAACTTGGAATGCACAAACGGGTTTGTCTTTTCTTCTAGAGGAAATCCTTTTGCCTTCCATGCCGCAAGCCCGCCGTCAAGCATCGCCACATTGCTGTGCGAGAAATAGAGCAGGAGCCACACGCCCCTTGCCGCCGACGGCCCCGAAACGTCGTCGTAGAAAACCACGAACTTGTCCTTTGAGACGCCGATGTTTGACAGCAATATTCTTGTCTGCTTGTTAAACTGCCGGATGCCTTCTTTTGATGTGTCTATCCAGTGAAACTGCATGAGGTCGATGTTCACTGCGCCCGGCACGTGGCCTTCAGCATAATCGGAAAACGGCCTTGCGTCTATGATGAGCAGGCTCTTGTCCTTTTTTCTGGTAATGCGGGCGTTCAGTTCCTCTGGTGATATGACGAGCATCACTGCAAAGTTTTTTTACAATGTTAATATTTATTTCCGTGGGCATGACCTCCATTATGTGGAGCCTCCACGTTGGCTAGGAAAAAGACGGATCAAAAGGGCGACCGCCTAGAGTCCATCCGCGACGCGCACAACGCCGAAAAGATGGCAAGGACGACCCGCATGGAGGACTACCTCGAAGTCATATACGAGCTTATCCAGCACAAGGGCTATGCGACCACTGTTGACATCTCTAACTACCTTAACGTCAGCTCGCCAAGCGTCACAAAAATGCTGCAGCGCCTGAGCGAGAGCGGCCACGTCAACTATGAGAAATACCGCGGCATAACTCTGACTGAAGCCGGCGTGGCAGTGGCCAAGAACATGCATGACAGGCACGGCGTGCTTGCAGAATTTCTGATGATGATCGGAGTCGACGAGGACACTGCAAACCGCGACGCGGAAGGGATTGAGCACCACCTGCATCCAGAAACCCTCAAGAAACTGGAAGAGTTTGTCAAGCTGGCAAAGAACCAGGGGCTTTTCCGCTAGAGATCTAGCGCTTGCTCAGAAACATCCGCATTTCCTGTCCCGAGACAACCGCGTTGAACACCTGCTTGCCGGCTTCAGACCGTTTGTCTATCTTGACCCGTGCCTTTTTGCCCACCTGGCTGCTCATGATGTATTCGTCGTCGATGTAGAGGTCGACTGAGCGCCCTATCACTTCCTCGTCTACAAGAAGGGTTATCGCAGAGCCAGACTCGCTCACCTCGAAGGGGACCTCTTTTCCAAGGGTCGGCGTCTTGACCTCGACGTCGATGTGGACACCAAGCTCTTCCTCAAGCTCGTTTATCGTGGAACCGCCCCTGCCGATTATCTTGGGCGCGGCATCCTTGCTTACTTTGACCTGCACCCTGTTCTCAGACAGTATGTTCACTTCTGCCCGGGGGTCGAACCGGCGCACGACGTCCATAATCTTTGACTGCGCAAGCTTTTTTATCCCTGACTCGTCTGAGCCGCCTCTGGCCTTTGACACGGGAACCACGACGTTTTCCTCGCCGTAGGTGTAGATTTCGTATTCAACGGCGCCTGACTCGAAATCGCGCACCTCAACAAGGGGCCTTGCAAGGTCGGCCTCTGTCATGCCGCTTGGCACCTTGACCGTCAGGCTCAGTTCGTAGACCTTGTCTATCCTGCCCTCCTTGACAAAGATGATGGTGTCAAGTATGTGTGGGATCATGCCCAGTTCCACCTTGCCCATGAACCGCTGGACGGCGTCAAGCGGGCTTGAGGCGTGCACGACTCCGACCATCCCAACGCCGGCAAGGCGCATGTCTGCAAACACCTGAAAATCCTGCGCCCTGCGCACCTCGTCGTAGATTGTGTAATCGGGCCGGACAAGGAGCAAGATGTCTACTGCCTTTTCAAAACTCCCCTCAAGGGGTCCGTATTGCGTCACCTCCTCTGGCACCTGCAGGTCTCGGGGCGACTCAAACGTCTTGACTATCTTGCCTTTTTGCGCGTAAAATTCCGCCAGGCTGCTTGCAAGCGTGCTCTTGCCAGAGCCGGGCGGGCCGGCTATAATGATGCCCTCGGCCTTGCCAGACAGCCTCTCCATCAACTTCTCGCTTGCGTGGTAATCTGCAAGGGCAAGCCTGACAGTTGGCCTCACTATGGTTACTTCAAAGCCGTCAGAAAACGGCGGCCGGGTTATCGCTATCCTGTACAGGCCAAACTGGATTACGGTTGCGCCGCTTCTGCTTATCTCCACGGTTCCGGTGCCGCTCACCCTGCTTGCCTCGGATATCTCTTTTACCATTTCGTTAAGCTGCCCATACGTGCTCTTGGCAGAGCCTACCTGCACCAGTTGAAAGTTGCCCGGCTTGCCCCTCTTGGCCATTGGCACGACGTTTTCCTTGAGGTGCACGCTCATGGTCGATTCGTCAAAGAACTTTTCAAACGCAAGGTCGGCTGTCTTTGTAGGCGCCCGTATGTGGCGCGACTTTATCCCCTGCGCCTCCGCGACCAGTGCCTGCACATAATCTGCAGTGAGGAGCGTTGCTGACTCGTTCATCGCCACGTCCTTTATTATGGCGTCTATCCTGCCGTGCTTGGCAAGCCTGATGTCGTTTATGTCCGGCCTTGCGCCGGAGAACCTCACGGTTATGTCGCGCGCAGAAGCAAGCTCGCGCATTTTCTTTATCTCGGCAAGGCCCACAAAGCCGTGCTCCTTGTTTGTGGACGCCTGCGCCTGCAGTTCGTCAAGGACTGCAAGCGGGATTATTATCTCGCTCTTGTCCTCAATGTCGCCGGCCTCCAGCATCTTTGTTATCTCGCCGTCGATTATTATGCTCGTGTCAAGTACAAATTTTGCCACGTGGTTTTCTCCCGATTGGGGATTTAAAAAGACTGTCGACAGTGACTTGTTATCATAAAAATTGTACATAGAGATAATAACAAAGAATTTAAGAATGTTCAAGCATAGGCCTCTAGAATGAAAAAGCTCGAGGCAATCATACGCTCAGAAAAGATGCCAGTAGTCAAGGAGAAGCTGAGGCAGCTTGGAATAGGCGGCATGACCATCTACAACGTTTCTGGATGGAGCAAGCAGCGCGAGCTCCACCTGCAGTGGAGGGGACAGCCGGTGGCCTACGACCTTCTGCCCAAGATCAAGTTTGAGATACTCGTGCCAGACGCGCAGCTGGACCAGGTGATACAGGCGGTAGTTGAGTCCTCGCGTACAGGCGAGCACGGCGACGGAGTGATATTCGTGTCCACAGTCGAGCAGGCGATAAACATCGCCACTCTTGACAAGGGCGACAAGAGCATTTCTTAAGAAAAAAAGGAAAAGAAGAGAAAGAAAGGATAAAAGCGATAGCAGGCAAGGAAAAGCAGCACACACATTGCTACGCGTCCTTGTACCTGCTTTTCTTTTCATTGCGACGCTCCTTTCACTTGTCCTTTTCCTGCCTTCTGCGTCTGCAGTGCAATACTACAAAGAGCAGACGGATTTTACAGAGACCAAGGTCCCGACTTCAGGCTTTACCTGGAGCGACAGCCTGCACGTGTGCATATTCAAGCAGGCCGGCGTCCCAAACTCGTACTACGCATGGGCAAAGCTTGCGGTGCAGGAATGGAGGCAGGCTCTGCGCGAATACACGGGCGACCAGCAAGGGTGGACCATGACTGCGCGCTATTCTCCAAGCGAGTTGCAGATGGGGGGCTGCAACGTCAGGGTCCACATCTACAACACCTACAAGGACTTTCCAGAATACCCCAGGCAGACGGGCGCGTACACCGCGGTGCAGTACACAGGTGGTGACGCTGAAAGCGCAAACGTCTACCTCTCGCCGCAGGTGCTCCACGGCGACGGCAAGACGGAGATAAAGCTGCCAAACTATGCATTTCGCAACTCTGCGGTGCACGAGATGGGCCATGTGCTAGGCCTTGGCCACATGGGAACGGAAAAGGGCTACTTGATGTCGCCCGTGTTTGACTATTTCGAGCACAGCGACCAGCTCCCAATAACGACATTGGAACTATCTGCGCTGGTGGGGCTGTACGGGACAGACGGCTTTGAGCGCACAATCTCTATATTATGATAAGATGGTTCAAGAAATGAGAGAGAAAAAAGAGAATGAACGCTGAGAGCTATCTAAAAGCAGGCAAGATAGCGGCACAGGTAAGGGAAGACGCAAGGCGCAAGTACCACGTCGGCTCGACCCTCCTTGAGGTCTGCGAAAAGGTCGAAGCCCAGATAAGGGCGATGGGCGCACAGCCGGCGTTTCCCGTAAACGCCAGCCTCAACGAGATTGCCGCGCACTATACCGCAGAGCCGGGCGACCAGACCACGGTAAAAGAAGGCGACGTGCTAAAGATAGACATCGGCGTCCACGTCGACGGCTACATCGCAGACACGGCCGTGACTGTATGCTACGACCCGAAATTCGACTCGCTTGTCAAGGCGGCCGAGACTGCGCTTGCAGAGGCGGTGCGCATGGCAAGGGCCAACACCAAGGCAAGCGACATCGGCCGGACAATCGAGACCATGATTGGCAGGATGGGGTACAAGCCCATACAGAACCTGTCGGGGCATTCTCTGCAGCAATACACCATACACGCAGGCAAGTCGATCCCAAACGTCTGGACGATAGGCTCGTCGTTTGCGCTCCAGCCTACAGAGGCATACGCGATAGAGCCGTTTGCGACCACAAAGGACGGCATGGGAGTTGTGCGAGAAGGAAAGGTCAAGAACATCTTTGGGATAACCTCAAGAAAGCCAAGCAAGGACAAGGATGCAGACAGCCTTTTGGAAATCATATGGAACCGCTACAAAACGCTCCCCTTTGCGCTCAGGTGGCTGACGGACGCTTTTGACGACGAAGCAAGGCTGCGCAGGACCATAGACGTGCTGATAAAGAAAAAGAACATCCACGCGTACCCGATACTGGTCGAGGGCCACGGCAGGATGGTCGCGCAGGCAGAGCACACGCTCATACCAAACGAAAGCGGCTCGACAGTGATAACAATCTAGGAAGAGTCTTTGTCAGGCGGGTACTCGCCATAGACGGCACTCACCATCGTTGACGACGAGCCGCATTTCTTGCAGGTGGAGCCATTGCGAAAGACATAGTCGCCTTCTTCAAAAGGCCGGCGCATCTTTTCCCCGCAGACGCTGCAGGTTTCTTCCGTGTATATCGTAGGGGGAACTTCTTTTTTCTTGCCAAACAGTATCATTTTATTGCGCCACTCCCATCGTATTGCCGACGCCTATTACCAGCACGGACTGGCCTTCTTCTGTCTTGTCCTCGATTATCGCGTGCACAGTGTCTGTGACTTTGGCAAACGAGTCGGCAATTTCCTTTCGCATGACAGTGATGGCATCCTGCACCGACTGTTTTACAATGACCGCGTATAGCGGTATTTCAAACCGGGTGGCGACCTCTTCTATCTGGTATTTTTCCACGCCGATGCCCCCTATGGCCGCGCCGATTCCTTCGGCAACGTCGCCGGTCTTTTCCCCTTCCAGCTTGAGCGCAGCGTCTATCATAACTATTGCGTCGATTTTTATCCCAAGGTCCCCCACGAGGCGCGAAATTGCCTCGCCCGGCCTGCCGACCGTGCCTGACGGCCCTTCCGCCTTTAGCAGGTACAATTTCCTGCCTGCGTGCTCACCTTCTGCGTAGACGGTTTCCTTCGCTGCAGGCATTTTCTCCTTGCCAAGCATCATCCTGCCGACCACCATCGGCCCGATGCCGTCGCCTATCGGCTGGCCCTTTTCAAAGGCGCCCATAGCCTTTTTCATCGCGGTGGCCTCTTCAATCAAAAGTGGCATCACCATCTGCAGCTGCACCAGCACGAACATGCTAGTCGTGCGCTTGCCCATCAGGAAATAGTGCCTCACCACCTTGTAGATCATGTTGAGCGCAGTCGCGGCTTCAAGTATGTTCTCTATCTTTGACAGCTCGTAATCGCCGACTCCGGGGCATATCTTGCGGACCTCCGCGCGCATACGCTCGTCCTTTGTCCGAATGACGTGCTCGACCTTGCGCACGACCCCGCTTGGGTCCATGTCGACGGGCATTATAGTGAAGTATTCCAAGAATTTGTCGATCTTGGCTGACGGGTCGGCAGCCTTGTCCTGAATAACGCTTTTGACATAGTCTATTGCATCGCGCCGGGCGCCATCCTTCATATCCTTCAGTTTCACCAGCGACTTTGACACCTCCCCCAGTATCACCTTTGACTGCATCTTTTGGCCGTACATCATGAAAAACGGGATTATCGCAAGCGAGATGATGTATACCCAGACCAGCGGGTTTGCTGGGTCAAATTCGCCAGGGTCCGTCAGCCCTCCAAGTTGCCCGAACAGGACAGAAAAAAAGTCAAGCATCTGTGTAACAAGCACGGTGAGAGGCAAAGAGCAATTAAAGGTTACTTACCTGCTGCGCCAGCTCTTTTGGAGGCAGCAGTGGCGCGCTTTGCGGCTGCTGTTGTTGTGGAGGGTTGCGCCGCCACATTCTTTTTCTCAACATGGCACTTGCAAGCGCATTTCATCATTCGCATGTCAAATGAGCAGTCGTGGTCAGGGCCGCACGACTCGCCGACCGGCCACTCGCCGGGGCAGTCCACGTGCCTGTCGCGCTTGCAAAAGAACGTTAGCATATAGCCAGAATTGCTGTTGCTCAAAAGCCGATTTAATGTTTTTGCTTAAATCAGAACTGGATGTTAAACAGCTGCGGCGCGTATATCGAGCCCTCTCGCACGCGCTTTACCTTGGCAACTGACAAATAGTGCGGCCAGATGGTTGCCATGATGCTTCCTTCCGGCACTCCCACGGGGTCAAGGAGCACCACGATATCGCCCTCGCTCACGCCCCGCTCGACAAGTTTTTCTTTTGAAATCGCGATCAGGTCTTCGGGCATACCCGAGCTGTACAGGTAAACCTTGCCCGTGTATTGCAGTTTATCTTCTCCTTCCGACATCAGCGTACTGTGTTTAATGAGGCTGGCACAAAAATGTTTGTCTGCTTTTATTCCTGTGCGGAATCGCCGAATATCAGCTTCATTTCGTCAAACGTCAGTTTCTCGCCGGAAGACATCTTTTTCATCGCGGCTTCTTTTAGCGCGTTCCAGCGCTCCTGGTACTCCTTGTCGCGCCTTACGCGTTCTTGCATGGCCTCCTGCCTTGCAACCCTGCGCTCTTCCATCTCCTTTGTCTTTTTCTGCCTTGTCTCGCTCTGGGCCATGCGGTTCTTCTTGAACGCAATGGCATTGAGCTGCGTCTCTATCATTTCGAGTTTTGCTGCCGCTTCGCGCACGGTGTGGATGACCTGCCTACGCTCTTCGTAGAGTGCCTCGCGCGTGTTCACCAAGCTTTCGATGCTTTCCTTGAGCTTGCCTATCTTGTTGCCAAACTCTTCTTTCTGGCGGAAGATCTTGTTGACGCGGCCTTTCAGCTCGTCGTACTGGGTGGACATTTCGCGGTACTGGTCCTCCTTTTTGTGCATCATCTTTAGAGTGTGAAGTTTTGTCGCAATTTCCTTTGAACGCGCGACCAGCTTGCGCTCCTCCTCCTTGGACAGCTTTTTGGTCTGTATGTCGCGCTCTATCTGCTCAAGCGCCTTTGTAAGGCCGTGGATTTCGTTTCTGTCCTTGCGGGACTTTGCCTGGCCGACCTTGTCGTCTAGCGACTTCATCTGGTTCTTGGCCTCAATGAGGCTGTTGCGCAATTCGACAAACTTGGGGTAATCGGCATCCTTTTCCTCATTGACGCCCTTGAGCTTGGCGCGCAGCTCGTCAAGCTGCATTCTTTCCTCGTCTATCTGCTTCTTGACGGCTTCAAGCCGCGTGTTTATTTCCTCGATTTTCTTGTCGCCTTGCTTTTGCTCGTCGACTACTGTCTTTTTGAACTCAAGCAGAGTCTTCATGTTCGGATCCGCTTCAGGATTGTTGTTTGCTGTTGTTGCTGTACTCAATGTAGAGATTGCACCATTATCATCACGATGAGGGGGTTGCCCACGTCACGTAAGGGGGTTGTATTAGCTCCAAAAATATATTTTTTGTCATTTTCTCGCACGCCAGAGGGTACGCACCACATCTTTATATTGCATGGGGCCGTAAAAAGCCTTAGCGATGGATGATTTTGAGAAAGAGTACCCCGGCTTTGACTGGAAAAACACGCCGGCGTACAAGCACCCAGGAGGCAAGGACTGCCCCTGCCCAAAGCACGAGTACATCAGGGAGCAGATGAGGGTCGCCCAGACGGTGAGCGAAAGCAACAAGGACCTGCCGCCAGAGCAGCGCCAGCAGGGCAAGATCACGCTCAAGTTCTGCCCCGACCACTATGACGTCTACTTTAACGAGGTCATACCGGCCATGCCCTTCAAGTACCGCTTTATGACCAAGGTGGCACTCAAGATAGGAGCAATCTCTATACAAAAGCTGACCTACATGCAGTCCGACCAGTGCTTTTACTGCAAGTTCGGCTCGGGCGGCTTTGACAAAAAGACAGAGCTTCCGCCCATCTAGCCTATCACGTCTGATGAGTCGAGCATCATGTTGCGAAGCGCGGTTCTGCCGTCGGCGGAAAAGCCGGTGGCAAGGATGTTCCTTATAACAAGCGACAGGTAGGGAAAGTTGTCCCCGGACTGCAGGCGGTAGCCCCTATAAAACGCCTGCTCTATCTCGCGGTAGTTTGGAAGGTCGACTACGCTTGCAAGGAACGAGCCGACGTCCATGCTTCTTGCAAAGGTCGAACGGCTTTTCTGCAGAAATGCAAGGTCTGTGCGCAAGAGAGACTCGCCCTGCACAAGAAAGTTTTGCGCCTTGTTGTCGGTAAACACGAGGCCCGCAGTGTGTGCAAGGGCGGTGAGCCTTCCTGCCTCCTGCGCAAGGGAAGATCGTCGCGTGCCTGCCGCAAGGGACCTGTACAGGTCGCCTCCATCCACGTACTCTTCGACGAGCTCTTTTCCAGTCATTGACACAAGATGTGGCGTGGGTATGCCAACCCTTTCAAGTGTTTTTCGCGTTTCCGGACCCTCGTTTCTCGTAATGTCGCCGGGAGCAGGAGGCGCCGACGGGTGCGCAAGAAAAATAGAGATGAACGTATAGGTGCAGAGAAGGATGTATTCGTGGAAGCCCTTTGTTGGCTTGTTGCGCTTGACCACCACCTTGCGGCCATCACGCTCTTCCACTGAAATGTCGCGCTGCCAGTTGACGAAATACACGCTTGCATGACGTTTGCGCGGATTGCATAATTATATGTTATAAAAAGCGCTGCCAATTTCTGAAATTCGACAAAAAACATAGACGGCCAGACGATGTGTGTGTGTGTGTGTGTGTGTGTGTGTGTGTGTGTGTCACAAACCAGAACTATTGCCGTGAACGGTCTTGACTGTCTTGATTCCCTCTTTAATCCCCCAGCTCCACGAGATGCTCGGAGCAATGCGCAGGTAATTGCCACGCCCAAACATCCCGTCATGCTCTACGATCTCGGCGGTCCCATATACTTTAATGCCTCGAGGCTTCCAGGGATTCACAGATTCCAAGTCGTCTATCGCAAGCGCCACGCGCTTGTTCCCGTCCCTGACGTTCTTGTACTTGCGCGTTTTGTGAAAGATATCTTGACTATGACTTCCCGCGTAAAAGTACTTGCCATCAAACTCGAACGCCACCGGAGCAACGTCGGGACGACCTTCAGGCGATGCAGTCGCAATCCTGGCCAGGCGTTGCGACTTTAGGTATTGAACTTCAGGTTCTGAATAAGACAAAACCTATTTTTCACCATTAATAATTTCATGCGATCTGCCAATATGTATTTCCGTCAGATTTTTTGCTTGCTACGTGTGGAGTCTTTCTTTGGCGACATAAATCCATCATTGCGACTTGCGTGTGTGTAGGTGTTATGAGCAAGAAAAAAAATACGACGACAACAACAACCATTTAATTGGTTTTTCTTTTCTCCACATCTGTCAAATTTGCCATAGCTTGGCTAATTCTTTTCCAAAGCTATCGAGATTTTCAGAACTACTAAAAACGCGCAGATACCATACCTGCGCACATTGATTAACTATTTGATGTCGTGGCCGCTATTCAAAATAGCAAGCAATGCGAGATATAGAATAGAGTGCTGGTCCAGCATAAAGAAGGCCACGCAACAGCAAGGAAATTCTTCAACTCTTACACGGCGCCAAGCTACGATCTTGTAGTCAGGACGACGACTTTTGGCCGTGACGCGGCCTGGAAGCGCCGTATCTTGGCAGAGATAGGAGTCAGAAAAAAAGTCCTTGACCTTGCCTGCGGGACGGGCATACTTGCCGCGATGGTTGACACGAAGGTCAATAGAAGGGTGACCGGCCTCGACCTTACGTTTGAATACCTTCAGGTGGCGCGCAAAAAAATGTCGCTTGCCTCTGTACAGGCGACTGCAGAGGCCATCCCCTACAGAGATGGGGCATTTGACGCGATAGTTTCGTCGTACCTTGCCAAGTACGTCGACGCAAGAGCGCTGGCAGGCGAATGTTGGCGCGTTCTTGCGCCGGGAGGCGTTGCCGTCTTTCACGATTTTACTTGCCCTGAAAATCTTGCCATGTACGGCCTGTGGAAGCTCTACTTTGCGATATTGAGGATTGCAGGCGTGTTTGCGCGCTCGTGGAAAGAGGTGTTTTGCGACCTTGACAGGGTCATATGCGACTCTTGCTGGACCGATAAACTGGTAGAGGCGCTGCAAGAGCGGGGGTTTTCAGATATCGAATGTAAGCGCTACACGCTTGGCACGGCAGGAATGGTGGTGGCGAGAAAACCATGACAGAGAGCCGCATGAACGAGTGGTTCGTGCCCAGGTTTGGCCCGCCAAGGTTCCGCGCCTTTGTGGGTTTATTGTTTCTGCCGTACACAGGCATGTGCATCGCCTTTACGCTGATTGGCGCCATGCTCGTCCCCCCTAATGACATCCACTGGGACAGGGTAGGCGCAATCGTCTTCATCTACGCGCTCGCACTGGGGGTCGGCGCGCACGCGGCAGACGCCATCGGATCGAAAAAGGCCAAGCCGTGGGGAGCATACTTTACGCGCAGGCAGATGGTGGCGCTCTTGGCCCTGTCCCTTGCCGGCGCCTACGCAATTGGCATCTATTACATCGTGTTTTACGTGCCTGCACTTGCAATAGCGGCAGTCCTTGAAGGATTCTTGCTGTTTGCGTACAATTTTGAGATCTGGAAAGGAAGGTTTCACACTAACTTTTGGTTTGCAGTGTCATGGGGCGCCCTTCCTGTCACGGCAGGCTATACCATCCAGACAGGCAATGTCGTTGCACTGGCGCCGCTTGCGGCTGCAGCAGGCGCGGGCCTTGCAAGCATGGCAGAGATAAGGATGTCCCGGCCCTACAAGCAGCTAAAGAGGGAGGGCGGCGATCCTGTTGCCGCAAAGAGGCTTGAACGCAGGCTAAAGCTGCTGAGCCTTGCCACAATCGCGTTTTCCCTGCTGTTCGTTGCTGCGAGGGCGGTCATTGGATGATGGTGACGACGATGACAAAAGAAGAGGCAGCAGGCGACTTTGGAAGGACAGTCCTGGAAATGATAGCGGCGCTTGAGCGGCGCAAGGGCGCAACTTTGAGCATTGAGCAAAAGATCCTGCTTGCCGAGACAGGCACGGTGGAGCAGGTGCTCAGCATCCTTACCGGTTCGGCAGTAAAAGTAAAGGTGGTCAGACAGACCCTTGCCGATAGCGTCATCCGGCGCGAGGTCATCATCAGTTCTGCCGCAAGCGGCAGGTTGCTTGTACGCGCCCGGTCCAAAGTCTACTGCAAGGTCCTGCCGGCAGAAATCGTGAACAAACTAATGCAAGAAAAGAGAGGGATTGGCACCATCATACACAACGCAGGGCTGGAGACCTGCCGCAGGCTGGTCCGGTTTGGACTTGGCCCCGGCAAACATCACCCCTATCGCGTGTACAGGATAATGCACAAGGGAAAAACAGCGTTTGAGATAAGGGAAGACATTTTGATTTGAGAAAAATGTAAAATGGTGGACCGGGTGGGATTTGAACCCACGACCTCAGCAATGCCAATGCCGTATCCTACCGGACTAGACGACCGGCCCAACCTTATCATTCAGTTCGTCAGTCGATATTAATACGTTTAAACACAAAAACAAACTATTATTATTGGCAGCAGCCTTGAACACAGTCGTACGCAAAGTGGCACTTGAGCAGTCGGTTGGCGCTGTGATAAAATTCCTGCCCGATGATACGGTCGCAGAGTTTTTGCTGCTCAGAAACCGGCGCGGGTTCTGGGGTTTTCCGCAAGGCCACAAGGAAAAGGGCGAAACTGACATCCAGACGCTTGTCCGCGAAGTAAAAGAGGAGACAGGAATCAGCCAGCTTGAAATCCACAACTATATCGGCAAGATAACCTACTCGTACTTCAAGGGCGACGGCATGCGCTCTGAAAAACAGGTGAGTTTCTACTTTGCCACCACGCCTACTAGGGAAATCAAAATCTCTGAGGAACACGCAGACTCGCGGTGGGCGACTCTCAAGGACGCGTTCTCCCTCCTTGACCATGCAAAGCTGCGTCAGATACTTGACAGGGGACACCAGAAGGGTCTTTACTAACTGTCAGAGTGTAAAAAAGGGTAATAGGTTTATTTATAGCCGAGCACGCACGAGTAGACGCATAAGATGGTAGTATCAGGTGGCAAAAGGATAGTATTGACTGCGGACCGCAGTCTTATGACCAATTACAGGGGCAACTTTCTCTACGGCTTTATCGCCTGCGGCCCCTACGAGCTTGTGCCCGAGTTTGTCTTTGACAAGATATTCTGCCCGTCAGTCGAGACAGACAATGCCACAGGTGGCGTCAAGGTCGCGCAGTGCGGCCTTCGCAGGATTGAAGGCGCCCTCCTGAAGGAGTACAGGCGCGACGACATTTTCCTTGCCCACCCAGAGATGCTTGAAAAGTGCATAGGTCCTGAGACCAAGGTGGTCGGCATAAACGTGATGGACCCGCTTGGCATGGCGCCGGTAACCACGACAATGTCGCCGGAGAAACTGTCGTACGTCGCCATGAAGTTCAAGAAAATGTGCGCTTCTATTATCCAGCTAAAAAAGAAATACAATTTCAAGGTTGTAGTCGGCGGGAATGGCTCGTGGGAACTTGCCAAGCCGGACAGGATGAAGATCCACGGCATCGACACGGTCGTTATCGGCGAGGCCGACGAACTTGCGCTGGACCTGTTCCACGATCTTGAAGCAGGCGACGCGCCAGAACTGCTTCACACCTTTGTCCGCAACATCGAAAACGTCCCCATGATGCAGGGCCCGACCGTCAACTCGCTCATCGAGGCGATGCGCGGATGCGGCAGGGGATGCGACTTTTGCGACGTGAACAAGAGGACCAAGAAGGACTTTCCACTCGAGCGCCTACAGCAGGAAGCAAAACTCAACCTCGACTATGGCTTTGACTCGATATGGCTCCAGTCAGACGAGATGCTCCTTTACGGTTGCGACAACAAGGACTTTGTGCCAAACGCAGACGCGATCACCCACTTGTGGAGCGGCCTGAAATCGACGGGCGCCCGCTTTGTCGGCACAACCCACATGACGCTTTCAGCGGTTGCCTCGTCGCCTGACCTGATAAAGAAGTTGTCTCAGATAAACGAGATGGACGTGGCAGGCGGAAGGTGGCTTGCAACCAACCTCGGCATCGAAACAGTTGCTCCAAGGATGGTCAAGAAGCACCTTGGAGTAAAGACCAAGCCGTTCCAGCCTGAAGAATGGGGTGCAGTCGTGAGGGAAGGATGCAAGGTACTCAACGACAACCACTGGTTCCCGGCTCTCACCCTCATCATCGGCTGGCCGGATGAGACGCCAGACGAGACGCAGTACACCATCGACCTCATCGAAGATTTCAAGCAGACGAACATGCGCGGCATCGTTGCACCGTTGCTCTACCAGGACTTCTCCGAAAAGAACTCGATGCACTTTGGCAACCTCAACGAGGCGCAGTTCACGCTGTTCTGGATGTGCTGGCAGCACAACCTGCGGGTGATAAACGACATCATCCCGATAATCATCAGGAACAAGTCCTACGGCCCGATGATGAAGGTATTCATGGCGCTCCTCATAAAGGCAGGAACGTGGGCAATAATGAAGTACCTGCGCGGACTGTCAAAGGACCTGTTTGCAGGCCAGCTGCCGGAGGACATTGTCGCCCGCTACACGAACAAGAGGTCCGTCACGGCGCCACTGCCAAAGAAACTCTGAGTTTATTATTTCAGGCCGTTTATTGCCTCGTCGGCAAGCGTGGCGGTCTTTGGAGTGAGCACGATAAAGTAGTTCCTGTCGGCGCGCTCTACCGCCGGCACCATGCGGAACTTTTTGGTCGATACGTCAAACTCGACCAGCCCCGCGTCCAGGTTGCCCTTTGTGTAGACCATCATCAAAAGCTCGCCTGTGAGCGGGCTGAGCGGGATTAGCGAGAATACGTAACCCTTGTACGAGCTGATAGGCATGACCTGCTTGCCATAGGGCGCTACCGATACGAGATAGAGAAAAACGTCCTCTATGGTGCCGAATTCTTCATACTCAAATTTCATGCTTGGTGTGCATTATGACGGAAATAAAAGGCTTTAACGGAAAAAGAAGAAGAGAAAAGAGAAAGTTAGCCGTACGACTCGAACTTGATGTCGTACGATCCGTCCTTGCGCTTGTTGCGCTCTGTGACGAACCCCTTTGGTATGAGGTAGTCCAGCGCGCCGTCCACGGTTCCCTGCCATCCGCAGATGTAGAACGACGTGTTCTCCGGAGTCACCTTTTCGCCGACCAACTCCTCAAGTGGCGACAGGTCCTTGCCGGCCTTGGGCCTCAGGAAGGACTCGACCCTGCCCTTCTGGCCGTTCCACGTCCTGTTGAACCACTCCTGCGGCCTGCTGACAGAAGCGCGGTAGCGGAAGTTCCACTTGTCCTTGCCCTTGTCGAGGCTCTCGTCTTCAAGCGCGGTAAGCAGCTCGCGGTAGCCCAGCTCGTCGACATAGCTTGCGCCGTGGAGCACCACGATTTCGCGCTTGCTCTGCGTGGCGTGCAGGTGCATAGAATATGAGACAAACGGCGCAAGGCCCGTTCCGCCGCCGATGAGGACCATCCTGCGGTTGTCAGGGCTTCCGTCGTGCATCTTTTCGTTTATGGTGAAAATGCCAGTCGGCCTGACCCAAGAGATCTCGTCGCCTTCCTTCATGTTGAACAGCTGCGTCGTCAGCCTGCCGGGGACCGGCTTTCTGACCCAGCGGATGTAAAGCTCCCAGCATTTTTTCTGCTCGGGAGGCGACGCGATAGAGTAGGCGCGTCGGATTATCTTGCCCTCGCTTGGCACGTGGGTGCCAATGGTGAGGAACTGCCCGGCCTTAAAGTCGGGAATTTGACCGTTTTCGGGGGTTATCCTAAATACTGCAAGATCCTCCTTGATTACTTGGAGATATGTGATCTTGCCCTTGTTGTCAACGACCATATACCTCACAGCTTCCTTGGCTGTATAATAAATACATTGTTACGCTTCCAACTGTATGAATAGTAATCCGCAATTAATTAATCTGGAATCGTACATTGCCATTTTATGGCAGGAGGATGGATAAAGGGCGGAAGCTCTGACGAGATAGATGAGCTGAACCAGGCGATAAACGAACAGAGCGACGAGCAGCGCAAGATCGCAGCAAAATTCGGCAAGGCCATGAACGACTTTGCAAGCGATCGTTCACTAGAGACCTGCCTTGATGCTCTGAACCTCTCCATACAGCTGGCAAACATCCGCGCCAAGGTGTCCAACTCGTGGGAGCACTATGCCCGCCTTTTGGAGGGCGAAGTAGTGCGCCTGTCAAAGCAGGTTGAAAAGAAGCAGCAACAGTAATGGTCAGTCCTGCACCGGGACCGGCATCGTCAGTTTCTTAAAATCGTCAAATAGCGCGTGCGCCAGCCTGCCGTTCACAAAGAGGAGGTACATGCCCTCATCCATCAGGTTCTCGATTGCAACCCCAATCTCCTCTATTTTCGTAATTGGGTCATAGGAAAGCGAGTCGGTCGCAAGCATCAGGGTTGCCTTGTCGTGGTTGTCAATCACGTCATAGAGTGTGCCCTCAAGCATTCCAAAGAAGCCCATGTCATACTTGTCAAGCCTTGGACGGAATATCGTGGCGATGGTTTCAAGCTCGCTTGAGCCTATCAAAGGCGATACAAAGTTCTGGTGGCCGGCAAACATGACGTCGCGGTCAAGGTCGTTGTAGCCGTTGTGCCCAAAGAATTCCTCGCACGCTTTTAGCATCTGCGCCTCCGTAAGCCACTGGGACCGGCCTTCATTCATCCGGGCAAAGAACGTCTTTGCCGCAACCATCCTTGGCTTGTTCAAGCGGTAATGTTTTGCGACGTTTTGTTATAAATAATTATAATCACGTCAAGATTTCTCGCGTCGCATAGCAAAATGCAGCTACAGGCTAGAGCATCATAAAGGAAAAAGAGAGGGGGCGATGCACCTCAACTCTGGTGCATATGTGTGTGCACGTATCACTTTTTTCTTTGATGTCACGGCAAAGTTATCATGCTTGCCAGGAGGGATAGAGCGCCTTGACGGCTTCATACCGCCCCATCCAGTCCGGCAGTGCCTCGTGGTTGAGGTGGGCGGCAAGGCGGTCCAAAAAGGCGTGCATACCAGGGGCGAAGCCAAGACCCGTAGATCTGGTAAGGCGGCTGTGCGTCACGGTAAGGATGGTGCCATAGTCGCCATCACGTGCTAGATCCCAGCGGATGACGGCCTCCGGCTCACCGTTTGGCAGGTCGGGGTGGGGAGCAATGTGCCATTCATGCTCAAAAGCACGCGGTGGATCCCAGACCAGGATGCGCCCGGTTGTGTGGAAGCCTGCCGGTGCGCTGACAAAATCGATTGTGCCGCCGTTGCGCCCGTCAATAATTGCTTTGGTGTTAAACCACATGGCCAGTTCTTTTGGATCAGTAATTGCCTTCCAAACCACTTCTCTAGGATAGGCAAGTCGTCGTTCGTACCTGAGAGTCGCATACTCGCCTTCGATTGTTACTGTTCCAACTTGGTTGTTGCTTGTATCGTTTGATTTTGCATTCTTCATTATTTCTTTTCACTCTTCTTTTCTTTTTTAGACAGATACTTCTCCAGCGCGTCAAGGCGCTCAGGCCAGAAGACCTTGTACTTGGCTATCCAAGCATCCAATTCGGCCAGAGCCTTTGGCTCAAGAGTATAGATTCTCTGCTGGGCGTGGACTCGCACGCTTACAAGACCTGCATCTCTGAGCACTTTCAGGTGCTTTGACACGGCAGGCTGGCTAATCGATGGAAACGCGTTGACAAGATCGCCTGCGGTCCGCTCGCGTTCGACAAGCAAGTCCAGCATCGCCCTTCGGGTCGGGTCGGCCACAGCCGAGAACGTATCCATACTCATTAGATACTTGTTAAGTTATATAACTGTTTGGTTATCTATCGTCTTTATGTTGGCAAAACTAGGCTATGACCGGTAGCGCGCCGCAAATGTGTCCGGATCACTTGAGCCAAGATCACAGGCAAACTGCCTCTTTATCAGCCTACCATACACCACAAGGTCTCGTGACATCATCTCTAGGCGCTTTGACAGCTCTGCGTTTGAGATCTGGCCGTTTGCAAAATCCTGCTCGCCATTTACGGACACGCCATAAGGCAGGCTCCATCCGTAGCACTGGCGCACAGCGGTGCGCATCTGGTCCATTACAGTCAGCCCTTTCTCGTGCGACGCAACGATGTAGCCAAACACCTTGCCGGCAAACTCTTCATAAAAGTGGTCAAGAAAGTTCTTGAGCGCGCCAGAGATAGAGCCGTGATAATCAGGCGACGCAAGCATGAACGCGTCTGCCCAAGCTACCGCCTTGGCCGCCTCTTCCACTTGCTCTGACGCCGGCGCGCCCGGGTCGCGCAGCGGCAACACCGTTTTACTTAGATCAAGTATGCGCACCTCCGCGCCGCGCTTTTTGGCAAACTCTAGCGCCATTTTCAGCGCCTTGGTGCTGTACGAGCCTTCGCGTATGCTGCCCGCCACGCAGAGGATGTTGACTGCCGATTGCATGTTTCTCTCTGTATCCATGCACATATTATAACTTATAGGTTATATAACCATATCGTCATCTAAGAAAAACAGCGCCTGCTCGTTAGAGCAGGGCGAATGTTGTTGTGCTACGTGCCGCCGGCTTTGCCAAGTTCAAACTCGACCGTGACTGATTTTGATACTTCCCCGTTCGTGTTTGGAATATAGGATTGCGTTACGTGCACACCCCTGTACGGAATAAAGCCGCCGTACGGAGCTGGCGAGTCCGTGGCTGCGTCTATGCTTACGATTCCGTTTACCTGGAGCCCCAGTGACTGAGCCATCTCTTCGGCCCGGCTCCTTGCGTTGTCAAACGCCTGCTTGCCAAGCTCTTTTCTGGCCTGATCTATGGCAGCATCAGATGCAGACAGGAAGACATTTTCGACGTTTGCGCCGCCCGTCTTTTGAAGCGCGGCAGTTACTTTCCCGATGTTTGCAGGATCGGTCTTGACGATTATCTGCGTGGACATGCTGTAGCCGGCGTTCTGGTTTGGACCGTAGAAGAACGGGTAGATGTTGAGGTTGTTCTGTCTCACTTGGTCTTCCGATATCCCGGCTTCTTTCAGTACGCCAAGGAGACTCCTGTACTTTTGCTCATACTCGGCTATCGCTTTTGACAGGACATCAGGCTTTGTGCCAAGGGAGACGCCTATGGATATAGGATTGCGTTCTTTTGCAGTCTGCGTCTGGTTGTTTGCCGCACCGTCATTGACCTTGACCAAGGTGCTTCCCGCAGATGCCGCACTTTCAGCCTTTTGAAGTATCGTGGCGGAGTAGACAGGATCGATGTACACGCTGTCAAACCCAAAGCCGGCGTCTGCAAGCCTGTTGACAAGTCCGGGCAGATGGTCGATATTGGTCTGGACGGCGACTGAGGCGTACACGTTAAACGTCACGTTGTTAGACGCCTGCGCGCCCGTGTTGGTATAGAACGGATTGAGATACTGCTGGCCGAAGGCTATCACCGTCTTTTCGTCCGTAGCCTCCCTTACTGCCTGCGCTATTTGCTGCGTCCTATCCTGGTGCTTGCTCAGAATGGAAGACAGGTCGCCGGGCGAAGTCTGTGTGTTTATTATCATCGTGGCCTGGTCCGGCTTGATTGTTGTTGACGCCTCGCCTGTCACCTTGATGGTCGCAGGCTTTCCGCTTGACGGCAGCGCTGCATAGTCTTGGCTGTACGCCTTTTGGAGCTCGCTTTTGAGCAACAGCGGACTGCCTGCAACAAAAAAGGACATGCTAGTGATTGCAGCCGCCAACGACAAGGCAGCGGCCGTTGCCGCAAGCTTTTTTCTAGTAAATTTATTCATAGTAGCCGTTTGTACCGTGTTTATTTAAGAAATTATCCAAACGGCAAAAAAGCATATGTGATGCCTGAGAAAAAATATCAGACACTCAGAGTCACTGGAATATTATCTTGTGCCTTATTACGCCGAGCCTTTCGATGGCTATCTCGACGACGTCGCCGTTTTTCAGGTAGCGGGGCTCCTTCATCGACATGGCGACGCCGGCAGGCGTGCCTGTTGAAATGATGTCGCCGGGCTCCAGCGTCATCGTACGGGTCAGACCAGAGATTATGCGCCTTATCGAAAGGACCATGTTGCTTGACGAAGAGTTTTGCCTTGTCTCGCTGTTGACCTTGGTGGTTATCATCAGGTTTTGCGGGTCAGGGACCTCATCCTTGGTGGTTATCCACGGGCCGCAGGGCGCAAAGGTGTCTATGCCCTTGCCCCGGGTGAACTGCTTGTCCTTGAACTGTATGTCGCGTGCAGACACGTCGTGGAATATCATGTAGCCAAATACGCAGTCAAGCGCATCTTCTTCGGAGAGCTTTTTTGCCTGCTTGCCAATTACTACTGCAAGCTCGGCCTCGTAGTCAAGCCTCGTGACAAACGACGGGCAATGGACCTCGCCGTAGGGCTTGTTGAGCGCAGTCCTTGGCTTTAGGAAAATCACCGGCTCATCAGAAGGCGTCAGGCCGGCGTCCCGGGCGTGGTCGTAATAGTTGAACGCAAGGCACACTATTTTTGGCGGGTTTGGTATCGGGACGAGCAGTTCCGCTTCTTCCACCCTGTGCTTGTACGTCAGCCTGTCCTTGGCCTTTCGGACCTCGTCGAGCCAGCCGTTGAACATGAAATCCTTGATGCTTGGCGGGACGGGTATTCCCGTCTGCTCCTGTATCTCTTGGCGCGTGACTAGATGCTTGCCGTCGTCAGAGACCAGCGCATATGTTTCCTGAAACTTGGAATCGTTTATTCTTGCTATCTTCATTGCATGCTTACCTGTGCGTCAATATGGCGGTGTTGTTGCCGTCTATGCGGCAGAACCCGAACCTCACGAACTGGACGCAGGTATCGGGCGCAAGGGCGGCCGCAAACGACTCTGCCCCACCTTTTGCTATTTCAAGGCTTTTCGTATTGTACTCCTCACCTATGTACAGTTCCTTGGGAATCATAACCTTAAACTCAACTATATCATTCTTTGCAATCCACTGGATCTTGGGCATCGACTGGCGGATTTCGTCTCCGCCGACCTCGGCTACGATTGACGCCACCTTTCCGCCTTCTTGTTTTATGATTTGCTTTATGCGGATGTTGTAAAGCTCGATGAGGCGCACCTCGTCGCCTGCCTTCAGGTTTGCAGCATCTTCGCCTGCAATGTATACCCTGTCAGACACCCTTACCTTTCTGGAGCCCAAAGACGCGTCGGTCGGGTGGTTCTTGAGCGTCACCTCCATCGGCGCTGCGCCTTCAATCTGCACTTCAACAGGGTCGCGCACAAAGAAAAGGCGCATGGAGGTCGGGTCGATTACTTTGCGGTTGTATGCCTCAAGCGACTCGAACGGCGGCTTGGTTTCTGCAAGCGTGATTCCAAGCGACAGAACGAACTTGCGTATCGCTTCTGGCACAAAGCCGCGGCGCCTAAACGCAGAAAGCGTCGGAAGGCGCGGGTCGTCCCAGCTTGATATCGTGCCGTTGTCTATGAGCGGGCGGATCTTTCTCTTTGACACGGGTATCCCTTCAAATTCCAGGCGGGAAAACTCGATCATCACCGGCGTGCGCATGGCAAGCCTGTCAAGTATCGCATAGTACAGCGCGTTGCGCAACTCGTACTCCTTGGTCCTCATGGCGTGCGTCACGCCGTCGAGGCTGTCTTCTATGGGCGCGGCAAAGTCGTACGTGGGCCACACCCTGACCCTGTTTCCAAGCAGAGGATGCGCGCCTTCGATTATGCGAAATAGCGTAGGGTCGCGCATTGCGGTGTTTTGGTCTGCCATGTCGCCCTTGAAGCGGATTATGGCCTGGTTCTGCTCGTACGAGCCGTCAAACATCCTGCCCATCCTGTCAAGCGCGGTTGAATGGTCAAGCAGCCGGCATTCGCACGGCAAGCCCTTTGCGCGCAAATCATGGATCTTGTCCTGGCTGCAAGTGCACACGTACGCGCCGCCTGCCTCCACCAGCTTTTTTCCCAGCTCGTGGATTTTTGAAATGTCGTCTGAAGTGTTCTTTACAATGTCGGGCTTTACTCCAAGCCATTTTAGCCCTTCTGCTATTGCGCCATAGTATTCCAGCTTTTCCTTGAGCGGGTTGGTGTCGTCAAAGCGCAGTACCAGTTTTCCCTGGTACATGCGGGCATACTCCTCGTCGATTATCGCGGCTTTTGCGTGTCCTATGTGCGGGTAGCCGTTTGGCTCTGGAGGAAACCGCGTCACCACGCTCCCCATTACTGCGCCTTCAAGCGGCGGAAGGCGCGGGCCGGACTCGGCGTGTGTTTTTTTGGCTTCTAGTTCGCCGGGTGCAAGCTGCTCCAGAAGCGCCTTTTGCTCTGCGGCAGGCATGGCATTTACCGCCTGCACTACTGCCTTTATCTCTGGTATCAGCGATTTTATTTCGGCGCGCTTGTCAGGGCGCGATCCAATGAACTTTGAAATCACGGCGTCAAACGCCGCCTTGCCTCCGTGCTCTAGCGCGTTTTTCAGCGCAAGCGTCCTGGCAAGTTTTTCTATCTCGCTGTCAAGCGGCACAGATCTACAGACTCCTGCCGACAATAAAATCTGCGGCAAACTGGAGCGAGCGCCTTGCGTCGGCGTTTGAATAGCCTTCAATGGAGCCAAGCGCCTTGGCCATGTGCTGCCGCGCCGCGTTTCTCACGTCTTCGTCGATTCCCATGTCCGACACGACCTTGACTGCATCTTTTATCTCCTGCGCGGAGGCGGCCTTTGATCCAAACACCTTCATCAGCTTGTCACGCTCGTCGCCCTTGGCCTTGCGCAGCGCAAGCAGTATCGGAAGCGTCTTTTTGCCCTCGCGGATGTCGTTTCCGGCGGCCTTGCCCGTCACCTTGGGGTCGCCTATCGCCCCGATAAGGTCGTCCACCAGCTGAAACGCCACGCCGATGTTCCTGCCAAACGAGGCAAGGCTGTCCACGTCCTTGCTGCTGGGATTTGGCGACGACAGGGCGCCCATTGCGCACGACACCTCAAAGAGCGCGGCGGTCTTTTTGCCTATCATGTCAATGTACTGGCTCTCGCTTGGGAATTTTGTGTTTGAGGCAAAGTCGATGTCTATTGTCTGGCCCTCGCAGATGACGGTACACGAGTTTGCAAGGCGGCCGACCATCTCTGTTATCTCTTTTTCGCCGATTCCGACCTTTCTTCCGCTGTAGGAAAGGATCTCAAACGCCTTTGAGAAGAGTATGTCTCCGCCAAGGATTGCAAGCGGGAGCCCGTACTGGTGGTGCACGGTCGCAACTCCGTGGCGCATCTCGTCGTTGTCCATGATGTCGTCATGGACGAGCGTAAAGTTGTGCACGAGTTCCACCGCGCCTGCCGCTGGAAGGGCGCGCTTTACTACGCCACCTAAAAGCTCGCAACTCTTGATTACCATGAACGGCCGCAGGCGCTTGCCTCCTGACCTGATGTAATGGGACGAAGCCTGATACAGCGCTTTTGGCTTGCCGTCAAGCTGTGAAAGCAGGAACTCGTTGACGACAAAAGCGCACGAATCAAGTTCGTTTTTCATGCTGCTTGCCTTCATGCGCGGCTAACCTCTTGTGCTAAAGCTCCTGTCAATATATACCTTGAGCTGGCAAGTGCGCGCACGTTTGCGGCTCCTACAAGGAACATCGCGCTTTGAAGTTCTGCCAGAACAGAGTCTGCAAACTCGAAAAGCGCCTCCCTCGACTGCGCCGCGGCTTTTAGGAATGGATACGCCATCGCAGACATGCTCGCTCCAAGCGCGACGCATTTTGCGACTTCAAGGCCGTTTCTGAGCCCGCCCGACGCGACAAGCGGAACTTTGACGGCTTTCCGCGCTTCAATTAGGCTTGCGGCAGTTGGTATGCCCCAGTCCCAGAACATCTCGCCAAGGCGCGCCTTTTTGCGATCCTTAACCATGTCTGCGCGCAGCTTTTCCACACCGGCCCAGCTTGTCCCTCCAGATCCAGCGACATTTATCGCAGAGACGCCGGCCATTTCCAGTTTTATTGCGACTTCACGCGAGATGCCTGCCCCCACTTCCTTGACAATCACCGGCACGTCCATGCTCTTGACAAGCTCTACAATCTTTGCATAGACGCCCCTATAGCGGGGCTCGCCCTCTGGCTGCACCAGCTCTTGCAACGGGTTAAGGTGGACGACGAGCGCGTTTGCCCGTATCATCCTGACAATCTTTCTTGCGTCATCGACAGACAGTCCCTTGGCCAGCTGCGCGCCTCCAATGTTTGCTATCAAAAACGCGTTTGGCGCGTTCTTTCTTGCAACCGAATAAGTGGATGCCAGCTCCTCGCTTTTCAGTCCTGCGCGCTGGCTTCCAAGTCCCATGCCAAGGCCGTACTTTTCTGCCAGCTCGCCCAGCCTGCCGTTTATAACGGTCGCCTCGTCGGTGCCGCCGGTCATCGAGTCGATTATCAACGGCGCAGAAAACCTGTGGCCTAGAAACGTGGTCGAAAGGTCGATGTCGTCATAGTCAAGCTCCGGGAGCGCGTTGTGCACCAGTTTTACGTATTCGAGATACGTCGATGTCGCGCGGGCCTGCACGTCTTTTTGCAGAGGAATGTCTATTCCGTCTTTTTTGCGCTGCTTTATTATTTCAATGTCAGAAGGCACGTCGGCGTCGGGCAACTGTTGTTATTTCCTCCCCTTCTTTACTACTACGGTGCCTGTTTGAACCTCGCCGTGCGCCGCCTGGACTATGCGCTCAGGATAAAGCCCATTTACCAGCACGACATCCATACCCATAGATGCAATCTTAAATGCTTCCCTTACCTTGCGCTGCATGCCGCCCGTCACGTCGGCGCCGGCCGTCTTTGAGAACTCCACGGGATCACCATTCCGCCTTGCCGACTTTAGCTCCTGTACGAGTTCCCTCGTCTTCATGTCCCGGTAAATGCCGTCGACGTTGGTGGCAAATATGACCCTTGACGGCTTTAGCACCTTTGCGATGATGGACATCAGCGCGTCGCCGGAAAGAATAGAGTATTTCCGGCCGCCCATGTGGACCACGTCGCCAAACGTGACAGGGATTACGTTGTTTGCCTTGGCCATTTCGTACAGCTGCCTTACCTTTGCTGCAATCGCTTTATGGCCCGTCGTGAACATGCAGGGTGCAACGGCGTACGGGTTTGCGCCTGCCTTTATCATGGAATTTACGATTATCTGGTTTAACGCAATCATCGATTCGTGCACCACGGCCACTCCGTGCGGGTCGTAGGGCGCAGGCTTGGTGTGCATGTCGTACTGCACAGACCAGTGGTGGCCAAAAGACCCCCCGCCGTGGACAACAATGACAGGCATGTCAAGCTGTACAAGTGCGCCGGATATGCCATCTATTGCGCCAGTGTTTGCTGTAAGTGCCTTGTCCTTGAAGGTGATGACAGAGCCTCCCAGCTTGACAAGTGCAAGTTTCTGCATTTTTGGTAAAAAGCGTGTATTGCGTAGCCGATTTAAAGTTTTGATTTGCCGCCGGGTTATGTGATGTGGCTTGGCGAGGGCCGCTCTTGCGGCGCTGCGGCGCCGGACACCTGATTTTTTGGCATCGTGAAACGCTTGTCAGCGGGTATAATGTAGACCTTGACTGCCGAGTTGACCGCGTAGTGCGGCGTGCCATCAGGGTTTCTATAGTTGGTAGCAATCCCGACGCGTTCTAGCGACACCTTTACCTTGACGATAGTGCCGTCCTCGAGCTTGAAGGATACCGTGTCGTCGCCGACGCTCTCGTGTTCCAGCATCTTGAACTCGATCCTGTCTTTTGCCTCGGCCATGTATAGCAGATCGCGCATGTTGAGTATAAATAGACAACTCTGATTCCAGAATGTGTTTAGGGGCAACTTTCTCACTCTGCAATGGAACACGTATTTGCAACAGAGCGCCTTTTTTGTGTGTCAGGACCGCAAGATAATATATTCTCGATTGCCTGCCGCTCGGCAGGGAGTAGGTGACGCACACACAAAAACACGGATGCAGAGATGTGTATGTGTGCGCACGTGTGTGGATGCATTTTCTCTTTCCCGTAACGCGCCGAAAAGCGGCACAGGACTATTCTATAAGATATTTATCATAATCTTTCCTAGACAATTTCCGCCAGTTTTTGCTAGTTTCTGGCGCCTGCAACGATTTTCGTGATAAAATTAGATTCGAGTTTTCTGCAGTCATAATCTATTTATCTTCGATCTGGGTCAGCTTAGATTGATGGGCAGATTCTTTGGAAAGGGCAATAGTAGCAGCAAAAAGGACGAGGAAGCCCGTTCCGAGCGCGAGCAGGTTCCGAATTACTCAGACGCTGAATTCCAAAAGCGCGACCTGTTCAAGAAGGGACAGAACTACATGTCCAACGACAAGATGCTCGACGCCGTAAGGTGCTTTGAGCTGGCGCTTAGGATCGACCCCAAGTACGTAGACGCGTGGGTCAAGAAAGGATACGCGCACTTTCATATGAGCGAATACACCGTTGCAATTTCTTCCTACGACAGGGCGCTTGAAGTCGACGTCAACAACGCAGAGGCGTGGAACCTCAAGGGCCTGGCGTACTACAAGCTAAAGAACCACGAGAAGGCCATTGAATGCTGCGAAAAGGCAATAGACATCGACCCAAACGACGGCATGGCGTGGTACAACAGGGCCTGCTATCTTACATTATCAGGCAAGGTTGACGAGGGCCTTGAATCGTTAAAGCGTTCTATTGAAATAGACATTGCAAACGCGCGCAAGGCAGTCAAGGACAGAGACTTTGAAAACGCCCGCGCAGAAGAAGGATTTCGCAGGATTATCGAAGTTGTCGTCCTAGAATCGATCAGGCAGGGCTACGACTATGTCGGCAAGATTGTCTGGCTGACCGGCATCGACAAGATCGAAGTCGAAGACGCGATAATGAGGCTGACAATGAAGGGCTTGCTGACAAAGAGGGAAAAGCGCAACATCACCGGCATGGAGGAGTACTACGAGATTACAAGAGACATCGCCGCCAAGATCGGCGTCACAAAGCGCGTCGGCCTGTTTGGCAAGGAAAAACAAGTGTCTGCCCCCGTACAGCAGCTCAAGGACATCAGCGAGGTCCTCGGCAAGGCCAAAGAGGCAGTTGAGCACGGCGACCTGGAAGCAACCAAGCAGTGTTTTGACGAGCTGATAAGTCCTGCCAAGCACGGAAGCGCCATGATAGAGCAGTTCTTTGAGGAGCACCGCGACCTGAGGCTTGCGCAGATCAAACTTCGCGACAGGGGCCAGGAATACCTCAACGCCAACAAAGCTGCCATGATCGACATGATAGGCAGAATTGACATGAAGGTGCGCCAGGGTCCAGTAACGAAGCCAGCAAAAGATTAAATCTTCACCTACTTTATTGCCTCACAAATGGCAGACATCAGGGTTGCCGTCATTGGCGTAGGCAATGTAGGAGCAACTTTTGTCCAGGGTGTACAATATTATGGCAATAGTAGTAGCAACAATTCAAAGAACGCTGTCGGCCTGTGGCACCAAAAGGTGGCAGGCTTTCACCCTTCAAACGTGAAAATAGTTGCCGCCTTTGATGTCAATCCAGCCAAGGTCGGCAGGCCGCTTGCAGAGGTTGCAACTTCAAGCACGAAAAAGTACTGCGAAGTTTCATCCAAGGTGTCTGTCGATGCGGGGCTTGCGCTTGACAACGCTTATGATGGGCAGAAACCTGCGACAACCAGCCCACCAGATTTTGCAAGGGCGCTTGAAGATTCTCGTGCCGACATTGTCCTGAACCTGATATCGTCAGGCATGGACAAGTCATCTGCAGAATACGCCAGAGCCGCATTAAAGGCGGGCGCGTCGTTTGTCAACGCGACTCCGGCAAAACTTGCAAATTCTCCGCTTGCGGCCAAGTTTGCGCAAAAAAAGCTGGTGCTTGCCGGCGATGACCTCCTCAGTCAGTTTGGCGGGACGGCCTTTCACAAAGGCATGATCGACTTTATGGTAGAGCGGGGCGTGCACGTCAGCAAAAGCTATCAATTAGACGTCGGCGGAAGCGAAGAGACAAAGCGCACGATGGACGAGCGCATAAAGATGCTAAAGCGCGGCATGAAGACTGGCGCAATAGGCATGGAAGCCCCGTACGAGTTCGAGTCCGTGGCGGGCACGACTGAATACACCGATTTCCTTGGCGACTCGCGCAACAGCTATTACTGGATGTCAAGCGAGGGGTTCCTTGGAAGCAAGATAATCATGGACCTGACTCTGAGGACAAGTGACGGAGCAAACGCCGGCAACGTGCTTATCGATGTGGTCAGGGCGTCGATGGCCAAAATCCCGGTCGCCAAGAAGGTGCCAGCGATAAACGCGTACGGATTCAAGAACCCGCCAAAGAAGGCCAAGGTGCGCAAGGCCTATGCCGACTTTGTCGAGATGTTCACGTAGAAATGTTCTTCAGTAACATATAATGGACATCATCATATGATGGTGTTTCCAATGCAACGCTGCAGGAATCACACTTGCCAAAAGAAAAATGAAAGAAACGTGCTTTTTAACTTCAACACGTATTGAATATCGGCACTGCGCGTATAAGCGCAGCTGCGTCTTTTGTACAACTAGATTCCCTTCGAAGATGCAATAAGATTCGCTCAGTGCAATAGTTCTTGTGTTTTGTATGCTTAGAGTTTTTAATACGGTACTTTAGCTAATCTCTCATGCTAAAGCCATATCAAATAAGATCTATAGTACAAAGGAAGGGTAGAGCCTTCCAATACTGTATTTCATGCAACGCCTTGGCTACGAAAGAAGTGCTGTTCAAGACGGGCGAGTTTCTGATGCTTCGGAGATATTGCGATGAATGTTCATCCAAGGCGGAGTGCGAAATTCCAAACACACGGTACTAAGCAAAACAACCGATATTGTACAAGCGCGTGTCCTGTATCATTCCTGTATAGGAATACCCAATAAAGGTTAAATGCTTGTTCCTGACACTATAGACGGCGACATAATCATGGCATTAAGGCCCCGTCAGGAAGCGATAGCAGATGCTGTATTGTCTGGTCTCAAGGAGACTTTTGGATGGAGCGTCTATGATCTGCTGATAAAGAAAATAACCCAGAATTATTTGAACAATAAGATTGACATTAGGACAGCGATAGTTGAGCACCCTGCAGTTTTTGAGCGCGCCTTTATCGGGTTGATTGGGCCGCTGGGCGAAAAGTTTCTCGCAGACGTCTGTGAAAAGGTGCAATCAGAGCTTGACCTTGATCATTATGCCACCTATTCAAGGGTTGGCGACTTTGCAAAATACATCATGATAGCAAGTCATGCATAACTACTATTCTACTAGCGTTTTTTTCATGCGTAGCCATCTTGCTTTTTGACTATAAGATAGATGATTGCCTTTAGAAGCTCTTTTGCCTGCTCGTCGTTCAGGTCTTTCAAGAGCTCGGGGTTTATTCCAAGTTCTATTAACTTGTGCCGATCGTAGGTGGCGCCCTCCTTTTTTTCCAATTATTTGTCGGCCTTGCTACTATGTACATTTACTGCTCTTGTCCCTATACGCATAAAGGATGGCAGCTTTAATAACGACCAAGACATGCTTCCATAGTCAAGAGAGAGCAAGTGGGTATTTTTTGCCATTAGCCATGATTCTTGTGGCCAATAACAATCTCAATCTATTAATATCCACCAGCATCAGCTAGCAATAATGGCCAAGATATTCTCAGACGCTAGCGAGAAAGAGATCACGAGGACGATTGCCCAGATGTTTAACGAGACCATGAACGAGTTTGTCGATTCTGATGTCATTATCATCGGCGCAGGACCCGCAGGTCTTACCGCAGGCCGCGACCTTGCCAAGGCGGGGGTGCGCACCCTGATAGTAGAGCAGAACAACTACATCGGAGGCGGCTACTGGGTGGGCGGATACATGATGAATCCCGTCACCGTGAGGGCACCGGCGCAAAAGCTCTGGGACGAGATTGGCGTGCCATACAGAAAGATTAGCGACGGCCTTTATGCAACGTGGGGCCCGCACGCATGTTCTAAACTGATAGCGTCTGCATGTGATGCAGGAGTAAGGTTCCTCCAGCTTACAAAATTTGACGACCTTGTGCTCAAGAACAAGCGCGTCGCCGGCGTGGTAGTGAACTGGATGCCAGTTTCCGCGCTTCCAAGGAACATCACGTGCGTGGACCCGGTTGCCCTTGAAAGCAAGCTGGTGATCGACGCGTCCGGCCACGACTCTGTGGCAGTAAAGCGCTTGATGGACCGCGGATATGTCAAGTGGAAGGGCATGGACCCGATGTGGGTTGAGGGAAGCGAGGACAACGTAGTCAACTTTACCGGCGAGGTGTTTCCAGGCCTCATTGCGGCAGGCATGTCAGTCACTGAGACGCACGGCCTTCCGAGGATGGGTCCGACCTTTGGAGCGATGCTCTTCTCTGGCAAAAAGGCGGCAGAAGTGGCGCTTGGCAAGCTGAAGGAGATGCCAAACCCGCCGAAAATAAGCTCGGGCGGGCGCAAGTAAGACTACGTTTCTTACCCCACTTTTCCTTTTTATTCAAATTTTAGATGAGCTTAGGGTTTGATGATTTGGATTGTTTTATGGCCCTGTCCACCGAATGATGAAGACAGAAGAACGATACTCGGCCCTATCCTTCTGCGTCAGCTATAGATCATCATTAGTATCACTTCTGCCACTATAGAATGAGTCGAAAAAATATAATGAAAAATAGAAGTGTACACCAAATTCTTTCTGCTATGCTTGAAGAAGCAGAGGGCGGAGAGGTTAATCAGACAATGATAATGTACAAATCCTTTGTTTCACTACAGCAGCTAAAACAATATCTTGCAATTCTAATAGACAACGGCATGCTGGAATATGCAGCAGAAACAAGGTTGTACCGAACTACCGAAAAGGGTAGAGCCTTTCGTAAAGCATACGATGAAGTTGCTGGGGCGCTTAGGCCAAAAGAGAGTAGGCTCAGGTAGAATCGACCATCAGAAGGTTTTCTCCTTTTCCATACTGCCAGAGGGGTTATTATCTGCCAGTCGCTTTAACCGTCCATTTAATGCCCAAAAATGCAATGGAGGAAAAGATAGCCGGTGTTATAGGAGTGAAATAGCTGGCGCATTTAACTATTCACAAGGGTCAGATATCACTAGGAACTAGGAACAGAACATGAGACCTCTGCATCAGAGTTGTTGTTGGAAGTGAACAAGAGGTGATTGTTGACCAATATCTCCAGTATGTGCAGGAAATAATTAGCAAGCTTGCAACCAATCCAATCTTTATAGAATTTGGCCTTACAGGGCTTTTCGTCAATAGCGTGCTTGCGTCTACTGCTTTGCCTCTCCCAATAGAGATTGCAGTATCGGCTCTTTTGGCAGCAGGTCAGGACAAGTTCCTAGTTTTCCTTACTCTGGCTGCGGGTACTGTTGCTGGAGGATTTCTCAGCTACTTTATCGGCAAGTCAGGAGACAAAGTATTTCGCTTCTTGAAACCCAAGAGCCAAGAGGAAAACAAGCAGAATAAAAAGAGTCATGAAATATTAACAAAGTACGGATGGCTTGCTTTGGTTGCAGCCCCGTGGATTCCTGTCTTTGGCGATATTATAATCATGATAGCAGGAGCAAAGAGCTATGATTTTCGCAAGTTTACGATAGCAATGACAGCCGGCAAAATCGTCAAGGCTGTCGCCACAGTATATTTTATCGGTTTGATTACAACAAGGCTGTTTGGATGAAGAGGCCTACATACCCGGGTTTAATAGTCGCCATGTTGTATAGATTTAATATATTTGTCCCTAGTTGAACAGCGGTTATTATCTCAAAAAGAACGACTGAAGATAGAGTCCCGTCTTGCAAATTATCGCATTCCTATTCAGATCTTGCAGCTTGTGGCAGAAGAGTGCAATTGTGGCGACGTTGTCAGCGGTACAAGAGAAGTGCATGGAAGAAGCAAGAAACCTTCATTGATATCTAGAATGAACGACCAATCTCTGATTCAGCTAAAGCAGATTTTTCTCGATTGTGATGACTCTTCTTCAAGGTTCAGATTCGCGGTGTTACTATCCACAAAATTTCCTCCTGTTTCATACAAGTTTGTATTGTCCGACAAGCTTCATGGCAGGTCAGATCAGGAATACATTTTCGATGTCTGTATCTTTAGTCGCAGCACAGAAGAGCTGGTGGCTGTAGGCATGCAAAATAATGACGCAAGCAGAAGCGCAACTGACGCCAAGTCGCTTAACAATTTCCTCAGCATAATGAACGATGTCTTTGCAGCGTATCCGAGCGTGCGCAGTGCGTATTATTCATCCTCCTACGGGTATGATTGCAGTCCGTCAAACCTTGCAACAAAAAAGCAGCTGGGAGCGAGCACGGACAACACGGAAATCAATTTTCTAGAGTTCCGAGATGGAGTGTACAGAGAGATCAGAGGATAGAGCGATGGTCTTTGGTTCTCTGTGAATCCTGCAACAAAGAAGAAGAATATCATAGCTGCCTGAAATGCGCAAAGCACCTGTGTCGTGGTTGCTTCAATATGGTCCATTTTGGCATAAACGCGCCACGTACAGGGAAATCAATGGTGTACGGTACATGTGTCTTTTGCGGCGAGATATTTGCACGCAATGCAAAGATGCAGGTATGCGACAAATGCGAAGTCATTCTGACATGGACGTCGTCGATAAATTTCCTAACTGCTGTGAACAGGCTCTCAGCTCTTATCAAGGCGGGCAAACTTGACTCAAAATTGCGTAATGAAAACTATTGCAAGGCAAATTTTGGCACTCGTGGTGCACAGGTTATAATGGATGCAATAGACGGCTCTCAAATCAGATAATAAATCGAAAGCGCCAATCACCGCTGGCGAGTTCTATGCGATACGATGGCAATTCACCGTCTGGCTAAGTTATCGCAGCGGCTGCTGCCAAAGCACCCATAGGCCGCAAGCCATCTAGGAGGGATATACGTGCTAAAATGAACTAAAGCCAACTGATTAGTTTCGTGGAAGCTCGTAGTTTGCCTTTATAAGACACTGGTCACAGTATCTCTGAACCAAAGTCGCACCCTCTAGCTTGAATAACGCCTCTGTTGTTGCAGTCGCCGCACACAAAACGCAGAATCCTTTAGTTCCCTTTGTGCCTACCGCCGCAGGTCTTGTTTGAAACGGTTTTGCCACTGCAGCTGCAGTATCAATCCGCTTAAATGCGTTTCACGCATAAAAGCATCAAATTTCGCTTCCGCTATCATTCTTCCCTCGAAGGATCTGCTACTGGCCTTTTATAGTAGTGGAACATAACCTAATCATGACACTTGCTTTTGTTTTTTGAATTGCGATATTGGATCAGAAAAAAATGTATTGGATGATATGAGAGCAATTTCTGGCGTTTCTGAAGCTACAGGTGTTTCAGGAATCTATGACATAGTGGCCAAGCTTCACACCGATTCAAACGATGGAATAATGGGCATAGTTAGAAAGTTTCACCTCATCGCCAACGTCAGGTCATGCTTGACTATGATTGTCGCCGGAGAACTGGATAACTGGCAATCAAAGTGAGGAAAAGTAGCTGAAGACGCTCTGAGGAAAGGATTTTCTCACAAGATATACGTGTGTATGTGTGTTTGAGCGGGCAAGAAAAGGATTGGAAGATGCATCAATTTGCACTCTAACTGCGACTGGTTTAACGGAGACAGGGAAAAGGTCAAACATCAGTAAACAGTTACGTCAGGTTGCAGGAGGAGGCAGATAAAACGCCAGGAGATCGTCAAGGAAATTCTGGGGCATCTGGCTGAATATGTTCATTTATCATAAGCAACATCCGCAGACTTGTCCTTTCTGCTTTTGCGCAGTGCGTGATTTGATTTTGGCCTATGGCCAAGATTAAGTAGTTATAAGCAAAAATTAGAAGATTCTTATAAGCGGCTGGACCACCATCAGAGGGCAAAGGACAACCTTCCCGTTGTATCTCTGGTAGGGTACACGAGCTGTGGCAAGAGCACACTTTTCAACTTGCTTACGGAAGAACATAGGGAGACTTCGAGCAGTCTATTCACGACACTTTCTACTACCACCCAGGCATTCCGGGTTGGCGGCACCGTCAGCAATGACATTTTGCTCACAGATACAGTCGGCTTCATCAGCAGGCTTCCGACGTACATGATAGACGCTTTCAAATCGACCCTTGAGGAATCGCTGACAGCCGCACTGGTGCTTCTTTTGATAGATGCATCGGAGGACATGCGAAGCATTCGTATAAAGTACATCACATGCATGAATATTCTGAAAGAGCTGAAAGCGAATGGGTCCAAGGTTCTAGTGGTCTTTACAAAGTGCGACAAGGTGATGGGTTCTGAAGAGGCAATATCACAAATTGCAGATGACCTCGGAGTGCAGGACGCAATGGCAATATCGGCCAAAACAGGGTACGGCATACACAAACTGAAATCAATTATTGTACAGCTGTCAAGTAGGAAAAAAGATTGAAACTGTGGAGCTACACAAAGCGACAACCCAGACAGAGTCAAAATGTTTGCCATCATAAAGTCAGCAGTAGCTAAATTATGCCAATATCACCGAGAGTTAGCGTACAAATCTTCTGTGAGACTGCGAACAATAACCGCAGTAGTCGGTATTTGGCCTGCTATGACAAATGCATTCACATTTGCCACCTTGGGAAAACCGCATTCTTCTATTCATCAAAATAATATACACATTACTCGTATTTAAGCAAAAATTGCATGACCGAGATTGTAATATTTACATGGATGGCTCTCGTAATTTGCTGCCTCTCCCTCTCTCTAAAGTGCTAGCTTGGTTATCTTGGAGTAGTCCAAGTTAGTATTTAATGGTCGATAGAATAGAAGAAAGAATAGTCGACCATTTGAGGAGGAATGCCCGCCGCATATCATACAAGTGCAATCCGATTATCAAGCTTACAGCTGAAGCAACACAACGGATGTTCAAGACAGCACCTTGCAACATCAACAAGCTGTTAGTCGAAATTGCATTAAGGCAAAAAGGTATCAGATAAGGAAACTCGGTTTCCAGAGCGTACACAATCCTTCGAGCCGAGCTGGATGCATTAGAGAATAGTTGACGGACACAATTAGAAGTCAGAAAGTGCGCAATACCCCGCAAGTTTAACTACAGGGACAACTGACTATTATCGAATAGTATTGATTGTAGCCATCAGAATGGAGGTAAGTTGAGTATATGCTGTGCAATTGGATGAAGAAATAATAAAAAAAGAAATCTATGAAAACCTCCGAGTGCTTGGATTAGATATCAATACCTTGAAGAGTTTGAATTTATCATTATACGAGCTTGAGGACTTTTACCGTAGAATCGTATCCCTGGTAGGGAGTAGGAAAGATTGGTACGGCGAAGCTAATTGATGGAATTTCAAATGATGTATGGCCAAAAGTCCACATATCCATTATAGATTCTAAAAATCCCCAGATAAACGAGACTTTCTCTGCTACAGAGGCACCTCATACTCTGCATCAGGCAGGCACTTGTCACAATATTTCCGAACTACTATACAGCCTCTCAACTCGAATAAGGCTTCTGTTGTCGCGGTTCCTGAACATATGCCACAATCTCCGGGAGAGTGGTTCCTCTTGACTTGTATCGGCGTTGTTCTAAAAGGTCTTGACATTATTATCAGTTATTTAACTGGCATATAACCACGACTTAATTTAGTTAAGCAGGATCTTGATGAGTTGCATATTATCCAATTCTACAGGAGTCTTGTTTGTGATTTCCGTCAAGCAAAAGAACAAACATTCGCATATTTGTGCGTTTTATTGTAGCTTGATTATCTCATCCCATGTTCCAGTTGGTGAGAACATGAAATACTTGTGATAGTCGCTCGATTCAAATTGTAAGATGTCTCCCGCAGCTATTTGCGTCTTGAATAGCCGGTTCAGGTAGTGCATGAAACTAGGACCTGCAACTATACTCTTGGCATCGTGTTCGAATGGTGGGTTGTAGTATTTTTTCAAAGTCTCTTCCAGCCCGATGTTACTTATCTCCTCTACTAGATCTGGTAGATCCACGAAAGTCGAGTTCCTTTTAAATATCTGGATTCTTGACATTTAGAATCTACTGTCTTATTATGACATGACCTACCATATATCCATGCTCATGCAGAGTTGTTTCTGAACTGGCGATGCCAGATATTTTTAAACATCGACTCAATAGAAGTGTGATAAATCGCAATAAGTGAATCAAGAATGGCATAAGCGGACTTCCCCACAAAATCTATCATCAAGATACTAACAATACGTCGCCGGGACTC
This sequence comes from Candidatus Nitrososphaera evergladensis SR1, assembly GCF_000730285.1. Taxonomy (NCBI): domain Archaea; kingdom Thermoproteati; phylum Nitrososphaerota; class Nitrososphaeria; order Nitrososphaerales; family Nitrososphaeraceae; genus Nitrososphaera; species Candidatus Nitrososphaera evergladensis. The sequence continues at coordinate 1,846,604 of NZ_CP007174.1, read as the reverse complement.
TTTGATTTGATGAACTAGTCTTCTGTCTTCGGTCCTCCTATGTGCCGAGCGCCGAAGATTTACAAATCAGCCATTTTCTGTTTTTGTTGACAAAAGGGTCTTTGTTCGTTTTTTCATATGAGAGTTACCATGTATACAGAGACTCTTTATTATCAGAAAGAGACCTATATTATACCGTGGTAAACCTGATCTACGGTCGCGGCATAACAGAACTGCTGCGGGAGATGCCCTTTTACATCAGCATTTTCAAAAAGATTATCGCTTATCGCCTTTTCAAGAGCAAGCAGCCCATGTACGGCTCTGTAGACGTCAACAACATTTGCAACCTGCACTGCACGCACTGCTACTGGTGGCTCAACCGCAAGAAAGGCGAACAAGATTTGACAGCCGAAGACTGGCGCAGAATCATCAGGGACAAATTCAATAAACAAAAGATATTTGTCACCACGCTTGTCGGAGGTGAGCCTACATTACGGCCAGATGTCATAGAGATCTTTTGCAAGGAAATGCCTCGCAGGGTCTGTGTTGTGACAAACGCGACTTTTCCGCTAAGACGCTTTAACGGGCTGTATTTCTACTGGGTGTCGATGGATGGAACCGAGAAGGTGCATGACAGTATAAGAGGAGAAGGGTCATATGCCATGACAAAGAAGAACATACTGGACTACGTTGCAGGCCCAGACCGCGACGGAAGGCCTGCATGGACTGACATTTGGATCTCTATGACCATAAACTCGCTAAACTACATGACTGTTGAAGAATTGATAGAAGAATGGAGGGGAAAAGTAAACAAAATTGGTTTTCAGTTCCACACACCTTTTGTAAAGGGAGATCCATTGATGCTCCCCTTTGGAGTTGTGCGAAATCAGGTTGTCGACAAACTTATTGAGATGAAGAGAAAATATCCAGATTTTGTAGTCAATCCGGTCAAGCAGTTATCGCTCATGAAAGGCAATTGGGGAGGCACCGGCACAACACCTGTAGACTGCCCGTCGTGGGCAATACTATCGCTTGACCATATGGGAAGAGTAAAGCAGCCTTGCTGCATTGGCAGCGCTGACGCCAAGAGCATGAAGCCCTTGTGCGAGGAATGCGGCTTGGGATGCTACTCCATACTTGTGTCGCAAGGGATACGTGGTGCATAATGTTCTTTCCAGAATTTAGCATATGACCATATGCGAATCTACAGAAATGTGGCGGCACTGCGCTTGAGCACATGCGGCCATCTGACGCTTTTCTAGGCAATAACCATTGTGAGAATAGAATCGACATTGCGGATTGTGCCTATCTCGGTGCCAACTGTTTTATGAAGTTCGTTTTCCGTATTTGCAGTAACCTTCAATATCAAGTCATAGATCCCCGATGTTCTGTAAACATAAGTTACGGCGGACAACTTGTTGAGCTCATCGATAATCCTAGCATCAAAAGGGAAACGGCAATTAAGTAGCACGATTGCAGAAGTCACATTATATGATCTGACGTAAGCGTCTATTAAGTTGTGCAAAAAAAACAAGCAACAACATTCACAGCATTTACTTGCGAGACAAGGTCTTATCCAGCTCTGCTTGGACAAGCACCTTATCTGAGAAGTTTAGATGCCATCATCGACATCACCATCATGCATTCTTAAGTACAACAACGCTCCTACTAAAGTGATAGCAATAACGATGGAAAAAATAAGAAAGAGAAGCAAAAACTCTACAAAGAAAAGTGTGCAAACAAAATCAGGTTATAGAAGAAGATCAGCCTAGCCGACACTCGCATCTTACGCCTGAAAAGAACGATGCGCTTGCTGCCAGATTGTGAATGCATAGGCAAAACCAAGGGCCAAAGCGTTAAACATACCCTGTATGATGGCAGTACATTAAATTGTTCTGATTGATTTTGATTTCCAGATGCCCTCAAGCTGCTGTACTGACGCGATATTCCGTAGGACAAACAATATGGTGAATTGATCATGGAAGGGTACGGCAGCCGACGTATTAATAAGAATGAGAATGCAATAATATGCTCAACAAAGGTGCACGAGTCCAGATTGAGAGCAACAACAAAGCAAGCTGCAATGAATCTGTACCATGCAGGCCTTTTTCCAGACACAATTGCAATGCAGCTTGATATTAGCAGAGAAGAAGTCGATAGCATCATAAAAGATGCCATAGCAGAAGATGAGAAGAAAAGAAAATCCATCAAACAGGCCTCAGATACATCTTCAATAGGAATGTTTTACCTTGATGCAGTTGTCAACATAGAGAACATCATCAAGTCGGCTCAACTGGCAATGTGGAAGTCATTGAAAGGAGAAATGGAATTTAACATATCAAATGAAGACACGCAAAGCGTTCTTGAAAAAATGGCCGAATCTAAAGCTACTTTCGTGATACTGTACATTGACATAGTGGGCTCTACAAAGCTCTCAATGACGCTGCCAGTAGACAGGTTAGCCGCTATAATCCGCGGGTTTACGCATGAAATGTCCCTTGTGGTATCGGCATACGGTGGGCATGTGCTAAAGTACTTGGGTGATGCAATACTTGCATTTTTTGTCGTTCCGGATAAATCTAATCCGTACATGCCGTGCACAAATGCAATGCACTGTGCAAGGTCTATGGTCAGGGCAGTGAAAGAAGGATTCAACGTCATCCTGAATCAAGAAGGCTACCCTGAACTTGAGGTTCGTATCGGAATAGACGTGGGAGAAAACGTGGTGGTGCAATACGGATGGGATGTTCAGTCTTTAGTCATTGACGATAGACAGATAAACACGAAAAAAGCGCACCAGGATATTCTTGGCTATACTATTAGCATGGCATCCAAGATTACAGGTCTTGCACAACCAAATCAAATTGTAATTGGCCAATATGTGTACGACGTATTGGATGAGCGACAGAAAGGCTTGTTCGAGCTATTACCTCTCCCTCCCGAGGTCTGGAGCTACGTAGGTAGCAAGACTGGAAATCTGTATAGCTTGTATGCCAGTGCCCTGCAATGAAGGTTTTTTGATATGCAACTGCTTCCAAACTCGTAAGCTGGAGTTATAAGCGGGCTTGTGCTACTTTTACCGGTAAGTTTTCTGTGCAAAATAGTTTTCCAATGAAAGAATGGCATGTTGAACACATGCAAAAGACCGTTGTAAAGTACGTAAAGGGCCTATCTGAAACTGCTTCTGCTTTTGAGAAAAGGAATCACAAGAAATACGGCGGACTGAACCACATCTGCAGACAAATAGAATACGATGTCAAGCACGGGGTGACAGAAAAAGAGGTCGTCCGTATGCTACGAAAGGTCCATGATGATTCTTCTTTTTCTGAGCTAAGGAAAGGTAACGGCTCAATGCAGAGGTTGGAGGAGATTGAGAGCCGCTTCATTAAACCTAGAATAGTGTTTTAACAGCTTTGGTAATATAGGAGGAGATGATTCGATCTCCAACCCTGCCTCCTGCCTTCACGACAACTCATTCTTACACTTTTGTCGATATAAGTGAAGAAACATCAATGAAGAAATGTCGTGTTACAGCTTGGCATCACTAATTGGCCCTCGTCTCCCGCAATTGGACTTGACAGTGTCAAAGACTTGACGTATGATGAAAAAAGGGACGGACTGATGGACGGGATGTGGAATCTTTTCCATCCACAGTTCGATTCGTACAAACAAACCTTTCTGCTGCTTTTTTAAAACACTTCTTCGAGCATTTCAAAAGTTACCGCGGCCAAGAGAATAAAGAACAGCCTCTTCCCAGAATAGAAGAGTCTATTTTTATCCAATATGTGCGATAGGAAGGTCTGCAGCGCAGGGTAGCCAGATGCTCCTAGTGAGTTTACTATTGGCATGGCCAATGCCGAAAAAGAAGACTGCATAGTCCATATTCACAATGTAATAAATGTCGCACGCACATATAACTCACCGTAAAAATCAAGCGTCAGAAATTGGACTTGAAGGGACAGCGGTAGTGGTGTCGATCGAATCAAGCCCTTTTGTGAATTCTCTTACCCTGTTTCTGATGCTGACTTCAGTCACTCCAGCTGCTTCAGCAATGTTTCTCTGCGTTATGTTGCTGCCGCTTTTTCTGCAGGCAATGTAAAGGACTGTTGCGGCAAAGCACATTGGCGCCTTACCAACCTGCACCCCGGTTCCAGCAACGTCGCGCATAAGAGATAATGCCTGTCTGAGAATCCTCTCGTTTAGCTGCGCCTTGTTTGCTATCTTGGCAACGCACCTCATCGGATCAACCAGTGGGACTTTGATGTCAAGTTCAGTAAGTAAGAGCCTATAACTCCGCGAAACATCCCGTCGTTTGATATTGCCGGCAGCGGTGATATCCTTGAGCGTTATAGGTGTATCCAGTTCTCTACACGCCAAGTAAATGCACGCCCCAAGGAGTGAAGAGATGCTCCTTCCCCGTACCAGCTTCCTCTCATAGGCCTTTCTGTAAAGATAAGCTGCTTTTTCTACCATCGTCTCTGATAGACTCAGCTTTACCCGTGTCCGGTTCAGTTCGTCGAAAGCCTTTGTCAGACCTCTTTCAGAAGGTGCACCGAGTTGTATCCGATGGTCCCACACTCTCAGTCTGTCAATCATATGGCGATTTTCCGCATCAATGAGCCTTCCGCTTGCATCCCTGTTTGTCTTGCCAATGGTTGTGGATAATCCCATATCATGTCTTGCCAGTGAAGTGTGTCTACCTGTCCGGATCCTCTTTTCCGACTCTGAGCCAAAGTCGCGCCATTCTGCGCGGGTTTCTGACGCCTTATCTGACAATACCAGACCGCAGTTACTACAGACAACTTCGCCAGATTCTTGGTCTGAAACCAGACTGTTGCGATTGCAAACAGAACAGAGTGTTGAAACTTGCAATACTATAACGGGATGACTATCTTACAGTAGGAAGGTCTGCCATATAAACACCTGTATTTCTCACGCGGAGCGACATTATTTTACGGAGTCAAGACTTGCCTTATTACTCATGCTTTCTATTGACAGGGCAAAACAACTCTCAGTATCATCCAAGTGATAATAATAAAACCTGCCCAAGATCAAGACAAAGTAAAATACCGATTCTCCTCTTTTCTTTTTGTTGGATTTCCACCGCGTCCACTTTTACCCCGAGCCCTCTTCATCATCAGGAATTGATCTTGACAGGATAATCAGTGACGTGGCGCAGGTCTTTACAAACTGCATTCTTGACGTTTGCAAGCCGTTCTTCTTTGAGCATCACAGAATAGACATCGAGCGCGCAAGGGTTTCTGAAATAAAACAGCCGTTTGAGCGCCAGCCAAAAGAGCACCAGGATTTCGACCTGTACGGCAGGCCGACGGCGTTGTACGACGGCTTTGAGCTCCAGCGCATTCTTGCGCCGGCGTTTCAGACAGATGTTCACATAATATTCACAGACCTTTTGACGTGCACGTTTTCAGAAGATGACTGGCGCTACCACGCAAGGGCGGTGATATGCGGGACGCCGTCGATAATTTCGACCACGGGCATCGTGGAAGCGCCTGCCAAGCCAAGGGAGTTTTACATTTCTCAGTTCGGTGCTGACATCAATTCGCTAAAGAAAAAACTTGCAGGCAGGTTCATCGACTATGGCGACAAGAGGATGACAGAAGTCGCTGCAGGCTATGTGCTTCAGGCGCTGTTTTTCTTTGTCGCCGACGGCGAGCCTTTCTGCGAAAGCGACGCCTGCAGGCTGTACAACGCCCACTGGCAGGAAGATCTGATACGCACGCAGGTGGAAAATCCAATGCTCTGTCTAAAACACAGGTCGCTTGCCAATAAATTCAACCGCCGGCTTGCTGCAAAAGGAATGATTTGACCGTGTCTAGTTGTCGATATAAATTCTTCAGGTTTTTTAGATGTTTAATGCAAATAATCTAACAACAATAATACAAAACCACCCTCCGAACGGATTATTAAGAGGTCAACCGAAAATCAGCCTGACCAGTTTGGCCGAAACCATTCAAAAGCATTACGACGTCATTATAATTGGCTCGGGTCCCGCAGGCTATACGGCCGGCGTTTACACCTCCCGCGCAAAACTTTCAGTCCTTGTAATCTCCGGCACGCTCCCTGGCGGCCAGCTGATGACCACAAGCGAGGTCGAGAACTATCCCGGATTTCCAAGCGGCATATTCGGGCCGGAGCTTATGATGAACATGCGCCAGCAGGCCGAGCGCTTTGGCGCAGTAATCATAGACGACGAAGTCACGCAGGTCGATTTCAAGCAGAGGCCATTCAAGATAACCACCCACTCTGAAACGTACGACTCTGACGCAGTCATTATCTGCACCGGCGCGTCGCCCAGGAAACTCGGCATACCTGCAGAGCAGCAGTTTGGAGGCAGGGGCGTTTCGTACTGCGCAACGTGCGACGGTCCATTCTTCAAGGGCGAGGACATTGTGGTCGTTGGCGGCGGAGACACTGCAGTGGAGGAGGCAACGTTTCTGACAAAGTTTGGCAAGTCTGTAAAACTCGTGCACAGGCGCGATACCCTGCGCGCAAGCGCGATAATGCAGGAAAAGGCAAAGGAGAACCCCAAGATCGAGTTCCTGTGGAACAACGTCGTCACCGACATCAAGGGCGACAAAAAGGTCGCCACGGTATCGCTAAAGAACCTGAAAACGGGCAAAGAGACGACGGTCAAGGCAGGAGGCCTCTTTGTTGCTATCGGCCATGAGCCCAACACGTCGATATTTAAGGACCAGGTGGAGCTTGACGACAAGGGCTATATGGTTCTCAAGGAAAATACAAGGACAAGCGTCGAGGGCGTGTTTGCAGCAGGCGACGTCCACGACCACCGCTACAGGCAGGCAGTCACTGCCGCAGGATTTGGCTGCATGGCCGCAATCGACGTCGAAAGGTGGCTTTCTGAAAAAAGGCACAGCAACAACAAGAAAAAGTAATTCAACTTTTATTTCACGTGCAGCATGTCGCTTGCCAAAAAGCGCGGAGGATAGCCGGACACCTTGTACATGAAAGGTTTCGAAAGCATCTTTGGCGAGTCCAAGTCATTTACAACATAAATCGCGTACGCATAGTAGCCGCCTGAGTCAGCCGTCCATGAATAGTCAACCGTGGCAGTACCTAGCGCGTTTATTGACGAGTGAAGGACTTGCAGGTCTGCGGTGGTGCTTTGCTGCAAAAGCAAGTCATCGTTTATTGTGTTGCCATACTGCCCGCTAAACGGCACCTTTAGCACCTGAAACACCACATCAAAATCCACGTCCTTTCTTGCAAAGTTTGAAAGTTCAGCGGTAAAAGTGACAGTTTTGTTATCGATGATAACATTATCGACAGAGCCTACAGGCACGCCATTAACGCTGTACTTTGACAGGATTGGCAGGTAATTGTCCCGCATCATTGAAGAATCGTCAGATTCGGCGAGAAAGTTGACGCGGTCTGGATTGACGTTTGCCGGCATCGTCGCATACAGTGTGAAATTCTTTTTCTCCATCCCACCTAGCGTGAGTGGCTGCTTGTCCTTTTGCGAGTAGCCTGCAACTCCAACCAGCCTGTAGCCTTCGTGTATGCCAGCCACAACGTAGACGTGTGTGGTAGGCTGGGTGTAATTGTTGAGTATTGTTCCCTCTATGGCCCACGTCTTGTATTTCACTCCGTCAAACTCGCTTTCAGATATTGAATGGATTTGGCCGGGCGTAACCACCAAGTCGGCAGGCTTCCATGTGCCGCTTCCTGTTTGAGAAGCTACGTCTTCGATTGACTTTACCTTGGAAGAAAGACTGGTATCATTCAAGACTATGACAAACGGCAGAGCCATCCCCGGCGGGATGCTAAAGCCACCTTTGACAGGAAGCAGGTTGGTTACGGTCGGCTCTGAATAATGCACGCGGCCATTGTCGCCCTGAAACTCTAGGTCCAGTTTTACGTTTCCCATAGGATAGCTGTCTGCAGAATAGTTGACGATTTCGCCCATGCCCACGTACAGTTTTGTCTCAGGATCAAGGTATCCTTGAAGTTGTTCAATGAGCGGAATAGGCGCAAAGACGTTTTGAAGCATCCCTGCAAAAACAAGAAACGCCACCAATGCTGCTGACAGAGCCATTGCTGTCAGGGAATGGCGCATCACACGTTGCTTGTTGATTCAGCCTATTGAGCTTATGTTTGTATCCACTAGAAGAATACTCTAGTTCAGTTTAGAGGCTGTAGGCCAGGCTCGACATGTGCCTGGCGTTTTTCAGGGCACGGTCATACTCCTGCTCGGCAAAGACGCCTTCGCGCACGTAGAGGCTCTTGAACTTGCGGCCGTCGTCTGCAAATATCCCTACGAGCACGCCCGAGTCCATCTTTTGCGCGGTTGCAAGCATTGACTCCATGACAGAGCCAGACGAAGGCCCCACAAGGAGTCCCTCTTTTTCCGCAAGCAGCCTTGCCGCATCAAACGAGCCCTTGTTTGTCGCGGTGAACCACTCGTCCACCACCGACTGGCGCTTTTTGAACAGGTCAGGCATTGCCGACTCTTCAAAGTTCCTCAGTCCTTGTAACAGGTGGTTCTTTTGCGCCTGCACTGCCACTACCTTGACGCTCTTGTTCTTTTCCTTCAGGTACGTCGCCGTGCCAGTTATCGTACCGCCGGTGCCGCAGCCTGTCAGAAAATGGGTGATGGCGCCGTTTGTCTGCTTCCAGATTTCAGGCCCCGTGCTTTCATAGTGGGCAAGAAAGTTGGCATCGTTCTCGTACTGGTTTGGCATGTAGTAAATGTCAGGCCTTGGCTTGGAAATTGCCTTGGCAAGTGCGATGCTCTGGTCGGTGCCTGCGCCTACCCTTGGGCACAGGTCGTCAGAGGTCTCGTGCAGGGTCGCGCCAAGGTGCCGCAGGATGTTTTTCGTCTCCTCGCTTACCTTTTCTGGGATTACTATTTCCACCTTGTAGCCAAGCGCAGTTGCGATGCCGGTAAGTGCAATGCCGGTGTTGCCGGACGTTGGCTCGATGATTATGCTTTTGTCTTTTTTCAAGATGCCGCGCTTTTCAGCGTCCTTTATCATCCAGTATGCGGCGCGGTCCTTGACAGAGCCAAACGGGTTGTGCCATTCAAGTTTTGCGTACATCTTGACGTTCTTTGTTGAAAACGATTTTAGCTCTACAAGTGGAGTCTGGCCGATGCGCTGCACAACGTCCGGGCTTGCAACTGCTGCGGTTGTTGTCATTTTTCCTATTTCGCCTTTTTGATTATGAACTCCAGGTCCTTCTGGGTCTTGTTGATGGCCAAAAGCTCGTGGCCGTTGCGCTTGACCCACCTTGAAATGTCTTCCTCGGATTCCGGGTCGTCGGCGACTATTTTCAAGACATCGCCGATTGACAGGCGCTCAATTTCCATCTTTGTCCGGAAGACAGGCTCGGGGCAGTAAAGTCCCCTCACGTCAATTGACTTTGTTGGGCTGCTACTACTGCTGGTACTCATATACTAATGAACAGGAATACTTGACAACAGCGTTATATTAAGTGTTTTTGGAAAAGCCTTGGCTTTTCCTAACTACAGGTTTTGTGTTGAAAAAATGATAGATTTGCACAGCATAATACATCGAAAAAATGAAAATCGCTGCAGAAGCATCATTATTTTTGCCACCTGACAATCCACCTGAATTAATTTGCAAAACCCATTAATTTACACACACGCACTCTTCTTGGCATGTCCCTGGTCAAGGTCAACGACGAGGTATCGCTTTACGTGGAAGACACGCGGAAAGGAACAGGCGGCAAACCCACGATAGTGTTTATCCACGGATGGCCGAGCCACGGGATGTTTGAATATCAATTCATGCAGTTGCAAAAGAAAGGATATCGCTGCATTGGCATGGACCTCAGAGGCTTTGGAAGGTCGGACAAGCCATGGTATGGAGAATACACTTACGATACATTTGCGGACGATATTGAGGATGTAATGACTGCGCTTGATTTGCATGGCGTAACGCTAGTTGGGTTCTCGATGGGAGGCGCAATAGCAATGCACCATGCCGCCAAGTACCTTTCTTCTGGCCGAATTTCAAAAGTTATATTCATGGGCGCGGCCGCTCCATGTTTTACAAAAAGGGAGGACTTTCCATACGGCCTTGACAAGTCAGACTGCGACAGCCTTATCGCGCAGTCTTTAAACGACAGGGCAAAGATGGTCCACGATTTTATCAAGATCTTTTTTCGCAGCGAAGACTCCCAAAGCCAAGAGACTAGGAACTGGCTGTTTGCAATAAACATGCAGGCATCGCCGTACGCCACAGTAAAGTGTCTGGAAGAGCTGCGTGATGCGGATCTCCGTGATGACATGCGGAAAATCAGCGAAAGAAAGTTGCCAGTGGCAATATTTCACGGCGTTAACGACAAGATCTGTCCTTTTGATCTTGCAAATGTAATGAACAGGGGAATAGAAGGCTCAAGATTGGTCAGGTTTGAGAATAGCGGGCACGGATTAAACATCGAAGAAAAGGAAAAGGCAAACGATGAACTGATAAAGTTTGTAGATCTAGAAGTTCCAAAGCAAACAGGAAAGTAAAAAGCGCGTACGTGCACGTGTTTGCCTGATTCTTGTGTAAAACATTTGTCGCTGCTCATCCGGGTTGCAATTTTTTGTTTCAGACGTACTTAACGATTGCCTGTGTGCCGGAAAATATCCTGCTTTTTTGGCCGCAACAGGTCTTTTACGGATGCCCTGCTGACATGCTCGAATTCATAGCCGCGCACCAGTACAACAGGGATGCCGGCGGATTTTCCCATTGTAAGCTCTGCCGCCGACGCTATTTCGTCTGCGACTGCGATTTCAGTCACGCGCAGTTTCCTGCCAAACATGTCTTTTTTTCCGATATAGTTCTTGATGGGCTTGATGCCGGCAACCCCAACTGCGATGTTTGTCTGGCCTTCCCGAAACGGCCTGCCAAAAGTATCGGTTATTACCACGGCAACATTCCTGTTTTGTTGCTTTTTGACAAACTCGCGCAGCCTCCTTGCAGAAGAGTCCGGGTTGGCCGGAAGCAGTATGGCGGCATTGTCTCTGGCAAGGTTGCTCTGGTCAACTCCCGAATTGGCGCAGATAAAGCCGTGCCTTGTCTCTGTGATAATGATGCCGTTTTTTATAGTCACTATTTCCCTTGCCTCGTCCAGTATCAGCTGCACTATCCGGGGGTCTTTATGCAGCTCCTTGGCAAGACGGATTGCTTTCCTTGACGGCTTGACCTTTGCCAGGTCGATGATGCGCCCCTCCGCCTTTGATACGGCTTTTTGCGCGACTACCAAGATGTCGCCGTCCTGCAGCTCTATGCCATTTGCGCCAAGCGATTCAAGGATTGTCGAGCCAAGGTCGCTCTTGGGTGCAATGTCGCCATTGACTTTGACAGGGATGACTGTTATTATTGCAGGCAACGCAGATAGATGAGGATGATATTACGGGTTACAAAAACTAGCCGATTATTATCATTGGCCAGAGATTGCTTCTGCCTCTATCTCGACAAGGATGTCGGGGTCGATGAACCGGCTGACCTCAACCATCGATGTTGCAGGCCGCGTCTTGTCAAAGAACTTGGCATGAGCCGCGCCTATCTTTTCCCAGTCGCCGATGTTTTTTACGTATATCCGCGTCCTTACTACCTCCTCCAGGCTTGATCCAAGCTGCAAGAGCGCGGACTCGATGTTCATTATGGCCTGCACGGCCTGCACGTACGGATCGCCGATGCCGACAATGTTTCCCTCTTCGTCAGTCGCTGTCGTTCCCGAAACGTGTACCACAGAGCCTGCGCGAACTGCCCGGGAATACCCTACTGCAGATTCCCACTTTGTGCCGGATGAAACGCGCCTTCTTTTTTCCAACGTTCATCAATTGCATGAAGTTGCGATATAAACATGCAAAGTTACTATTTGCTTGTTGTGGCAAGCACGGCCTTGCCGTACTTTTTCTCCAGCAAGTGCAAAAGCAGGCTCAGGTCGCGTCGCTCGATGGTGTCGTCGGCCCTTTCCTTCACTATCTCCACCGGGCAAAAGCCGACGGTATAGCCTGCAAGCGCGAACAGCTTCAGGTCGTTTGCGCCGTCGACTACCACCACGATGTCGTCCCTGCGCACGCCCCATTCCTGTACCGTGGACTTGATGGCGGCCGCCTTGTCCGACGTGACGTTTAGTTTTACGTCTTCAAGCTTGTTGTTCTTGAATATCAGTTCGTTTGAGAATATCTTGTCAATGCCAAGGTCATGCTTCAGTCTGTCGGTGATTATGGTAAAGCCGCCAGAGACAGCAATCATTCTCCATCCCGCGTTCTTTAGCGCGCTGCACAGCTCTTTTGCTCCGGGCATTATGGGCAGGTTTTCGGCGATCTCTTTTGCCTTGTCATGGTCGATGCCGCGCAGGGCATGGACGCGCCTGACAAGGCCTTCCTCCCAGTTTATCTCGCCGCGGATGCCGGCCTTGGTAATGTCCCAGATCTCCTTTTCCTTTTCAGGTCCCATAATCGAGGCGAGGACGGGAAGATATTCGGCGTCGAGTAGAACGCCTTCTACATCAAAAACAGCCAGCATGTTTCGTTGCGTAGACAAAGCAAATTCATCTCATTATATTAAGTTTAGTGATCGCCAGATGGTTCAAACTAAAAGGTAAATGAGTTAACCAAAAATCGGATGCCAAATGAGAATACCTGTTTTTAGTTAATTGTCTATTGGCCGGGCTTTATAAAAATTCGCTGTCGACTGGCCCGCTTATGTAAAAGTAATAGCGCCTAGAGGTCAGACTCCGAGGCAGGCTTCCCGCGCAAATCTATCGGCCGTCTTATTGTATATCCAACTCAGCATTAATCAAGCTAGAACTCTCTTAGTAAACGCGTAGTTATCACCGCCGCTGCGATTGCAAGCGCGGGTATTAGCATGACAAAGTCACGAAACTCTGGTGCGTTTGCCTTGTTGTTATTCTCTGACACTTCAAAGATACCAGTCCGGCCTGACAGATAGAATTTGTTCGTACTTTCATCAACTACAACGTGACGAAAGGAATCCTTCAGATCAGAGAAATCCTGCTCGAGAGATACACTGTTTGTAGTACCATCAACTTTAATGAGTCCGGTGTTGCGAAGACCTAGCACATATACTGTATTCGTATCATTGTTTACTGCTATGTCGAAATCAATACTATTCAGAGTGGCGATGTTAGGGTTAATTATGGTATTGGACGTGCCGTTTACTGCAACCAGGTATGCAGTATTAAACAAAGGCGCTTCTTCTCCGAGTGGAATAGGCTTGGGCACTTTCTGATTGATGACATATACTACATTCGTGTTTGGATTAACCGCAATTGCCGTCGGAATTAATCTGCCTTTACTACTATCTCCTTCGTTGCCTCCTTCTTTAGGAGCTGAAGAAGGAAGTCCGATCATAATATTGCCAAGAATTTTGTTTGTTGCGCCATCTATCTTGTACAATGTTGTACTATTGTCAATTACATAGACTTGATTGGTTTTTGGGTTGATGTCTATTCCCGAAACATTGATCCTTCCCTCTCCTATCGTGCCGACAACTTTGTTTGTAGTGCCATCTATCACAGTCAGGGCGTTTGAACTGGAGCCGACATATATCTTGCCGGTGTCATCGTTGATCGCGATTGGCGATGCTCTTTTGCTCACGTTTGTGATAGTGGCTTCCACCTTAGCAGATCCGACTCCTTTAGAATAATCTATTACAGTCACGTCATGTGCCGCAGGACAGTCGCATCCGTTCGTGACATATGCCTTCTTGGTTGCTGAATCGACCGCAACCATAGATGTATAATGCTCTACGTCTATGCTCTTCGTGACATTGTTTTCTAAGTCATAAAGTACTAGTGTTCTATTACTGCGGTCTGTTAAGAAGAGGATCTGTCCAGATAGGTCTATTCCAATATCTAGAGCACTAAAAGTGTGCCCAAGAGATATGACCCGCTCAGCTGATATATTTGCAAAATTCTGATCATCATCCTGCTGCTGACCGAAAGAAGGTCGTACTCCTGACAGAAGAGCAAACAACAAGATGCCGAACACAGTCGCAAGAGCGACTCGCAACGATCCTGAGGCGTCAACTAGATATTAAAGGATGTTGAATCCTCATTCTAGATGGCTGTACCCGTAGTTATTGCCATGCTTTTTTGAAAGAAGTTATGACATTGTCTAACTGCTGCAGGATGCGCGTCTGCTCTTTCTGGTTAACAATCATATCATCGTGTGGGTCACCTCCGACTGAGGCGTCAAGTTTTGCGCGAATTCTCTCTAGTATAGCTACAACCTTCCCATAATTATCTTGGCGAACAGCGGCTTTTGCGCCAGAAACCGGATTATCAAGGACATCATGAAGAGTTTTCTTCTCGGCGGCAGCATCATTAGTATCACGGAATGATGTAGCATTCGCATTCTGCAGTAAATGGTCAATCGTATCAAGCGTCATCAGCTGCATCTTCTGGACTATTTCCCTTGTCATCTCGTTGTCGACTACTTTTACGCTTGTACCATTGGCATATGTTCCGGATGAAGTGAATGCGAGCTGGACATTTGCCCAATCATTATATCCAGTCAATGATGTAAGATCTAAGCTATCGCAATCGGGAATATCGAAAAAGTTGATGCTTTGTTCCACACCATCATCACCAAGAAACTCGTCGCGATTCCAGTCGATCCCCTGACCCGTAGGTACAGGGTCACTAACTACCGGAAAGTCACCAGGCTTGCCATAAACTGTTTTTAAGCCTGATGGAGTGCTTGCAGATACTCCATCGAGTTCATCGAGATTAATTTCGTCGAGTGTTAACAATTGGGATCTGGAATAATCGAGTGGCCTATCAGAAACAAATGTCGGCAGCTGGAAAGCATAGTTCATCACGCTCAGGTAATTAGGCTTGCAATTGATATCGACGCCCCCACCGTGATGAAGCCCTAGGTTATGGCCTAGCTCGTGCATTAACGTGCCAGCTTGGTGCTCCCTGCTTCCCGCAAGGTCTTGGCTTGGATTTGAAGCATTATAGCTTCCCATCGAGACCATGAAGTCATTGCCAAGTAGCTCTCCGACCCCACTCGGACCGTTAAGAGTAATGCTATGTACCCACAAATTATAGTGGTAGATTTTCTTCTTCGCATTAAGAATATTGTCATGATTGGCTGCTGCCCGCTCGGTTGCCGTACCGAAATGCGTTGGCTTAATCGAATTGAATCCAGTCGGCCAAGATGTTGTATCACTATGGGTAACTTGTTCATCCAGGTTTAGATGCAATGTGATGCCAGTGGTACTATCGGGATTGGTGATTGGGGCGTTAGCAAATGCGTTAGTCACATTATTTATCGCGCCGGAATCTGGTTGGTGATTTTGCATATAGTCGATCTCTACAAAAATGTCTTTGTGGGCCTGACTTGAGGAGGGTAAAAAGTCTACGGTTCCGTCCCAGTTTGAATCGATCCCATTGACCTCCCAGTTGTTGTATATTCCGTCCCGATCCACATCCCAATCAGTCCTGTCAAACCTTAGGTTAAATGGCGATGATGAACCTTCTATCCACAAGGCCATAGGATAGCCTGAGCCGGAGGTAAGCTGTGCCGGAGACGTGAAGGTTGTCCCGAATGGATTTGTAGGGGTTTGCCAAGAATTAAGGATCTTTGTTGTGTCGTAAACCTTGTTTCCAGAGAGACTATAGACATGAATTACTCCATCGTTTGTTATGGTGATTGATGGAAGTGTGTGCGACAGCGTACTATCGGCTGTCTCGTTACCTAGCCAAGAACCGTCGTTTCCCCATTTCGCTATCTTTATCGAACCTGAGTTGCCACCGGTAAGGTAAGCGACATAAGCCTTTTTGACTCCATCACTATCGGCCGACACGTGCTTGATGGTATTAGCCGTTGAGCCTATATTGCCAACTGTATTCTCTGCGGACCATCCAGTGCCGTCCCATAGTCTGTATTTTATGTCATCAGTAGTATACCGCATGTATCCAAAAAGCATCTTTCCGGACGCAAGTGGCGTCAAGAACATCTCAATACGAGTCCCTACGTCAGCGGGTATCTGGCTAAGCGACGTATTCCATCCTAATCCGCCATTGGCGGATTTCATTATCTGATACTGGTAAGACGAAGCTCCCGAAGGAATCCACCTAAACGCGGCATACATGATGCCGCTTGTGTCGACAGCTCCTACGCTGGCAGCGCATACGCTCGTTCCGCAGGAGGCAAAGTTTGGCGCAGAGAACATGGAGGTTTCGTTGTTCCATGTGATAGTGTTCAAACCAACAGTCCCCCTCTTCCCGTAAAAGTTTGTGTTGGAACCGGAGGTCTTGAAATAAAGAAGAGTGACGTAATTTGTGCCTGTAACGTTTTCTGTCGTTACGGTATATCTGTGGACATCGCCGTTGATGACTCCTGAGCCTGAAGAGGTCGCGCTACTCCATGTCGCGCCAAAGTCCAAAGAAGATCTATACACTATATTGGAACCATCAAAGTAGAACATGAAGAGGACGTTTCCAATCCGCACCTCACGCCTTTCGCCTTCATAATAATCTGACGAACCCGGCGAAAGTACCGCTGTTATCGTTGAGATAGTAGTAGGATCGATAAAGTAGGATTTACCAACGGGGATGTTTATTGTCCTCTCTTCGCTGTCATACGCAATCGGCTGCCCTGCGGAAGTAGCATCCGACCAGTCAAGTCCAACACCAAACAGAGAAGTCGAGTTTGAATTATAATTCTTGGAGAGCGATAGGAAGCTATCGTCATTGACCGTGATTTCTTGCTGTGGGCTTAGCAGCAACTTGATTGTATGGCCGTTAGCGCTGGTTCCGACGATATCAAACTTGTATTTGGTTATCGCACCATCAGAATTTCTAAGGGGCTTCCACACTATATCATATTGGTGATCTTTTCCAAGCACTTTCTGATCAATCATTGTGCTATTGCTTAAGAGTACAAATGAAGAGTCGGCGAGATCCAATGTGAATGTAAATTGGCTGCCTTGGTCATCAGATAACGCGGTTGTCCCATTTGGAAACCAGGTTATCTTCTGCATTAATTGTGCGGCAGTTTCGCCGTTAAACCTAAGCAGTGGTGTGGAAAAAGATCTTTCGATCGCTACTTTTGATTCGACGAGGGATTCTGGATCAGGATTCGCAGTAGGCACCGCAAATGCCAAACTAGAATTAGCGCTGGCGAAGACAGAAAATACAATGATTCCCATTAGAATTGGACAGATACCTTATAGAACATCAGAATTCTCCTCTTTTGCCCAGAGTGGCAATTGCATACCACATTGCCATATACACGGCACTATATAGGTATTTTATAGAAAGAACCAAGGTAAGCTAATTACCAGTATCTTGGGCTGTCAATGTACAATTATTATAATCTCGATAGTAGCTTCGTTATATTTTTAAGAAGTAAAAATTCTTCTCAATCTTGGGCTTATTCCGTGTAGCGCATGTTTCTCTTCTGGGGAAGAGTGATCTCCCCGAGCTTGAATAGGATACGTGCTAAACTTTGGCTGTCGAGAACCTGCTTGAAAGAGGTTTTAAAGTTTGGCGCGTATATTTCATACAATGAGTTTAGTATGAATGGCTCCGGATAGTCTGCTGCTTTTTGTTGCTCAAATAGTCTGTCAGAAGCACTTTATCAATTTCAGCAGGATTGATGTAGTACGACCTGCCCTTCACGTACTTTTCCATTTCATTTACGTAGCCAAGCAGCGAGTCTTCTTCGCTTATCATGATGGTGTCAATGTCTATCTTCATAGAGTGGCACTTTTTCGCCTCCACTATGGTGCGCTCGCCGATGTACTGGTCCACCTGCCTGTAGCGGTAGCACAGATATACCAGCTCACCGGACGCAACGTCAAGGTTCATGCTCTGGTTTGCCTTGACCGTGTCAAGGGTGTCCTTGTCAGGCGTGTAAAAGTGCGAGTACGGCCTCTGCGACAGAATCTTGTCCTGCTCGCTCTTGTCGTCGATAAAGCACGCGCTTGGGTGGCCGTCTGTGACAAGCACGATGCGCTTGTTTTCTGCGCCGTCTTTTTGCAGGATCTTGCTTGCAAGCCGAAATGCCGCCTGGTAGTTTGTATAGTGCAAAAAGTCAGAGCCGGGCTCAAACGTTTTCAGGTACGGGATGTCCTGCGGCAGGACCTTTGACGCAAGCGCCCCAAAGCCTACAATGTACACAGAGTCGGAGGGAAAGAACTTGCGGTTCAAGAGATACAAACTCCACAGTGCGCGTTTTGCCGCCTCTATCCTGCTCATGTCGCCATACATCGTGGAATAGCGCATGGTAGACGAAAGGTCGATGCAGTAGACTATTGCCACGCGCACGTCCTGCATCGTTTCATATTCTTCAAAGTCCTCCATGTCTATTTGCAGGGGAAGCTTTACTTCCTTGCCGTCCTTGAACGAGCGCTGGATGGTGTTCAGCAACGATTTTGGCACGTTTAAGAGCCGGATGTCGTCGCCGGGCTCGTACTTTTTGCTCGTGTCAAGCACTATCGATCCTTGCCCATAGTCGTGCGTCTCGTGCATCCCGTACTCGCCGGCTTTGAGCGCCTTCATCACGTCGCTCAGTATCCTGCCGCCGATGTTGACAAAGCCCTTGCTTGAAAGCCACTTGGGCGAGTCCTTCAGGTAGCCTTTTTGTATGAGCTGGCGCACAAGCGGCATCCCGTCGCCGTCTTGTACCTGGCTGCCCGACTGCGAGCTCTGCTGCTGTTGCTCTTTTTCCTGCTGTTGACCTTGTTGCTCGCTTGACATCTGCTGCGACATGGCGTTCTGCAGGCTCTGCTCAAGCTCTTGCAAGGAAGGCGTCTTTTCGCGCAGGGCCTCCCTGCCTATCGCCTTTAGCAGTTTGTCCAGAACGTCTTTTGGAAGTTCCGAGCCACCCTTTTCTTGCTGCTGTTGTTGCTGCTGGCTCTGGCTGTCGTCGTCCAGTGCAAAGTAGACGAATTTCTTGCTTCCCGGTGGTACTTTATCACTGGGCGAGGGCATAGCTGTTGTCCTTCTTGTCAAGGAGCGGGGGTTGGATGTGGCGCAGGCCCTCAAGGACCACTTCTGTGACTGAAGCGGTAAACTCGCCGTCAAGGTCCGAAAGCGCGATGCTGTCAGTCCTGATGCCAAGCTGTTTTGCCCGCTCGGCAAGCTGCTTTTGCTCGTCCTTTATTGCAGACAAGGTCTCTGCGACCGCCGCCTTGAGCGCCGGGAATTTTGTGAGCTGCGACTCGTAATCAGAAGTGTCGGCCTTTTTGCCGCCTGGCAGGACCTGCGACACCTGGAACGCCTTGTTCTTGGCAAACTCGGTCTTCATCTTGGCTATCTGATCCGGCGATATCTTGTCCACGTACTCTAGCGACACTTCCTTTAACGTGGCGTCGATGACAGAGTCAAGCACGTTCCTGCGGTTTTCACGCGTGTCTTCCATCTCGGCAAGCTCAAACTTGGACGACTGGTGTATGCAATGTATGTCGCAAAAGCGCGGAACGGCCTTGATGCCATAGATGATAGAGCGCGTGCGCTCGGCTTCCCCTATCATCATCTCCATCGAGTGCACCGCCATCCTGACGCTGACTCCCTTGTCGTGGTTTACGTCGTGGTGGGCGCGAGTCGCCTGCGTTATCTTGGCAATTGCTTTTACGATAAAGACCGGAAGAAATACGTTCTTTGGATCTGCGACCCTTGTTTCCTGCGTTATAATCAGCATCTCGTCGTTTACCGTCTTGGGGTAATGCGTGTCGACGTGGCTCTTGAGCCTGTCAAACAACGGCTCGATTATCTTGCCCGAGTGGGTATAGTCAATCGGATTTGCAGTGGCTATTATCTTGACATCGGGCTTGAACACTACGGGGTAGGCGCCGGTGGTAAACCTGCCCTCCTGAAGCACACTCAAAAGCGACACCTGCTTTCTTGGGTCGAGCACCGGAAGTTCATCAATGCAGAGGATGCCGTGGCGGGCCTGCAAGAGCTGGCCTGCCGAATACGACTCCATGCTGTACAGCTCGACTCCCTTTTTCGCTATCTTGATAGCATCAATTTGCCCTACGAGGTCCTTTACTGAAATATCAGGCGTTGAAAGGATGTACTTGAACCTGTCTGCGCCAGAGAGCCAGTCGATTTTTGTTTCTAGCTTGTCCTGGCGGATAATGTCCTCGCACTCTCTTGATACCGTAAACTCGGGGACGGTCCTGACGACTTCTTTTTCTGCCAGCAGCGCGGCGAGGTGCTCTTCAGGCATCGAGGTCGGTATGTCGTTTGTGACGGTCCCGCGCACGACAGGGATGGGAGATAGCAGATTCTTGGCAATGGCCTCTGCTATCTTGGTCTTGGCCTGTCCGATCTGGCCCACAAGCAGGACGTCGTGGCCTGAGAGTATGGCGCGGTTTACTGCCGGCACAACGTCATCGTCATAACCGATGATGCCGGGGTACGGGTGCTCGCCGGCTTTGAGCTTGGCAACTAGGTTGCCGCGCAGTTGCTCCTCTACTGTTACGTGCTTGTAGTTGATCTTCAAAAGGTCGCCAAGCGTCTTTAGCTGCTTGTAGTCTTCTGGTACGCCGGGCATGATCTCGGAATACTTCGGCTTTGAAGTGTAAGAACGGTGGACTGTTTCTTCTATCTTGCTGCTGCTCATTGGTGAGACGGGCTGTTTTCGTCCCTCGCAAATTTAAAGATACTCAATGATATTGAGAATTCCTGCCTGACATGCATGTGTTCATTATCATTTGTATTCTGTTTTGTCGAGCGCTTCCTTGAGCTTCTCTACCTGTCTTTTAACTTGATCCTCTGCTGTTTTGTGACCGCTTTCACCCCTTTCGATTCGGCTGATGATTTCATTGGCGCAGCGTTCCAACTCCTTCTTGTTTTCATCAGAGGGATTACTTCCCAAGGCCCGCTCGGGGTTGCTCTTTAGGTCGGACAACAATCTTTTAGCTTTATCAAACCATTCTCGCAACGAGACACGGAGGTCATAGAGTCGCCTTGCACTATCTAGGACCGTGTCCAATTGACTGTTGATGTCCTTTACTTTACCATTAAGGTCTTCAATCTCTTTTTTCCATTTATCAATGTCGTCTTGACGGCGCAAAGTTGCTTCTACTTTTTCTTCGTTTGCAATTTTTTCATTTAGCTGCTTTATATCCCAAAGTTTGCTGTCTTTCTGACTTGTCAGTACGTTGCCCTTAGTATCTACCTCTTCCTTTCTGCGCGCTATATCATCAGCGATTGATGTGGCTTCTTTGCGAAGGTCTGAAAAGGGAATTAGGTTTACCCCTTCGCTAGACGCGGCAGTTTTGAGATCGTCAAGTGTACATGACACTGTCGTTATGCGGGTAGTGAACTATAAAACAATTCAGAACTATAAGATAGCTCTGGACATTACCTGCCTTTTACGGGCTGGCTCTTGAAATTTACAGTTATTCAATGTTATCTTGATCAGTGATTTTCTATTGCAAGTTCCAGCTGGCGCAAGTATTCCTCGTTTTCCAGATCCTCCGCGGTCTTGGCACGCTTGGATACTACAAGTCTTGGCGCAAGCGGAACCTCTTTCTTTGACGGCATCGTTCCTACTTGTATGGGAGTGTTCAGTTTATAACGATTTACCTGAATCAAACCGCGCAGCAGAATAAAATATTTTTACAAAATTGCCGTTGAACTTCAATAAAGAGTACGGGCAGACAGGCGCAGCGGCCATTTGTTGTAAATATTGCATTGTTTTTGTGCCCGCACGCCTAGCATGGTTTTTATTGCCGAATGTACGCCGTGAATATGATTTGTCCGCTTCGGAGTACAAACACATACTCAGAATCGCCGGAAAGGACGTTGAGGGCAGCAAGAAATTGCTTGTGGCCATCAGCGAGATTAAAGGCGTAGGTTACAATTTTGCTCAAGTGTTGACGCAGTCGCTGAACGTTAATCCAAACATGCGCGTAGGATTCCTGACAGAGAAGGAGCTGCGCGAGATAGAAGAAGCAATCTCTAATCCGACCAAGTTCGGCGTGCCAGAGTGGTACCTGAACCGCAAGAAGGACATGGACTCGGGCGCGACGCACCACTTGATTACTTCTGATCTTGATTTTGCAATTGGCAACGACGTTGACCGCGAAAAGACGGTCATGAGCTGGAGAGGCTACAGGCACATGTTTGGCCTGAGAGTGAGAGGCCAGCGCACGAGGACCACAGGCAGAAAGGGCGGGGCAGTCGGAGTGAAGAAGACCAAGATGGTCCCAGGCGCAGCACCGGCAGCAGCTGGAGCCGCGCCGGCAGGAGGAGCGGCAGCACCGGCAGCAGCCAAGCCAGCAGCGGGCGCAGCAGCTCCGGCAGCTGGAGCCGCAAAACCGGCAGCAGGAGGAGGAGCGGCGGCACCGGCAGCAGCCAAGCCAGCAGCGGGCGCAAAGGAGCCGGCGAAAAAGTAACAATAGAGAGGTGTCATGAATGGGAGATCCACGAAAGCAAAAGAAACTGTTCCACCGTCCAAGGAGAATCTGGACTACAGACCAGCTTAACGCTGAACTTTATATCATGGGTTCGTACGGCCTGAGAAACAAGCGCGAGCTGTGGAAGGCCCAGACAGAGATGGCAAGGGTCAGAAACCAGGCGCGAGCACTGCTTGCACTCTCGACGGAGGCAAGGTCAGAGAAGGAAAAAAGACTCCTTAACTTTTTGTCAAGGATCGGCCTTGTAAAGGAGGGCGCGACGCTTGATGACATTCTCGGACTAAAGGTAGAAGACCTGCTTGAGCGCAGGCTCCAGACAATAGTCATGAAGAGGATGGGGACAAAGTCTGCGTCGCAGGCGCGTCAGGTAGTGAGCCACGGCCACGTCTCGATAGGCAACCGAAAGATCAACAGGCCAGGCTACATCGTCAAGACGGATGAGGAGGCCAAGATACTCCTCCACGTCGAGCTTCCGGCGGCACAGGCAGCAGGCGAAGGTGGCGGCGCAGCACCAGCATCCTAGCTGTTGCTTACGACATCCACGTGGTCTATTTTTCCGTCGGCGTCCATGTCAAAGCCCTGCACGACAAGGGCCCAGTCTTCTTTGCTCTTATATCTTTTCAATATCTCCTCGCCATAGTTTGTCAGTGCAATTACCGCAGATTTCGTGCCGGCTGACCTGACGCCTGCAACAACTATCACGCTTGACTTGCCGTTGTCATAAGGGTTCTTTATCTTGGCAATCAGACCGTGGTTGTCCTGGCTGTACCGCCTGCCGGCGCCATCGACAAGGCCGGACCAAAAGTTCTCCTCGTCAAAGCGTATCGGCAGATACCGGTTAAACTCGGCAGTCACGATGTTTGTGCCCGGCCCGCCTATCGACACAAGGTTGCTGCCAGAAAGAACTTTTTCCGCCTTGGCGTCAACGTCTAGTTTGACTGCAAACTCTGCAGGCATGACTCCTGACACCTTGCCAAGAAAGAACGCAAGATGCACGGCATAGTGCCCGTCCCTTGCAGACGACTTGTACTGGCCGTGAGGCTCGGGCGCCCCGACCACGATGAGGCCGTCAAAGACGCCGTCATGGACAAACCCTTCAAAGAACCTCAGAGCGCCACGATGGCGGCCGGCGCCGGGCGCTTCCACCACAGTCTCGCCCCAGTCAAGCTCTATCCCAAACGCAGGGCTTGACGCCTGGTACAGCCTAGCCGTCCCACCCCGTACAAGGTTGCTTCCCGCCTCTTCTACGGCGCCGGCGCGCAAGAGGCGCCGGATGTAATAATACGCGCTCTGCTCGTGTATGCGCAGCTCCTTTGCAACCTGCGCGGGGTACATGGGCTCCTTTGACAAGAGTTCCATGATGCGCCACGCCACAGGATTTGACAGTACGCGCATCTGCGCCACGTCTCTAAACACGGTTATTTTCTTTGCCGATGCCTGGCCGTCATAATCCGAAACTGAAACAAGCGACTTGCGTGCCAATGCGATACAGATATGCTGTATAGAATTATATAATTCTTTATAGTGGTATAAACTTTTGTTGATGAATAATGGCAGTTTTACGCACAAACAATTATAACATTTTTTGTAGCGGTTAGAGACTCTATTCATAAGCGTTTTAAGCTCCTAATTGAAATGATATGCGTGTGTTCAATCATCGGCTACAAAGGCAAGCAGTCCGCGGCACCCATACTAGTTGACAGCCTGAAGAGGATGGAGTACAGAGGCTATGACAGTGTCGGTGTAGCCACGTTCAAGGACGGCGACATTCTGGTGAAAAAAGGCACCGGCAAGGTGGCAGAGGTCAGCAAGAGCCTCAACATCAGCGCCATGTCCGGCATGATAGGAATAGGGCACACAAGGTGGGCCACGCACGGCGGCGTGACTGACAGCAACGCGCACCCGCACTCGGCCTGCAAGAACAACATTGCAGTTGTCCACAACGGCATCATTGAAAACTACAAGGAACTAAAGGAAGAGCTCATTAAAACAGGGCACGTCTTTTCAAGTGAGACGGACAGCGAAGTCATAGCCCACCTTCTGGAAGTACACGCGGACAGGGGCATCAAGGGATCGCTTACGGCTACATGCAAGAGGTTGAAGGGCACGTACGCCTTTGTAGCAGTTTTCCAGGACGGCACGATTGCAGGCGCAAGGTACGAGGAGCCGCTCATCATCGGCGTCGCAAACGACGGCTATTTCATCTCATCAGACGTGCTTGGCTTTTTACAGTACACGGACAAGGCGATATTCCTTGACAACTATGACATCGTGCTTGTCGACGGAAGCAAGATGGAGATTTTCAATTTTGACGGAAACCCCGTCGCCCACCCGATAACGCAGGTCGCCTGGGAGCTTGGAGAGGTCGACAAGGGCAAGTACGCGCACTACACTCTAAAGGAGATAAACGACCAGCGCGTCACGGTCGCAAACGCGGCGAGGCAGGACGAGGCCATGATGGAAAAATTCTGTAAGGTCCTGTCAGATGCAAAGAGCGTCTACATCACCGGAAGTGGCACCAGCTATCATTCTGCTCTGATAATGAAGCACATGCTTGCCCGCTATGCCAAGATTCGCGCCGAGACTGTCATGTCAAGTGAGGCGCAGGACGGGCTTGTGGGTCTTGACGAAGGCTCGGCGCTCGTGGCGTTTTCCCAGAGCGGCGAGACTGCAGACGTCCTAGAGTCAGTCAAGATCGCCAAGAAGCAGGGCGCCAAGATACTTGGCATTGTAAACGTCACCACGTCTTCGCTTGCAAGGGCAAGCGACGCATTCCTGTCGGTCAACTGCGGGCCGGAAATCGGAGTGGCAGCTACAAAGAGCTTTACCGGCCAGCTTGCGCTTGTCTACAACATTGTATCAAGTCTTGCGCCGGACACACTTGCCGCCGGCGAAAAGGCCGAGTTTGTAAAGGCTGTTGAAAAAGTCATCGCGTCAAGCCAGCTTGCCATCGAAAAGATGGCCAGCAAGATGGAGCAGGTAAACGACATCTACCTCCTTGGCAGGTCGACCCACTACCCCATAGCGCTTGAAGGCGCGCTAAAGCTGAAAGAGCTTGCGTACGTGCACGCAGAGGGCGTGGCGGCCGGCGAGCTAAAGCACGGGCCACTTGCGCTGATGGAGAAAAACACGCTCGTGATACTCCTCAACCCCCGCGACGCAACTTACAACGATTCGCTCTCCAACGCACACGAGATAAAGGCAAGGGGCGCAAGCGTCATCGGGATATCGGACGCGGGGAGCGAGGTCTATGACCACTGGGTCGAAATACCGCACATGACAGAAGAGGCATTCTATCCAATAGTTGAAGTGATACCACTACAGATGCTCGCGTACTATCTCGCGCTTGCCAAGAACGCCGATCCCGACTATCCGAGGAACCTGGCAAAGTCAGTGACGGTAAAGTAATAATTATGTGAGAAAATCGCTCCCTTCGAGCGTCCAATGCAACAAAAGCGTTGCATAATCCGCTGCACAGACACGAAGATTCAAGCTTGACTACTTCTATGTCCGCAATATGCAATAACATGAGCTATCCTGAAGCATACAATCGGGTACAAAACCTAACTCCAAGATAGTCCTGAGTCATTATGATTATCTTACCTCCTCGATTTTCCATTTATCGTTGACATAAAGTCCGATGATTTGCACTGGAAACTTCCACGAGTGGACTTCCTGAACTGCCCTCCTTATGTGCGCGTAATGATGTTCTTTGTTTCCCGGATTGCCTGCACAATCGTGATGTCCTACCACCGCTATCACTTTTGAACCATGTCTTTCTGTGGATATAGAAGTCGCTTGTTTTATGAGCGCTAAATCTTCCGAGCGTTCCCAGTTTGATAACATTCCGTCCGCGCCCGGAAACGTCACCATGTCCACGCCATCAACTCCAAAACTCTGTTTCATGTAGTCTATCACAACTTGCTGAGTCCTCCCGTCAATGCAGTTTATTGCGGTTCCAAATCTAAAACCTGTCATTGCCTGACAACCTCTACAACCTCTGAGGAGTGGTCAGTATCTTCCCAAACAGCTGCGAGTCTGCCATCTTTACATGACCCTCTATCATATTGCTGAAGGGAAGGATCGTGTCAATGACTGCCTTTATCTTGCCCTTGCTAACCCATTTGATGACCTCTTCTAGGCCAGCTCTTGTCCCCTGTGTGGCTCCAAGGATGTTTATGCCTCTGAAGAAAAGGTATCTCAGATCGATTGTCGAGTCATATCCTGTCGTAGCGCCTGTTGAAACCAGAGTACCACCCATCTTCAAAAGTCCAATTTCCTGCGGAAATACCGTCTTGCCTATGTGTTCATAGACTACGTCTACTCCCAACTTGTTTGTAATATCTCGCACTTTCCTATGCCAGCCATCTTCGCGGTGGTTCACGACATAGTCGGCACCAAGCTCAATACACTTGTCCATTTTCTCCTTGTTACCGGCAGTAGCGATAACTTCGCAATTGAACAGCTTGGCAATCTGTATGCCAGCTATTCCCATGCCACTTCCTCCGCCCATTATCAATACCGTCTGGCCGGGCCTAATCCCTGCTCTTGTTACCAGCATGTGCCATGCGGTCATCCCAACCATCGAAATGGCAGCAGCATCGTTGAATGATACATTATCTGGTAGCTTGACCGCATTTACTTCTGGCAGGTGGGTGTACTGAGCAAATCCACCCCAAAGCGGCCCGGTTTGAAATCCCCATACAAGCCGATCTTTGCAATCATATTCTCGGCCCGACGTGCACTCGTAGCATACTCTACACGTCAGGTTAGGGTGAGAAACCACCCGGTCGCCCTTTTTTATCTTGGAAACCTCATCCCCGACTTCGACCACTGTACCTGCAACATCGGATCCCGAGATATGAGGGAGCGGAATCTTGATAGGCTCTCCCCATATTCCCCAGAGGTCGTTGTAGTTATAGGCCGAAGCCTCAACTTTTATAAGGACTTCGTTGGATTTTAGTTTTGGTACATCAATATCTTCGATCCTTACAACTTGTCTGGGATCTTTGCCATGTGATCGATAAACAGCAGCTTTCATGTTCTTCTTGTTCCGGTCTGTCACAAATTGACTTAAGCTTGAAGTTTGCAGAGTATTGCAGAGCAAACCTCACTCATAAAACTAGTGCACAGGACATTGTGCAGCGTGAGAAAACATACGCAAGGTTCTCGATATCCACATAGTATATCCAGGTTTGAAAATAGCATAAAACTGTCCATGCATATAGACAGAATCCACCATGGCTCTGGCCTGTTTGTATGGCAAAATTTCGATGGAACCTTATAGGAACCTTGGTGATCAAGAATGCCGGGAAAGAAGTGTAAGGAGCTATGCAAAGCCATTCAAGCAAAGAAAATAGGATTCTCAACTAGCCCTTATGTAGAGGGTCTGAAAAAGTGCATGGTTTGCACAGTCTATTTGAAGACCGATTCCAAACACTGTCCGTGCTGTAATTGCCTTCTCCGGACTAGAGCAAGAAGCAAAAAGACAAAGATATTTGCAGCGAAGATTCTTGGAAATCGAAATTATGTCAGCCACCAAGGAGTTTGGGAATAATCGAAATTACATACTTATAGGAGGCGACAAGAAATCGTCTACCCTGAGAAATTACTATTTAGAGAGGTTAGTGGTTTAGATACCCCACATATAGGTCAGGTAGTATTAGAAACACCAAATGTCATAGTTGTATTTGGTGAGGGAGATGACAGGTATGATATACTCAAATCAGAGATCCTAAGCACAAAAGATACGGTTTTGATAGGGCTGCCTTTGTATGAAATCGCGAGGCGCTACAAGAAAAGCAGGGAAGCTGCCCTCCCCGTTTCCGGATTGGCGAGGATGTCAAAGAGGGCTGACAGGTCAAACTCCAAGGAATTGCACACAAAATTGTTAGTTGGTAGAAAGGTAAAGAGTCGAGACGGCCAGTTCCTCGGTCATGTGATAATAGACGCCGACAAGAGCATTCTTGTTCTTGGTCACCACCATTATAGGTTTGATATCCCCAAGTCGAAAATCCAACAAATCCGCAAGGATGTTATTTTGAGTCAAGGATACGAGGCAGTCTTTGCGTACTACAAGCCTAAGACCACTTCCGTACATAAGGTGAGTGTGTGACATCTAGCGAATGACCGCAAATTCAAGCCTGAATCGAAAGAAATCTGTCCCCGAAGAAGAGGGCCCAATGTGTCCGTTGTGTGGCAAGATTATGAGGGAACAGTATAGCAGTCCAAAGTACTTGTGCACATGTGGGCATGGCGAGAGATTCATTTATCCCCATGAACCGGGTCGGTCTCTGACTGTGAAATAAATCCCCTAGGTGTGAAATAACTGTATGAAACTCTTCATTAATCGAGTGACTTGGGTAAGCAAAAATAAGAAAAATGGTATGCACAGTCATACCATGTTCTCGGTGTCTACAGTGAAAGAGATCACACTGTCAGTAATTTCAAAATCTACTTTCTTTAGTCCAAAATCCTCAAACATGAACTGATACTGGTTTGAGATATAGAGCGACCACTTTTTCCCCATGTCATGTTGGATGGTATAGAAATGCTTGGAGTAGTTCACTTCATGTCTATATGGATAGCCGGCTATCCTTATCCAGGTTTCTACCACATCCAGAACAGACGTTATATTGTACTCATTTCTTAGCATCAAGACAAAATTCTTGGTCTCTTTCTTGGCGATGTATTCAGCTATCTTGACTAGCTCGCTGTCTGTAGCCAATTCTAGCAGTTTTACTATCAGTCCCCTTCTGACCGTCAAGAATCCCGCCTTTGCTGCATTAGAATGCCAGTCTATGTGTTGTTTGAAAATCTGTCCGGCAAGAGCGTTAAGGCTTATCTCCTTCTGTTTTGCCTCATTTCTTAGTCTTTCAATCATTGAGGTATCCAGCCTAAAAGCTATAGTTTCTGTCTTGCCATGAAGACTACCCATAACCATATGCGTATTGGTGTTGTTGATAAATGTATTATTTCTCATGCACAGTCATATTCGAGTTGTTTTCGAGTAGAAACGAAAAGATATTCTCGACTTGTGCTACAAGGAATGTTGCATATACTATTACTCCTGGTCTGACTACATCTTGCAATGCAAGAAAATCTAAAGTTAATTATTTTTTAGAAAATTAGAAAAAGAAAAGAAAGGAAAAAGGGGAGGGAACTCGCTTACTGCGAGTTTCCGCCTGCGTACGACCTTGATGCGCCAGAGCCCACCGGGACATCCGGGAAGCTCTCGGTCATCCTCTGCTCTGCGACTGCGCCGGCCTCTGCAAGGATCCTGTCGACTTCTTCGCCTGATGCGTCGAAGGCAAACGAGGTGTTGCCCATGCTTCCAGCGTTCATCATGATGTCGCTGAACACGCCGTTTATCTCGCCCAGTTCCCTGTCGACTTCTGGCATCACGCCTGCAAGGCCTGACCTCACTCTCGTGAGAGCACCCATTGCCGGGCCGATTGCCACCATCACGTCGCCAAGGTCGATGGTCGTCTCAAGGCGCATCTGTATCTGCTCAAGCGCCATCTTGAGCTGTGAGATCATCTTGATAGTCTTTCTCACTTGCGCAATCTCGTTTGAGACCATCTTGCCTGCTTGCGTGTCGTGCCTCTGGAGCGCGGAAACTACCTGGTTGAACAAGGATTTTTCCTTGCCCTTGAGTTTCTCAAGAATAGTATCCAGTTTCTGGTTTTGTGCCTGGATCTTGTTCTTTGCGAACTCGATCCTCGGTTTCAGTGGTTGTTGAGGTCCGAGACCTTCCTTTATCTTCTCAGACATCGTCGATTTATTGTCCTTGACCCAGTTATTGCTGAAGCTCGTCATGTCTGCTAGCCTTGGAAAACGACGTTAAATAGAAATGTCATAATTAGACAACCAAGTAGTAATATTTTGTAGACACGCGCGCATCAGCGGCCGGCATTGGAAAACATTAAATCATCAAGATGCGACGCATTCAACAATGCCGAGAGCAAAAAAAACCGCCGAGGCCCAGAGCAATGAGGAAGGGCTACCCAAGTGGGCAGAGGACGAGATCAAGTCGGCGCAGTTTGGCAAGCCAGAGGTCGTGACAAGGACTGGATACATACTAGAGATATACGAGAAAGACTATAGGCTTGACATACAGGTATACGAGCCGATGCCCGATGGCAGGGTCATCATCGAGGGAATCAGCCTGCCAAAGGAGGTCAAGATAAACGACCTCATGAAGGGTTTTGTCTACGAGTTCAAGATAAACGTCTATACCGCGCCCCTGAGCGACAAGGTCACCGAACTGCTAAAGACGAAATTCAACCTCGACATGAAGGCCATATTCAATTTCGAGATGAAGGAGCTGGCGCTCATGGACGTCGAGTCTGATATGCCTGCCCCGTCATCGTCATCAGCCGGCGAAGATGGCGAGGGCGACGAGGACTAGTCAGTCTTCTTTTTTCTTCTCGCCGTCGGCAGGCACCATCGTTTCTCTTTTGCCTATTGCAAGCTTCATGAGTGCGATCCACATTATGACAAGCGGCACGTGGTAGGTCGCTATCCTCCATGCGATGATTACGCTGAGCTTCGAGTCGGCGGCAATTGCGGCAAGGTTTGGCACGCTTGCGAGGTTGGAGATGTAGGCCCAGATGCCAAGTTCTGCAAGGCCGGAACCTCCTATGGTAATAGGCAGGTTTGCAATGGCGTTTGACGCCGCCACTGCCATGAGCGAGTCAAACATCCCTATTCCCACCCCGACCGAGTCGGCAAGGACCATGAACGAGATGCCGTACGCAAGAAACGACGCAAAGGTCAGTGCAAGGCCGATTGCAAACGGCTTGATGACCTTGCTTGAAGAAAAGTTCTCCCGGCTCATGGTGCACAGGTCGTCAAGGGCCTTGTTGGCCTGGGTGATGTACTTGTCTGCCTTGTCCTTTGCAAAGCGCCGGGCAATCCTGTCGATGAACTTTGGGACCTGCAGGTTGCGTTTTGCCGAGTAGAGTATCAGGATGAGCCAGAACGCAAACGTCGGCAGGGCGACTACAAGCACGGTAACTCCGATAGCAGTCCCGCCCCGGGAGATGGCAAGTGCGCCGGCGACAAAGGCAAGTATAGTCACCGCAAACACGTCGGCAATTATCTCCATCGTGGCCACCCACGCGGCCTTGCCTGTTGGCACGCCGTTTTTTGACAGCCACGCTATCCTGACAAACTCGCCTCCCACGTACGAAGGCGTTGTGTAGGTGACAAACTCGCCTGCAAGCCTTGCCGCCATGGTCTTGCCGGGCGAGCTTACATCGTAGCCGATGAACTTGCGCACGAAATACTTGAACCTGTACGCCTGGAGCATTATCCTTGCAACTGCGGCAACTGCAGAGGCTACGAAAGGAACAAGGCCGACCGCAAATATGTCCTGCGGCGAGACTTTGGTAGTCAGGAACATTATGATAAATGGGACGATGCTCGCCGGGATAGCAGCGATTCTCCAGTTCAACGCCGTTTTTTGTACGTTTTGGAGGTATATATAATAACGAATGGCAGTCGCGATCCCCTGTGAGAAACATTAATCCAGCAGGCAGATGTGATTTTCAAGCCGCGGATTACGCCGGTATTTGCAAGGCCCTCGTCGCCCTTCACGGCAACATTCAGGCCGCAGTGGTCGTTTCAAGGGGAGAGATGAAGGCCAGGTATGTCAGGCAGGGGGTGCCAATCCCTCCAGCAAGGGAGCTTGAAAAGTTGTTCGTGCGGGCAGAAGTGTTTGCGAGCATGACAAAGGAAAGCGACCACCTGTTTGGCAGGACAGGGTATGTCATGACCAGCTACGAAATGCTTGACACTTTTATTTTCTCCATGCACGACGATAGCGTGATGATCCTACCCATCACCAAGCCGTACAACCACGACGAACTGCTTGACAAAGTCAAAAGCCTTTTAGAATTCTAGTTTTTTGTTGGCTGATGACAGAAATGATGTGTAAAGCAGATATATACTTCGTAAAGCGCCCACTCTACAAAGAGAGAAAAAGATGGTAAACGCCATTTTCGTCACCGGGACTGCAGGTTCTGGCAAGTCGCTTTTGACCTCAAGGCTGTTGCAGTGGTACAGAGACACAGGCGCCTACCCGACAACCCTCAACCTTGACCCCGGTGCAGTCACGCTTCCATACGAGCCAGACATTGACATCCGCAACTACATCGACATCGGCACGCTCATGGAAAGCTATGGCCTTGGGCCCAACGGCGCACTCATCATGGCAAGCGACCTGATGGCGACCAGACTTGACGAGATCCAGCAAGAAGTTGACGAGGCAAACCCCGACTACTTGATAGTGGACACTCCGGGCCAGATAGAACTGTTTGCGTTCCGGGCAAGCGGACCCTATTTCATCTCAAACCTTCAGGCGGACAACAAGGCAACGGTGTTTGCATTTGACGGCACGCTCGTCTCTTCGCCCATCAACTTTGTATCCATATCGCTCCTTGCCTCGGCGGTAAAGTTGCGCCTGAAAACTGCGCAGATAAACGTGCTGACCAAGCGCGATCTTGTAATCGAAAGACTGAAGGACATACTTGACTGGGCGGCTTCTACACAGGCGCTGGAATCGGCACTTAGCGGCGAAAAGGACGCCGAGTATTCACTTTTGAGCAAAGACCTGTCAAGGAGCATGACTCGCGCCGGCTTTGCTCCCGGCCTCGTCGCAGTTTCCAGCACGACCATGAACGGGCTCGTAAACGTGGCGGCCGCCCTTGCCCGAACCCTTAATCAGGGAGAGGATGGATAGCATGGCCGTGAAAAAGAAACCGTCATCATCCTGCACGGCCGTTGCGCCTTCGTCTACTGCAAACCTTGGCCCCGGCTACGATGTCTTTGGCCTTGCTCTTGACGCCCGGTACGACAGGGTCACGATAACAAAGAGGGCAGGAAAAGACAGCAATATAACGATAAAAATGTCAGACGGCGCAATACCGTCTGTTCCCGAGTCCAACTCGGCAGGGCTTGTCATCAAGAAGATGGCGCAGGACTTTTCCATCACTGATGACCTTGATATAGTGGTGAAAAAGGGCGTGCCGGCAGGGTACGGCATGGGCTCAAGTGCCGCGTCTGCAGCCGCAGCAGCTGTTGCGTTTGACGGCCTTTACAAACTAAAATTAGACAAGAACAGGCTGGTCGAGTATGCGGCCGAAGGCGAGGTGGCAAGTGCGGGGACACGCCACTACGACAACGTCTCGGCGTCGGTGCTCGGCGGATTCATAATCTCAAGCGTCGGGCAGGACGGAATCAGATTCATCCGCATCGAGCCACCAAAAGACCTCTTTATGGTGGTGGCCGTGCCGGCAATTCCTGTGCCGGCCAAAAAGACAGAAGTGGCAAGGAGTGTGCTTCCAAGAGAAGTGCCTCTGAAAAGCGCGGTGCACAACGTATCTGGCGCAAGCACCCTTGTTGCAGGGTTTGCACTTGGCGACGTGGAGATGATCGCACGCGGGATCGACAACGATGTAATTGTCGAGCCTGCAAGAAAGCACCTGATACCCGGCTATGACAGCGTAAGGAAGAACGCGTTTGCCGCAGGCGCGCTTGCGGTGACTATCAGCGGCGCCGGCCCTTCAGTGATTGCATTTCTAAAGGGGAAAACAAAAAGAAAACAAGTGATAAAAGCGATGGAAGCAGGCTTTATGGAGGTCGGCATCAAGTGCCAGACCTTTGCCTGCGGGCCAAGCAAGGGCGCGCGTATAGTAGTCTAGTTCTTCTACTTTTTGCCCTTGTTGAGGAAGGCAGACATCATGTTCTTCCTGTCCTCGTGCGCAAAGCAGAGTGCCCAGCCGTAGATCTCTAGGCGCAGGCCCGTCTCGATGTCCGAGTCCATGCCGCGGTTTATGAGCATCTTGCTGACCTTGACGGCGGTAAAGCTGTTCTTCGTTATCTCTTTGGCAAGTGCCATGCAGTCTGCCATCAGTTTCTTGTTGAGTATCTTGGCCACCTCTGCGGCGCGTGCCTTTTCGGCGGCCGCGTCGCCCTTTGGAGCCTCTGGCGGCAGCTGGTCGTCAGCGCCCAGCTTGACTACCTTGTTGACAAGCCCTATTGACGCCGCTTCGTCTGCAGTTATCATCTTGCCGGTGTAGATCATCTCTTTTGCCTTTGCAGGTCCGACGATGCGCAACAGCCTTTGCGTGCCGCCCCATCCCGGCGGGATCCCGATTGTTACCTCGGGCTGGCCTATCTTGGCGTTCTCGGATGCGATGCGTATGTCGCAGACCATAGCCAGCTCGCAGCCGCCACCAAGCGCAAAGCCGTTTACAGCGGCAATTACCGGCTTTTCCAGCTTTTCTATCTTGTTAAGCACCGCCTGCGCCGCTGACGCGTATTTCTCTGCGGCCATCGGCTCGATGTTTACCATGAAGGCGATGTCGGCTCCAGCGCAGAACGCGCGCTCGCCGGCGCCCGTGATGATGACGCACTTTATGCCATCGTCGGCGGCAAGTATGTCTATTGTGCGTGAAAGCTCTGAAATGACGTCAACGTTCATGGCGTTGAGCGCCTCTGGCCTGTTTATCCTGACGACGGCAATGTCGCCGTGCGGTTCAAGCTGGATATACTTCATTGTGGACATATGGGAGAGGGGCAGCTCCCGCCTCAAATTAAAGCTTATTCATGTACGGTGTGGAGGTCGCACGCGGTCCAGAGTGCGAAGTTAAAAGCAGGTTAGTACATGGTATTTGGCGTTGGCAAGGTTCCACCGCGCAAACGCCAAGAGTTTTGGCGATGCAAATATCGTCGTGATGGGCGTGCCGGACGAATCCAGGTCGCACGCAATGCGCAGGGGCACGAGCACCGCGCCGGACACCATCCGCGCCGCGTCTGACGAATCCGAGTTTTTTGTACGTGACGGCAGGCTGATACCCACCGTTCCAATGCGCGGGACGCTTGGGGACAAGCGCATCTTTGACGCAGGCAACGTGCAGAGAAACTCCGTGTACGAGCAGGCGCGAAAAATAGTCGAGGCGGGCAAGATCCCAGTTACGCTTGGTGGCGACCACTCGCTTACCACTGATATTTTAAAGGCTGTCGCCGGCGGAGGACGCAAAGTGGCACTGCTGTATTTTGACGCGCACCCCGATTTCGTGTCGTCAGCAAGGAACTATTACGGCTCTGTTCTGACAGACTCGGCAAACTGTGTCGATTACAAGAAAAGCATGCTTGTAGGGACAAGGGCGGCAGAGCCCGAAGAAATCGAAAATGCAAAGAAGGCGGGCCTTGCCATGGTCACGCCAATCGACATCACCGACCTTGGCGTCCACAAGGTCGCGCAGATGATAAGGGAAAAGGTTGCAGGAAGCAGAGTATACATTTCAATCGACCTTGACTGCGTCGACCCGGCGTTTGCGCCCGGCGTGTCCGTGCCTTCCCCCGGCGGAGTCACAATCGCAGACCTGCTGTACCTGCTGACAGGCACGATAAGCAATTGCGACGTCGCCGGCTTTGACATCGTGGAACTGTCGCCGGACTATGACGCAGACGGCCTGACGGCGAACCTTGCCGCAAGGATACTGACAGAATGCATCGCCTGCTTGAAAACTTCCTAGATCCTGTCAACTATTTCCTTCAGGTTGTCGGGCAGTTCTGGAAGCTCGGTGTGGCTGACGTTGTTCTGTATCACGTCAGGGCCTATCCTGCGCACCCTCTGCGTTGCGATGAGGGTGTCGATTCCCCGCTCGACATCCTTTGTTGACAGGATGCCGTTGAGCTTTTCCTTGATGGTGTTTTCCGAGTCGTACTTGTTTATGGCGTACTGGAGCAGAGTGAGCTTGTCATTCATCGAGAGCGACATAATGTCACTTGCAAGCGCGCGGCTAATAATAAATTTTCAATGCTTTTTATCTCCTTGACGCTGAAATGTTGTCTGTGACGACAGCCATCGACGAACTAAAAGCGCTCCTGCATAAAGGATGCAAGGTGCAAAAGGTGCAGCCTGCAGTGTTTGCATCAGACGCAGAAGTCAATATCGTCATCGTGACCGTCGCGTGTCCTGACGGCCGCATCCATACAGTCAAGGCGTACAGAGAAGAGGCAAAGGAACTGCGTGAATTTACAAGAAAACAACAAACTTTACAATTGTAAGGTCCGGTAATTAAATAACCGGCTGCCGGCAAATCAGGCGTGGAAAAAGAAGCAAGCACCCAGGCAGAGAACAACAACAAGAAAGCTCTGCTCAAGATAGGCGGGATGCACTGCGCGGGGTGCGTCAATTCCATCCAGAGGCACGTTTCTACAGTTGACGGCGTGTCAAAGGTGGAGGTCAACCTCGCAAGCGAAAAGGCGGCAGTCGAGTTTGACCCCGCAAAGGTGGGCTTGCCTGACATTGAAAAGGCGATTGAAGAGGTCGGCTACAAGGTAGTCTATGAAAAGGTGTCGCTAAAGGTAGGGGGCATAACCGACTCGGCAGACGCCCAGAGGCTTGAAGAGGGCGTTTCAAGGATGGAAGGCGTCAGGTCGGCATCTGCAAACTATGGAAACGCGCAGGTGCTTGTCGAGTACAACCCCGCGCTCGTGTCGCTTGCGGACATTCGCAAAAAGGTGGGCGACTATGGCTACAGCGTCATTGGAGAGAGCGCGCAGGCAAGCGCCCACGACATAGAGGCGCGCAAGCTCAAGGGCTTGTTCTTGCTCGGCGTCGCATTCACGATACCAGCAGTCCTGTTCAGCTATCCCGAAGTGTTTTCTTTCCTGCCGCTTGCAGGGACAAATGCGGCGGCGTACATTGCGTTTGCAGCAGCTTCGGTAGTCCAGTTTGTCACAGGGGGCAGGTTCTACTCTGGCGCGTTCAGGATAGCAAGGATGAAGTCTGCCAACATGGACACGCTCGTAGTCCTTGGAACTACGGCCACGTACGCATTCAGCGCGTACAACACGTTTCCTGTTCCAACTTGGCATGGCATCTACTATGACGCCTCGTCGCTTGTGATTACGTTCATACTGCTAGGCAAGTACCTGGAACTAAAGACAAAGGGCAAGACAGGCGCGGTGATACGCAAGATGCTTGAGCTCCAGCCCAAGACGGCAAGGGTCAAAAAGGCAGACGGCTCTGAAGTCGAGACTCGGGTGGAACTGATACAGCCCGGCGACATTATGATCGTCAGGCCGGGAGAAAAGATACCCGTCGACTCGACCGTGGTGCAGGGCGAATCTGCAGTCGACGAGTCGATGGCGACCGGCGAATCGGCGCCGGTGCACAAGAAATCAGGCGACAGCGCGATCGGAGGCACAGTGAACAGGGAAGGGGTGCTCCTTGTCAAGGCGACAAGGGTTGGCTCAGACTCGTTTCTTTCGCAGGTGGTAAAGCTGGTCGAAGAGGCGACGGGCAAAAAGCCGACGATGCAAAAACTCGTGGACAGAGTAGCAGGGTATTTCGCGTACGCGGTGATGGCGGTAGCCATTGCGACCTTTGGCGTCTGGTACGCGCTTGCAGCATCATCAGCCGGTACAGAGGCGGCGATAATCCCGGCGGTAGCAATACTGGTTGTGGCGTGCCCGTGCGCGCTTGGGCTTGCCACTCCCACCGCGATAATGGTGGGCATGGGCAAGGGCGCCGCGCATGGCGTGATATTCAAAAGCGGCGACGCGATTGAGGCGCTCAGCAAGGTCAAGGCCATCGTCTTTGACAAGACCGGCACCCTTACGCAGGGCAGGCCGCAGGTCACTGACGTCATTCAGCTAAAGCAAGAGATTGGCGCGCAGGGCCAGAGCGTGCAGGACAGCAATGCAGGCGTGCTCCTCCTTGCCGCCACTGCTGAAAACTACTCGGAGCACCCGCTTGCAAAGGCAATAGTCGGCCATGCCAAGGGCGCCGGAATAGAGCCAAAGGAAGTCTCGGACTTTCAGGTTACCCCCGGCATGGGCGTGACTGCAGTATGGGATGGCGTCACGGTGAGGGTCGGCAGCAGAGAATTCATCGAGGAAGAGGCAGGCATGGGCACCAGTTCATCTGCGCAGTCAGTGGTGGAAAAACTGCAGTCGCAGGGCAAGACGGCAGTGCTAGTGTCTGCAAATAGCGACGTTGTGGGAGTCATCGGCCTGATGGATGCTCCAAAGCAGGGAGCAAGGGAGGCAATTGAGGCGCTCAAGGGCCTTGGCATCGAGCCGGTGATGGTGACAGGCGACAACAGGAGGACAGCCGAAGAAATAGCCCGGCAAGTCGGCATAGAGCGCGTCTATGCAGGGGTGCTCCCGTCCGGCAAGGTAGACGCAATAAACGAGATACGCAACAAAAACGGCATTGTGGCTATGGTAGGCGACGGAATCAACGACGCGCCTGCCCTCACTGCCGCCGACGTGGGGATGGCCATTGGCTCCGGTACCGACCTTGCGATAGAGGCAGGAAACATCGTGCTTGTAAAAAGCGACATTCGTGACGTGGTTTCGGCGGTAGAGATTGCAAGAAAGACGGTCGGCAAGATAAAGCAAAACCTTGCGTACGCGTTTCTCTACAACGTCGTTCTGATACCGGTCGCGGCGATGGGGTTGCTCTATCCTGCGCTTGCGGGCCTTGCAATGGCGGCAAGCTCTGTGTCTGTGACTGCAAGCTCGCTTGCGCTCAAAAGGTGGAGGCCAGGGCTTGCAGCGGGCTAGCTAGCCGTCTCTCTTTTTTTCTTTGAAAGGGAAACAAGGTTGACCTTTTCTGCCTCGTCGTTTGCCTTGAATACGGATTCCTGCTGGCGATGCAACTGTTCTTTCCGCGCCTTCCATCCTGCCATTGCCGCCCGGTGGTCGTCTGAAAGGATAATTTTGTCATTATTATTGCCGTCGCTACCAGCAGTACTCAAGTCTCTTTTTTCTACAAAGTAGGACCTGATTTTTAATCTTTTATTGTTATTACCTGCTGCTTTTTATCAGGCGCCTGCGAAAGTATCTCGCAAATGAAGGCCGTCATGGTCGAGGATGCAGACATACGCAAGCCCATAGTCATAGCGGCCATGCAGGACATGGGCAACGTCGGGAGCATCGCCATCGACTTTATCAACAAAAGCCTCGGCACGCGGCCATTCAGGCAAATCTCAATTCCGTTCCCAAACTATGTCGTTGACAGTGGAGGATACATCGACTTTCAGCGGGAAAGGTGGGAGTACAGGTACGGCTCTGACGGGTCAGTCGTGGTGTTTGGAGGCGGGATGGGCCAACCCCAGACCAACCAGGAACTTTACGACTTGTGCGAAGACGTCGTCGGCATAGCAAGGCAGTATTCCGCCCAGCTGGTGTACACGCTTGGCGCTTTTCACACCGACAGAAAGTACGGCAAGAACCCAAAGACGTTTTTTGCGGCAACGACACAAGAGCTTGCAGGGCAGATCCAGCGCCTCGGTCTAGAGCCCACTCCCGGCTCGTCGCTCATCACGGGCTTTAACGGCCTCATCCTTGGGCTTGCCAAGGAATCCGGCCTGCAGGGCATAGGACTGTACGCCGAGATTGACGACCCGCAGATACCCCAGTTCCGCGCGGCGAAAAGCCTGCTTGTAACCCTTGAGAAACTGACGTACCAGAAATTCCGCGGCATGGAAGAGCTGGACGAGATG
This sequence comes from Candidatus Nitrososphaera evergladensis SR1, assembly GCF_000730285.1. NCBI lineage: Archaea > Thermoproteati > Nitrososphaerota > Nitrososphaeria > Nitrososphaerales > Nitrososphaeraceae > Nitrososphaera > Candidatus Nitrososphaera evergladensis. The sequence continues at coordinate 1,806,691 of NZ_CP007174.1, read as the reverse complement.
GCTTCAAGGGTAGAAAGTGAAGGCGGCAAAGAATTCTAGAATTTCAGAATGAGAAAGAACCGCCACCACCAAGATCGCAGGGTAAGAATTCGCTACATCTCTTCAAATGGTGGTAGAAGCGATGGAGAATATGATTAGGACCATATATAGATAGATGTGCATGATGTGTTGCCACCCTTGGAAAATCATTTGAATCCTTCAAGATAATTAATATGCATACAGATGGTTTCAGATGTAACAGACGGTCCAAGCGCAAAGAATGTCACAGTCGGATTCAAGGACATCCCAATACGTGAAGAATTCCTTACTGCCGAACAGATACTAGAAAGAGCAGGGCTTGACCCGTTAGAGTATGAGCTTCGCTTTCCAAACACGGGAGAGCAGATATCCTTCGAAAGAGTACTAAAGATAAAAGATGGCATGAAGCTGGATGCCGTAATAAAATCTCGTTAAGGTTGTGTTCTGATTATATTACATAACCATACAACGTCTTGCTTCAAACGATAGATCTTGTATCAACAGAAAGGAATTCCTTCAACGTGTTCGCGTGATGGAAATTATCAGATGGGCGATATCGAACTCAACGTCGCCTAAACAATCATTGCGATACTTCTATAACGCGATTCAAACATTGCAATTGGGATCTTAATATCATCGCAGCCCGAGTGCATCTTTGAGATCTATTTCATGGTCTTGCTCCTGCGCGATAATGCCTCTTAGTTTTTCGGAAAGGGCAAATTCCCCACCGCGTTCTGCTTGAATAATCCTTTCCCTGTAGTTTTTGATAGTTTCTTGTTCTGCTCTAAGATCTATCTCTAGCATCTTTTTTGAATCGTCCGAAAATTCCGCGTCTTTGCTTTTCACCGTAGGGTCTCCGCCCAGGTAGTCAATCTGCCTAGCCACTTCCAGCGCATGCGCAAGTTCCTGTGAGGCATGTTTTTTTAGCTGCTCTGCAATATCTCCATACTCCGGTCCTTTTAATGTGGAACTAAAGACCGCATACTGAATTATCGACTTGTATTCCCTAGCAAGATCTTCGTTTAATCCTGCAATAATCTCACTTCTGCTGGGAGGCGACACCCCTTCAGCGTCTGCCGACGCGGGCTGAGAATTCTTACTTTTTGACAATGTTTTACCTATGCGTATATCTTGGAATAAAGAGTTTCGAAGGTGATCCGAAGATTTGCACTTCTTTTTTGAGGATGCGGATTTTTCAATTGCTACCATAAAGAGGCTTATAAAACAGGGAGAGGAAGACGCCGAAAAGCCTTTGCCAAGAAAGGAAGAAAAATCAGATGCAAAATAGAATCCACGTTCATCTCAACTAATAGGTTTCACTTTTCTTGCTACGGTGGCACACTCCAAGATAATGACGAGTGGCGATGATCATCGCATATGCGCTAGTAGCCGGTAAATACTTCTATTTTGATCCTGTCCTGAGGCACCCTGATCTCTTCTGACAGAAGCTGCCGCATGGCATTTAGCATGGCAGGAGGACCGCATATGTAAAAGATGGAATTGGCTAGCTCGTCTTTCGTTAAATATTTTGTCAGCATTGTCTTGTCTATGTACCCCCTTTCGCCGTTCCAATCCGATGATGGAATTTTTGCCTCTTCCTCTGAAATTGTATAGATAATCTTCAATTTGGCATTGGCTTTTGCGCAGCTGTCAAACTCTTCTTTGAATATGATGTTTGCTTTATTTCTGTTGGCATCGAACATCGTTATCTTTATGGGCAACTGCTTGTCCGAAGCATATTTTATCATGCTTCTAAACGGGGTCACTCCTATTCCGCCTGACAAAAACACCAATGGCCTTGAATAGTCTTCTTCAGGAAGGGTAAATTTGCCGGCAGGAGCTGTGATTTTTACTGCTGTTCCCTCCTCCAACTTTGAAAGCTTTTGCTTGAATGGCGTGTCCCTTATCCTTGTGGTAATCATGATAGCATCTTTTTCTGTCGGCGAAGATGCTATCGTAAAAGAGCGAGTTGGCCCCTCCGGGTCTTCTCTGGTTCCCAAATCAACTACGGAATACTGTCCTGCTCTGTAGTTTAGCTTATTATTACTAGTCTTATCCTGGTCATCGGTACGAGAAAATCTAAAGGACATGACATCCGTTCCCGCATGAGACACTTTCTCCAGCAACTTCAATTCGAATTTCAGCGGTCGTGCTGGCACGACTACATCTTCCTCCGCAACCGCGGTTTCCTGCGGCGCGATACCATGACTCGCACCACCACCGCCACCCACGCTACTAGGCGAATTAGACGCGCTGGGATTTGTGTCTATTGAAATCAATCCGCTTTTGTCTTCGATGACAACTCCGTAAGAATGTAGGTCCGTAACCCAATCAGTTTCAGGAGACGCTTTAGCCGTACGTATGTCAAAAATTCCTTGGTGCCAGGGACAAATAAGAGAGTATTCTTCAATCGTTCCATCTTCCAGCGGACCCCCTTCGTGCGAACAAACCGCATCCATCGCATAAACCTTGCCGGATACCATAACAAGAACGATTGCCTTACCGCCAACATCGACCCTGACGGGTTTACCCTCTTGCAAATCCCCTTTTCTTAACGCCGTAGTGTACCTCGGCATAGACTGTGATCATCTCTAATCCATATAAGGCATTCCTCAAGCGAACACGTCTAAAGATCCTATAGAAATTTACGTTAATCACTTTGGGCAGGCATATACAGCGTTGGCGGATTCGGGTCGCGTTATAGACGGACCCATTCACTTGAAGGCTGCATTAACACGGCTTGCAGGCAATCAAAAGCTGGTTTTGGAAAAATGCGAATTCCAGTGTGTACATTGTTTCTAACTCGCCAGTTAAGTATCAGATATGTGTATACCGAATCATCATATGAGCAGTAGTAGCAATAAAGACGCTGAAAGAGAGGAAACGAACGAAGAAGTACATGAAGTGGAAGATCAGGAACAAGACGAAGAGGAAGAGGAGGAGGAAGTAGAGGAAGGAGAACAGTGAGCGTGTTTCGTCCGTCACTATTTATTCTGAAAGAGCCGTTTATATCCAACTATTCAATTCTTCACGGGTTTCTCTAATCATGTTTGCTAAAAAGACGTGAACCAAACTCTTACATGAAAACTATTCTAACTTAAAGAGTTATGAAAATCGTAGCAGTTCTCTATCCTGGGGGCGAAATAGCAAGAAAGACGCCAGAGCTCTTGGGTTGCGCGGAGAATGCTTTAGGATTGACAGATTTTCTCAAAAGTCAAGGCCATGAATTTGTTGTATTAACCGACAAGGAAGCAGAGCTTGACAAACAACTCCCTACCACCGATATTTTGATTACCACCCCGTTTTGGCCAGCTTATGATACTAAAGAAAGAATTTCAAAGGCTCCCAAACTCAAGTTGGCACTAACTGCAGGAGTTGGTTCTGATCATATTGACTTGGAGGCAGCAGCTGCACGCAACATTATCATGGCCGAGATTACCGGTAGCAATGTAGTTAGCGTGGCTGAGCAAGTGGTGATGCATATTTTAGCACTTGTGCGTAATTACATTCCTGCTTACAACAGGTTCCCGAAGGAAAATGGGATATTGCAGAAATTGCGGCAAAAGCACATGATTTGGAAGATAAAGTTGTGGGAATATTTGGAATGGGAAGGATTGGACAACGTGTATGCGAAAGACTGAAGGCATTTGATGTTAAAATGATATATTATGACTATTACCATTTGAGTACAGTAGAAGAACATGTACTTGGAACACGTTATGTCATTTTAGATCAACTTGTCGAACAGTCCGACATCATTACTATCAATGCTCCTTTGACACCCCAGACGGATGGATTGTTTAACAGAGATCTTCTTTTCCGTATGAAAAAGGGCGCATATCTTGTTAATTGTGCGCGAGGCAGGATCGTTGATACTCTTTCTCTTGTAGAGGCACTAGAGAAGGGCCATTTGGCAGGTTATGCAGGTGACGTTTGGTATCCCGAACCCGCGCCAAGAGACCATCCATGGCGGCGTATGCCAAATCAAGCAATGGTTCCACATTATTCCGGTACCACGCTGGAAGCACAAAGGAGGTATGCAGACGGAACAAAGGATTGTCTTGTCAGATTCTTTGGTGGGCGCCCTATTGAAAGAGATTATCTTATTGTAGACCATGGGAAGGTAGTAAGCCCTAGTTACAGCTATGCGTTTAAAACAAAGTGAGAGAGCATGGTATAAGCACTCGCTTTGTCTTATGTTGTCTATTGTATCAGTGACGTAATTCCCAATAAGCCATTTTAAATTAACTATTTATTTGCTATTAGTGACCTTGTTCTTTTAAAGACATCAACCCACATTTGCCATGTTAGCTTCCCTGTACTAGTATTTCGCTACTTGGATGATATGAAGCCAATAAAGTCTTTTGATCATCTACGCGATAGCAGGCACCATGAGTAAATGCTAATCTTTCAATTCTAAATAGTTTGCAATATGCGTCAAAAGCAACCTTTCCAAGTGTCAAAATAACTTGTATAGTCTGTTCCAGCACCTGTACTTCTGCCAAAAGATGTTGTGAACAGTTTGATATTTCAAATGGATTTGGTTCATTATGCGGAGAAGCACATTTTACAGCAGCAGTCATATATGCCCCAGTTAGTGCAAGCCCCTCATTCTTAGACAAGCTACATGGCTTGTTTGCAAATCCAATTTTGAACATGGCTTTCACAACCCAATCTCTAGAACGCAAAAAGTTAAAGAGTAAAAGGCATAGATGAATGCATGACAAGGAAAAAAGTTCTCTTGATAGGCATTGACCCCAAGTTGGTTGATTTCAGTAAATCGACAACCGGATGGGATGCCAAAAAGGTGCAGGCGGCAGGACAAGACGCAGACAAGAGATTAAAGGAACTAGGATACGAAGTGCAAGGCTGTCTCGTTGATCTTGGAGAGACTGCTGAAAGCGTTGTCTCAAACACGCTTTCACGACAAACATTTGATTGCATATTGATTGGTGCGGGCATCAGGGCGTTGCCGCAGCATACCCACATGTTCGAGAAAATAATCAATATTATTCATCAAAAAGCACCACCATCTGCAAAAATATGTTTCAATACCAATCCCAGTGACACTGTTGAAGCAGTCCTTCGCTGGATATAATCAGCGGCCTATGAAACTGCATCCACCATGATAGATCGCAAGACAAAGTTAGAGAGCCTTCAAAATTAGTCTAAAAGTTTCTCAAGCAGAATGCGGAACTCTTTCTCCAAAGACTACGAACCTTTTGCTATCCTAGAGCTTTTTCAGCTGCACGCCGCTGTCCAGTCGGTCTATCTTGCGGCAGATCATCCTGTACGAGTCTACAATTTCGGCTTCAATGACTCCGGGCAGGTGCTGGATGTTTGGCACGTAATTGTTGACGACGTACAAATCGTGCACCCTGACCTCGACTGCAATGTCCTTTGCCTTCAGGTCGTCAGTGCCGGATTTCAGCATGACCTGTATTGCGCCAGCAAATTTTTTCTCTGTCTCTGTCGCAAGCGGGTAGCGCCCGGACCTTATGGAATCCTGGATCATTGTGCACAGCTCCGAGACCTTCATACTATTATTACTACAGGACTACTGTCAGACTGCGGCCGTATTTAACCTGCCGCTATTCATTCTTCTCCTTCTTCACTTTCCTTTTTCTTTTTCTCTTGCTCTTTTGACTTGGCAGCTTCCGAGTGGATCTTTAGCTGGCGCCGGTACATGGTCACAATCTCGTCAGTGGTGGTTGCGCCCTCGGGCTCTTTGTCGTCGCGGATTTTCCCTGTGAACTTGGGGAACCGCAGTGCGAGGCCATAGCCTTCCTTTATGGCATCCATCGCCGCCATGTGCGACGGGCTCAGGGTAATTTCCGACGCAATGACTTCAATAACAATCACAGGCTCAAACCAAACTTCCATGCTCATGCCCGTGTCCACTCGGGCGTGCTTTTGGTGTATCACGTGCTTTTCCAGCTCGCGGTAAAACTGGTCAAGGTGTATGTCAGTAAATCCGGTCCCCACCTTTGTCACGCTACGGAAAATATCCTCCTTTGGGTCGTACGCCGCCAAAAGCAGGGCGCCGTACTTGCCCACGCGCCTTCCCCGACCGTGCAGCGCGCCTACGATGACAAGGTCAAGCGTGTCTGCAAGTTCTGTTCTGTATTCGCGCTTTAGTTTCACCCACAGGTACTCGCGGGCTCCTGCGCGGTACGTGCTTGACGGCATCTTTACCATGACGCCTTCGCAGCCGTTCTCTATCGCAGAGGCCATAAACCGGTCTATTTCTGCCGGCTCTGTAGCAACGACCTGCGGCACTATTTTCAGCATTATCCCGTTGTCCTTGGCGCCTTTGACTGTCTTTTCCAAGAGCTTGCGGCGTTCTTCGTACGGCAGTTCAGTCCTGCTCTTGCCATCAAGGTAGAGGATGTCAAAAAGGTTGATGACCACAGGGTAGTTTTCCATAGCCTCTTCGATTCCGTGCTTGCGCCTTCGGTGCATCAGCTGCTGAAACGGCAGGTATTCCCCCGTCTGCAGGTTTACCGCCACGACCTCTCCCTCCATTATTGCCTCCTTGCAGGCAAGCGACATTGCCGCCTTGCTGACGTCTGGGTAGTGGTCGGTTATCTTTTCCAGCCTGCGTGAAAAAAGCTCGACGCGGTCTCTGCCTTTGTGGATCTGGACCCGCTCGCCGTCCAGCTTGTATTCTATTGCCGCGCGGCTGTCCATGCGCTCCATCGCCTCTTCAGCGGTGGAAACGCGCTCGGCAAGCATCGGCCTGATGGGCTTGAACAGGGTTATCTGCACCGCCTTGACTGCGGCAAGACCTTTTGTCGCAAGCAGCTTTGCAACCGTGCCAAGGTCGCTTGAAACGTTGTAGGCGTTCTCCAGAACTTTTCTGTTTGCCTTGTCGCCGGTAAACGCAATGGCAAGCGCGTCAAGCACAGTGTAATCTGCTATGCCAAGCCTGAGCGCTCCCATGACAAACTTCATGATGTAGCGCCCCTCGTCCGGCGTAGAGTCGTTGAGCAGGCTTGCGACAAGGCGCAGTTTCGTTTCCTGCGACCCGGGGCCAGTCGTCTTGGCAATCTTATCAAAAGTGCAATAGACGCGCTCTACCGTCATCTGCTCTGAAAACAGCGTCGACTGGCCCTTTGACTCCATCGCCTCGCGTGCGGCGTCTCCAATGTCGCCTTTCTTACGGTAAATCGCTTCAACTTCGGACATGCTCCTGCTTGACGAGCTTGCTATTGCCCGGAGCGCCATGCGCTCTGCAAGGCCCATCTCTATGCCTTCATAGTCTGGATATAATTTGCCCTGTATGAGGTACGTCACCTTGTCTATCAGGTCCGCCGGCGTCTCTTTCAACAGTGCAACCAAGTGATCGGTAAGGGCCAGCCTGCTGGACGTCTCCTCCATCTTGCCAAACGTCTCTACCAGAGGCTGGAAATCCACGGCTAGAGCTTGGACGGTTCCCGTTTTAAGGTTTCTTTGAATATGAATATATTAAAGGGGAAATCGATAACAAGCCAGAGAGATTACGATATGGGCGGAAACAAGAACAAGCCGGCGGCAAAGCAGGACAAGGGAACGGCAGTTGGGCCTGCAGGCGAGATAAAGCCGGCAGCAAAGGAAGAGAAGAAAAAGCCGCAGCAAAAGCAAAGGCTTGCGGTAACCATTGACGAGAACCAGGGCATGAAGGCCATCCAGGGCATGAAGGCGATCACTGTCCAGTCGGTTGCCAAGGCTGCAGGAGTCAAGATCTCGGTGGCAAATTCGCTTGTCAAGACGCTTGAAGCCAAGGGAGTAGTCAAGAAGGTCGGCGGGTACAGCGGCCACAGGGTCTACGCGAAGGTCAAGTAGCAGCTATAACTTTTTTACGGCTATAACGTCGCCTGTCTGCACGTCTTCGACAATTTCCATATTGTTCACTATTTTGCCTATTGCGTTCATTGCCTGCGTCGTGCAGTCCTTTATGATAAAGCAGATGGCGCCGTTTGACGGCAGAAACGCAAGGTCGCCACGCTTAAACTGCGTCTTTGCCTTTTCCGCGCCAATGACAAGGCCGGTTTCGATGTAGACGAACTTGTCCTCAAGCCTGTGCACTCTGTCCTGCACAGGCAGACCCTTCAGCAGCGCGCTCGTGGTCAGCGGCGCAAGGTGTCGCACCAGCTCGCATTCTGCAGAGCCCTTGCCCGCAACTTCTGCCACCAGCCGGACCCTTGACACTGAACCACCAGTAGCCTGCACATCGACTGAAAAAGCGTCGATGTAATGAAAATGTTTCTGGAAAACCGCAAAAAAGCATCTTGAAAAATTCGCAACATTTAATTAGATAGCAACCAACTTTTCCATACATTCTTGGTAATCAAGCGCTTTACAAAAAAACCTGCCGCACGCAAGTCTGCCGTGTCCAAGACCAAGGGTAAAAAGGGCGCGGAAGAGGAAGTAGAGGAGACCAAGAAGTCGAACCGCCCAGCCGACGAGGTGGTGACTTATTCAGAGCAAGAGTACGAGCTGAAAGAAGTCCCGGCGCAAGGAAACAAGATCCTCATTGGTCTGCCGTGGCTCACAAGGTTTGAGCGCGCAAGGATAACTGGAGCCCGCGCGCTGCAGCTGTCACTGGGTGCGCCGCCTCTGATAAAGCCAGACGGTGCAAACACATCCATTGCGCTTGCGATGCTTGAAGTCGAGAAAAAGGCGCTCCCAATATCGATACGCCGCATCCTGCCAAACGGCATGTACCAGGACATACCTATCGACTGGATGAAATAACGGTAATAATCATCATCAATCAATTGGTTACGTTATGCTGGCCCATCACACACAATAATCTTTTTGCCGCCCGGCTAGGGCTGATTGTGAAAAGCTATACATTATCCGATGGCATCGGCGGCTCTAGAGACGACTTCTGACAAAGCTGGGTGGATGTGGACGGTCCTTTGTATGTCCCCTATGGTTCCGCTGCCTGCCCTCATTGAAACAAGTACCTCATGTATGAGGATCGACGCGTCTGTGCCAAGAATGTGGCATCCAAGAATTTTCCCGTCATTTTTGTCTACAAGGAACTTAACAAAACCATCGTTGTCCTCAATAGCTTCGCCCATTGCAGTCTGCGCGTACGGATAAACCGACTTTGAATATTTTGCCCCTTTTTCTCGCAGTTCCTGCTCGGTGTAGCCAGCGGCTGCGACTTGGGGTGAGCTAAAAATCGCATGCGGCATCGCAGTATAATTGACAGGAATCTTTTTGTCAGGATGGGAAATAATGTTGTTAAACGCATACTGCGCTTCCAGGTTTGCGCTGTGCCTAAATTGGTACTTGCCTACTGCGTCACCAAGGGCAAAAATGCCCTTTACGTTCGTTTCAAGGAATTCGTCGACTATTATGTAGCCTCTGCTGTCGGTTCCAACTCCCGCAAGATCCAGTGCGAGCGTGTCTGAATTCGGAACCCTGCCTGTAGCCAGCAAAAGCTGGTCAGATTCAATCTCTATGTCTTCCCCTGTCTTGCTTCTTTTTGCCGAGACTATGATCTTATCATTTCTTCTAGTTATGAGCTGTGTATCAAAACCAAGATACACATTGTACTTTTTTGAAAGTATCTCGGTGAACTTGTGCGACACCTCCTCGTCCTCTCGGGTCAACAACATGTCACTTTTCTGGATTATGTTTATCTTTGTGCCAAGCGAGCCAAAAAAGTGCGCCAGTTCAGCCGCAATGTATCCACCGCCTATAATAGTAAGAACGCGCGGCTGCTTTTCCAGGCGAAGCGCCTCGTCGCTTGTGATGTACACGCCTTTTTCCAGCCCCGCTATTTTGGGAATCATAGGTCTCGTACCGGATGCCAAGAGGATTCTTTCAGCAGTGATGATATGGTCTTGTCCTACCAAGATCTCTTTTTTCCCAACAAACCGGCACTCCACCGGGAATAGCCGCGGATTATCTATTTCAGAAAGTGCACTTCGTATCCCGTCAGATTCAGAGTCGATTATGCCGTTTGTTCGCCTGATTATTTTCTCAAAGTCTACTGAAAATTTTTCCACCCTTATACCAAATTGCTCCGCGGTGCGAATAGTCTGGGCAACATCTGCGCTGTGTATCAGAAGCTTGGACGGTATGCAGCCCCTGTTCAAGCAAGTTCCACCCATCTTGCTTTTTTCAACTAGGGCAACTTTGAGCCTAGACTGCGCAGCGGCGTTAGCCACGTCCAGCCCTGCGCCGCTTCCTACCACAATCAGATCGAATTTCTCGACGATATTTTTGGACCTTTCCTGTGCCACAAGTACTTTTTATGATCTCTAGCATATAACATCCGGTCAAAGGCGGCAAACGGCGAGGTAGCAGCGGACAAAATATTATTAACGACAACAAATCGCCTCAAGCGTTTTTGAAAGCACCTTTTCAGGATTATTTACAAAAACAAACCAATTGTGGCAAGAAAAAAGCGATTCTGTAAAGTCATTATAGGCATGTACGCGTCAATGGAATATGGAGCTTGGGAACGCCAAAGTCTACACGTCAGACAAAAAGAGTGCAGGCAGGGTAACTAGGGTAGACACGGAATATTTTACGACTTTCAAGAAAGGGCTCACAGTTGACGAAGAGTACCGGATCCCACTTGATGCCATATTGGATGTCCAGACAACAGAAAAGTCGGCCGTTGTCAAGCTTGCCTTGAGCAGAGAGCAGCTCAAGCACGGCTATGAAATTTTAAAAGGCGAGCCTAATTCAGAGCTTGTAAGCGGCAAGGCAGAATCAGAGCTAAAGATTCCATTCAAAAAGCAGGTAATCCATTATGAAGCGACAAAGCCTTTGGAAGAAAATATTGCCATTACGCCTTCAAAGGAGGGCCTGCCGCACGACACCCAATATAGCTGCGACATGTGTGCAGAAAAATTTGATGACGCCGACAGTCTTCAAACCCATCGTGCAGACGTGCACAAGGGGGCGACCGGAATCTAGTCGTGCGCGGCACGCTAGTTGTTAATGACTAAAAACATGCGGCTGGTGCACAGCATATAGTACAAGATAATAATTAACGCAGTGTCAAAATGGCTTTTTTCCGATGGTTGTCATGCAACAAAAAAAATCCTAGCTCGATTATGATGCTTTCTGGATATTGCGTCGCATATTTCCGTCTTGTTTTGCCCTTGCCTGGCAAACATCGCCGGCGATCCTTTTTCTGATTGACAAGCCACCCCTTGGGGCGGAATGCCTTTTATATTATCTGGCATAGGGCAACTATGAACAAGAATAATCCATCAAAACTGATTGATAAACAAATTGCAGACATGGCCGATTGGCGCGGTGAAATGTTGGCAAAGCTGCGCAAGCTTGTCCATGAAGCGGATCCAAGCCTTAAAGAAGAATGGAAGTGGAATACTGCAGTCTGGACTCACGATAACGGGCTTGTTTGTGCAGCAGGAGCTTTCAAGGATCACATCAAGATTAACTTTTTCAAGGGCGCCTCCTTGGAAGATCCGCACAAATTGTTCAATGCAGGCTTTGAAGCAAAGGCGACAAGGGCAATCGATTTTCACGAAGGCGATGGCATTAACGAGTCTGCCTTGAAGGATCTCATTCGTGCTGCAGTTGCGTACAACAATAATAAAATGAAAAAATGACTAGAGATGAAAAATAGTGGGAAAAGTTGCTGCGGGCATGTCAATGTCGATGGACGGATTTATTGCCGGGCCAAATGACGATGTCGAGCGGCCCCTGGGCGATGGCGGCGAACGGCTCCACGAATGGTTATACGATCTGGCGAGCTGGCGCAAACTCCACGGTCTTGCCGGCGGCAAGACGAGCCGCGACGCCGAGATTCTTGAAGAATCATTCAACACTTCAGGAGCATTTGTTATGGGCAGACGAATGTTTGACCTTGGGGAAAGGTATTGGGGCGACAACCCTCCTTTTCACATGCCGGTGTTCGTAGTCACGCACAATGCGCAAGAAAAGCTGGTCAAACAAGGGGGCACGACATTTGCCTTTGTCACCGACGGCATTGAAAGCGCTCTGCGGCAAGCGCAAGAAGCCGCCGGCGACAAAAATGTCCTGGTATTAGGTGGCGCAAACATCATCCAGCAGTACTTAAAAGCAGGGCTGCTTGACGAAATACAGGTTCACTTAGTGCCCGTACTGCTCGGCGGCGGTAGGAGGATGTTCGACAATATCGACACAGGACACATTGAGCTGGAAAGAACCAGGGTAATAGAGTCCCCACGTGTGACGCACCTTGGGTTCCGCGTCGTAAAGAAAAATTAATAAGGGTCATTGGGTTGCTGGCGCCTAGATCTCTTTCAGGTGGCTTTCATCGAATATGTCCGAGCCGTACCATCTATACCTGAAATAGTCTAGGCACCACTCGTGAAAAAGCGGGTCGGTGCTGAAAAATATCATGTTCATGTCAGTCTCCCCTTTTTGTGTGGGAAACATCACGGCGGCCTGCTTTTCGTTCAGGATAACCGCAACCTGCACCCTGTCGACCATCCTGCGCTCTATTGCGCCCTTGGTCAAAAGCTCGCTGTGACCCAGTTTTTTCAAAAGGTCTTTTCTCCCCTTTGGAATGATGACGTTCTTTGGAAGCACGTAACTGTACTTCACTCCTTTTTCCTTGACCCTGCTGAGCGCCGGCTCGATAAGGTCGATAGGCACCTGCGGCACTATTTCATAGATGTATTCATCAGACTCTCGGTAGATGTCTTTCCAGCGCTCAAGTATTGCGACCACGCCCTTGATAAACTCGCACTGGTCCAGCGCGCCAAGCCGCATGATGAACTTGAACGGGAGCTCGCCGAGGATGTGCTCGGAGAAATACTCCTTGTGCTTTGACAGGTAGTTAAACGTCGGGATCTGCTTGATTATCGTGTTGCCAAAGGTCGTGAGCGAGAATATGCCCTCAGGGTCTTTCTCTATCAGGCCGGCATCCTGAAGGCGGTTGACGTTTCTGTGGGCTTCCTGCATGGTTATGTTAAGGTCCTTGGCAAGCTGCGATATCTTGGCCTTTTTCTCGTTCAGCCTGAAGAGAATCGAAAGGCGCTGCTCGCTTGCAAGCTCAAAAAACGTCTTTTCAGTGTTGGCGTAGGCGCTCACAAGGTCTTCGTCTTGGGCAGGAGGCATATGGGATAATAAACCAACAGGTCGACATCATTTTAAGCGTTGCCGGTTGACTGCTGGTTTTTAGTGGTGCGAATGTTCCTCTGTGTGAGGATGAGAGCGGTTTGATTTCTTCGTGGTGTACCTGCCAAGCACGACGAGTGCGATGCCGACAGCAATGAGGACAAGAGCTGCAGGTACTGCAGCAGCCCACGTCGTGTTCATCTGCGCGGCAAACATGAAAAGCGCTCCAAGAAGCGCCAGGGCGGCACCTGCGATTGTTTCGCCGTTGATCCGTTCCATGATTGAATCAAAAATCACTAGGGACTGTATATTAATTTTTGTCAGAAGCGATTGCTATTGCTCGCGAATGAGTGTGCCCCTGCACTGCTCGCAAACGGTCTCGTCAATGTTCGACTCGATGCTGTGGTGCACGTCGCATATGAGGAGCGAATAGCGCATGTAGTTTGTCAGGCCGACGAACTTTGCAAGGGTGCTAGGGGTGTACGCCTTGTTGGTAGAAAGTTCGCGTGCAATGTCGTCGATCATGCGCATCACCTCGCGGATGCCTTCCAGTTTTGAGATGAGTTCGATGTCGCCCCTTGTTCCCCTGACATAGTTGCTCACCGCAGCCTGCGTGATGCCAAGCACCCTGGCGACGTCTTCCTCCTTGAGTGAATACTCTTTTATCAGTTTCTTGGCAAGGATCGCCCTCACTGCAGGAATGAGCGACTTTGCTTCGATCTCTGAGGGAAGGAGCATGTTTTGTGAACAGAGGCAACTTTGGTTTTTTTCTATTTAACAGTTACTATTCAACATCCTACAAGTCGTGCACGAAAGTTTTTCAGGCCATGAAAAAGGCGACCCCCTGTCAATTGCTTGTTTGCGAGATCAGGCAAAAATGCAACATATTGCTCATTTCGTGCTTTTTTGGGCATACAGTAAATACCTTGATGATTATTTAATTCATCGAATCCTTTAGATATATATTAAGAGAGCGATGAGACAATACTGCCAATAAAATGAAAGAAGGCACCTCAACAAAGGTCCTGACAAAAAAGGAAGACAAAGAGTATGACCGCCGTAAGCTGATCGAGCTTGGAGTGGATCCAGAGTTTTTGAAATTCCTAAGCGATGAGCAAGCAAGAGAGCTCTTAAAGGCAATGCTCTACCTCATCACAAAAAGTCAAGACGGGTACGTTTGATTCTCCAGGTTCAAGCTGTACATACTCTGCATAACCGTACAAACATGCACATACCTCTTCCCCAATCGAACCTCGTAAATATCATAAGAACAATATTCTTAGCTAAGATGAAGTTCCCGTCATTTGGAAAAAAGTTCAAGTGCACAGTCTGCGGCGACAAGTTCAAGACAGAGGCAGAGCTTGAAGATCACAGGGTAAAGATGCACGCCACGTCAACACGATAAAAAATCTCAAACGAGGTCAATTGCAATGATATAGACTCATTGCATTCAGCAACCTTTTATTTTCTTATGCGGCAACTGTCGTTGCCAGAGTCAGCACTCGAAGACAATTCCAGTTCAGAAAGGTAAAATTCGGGCGGTGCATCATCAGTTGCATCCCAGTTCTTCCTGATCCTGCTACTACTTTAGTTTCGCATTTTTTGAGGCGGCAAGAGTGCTTTGTAACGGCCATAGACATCGATAACAAAGACCATCACTTGGCATAGTTCACTCCGTGTGCCGAGTGGACAAGCAAAACCAATAACAGCATGAAAACAGCAATGCAGTTATGCAGGTTTAGCAAAATTGTGAAATTTAACGTATTACTTAAAACGAATATTGTCATTACTAATATTCCTTATAAGAAACTCATAGAAGTTGCTTACCTAATGTTATTAATGAATAATCTACTGTCAGCCGTCACACCACCATGCGAATCTCAGCAACGGTGAACCACCTAATGAAAATGCCGGACAGAGGAGGCATCAGCAAGCGACTTGTTTTTTTAAGTGTAGGCGCGATGCTGGTGCTCTCTCTGCCGGCAGCCGCAGGGGCGATTCCTTACGCAAGCGCAGCCCCGGCCTGCGTGGCGTTGCAGGTGACAAAAGTGTCTGCATCAGGAAATGACGGGAACGTGCCAAAAAACACCATTGACGGCAAGCTTGGTACAAGATGGTCAAACCTTGGCAAAGGCTCCTGGATATCAATGGACCTGGGAGGGATTGTAAACGTCTGCTATGTAGACATTGCCTGGTACAAGGGAGACACGAGGCAGAACACATTTGTAATATCGCATTCTCCTGACGGCAGGACCTACATCCAAGACTATTCTGCCAAAAGCTCGGGCACGACAGCCAGCCTTCAGAGATACAACTTTGCAGACGTCAGCGCAAGGTTCGTCAGGATTACGGTGAATGGCAACACAGAAAACAACTGGGCATCCATCACGGAAATCAAGGTGTACGGATATGTTTCAGGCGGTACGCAGGACACGATCAGGCCCTTTGTAACCATAGACCAGCCGGCAGACAGGAGCGAGATAGTCACGTCGTCTTCCACCGCCACCACTGCAACGGTCAACATCATGGGCAAGGCATCTGATTCTACCAGCGGGGTAAAGCTGGTCGAAGTCAGAACCGACAATAATGCGTACCAGCCTGCGTCGCCTGCCTCCCCGGGTGACTGGTCAACGTGGACTAATTCTCGTACACTGGCAGTTGGAAACCACGAAATAGCTGCACGCGCAACTGACAATGCAGGAAACCAGCAGGTATTTACCATTTCAGTAAAGGTTTCCCAAAAGCCGGCGGATACGCCGTCGCCACCGACAACACCACCAGGCCCAGGCCCCACACCGACCAAGGACAGGTTTGGCATTACAAAGATCAATCCAACCGCAGCCGGCGGAATGGAATGGTCTTCAAGCTGGGACAACGGGCACGCCAGAACTATTGGAAACGCGATAGACCCTGACGACAAGTGGTTCGATGCAGCACACGGGGAAGGAAGGTACGCCATCGACGGCAAGGGCACGCTGACAGCATCTGGAGACTTTGTACGGATGTACGTGCATGACCCTGCCAAGGAAAGGGAATGGTCAGAGAACCTGGAAATAACGATGTACATCAAGAGGATCAGTGAAACAAGGACCGTTGACTACTCTGGCCTCCAGGTGTTTGCCCGTACAAACCATGGCACAAACGGCAACGAAGAGTCAAACCTATGCGATGACCGTGGTTACGGCGGCCTCGTAAACATCAACGGCGAATGGTCTTTTGAAAAAGAGACTGCACACCACCTGGACAACGGCTATGCTGGCGCAGCAGGCGAAAGGCCTTCTGGCGACCTTCCAAAGAACACCTGGGTGGGCTTCAAGTACGTCCTTCGCAACATGGACGACAACACCAAGGTGAAGCTGGAGCTGTACCGCGACACAACGGGAGGAGCAAACGGAGGCAACTGGCAAAAGGTGACAGAGTTTGTTGACAGCGGCAAGAACTTTGGCAATGGCCACGGCGCGTGCAGGTCAGGCGTAAACCCTGCGCTGCCACTCATACACTCTTTCATAAACAGCAGCAGTGAATCAAAAGAGCCCATGCTTACCGTCTACGCAAGGCACGAATACGGAACTATGGCGTACTCGGACTTTACAATAAGAGAGATCGATCCTCTCTCCTAACTTTTTTTCTTTCTCGATAAAAGATTGTTCTTGCTTGCCATAAGAAACGTTGTACATGATTTTACACGCAAAAAAAGACGCGCCGATTCATTCAAACGCTATTTATAGACCGCAAGCATATCCCCAAAAGGCATGAAGGCGGTTTTTGTCAAGGGCCACAGCGCTGTTTCAGTCGACGAGATAAAGGCTCCAGAGATGGCAAGCGAGGGCGACGTACTTGTGCGCATGCGCGCCTGCGGCCTCTGCGGCTCTGACTTGGAGAAGGTTTACGGGGAGTACGGCATGTCGTCTGGCAGGCTGGGTCATGAGCCGGCCGGCGAGGTAGTCGCAGTCGGCAAGAACGCCAAGGGCTTTGCGCCCGGCGACCGCGTGTTCATACACCACCACGTGCCATGCTACTCTTGTCATTACTGCCTGCACGGCGATTATACGATGTGCCCCGAGTACCAGAAAAGCAACATTGCACCCTGCGGCCTTGCAGAGCAGTTCATTGTGCCCGAGTGGAACGTGTCAAGGGGCGGCCTGATAAAACTGCCCGCAGGCATGACGTTTGACGAGGCGTCGCTTGTCGAGCCATTGGCATGCTGCATCAGGGCATGGAACAAGTGCAATTTCCAGCGCGGCGACGACATTGCGGTGCTTGGCGCCGGCCCTGCAGGGCTGATGCATGTCATCCTTGCAAAGGCGTTTGGCGCAGGCAGGGTGTTTGTATCTGACATCAATGATTTCAGGCTTGACTTTGCCAGGAAAAAGTACGGAGTAGAGACATTCAATTCCATTTCAACTCCCGACTTTGCCCAGAAGATCAAAGAGCAGACAGGGGGACGCGGGGTCGACATTGCAGTCGTGGCGACAGGAAGCACCAAGGCGCTGTTGCAGTCGTTTGACATGACGAGGCGGGCGGGCAAGATAATGCTGTTTGGCGTGCCTTCCAAGGGCTCGGCAGTGTCGTACGACATGAGCAAACTGTACTCTAACGAGCACTCGCTTATACCAAGCTATGCAGCGTCAGAAGTCGAGACAAACCAGGCGATAAAACTGATAGCAGAAAAGCGCATCGAAATCGCGTCGCTCATTACGCACCGCTTTGACATCAGCGACGCGTCTGAGGCGATAAAGTGCGCGCACGAAGCCAAGGACGCGATGAAGGTCATCGTGACCACGGGGAACAATATATAAATAATAAAAACAGCCATTTCCCGCCGATAACAAATGGACTGGGGAATGAAAAACCGCCTTTCAAAGATAATTCGCCCTCAAGACGGCCGCTGCCTCATGCTTGCAGTCGACCACGGCTACTTCCTTGGCCCCACGGAGCGCCTGGAAAATGCTGCCGAGACCATAGCCCCACTTCTCCCGTACGCTGATTCTCTCATGCTTACCCGGGGGATTTTGCGCAACTGTGTTCCTGCAGAGCGAGACATACCAATAGTGCTTCGCGTCTCTGGCGGGACGAGCATCATCGGCGAGGACCTGTCAAAGGAGACGATAACGACTTCCATCGAGGAAGCAATCAAGCTTAACGTGTCGTGTCTTGCGCTTTCAATATTTGTCGGAAGCAAGTACGAGCACCAGACACTGGCAAGCCTTGGCAAGCTCGTCGACGAGGGAGAAAAGTACGGCATCCCTGTCCTTGCGGTCACCGCGGTGGGAAAAGAGATGGGCCGCGACGCCCGCTACCTGGGCCTTGCGTGCAGGGTCGCGGCAGAGCTAGGCGCGCATGTTGTAAAAACGTACTATTGCGACAACTTTGAGAAAGTCGTCGAGGCGTGCCCCGTCCCGCTAGTGGTGGCAGGAGGCAAAAAGCTGCCTGAGATGGACGCGCTAAAGCTTGCTCACGACTCGGTCACCCATGGCGCGTCAGGAGTCGACATGGGCAGAAACATCTGGCAGTCTGATTACCCCGTTGCCATGGTAAAGGCAGTCAAGGCAATCGTGCACGGCAAGGCAGACGTCAAGGAGGCTTATGACGTGTTCCTGCGCGAGCGCGAAAAGTCCAAGGCAAAAGAGCCGCAGAAAATAGTCAAGGCAATAAGCAGATCTGCCGACTTTGATTGACTAGCTAGGCATTCTGGAAAAGTGCTGGTGGAGCATCTTCCACTCTTCTTTCTTTTTGTCCTTTTGAAACATGATTGTGACGCGGGACTTGTTGTTGATTGCAGTCCCGCGGAAACTATAGTCGTCGACAATGATGCCGGTGCTCTCTAACGCAAACGTCGCGATTGCGACTTCGCCCGCCACTATTTCGATCTTTAGGTCGTTTATCTTGAAATCATAGTCAGAGATGCTTGCAAACTGTAGCTGCTCCAGCATGAGCGCCCTGTCAGCGTCGCGCAGGTCGTACGGTGGCGAGTCGCCAAACTTTGTGAATCGTTCTGCAAAAAAGGCGGGTATATGCTCGATCTCCTTGCTCTTGGCTATCTGGAAATATTTGTAAATCAGGTCCCTGATTTTAGTAGAATCCGTCACGGACAATATAATGTTCGCTGACAGGTATAGCACAAAACTTTATAAATTATATCACTGCAATCTGTTCTGGATGCCCCACACAGGCAGCGAAAGTTCTAGGCACAAGGTTAAGATTCTGGTCCTGTTGCTACTTGCCTAGACAAATCTCTGCTGACCAGCGGGCGTTTGTCTTGAAGAATCATGGTGACAATGTAAAAAATGGTTGAAATGACCGGCGCAAAAGCGTTGATCCATGCCCTTGAGAAGGAGGGCGTAGATGTAGTCTTTGGACTTCCCGGCGGAGCAAACCTCCCGATATACGACGCGCTCGTTGGCGCTAACCTCCGCCACATACTTGTGAGGCACGAGCAGTCTGCCGCGCACATGGCCGACGGCTATGCCAGGATAAAGAGGAAATCCGGCGTGTGCTTTGCCACCTCTGGCCCGGGTGCCACCAACATTATCACCGGCCTTGCCACCGCCCATGCAGATTCCATACCAATGGTCGCAGTGACAGGGCAGGTTTCTTTGCCAATGATAGGCAAGGACGCCTTTCAGGAAACCGACATCATCGGCATTGCAAACCCCTGCACGAAATACTCGTTCCAGCCAAGGACGCCCGGCGAGATTCCAGAAGTCGTGAAAAAGTCATTCTACATTGCTGAGAGCGGAAGGCCCGGCCCCGTGCTTATCGACATTCCAAAAGACGTGCAACAGCAGAGCGCAGACATGAGGTTTCCTGACCTCATCAAGGTGAGGGGCTACAACCCCGTGATAGATGCCGACCTTTCAGATATTGGAAAAGCGGTGGAGCTCATCTTGAAGGCCGAGCGCCCAATCATCTTGGCCGGCGGGGGCGTCATATTGTCAGGCGCGTTTGCCGAGCTCCAGGCGCTTGCAGAACTTCTCATGATACCCGTAGTGACTACGTTCAAGGGCAAGGGTGCGTTCCCCGAGAACCACCCGCTTGCAATGGGTCCGATAGGCATGCACGGCCATGCAGAGGCCAACAAGATAATCATCGAGGCCGACTGCATAATCGCGGTCGGCTCCAGGTTCTCCGACAGGTCGGTGGGCCGCTTTGACGAGTTTGGCAAGGGCATGAGCATCATCCACATGGACATCGACCCTGCAGAGATAGGCAAGAACAAGTCAGTAGACGTTGCAATAGTGGGAGATGTAAAATCGTCATTGCGCACGCTGGTCAAGCTGCTTGCGAAAAAGGTGACAAAGAAGGACCCGGAGAACCCGTGGCTTCGGCGCAAGCAGGAGCTTGTACAGTATTTTGCAGAGAGCCTCAAGGACTACCCCCGCGAGATAACGGCCAAAAAGTCACTCAAGAAATTGCGCGAGCTCTTGCCGGCGCAGTCGATTGTGACCACGGAGGTGGGCCAGTGCCAGATGTGGGCCTCGCTCCACTTTGACGTGATAGCCCCCGGCACGTTCTTTAGCTCGACCGGGCTTGGCACAATGGGCTTTGGATTTCCAGCATCGATAGGGGCCAAGGCGGCAAGGCCCGAAGTGCCGGTGGTAGACATTGCCGGCGACGGCTCGTTTAACATGACTGAAAACTCGCTTGCGGTGTCGGTGATTGAAAAGTTGCCCGTCATAGTCTTCCTCATGAACAACTACATGCTCGGCATGGTGGCGCAGTGGCAGCGCACTTTCTACAACCGCAGGTACAGCGGCGTGCACCAGCACCAGTGCCCTGACTATGTCAAGGTGGCCGAGGCGTACGGCGCGCAGGGGATTCGCGCCCAGTCGATGGCAGAGCTTGAAAAGGCGATAAAGACTGCGATAAAGAGCGACGTTGCAACTGTGATTGACATTCCGATTGACCCAGACGAGGATGTGTACCCGTTCGTGGCGCCAGGGTCAAGCCTCAAGGACATGATAACAGGAGGCTAGAGAGAAGAGAGATGGAGAACAGCAATAACGAGCTCTACATCGTGTCGGCTATAGTTGAGAACAAACCCGGCGTGCTCTTTCGTGTGACGAACCTTTTCAGGGCGCGCAACTTTAACATCGAATCGATAACCGTAGGCACGACAGAGCAGCAGGACCTTTCACGGATGACGATAACAACCAGCAGCGACGAAAAGACGCTTGACCAGCTTGTAAAGCAGTTGAGAAAGCTGATAGACGTAGTCGAAGTCAAGGTGCTTGACACAGACAAGACTGTGTACCGCGAGCTTGCGCTGATAAAGATGAAGGCAGTCGATCCAACGACAAGAAGCGAGATAATGAACTATGCCAACATCTTTCGGGGCAACATACTTGACATCGGCAAGGAGACTATAACCGTCGAGATAACGGGCACACCCGACAAGATAGATGCCTTTAAGAATCTGGTTGATCAATATGGCATAACACAGTTGGCAAGGACAGGCGTATCGGCGTTGCCAAGAGGAGTTGAACTTTGAGCGGCGAAGAAAAGGTAAGGATTTTTGACACCACCCTCCGTGACGGAGAACAGTCGCCGGGCGTGACGGTGACTCCGGAGCAAAAGGTGCACATTGCACAAAAACTTGATGAGCTAGGAGTAGACGCAATCGAGGCGGGATTTCCAGTGGTGTCGACAGGCGAGATGTACGCCGTCAAGACGATAGCAAACTCTGGGCTAAAGGCAGAAGTCTGCGGCCTTGCGCGCGCAGTTGACGCCGACATTGACGCCGCCATAAAGTGCGACTTGAAGTACGTGCATACGTTTATTGCGACTTCTGACATCCACATGCAGTACAAGCTCAAGATGACTCGCGATCAAGTGCTTGAAAGGGCGGTGCACGCAGTCGAGTACGCCAAAAAGCACGGCCTCAGGGTAGAGTTTTCAGCAGAGGACGCCACGAGGTCCGACAGGGCGTTTTTGATAAAGGTGTTCAGCGCGGTGGCGCAGGCAGGGGCCGACAGGGTCGACATACCCGACACCGTAGGTTATGCAAAGCCTCAAGACATCACCGAGCTTGTCAGGGAAGTCAAGGAGGCGACGAGGTTGCCAATAAGTATGCACTGCCATGACGACTTTGGGCTTGCAGTGGCAAACTCGATAGCAGGCATCAACGCAGGCGCGGTGTGCGCGCACGTCACGATAAACGGCCTTGGCGAGCGTGCAGGCAACGCGTCGCTTGAAGAATTCGTGATGGCGCTCCAGTGCCTCTATCAAAAAAAGCACAACATCAACACGCAGTTGCTCTACGAGACTTCCAAGTTCGTCTCTAACACGATGGGAATCATTGTCCAGCCAAACAAGGCAATCATCGGCGAAAACGCCTTTGGCCACGAGTCTGGCATCCACACCCACGGCGTCCTCAACAACCCGCTCACCTACGAGCCCATAAGCCCCGAACTTGTGGGAAGAAAGCGCTGGCTACAGGCAGGCAAGCACGCCGGCGCGCACGGCATAAGGGCAATGCTTGAAGAGTTTGGCATAAACCCGACTGAGGAGCAGTTGCACGCAATTGTAGAGAAGCAAAAGGACATTGCAGACAAGGGCAAGGCAATAACGACGTCAGAATTGCTCACGATAGCAGGAGAGGTGATGCACAACTCGCAGTTTGAGGAGCGCTTCAAGCTCTATGACTTTCACATCCTCACAGGCATGAACATCATCCCGACAGCAGTCGTCAGGCTCAACGCTGAAGGCAAGGACCTCCTCGCCTCTGACACAGGCGTCGGCCCGGTGGACGCGGCCCTCAAGGCAATCCAAAAGATAGCCTCAGACGTGGCAAGCATCAAGATACGCGAGTACAGGCTCGATTCCATTTCCGGAGGCTCGGACGCTCTTGCAGAAGTGTCAGTCAAGGTGGAAGACAAGAACGGCAACATCGTCTCTGCAAGAAAGGCCAACGAGGACATCGTCGTCGCATCGGTAGAGGCGTTGATGGACGCAATCAACAAGGTGCTCCTGAAAAAGGTGCTCTATTCCAAGAGCTAATATAAGCATCCACTTACTCAGGAAGATAGATAGTTGGCAAGGTACGTCATTTCGCTCATCAGAGGGGACGGAATAGGACCCGAGCAGACAGCGGCCGCTAAAAAGATCCTCGAAACAATAAGCGACAATACTTCGACAAAATTCAAAATAAACGAGGTCGAGGCAGGCGACGCGGCCCTTGCCAAACACGGAAAGGCCCTTCCAGAGTTTTCGGTCGACACCATCAAGAACTCGCAGGCGTGCCTGAAAGGGCCGGTGGGCGAAAGCGCGGCTGACGTCATCATCGTTCTGAGGCGCATGTTTG
Organism: Candidatus Nitrososphaera evergladensis SR1; assembly: GCF_000730285.1. NCBI lineage: Archaea > Thermoproteati > Nitrososphaerota > Nitrososphaeria > Nitrososphaerales > Nitrososphaeraceae > Nitrososphaera > Candidatus Nitrososphaera evergladensis. The sequence goes on along the minus strand of NZ_CP007174.1, from coordinate 1,783,290 downwards.
ACCTTTATGCGAACGTCAGACCGGCCAAGTCGTACCCGAACATCCCGGCTCTTTCTCCAAAAGTAGACATGGTCATGGTGAGGGAGAACACGGAGGACGTCTACCTTGGATGGGAGTTCAACGCCGACCCGGGCACTGTAGTTGCGCTAAGGATCACGTCGGAAAAGGCGTCAAGGAGGATTGCCGAGTACGCGTTCAAGACGGCAATGATGCGCGACAACAAGCGAAAAGTAGTGGCGGTGCACAAGGCAAACGTGATGCGCAAGGGCGACGGGCTCTTTGCGTCGGTGTGCAGAGAAGTCGCCAAAAAGTACCCCAAGATACAATACGGCGAGCTCTATGTCGATGCGGCATCGATGAACCTCATCCGCAACCCGGAACAATTCGACGTAATAGTCACCACAAACCTCTTTGGCGACATTTTGTCTGACGAGGCCGCGCAGGTTGTAGGCGGCCTTGGCATGGGCCCGGCGGCAAACATTGGCGAAGGCTTTGCGCTCTTTGAGCCGGTTCACGGCGCGGCGTTTGACATAGCCGGCAGAAACGCCGCAAATCCGTCGTCGATCCTGCTTTCCGCCAAGATGATGCTTGAATGGCTCGCCGACAGGCACAAGGACAAAAAAGCGGCAGAGCAGGGCGCCCGCATAGAGGAGGCCATAGTCAGCCTGCTAAAGCAGGGCAAAAAGACCAAAGACATTGGAGGCAGGCTGTCCACCACAGAGTTTACGGATCTCGTGGCAAAAGAGATGTTTTCCTAGTTGTACTAGTTTTCCTTTGGCGCCCGCTTTTGCCAGGCAATTATCATGAATACAAACGGTATCGTCAGGATTGCAGTCGCAAATAGCACAGGCTGGAGGACTATGGCGGTTGCCTCGTAGCCGCCCAGCTGCAGGAACGGCAGCGGGAATATCGCAAACATCCAGTACCCGAAGATGACGCCGAGGAGGAACTTGTTGCGCTTGAGCACCGCGGCGAGGCTGATCTTGTTGATGCCCTTGCGGTCGCACGCCACGCACTTTACCGTGATTGCACTCCCGGTAACGTCTGTCGGGACCATGCAGGAAGTGCAGATCTTGCTCTGGCAAAAATAGCATTTTTTTTCTGCAAAGCGCGAGCCACATATAGAGCAGGTTGTTGTCATGCGATAATTACTACCAGAACGTTAGCAGTGATGCAATATTACCTTTGCCATTGTGCGCGCAGGTAGCTGAAGCGCAGTCGACCAAAGCAAAACTTAAATTTCCATATCTAAACAGTTGGTGAGGGTCAAAAAATTCCGACACTTCAACAGACCTACACGGGCTATGCAGCCAAACTGATGCTTGAAGACGGCATTGTTTTTTCCGGGATTGGTTTTGGCTATCCGTCAGAGATAGCAGGCGAAGTCGTTTTCAACACAGGGATGGTCGGCTACACGGAAACCCTGACAGACCCGTCGTACAGGGGGCAGATCCTCTGCATGACTTATCCCCTTGTAGGCAACTATGGCGTGCCTAGCTTTGATGTCAAGGACGAATACGGGCTTCCAAAGTTCTTCGAGTCTGACAGGATACAGGTCAAGGCGCTGCTGATTCACGATTTATCAGACGTTGCAAGCCACTGGAGCTGCGTCAAGACGCTTGACCAGTGGCTGTACGAGCAAAAGATACCCGGCATTTACGGAATCGACACGCGCGAGCTTACAAAAAAGCTGCGCGTGCACGGCGTCATGATGGGCGCAATAGCGGTGTCTGACAAGGGGCCGGTGGATGACGCAAGGATGAGAAAACTCGTGTCAGGCGCAAAATACGAGGGCCTCAACTTTATGCCAGAGGTATCGACATCCAAGCCGCAAGAGTACGGCGACAAGGACAGGCCGTGCGTCGTGCTCCTTGACACCGGCACGAAATACAGCATCATCCGCAACATAATCCGCACCGGCTTCCGCGTAGTGCGTATGCCGTGGGATGCTCCGTACGAACAGATAATGTCGTACGACCCAAAAGGAGTTGTCATTAGCAACGGGCCGGGCGACCCCAAGGTCTGTACAAGCACGATAAAGACGGCAACGAAACTGATAAAAACGTCAACTCCAACGCTTGGGATATGCCTTGGCAATCAGATCCTTGCGCTTGCAGGTGGCGCTGACACTTACAAACTAAAGTTTGGCCACAGGGGCCAGAACAAGCCCTGCGTGGACCTGCGCAACATGCAGTCATACGTCACGAGCCAGAACCACGGCTATGGCATCGATCCAGAGAGCCTAGACGGCACGGGATTCAAGGTGTGGTTTGCAAACGCCGACGACGACACGGTGGAAGGAATAGAGCATTCAAGCAAGCCGGTGATAGCCGTGCAGTTCCACCCCGAGGCGTCGCCGGGGCCCTACGACTGCATGTTCGTGTTTGACAGGTTCAAGCAGATAATCGACGCCGGCGGCAGAATCACGGACGGCGTCAAGGCAAGAGAAAAACCAAAGAAAAAAGTAACTGCGGAAAAGAAGAAGAAAACAACAAGAAAAAAGGAGGGGAGAAAAGTCGCCAAGAGATGAGTCGATAAAAAAAGTCCTCGTGCTTGGAAGTGGGGCAATAAAAATCGGAGAAGCAGGCGAAAGCCAGTAAAACTGGCCGCAAATTTGACTACTCCGGTTCTCAATGCCTCAAAGCCCTGGCAGAGGAAGGGGTCAAAAGCGTACTCATAAACCCCAACATCGCCACGATACAGACTGACACGCGCTTTGCAGACAAGGTGTATCCCGTCCCGATAAACACGCAGTACGTCGAGCAGGTGATAAAGGAGGAAAAGCCCGACTCGATAATGCTTGGGTTTGGCGGCCAGACTGCGCTCAACTGCGGGGTTGCCCTGCACGAGCGGGGAATACTTGAAAAGTACGGGATGCGCGTGCTTGGCACCCAGATAAAAGGTATCGAGGTCACCGAAGACAGGCAGATGTTCAAGGACGCGATGGTGAAAAGCGACGTCCCGGTGCTCAAGAGCTACGCAGTCAACTCCATCCCGGACGCGCTAAAGGCGGCAAAGGAACTTGAATACCCTGTCATAATCAGGGTCGCATACACGCTTGGAGGGCGCGGAGGCGGGGTCGCGTACAACGAGCTTGAGCTGCAAGAGATTGCGCAGCGCGGGCTGAACCTCAGCATGGTGCACCAGGTGCTCATCGAAAAGTACGTGGGCCACTGGAAGCAGGTCGAGTACGAGGTGATGCGCGACTACCACGGAAACAGCGTCATCGTCTGCAACATGGAAAACGTGCTTGCAATGCGCGTTCACACTGGCGACAACATCGTGATTGCGCCGTCGCAGACGCTCAACAACTATGAATACCACATGCTGCGCTCTGCGGCCATCCGCGCGACAGGCTATTGCGGAATTGTCGGCGAGTGCAACATCCAGTTCGCCCTTGACCCGACGTCAGAGCAATATACTGCCATAGAGATAAACGCCAGGCTTTCAAGGTCGTCGGCGCTTGCAAGCAAGGCCACCGGCTACCCGCTTGCGTACATGGCGGCAAAAATCGGCCTAGGCTATTCACTGCCAGAGCTGCTCAACAGGATAACCAAGGTGACTACGGCGTGCTTTGAGCCTTCGCTTGACTATTGCGTTCTAAAGATGCCCCGGTGGGATTTCAGCAAGTTTGAGCTTGTCAAGCGCAAGCTTGGGAGCGCCATGAAGTCAGTCGGCGAGGTGATGGCGATTGGCCGCAACTTTGAAGAAGTCCTGCAAAAGGCCATCAGGATGTCTGCCACCGGCAAGGACGGCCTTGTGGCAAACGGAAACGACGCGCAGAAGGAAGAGGACATCGAGCGCATCGAGCAATCTCTCTTGCAGCCAAGCGACGAGATAATCTACAACGTCGTTCGGGCCATGAAGGCAGGAATGAGCATCGAGCGCATCTACCAGCTGTCGGCAATAGACCCGTGGTTTCTGAAAAAGATAAAGAACATCGTCGACATGGAGGAGAAGCTGAAAAAGGCAGGCAGCTTTGACGGCGACATGGTCAGGGACGCCAAAAAGATTGGCTTCTCAGACAAGCAGATCGGCAGGTGCCTTGGCACAGACGAGATGCAGGTGCGCGCAATGCGCGAAAAATTTGACATAAAGCCGGTAGTCAAGCAGATAGACACGCTTGCCGCAGAGTGGCCTGCCAAGACCAACTACCTCTACCTCACCTATGGCGGAAGAGAAGACGACGTAATAGTCAAGGACGTAAAAAAGAGCAGCAACAATAGCAGTAGTAGCAGCAGAATGGTAGTCCTCGGCGCCGGCCCGTACAGGATCGGAAGCAGCGTCGAGTTTGACTGGGGAACGGTCAACATGGTATGGGGCCTAAAAGAAAACGGCGTCAAAGAGATATCGGTCATCAACTGCAACCCCGAAACAGTGTCGACAGACTATGACATCTGCGACAGGCTGTACTTTGAAGAGCTGACGCTAGAGCGCGTGCTTGACATCTGCGACAAGGAGCACCCAACAGGCATCGTAACGTGCGTCGGAGGCCAGACTGCAAACAACCTGACCCCAAAGCTGGCAAAGAACGGCATAAAGATAGTCGGCACGAGCAGCGAAGACGTTGACAGGGCAGAGGACCGCGCCAAGTTCGGCCAGCTTCTCGATACGCTTGGCATAAAGCAGCCGGCATGGAGGCAGTTTACCCACCTTGCAGAGGCCAAAGAGTTTGCCGAGACCGTTGGCTATCCTGTCCTTGTCAGGCCGTCGTACGTGCTTTCCGGCGCGGCCATGAAGGTGGTGTGGGCCGAACAACAATTGGAACGCTTTTTGACCGACGCCACAAACGTCAACCCCGAGCATCCTGTTGTCATCAGCAAGTTCCTGCAGGACGCGGCAGAAGTCGAAGTCGACGCAGTCGCAGACGGCAAGGACGTGCTCATCGGCGCAATAATCGAGCACATTGACAACGCAGGCGTGCACTCTGGCGACGCCATGATGAGCATACCGCCGTGGAGGCTTGACAGGCACATCATGGAAACCATAACAGATTATTCAGTCAAGATAGGCAGGGCGCTAAACGTCAAGGGGCCGCTGAACATCCAGTACCTCGTCAAGGACGAGCAGGTGCTTGTCATAGAGGCAAACGTGAGGGCGTCGCGCTCGATGCCGTTTGTGTCCAAGTTTGCCGGCGTAAACCTCATCAACCTTGCCGCAAAGGCGATGCTTGGCAGGCCGCTGCCGGCAAAGGCAAAAGACCTGTGGCTCAAAGCTCCTGGCTTTGGAGTAAAGGTCCCGCAGTTCTCGTTCATGCAGCTTGAAGGCTCTGACATTGTCCTAGGAGTAGAGATGCAGTCGACAGGCGAAGTCGCGTGCTTTGGCAACACGTTCTACGACGCGCTGTCAAAGGCGTACATGGCGGCAGGGTATTCGCTCCCGCTTTCAGGCTCGGTGCTGATAACCATCGGCGGGCAAAAGAACAAGGAAAAACTCTTGCCCTTGATATCGATGCTTGCGTCCATGAACTACAAGATCCTTGCGACAGAGCACACGGCCGAGTTTATGGAGCACAACAACGTCAAAGACGTCGAGCTTGTGCACAAGATAAGCGAGCCAAACCGCAAGCCCAACATCGCAGACATGCTCTACGAAAGAAAACTGGACTTTATCATCAACATACCGGCTACCTCAACGCTTGAAAAGTACGTCGGCATGCTGCAGGACGAATACCTGATTCGCAGAAAGGCAGTAGAGATGGGTGTGCCAGTGCTCACGACGGTAGAGTCTGCCAGCTCGTTCATCAAGACGCTCCAGTGGCTGCGCTCAAACACGCCGACGCTTGGGCCTCTTGGCAATTACGCAAAACTGTCCTAGAGCACGCTTGCAAGCATTGACTCGTCATCGCCCACGATAGAGCCGTCCAGCGTTATCACCATGCACCTCTCAACCGCATTGGCGTCCATTATGCGCGACGTTATTGGTGAGACAGACTTGCGGTGGTGGTATCCTCGCTCGCCTGACGAATAGAGGTACTTGTTAAAACTTGGAACAACAACAATGTCGATGGCTCCCTGCTCTGAAGGAAATAGCGCCTCTTTTTTTGCCTGGATTGATATCCAGACCCGCTCGCCGCTCACCACGCTCCCCTTTTTCAAAAACACTGGATGGACGTGCCCCATGACAATCCTGCGCACGTGCGAGCGCGTCTCAGACGGCATACTGTGGCCGTGCACAAAAAGCGTGTCGCCAATTGCCATGCCCTTGCTTGCCGCAACGTTGACGCTGTCAGGGACAAGGTGCCGGATGTTGCTGTCGTGGTTTCCAGGCACAAGGTAGACATCCGCAGCAGACGACAGGCTCTTGAAAAACGCAGGTATGTCGTCCCATTCCTGCTTGCTGATTGCGCCCACCGTGTTTTTTATGTCGCCAAGGAGTATCAGGCCGTCAGCCTTTTCCTTTGACAAAATCGACAACAGCTCCTCCTGCATCTCGCGCATCAGGCTTGATTGCACCGTTATGCCCCTTGCGCCAAGCTCTGCCTCAAGGCCGATGTGCAGGTCTGACACTACGACATAGCGCCTGGCTTCGTCCTCTGCCAGGAGCGCTGCATGCGGGTGGAGCGGTCGAACCTTCACGTCGATATATTTTATATCTCAACTCGCACATAAACTGCACGAGAGAGGAAATGTCAAGGATCGACAGCGCGGTAGAGTCGGGAAGTGTCAAGATGCTCAGGTTTGCGCCAAGCGGCCGCACGCTGTGGATTGTGGTGGGCAGGGACAGCGAGTACTGGACCGACCCGGAGCTGGGCTTTTGCTCCTGCAAGGACTTTTACTTTTCCTCGCTTACAAAGGGCGAGCCGTGCTACCACCTAAAGAGCGTGCACAAGGCGATGCTGGATGAAAAGTTTGTAGCCTTTGAATTCTCTGACGACGAATACACTGCCTTTCTGCAGGCGCTTGTACAGGACAGCGCCAGCCAGCTGTTGCGCTAATCATTTATTACATCCAGTCCCAGTTACCCGGGCTGTGCCTGCAGCTGCAACAACTACTGTCATCGTGATAGGCTCCGGTGGAAGGGAGCACGCGCTTGGGTGGAAGCTTGCCCAGAGCCCCAGGGTGAAAAAGGTGTATTTTGCGCCGGGAAATGGCGGTACTTTTGAAAACGTCGACATCAAGCAGAACGAGATCGAAAAATTGGTAGAGTTTGCAAAAAGGCAGGACAAAGGAGATTGTCTGGCAGTTGTAGGGCCGGAAGAGTCGCTTTCGCTTGGCATCGCAGACGCCTTTGCAAAGGAGGGCCTGCGGCTTTTCGGCCCCAAAAAGCAGGCTGCAATGCTTGAGACAAGCAAGGTGTTTGCCAAGGAGTTCATGCAAAAGGCAGGAATCCCCACCGCGGCGTTTGCGACGTTTTCCGATGCGCAAAAGGCCAAGGACTATATCGCAGGACAAAACAAGCCGCTGGTAGTCAAGGCAGACGGCCTTGCGGCAGGCAAGGGCGTCATTATGTGCGACAGCACCCAGCAGGCAATCGAGGCGGTAGACAAGATAATGATCGCAAAAGAGTTTGGAGCTGCCGGCGGCAAGGTCGTAATCGAGGAGAGGCTTGTAGGCGAAGAAGCGTCCTTCATTGCGCTGTGCGACGGCAAGACAATCATGCCGCTTGCCTCAAGCCAGGACCACAAACGGGTGTTTGACGGCGACAGGGGCCCAAACACCGGAGGCATGGGCGCGTACTCGCCTGCGCCAGTAGTCGACAAGGCGTTGCATGAAAAGATAGTAAAGCGGGTAATGGAGCCCGTGCTAAAAGAGATGAATGCAAGGGGCACACCGTTTACCGGCTTTTTGTACGCAGGAATCATGGTCGACGAAAAGACAGGCGAGCCGTACGTGCTAGAGTTCAACACGCGCATGGGCGACCCCGAGTGCCAGCCCATAATGATGCGCATGAAATCAGACCTCTATGAATACATTGACGCGGCGGTGGACGGCAGGCTTGGCTCGATGCCGCCGATAGAGTGGCACGACAGGACGGCCGTGTGCGTCATCATGGCCTCCCGCGGATATCCGGGAGCCTACAAGAAAGGCGAAGTCATAGAAGGCCTTGGCGACTTTGGCCCTGACACCACGGTTTTCCACGCCGGCACTGCCAAGGACGCGCAGGGCAGGATAGTGACAAACGGGGGCAGGGTCCTTGGCGTCACGGCTACAGGCAAGGACGCAAGGTGCGCAATAGAAAACGCGTATTCAGCGGTCAGAAAGATACGCTGGGGCGAAAACGGACACTATTACAGGACCGACATTGCAAGAAGGGCGCGCCCCTAAAAGTACATTATACCGTTTTCTGTGGCAAGCGCGTCCAGCTTTCTGTCAAGCCTTCCGCTTGGGAGCCCTTCGTTTACGATCTGGATAGAGTAGGCAAGCCCCATAGAAAATGACGACCTGCCCTCCGAGATGAACCGGTCGTAATAGCCCTTGCCATAGCCTATCCTGCACCCCTTGCGGTCAAACGCCACGCCGGGTACAAGCACCAGGTCTATGTGTTGTACAAGCCTTTTTGGCGCCGGCTCCATTATGCCAAAATTGCCCTGAACAAGCTTGTCTGCCGGCTCATACTCATAAAAGCGCATGTCGCTTCCCTCGGTCCTTGGAAGCGCCACTTTTTTGCCCTGATCCTTTGCAATGCCTATCAAAAGCGCAGTGCGGACTTCGGAGCCCTTTGGATAATAGGCGCCAATGACCTGCGCCTGCTCAAATTCCTTGCTCTGAGCCACGCTTTCCTGCACCAGAACGCTCTGCTGCTCTATATCCAAGGGCGCAAGGGCGTCGCGCCTTGCCAATGCCGCGCGGCGGATCCTTTGTTTTTCTTTACGCGTGTCGTTCAGCCAGACGTCATCCTCGCAAGATCGATGCCGCAGTCACGGTGTTTTTCATGAGCATCGCTATCGTCATCGGGCCCACGCCTCCGGGGACGGGGGTTATCCATGACGCCTTTTGCTTTACAGCTTCAAAGTCAGCGTCGCCGGCAAGTTTTCCGTTTATCCTGCTTGTCGCAACGTCTATCACAACCGCGCCTTCCTTGACCATGTCTGCTTTCAGAGTAAAGCGCTCGCGGTTTCCAACCGCAGTTATGATGATGTCGGCCTGCCTCAGGCGCGCCGGCAGATCCCTGGTTTTAGAGTGGCAGACGGTCACGGTGGCGTTGCGCTCAAGGAGCATGAACACAAGCGGCTTGCCCACGAGGTTGCTCCTGTTGATTATAACGACGTCCTTTCCCTCAAGTGCTATCTTGTAATAATCGAGAAGCTCCATCACGCCGGAGGGAGTGCAGGGCTTTAGCAGCGCCATGCCGTTCTGGAGCATCCCGGCGCTGTACGGGGTCAGCCCGTCTACGTCCTTTAGCGGGCTGATGGTGTTTATTATCGCAAACTCGTCAATGTGCTTTGGCAAAGGCAATTGTACGAGAATGCCATGCACCTCAGGGTCGTTGTTCAAGAGCTGTACGAGTTCAAGAAGCTCATGCTGCTTGAAGGTCGCGGCAAGGCGGTGGTCTCGGGTAGCGATGCCAAGCTCCTTTGCGGTCTTTTGCTTGCTGTTGACGTACGTCGCGGAAGCGGGGTCGTCGCCCACGAGCACGGTCGCAAGGCATGGGATGATTCCTGAAGTCTTTAGCTCCTCGACCGCCTTTTTCACGCGCTCTTTGACGTCCTGAGCGACAGTAAGCCCGCTTATTATCTGAGCTACCAAGCAGAGACAGAGAAAAGGCCGGGCGCTATTTTGCTTTTCCGATTCTTTGCAAGAAAAATGGCAAACTAAATTAAGAAGAATTGCCAAGTTAGAAGGAGTCAATAATGAACGCCAAATTTTTCCAGAGGCGCTGGCTGGATTTCAGAAACGGCCACAGCATCTATCTTGTCTTTACGATGGCGTTTCTGCAGTTTGTAATCACTACCTATACTCTTGGGATAGAGCGCTTTGATGTGCTAAAGACAGTGTTCCCAAGCATGGGGACATGGGCTATCATATTTGTCGCGATTTATGTGCCAGCCGCCGTTGCCATAGGCTACTGGCACAGGAGGAACCAGTACTCGGTAGAAAATGAAGCATTGCTCAAGGAGAACTGGGTATGGGCATGGATAATGATGTACGAGATCCGCCTGATAGAAGGCAAGGCGACGCCTGAAGAAACGCGGCAGGTCAAGGAATTCCTAGAAGGCGTACTAAAGAGGCAAAAGAAGGACGCACTGATGAGCCACTATATTGAGGACATCCTAAAGCGCGAGGCTCCGCCATCCTCCTCTTCATCTTCCTAGCCAGGGACGCCAAGCTTTTTCTTTATGCGCGTAAACTGGTAGTTGCGTATGTACCGCCTTATTTCGCTGTCATGCATGCTGTCATAGCCCGTTTCTTTTGGCTTGTACGACAAATAGTAGTAGAGCATGTATATTGCGCCAAGCCGGCCTGTCGGTTTTCCGCTTGCAAAATACAGAAAGAACCTGCCTAGCGCAAAAAGCGGGTGGTAGCCAAGCGTCCTCATGCTTGCGCCAAACTCGTAAAAGTGGTGGTTCTTACCAAGCGGGCGCGTGTGCTCAAACCTCGCATCGTCGAACACCTGGAAGGTGTAGCCGTGCCGAGTCGCAGAGTAGAGCACGAGCGACTCGTAGCCCATCTTTTCAGGGTACAGGCCGTGGTGCTTGTCGAAAAACTCTGTTCGGACAAACCTGCCGCCACCATGCGGGGCAATGGCGGGTTTGTCTTCATAGTTGCCCGATGCAATTGCGATCTTGCCGTCCGCGTCCATGTGGCGCATCATTTTTTCAGCATAGTCGCGCTCGTAGACAGTGTCGTCCGTGCTTATCATGTGGTAGTCTGTACGAGGCAGGCGGTGATCTCTTGTATACTGAATGGCCTTGTTCCAGTTGCTCACCACCCTTGCTATGTTGTAGCCAAGATCCGGGTTTGTGATTATGTGCAGAGAAGGCCAGCCCGACTGCAGCTGCCGCAATATGTCAGCAGTCCGGTCTCTTGAGCCGTCGTCTATTACAATGACATAAGAAGGCGGAACTGTCTGGGCCCGAAGCGAGAGCAGCGCCTCCTCGATGTTGTTCTCAGAGTTTCTGCACGTCACTATCACAAAATAAGAACTCAAGACGCATGTGAGATTAGACAAGGTTGGAATAAATTCCTGTCGGCTAGAGCTTCTCGTTTCCCTTCAGGGTCTTGCTGACAAAGAGCCGCCACCACACCTCAAGCGCAAGCACAGCCAGCATCTTGTTGACATAGCGTATGTCTGGCTCCTCTTGTGCCTGCAGCAGCTTTTCAGTTGTTTTTTGAACCCAGTCGCCATTTATGACACCGGCCCTGACTGTTTCGGAATCCCCGCTGTTGTTGACGTACTGTTTTACGATCTCTTGCCCCCTCTTTTTCCACAGCGATACAGCGTTTGCAGAAAAGCCCTTCTTGACAGGCTCCACCCGCAGGCGCTCACCCTTTAGTATGGCGCGCAGGGGCAGCTTGCCCGTGGCAGAATCTTGGTCGTATTTTATGCGCCAGGGCAGGTGCGTGGCAAATTTTGTCATACGGTCTGAAAGAAAAAGCGATTGAATCTTGATTTCAAATGCTTTGGAAAACGCCAGGTTGGCAGGCAGCCAGTCAAACAGCAATTTGCCGTTCCAGTCTGCAAGGAACACCTGATCGAGCGGGTCAAGCCCGTTGTTGCTGAAATAGCGCTTTACAAGTCCATAGATCTTGTCCCATGAGAACCTGACCTTTGGCCCAAAGACCTTTTCCTGATCCGGCACCCAGTCCCGCTCATGGCACGACACGTAGAGCTTTGCCTTTTCTTTCCACCCATTTTTTTTCTGCGAAAAAAGCGAGAGGTACTTTTGGTACCGGAAAGTATAGCCGGCGAACAGCTCGTCGCCTCCGTCGCCAGAAAATATCGTCTTTTCTTTGCACGCCTCAAACGCATATGCTTGATAGAGATTCCACCGCGGCTCCCTTGCGATTTTTATCAGCCTCGGCAGGCCGCTCAAAACATCGTCCAAAACAAGTGCACAAAAGTCGCAGCCATAGGCTTCTGCAATATTTCGTGCCGCCGACACCTCGTCGTCATCTTCTCCAAACCCCATGCTGACGCACGAGACGTTGATGTCAGGCCGGAATTTTCTCAGCACGGCAAGAGTGAGGACAGAATCCACGCCGCCGCTCAAAAGCACAGAGACGCGCTTTTCCTTGATGCGTGCAAGGTCGCTTTCGATGATTTTCAGTATCTGCGATTCTACGTTGTCATCGACCTTGGAAGGCGCAAAGTCTGATGCGGCAAGTGGCCTTTTGGGAGGGGACCTGCGAGGATTGTAGCGCAGCGTTAGAATATTTGCTATTGCATCATAGTCGACAGCGGCAGGCATTGCATGAAAAAATAACATCGTCCTTATTTATTTTAGTTAGTCAGCTAGTCCTTGTCAAGCTCGACCTGCTCAAGGCGCGTCAGCGCCTGCACAATCTCCTTTTGCAGCTGCTCGATGCTCTTTTCCTCCGCCTTGAACTGCTTCTTTTCAGAGTCGTCGCGAACCTTTTCCGGTATGGGCATCACCTGCACGCGCTCTATTACTACCGGTGCCGCGCCTGCCTTTGACATTTCTGCAAGTTTCTGGTCAAGGGCAGATATCTTGTTCTCAAGGAGCGACGCAAGGTTGTTGCGCATGTCGGCAAGTTCAGCGTATTCTGCCACAGGCTTTAGAGTCGCTATTCTTTCGTTGAGAGCGTCAAGATCGTGCTTGTATTTTACAAGCAGGCGGTCGCGCTCAAGGTGGTCTATTCTGCCATCCTGTGCGGCTTCGTAGACGCGGGTTATCGCCTCGGCGGCCAGCGTTTTTTCAAATGCAAGAGAAGCAAGTTCTGCCTTGGCATTGCTTGCAGTCCTTTTTTCCTCCTGCGGCTGTTGCTTGTCGTTCCTGGGTTTTTTCGCCCTTGCTGCTGCGGCCGCCCTGTCAATAAGGGCGGCTGAAATGGCGCCTGCCACAGAAGAGCCTGCAATGACGGCTAGCTCGCCCGACATAAAGTTCTCCTACAAACCAGTGTGTAAGAGCTTGCAGAAAAAGTTTTGCTAGAGCACCTGGCGCTTTATCCAGGTGTATTTGCGCATCGTAGCTTCAGGGTAGCCGCACTTTGAGCAGCGCTTGTGGCGCTTGTGGTACGAGTTGTGGCCGCACCTTCTGCAGCGTATGTGAGTCTTTTTGCGGGTAAAATTACCCATCGAAGTTGTGCCTTTCGTCATTTTCTTCTTTCACCTTTTACTTTGGAGGAGGAGAAATGATGACCACGTTGTCGCCCCTTACGACAATAGTTCCAAGGTCATTTGACTTGCCTTCCTCAAGGATTTCCACGGAATCTTCAAGCAACAGGTTCATGTGCTGGTCAAACCCGTGGAGGTTTCCCCTGATGACCTTGCCACCTTTCAACTTGATAAGCACAACTTTTCCAAGGCTCTCGTCGAGAACCTTAACTGCCATATCAACGGACATGCGATTTACCTAGAGTAAGGCGCCTAAATGCCATATATTAAAATTCGCACGCGTTTAATCGTCGCCAAGCTCGGAAATCGTCTTGGCAAGGCCGGCAACTATTTCCTTTAGCAGGCGCTGGCCCATTTCCGCAGACGCCTTCTTGGGGTCGCCCCATACGCCGTTGCCAGTTATTTTTACAAACGAGCCGGGCGAGTTTGTTATGCTTGCGTAGGCGGCCTTTGACTTTGCAGTCGGATTTTTTGCGCCTGCCTGCGCCTTTTCCATCTTTACCAGCTCTGGCGCGATGGCAAGCACAAGGGATGTCTCTACCTCGCCGGCGTGGCCCAGCTCGTCGTTTTTCATCTGGTGCCAGTAATGCAACACATGAACGGAAACGTCGTTTGAAATCCTGCCGGCAAGGTCCTGGGCGATGTACTGCAGCGCGCCAATGTTGCCGTGATGACCGTTTATCACAATAATCTCCTTGACGCCGTGGCTGGCAAGGGCCGCGCAGGCGTCGCACACGAGCGCAGACAGGGTAGAGTTGCGCAGCGAGACATGAAACATTGGATCGTGCTCAAACGAGACGCCGTAGGCTATGGCAGGAAGCACAAATGCGCCTACCTTTTGCGCGACCAGCTTTGAGACGTGCTCTGCAATGAGGGCGTCGGTCGACACGGGCAGGTGGGGGCCGTGCTGCTCCATCGAGCCGATCGGGATTATCGCCCTTTTAGTCTTTTTGAGCGCGCTCCAGAATTCAGGGTCGCTCATGCCAAAGACAGAGGACATGTGTATTTAGCTAAAAGCACTATGCCGGCGTTAAGAACTTGTCGTCGTTGTTGCCTTGCCTTTGGGCGACTTGTGTACGAGGACCTTGCCCCAGTACACCTCAAGGCGGTCCTCAAGGTACAGCCTGACTGCCTCAAAGAGCGTCGCTGCCTCCAGCTCCCGGCCCTTTTTCCGTATGGTCTCCAGCGTGTCGCTGTCTGACACCTTGAATGATTCTTGGCAGATTATCGGACCCTGGTCTAGGTCTTCTGTGACAAAATGCGCCGTGCACCCCACTATCTTGGCGCCCCTCTCGTACGCCTGGACGTACGCGTAGGCGCCGGGGAAAGCCGGCAAAAGCGACGGGTGTATGTTGATTATGCGGTTTGGGTAGCGCCAGACAAAGTTTGGCGTGAGGATGCGCATGTAGCGCGCAAGCACTATCAGGTCGACGTTGTATTTTTCGATGAGGTCAAGGATGTTTCGCTCCGCCTCTGCCTGGTCTGTGTGGGATACAGAATGGAACGGGATCCCGGCCTCGTCGGCGACCGGCTTGAGCGATGGCTCGCTTCCAATCACGACCGCAAGGTTGGCCTTTATCTCGCCCTTTTTGCGGCCCGCAAGTATCCTGTTGATGCAGTGAGGCTCCTTGCTGACAAGGATTGCCACGTTTCTCAGCCTGTCAGGTTCCTGGTAATGGACCTTGATTTCCATCTGGAGCCTCTTGGCAAGGTCCTTGAGGCCGTCGTCAAGCTCCTTTCTCTTGGCCCGCGCAAATGATGCTTCCAGCTGCATCCCAAAGAGGCCGCGCACCACGTTCTGGTTTATCTTCTCGATGTTGCCGCCGTTCTGGAAGATAAAGTTGGTGATGTCGGCCACCACACCCTTGCGGTCCTTCCCGACTACCGTGACTTCGATTATCGTCTTGTTTCCTGCAGCGGAAGAAGAAGAGGCGGCAACCATTCAAGACAGTAGCGTCTTGACATGATAAATAAATCTTGCACATAATATGCACACGAACAAGCTCGTACAGGTGAACAAACAGGCACTTTTTACCATATACGAGGTGTGACTCTACTGGAGAAAGTACGCATATGGTCGAGATGGACAGAATCCACGAGTCTCTGCTGGATGCAGGATACAAGCCCCGCGCAATGGTTAGCGACTTGGTGTATGACGCCATAATCAGGGCATTTGAGCTCCTCGGAGAGTCGTGCGCCGGCCTCCTCATCAACCACCTGTCGGTAATATACAGGCTCCCAAGGCACATAGTGCTGACAAGGTATGATCTGGTATCCAAGGCAATAAGCCAGACATTTGGATACGGATCAGAGGTGTTCATGCACGAGATCAGGGCGAACCTGCTAAGGAGCCTCCCGCACCTTGACCATTCCCTTTCGACGATAGAAATAATCCGCCAAGCCCACAAGCTTGAGGCGCTAAGGTTCGTCCGCAACTTGCGAAACGGCTATGCGGTCTTTATCCACAATAACTATAGCAGCAAGCAAGAGATACTGGACTCATTTTTCAAGCCGGTAAACGCCGGCAGGCTGATAAATAATAATACCACTACTACCACAGCAACGGACGGCTTTGGATCAGCGATAATCAAGTATGACAGAGACGGCAACATAACTGCGGGCGGCCGGACCTATTGCAATCTGGTGTTTTGCAAGCATCATTACTACTACCATCCATCAAAAGACCAAGCGACGCAGAGCCGCTACGTGCGCAGGGGGACAGCAGCGGGCAGCAACAATGGACGGAGCAGGTCTTTTCTTTGCGCTTACAGCGCCGACCAAGCCAGCAAGGACTTTACAAACATAGTGCTTGCGCACGACCATGTCATAACGGACCAGCCCTTTATCGTATATTCCAAGTCAGGGCATACACATGCACTCGCATAGCACAATCAACAAGCAGCGGCTATGGTGGTGCTCGATACACAAGTGCCACCTTATGACAAGAAGGACTGCCTGCAAAAAATTTCATCGTTCTGCCTGCGTGCAAGAATGCACCATTGCAGAGCCACGTGATCAGAGTTGAGCTAACGACATGGCCCGCCACCTATCTGACAAAAAGGAAAGGATTGCAGATGCCTACGACAAACTCGGAACGCTTGGAGTAAATGTCCAAGCCATAAGAAAGATGAACCTTTCGGCAGATCAACTGGAGGACATCTACCACGGCATAGCATCCCTTGCGGAAAAACACCGCACGTTGTTTGGCAAGGGCTGTGGTGGATAGTCGGACGGATTTTTTCCTGCCATCGCAAGAGCGAGTGTGTTCCTGATACATCATCCTTAAATAATGGTAGGGTGAATTGAGCCTGTTGTACGTCGAGGCTTGCATAAAGGCAAGTACTTTTGAGGTTCCCTAGCCAATGCATTTTCCACGCGCCAAAACCCCAAAACTTTGAGCAGACATGAGGCCACCACAGAAACCCCAAAAGCAGCAGACGCCAAAGAGCTCAAGAAAGGATTATGACTATAACAAGCCAATAGGCAAGTGCGTCGTCTGCTACACCCTCTCCGGCTGGCACTGCTACGAGTGCGGAAACGACTTTTGCCAGGCCCATTACCACGAGCACAAAGACCGCAACCAGTGCAAACCGATGAACTAAAAAGCATATGTTATTTTGCGCGCACGCGTGATTGTGTGCATATGCGTTATTGTGCCAGCGGAAGCGTAAAGTAGAACGTCGCGCCGCCTGCACCGTCTGCGTTGTTTTCAGCCCACATGGTGCCGCCATGCGCTTCTACGATGCTCTTTGATATGTACAGGCCAAGGCCGGTGCCGCTATCCGACTTGGTCGCAAACTTTTGGAACAGCCGGGGCATTATTTCAGGATCAATCCCCTTGCCAGTGTCCCTGACTGCGACGGTGACTTTGCCAGCGGCGGCATCCTTTGTAACGCTGACTGTCACCGTGCCCTGCTTTGTGAACTTTATCGCATTGCCCAGAAGGTTTGAAAGGACCTGCATGATCCTAGTCTTGTCCAGGTTCATCGGCACGTCTGTCATGTCATAAACTATTGCAGACCCGGCCTTGTCCTCCAGCTGGGCGCGGTAATCCTCCACCGTGGCGTACACCACCTCGCCTAGGTTTGCCGGCTCTTTTGCCAGCTTGAAGGTGTTGTTCTCTATCCTTGCAAGGTCAAGCACGTTCTGCACCAGCCGCTGGAGCTTCTTGGCGTTTCTTGCTATCATGCGCACGTCAGAGCGCTTGCCCAGCTCGTCCTCAAGCTCTTCTGCCGCCATCAGTATCGGAGTGATGGGCGTGCGAAGCTCATGCGCGGCGATGTTGAGGAACTCGTCCTTCATCCTGTCCAGCTGCTTCAGGTCCTCGTTTGCCTTTTCCAGCTCTTTTTTCTGCTGCGTTATGAGCGTGTTTGACGCCTGCAGCTCGCTTGTGCGCCTGCGCACCTCCCTGTCAAGGCTGGCGGCGCGGTTTACAAAAACTGCCAGTATGATGACAGACACTGACGTGCCGGCAAGTATGGAAAACGCCTGGAGCCTCTGCGCGACAAGCACCTGGTTTATCTCTTTGTAAAAAAACGATACCGGCGTGGTCACCAGCAGGTAATAGACAGGAGCGTTGTTACTGGCGGCGGCGCCCTCAGTCACGGGCACGCCCACCGTCAGCATCTCCTCGCCGTCGACTCTGTACAGCACCCGCTGCGGATTCGTGTCTCCTCGCAATCCTGCGTCCACTGCGTTTCTTAGATCCTCGCTTTCGCCGCCAACGGTATTGAGACCCTGCTCCGATGAGAAGAACTGCTGATGCAGCAGCGACTCGTCGGAGCTTAGGACAAATTTTCCGTCAAGGTCAAGCACGCTCAAGGCCTGCGCCTCCGGGAGATTCTGCCCCACATCTTGCGCGACTGGGCCGGCGGGCAGGAACTGGACAAGCTGGCCCCGGTACTGGCCGTGTTGCACAAGCGGATGGGTCATCACCAAAAGATCGATATTATTATTGCCAGGCGCGTGCTCGCCCGTAAAGACGGGCGCAAGCGCATCCTTTGTCTTTTGAACCCATGAGTACTGCGAAAGGTTGTTCCCCACGTTCCACCCATAGTAGCCGGATTTGCCGCTGCCATTATTATTACCGCCACCGCCAAGCCAGACGATGGCCCCGTCCTTGTCAAGCATGGCCGCAAGGCCGCTATGCAGCCTGTCCACGTACAGCGACTCTATCTGATCAAGTCGCGCAGACAGCTGCGCAGAGTCGCCGATCTCTTCAATCTCAGACGCCATGACCCGGAATTTTGTAGTCGCAAGTTCCACGGACGACTCTAGACGGTTGGCGATGCCTTCCGTAATGACCACCTGGTTGTCCTTGCTGCGCTCAAACTGTATGCCGCGGATCTGAAATTCGGCAGACGTCTCTAGGTAAAAGAACAGGCCATAGGACATGACAATTATCGCAACTATTATGGCAAATCCGGTCCGCGCGCTTGCAAAAATTGAGTCACGCTTACCCTGCAGGGTCACTTCTTTGCGTAAGAATGCGTCTTTGGTTTTTATACCTTATTAGCTAGTTTTGCCGCCGCCAACGGCTGCGTAGCCGGGAATTGGAGCAGCAGAGAAGCTGCTATAGCTATCTGTTATTGTCTCTGCCTTCTTCCCTTTCTTCGTCATCATCCTTTTCAAAGTCCAGCTTGTCTTCGATCTTTTTCTGAAGCTCCTTGTAGGTCTCGTATTTCTTGGTCCACTTTGACAGTATGAACCACTGCCTTATGCCAAGCACCAGCCACACAAGGACGACCACGGTTATTAACAGGCGCACCGCATCAAACGCAGGGCTAAAGGTTGGCGGGCCGCCGCCAACGCCATCATGCCACCACCACCCGCCTCCTCTGCCCCCAATGGGACCGAACGTGGCAAATATGGCGACGATTGACACCGGCACTATCACGATGATGGTGATTATCATCATGATGAACATCCTTTTGGTCTTGTTCAGCTGGTAGATTATCTCGTCCATTATCCGAAATGGGCTGTCACGAGATTCATCGTCCCTGCCCGGCGGTGCCGTCACGAGCTACATGCCCCCATTGCGTTATAAAAAATGCTGGTAACAAAGTTACCTGTCATTGTGACTTGCCACCGCTCTCCCTTGGAAACAGGGCCTCGTACGGCTCCAATATCTCATTCAATATTGCCCTGCCCTTTTCTGACAGCTTGTACTTTATTATCGTCTTGTTGCCCCACAATTCTTCAAACCTTGTCAGCAGACCTTTTTCCACCATGTCGTCGATTATTACCCTGTGCTTGACGTTGTTAAGCCCGCAGTAGCTCATCAGTTTGCTCTGGTTAAGCTCGCCGTATTCTGACAGTTTCAGCATGATGTCTTTGCGGATGTAGATCCTGTCGCGGTATTCGTGAACCAATTTAACCAGGTTTTCCGGATTTGGCGATAGTAGTAGCGG
The DNA here is from genome assembly GCF_000730285.1 of Candidatus Nitrososphaera evergladensis SR1. Lineage (NCBI taxonomy): Archaea > Thermoproteati > Nitrososphaerota > Nitrososphaeria > Nitrososphaerales > Nitrososphaeraceae > Nitrososphaera > Candidatus Nitrososphaera evergladensis. Next base: position 1,763,641 of record NZ_CP007174.1, on the reverse strand, counting down.
TCAATACAGGATTATTGTTAACAGAATTAGCAAATTTTTTGCCATCAGCAAGAAGAAGCGGCATGACCATCATTAATATAGCACCACTATTGTAGCTCAATCTTACTAAAAGGGCTTTTTGGCGGAAGTAGATTAAGGGTGTGGTAACTAAGTTACGTGTCTTTGGTTGACAACCGTTAAAATAATTCCCATGCATGTTTGTTTATGGCAAACGCAAGACTTGTAATCGGATTGATACTGGCGGCGGCTACTTTTGCACTGGCCCTGACCAACACCTTGGGCGGCCTGCTGGCAGTTGAGGCAGTATTGAGAAACGTGGCGCTGATTGGCACGATGACCATCCCATTGGCCGCAGCGGCATTTATAGTGGGCTGGAACCAGAGGTCGGTTTTGATGGCAGGACTGCTTGCCGCAAGCGGCATCGCAGTCATCATACCTGCCACGATAGCGACGGGGTTCTTTGCCTTCATCGTAGTTCCCGGCCCAATTCTGGGAGTGATCTATGGGCTTGGGATACTCGGGCTTGGCATTGCAAAGGGCATAAAGAGTGCGAGGGCGATGCCGCCGTCATCACCATCGGCGGCGACTGCTGCGAGGTGACATATTGCGCCATGACGACAATAAACGCCAGCCGCAAAGTGCAGGCGCCCCTTGACAGGGTGTGGGAAATAATTGCAGACGTTGACAGCGAGCCAAAGTACTACCCAGGGCTCAATTCCGTCAGAAACATCAGTACAAACGGCAACGTAATCGAAAGAGAGGTGACGGTGGGCTTTAGGAACTCGCACGGAAAGCAGACCGTGATGCTGAACCCCAAGAGGTCAGTAGAGGTGATCATGAGAGAAGGCGTCATGACGGGCAAAAGGACGGTCACGCTGACCCCTCTTGACGGAGGCACGGCGACAAAGATAGACATCTCTTGGGACATTGAGGTGCCCGGAGTCCCTGTGCTGTTCAGGGGCAACGTGAAAAACAACATCGCCAAGGGGACAGAGGAGGCGCTAGAGAGGATTGCCAGAGCAACGCAGTAGTAGTAACGTTGTACCCGGTGCGCCCAGGTACGGGATAGCAGCTGGTCTTGCTATCCACCTGACAGGATTTGCGCTTGGGGTCATCAGCATAGGGCTGGTTCTGGGAGGTGTCATCAGTATAGAATCGGGCTTGGCGACTCTGACTCCTTTTGCAGACGCTCTTTACGGACTTGGGCTTGTCGCAGTAGTCGCAGTCGCAGCCAGGGCTGGCGTGCCGATGAAATATCTGCTTGTAGCAGGGGCGGTAATCGGAGTAGGCCTCTTTTACAAGTCAGCACCGCACGAGATTCACATGGCTTCCGGCATCGGGTTTGGGCTTTCACATAACGGCCATATAGTGGTGGGGACGATTCTGATAACCATTTCCGTTGTGGCACTTGCAGTACTGGCGTTTGTACACAATAGGTCAAAGCAGCAGGAGGAGAGGATGGCATGAGCTACCAAGGACCAAATCGCATCAGGCAGATTGCAGGCTGGAGCATAATAGGAGTGATAGCGGCAGTGGTAATGACAATAGCATCGATTGCGATATACTCCTACCTTGTCCCACGGCCGCCGGGAGCCTTTTATTACCCATTCTTTCCGTTCCACTTTGGCTGGCTCGGCGGCATTTTCCTGATATTTGCAGGCCTGTGGATAGCAAGGTGGCTGCTCTGGCCCTGGAGGAGGGGATGGGGAGGCTATTATTACTACTACCCACGGCAGCAGGGAGCAGACGCGGTGTCGATTGTCAGGGAGAGGTACGCAAGGGGCGAGATCACAAAAGAGCAGTTTGAGCAGATGCTGTGCGATTTGCGAGGGCAAGATGGAGCGCAGAGTACACATGAGCATCGTCCTTGACAAAAGCAGCGGCGGATTTGCAGGCGCCACAGGCATCGCAAGGGTGCTTGGCAAAAAATGGGCCCTTTTGATCCTTGAAAACATCAGTGCAAGAGAAGCGGCGCGTTTTGACGACCTAAAGCGCGCCCTTGAAGGAATCAGCAGCACGGTACTGTCAGAGCGCCTGAAAGAGCTGGAACACGAGAGCCTAGTGGTCAAAAAGATCTACAAAAGGCCGCCAAAGATTGAATACAAGCTTTCAGACAGTGCAAGAGAGCTTCAATCCATTATGGATGAAATTGGCAGGTGGCAGGTCAGGTGGAAAAGAGAGAAAAACCTCCTGAAAGGGGGCGAGGGCAAAATGCAATTACTTTAAAGAGTTTCGGGCCGCAAACGGATTGCCTGTGAAACTCATTTTAGATTTAGATCGCTACCTATAGCGGGTAAACACACAGCATATGAGGATACTGCACCTTTCTCACGACGGCCTGCCGGATTGGCGGGTTGAAAAATCTGCACTAACCTCGTCAAAGCAAGGTTACGAAGTATTTTTTGCAGGAAAAAAAATCGCTGACGGATATGATGCGACAAAAGTATTCAGCCAGGCATACGAGATAAACTGGACGGCAAAGGCGCTCTGCGGAATGCCATACTACTGGCATTCGGTAAGGAACCAGCTTGCCAAGGTCATCAAACAAGTCAGGCCGGACATGGTCCACGCCCACAACCTCTTTTCGGCAAAGCTTGTGCAGGACCTGGGAGAGCGTTTTGTATACGATGACCACGAGTCATGGTCAAAGCATTCCCTCCTCCTAAGCGAAATGGAAGAGGCAGTACAACAACAAGAGGCGCAGCAATACGTCAGCAATGCAAGCAGCGGCGGTAGCTTGGTGCATTCCATCATGTCCATGGCGGCGCGAACCAAGAGGAGCGCCGTAAACCGCCGTACGACTGGCTTGTGGGCAAAGTGGGAAAAGGAGGTGCTAGATTCATCGGCAGCCACTATCACTGTTTCAAACAGAATCGCAAAAGAGCTCAGGCTTGCTTCTGGAAGCGGCAGCAGTTCAAGGATTGTCGTTGTACCGAACTATCCGACAAAACAAGAGACCAGCGATCTGGAGAAACCCAGGTACCTTGACAGGCTGTCCTCCGTCTATTCCGGAAGCGACGGCCAGAGCAATGGCAGCAGGAGGCTGCCCAACCGCAACATGGATGGCCTATACGACTTGTTCAACAATGATAGCTCAAGCAGCAACAAAAACACAGGAACCTTGACAATACTCGGCTGGCAGGGAACAACTACCGATCCTTCCTCAAGGGTTGAATTTGCAGGCTTTCTCTCGAGGAAAGAAATGTTCAAGGAAATGTCAAACCATTCGATAGGACTATTGCCGTGGAAGCGGCACTGGTCTCATTACTTTGTCAATCCAAACAAGGTCTATGAATATGCCCATGCGGGCCTTCATGTAATGTGCACTTCGTCATTTGACACGGTGATTGAAACATTTCAAGGAAACTGCACGACTTTTGACGACTACAAGGACCTGGCGTCGCAGCTGGAATACTACGACGAAAACATGGAAGAGCTATACAAAAAGAGGGTCAAGACGTACGAATTTGCGCACAGCAACTTGGTATGGGAGAATTTCGAGCCCGAAATACTGAGGGCCTACCAACTGAGCTAGCTGGTATGCGTATGTACGCGTGTGTTGATAATAATATGATAGGAGAGTCTTGCTTGCGGCAAAGGCGATCAGGGTCGTAAAAAAATGTTGAACATACTGCACGTCTGGGACCAGGCAGGCGTGGCCTGCGTCCTGGCAAAATACCAGAGAATACAAGGGTGCCAGTCCAAAGTCGTGATAACAAGCAATGCAGACAAGTTTGGAATCTATGACTTTTACAGCGGCGGCAACAATAGTGGTGGTGGCGATGATGATGACAGTAATATTGTCGACGTCATTGCCAGACCGGAAGAGTTCACCGAAACGTGCCTGAAAAAGGCGGAAAAAGCAGACGTAATTCACGTCCACAGCAGAGCCGAGATGGTCCCCATCCTGCGCAAGAGGTTTGGCAATTCAAGAATCATCGTCCTCCATTACCACGGAACGGACATCCGGGGATTGAAGAAGAAATACAACCTTCCGCACAGGTCGATTGCTTCTGACATTGCCGTTGCGGCAATCTATACGGCAAGAAGGATAAGGAACAGGAACACAAATCCGCAAGCGCAGAAAATGGCTGACTTGGTTGTCGTAGCGACTCCCGACCTTCTGGAACGCGCGCCTCCTTCATTGGTGTACGTTTCAAATCCAGTAGACGTGGATCACTTTCGGCCTGCCATGAAAACCTCTTCTGCGGGCAAGAGCACAGGCCAGAATGATGATAATAATAGTACAAAAGCCCTCACATTCAACACCGAGACTGCCGATTTGCAGCTGGTTATGCAGCATTTTGAAAAAACCAGGCTGCCTTACGAATTGGAGGTGTATGACAGGACAAAGGACCCAATCAAATACCAGGACATGCCGGCTTTTCTGAGAAAATACGGGGCGTATGTCGATATAAGATACGTAAACGGCAAGGTCTTGGAAAACCTGAGCAAGACCGCGCTTGAAGCCCTTGCGTGCGGCTTGAAAGTAATAGACTACCAGGCAAACATACACACCCGGCTGCCGCCAGAGCACGATCCGCACAACGTCGCGTCAAGGTTTGTCGACATCTATCACGGCCTGCTAGAGAACAGCAGGGGCGCAAGGAGGAGGCTGCAGCAGGTATGAAAAACTCAGAGACAAGGGGATACTGGGAAGAGAGGCTTGCAAAGAATTTCGACCTTTCCGGCGTGGGTTTTTCGTCTCTTGGCAAGAACTACAACAGATGGATGTACAGGGTCCGCAGGCACGTCTTGCTCAAAACGCTAGGCAAGCTTGATTATGATTATCATCGCCACCTTGGCAGAACCACAAAGATACTAGACATCGGAGTCGGGACTGGCTTTTACATTGATTTCTGGAAGAAATTGTATCAAGGCAAGGCGGCGGCAGTTGACGGAGTTGACATCACTGCCGTCGCAGTTGAAAGAATGAAAAAGAAATACCCCGATTCGCAGTTTTACGTTGCAGACATTGGCGAGAGCAACGTGCTGGAAATGTTTGGCAAGAAAACGTACAACATCATATCTGCGTTTGACGTGCTTTTCCACATCACCAACGATGAAAAGTACAAGCGGGCGATACAGAACATTTACTCCCTTCTGGAGCCGGCAGGGATCTTTGTCCTGTCGGAAAACTTTGTGCATTCCAACTTGTCAAGAGCCGAGTTTCAGGTAAACAGGTCAAAAGAGCATATCGAAAGGCTGCTTGAAGATACGGGGTTTCAGATAATCGAGCGAACGCCCATGTTTGTTCTGATGAACGCCCCTGTCAACTCGGATTCAAAGATGAGAAAGCGTTGCTGGAGGGTGCTTACAAGGCTTGTCAGCCAGGGCGAGTCAATGGGATTTGCAGTAGGCGCCGCAACATACCCCATAGAATGCCTGCTTTTGTCGGTGACTGACAAGGGACCGTCAACTGAGCTCATCATTTGCAAAAAAGCACAAGAGCAAAAATGATGAGAGGTGGCTTTTCTCAGAAGAATCAAGGCTTGCGACGTTCTGGTTTTTCTTGATCTTGCAGTAGCATGGACACAATCCTGTCTCTAACAATTGCAGAGGTTTTGCCCTGCCCAAATACGGCTTGGGGTTTTTTTCTTGCGGGCATCCATTTCTGGACTGCCTCGGCTATCGCCCGTGCATCGCTGCTGCCTACAAGTTTGTTCCACCCCAGGCTGACTGTTTCGACCCATTCAGTGTTTTGGCGGACAGTGATGCAGGGAACCTTCAAAAGGAAAGCTTCCTTTTGGACGCCGCCTGAATCAGTGACTATCTTGCTTGCGTCGTGCGCCAGCCTGACAAAGTCGACGTATCCAAGAGGCTTTATCAGCTTTAGATTTTGACAGCGCGAAATAGCAGCAAGCTGGTGACTGTCCTTGATGGCTTGTAGCGTACGTGGGTGTATCGGAAACACTATTGTCGTGTCCTTGAGCGCCTCTATCGCCTTGATTATTGTGGCCAGGTTATGCGGCGATGCGGTAGTGTTTTCCACCCTGTGGATTGTCAAAAGGACGTACGACTTGTACTCCAAGGATAACCTGTCAAGGACGTCTGACTTGGCGCCCGCCTTGACCGCTTCATCAACAATTTCCACCGACAAGTCGCCGCTGTAGATTATGCGGCCCTGGACTGATTCTTTGCGCAGGTTGCCTACTGCCATACGCGTTGATGCAAACAAATAATCGCTGATGTGGTCTGTCAGGACCCTGTTTGTTTCTTCAGGCATACGCTTGTCAAAGCTTCGTAGTCCCGATTCAACATGGGCCAGCCTTGTTCTTGATCCAACAGCGGCCAGCGCCCCTGCCAGCGTAGAGTTGGTGTCGCCGTAGACCAGTACCAGATCAAAACTTGAGCGCAGTAGCTCTTTTTCGATCCTCTTTATCATCTCCCCTGTTTGATATCCAGGAGTGCCGGAGCCCACTTGCAGGTTGATGTCTGGTTTTGGAAGCTTGAACTCTTTGAAAAATATCTCCGACATCTCAAAGTCATAGTGCTGGCCGGTGTGGATAATCGTGTGCTCGATTTCAGGGTTCTTGGAAAGCGCCTTGTGGACCGGGGCCAGCTTGATAAAATTGGGACGGGCCCCCACGATAGATGCTATTTTCAATCTATTTCAGGAAAAAGATAGTCAGAAGCAGTATTATTATTTGTCACCAAATCGCCTAGGATAACAGAGGGCTTGCAGCAGAGTGACAATCCCTTTACCATCTCTGCACAATAAAGAATAAGGTCAAAAGCTGGTTTTGCAGGCCACAAAGAAAAAGCCCTATTATCCCGATTGCGTGAAAAAAGGCTGCAAATGAGTTCTTCAGGAATGGACGACATCTTGCCAGCAGAAAAGATCGCGTTCATAGCATACAACGTCGGCGTGTACGAGTCGGTCCAGAAATTCGGCAGCCTCATAACGTCGGGCAAGATAAGCGGAGCTACCGACGCGGCCAAAGTGGCAGAGCTTTTGGCTGAAACCGGAGCCTTTTATGATTCAGAGATGATATCGCAGCTGATAAATTCAATGATAAGGTCGCGGGGCAGAACAGGCGAAACCTCAACTACTATTGGAAGCATCACCGCAGCCAACGTAGAGTATGTCATGAAGCAACTAAAGGTGGCCGGAGTGTCGCTGGGAAGGTAACACGACATACAGAGAAAAAATATTTTGTACGAGCGCCATGAGGGAGTCCTATTTATTTTGAAAAGCATTGCGTACACAAAAGGACTAACAGCATCGTCTACAACTACGCTTGTATTTGTAGTCCGCTGGAAACACACACGCACAGACATATATACGCAAGAGAAATACGCACAAAGCTCTGATCCCAATGTGATAAATATCATCAAGTGGAGTTTACCGGCATGAGCAAAGATGTGAATGAAGGCGGGATTGGGACCGAAGAGGCCAAGGACCTAGAGCTAGATGAGGAGGCAAGGCCTGTAAGGAAGGCAGGCAATACGCCAGTTCCAGAGGCAGCCGAGACGGATCAGAAAAAGCGAAAGGGCACAAGAAAGGTAGAGTAGTGGCACCTAAAGCGTTTCTAATATTACTCGGCTATTTCATCCCTATACGTCACGACAGCCAAAATCTCGTCAAAACTGCCATGTTGGCCAGACGGATAATGCCGCGGTCCAGCAAATGTTTGCGTGGTAATCCTAGCCGAAGTCATCTCATCGACATTCACCCGACGCCACCCGGGAATGTTGCCAGAAGAACTTTGGCCTCCTATTTGGTATACCAGCAGCTGCTTTCTGCCGTTATGTATTCCATAAACATGGGGTTCTGCGATCCTGTCGTGGTTATGGTAGCTAAATTCAATTATGTTTTTGCTCACAATCGCCGCTCTAATTATCTCATCTATGCTGTGATACACATATGCCATCAAGTATGTACATTGGTCAAAATGATGTATAACAAATGCTGCCGTTAATGCCTGTTCCAATATATTTAAAAGACTTGCAACGCAGGGACTGCAGCATGTTCATGGTACGGGATGGAGTCAAGTGAATCCTTTCTTTCTATATTAATTAGCTTTTTTGAAATACTTGGAATCAATATCAGGCTGCGGCGTCTTCGTTTGTATGAAGAACGGCCTGCTCTTCTTCTTTCTTGAGGTGTTCTCGAAGCGATTCCACGGAATCAAATACCATCCCGCATTGCGGACAACTTGTAACGTCAGCAGCAGCGTCAGATGACATGTGTGTGCGCTTTTGCTCCTCCTTCTACTGCTTGTATTATCCCGCGGATATCTTAAAAGACTTGAGCTTGAAAACAAGCGTACGCAATTTGCCCATGCCGGTATATGACTTCACAAAAATCCAATGCACAAACGACGACTAAAAACCGCCAGAAATTCTCTTAAATGATAACTGTGAAGGACTTTTAACCGTGTGCGAAAATGGCACGAAGCAAGTTTAGGCTTGCGAAATGCCACTATTAGCGCATGGAAAACCCTCGCAGGGCAGGTGAGAGGAACTGCATCTGCAAAGGTGCAGGGATCTCGCCGAGCCTGCAGGGGAAAAAAACTTTTTGTCAATTTTGGCAGATCAGGCTTGAATCGCGGCGCATATACAGGCAAGAAGAGGAGGATAGCATACACGCTAATTAGATCATTTTGTCAAACTATGATATGGAATCAAGCAGCAACATGCCGGTTGCCAGTCCCCTGCTGTACGTACCAAAGATGATGTTTTTTACAAAAGGAAAGGGCATCCACAAAGACAATCTTACAAGTTTCGAGCTGGCATTACGAGATGCCGAAATTGCCGACCTCAACCTGGTCGCCGTCTCTAGCATAAAGCCGCCTCACTGCAAGATCACCAGCACAAAAGAAGGAAGAACCCACCTGCGTCCCGGCCAGATAGTATTTACAATCATGGCCCGCTCGGCCACAAACGAACCAAACCGGTTGATTGCAGCATCGATCGGACTTGCAATGCCTGCTGATGACAGCCAGTACGGGTACCTGTCAGAACACCACTCAACAGGCGAAACTGCGCAAAAAGCCGGAGATTATGCAGAGGACATGGCCATGGAGATGCTTGCCACCACGCTTGGGCTGCCCAACGACCCTAGCCTTACGTGGGACCAGAAGGAGGAACAGTGGAAGCTTTCAGGCAAGATCTACAAGACGCAGAATTTCACCCAGTCTGCAGAGGGCAACAAAGACGGTTTATGGACTACGGTAGTAAGCGCTGCCGTTCTGATCCTGTAAGAGATTTTTTTGTCAATCCGTTTACACATCATTCTTTTTAGTTTACATGATTCTGACTGTGATGTGCTATGAGTAGCAAGAGGCACAAGAGAGCGGAGATATGGAATATACATACGTGCTACTTGGAATCTGCGACAAAATCAAATTGAATGATTGCAGCTCAGTGCAATAATAATAGCTCATTGTAATCGCGAATCTTTTATTCGATAATGCAGCCTATTAGTTAGCATAATCGTTACTGCCATAGAGACGACGGCGACACCCTACACCATGCACACATACACGTATGTACCGACACCAGAAGTAGACTACAGGGTCAGGCTCGGGCTGGTTTGTGAGCAACGGCTTGCAATTTGCGCCAGCCACCCCTGACCCTTGATCGCATCACATGCAGATTTTTGTGTAAAACAAATTGTGATTGGCAACGGCGCCGCTACTGGCAGTAGACCATAAAAGGCAAAAACCTTTGTGATCGTCATGCGCAAATTCCCATTGCACATATCACGAAATGTAACACAAGTAAAAAACAACAGACAACAATTTTGTTCTTTTTCTTACCTGCAATTGCACGCTAACTTGTTTAAGCAGATTTCCTGCTAATCTCGTACCGTGACTAATTAAAGAAATGAAGTGGAAGAGGAGCGTACCATGCCATCATCAGAACGCGACAGGGGCAGCAAGAGGGGTTTGGCCTCTGCAGACGCACAAACAAGAAAGAGGGTAGCGCGTGCTGGCGGAGAAGCGCCGCATGAGGAAAGAGGACTGCAGGCTGCAGATGAACAAACAAGAGAAAGAGTAGCAAGAGAAGGGGGCCAGGCTTCTCACGGCGGTGGCAGTAGTAATGAGGGAAGCCAAGGCGGCTCTGAGAAGCGCGGCTATGCGTCCAGGTCAGAAGAAGAAAGCGCATAGCAAGCAAAGGCGGGCAGCATTAGACAGTGGCGTAAAAAGAAGAGCGCGCTTTACCTTCTCACTTTTTTTGTATTTTACATACAGGCAGATAGTAGCGTTTTAGCGCATCTTTGATATACAAGCAAAATCTTGTCCGTCAAAGTGGGACAATTTTAAGCCTAGATTTGAAAGGGTTCAAACATGAAGCAATGAAAAAAGTGCGGGGGGTGGGATTTGAACCCACGGACCCCTGAGGGACGGGATAACCCATTGTGAGATCTTAAGTCCCGCGTCTCCAAGACTGCATCTTTCTTCTATTTGGCCGGGCTCTACAACCCCCGCGCACAGCCGAAAAAAGCTCTGTCACTAATTAAATCTTGGCGGTATCTTCGATACCTTAATCAAACCCTCGTGTTTTTTGAACGTTGAGCCTTGGTAGCTCAGCCTGGTAGAGCGTTACCTTGGTAAGGTAGAGGTCACGGGTCCAAATCCCGTCCAAGGCTCTTTTCCTATACACACGCATATCATTATGCCAGCGTGCTTGACATTATATTGTGCTGAAAAAATCGCCAGACACCGGGCAGATCAAAAGGTCCAGTGTCACTTGAAAGGTGCACATATACGCGTATTGTGGAATTTCATTGCGCCATCCCGACCTGCCATCTCGTATTTGTATACGCGTGTAAAATTCTCTACTAAGTCCATTCCTCATTATCTAATATTCTGGGACTGCGAGTTTTACGGCCGTAGAGAAAGACAAATGGGCAATCAAGATCTTTTGGTCATAGGCATACTGGTGGCAATTGCTGGCAGTCTCTTTGCTATTTACAAGATAAGCTCGAAGAGAAACATGGAATAGTCTAGTCTGATATTCTTTTTGTACATATGGCCCCGCCGGATGCCAAAGAGCATTATAGGTGGGTCCGACGAGGCCGCCCACATTTGAGAGTAAACTAGGATTATCTGCCTATCATAAAACCATCAGGTATACACAGCAAACAGATGCAAAAAAAACAGACAGATGATGCCCGCTGCAACAATAGCAACAAGAAATATGATAAGAGAAAAGAATCGATGCAAGGGAACCCACGTTTTTGATGCAGAAATGATTGCACTGTACCCCTAACTGTTTTAATTACTCATGCAGATACTGAGCGCATCTTACCCCACTACAGTTAGGTCGAACGAGATCAGGGATAACTGGTCAAGGTGTGGTTCATTGCCGCCTTGGTCGCCCTGATCTGGTGGAATTGGCACATAATGCTACATATGCCTTCACCACAAGTTCGATCGGAAGACACATACGCAAATGATCATAAAAATGCAATATAGAATGAAGTTAGAAATCTGAAAAAAGCAGTAAGACAGATTACAATGTTGGCTTTAGATAACGTTCTGAATCAGAAAAATGACAAATGATAACACAGATCGGGATTCAAGCAAATCTCATTTTAATTAGAGTGAAGAAAATTACGGCAGATGAAGATCGATTATTCATCAAACACATTTTGTAGCGTATGCGAGGTGTTAAGACCGCTCAACACGGTCTACTGTCCCACCTGCGGCAAAAGGGTACGTACCCACGGAATTCATGATAAAGAGAGACAGTCTCATGCTATCTAAGCCCGTCTGCACGTATACACACAATTATCGATAACTGTTTAATAATTTAATTCAAAGTATCCGAATCTGTTTTAGTTCATTATGTGGCAATAATGTCATAGTCGAAGCAAGCCAAAGAAGCTGCCAAGATTGCCTCAGACGAACGGTCAGGGCGGGGCCATGGTGGGAATTCATTTTGCCCATCTGGCGCTCCCTGACCAATATGATATCGAATTTGTCCGTGTTAGCCATCAAAAACTGCGGCATTCATTTCAACATAGCAAATGGCAGCGTATGCGCTAAAGGCCCCTACCGACATCTGCCAAAACTTGCAGACGTATAAAAGAAAGCGTCAAAAACTAAGCGAAATTAACAGATACGCAGAGATTTTTGCTCCTTACAAAAAAGGGAAAAAAATCTCTAGTGAATGTTTGCACGGATTTTGTTTTGTAAATCCTCGGTGATTTCTTCTGGCTTCATGCCGTGGTCCCTTTGTGCGTGCGCTGCGGCTTGCTGCATGATTTCTTGCTCCGAGTTACCCTTTGCCACAAAGTCGCAGTTAAACCCGACGTCTCTACATTTCATTTCCATGGCATCTTTACGAGCGCGTTTACTTTAAGCGTGATCTAATCTGCTTCCAGTTGATCAAACACCTGTGCAAGTTATAGAATATCAGCATGTATGTTTCCTAAATCACGCACACATGATTGAACGTAGTCATTTAATAAAGAACCAAAAGTGCGGAGTAGACCAGCATGTCAAATGCAACAAGAAACGTCCAAGAGCTTCTTTAGGGCAAAAGGGCGTCCCTGAAAGGCCTACTCCGCAGTTATACCTGTACAACGGCAGAATATATCAGCATATATCTTGGCGCGACGCATAAATGGGCAACACATAGCACGAGGCATTATTGAAAAATCAATCGGGATCAGGACGGGTCGGAACAGACGTTTTGATTAGACGGAACGGACTGGACCGGCCAGAGCCTGACCCCGGCGCAGTTCCTTACGGATTCAAGGGGCTGCAAGCTCCCCTAGGATCTCTTGGAGTTTGTCAATAATAAGATTATCGTGTACTAAAAACATTTTAGCACTTGCAGGCGCGATCCAGATGATGCGGCCAGGCGCTTATAAGCAGGCTAGCAATCAAAGAACAATATTCAGGGATATTCTACTAGGTTCATTTAATGTAACAAGCGCGGCATATAAAGCAGGTTTCTTAGTTAAAATGCTCGTTTTATAGGACGTGTTTTGGTCATAGGGCGTTAATAGGGTCAGACATTGTAATGCCTCATGCTCGTCAATGGACTGATTGATAAATTGCTGAAAGCGCGAGTAGCCGAAAAACGCGACGGCGAACTTACCTTTACAAATTCCTTTGGCGGGTATCTTCTTTGCAGCATATCTTGCAGTTTTATAAAGATAGACACCATCCAAGGCTGGCGCGAGATCCTAGCAAATTTCGAATCTTCCCTGGCAAACCTGACAACGGAGGAGATAGAAGCAACCGTGATGCTGCTAGACTATTACCTGAACCACGCCCAGCGGGCTATTGTAGATGAGCGCTAGGAGCAGACACGCGCAAGTATATACACACAGTGGCGTCCTGTTTCTGCCAGGTTTTCTCCATCCTTTTCTTTCCCCCCCCCCATGTATTTGACCAATCGGCTTGCGCAATCCGCCATACTTTTGCTTTCAAATAAGGTTTAACCTCAATAATACTGTCTGCTTTGCGTTTATGGGATATTTAGTTGACCACATTGCCTATTAATGGCACATATACCACCATAATTGCCATGCAGATCAACGGCCTAGTAAGCAAGTTGCAAAAAGTCCACGCAGTGCAAATGGGCAAGGAGAACATCGCATTTAACGCGGGATTTAGCAGGATGTTGTTCAGAGCCGTATGTGAGAACAACCCAAAGACGACTGAAAACTGGCGGTCAATCATGTCCAGCTACCATCCGGCGCTTTCCGGTCTGTCAAGCGAAGAGATATCTGCCATCCTGTCGCTTTTCATTTATTCTACGGTGCACCGCAGAAAAAACTATTGACGCGTGTATATAGGAGTCAGGTCGGCGGGTGTCGTATTATTATTGTTATTGTATTGCGTTTGCAACCTCACGCATGATGCATAATCCCATTAAAGCACAGACTCTTGATAATTTATCTAGATTTTGCTCCGCATATGGTTAATAGAGTGCTAATAGTCGCCATTATTGGCAATTGTTGTGGGTGGAGAATGGGCTGATCCAAAAGCTGATTGAAGCCCATGCCGTTGAAAAATACCAAACTGACATTGCATTTACGAAGACGTTTCAAAGATTTGTAGCGCGGCAACGTGCCAAGATAACCAAGGAACAGACGCTTGAAGACTGGCGACTCATATTGGGCGCATACGACTATAAATTAGTGAACCTAACAGCCGACGAGGCAGGCGCCACCATGGTCCTTTTAGAATTTTTTGCAGACAACACAAAAAAGAAGACAGCCATTCCAGATGGACGCTAGAGGGAGAGCCTAGATCACGGACGGGCCGGCTTGGGCTTTTATGCGGCAAGAGTAGTGTAGTATTTTTACCGGCCCTTGCAACCGGCATACGCACACTGTCATTGTTGCAAAAAGCGCATGGGCTCACGCTTGCCGCGATTACGGCTGCAATGGCGGCCATAGCTGCAAGCATAGCGCTTGCAGGTGACAAAAGCGACCTTGCAAGGGACATGAGCATAAACGCCACGGCAATAGCGGCGGCAGGTTCGTCGGTTTTTGCCGTCAGGGCCCAAAAGGTTCCGGCCGGAAAGAGGCTCGTGGGCTTTCTTGCGGCCGCGCTGTTTTCATGGCTTGCCGCAGAGCTGGCATGGAGTTACATGCTCTTTGTGCTCGATATTGACCCGTACCCGTCGGCGGCCGACCTTTTGTACCTGGCAGGATACGGATTTGCCGCATACGTGGTGTTTTCGCTGTACAGGACGCTTGCCGCAAGAACTCAGGAAACCAGGATGGTCCTGCTTGTCGGGGCGGTAACAGTCGAGGCGCTGTTTCTGAACTTGTTCTTGATACAAATAGTCGAAAGCGCGATGGGTTTTGGTACGGCAGGCAACAACAACGATCCTGTCGTGCTTGCAATAAGCGTAGCCTACCCTCTTCTTGACGGCGCGCTCATCGTGCCTGCAGCAGTCATCGTGGTCGGTTACAGGTCGGCCCTCATCGACAAGTTTTCGATCATCATGCTTGTTGCGGCGCTCATTTCCATTGCAGTGGCAGACACGGGTTTTGGCTATGTAGCACTGCAAGACAGATCTGCAGAGGGAGCAGAGTGGGATCTGCTCTACTGCCTTTCATACCTCTGCTTTGCAGGAGCCATGCTCAATACGTACTCTAGGCTGAAAGGTGCCAAGACGCTGTCGGTAAAAGAACAAACCGCTGCAGGGTTAATCTAATCATTATTATACAATTTATACTCCCGACGCGCGCCACATGCACGCGCATGATGACAATTCTTGCCGCAATAGTTGCGCACATTTCTGCCGCAAAGTGCAGAAAATTTCTTGCCGGCGACGGCATAACCTCTCCAGACTTTGTGCTCCTGCCGCTTTTGGGCGTCATTGAAGAGGGCGTGTCCGTCGACGCAAGGGCGGCTAGAAAAAGCGTGCCGGCGCTCGGCGAGACGTTCAGCATCGCCAAGAACCTTGACGAGTACCAGAGCAAGATATGCGCACTCGCCCCGTCACTTGCCGACAAGAACCCTGTCAAGGTGCAGCTGCAAAAATACAGGATAGGCATCATAGCGGCTTTTGCAAGGCTCGGCCCACTTGTCATGGCAGGCGATGTCGCAGAGTGGAACAGGCAAGCAAGACTGCTGCTTGAAGAAGCCTCAAACGCCTATGTCGCTTCCGCGGCACCAGGGCAAAGAAAGTACTATGCGGCAAGCATGGCAGAGGTGTTTTCCTTTTTTGGCGTGCCGGAAGGGCAGGTTGATGCCGCGCTGGCCCAGATGTATGGCAGTAGTGCCGCCAGCCTGCATGATGACGACAGCTAGCAGTCTTTTCAGAAAAAGACCACTATCCATTCATAAAGGATAGCGACGAGCTCAAGAAAAACAGATGAAGACACTTCTTGGCGTGGATTTTTTTGCCTGCAGGAAAGGCTTTAAAGAGCATGAGGCGCTCAAGAGAGCATAGTGCCTGCCGGCGAGATCCAGTTTGTATATTCTGCCAAGGAAATGCCCAAGTTTGCGACCGAGCCCCGCCTAGTGTGCGGCTTTCCCGGCTCGGGCTATGTCGGCAAGCTGGCAATAGACCACCTCATACAGGAGCTCCATGCGACACACCTTGCGGATATCTATTCAAGCTCTTTTCCCCCGCAGGTGATGATACGCACCGACGGCACGGCAGATCTCATGAAAAACAGCATATTTTCCTGGCAGGGCAAAGAAACTAGCCTGCTCCTTCTTACAGGCGACTCGCAACCGTCAGATCCTGACTCTGAATACGCGCTTGCAGAACACATACTTGACTTTGGCGCGCAGTTTGGCGCAAAGCAGGTGTTTACCCTTGCCGCATACATAACGGGCGTCTTTGTGGATAAGCCCCGCGTCTTTGGGACTGCCACGGATGCCTCCCTTGTCGGGAATTTTGCATCGCATGGCGTGTCCCTCATGGACAGCGGCAGCATCACGGGCATGAACGGCCTTGTCATCGGGATAGCAAAACTGCGTGGCATAAAGGGCACGTGCCTGCTTGGCGAGACATCCGGCTATGTGGTTGATGCCAAGGCGTCCAAGGCGGTGCTTGAGACATTGCTTTCGATAATAGGCATCAACGTGGACATGTCAAACCTTGAAAAACGCGCAAAAGACACAGAGATGCTGATACAAACGATAGAACAGCAGATGGCAGCTGGAAGAGGCGGTCTGGCCCAAGAAGGCCAGCAACAGCAGCAGCCTCAAAAGCCGCGCAACACGGGATACATCAGCTAGCCGATCAAGCTTTTGTCAGCTTGCCAAACTTGCCGACGCTGATGCTGTTTTCGCCCTTGAACGTGTTGATGTAGCCGTTTTCTACAGATATCCTGTCGCCAGCCTGAATCTTGTTGATGTCGTCGCCCCACAGGGACAGCTTTATGCTGCCGCTGTCGTCAGAAATTATGGCATCGGCCACGGTGTTTGTGCCGCCTGCCTTTAGGTTCACGGTCCTTGGCTGGCCGACAGAGTCCACCTTGGCGGTGACGCTGACGTTGCGCATACCGGGCTTCAGTTCGCTTATCTTCATGCCAGAAGGATGAGAATATTCTCGTAATAAAGGTTAGCTTTACAGATTTAGTCAGAAGGAGCGGATAACGAAAGAGATCGCAGATAGCTTGCCGTCGTTGTCGCCCGATGTCGCTATGATAGTGGAGTAAAAAAAATTATCGCAGCAATTTTTTACTCTAGTTTGGAATCTCTATTATCAGACTCTTGTCGGTGGTGTCGATTTTAACAGGACTGCCTGCATTGTTGATAAGTCTTTCAACATACATCTTGAAGAAAATAGATACTTTGTTCCCCATATCATGCTGAACTAATATTTTCCTTCCATCGGTTTCTTCAAAAGATCTTATGGTGAATCCCGATCTCTTGAATTTACTTCGAAGTACAAAGAGAACGGAATCCACGTCCTTTTTGCCAGTCATTAGAAGAAGAGTCTCCAAAAAACTATCTGCGGCCTTTATTGCGGTCTTTTTTAATTCGTCGTCACCCATCTGGTTGACGAACGCCTTTATTACTTCTTTTTGGACAATGGCCAGCCCCGCCTTTGGGGCAATGCTTTCCCACTCCAAGTAACTTGAAAGTATATGCGACACAAGAAGGTTCAAGCTCATGCCCTGCTCAGCGGCGATTATGCGCAGCTGATCGACTCTTCTCGAATCAACGCGGAATGTAATGGAAACATTGTCGTTTTCCGACATAGAGCTCAAACTCCCTCTATGACTATTATAGTTGTTGCAAAGCATGAAAAAACACTCGATATAATTCTTCTATAATGATTGAGAAGTGCAAGACAAATTAGCCACATCAATAGAGAGGACAGGCGAAGATAGAAAAAGGAATATCAAAAAGAACGAAAGTAGAGCAACTTTTGTATTTGCCATCGACAAAACCTACAATAGAAAGCTAATGACGAAAGATTAACAAGACTTAATGCTATGTTCTCGGTATAAAAGAAACAAGGGAATTGGAAATCCTGATAATCGATGATGACCCCGACATTACAGAAACGCTTGCCGACTATTTTAGAGAGAGGGGAGAAGTTTGCAGAGTATACAACAATGGAGAGGATGGCCTGAAAGCCATGAGCAGCGAGGGTTCATTCGACGTCGCTCTCTTGGACTTGTCGATGCCAGGAATCAATGGCTTTGATTCTTTAAGGGCTCTTGCGTACAAAGGGATCCTCAGAAGAAAGCCGGTGTTTGTCATTACGGCCATGGATATTTCACCAGAGAGCGAGAAACTGATGAGAGACGCAGGCGTGATGAAGGTATTCCGAAAGCCATTTTCCCCGGAGAGCTTGGCCAAGACTTTGGAAACGTATCACAAAAAGAACTAGATGCAAGAAATCTGACCTTTCGCCCCTTATACTATAACGCAACTTGGTTGCATTTACAAAAAACACAATGTTCCACTTTCGCCATATCTGCCAAAATCTTTTTCAAAATTAACAAGGCTTTGTAGCAGCAAGCGGCAGAGTAAAAGAAAAAGTGGCGCCTCTTTCGCCGTCTTTGTTATCCTTGTTGTTCTCCGCCCATATCCTTCCACCGTGAGCTTCGACGATGTTTTTTGCAATGAAAAGGCCAAGGCCCGTGCCTCCCCTTTCCCTGTCCGTTGAGAACTTGGTAAACAGCCTTGGAAGCACCTCCGCGCTTATCCCTGCTCCCTGGTCTTTGACTGACACTATTGCATAGCCATCTTCTCTCTTGTCGGTTGTAATTGTGATGACACCACCTTCGGCTGAGAACTTGATTGCGTTTCTAACAAGGTTTGAAATTACCTGAAATATCCTGAGTTTGTCGGCCTTGACAAGCAGCGGAATGGGCCGGCCCGAATCATCTGTGGCCGGCTTGAATTGTATGTCTATGCTTTGATCCGAAGGAACCATGCTCTTGGCATCTGCAATCACGCTTCTTACCTTGTCATTGATGTCCATCACTTCCATATCCAGCCTGAGCGTGCCTGCTTCAATCCTCGTGGCGTCCAAAATCTCAGAAGACAGTTTCTGAAGCCGCCTGGCGTTTCTGTCCATCAATGCGAGTTGTTCTTCTGTCACTTCTACTCTGCTCTTGCCATTGCCGCTGCCGTTGCTATCAAGCCTGTACTTTAGCATGTCAATCATCCCAACAATAGGCTGAACAGGCGTCCTCAGTTCGTGAGCGGCAATATTGACAAATTCTGTCTGCATCTTGTCATGAGCTTTTAGCTGCTCATTTGCGGTCTTTAATTCGCCGGTCCGTGCACTTACGGTTTCTTCCAGTCTTTTGTTCCATAAAAGAATTGCAAATATTATCCCCAGCGCCGAAGCCCCGATGACTCCGATTACGCCTGTGGAAAGATTCTTTTGCGCGTTGACCAGCGCCGCAGTATCGGACGCCTGTGCATGGGAGGCTATGACGTAAAGAGCTCCAAACTGTTTTCCGTCCAAGATGATGGGCTTGTACACAAACGTCGCCTTATTGCCGTCACCGCCCATGGCGATGTCCCTTGAACCCGAGTTTCCTGCAAGCGCAGCTTTGAACCCTTCATTCATCGCCCTTCCAGTCTCTGCATCAAATCCGCCAAGGAACGACTGGAACTTGTAACCAAAGACGTTTTTGCCCATGTATTCTGTATGGTTGGAATACAGGATGATCCCTCTATTGTCCAGCAATCCCACTTGGCTTTGGAGATTTGGCGAGATCTGTCCTTCCAGCAGCTTGCCAAAAATGTCCGTCCTGATTCCCGCAACGATTATCCCTTCAAATTGTCCCTGCGTGGCATTGTTTTCGCCACTGCTGCTATTAACGCTGGTGGAGCTTGATGTACCTGGGGGAGAGGCGGGCGTTAGTATTGTCCCTCCTGCTTCTTCTTTCAATATCGGATACGATATGTACAGCCTGTGAATGCGGTCGTTAGAATCGATTACACTGCTGTAATAGACCTCGTGCGTATCCCTTGGATGAATAAAGTATAACCTGTAACTGAGATCAAAGTCCTTGTACTGTTGGTAGGCAGTCTGGTTCATTTTGCTTAGCCATACCAGCCTGCCGTCCTTGTCAAGCCACATGTAAAAGTCGACGATGCGGCCGCTGGAATCCTCTGCCTGGTTGAGCGTTTCTTTTGCTTTTTCAAAATCACCGCCCTGTATAGGCGGAGACTTGGAAAGCATTTGCGAGACGCTTTGAACATGGCTTATTTCATTTGAAACCAGGTTTGCAAGGTCGTGTGTCTGAATGTCTGCATTTGACCTGATGTCGCTGGTAGACATCTGTTCTATCTGCTGTGAAATATGCGATGACTGTTGATATGACAAGGCAGAGAGGGAAAAGGCAACAACAACAATCAGAACAACCAAAAATACGTTTTTCCTTGAAAATATTTTATTCAAGGCCATGTTCGTTAGGCTACCTCAAATACATAAGGTTCGCTGCAAAGTGTTCTATTACAGATTCTAAAAAGCTGCGCATGTATGACATGCTCTCTGTTCTCAATCGCCGCTATTCTTCAGCGAAGCGGATTTGACCGTACATGCTATATATCGTAACAAAAAGCCCTGTGCAATTTTTCTCTAGCTTGTTATAGAAACACTTTCTTCGAGCCTTTCTGGGACAGCCAGCCTTTTTTCAAGTATGTCTGCAAGCAATTGCTTCAATCTTGCATTCACGTTTTCGGGCACTTTATCTTTCAATCCATGAAACGGCGCCAGATAGACTATGCCGTCCCCCGGCGCTCCTTTCCCGGTTTCAATTCCTGCTTTGTGTATTTCACCCTTGAACGTGCCTTTCATAACAGAATCGACTGCCTGATCGTATGCCTTGTCTACATCAAGTATAAAGGACGAAAGCACGGTGTTTGGTGCCAGCGAATTCTGGTCTTGCACCGCGCCAAGGGCATATACTCCGCCGTCTTTGGCAGCTTGTATCACTCCTTGGCCTGAAGTATCTGCGACATGAAACACAAAGTCTGCTTTTTGCCTGATTATGGATGTGGCGGCTTCTTTGCCTTTGGCTGGATTGTCCCAATCATTGAGGTACGTTCCGATAACCTGGATGTCTGGGCTTACCGTTTTGGCGCCTTGCTTGTACCCTTCAAAAATATTGATTACGTTTGGGTATTCTTCTCCCCCTACGTAGCCTATGACATTGGTCTTTGTCATCATGCCTGCGATTGCTCCAAGCAAAAAAGAGCCCTCCTGCTGCATGGGAAATATTGAGGCTACATTTTCTGATTTAACAAGTCCAGTAAAAACTACTATCTTGACGTTTGGGTACTGCTTGCCGACGCTCAATGCTGGCTCTCCCCACTGTACGCCGTGCGCAATGATCAAGTCGTACCCTGCGTCCGCGTATTTTTTCAGCGTAAGTTCGATGTCCGGTATTTCGACGTTGTCTTGCATTGCAACGTCAAAGCCATACTTGCGCTCTATTTGTTTAGCCGCGTTCAGGGAAGATTCTCCCCAGCCCATGTCGCTGAACAAAGCATCAGTTACGACGGCTACCTTTAGCGATGATTTTTGTTGTAAATGGGATTGTTGCGATAACGCAGGAATCATCGGCATGACGAAAACGATTGCAGTGACAGCCGCTACTGCTGCTATTCCAATTATTGCCGAGTAGGTTTTGGCCGATCTGGGCATTAGCCGCCTGCCTAATTCTCTGAGGCAGATATATTTAAGAATCCAGCAACAACAAAAAACTGTTGTTTGCGCTCTCCTATGTCAGACCTTGGGCTGAAACCAATAACAAGTGATGCTTGAGCAGGGGAGGATTTGGAGAGTGCTATCATCTTTTACTGGCGCAGGCTTGGGAGCTGAGCCATAAAATTCAGATGTCTTTGTGGCTTGAGCCATCCAGATTAAAAATCACCTAAAACATGCTGATAGTGCAAAATAGTACATCAAATTACGATAATGTAAGTTAGAAAGCAATAATTACATGCAATTATGATAATACCTTTATCAGGCACGCAAGCAAACGTGCCTGAGCAAGTGCGTAACCCCAATGCCCCGGCCGCTTTAACCAACGAAGCGGCGGGGGTTTTTCGCATCGCTACTGTTACGTCAAAATCTCAGATTCTGCTCCCTGTCTGAAGGTTTTTCACTTCCGCGTTCGTGCTATCAAGGGCAAAAATAATGCTTAATTTGGTTAGAATGTTATCATAGCTGAATTTTTCTATGATATTCTGTCAGGTGCGAGCCCGGCTATTCGGACCTGACTCATATACACACAAGTGCCAAGTGCCCTAGCCGCTTTTCGGGCAAGCGGCTGGGCTTGCTTGGCGTTATAGCGTAAACTTGCTTTATGATGCAAAAAGAAATCCATTACACAAAATAAAACCCCAAATGGATTTGTGCGCATATACGTTGCCATTGCTGCGCAAACACAGTGTACAGCTGGGGCGAGACTGTAAAAAAAGTTTCAACGCAAAAGTCTCGGCAAGTCCGGCAGTACTGCAAAAATGACGAACACTATGGGAAATATTGTCGCGACGAGACCAAAGATGAGAATTCCTTTATTGTCTCCTCTTACGAACGGGTCTATCGACATATAGAGTATCTCAAGAATAAATCCGAGACCGTGATATTAAAGGTCATCAGGCAGCTTTAGAAATATCACTTAGGAGATTCTCTTGTTGAAGAATCGTCAAGAACTGCAGCATCGTGGATGCGTCGTGCCTCTCCAATATCATAACCCCCAGTAGCAATAAGAACTCGGACAACGGCGCGTACTAGATCACATATGTGGTAGAAGAGGGTATATGCGTATGCACCCCTCCCTCTTGCTTTTCCCTTTTTACTCGTCTTCAAGTCTAGACATACGACACTGGCCTTTTTGAACCATAATTTCTGTGGAGCATAAAATGTAACAATAACGCAAGATTGAAAATGCAGCTGTGGTCCCCGCGAGCGGTGTTTTTGCTTGAAATCTATTTTTGGGGAAATGCATCTATCGTGGTTGTAGCCTGATTTCCTCCAGCCGAGATATATGTCGCTTGAAGAGGCAATCGATTAACGTCTCCTGCCTCCGGCAGCCCCGGTGACATTGCGGGCCTGCCAGAGTTATAATTAGGCTCTATCCAGCCCAGAACGTAATCTGGAGGCATGGTTGCGGGAAACGGTAGCGCAAAGCCAGAATACTGGCTTGCCGCCAAAACCATCTTTGTGTTGCTCTCTGCAAGTTCGTCCGGAGACATTAGCCTGCCTTCTCCCTGGACTCCATCACCGCGCGGATTATTGTCTGGTCTAAAAGCCACAACGTATCCCCCACCGTCTACAGATAGCCTAAGCATTTGAAGTGCAGGATAGTAACCTTTTGACGGCACCATCCCCACAAACCCTTGATGAGCAGGGCCGGCAATGGCAAATCCGTCCCACGGCCGGTACATGTCGCCAGCGCAAGGATTCTCTATCCTTGTTCTTCCTTCGTCCGGGAAGTATTTGGCCGTACACTTGTCAGATAACGAGATAGAGTGGTACGCGCGCAGTGTGGCAACGCCACTGCTGCTGTTGTTGTTTTCATTGCTAGATGCGTTGCCGCCGTTGCCAGTACCGTCGTGGTAGCCGCTGCCGCCACCGAGCCACTCTGGGAGCCTGATGAGCATATAGTATTCATACGGATCGCGGTTTTGAAACTGCTCCATCTGCTTGCTGTCCAAGGTGATTGAAGTCTTGTTATTTCCAGCCGCACTATTGGCGAGAAGTGTCTTCATCGTCTTTCCATATGGGTCCAAGAACCAGACAAAGGAATTTGGTTTAAGGTCGTCCACTTTTACTGCGTTCATGGTTATGGGTTCGCCATCATCACCTGTGCCGGCCCCGTACTTTCTTGGATCAAGCGCAAATATCCTAACTGGCACGTCTGATTTTAGAGCACCAAGCGAGAAGTATGGCATGGCAAATAATAGCGAAGCTACAAGGGCTGCGCTGACCACTATGGCAATCATAGCAACCCTCATTATTTGTCCCGCTGCAATTGCAGAGCGGCTATCTAGGGTATAACCTTAATGGAATCTAAATGAATCATCTTTCTCTTTATCCAGGGCTTTTCTGACTTTCCGTTGATGGAACACGCCGTTTTGACTGGCCGGAGATCTATTCATGAAAGGATAAATTGTCTTTAAAGTTTCTCCTGTTGTTTATGATCAATGTCTGAACTTGGCATAGCTGAATACTTTGGGATTGGAGAGGCGGTCGGAATAATGGCCACTTTTTTCATAACCCTCTATTATTCAAGAAGGGAAATACGCAACCTCCGAGTAGACCTTGAAACAAAGGTGCTAAACGATCTGGACGACAAACTGCACGGGATAATCGAGACGCTTGTCCACAAGCCGGCCCTCGGCAGGGTGGTTGATAAGGAGAACAAGGCAAACCAGTCGGATGAAATGGTGTTTTCGTACGCCATTTTGTACATGTGCTCCCATGCGTTTCACATGCGCCAGAGAAAGGTGCTCAGCGACAACGAATGGAACGGCTGGCTTCGGTGGATGAGAACCACATTTGCGCAGGGAACAATAAGGGAATACTGGAACAGGGACATAGATCCAAGGAATTGGTTCGATCCAGACTTTGAGGATTTTATCAACAACGAAATTATCGACAAGAAAAAAACAATGCAAAATGAATGAATCTGGAAGTACAGTACACATTTCTCTATTGATGTGGCGTCCCTTGAGTCACAGTAACACGGCGTCGCGGCTCTCCCGCTTCCAGCATGTTTGTTATATTCAATATCAAGTCGCCATCCCATCATGATGATAGTTCCTAGGAAGGTTTGTCAGAGCGGGACTTCAACGGCTACATCTGTTTTTGGATAATACTTTTTCACATCCCCTTCGCCATACTTGGACTTGAATTTCTTCACGACATCGTCAACCCTGCTACTGTCAGTTATTGGTTTGCCTTTGACGGTCGTTTCTGAGCCATTATTTACAGAAATCTTCAACGTTGGATCTGCTTGAAAGTTCTTGTACCAGTTGGTGTTCGAACCCTGCACTGGAAGCAGATACAGAGTGCTGCCTTCATGCACAAACCAGACTGGCCGGGAGATATCCCTGCCTGATTTTCTTCCTTTGACGCTGAGTGTTATCTCGGAGGCTATATTCAGTTTCTGGCGAAGATCGGCTTCTTCTTTTACCATGACATACTAAGCCGCGTATGTCAGAAAAGGGTTTCGCGTGCCCTGAAAAAGTGGCACAAAGTTCACCACAAAGAGGGGGATTCCCTTTTTATTGACAGCGAGTAAAAATAGGGATACCTCTGTTTACGCACGAAAATCTGCAGGTCTGTATATATCCCCGAGAAAGTGGTGGGGCCGGCCGGATTCGAACCAGCGACCTCCAGCGCCCGAGGCTCTGTAAGCACGAGTAACATGAGATTAGACGGGTTCGACGATTATTTGCGCAAAGCCTTGACGAGCGACAAAGACGTTACATACATTCTAGCTGCGGCCAAAAAGTACCAATACGTATTGACGACTGGTGAAGCCGGCAAATTGCTGACTGTGAGTGCAGACGTTAGGCGACAGAGTATGCGTGCTCTTTCGCACCTCGCTCGTTACAACGGCGTCTATCAGCAATGGCGCATGATAATTCAACAGCACGGCCTGCGCTGGCGCAAGACCGAAGACAAGTTCGACTTTTTCGAAAAAGAAAGCATAACTGAAATGATCGAATACATCAAGCAGACAATCAAGATACTGCCCAAAGACCAAGCAAACACGTTCATTCTTGCGACCGTACTTGGCTTGCGGGCCGATGAGGTTTGCAAGGCTGCAGGCTTGCTAAAGCAAGGCGCGCAAGACTATTACGACGAAGACAAAGGCATTCTAGAGCACTACAAATTCAAAGAACTGTTTATCAGGCGAACAAAAAAGGCGTACATCTCGCTCGTAGACACTGAAATGCTAGAGCTTGCAAGGCAGTCGTGCGACAGCTACCAAGCAATTAGATCATATCTAAAGCGCCGAGACCACCCTATGCAATTAAACTATGGCCGCAAGATTTTCGGCACTTGGCTTAGGCAAAATGGCATTGAGAGCGAGTTTGTAGACTTGCTACAAGGGCGAACGCCAAAGAGCGTGTTTGCAAGGCACTACTACCGGCCAGACTTTGCCGTAAATGCAGCGAAGGTGCGCAAGCTGGTTGATGAGCTACAAGAAAAGGTAGGTGCTGCATAATGCGCGAAAATAAAGACGACGACATTACGATCGAGTTCGACTTGAACGAAGGGCTTAGCTTTTGCACTTGCGTGTGGGTGGTCTATGGCGGCGTCGTACATTACGCACAGCGCGAAGACTCGACAGGCAAAACCGAGACCGTGTGCGGCATTAAAGACTTTCAGACTCACAAGACGAAAGGTGACAAGAGCGATACGACGATTCGCAGACTTTGCAAAGACTGCGCCGAGCAATTCGAAGTCATCGAGGGTCAGGTGTGCGAGCAATGATCAAGGTAGAAACACCATGTAAAAGGCTATTGCTCGACGAGTGTGTAACTCGCAGGCTAGTTTTGAGGCTGCCTAAAAGTGCGAACATCGACATAGAACATAGCCTAGACGTTGCGGGTTTAGGCATGGCTGCAAGTGATGACGATATTCTCGCATACGCGATCAAGACGAATCGTACAATCGTTACGATTGACCGTAAGTTTATTCGAGAATGTCTAATCAAAAAAGTGCCTGTGGCGACCTATGATAAAGGCACGGCGCGTTTTCATGGCTCGGGCGAATCGCTGTGGCTTGGCAAGCACTACGAATACCGCAAAGTCAGCGTGCGATTAATAGAAGCCGAGAAAAAGACCCTGATGGGCAACGTGCGAAATTGCGTCTATGGCTCGCGCCGACACATTCGAAAACACATCAGGCCCGTCATTCTACTTTACCGAAAATTGAAGGCGATGACACCGCAAGGCCGGCGCAGTAAGTGCAAAGTCTGCGGCATACAGCACCGTAGCCCTCAACGCTTGCAAAACCACCTTCGAAACACGAAATGTGGTCGAACTAACACTGCGCGTAAAAGTAAGACCTGCTAGCGCGGGTCATCTTTTCTTTCTTTTATGAACAAATTTCAAACTGCCCAAGCTTACCAAGTGGCAGTAGAAGGCAAAATAGCCAAGTCGCTTGACGAGAACAGCAATGTTGCTTAAGTGAATGCATTTCACAAAGAGGTGCATGAGTATGAACTACGAGTTGCGTGGCAGATTAGAGAAAACGGCTGATCTATTACAGAGCAAATTTGTGCCAGATTTTGTAGAGTTTGCAGATAGTCAAATCGCCAAAGAAGGCTTTAAGATTTCAAACGAGCGCGATTTCGTAATCGGCGGCTTTTTGACATTGCTTCTGTTTGAAGCTGCAAAAAGTAGGCCTGCGGGCCTAACTCAAGATGAATCAATCGAAGTCTTAGAAGTTGCTGTAAAACGTTTTAGAGAGATTGATCGCATAATTGCCAAACCAAAGCCCAAGCCAAAGAGCAGTCGAAAAAATAGAGTAGGCGCAAGATCATAGTCAAAGAAAATGTTTAAGACCGCCGTTCGATATCTCTAGAATATTGGGCGATGCCGTTACTGAATTGCTTGTTCAGATCGCAAGTGGTATCATTGTGTCGCTTGTGATCATGTTTCTGCAATCGCGGTTATTCAAGAAATCGCGTCTTGTTACACACGTGGTCGAATATGCTCAAGACTTGCTCAAAAAAAATCTGCCGCATAATTTGTAAAATAGTTTATGAAAGAGAAATTGTGAAGATTCTTCTTATTCATCACCTATTCAAAGACAAAATACCTTCGTCAAGTAACGTATTTCGTGCTCATTCTCGAATTTGTCGTTTTGTCATCGAGAGAGCCTATTTCGTCTGACGCAGCTTGTAACAGCGTCTGACGTTTTGCGCATGTGCCGTGACGAAATGACAAAATACGATTTGAGCACGATTCTGCCTCTCTTGGCTGTTACTTCGTCACTCGGTAACGCCAACCTTCTCTTTCGCTACTGGCCGAACAATCGCAGAACCGTCGCCGTTGCCCGCGAATACTAGGTATTCAGGGTAGCCCCATGCATCTAGAATTGTCGCCGGCCAAGCGATTGTACCGCGAGTCTTGCCCTTTCGGTACGATACTTTTACCCTAAAGTCTGGCTTGTCATTTCTGCCTCTAGCACTCGATACTCTCTCTATGGTCATCTAGATTACCCGAATGATTCAACTCAAAATCTGCCTTTTGTTCTATCGCCCAAAGCGTGCGTTTGCCGTCTCTGCTCTTCGTGCTCACGACAAGCCCCTTGCTCTGAAGGTACCGCATGTTCATTGCTACCGTTCTTGCGCTTGTGTATTCGTTGTATTTCTTCTCGAATTGACTAGCAATATCTGCCGAGTATGACCATTTTTTCTCACCGCGAACTTCGAAATACTTGCCTTTAGCACCTTCTTTCACTATTACCAATAGTCTGAGATAGTAAATCTCTCTGCGTTCATCTTCAGTAGTCATGCTAACCTGTATTTGTATAGGCAAAACGAGCTGAATAGTCTTACGTAACATTTGTGCGCAATATTTGGTCATTTTTGATAGCCTCGTCTTTAGAAATAGCGGCGTCGCCAGCCTTTGTCGCCGGCATTTATTACGATATCGTTACCGTATTCGCCTTCTAACACAGCGTACATGTCTGGTATCTTAGCTGTAGCAATCACATCGTCGCCGATCTTGAAACTAAAGATTACCCCGCGTTTTGGTTTACTATGCCCCGCTACGTCATTGCGTACAGCACTCAAACGGCCCAACTTGCTAGGTGGTATTACTAGCTCGTTTTTGTGCAAATAATGCGGCGTGCCTGTGTCTTTGCCTATGCCAATAACGTCTTCGTACAGTGTGCCGCCTGTGTCGAGCACTCTTCCACCCGGCGTAAAGACACCGCCAAGTCTACCGCTTGCAGCACTTTGCATAAGGCTCGCGTTATTGCCAAAGCCTGCGGCCGTTAGTGCGTCTGTGCTTACTGTGCCTGCAATGCCCCCTACTTGACCAAACTGCGACACTAGCGCACGATCTTGCAGTGCAGCGATTGCTAGCAAACTAGCCTGCGCGCCAATTACAAAATTGTTAAACGTCTTGCTTGATTGCTCGTCGATAAATGCAGTCGCGTCTTTGATTTGTGCCGAAGTATCATGAGAGGTATTGCCGAGTGCTGTTATGGCTAGGCCACTGTCGCCCGCCGACTTGCTGTATTGATCGACAGCCTTTTTGCTCATTAGAAAGTCTTGTACTACCGATCGCGCTGTATCGGCGCTGCCTGCTTTGGTTTGTGCAAGTGTGCCGATAATGTTGACAAGCTGGCCGTCTGTAGCCTTTACAGCCGTGACAACATTAACGCCGTTTGCAATGGCAAAGTCTTCTGCGTTCTTGCGTGCTGTCTCGTAGTCACTTTGCAGACTTTGCAAGTGCTCGCTTATGCGGTCTGTTTGGTCTACGGTCGTAGTGTGCAAATTAATCTGCACGCCCA
Organism: Candidatus Nitrososphaera evergladensis SR1; assembly: GCF_000730285.1. Taxonomy (NCBI): domain Archaea; kingdom Thermoproteati; phylum Nitrososphaerota; class Nitrososphaeria; order Nitrososphaerales; family Nitrososphaeraceae; genus Nitrososphaera; species Candidatus Nitrososphaera evergladensis. The sequence continues at coordinate 1,734,238 of NZ_CP007174.1, read as the reverse complement.
TAGACCTCGCTAGCTCTACGTTTGCTTTTACTCGTTCTTGTATTGCCTCGGTAGCCTTGCGCTGTGCTTCTTTCTCGTCGTCGGCTGCGTTCTTGGCTGCGTCTTGCGCTTTCTTTGCCTTTGTCAGCGCGTCGGCAAGGTTGCCTAGCTCGCCGTTGTTTAGTTGTAATGCAGTGTTTAGCCCATAGACAGACGCTACTAGGTCAAAGTTAGCCTGCGTTGTCTTGTTAGTGTCATCTGCATGGTCTTTGAGATAAGTCGCAGCTAGTGCAAGCTGGTCGTTCGTCAGCGTTAGGCCGCTTGCAAGCTGACCGCTAGCCTGCAAGAAATACAAGTTTTGCCTCGATGCATCGCCGGTCTTGTCGGCAACGTCTGCGAGGTATTCGCTGTATGTTTGAATGTGCTTTTTCGTAGCGTCGGCAGCATCGCCGAGATCGTAGGTCGTGTCTGTAAGGTCTTTGCTCTTCTCAGTTGCACCGCCGAACACGTTTTGCAGCGAGCCTATTGCGTCGAGTAATGGTCGCAGTGCAGGTATTGCGTCGCCTATGGCCTTGCCAAACTCATTTGTACGATCTCGCAGGCCGCCGACGTTGAATGCGAGTGCCGTGACTACGGCCGACGTAGCGATAATTGGCAGTATGTAAGGGTTTGACAAAAACACCTTTTTCACCGTACTATCAAGAAATGAGGTCGATGCTGCGGTCTTGATATTGGCTTCTTTCATTAACGTCAGTGCGCCCGAATATACCTTTGACGATTCTTTGACAGTTTCGCCGCTTTCTTGCTGATTCTTCTTTACCATATCGTAGATATTACTGGCTGAATAGCCGAAGTTGATAAACTGGCTAGGTATGTTCGCCAGAAAATTCGTATAAGTGTCGTTGAGATTGTCTTGAGACTGCTTTGCCTTGTCTGCATTAATGCGTACTTTTTCTTGCTGTTGCGCTAGCTCATCTGCACTATGACCACCTTCGGCGATCATGTCGTTAAGCCTCGACAAGCTGCGCTGATAAGTCAGGGTCGCTTGGTCGCTGCGCGTCTGCGCTCTTTCGAGTGTGCTAAATGAAGTTGCAAAGCCTACGAGACCGGCGCCTAGACTAGCGACGCTGCCTGCAATATTGAGATAGTTTTTCTTTACCTTTTCAGTAGTCGAAGACGTAACACTTGCCATTTTGTTGCCTTCAGTTTCGACTATGCCGGTGGTTTCGCGTACCTTATCGTCTAATTTTTTTAGCTCTGCGTCGGCTGTATTGACAGCCGATACGCCGATTACTATAGCCGGGTTTGAACTCATTCTCGTTTCACCTTAGTCTGCATATCATGCCACGCCGAATGCGCTTGTAGGCTTCTAGTGTCGCCTTTGTTCTCGGTGTCTGGCAGTATGACCATAGCGCCGCATTTCTTGCATGAGAATAGCCCAAACTCTCTTGTCAGTGTGCTTAGCAAGCCTTCTACAGTATAGTCGTCGATTTTGCTAAATTTTATGTCGCCTTTTTTGTTGATCATTTCTCATAACCTTTTTTGCCGTTGAAAATCTGCTCATGCGATTCGGCTCTAGCAAAGAGATCGTCTATATCTTGCACGTTTACGTCTGGTTTGAGTGACCACAAGCCAAGCGCGTATCTGCTTTTTGTTTCGCGATAATCGACCCATTGCCAAACGTAAAAGCGCGAAAGTGGTTTTTCAATGTCTGCGGTCTTTTTGGTTGTGCCGTATTTCTGATTGTACAGTGTGGTTATCTCTGCACCACTTAGCCACGCTCTACCGCTAGCTCTAATCTCGGCGAGTACTGCCAAGATGCGCCTGTAGTTAGAGTCTGGCCGCTTTATTGAAACGGGCCTATGTTGCAAAGCGTCGTAGCTGCCACCAGCAAACTTAGACGCTACGGGCTTGCCTGTCGCTGGTTCGAATTTTAGCCATTTTGCAGTCTTGGGCCTAGACAAAGCGCAAAAGTGCTGCTCTCTTTCGTTGTTCATTCTCATCATCTGCACTAAAAAAAGTAGGCTTCGGCCCGCCTATTCGGGCCTAAACCTTAGCGCGACCACGATTTCGCCGTTTTTGTCTAGCGATGCGCCTTTTGTATTTATGGCAAGACTAATCTTCGCTAGGTCAAGCACATCGTCTTCGAGATCGACAAGCCCGGGTCGTCTGCGCACGACCTGCGCAGGCTTATCATTGATCTTGACGTTTACTAATTCGAATTTGTCGCTCATCGAATTATGACACCTATTTCTTTCGCTGCCTTTGCAATCGCCTCTGCACGCGCCTCGTAGTTGCGCTCAAAGTCATCGCGTTTTTTGTCTTCTATTGCCCGCGCGACCTCGCCTATGTTTGTGCCTGAGTCAGCCTGTTTGCCTGTTACCTCGCACACCTCACCTAGACTCACGGTTTCAAGCTTGAGGTCAACTGCTCTTTCGATCTCAGCCTTTGACATTCGGGCAAAAGGCGATGTGTCTGTCAATATCGACAGCTTGGTCGAGATGCCCCGCAAAAGTTGAAGCATCTCGCCTTCTTGTTCTGGCGTCATGCTTTTAGCACCTCGCAGCCTTTCGGGCACGCCATATAGCGCGCTTGTACCTGACCCCGCCGATCAGTCGGGTGCCAAACCATGCCGCACGATTCGCAGCGTAGTTTTTCACCGCTAACCTTGACATTTCTGCTCTTTGACATGAAAGCCAAAAGCAGCCGCCTAGGTACGAGCCTCGGCACTCTGAGATTCAAACTCTGTCGTTTCGTGTGGGCGAGATTAACGCCCTTTGTTACATAATGCGCAATTTGTGTAAATTGCTGTGTCTTCATGTTTCTTCACTATACCAATGGCGTAACTCTGATCAGAACGCGCTTTGTAGTAATGCGGGCTAATGCCTCGGCGTAGTCTTTGCTAATGCTTATGAGGTATCGACCCTCGTTAGGCACGAGCTTGCCGACAACTGCGACTTCAAGCGATTCTGTATCAGTGCTTGCCATCTGTTACTGAAATACAATTTCTACTTAATAAATGCTAAGACCTACAACTCTATAGTACTTTGACCACAAGTTTAATAATAAATAACCCTCTTTTGTAGAAAAGCAATACAATATGTAACCTTATTTCAAACCACGAACTAGGCGTGCACTATGACATAGAGCCGTGCTTTGCACGTAAGACTAGCTTACGTTGTCAATCAGCCACGACACGACTAGAGCAAAGCACGGCGAACGAAGCGAAGCGAAGTGAGCCGCCGACCTTCGCCTGCGCCTATGTTCTCATGGTAAGTTTTACTTACTAACTAACATTTTAGTAATCAGGGCTTTATATAGTAACTTGGCCCTAGAGCCTGCTTATATAGTGCAACGACGAAAAGCGCAACAATAAGGCTAGACATGGTGTAACCTTATTGCGAAATACGGCGTTATTGCACTGCTAGGCAACTGTCGAACAAAAGTGCAGGCTCGCTTTAAATACTGCGCACCGCATGCCAGCGCTTTATATACCCCCCTACCTAGAAAATCGAGGGCCGTTTTTACCTTGCTGGTGTCGAATTATATGCCTAGATCATGTCTAGATAGAAGATTATTCTAGAGAGAAACTACTCGCCCTTGATTTTGTCATTTCGTCAGGGCGAGTGCCTAAAGCGTCTGAAGTATACCGCACTCTCGATGACAAAACGACAAATAGTCTGCCACTCATGCTAAACCCAGCTCGTATGCGTTACCGTTTGCATTAGCGCTAAGGTAAAGAGATTCATCTTACGAAACTTCAACAGTAATTCATAAATGCTCAAACTTTGCAAATTCTTTAGCGTGCCGTCGGTATAGTAGTGCAGCCGATCGTCGTTTACAAAACACCAACCATGGGCCAAAGCATTTCTAAACTTGGTATCTACAAATTCGCTCAGCCCATTATTTTTGTATACTGAACCTATTACGTCATTGATTAACCGGCCTAGTTCTTCTTTACCAGTAACTGTCTGATTGTTATTTTTGCCATAAGTCGCACCTTTTAGTAATGCGATCATGATGTTTTCTGCCTGCGAGTAGAATTGCAAGAAATTGTAAAGAAGTAGGCTGGTATGAACATTCATGAAATTTTCTGCAGTGATGCCATACTGCGAGATGTCATTTTTAAACTCTTGAAACCTCTGCACATTATCTGGGTCGATAACGCGGTCTATTGCGTTCATGCCAATAGCACAGACTTTTGCATATCGCAAAAATATTTCAATTCGACCTAGCTCTTCTGCGTAAGTTGGGTTGATCTTGCCTTTGGCTTTCAGTTCAACGAAGGTACGAATTATTACCCGATTGCAGTGCGCTATTTCTCGTTTGTCTGCCGCCCCTAGGCTCACAATCGGCTTGTTTTCTAAACGCATAGATATAGCTTACCTAAAATGGTATGATGATCAACAATCTAGCAAATTCGGTTGTTTGCTTTGTTCAAGTAGGCCATTTTTGACAAAATAGAGTAAATTTTTTGTGTTTTGTCAACGGTCAGTTGTTGATCGTAACCCGAAGTGCTTATTTGCAAGCCCAAATAACCGAAACTGCCCACCCCTTGAACTATGAAGAATTACGACCGTTGATGCTAGAACTCTTGAGTCTTCACATTAGACAAGAAGCCGATAGATACAGAGCAGGTCTGCAAACTCGATCAATTATTCATGATGTCGAAGAGCTTGCTGTTAAGAAGGGTTATGCATTTCAAAGGCAAGACAAAGACAAGGTGTTATACCTTATCAGTGAGTTCATGACAGAGGGTCTGATTGGCTGGGGTTTGAACTATGATAACCCAGAACCGCCGTTTATGCACATTAGCGAATATGGGCGTGCTGTCGTTCTTAGTCAGAAGCCGCAGCCCTATGACCCCGACGGCTATCTCGCCAATCTAAAAACAGAGATACCTGGTATAGACGAAACGATTATGATCTACATCACAGAGGCGCTGCAGACTCTAAGACGAAATAATCTATTCTCTGCCGCCGTAATGACCGGCGTTGCGTCAGAACGTGCTTTTGAATTATTATTAGACGCAGTTTCAAACGCTGTAACCGGCAACGGCCAGCCAGAAAAATTTGAAAAGCTAAAGAACGATACGAGAACTAAATACAAATTCGATGAAGTAAAGAAAGTCGTTATGCAACTGCCGGTTCAGAGGCGCAATGAAATAGACGAAAACTTAGAATCTAACTTAGACGGCGTGTTTAATTTGATACGAATCACGCGCAACGATGCGGGCCACCCCACCGGCAAGAAAGTTAGGCGTGAAGACGTGCTGGTGAACTTGAGTGTATTTGTGCCTTATTGCAAGTGCATTTATAGACTCATAGGCCACCTCGAAAAAAACCCGATTTAATAATTATCTCTGCAATAAGGCGAAATGGCTGCGTTGATGGTCAGGTCATTTCGGCGAACTCGACAAAGACCATAACCTTGCTAGAATCAATGATGAATAAGAATTAGATAACAAGCCGTTCTAGCTCTCATTTTCTTATTGAGATTACTACGACCATATTACTTTGAAAAATCTCAAGAGCTTTTTAATATGATAATCTAACTGCACTATATGCAATTTACGCCTATTGTCTCGGCTCGTGAAGTTTCAACAAGACTAGACCCATTGCAAAACCAATTACAAAGAATCTATGACAATCAAGGCATTGAGCTTTACGAAGAATCTAAGGGCAATGTAAAGATCGAAGATGTACGTGCGGCTACGCTAATGACTTGCAAGGCAGACATAATTAATAATATTATGATTCTAAACCTTTTGGCGAGTGTAAAAGAAGGCAAAATACATGAAAAAACTTGGCGCGCTTTAATCGGTCTGGCTGACGATACAATTCAGTTAGAATTTCTAGAACGCAACCTTTCACAATACCTTCGTCTCTCTCTCTCTCTCTCTCTCTCGTTACTATGATTCAATTTCGCATCGAAAACCTAATCGTGAACATTCTAGATTGCCTAGATGGCAAGAAGGTCACCAGATCATATCTCAAGAATGCAGAAACCTTGTTGAGCCTGATTACGGTACAAGACAAAACCGAATGTTTGAACATTCTCAAGGTCTTACAACACATAAGAAATAGCCTTCATTCGAACGGCGTGCACAACAATGCAACTATGTCGATTTCAATAAATGGCTGCGAGTTTGATTTTAGAAACGGGCAAAAGGTGCAATCGGCTAGCTGGTCGCACATCATCGTTGCTTTAGCAGCCACTTTCGAAGTATTAGAAAAGATACTAAGTTCGTCAGAAGTTAAGGCGATACCTCAGCCAATAAGAGACCACTACATCGAGCAAAATTGACCGTTGAACCGATCACGGCATAGCCATAACCGTTATTTCGAGCGAGAATATAGTCGCAATTCAAATTTACTCGACTTTGACAAAATCGAGTTTCTAATGACCTGATGGTTCTGGCAGAGTCGGCGTTAGTTCTGACAATGTGAACCACATGGCATACTCAAACACTTGCGACTTCTTACGACAAAAATCATGACTCTTTTGCAAACCCAATGATCGCATAGATACGCCATTATCGAACCAATTCTTAGAGTTCAAGATATATGGTCTGAAATCATCATGCGTTGCAGTATTAACTAATTCGTGCAGAATTGCCAATGCAGCTATCGAATTTACCACATGCCCATATTGCCCAGAGTATGCACCTTTTGGCAACTCATGTTTCGTATCATTGAGAGCCTTTCGCCAGTCTGTTGTATGACTTGAATCAAACTTGAAAGGTGTTAGTACTTTGCCATTTTCTTTAAATCGTATCTGTTGTACCGACAGCAGGCCGTGCCTATCTATTACTTGCGTGTAATCGGTGAATGCAGGTTGCTTCTTCTTGGTCACGCGCTTTACGTCAATCGATAGCAAGCCAGCGAGAATCTTCAAAATACCATCAATCTGCGAACCTATGACCTGTAGGAGACTTACAAGCCTTGGCGAATACACCTGATCGTCGTTATCAACATAAGGTACAATAAAGTTGAATTCTACAAACTGCCTTTCGGCCTCAAGATACATTCTTTGCATTAGTTCAATGTCTTTCTCATGCTTCTCTGCAAGGTCGTCGGTTAGGGTCAAATTCGGCCAATTAGCTCAAGTTATGCGCCCTCTTAAAGTAGCTTATTTCGAGCAAGTTATCGCTCGTTGGCTGTTTCAAACCAACAGAAACACCAAAAAACCAAACACGCTGTGAGCGGTGAGACACAGTAAATCATAAAGATATGGTCGTTCATTGCTATTCGTTGATTGACTATGGCGTGCTTCTATATGGCGGCATGTCTGTTGCCGGTGCGTGGGGTGTAAGTCACCTCGCCAAGAAGCTATCAAAGCGCATGAAAGGCAAATACAAGAGCGTGCCCAAGTTTGTTAATTTTCTTGCAACCTTTATGACAGTCGCGTATAGCATCGCAGAAGTATCAAGTATCATACATCAGTCAGGCGCGCCTACGATATTCATGCTCGGCCCATTGGCGTTATTCGGTGTTTATTACTGGCGGCACTTCAAAGAAGACCTAAGAACCATAAGGCCAAGAATGTGGCGAATGTGGTTTAAGTATGTCTTTGTAATGGGCTGCATGGCACTAGCCCCGATCGTTTACTTTTTACTCGCATTCTCTGTTCTTGAGCTACAATATAACATACTGCCAAGCCTATAAATTTCATCGGTACTCAAGCCGGCAATCAAGCGTAGAATCTCTATATCATAAGAAATGACTGCACGAGGTCGAACCCACGACCTCAGCAATGCCAATGCCATTAAGTTAAGGTTGAGATGATTTTGTCATTTCGTCATACGGTACGCACAAAACGTCTGACGTAAAGCGCACCTACGATGACAAAACGACAAATTCGTGTCTTGACCCAGCAATACCTGAGAAGTTTTACATAATCGAGTTACTTTTGTTATTACATGATTACTGACAAACAAGCAGAGATGGCCGTCTCAAAACACAAGAATTTTGGCATTATAGCAATCTTGCTTACCGCCGCGTTAGTGGGTCTAACATACACGTACTTTGGCGACATCAAATCAGCAAGTGGGTTTGATGTCTATGCGTTCGACTTTAACATACTCGTCGCGGTATCACTCGGTTTCTATTTTTGGTATCTTCAAAAGCAAGACGGTGATAAGTTGCAAAAAGTTGCCAACGAAATTCGAGAGCATATTGAGCAGCAACGACAGATTCAAGACTCTATCAGGCTTAACTCGCTCAATGGCATCAAAGTGAGTTTAGCATACACGGGCACGACAATTGAGCATATCATGAAAGAAGTTGTAAAAAAGCAATCTAATACTAATGACTTGATTGCTACGGCAGAGTATCTAGATCATCTCTTGGTAATCTATCATTCGCTAAAACCGCCGGTTGATAGTACTTTGCAGCAATTGGCTATTCTACGACCCTATATTCGAGGCGAGTTTGCGAATAAAATAGAATCAGTTACAAAACACATAAGGTACACAGGTCTCGCTAGTGGAGACGAAAGCAATGACGGCCGCCCCTTTGCAGTAGAATCGCAAGGCACAGTTATGCAGTGGCTTAGATTTGCTAAAGAAACGATTGACAAAATAGACCAACTCGACAAAGAGATTCAAGATTACAAACCCTAGCAGCTTTTCGCCCGCCGCACCTACATTTGCGCTTTCGAGGCCAGAACAAAAATTACCTTCTTTAAAGCAGGTAATATCATGTTTAATGATCGATATTGCGCGTAAAAAAAGAGCAATGTTTAAAATCGGTATGGGCTGCCTGAATAGATGGCAGGGCGGGGGTGCACAGTTGGGTAACCCCGTTCAGTCAGGGTGACTGACCAACAACCCGCCTTGCCATTTTACTACAAGTCGTGGTTACCTGTAATAGTGACAGGTAACACGTGGTAAAAGCACGTAATTAAAGTATACTCTAAGAGTACTGTGAATATACCGAAAATATGCCGCAGGCATGACCCCTCTACCCTTGAAAACGTCAAGTCAAAATTAGCGTGCTGGCCCAAAATAACATGCAATTTTCATGTTCAGAAAGTTACCGTTGAGATGAGGCAAAGATGCAACTCAGGGGCTTCTAGGTAGCGTCGCAGTAAAAGAATCGTACAAAAAGATAATAGTATAGTCTTATCTATGCCTGCACGTGGCTATTGATCAATCGACGCTAATTCAAATTAACGCGACTATTATCGCTGGTGCGATTGTATTGCTTACCATCAATGCCGCGATTGACATAACGCACAGTGCTTTCAATAGGTATGCTGTCACATTAACCGCTCTGGCGATAATCATACCATTTGCGGGTTCTTCGATTAGGGCATTCGACGAAAAAGAGCTAGATGCAGCCAAAAAACTGACACAGGGTGGCTTTGGGGTATTAATAATCGGTCTTGCTGCGCTGGCATTTCTTGTACTTTTCGATGATGTAAGAGGTGTAACCGCCCCGGTAAAGGTCGATTCTAATATGACTTCAATTGTAGATTCGGGTCAGCCACAAATTGCAATAGACCCTCTGACATGGGCTACTGTTGGTCTCGCAGTTGGCACTTTTGTGCTTGCGATCGTCGCATTCTTCTCTTTGCGCGAATCAAAAAAACTACGTATTGAGGCCCAGCTACCAAATTTTGCAGTCGAGCCCGCGCAACAGTTCGGCGACCGTATGCTTCGCTTGAATCTCGTGAACAATGGTCAAGGTGCAAGCGGTATCATGGCTAGATGTAATTGGGGTAAAGACTTGTACACACTCACTAATTCTAAATCGACATACATTCTTTCTTTGGCAAAGGGTGGTTATGCAGGGCTAGATGTGCCGATTGACCAGATCAAATTAAACGGTGAAATATTGAAGATCATGCTTGAGTGTAAAGATTCTAGCGGCCAAGACTATACGGCAGAGGTGTTGCTCGATTTCAATAAGATTCAAGGTTCGGGCATTACAATAGCCTATCAAAATAACTATTTTCTAACCCTTTATGATGCTATCAAAGGCGTTAGCGACAAACTTTACAACATTAACAGTGCGATCGACAAAGTCGCTAGTAAGATAAAGTGATATTTCAATTTGGCAGACTTCTAATGAAATTGATGAATATGCACTTTATAGCGCTATCTAGATGTGATATGACGTAGGTGGCTGAAGCCAATTCTCGAGTGGCTTGTATAAAATCTTCATAACTCATCGTTACCGACGCTCGCTTGTCGGTAAATTTGATCGTTCTTGTAATTGGGTTGACTGCGTTGCCGCCGTGTACTATCGCGTTTCTAACGGTTATGTTCATCGGCTGTACAAGTTCTGAAAAAAATGGTCGAGTTTTCAATGAGTTGACGTAATCGCTTAGCTTGCTTAATTTTAGCTGTGAATAGGTGATGCTTTCGCCATCGAGTATTCTCTTTAGGCCGAACAATTGAAGGGTCACTCTCTCAAAGAAGTTTGAAATCTCAGGGTATAGTGAAAAATAGCTATCGATAACCTTCTTGTTAATCGTCTTATGGTTCTTATCAAGATATGTTAGTCTTTGATTTAACTTCTGCATGTTCTGAAAAATCGCAAAAATGTCGTCTTCTGGCATATCAGCTAAGCTCTCTGTAAGGGCTTTTTGCCTATTCTCGCGGTAGGTTATCTTTACAATTTCAAGAAGTGCGTCTCTATAATCGGCAAACTTTGTGTTCTTCAAATAAGATTCTTCGCCGGGGTCAAATATCTTCTTGCAAAGTTCATTCGCCAGAAAATCTAAAGGGTTATCGATTTTTTGTTTAGGTTCGAGTATCTGAAAGAGGTTGCTTAGAAGTTCATTCGCCCTGCGTTTTCTCTCTTGAATAGATGCCGTCGAATAGTCAATTTGAGGCATTGACATAATACGTTTTGTTATTTCTAAAAGAACTGTCAGTAATTCTTGCTGCTGACGTTTACTTATGCGTCGACCAGAAAGCTTTGACATTACTTCTGCAATAGCAGGCATGCTGTTACGCAAGCCTTCTTCATATTCGGTTTCTGGCAACGGCTAGTTATTGCAAAATCACTTACTTGAAAAGATTGTGGCCGGCTTGAGATTTCAACAAACTTTAAATACACCAGTACACCTGTGCACCAGTGATGTATAGATGAATAGGCTAAGCATAACCTTGAATGACTTCTTAGAAGAAAAATTGCGCGGCATACAAGGCGACTTGATCAAAGGTCGCAAGCAAGACATTAGTTTCACTACCGTAGTGAACATGGTCTTGCTTGGTGGCATACTTGGTTCTCGTTATCTCAAAAAAGACGATTGGCAGGCCATTAAAGACTTCTTAGATGATCAACAGATCAACCTTGATGCAGAAGGGCTTACCGATAACTACGTTAACATGACGAAATAGGTGACATGAATGCCAACAATCGGTGCTAAATTGACCGAAGACGACCTAGTAGCTTTGAATCGCCTGCTTGAGCAGAACGGTTACGTTACGCTCGGCGAGTTTTTGCGCGACCTTGCAAGAAAGAAAATCAGCATAGGCGAAAGTGAACTGCCGCAAAGGTTAACCGCGCTTGAACAAAAGGTTAACCTGCTGGTAAGTAGCGGTCTTGCGTCACCGCCTGAGATGAGTGTAAAAGTGGTGGGGCCGGCCGGATTCGAACCAGCGACCTCCAGCGCCCGAGGCTGGCATCCTGCCAAGCTAGACAACGGCCCCTGAAATTCAGATTCAGTGGCCGGCTTCCGTATTATAAATTATGGACGAGTCGCACACACATAGTTTTCAACAAACATCTAAAAAAGGCTAGTAGGCGTGGGCCTTGTTCTTGTGTAAACGAAGTTCTTTGAAAGAAAAGAATGCGTCGCTGCACTTGTCGCATTGCCATTGATTGGCCCTTGCGTCTTGGTAGGTTTCAAAAACTCTGTTGCCCACCTGGTACATCTTTGTCCGGTGGTCGTATGTTATTGGGTTATGGTTAACTTTGTACTTGATGCTACTCATACGACGCGTCTTCTTTTTTCTCCGTGACATAAAAACTAGGAAGATGACATCGTACAGAAAAGACCTCTATTTTTTTACATGATATTTGTGCCAGTGTTGGTTGTACCCTTCATCGACCTGTGCACCATGACTACAAATGCTGCAAGCGCAAGCACCACCATCCAGCCAGATGCCATCAGCAGGTACGAAAGCGGCGGTTGCAGCAAGCCGTAGGTGAGCACAACATCGCCTGCCGCCCGGACTGCAAGGGCAGCTACAAGCAAGAGAACCGGCGCATGATTGAATCTTGCAAAATAGACCTGCTTGCCAGTTATTGCCGGGAGCATCAGAGGAAGGTAGAGCGCAATAGTGGTCCCGATAAAGCCTATTGCGGTCAGGTGGATTGCAAGGTCGTACGAAAGGTAGGAAAGGTCTGACGACGATGACAACGCGCTGAAAAGCATCGCAAAGGCAATGCCTGCATACAGGAACAGAAACGACAGCCTAGAGTACGCCATAGTGTACAAGTAGCGCGCTTTTTTCTCGCCGCTTATCAGTTTCAGGATCTGGCTGTTGTCAAACCCGCCAAAGAGGTAAAGCGAATGGGCAAAAGCCGTAGCGCAGCCAAGCAACGTTACGTTAAACGCTATCGAAAGGAGGATAGAATCCAAAAGCGCGGAGGATACGCCAAGTGTCACAGACACAATCGCAAGGGCAAGCGACGCGGTGGCCGCACTTTTCCGGGGCCTGATGAATCCAAGAAAAGAAGGCATGGTCTTGTACTCGACTCCAAAGATCATCAAGAGTGGAAAGAGCAAAAGCACTTCGACTTCTGACAGCGCGCTTGCCGGTCCTATTCCCAGCAGCCTGATGACGCCGAGCGCAACAAGCATCGCCACCGAGAGGCCAATGAAATAGTCTGCAAGGCCCAGCAGACGGGGCCGGATGCGCAGCATCCAGAACATCATGCCTGCAAAGACGGCAATCCCTGCAAGCCTTGCGGCGCTTGAAAGCAGCTGCTGCATACCGCCTTTTTCTGGCGACGCCATGGACGCGGTGGACAGGGCGATTGATGCAAGCGCAAGGGCGAGCGAAACGTATGCAAGCTTTGTGGACGGCAGCGTGGAATTTCTAAAGCGCGGGACTATCATGTAGCCGATGCCCATGATGAGCACCGTAAGAAAGCCGTCTATCTGCAGCGCCCTGTGCAGCGGAAACACCTGGTGATAATATGTGCCACTTTCTGCCTGCATCCCAAAGAGCGACATCGTCCAGACAGAGCCCACAAGCGAGCCGGCAAACGCAAGCACTACTGCCGAGACCACGAACGGCCTGCTGACTGTGCTGTTGTTGTTTGCCCCGAGTTCAAGGCCAGCCAAGGCGCATGAAGGTTTATTCGACGGCTATATGTTGCTTGCAGACATTTTTACTATAACTATAAATGGATAATTGTCTATCCAATGTCCATAACAAGAAACTTTTTATAATAAGTATTCGGGATATAAGGCACAGCCAACCCCTACTGTACGTCACGTGCATTCGGGCCCGAAAGTCGATGGATAAGTAGGGCCTGATTTTTACTATAACATCATTGCAAAAATACATGCCTAAAATTTTCCGTGCGGCAAGCTGCATAAATGGCCTGTGAGACAGCCCTGAAGTAATGAGGAGCCACAGGCAAACGTGATCTATGTGATCGCTGCGGATCATTTATCTCATATTCAGCTAGCTCTCGATGTGGATCTATATTGGGCTGCCTTTTATCGCAATCGATCCATATCTTGCGCATGAGTGTAAACGGATCGCCTCGCAGATGCAACTGCGACGAATGCAGAGACACGTACAGCATCCTGCAAGAGCTTGACCTCTTTGCACCTGCAGGCAAGGCTATCGCCGCAGAGAAAAAGCGCGCAATAACTGCCATGGCACACTAGGCGTCAATAGCAACAACAACGACGATGACGACAGCGGCAAGCAAAATGCTACTTTGCTGCTGTTGCCTGTAAAGATTTCTTGACACGCCTTACTAAATGACAAGTTTGACGGAAGTTGCCATGACCGCAACACTGGAACACGTGCAAAGCCACGGCATAATGACGCCCGACGAAGCCGCTTTTTGCGACTATCTCAATGCAAGCCTCCAGAGCAGAAACCTTGACGCCCACTTTAACTACGTGAGACACAAAAAGAGTGGTGGCTTTGACTTTGACCTTGAAGAAAACATACAGGACGAGCGATACCTCGACGTGTTTGACGGGCTCACCATGAGCGGCTGGCTCAGGTTCCAAAGCGAAAGGAGCATTGCGTTTACAGAGTAAGCCAAAAACTCTCTCCGCCCTCTTCTTTTGCTGCAGACATCGCAGCTAAAAGCTATTGAAAAGTTGCATATGCAAATTATACTTGCATTGTCGCGCTTGGAAACCTTACAGAATCCTTTTTCAGATCGGATATATATCATCATAAAACCTCTGTAACCATGCAGACAAAATTCCTGCGCCGGGAATATTGGCTGCCGCCGCTTGCCGTGCTCTTCTTTTTGGCTGGCAGTTCTCTGGTTTTTGCCCAAGAGACTCCAAAAGCGGAAATGTGCAATGCCGATATTTGCTACATCAAGATTACTGGCGACGGGTTTTCGCCATCAAGGCTGGTCGTGCGCGACGGAAGCACCGTCATATGGAAAAACGTTGATTCCAGCGCACACATGATAGCCGGAGGCCCGGCGGAAAACCCTGCGCTTTTCAACTCCTCGCTCCTGTCAAGCGGGAGGGACTATGCGTTTGTATTCAACGGAGGGCTGGACGGAAAATTCACGTACCTTGACCAGAGCCGCAATAACGTGGCCGGCGAGATCGTAGTTGCGCCCCGCGCTCTTGAAGATCCCGTCAAACAGGTTAGCATTGACTTTGCAGACCCAAGTTCAGGGCTAAAGATCGAGATGGCTCAGGGCAACGTGACTGCCGCCACTGCCATTCCGCAACTTCACAGGATGACGATCTGGATAGGCGATGCACCCGGACCGGGTATGCTAAAGGTGACTGTTGACCGGAGGCTTTTGGACTCGCAGGCTATGGGCGCAGATACGCCCTTTGAAGTGCTTGTGGCTGGCAACAGCAACAGCGATGACGACAAGCCTGCAAACTATAAGGAAATTCTGCCGGCAACGCCGGCTCAAAGGACGCTTGTCGTGCCTGTTGCAGAAGGCACAAAAAGCGTGACCATCGTGGGCCGGCAGATGTCCGTGGACATGCTTGGCTACAGCGAAGCCCAGGCCGCGCTAGAGCGCGCCGAAAAGGCCATCGCGGAATTCCGGGGCAACGGGGTGGTGGTATCAGATGCGGAAGGTATGCTCTTAAACGCACACGATGCCTTTGCCGGTGGCAAGTATCGCTTTGCCAAATCGCTTGCAGACGAGGCAACGGACCTTGCCTCAAGCATAAACAGGACTGCGCAGGCTGCCAAGCAGGCCACGAATGTCGCAGAAGTGTCGATAAAGAATACAAAGGCCCTTGGCATCCCTGTCCCGGAAGCAGAGGAGATGCTCCAGCGCACAAAAGAGATGTACCTGCACGGAGGCTATGACGACGCCCTTTCGATGGCCGTGCAGGCAAAGATGGCAGCGGCCGACCCTGCCAACCAGTTTTACATGGCAGCCGGCATAGCCAGCGTCTCTGCCGGGTGGGTGGTCGTGTACATGCGCCTGAGGCACAAGGGCATTGCAAGGGCAAAAGCAGCCAACGAAGAGACAGGGCCTGTCTCCATCGATGTAAAAGGCGGCTCTGCGCCTGTTGAGATGCAGCAACAGCTTGCCCCTCAGATCGCCACCACTGCCATTACTGTCATGGACCTTGACCGCGTGTTTGCGCAAAAGCCGCACATCCGAAGCAGCGACAGGGACGTGCTGAAGTACGTGATGGAGCAGAACCACGGCGAGGTGCTCCTTGCTGACATACGAAACAGGTTTCTGCTTCCAAAGAGCTCTGCGTGGCGGCTTGTCAAGCGACTAGAGCGCGAGGAGCTGATAGAAATAATCAAGTTTGGCAACCAGAACCTGATCCGGTGCCGGCCAAGATAATCATCATGTCAGGCTGAAAAAAAGTTGGTTGCGCCCCTCCTTAGGGGGCAGGTTGCTCCTTTTACGGACTTGCCGCACCGCTTGCCGTCATGTTGCCAGACGTCTCGTTACCTGAAGGCATTGGAGTCGCCGGCGGCGGTGATGATGTTGTTGTTTCGTTTCCAGAGGGAATTGTTGGTGACGTTGTGTTGCCTGGTGGAGGCGTTAAAGAAGTCTCATTTCCGGACGGCGGCGTTGTTGGAGATGTCACATTGCCACTTGACTGTGATGTCGCATTACCTGATTCTTCTCCCATGACGGTGAATGTTGCCCTTGCGCTTTCTCCAGAATCGCCTGTTGCAACGATCTCGTGCTCTCCGCTTGTCGCGTTGGCAGGTACGGTTGCTGCCGTGGAAAAGTCACCTGTTGCAAACTGGGTCATGTCATTTGTGAAAAGTTGCTGTCCGTCAAACGTGAATGAGAATGTCTGATTGGGCGAGAATCCTGTCCCATTGATGTCGATGTTGCTTCCTGCACTGCCAGAGGTCGGCGTCAAATTAATAGATCCTGCTCCGGCGGCGGTATTATTGGTAGACGTCTCGTTTCCGGACGGCGTGATGGTTGTTGTTGACGACGATGTCTCATTTTCTGAAGAAGGAGCTGCCGGCGTTGTCTCGTTGCCGCCTGTCTGCTCTGGCGTGACTCCGCCTTCTTTGACCGCAAACACTCCCTCTATCGTGATCTTGACCGTGCCGTCGTCCTGTCTCTCCTGGTTGACGTTCATCTCCTTGGCAGTCAGCCCTGTGCCTTCTATGGTGACTTTGGCGTTAGAGTCTGCCGTCGGTGATATGTTCACGGAAGATGTAAAGCTGTTGTTGCCGCCTGTCGATGTTTCATTTGTCAAAGTCTGGTTCTGCGTCTGCTGTTGATCGATTGTTGTCTGTGCTTGGTCAGTACCTTGTTGTTCTGGCTGGGTGGTGGTAGTAGTGACTTGAGCTGTCGCTGTATTGCCGCTTGCTATCAACGCTGGCACCACAACCGCGCTTAATATTGCGAGGCCGACTATGGTGGCCAGTATTGTGTATTTTTTTTCGCCGAACATATGTATGTTCGAGCGGTTTTTACACATGCAGCCAAGTTAAGGGACTCTGCGGATAGATGTTTCCAGCACCTCCGGCGCGCGGTATCCAGACCGAATCCCAGTATTTTAGAAAAAAATCGCCGTCACGCGCCGATAGTCGACTGCAGGGTGTGGAAAAGAGGTTTCATGCGGTCCGGCGAGCCGCGTATTTCCATCTTGGCGTTTGTTATTATGGAAATGGTCGCAGTGCGGAAAAGGGTGCCCTTTTCGCTGTACTTGAACCCGTGTATTGCCTGCAGCCTTTCGCTTACGACGTCGTCAGACTTGAAAACGGTGCCCCTCCTTGCATAAAGTATGAACCTCTTGTCGGTGATAACGATCCGGTATTTTTTGTCGCCATACTCGACCTCATCGTCGCTGGCCAGCCGGATGTTTTCAGACGGCAGCAAATAGTCGTTTAAAACCATTGGCGTACCGGGCGTCTTGCATCCATATTATGCAGTGTCATTGAAGTTTGTCAAAATTGATAACAAGCGTCGATTTCAGGCGGCAAGGCGACGCCTTATCTGGATCATGATTATCTCGGCGCCGGGGCCAAACAGGTCGCGCAACGCGGACTCTACGTTTTCAAGCCGGGGATTGTGCGCAAGGTCGATTCCGTACTTTTCCTTCATGTGAAACTTGAGCGCCTCGTACGTGTTCTCGCCAAGTATGTTCATGGATTCCTTTAGGATGCGCGTCATGGTTTCAGAATCGGAACTCATATCATCGTGCTCTCAGAACTCTAGCCTTGCTTGCCGCAAAAATGGCATGATTTTGCCGTCGATTACCGCGTCATGGTCCACACTTGCGTCAAGTGAAACCATTAGAATGGCGTTTTGCCCGTTTGTGGTGGGCGGCCTGAGCGGGATTGTTATCCGCTTGACCTTTTTGTACAGCGACAGGGTGTAGACGCATTCGCCAAGCTTGCTCTCAAGCGTGAGCCGCGTGCCGCTTCTGAGGACCGCCTGGAGCATTGACTTGATGGTCTCTTCTTGGGAAAGCAGGGGCACGAGATCCTTTCTATACACATAGTGTACAGACATGCCCATAGAATCGGCCACGCCTGCAAACCTTATGGAAGCATCAAGGGCAAGGACATCAGCGCAAAATTGTTTTGCGTCCGCCATTAATGATGGATATATTTACACTTGTTCATAAGAATATCTTTAAAAGTTGCAATTGCAACCGCAATGTTGTGTAAAAATGGTTCTTGCCAAGATTCAGGCTGGCGACTAGCATCGTATACAGATACAGAAATTATGTACTTTGGCGATATAGAATTGTCAAATAACATATATAGTCCAGCTTCGATTTTCAAGATAAACACATTATCTATCATTTTTGCTCAAGACTTTAAAACCCCGACTACGAGACTCTATTGATGTCAAGTCTAACAGCAAAAAAAACCGCGTTCCTTCTTGCGTTGCTGGCCGTAGGATTTGCAGTCGCGTCATCGGCAGTAACAATGCCGACTGCCGCGTTTGCAAGTGGCTACAACAACAGCTACAAGTGGACAAGCTACGATGACGACGATGACGACAACTGCGATGACGACGATGACGACAAGAACGACTATCACTGGTCAAGCTACAACAATGACGACGACGATGACAACTGTGGATGCGATGACGACGATGATGATGATGACGATGACGACAACGGCAAGGACTACTGGTCAAGCTCCAACAGCAATGGCAACTGGGCCGACTACAAGAACATATCCTACAACGACGACGATGATGATGACGACAACTGCGATGACGACGATGACGACGACGACGACAACGGCCACGACCACTACTGGAAGAAGGACTAAACCAACCAAGACTACTGCAAGTAGTCGAACAATGTGAGAAAATCAGGCTGTCACAATGACAGCCTACTTTCTTCTTTTTTCTTGCATACTTGAATTCTGGAATCTGTGACCCTGCTGCAAGCAAGGTTTTTTGATCGAATGTAGAATTTTATAGATTGACTTCTAATTATGGAGGAATGCGTCGGTCGTACCTTAAATTTCCAAGATTATATTGTTATGAACAGATTCTGCTCAACCTTTTAAAAGCATGACTGTGCGACCGGTTTAATGTCAAATGCAACAGGAAACGGTAAGATGTTCTTCATTCTTGCCCTGTTGGCCGTAGGATTTGCAGTCGCGTCATCGGCAGTAACAATGCCGACTGCCGCGTTTGCAAGCTCTGGCTATGACGACGACAAGAATGGTGACGACAAGTGCGATGACGACAACGGCCACGACTACAAGTGGTCAAGCTACAGTAAAGACGACGATAAGAACAACAACTGCAAGTGCGACGATGACGAAGATGACGACAAGGACTACAAGTGGTCAAGCTATGGCAAGGACGACGACAAGAATGATGATGAGGACGACAACGGCAACAACAGTTGCTATTGCAACGACGACAACAATGACGATGATGATAACGACAACGGCCACTACTGGTCAAGCTACAACAACAGCGATGAAGATGACGACGACAAGAATGACTGCACGTGCAACAATGACGATGACAACGGTGATGACAATGGCCACGACTATTACAAATACACGTCGTACAACAGCAAGGACGACAACGGCGATGACAACTGCGATGACGATGACAACGGTGATGACAATGGCCACGACCACTACTGGTCAGGATTCAAGGACTCTGCAGCGCTCTCTATCAAGTTGCCCGGAGTTCGCTTGTCGCTATCCTAATCCGCTGACAAGTAGTAGTAGCTGACACAGCGCGTATAAAAAATACAAAAAACAACATACTCTGGAAGAATGGCGGGATACAACTCGCCACCTCTTCTTTCTTTTTCTAAAACAAATATTCCTCAAATGTATGCATACACGTGTCTGGTTTTTTTACACTAATGCATTTCTTGCCAGCAATTGCTTTTCTGCAAATAATATAATAGGATGCACATGATGACAAAAAAAACACACGTACATAAATTCTAGAGTAAAAATGTATATAGGCGATGACGCAGTCGTCTTGAATTAAGACGGTGGCGTGTCTGTATGAAGAGTGATACAAAACTCTGGATCTTTATGGGATTGGGGCTCTTGTCCGCAGCGTTGCTTGCCATTCTGCCAGGAGGTATATCCACGCAAGAGCGCCTGCCCGATCTTGGCGGCCAAACGATCAGAGTGGCAGTTGAAAACGCCTACGTGCCGTTTAACTTTGTAGACAACAAGACCGGCCAGGCAGCAGGGTGGGACTATGACACCGTGGGCGAAATCTGCAAGAGGCTCAATTGCAAGCCGGAATTCGTGCAGGCTGGCTGGGACAGCATGATAACCGCGGTCGCAAGAGGCGAGTACGATGTGGCCGCCGATGGCATCACCATCAAGCCCGACCGCGCCCAGCTGGTGGACTTTTCACAGGGCTACCTTACCTTGCAGCAGGTGCTTCTGGTCCGGGCCGGAGAAGACCGCTTCCACAACGCAAAAGAGCTAGCCTCTGGCGCCGGCCTGAAGGTGGGCGTGCAGGCAGAAACGACCAACTATGACGTTGCGGCCGGCCTTGTAAAAGGTGGCAGTAATAGCGGCGATAATGGCGGCCGGCTCGTTACGTACAGGACATTTCCTGAAACCGTGCAAGCACTCGTCGCAGGAGACGTAGACGCTGTGGTAATAGATGACGTGGCAGGACAGGGCTATGTAGGAAAAGATGCCGAGAAGGTAATGGTGGCAGGCAAGCCGCTGACTCCCAAAGAAGAACTTGGATTCATCTTCCCAAGAGGCTCAGAGCTGACAAAAGCGTTTGACACTGGGCTTGACAGTATGCGCGATGACGGCACCCTGCAGGCCATCAACGACAAGTGGTTCCGCGGAACCTCAGACTAGCGAGAGAGGGTGAGAGGGAACAAGCGCATAGCGTACGGTGTTTCTATTTTTCTCTGATTTTCAAGACGACCATGTCCTTGCCAATGCTGATTTCCGGCTTGAATAAGACAACTTCCTCGGCCGTGTAGCTGAACAACTTGCTCAAGTAGTGCGACCATTTGTATCCCATATCGTGCTGGATTATGTAGGTATGAAGGCTGCTGCTCTCGTCTATCATGTGGCGGTAACCAAAGTCTGACATCCTGACCCATCTTTCCATGAACTCTAGTATTGATCTTTGCGTGTGCTTCCTTACCATCAACAAACACATGTCTTTCATTTCTTCTGCCGAGGATTTTGCCAGCCTGTCTATTTCTTCCTCGGTCAGGCTGTCAAACATCGTCTTTATCATGACGCGGCTGACGGTTATGAATCCTGCCTTGGTCGCACGTGCGTGCCATTCGACGTACGAAGCCACGATCTGATTTAACAGTGCGTTGATGCTGATATTTTTGTGCTCGGCATCCTCCTTGAGCTCTTGCAGTATCGACTTTGGGAACCTGAACGTGATACTCATGCTCCCGGAATCTGCCATGAGTACTAACCGTGGAAGATTGACTTAAAGGATCAGAGCCCGTACAAGTGTATCAAACAGTCGTTTGCCCAGATTTAGTGACGGCAAGAATATAGCTGTACCTTCTAGGATTTGGATATAATGACCGTATAGTAGATGCTAACTACTGGTATGAATGGTAGTACATGCTTGGGTGCAGTGTACACACAGCGCTTATGGCTCACCTAGAATTTTCTTTATACTCGATGCTATCTCATTTCTCTCTGCCCCCAAAATACGTCACTATCAATGAAACAAACCGCCATCTTGGTAACTCCAACAGTACAAAGACGAAAACGGGACACCGGGTCTGCGTGATGTGCCACGACGCCATCAGCCCTGCGTCTTTGAGCTTTGAGCAACGTCTCGTCAATGACAAGGACTTTTGCAGAAAATGTTGGGATGAAATAATAACAAACACGGTCTATCCGGGAGATGAAAGAGACGATAAACCCGACGACGACAACGGTGTCTCTTCGCTTGTCATGGCCGCAATGACAACAGCAACAAAGGCAGGTTAGCCCCGATGCAAGAGACAACAGCAACTTTTAGTAGAGAAAAAGAAGAAGGTGATAATCTCTATTTTGCGCTCTGCGAATCCTGTTACTGGGCCGCTTCTGTGCTTGGGTCCAAGTGCTGCCTTTGCACCTGTCCGTCATGCCGCAACGACCGCGTCGCGTTTATCCCTCTCTGTGGCGACGAGTCCTACAGGTATGCGCTGTCAGAAACGCAGGGTCTGAACCTCCAGTTTTCAACCCGCCCGGGGAGTGCGACTACCGCTTGAACGACAGCAGCAACAATAGGCTGGTGCTTCCGTGCGGCTGTGTGCTGAATTGGAGCAAAAAAGAAGGCGAAGTTATCCTCTGCAAAACACATGACCTGCAATATGAAAGCTGGCGTGGAAGCGTCGAGAATTTTGTCAAGATGATTGCTACACCCCGCTTCAGGCAGACTTCTTTGCATGTTGATAGTAGTAGTAGCGCCGCTACGCAATGCTAGCAAACAACATGCCCTCTTCCTCATCCTCTGAGGCATCTGCAAATATATCAAGCATGTTGATGAATAAAGGTAACAGGCTAAACATGATAGGGGATCCTGCAAATAAGCTGGAAGCCAGTTCTTCTTCTATATCGCGGCAGGAGATTGTTGTAGAACTTGAAAGACGCGGCATCAATGCATCTTTGTTTGGCGAATTGTCTATCGACCAGCTTGGAGACATGCTTAGGGCCATAACACGCATTATCATCGCCAATGGACCGGGCAAAAAAAGGCAAATCTCGAGTCACAGCGGCGGCCGCAAGAATCTGGCTCTTTCATCTCTGGACAAGAAGATCCTGCGGGGATTGCTATCTTCCAAGGGCAAGGTATCCTCCATAACGCTCTCAAAAGAGACAGGCGCACCCCTCAGCACCGTGCAAAGAAGGCGCAAGAGGCTTGAAGCCAACTTTTTAGAGACATCCTACCTTCCAAGAGTGAAAAGCCTTGGATGGCGCGTTGCAATGGTTTTCGTCAGCACGCAAGGCGGGACTGCAATCGAGGTTGGAAAAGAGCTCTTGTCGTGGAAGAAAGCAGTTATCCGCGTTAGCAGGGCAACAGGATTAGAGACGACAGACATTGCAGCAGAAGTCATATTTTATGAAAATGAAGATCTCTTGAATATAATAGAGCGCGTCAGGGCAATAACGGGCGTCAGAAACTTGTTCTGGGTCGAGGTGATTGACACGCTTGGCAAGAATAACCAGTGCTTTGAATTTATCCTTGACAAGCTATAGCCTATAATGATAGTAATAAAAAGATGCCAAGAACCCATTTAAAAAGTAGAGCGCGTATATTCTTCTCTAACGTCAGTAGGTCATGCAAGATAATTTTAAAGTTCTATATTCTTGCAAGATCAAGGTTATTAATTATCTGCACCCATACTTGATGCGTGCCCGAAGTCAGCAAGACGTTTCGCGTTGCCAAAGACACCACTGCAAGCATCTCTGAAATAACGGATGGCATCTACCGGATATCCGGGTTCGTAAACGAATATGGAATCACTTTCAACCAGTTTTTGATAAATGACGAAAAACCCACCTTGATCCACACCGGCCCTGTTGGGATGTACGAGGGGGTTGCAGAGAAGGTAAAAGAGGTTATCCCGCTTGAAAAGCTGGCCTACGTCGCATTCCTGCATTTTGAAAGCGACGAGTGGGGCGGAATGGAATTCTTGAAATCCCCCGACGTAAAATTGCTGTGCAGCGATCTGAGTTCAAGGCTGAACCTTATGGGCTGGGATGGAGTGCCGGTGCATCACATCTCGTTTTGGGATAGTGAAGTCCTAAAGACGGGGAGGCGCAGCCTGCGATTCCTCATGACGCCACACGTCCACCACTGGGACAGCATGATGATATTTGAAGACACGACAAAGTCGCTTTTCCCTTCGGACCTCTTTATCCAGCCGGGCGACAACAAGCCTGTTATCTCTGATGATCTTTCAAAAGAAATGATCCAGCTCTACAGGGGAGCGGGCATCTTTGCAAGCGAAATTCCCGTCAGGCAGACCGCCCAGCGCTTATTGAAGATGGGTCCTAAAATGACTTTTCCAATGCACGGCTCGTGCATCGACCAGGGTTCATTTACGCGATACGTGGATGCCCTGATGAACAATGAATTTGCGTATTCCGGCATGCTGCTTGGACAAAAGCTTGAAGTCAGCTGACGGCAATGACGGTGCCAACAAAAGATCTGAAAGCGTCTTTCCAATAATACTCTCTCTGATGGCACGCGACGTTATCCTCGTCTGCACAGGACATTTGTGCCGGCTTTCTCGTTGGATATTTTCTCTAGCTCATCAAACGACACTTTGCCCAGCCCCGGTATCTCTACCGAATAGCCGAGCGATTCCATATAGTCGTAAACATCGCGGGGACTTGCCCCGTATTCTACGATGCTGGGTGGATGGAACTCCATCCAAAGAACCGTGCCTCTTTCCAGCAGTTTTTTCATCCCCTTTAACGCTCCAAGCTCGGCGCCTTCAATGTCCATCTTGACAAAGTCTGCCTGCGAGACAAGGTCGTCTATTCTGGCCGTCCTGACCTCGACAGTGCCGTCGTTGCACCAGTGCGACTGGTAAAGCCGGTGCATCCCCCTGTTCATCTCGCATAAATGCAGGGTTGCCCTGTCGCTTGTCTCTGCCACTGCAAAATCATAGAGTTTGACGATGTCCTGCATGTTGTTCAGCGCCACGTTCTTTTGCAAAATCTCAAAGTTTCTGGGCTCCGGCTCAAATGCGTATACCTGCCTGGCCTGCCTGGCCATTATGAGGGTGAAATAGCCAATGTTTGCGCCAATGTCCAGACACGTGTAGTCGCCCTTTACCAGCCTCTTGATAAGGCTGGTCTGCTCCGGGCCGTAGATGCCATGCTGCGTCAGCTGCATCGAATCCTTGTCGTCGACGTACATCCAGCTTCCTTGGATGTCGTATTTGTCGCCGTCTCTGGCCGGAGGCTTGAATTTTGGCCCTTTTATTGATCTCAGCACCTTTCCTGCCAGAGGCCTGAATCTTACAACAATGCCCATGTTAGGCTGGACATGTTATTTAAAGAGCGCTTTGCCAGGTTCTAGTAGCTTTGTCCGGCTTTTTTGTGGCATGTGTGTGTGACTGACGGATCCGGAGAAAAAAATCTATGTCAGCAACATGTTCATGAGCTACAAACGAACTGTGTCATTTTTTCGCACTTTTGCCAAAAGCTCGTCGAGCCGTTCGTGCGACTCTGCGACTCCTTTTTCCATGCCGCTGTGGAGCGCGGCATCACGATCCGCGACTGACTGGAAAATCGTCTTGGCCGTTACCCTTGTTGTCCTGCCACCCTGCAGCTCTTTAAACGTGGCCGTTTCAAGGGCCACGTGTCCCGGTTCTGGCAGGCCCTCAAATTCAAACGTGCTGATGATCCTCTCTGGCCGTGCAACTTCATGATTTACTCCATGAAATGCATATACTTGCTTCCATCTTTTTCATCTTGGTGGATGTATCGCCATGAACCGCCGCTTGTTGGCTCGAACCTTTCAAGCGTCATTTTCAGCCTTCGCGGTCCAAGCCATTGTACATAAAGTTCTGGATTGGCGTATGCGTTGAACACAAGCTCGCGCGGCGCGTCAAACTCCGCGTTATCACTAGTTCCTGCTTTTCCGGCTCTGAAGTAATTTTTGTATCGTTATCCTTTGCCGCCATGTATATCGTTTCACTCTTCTCACTTATTGGCTCGTGGCCTTTTTACACACGCAGCCTGTTGAACCTGCCGTTGACAAGGCTTGTCCCCTGGGTGATAAGGCCAAAGAACTCTTTTCCAAGTTGTTCGATGCTTTTGTCCTGCATCATCTTTGCATAGGCGTCTTCGCAGTGCTTGTAGTCCCTAAAGTATTGCAGCTCCATCCAGATGTCTTCATCTTCGCCGGCGGAAAGGGTCTTGGCAATGCCGTCTATGCCCTCCATGATCTTGTAGTTGCCAAGTTGGTAGTACTCGATTCTTACTCCCTGTTTCTCAAACCACGGCACGAATTGCTTCAGGTTCTGCGCGACGGCGTCGTGGTTCTTTTTTGGCACCCTGTAAAGGAATGCCTCCAGGTGACTTGATGATGAAGTTGTTGCCGTCGTTTTTTGCGCGGCGGACTCGGTTTTATTGTTGTTGTTCATAGGTGTATGTTTTCAGATAACATATAATGGATTCCGCCCCAAGGGGAGGCTTATTAATTAGGAAGGGTCAACCATGATAGTTTTGCCAAAGCCGAAGCGAAACAAGATGGAGATATATAACGACATCCTCAGTGCAATCGCGCAGGAATTGACAAACGGCGAGGCAAAACCTACCCGGGTGCAGACCCTTAGCAACCTTGCTTACGACAAGCTTGCAAGGTACCTAGATGAACTGGAAAGCAAAAAGATGATAATACAAGATCCGCTTGGTATAACCGAGAAGGGCCGGGACTTTTTGCAAGATTATGATCGTATAAAGGACTTTGTCATTGCAATGGGGGTAAAGTATCTGGATGTTCCTTCTGGGGGAGAGATGGGGGTTTATGAGCGCTAAAAATTACCGGCCGATAAAGTTCCTTGACCGGATGGAGGGAAACAACCACATCGTCCTGCTGTACGACAATCCAAAGTATGCAGATGTAGTCATAGCCCGGTATCTTTTGAATGGGCTGCAGAAAGGCGAGTCGTGCATTTTCTTTAGCCCCGACGAGCCCAAGACGATTGAAGAGCGGCTGTCTGCCAAGGGCATTGATGTCGATTCGTACAAGCAGGCAAACTCTTTGCGCATTTATCGCACTGAAAGGTCTGATGCCGGCAAGCTTGACATGCTCAGCACTCTCAGACGCATAAGAGAAGAATCCACCAAAGGCATGAGGCCGCCCTACAGGTTTGTCGGCAGGACGATAACGGACACGGAAACAAAAGAAGGGATGACGCTGGGACTGGCCGTTGAAAAATCAGGCCACGAGCATTTTGAGGAATTTGATTGCTCGCAGATGTGCTATTATGACATTTCCGGGATAGAGCAATCCCGCAGGGATGAATGGATCAGGGGACTTTTGAAAAACCACCACCACGTGATTTATGCGTCAGAGCCTGACAAGGCCGTAGCATTTGAAACCATGCTGCTTGAAGATGTAGAATAGTATAGTATGGATAGCAATATTCAAGGGCACCCTTACAATCCAATTCATTGCACACGTTTCTGATCCGCATCCCGGGTGCCTGCAATTATCAAAAATGGTTGCTACTGTATCATACTCTATATTCTGTGTGATATCTCTGATTTGTCGAAACAAAAAACTCTGTGTTTTGCCAAACATGTCTGATACTCTCATAATTAGGTAAAACGACCCTCGCTGGCAAACAAAATTCTTGCAGAAAAATGAACAAGTGTTATAAGTCGTTGCAACGCAATCGACAAACCGTGGTTTTGTTGGTAAATAGTACGAACAAGCCTCACACACGCAAAAGCGCGAGTAAGGCAAGCCGAACAATGCGCGGCAAGGTAGAGATAACACACGACATTCTACAGCTCTGCGCCAACGAGCCGAAAAAGCGCACGCACATCATGTACAAGGCAAACTTGACGTACGAACAGCTAAACGACTATGTGTCGCCGCTGCTGTCAAGGGGTCTCCTGGCAAAGCGGCACGGACATCGGGAGCCAACAGACTGTGATAAAGTAGGTGGACACGCCTACTATATTACGACCGAGATGGGCAGACAGGTATTGCAAGACTTGGCAAAAGCCGTACGGCACGTAAACTCGCTCTTCAACAAGCCGCAAGCAAACTGATGATGACGACAACGACGTATGCTTCAAAAGCAAGAGGAAATTTTTGCTTTATTAGATTAATTGCCCCTACCGAGAACAGACACACCTAGCGGTAGGTAGGGGCTTGGTTGCAGATTGCAGTCTTTTTTTTGGCAACACCGTTGGCTCAGACATGGTTGCTATCATGTCTGATAGTATCGATCAAAGTAATATCACTTTTAAGACTTGCTTATTGGCGAAATAGTATTTTTTGTTATCTAAGACTGAGAGGTAAATTTGCCGCATTATGCAGTTTATGTTTTACCGAACATGTGACCTAGTATGCAAGGGCATGCAGCTGTTTGCTCGCATTCCTGCGGATTTTGCAATATCTTGAAAAGCATTGTCACACTGCCCACTAGTGCAACAAATAACGTTTTACATCTTTTCTAACCAGCAAATAAAAACCGACCGGACTAGTCGCGATAGATGCGTAAGACCCTGGCGAACCGCCAAACCTGCTTGCAATAAAAGTCAGAATGGCTAGAACGATTGGGCTGATGGGTCGCTGGCTTGTTTCAGCTTGATTTATGGACGTCGATAAGCGAATCTGCTATTTTTAGATATTATAAAAAAAATAGAAAAACAAGCCGAGTTTTGCAGTCATTTGAGTGTAGCAAATCCGCGTGAGGACCATTTGTGATTTGTCCGCACGGGAAGGCCTGACCCTGTCTCTTTATCGAACAGAACCCCTTGACAGCAAAAGACAAGCCAAAAATACCTTATAGCGCCAAACCATAAACAAGTTTTGTGTTTGGTGCAAAAAATAGCGTTGATAGTGTATTTTGAATTTATATAATAATAATAATGCCAATTATCAGCGAATAATGATAGTTTTCGATTATATCGTATACTTATTCGCAAGTAAGTAAAGTCAACTTAGGTAACAAGATTACTTTTTGGTTGGTAAGCAAGCCTTAAACACATCGCTACGTTGATTGTCTACTATCAGGCATGTTCTCTCATTCGTGCCTGAGCAAGTCTAAGACAGTACCCAAAAAACTACTGAAAAGCCATGCCCCTGCCCGCGCCGTCTAATCTCGAGGGTAGGGGCTGACTAACATAATCCATACGACCTGATTTTGCATTAAAAATTTTGCATTAAAAATAATGCGAGCCGGCGCCGTGCCCGGGCAAGTCATGTAACACAACCATCAGAGCCAACAATATTCGTCATCAAAACATGCATTTGTGGGCTCGCTCAAAAAGCCGCCTGGAGAATTGTGCAAGAAGGTTTTGCTCGCACCAAACCGTATAACGACATTTCAAACAAAGATCAGCAAGTCATAACTGTAAGATCGTGAAAACATAATATGCTGTCAGGCCCGTTTATCGGCATATAGCGTGCGCCTGAGCAAGAAACAACCTAGCATAACCCAATATGCACCGAGACCCCTATCAGGGCAGTGCTGTGTCTGACTGGTAGGGGTGATTTAACGAATAACGGTCGACGAATAGTAGAGGCCGCCCTTGCTCATTTCTGTAGATATTGCTTTTCTTGTGTCATTCAGTAACGTCGTCAGACGGTTGGCGCGCCATGACAGCAAAGTGCACATTCAGGTCGGGGTCGTGTTTGGCAGCAGATGAGAAAAGGCCGCGACTCTTGATTATTAGTATGACGTTATTAAGAGCGACATGATCGAATTATTGTTCGCTCTGGCAATAAAGAGAGGCAGGGTACGATGAAGAGAACGAATAACCGCACCCGATTCGAAATCATACGCGATATTCTGGATTTGTGTTTGGTGCCGCAGAAAAAGACCCATATCATGAGCAGGGCAAACCTGAGTTACGAACAGACAAATTACTACCTGGCTGTCTTGATTGAAAACGGGCTGCTGGAAAATGGCAGGCGCGAGGGCGTATCTGACTTGCGGCACAAACAGTACGCAAATACCACAGAGAAAGGCCGCAAGGTGTTGCAAGCATTGGCCAGCACAATCGAAGCGACTGACTCGATTTTTGCGACCAGACTAACTACTAAATTGCAGGCAATGGCGTAGAGGATGTAACAGTGATTAGCGCTCGAAAACGAGTCTTTGGAGTCTCCGCACGGCGAGTTATATTGTCGTACGAGAGAAGACGGGCCCAGAAGTTTCAGGTCCCTCAGTGGATCCTGGCACCTTTTCTACAAAAAGGCAGAAACCGTCACGGGTTGGATAGGGCATTAGTGGGTGCATGGTTCTTGTTACAGGCCAGATAGCCTTAAACTGGTTCCTGTGTCTTGCTGGAGAAAGTTCTAAAGACACATTACAGGAAATTTTATGTACCTCTCAAAGACGGTAATTGACTTTCTTTTTCATCTTAAGATAAAGTAATGCACCGATCTCTTGTTAAGCAAGTCTTATTTGCAATGAAATCGATCTTTATAGTACATGACGAGCTGATATCAAATTGATGGCTTCTTCTCTTCGACACTTTCACTTAGAAGCCTAGCATTCTTTCAGTAAGAAGAATATGGTATCGATGCCCTTCTTCTACCACTTCTCATCCTTATCATCATCATATTGGAAAGGTGAAGGACAGAAAAAAGAATGTCTTTCGTTTCAACCAAATCCACAACAATTACTACGACCATCTGCGAGAAATTGTGAAGGAAACTGGCTAACCTGCATTATTGCCGATTCTGGTGATTGCCTATGGTCCTGTTGAAGAAAAACCAAAAGACGGCGGCAGGCATATCCGTCATGACATTTTTGGTAGCAGTAGCCATCAGCTTGGTGTACTATCAATTCTACTACGTACCCACGATAAACAGGAAGCCTCGAGTCCCTCAAGACATTTTGAATCCTCCAAGCATTACTAATGTTGGGATTTTGCCGGGTTCTTCGCTAGAGTCTCAAGCGCAAAACTTCTTTCCAAGCGATGTTCGTGTTAGTCTAGGCGCTAACAACAAAGTCATATGGAAAAACAACGACAACACGTATCACAGCGTAACCAGTGACAATGACTATGTAGACAAGATAAGCGGAAAATTCGATTCTACAGCCACCATCGGACTGATGCCGTCTGGACAAACATACAATTTTACTTTTACAGAGGCTGGAGTCTATCATTATCACTGCATACCGCATCCTTGGATGAAAGGCACGGTTACGGTTTTAGCCGAGCATGATTAGCGGCATCTTGTGATGTATTCTTTGCCCTCGTATGTAGTAGGTACCACATTAAAGCACGATGCCTATACAGCACACGTTCGTTGCAGAACGGGCTAACATAGTTAAGTTAAACTCAAGGCTCGGAAAGGGATATGACGTACTCGGTAATGGAAAAATCAAGGAAAGAAAAGCTTGAAGGTTTTGAATGCGAGGTATGTCATTTGCGTTTTGCAAACAAGACATATTTAGAAAGTCATATTATTATTATCGAGCACAAAAAACACATGGTGCCCTCCGGCGTCCAGTAGGTCGCATATTCTCGATTGTGCCCACCATTGATGTTGTGATGTAATTTCTTGGGCACGGTTTCAGTTTTGGTGAGATTTGTTCTGATTCTAAAGCATCTAGAATTGGCTGCCACTAGTTATGGAAGACTTTAGAAAAAGGCCATGCATACTCATATTAGACAATCAGCGACATATTTCATCCAATAATAAGGATAATGGACAAAGATTTCCAACCGAAAAAGTACGAGCCCAGAGGGACTCGAACATTACGAAAACAGGGTTCAGATACAAGAGAGAATTTCGATAACTGCAGCTTTTGTCTATGGTAATCATTGAAGGCTGAATGATGCAGGAGACAGCGTGCTTGGGCGGGCGCGAAGATGCTTGTGGAGGTCCAATTTAGGCGATAACAAAACTATTTTGGTATAAAAAGGATATATAGTTCTCTTATATCCAAATCCACGGTAGTCATGAGCCAAGCAACCAGTAAGGCTTTACCGGTAGAAGACGAGACAAGCGTGGAAGTTCGGCAGCTAAGGTTAGATCCGCGTAGCAGTACCATTTCTGCATCTACGTTAGGGACAACAGCGGCAGCAACAGCTACAAACGTCAGGATAGATCCGGGAAGGATGGTCCCTCAGGTTGCACTTGTACTTAGTGGAGGTGGAGCTCACGGTGATTTTGAAGTTGGTGTGGTCAATTACCTTTATCGGCTACGCAAAATAGCTCCCAAGATTATTTGCGGTACGTCCGTAGGTGCGATTAACGCGCTCAAACTGGCAGAAGGCGAGCCCAAAGAAAAAATGGCAAACCGCGATAGCGATGGACACTTGCAGGGACTCGCAGGACTGGAAGAGATCTGGCTGCTTCTTAAGAAGAATGGCAATATGTACAAAGACGCAATAGATACGTCCAAATTTGAAAAAGATGCAAAAGAATTGCTGGAGGATGTAACCGCCACTGCAGCTCCTCTGTACTTTTGGGTCCTATTGGATTGATAGCTTGGCTGTTCTCGGGAGGAGACAGCGCCTTGGACAAGGTCAAAAAGGATATCCAGTCTTTGTTAGCAACGCGCTCGCTGTACAATCTTGACCCAATCCATGACACCATGCTCAAGAGAGCAAGCTTTCATCCCGAACTGGTTGCGAAATCCGGTATCAAGTTGCGGCTTGCCATGGTGGCCCTTGAAGATGGGAAACTGCGCTACGTTACTGAAACTGGCGCAGTAATTGAGCGCGATGGGTCGCCGACATTGGTTACGCAATATGATCCTGCTTGCTCCGGGCCAATCCTCAAAAAGATAGCCGAGCTCGAATCGCAAATAAAGGATGCGCAAGATTCCGCCTTCGATGATAAAGATCCGCAAAAAGGGGCCCTCGCTGGTGTCGCAGCGCTGCGCAATAAACAAGCCCAGCTTCGAAAACAGCTTGAGAATTGTCCGAAGAAGCAGTTCCCAGTTATGACCAGCCTTGTAAGCGGTGCTCTTGCTTCATCATCCATACCATTTGTTTTCCCTCCAGTCAAGGTCGGCTCGTACTGGTATATCGATGGGGGCGTAAGGGCAACCACACCAATAGAATCGGCCATTGATGCAGGCGCCGATTTTATCTATGCAGTAGTTGCCTCGTCTACAGAGATTGATCCGCAAAAGCCTATTCTGGGCGGTGGAGGGCCACTTCATTCCTACGATCCGCCCGCAAACATACTTGACATTGGTATGCGTGCATCTGCAGATATTATGCCCTCGGAAATATCAGAATCATCTCTATTTCCGCCTAACAGCTGGGGCAAGCCGGTAGTGGTGATCCGTCCAGAACACGATATCCACGATGGAATGACGATTGATCCGGGACTAATTCGCATACGTGTAGCCCATGGGTTCATGCGTGCAGATGATGTGATAACCGCCTGGGATAAAGATCCGGCCACCTATGGAGAACAAACCACAAAGAATTCCAGCGAGAGAAATACTACACTAATAGTTCGCCTGAGGCGCAAGATCTGGCAACTAGAATATGCTGCAAATGGGTTCACTTACAGCTCGGACCAAGGAAAACATCCTGAAACGCCGTCTCCTCTCACAGGACCCGACAGCGGAAAAAAGAGATCAGAAGCCCTGGCAAGCGTACGCCATTGGAAACGAGAATTAAAGGAACTTGTTGATCAGAGAATCGCGTCGGGGGGCAAGGTGCCTGAAGGTTACGAACAGTGGTGGCTTGGCTGGGAGCAGCATCCGTGGAAACCTATAGTCGCACTTTGGGATGCCCAGAACCCCTTTGTACCACTAAAAACAATGAACGTGTCTGTTAACCCGCAAAAAGTAGCGGTCAACAAGCCGGTCAAGTTTACTGTAACTGCATCATATAACGGGTCCGCGGTGGTGGCAAACGTATTAAGTGATGGCAAATTAATCGGCACAACTGGCAAGCTTATTGAATACAAGTTCGCAACCAAAACACAAACAGAGTTTGATCCTGAAACCAAGCAAAAGATTACGGAAGTTATTGCTCCCATGGTCTCTGTAGTTGCCTCCGGGTACCATACGGTTTACCTGGATCTGTTTGGAGGGCTATAGCAAAAGACGATATAGTTGCTATTATTGTTATTGTTGCCAGAAAATCAAGGATCAGCTCCATTTGGTCGACCAAAGTTGTGGGTGGGCCAATAAAGTGGCGGCCAAAAGCAATCGCGCTGCCCTAAACGAGTTCTTTGGATGGCGCCTAGCTGTCTAGTTTCTCTTCATGAAGTCGTGAAATTCCTTTACTAGCGCGACGTTGACGGGGTTTGGCAGTTTATCTATTATCTTTGCAATGACTGTCTACAGCCTTTCGGGCATCAGGGAATTCCTCCGCTATAAAATTGGGAGGGGCCCCTGAACATGTGAAATGAGCGGGCCCAGAGGGACTCGAACCCTCGACCAACTGCTCCGCAGGCAGCCATTCTGTCCAAGCTGAACTATGGGCCCAGCGTAAGAAAAGTCTTGATCACCTTAATTAAAACGTAGGCATTAGCCGGCCGCCTTCATGGCTGCATCGGCCTCTGCGCTGTACTTTAGCGAAAGCGAGAACAGGTCCAGCGTCTTCTCGTACTCGGCCCTGTTGCCTGTCAGCAGATACGCCTTGAAATGCTCGTTGCTGTCCTTTTCTGCCTGTATTGCCTTTACCAGCAGGCTGCGGGCGTCGGTGTAGCGCTCGGGTGTTTCAAGCGCGTTTGCCCTGTCGATGAGCGACTGGTACCTTGGCATGTACTTGTCGATGATTGCTGCCATCGTGGCGTTGTCGTACTGGCCTGCCTTCCACTTGCCCTCCTCTGCCTGGTACTCTCTTGTAAGGGCAATAGTGTCGACCGCAATACCATCCCACTTTTGCTTGAACTCGTCGTTCTGGGCGCTTGATACCTGCAGCATGACCATGACGCCGATAAGGACTGCGATTGCCGCAAAGCCTGCAATCACGACAGCCCTCGACGCCTGCTTTTTCTTGACCATTCCTGTGTGTGCAAGAGCATAGACTGCAAAGTAGAAGATAAACTAAGCGTCGCCGGCTGTCTTGCGCCGGCAGTCGAGCGGCCAATCAGGATGGTCTTGCGATTTCTTCCAGCCTCCTTACAGGCTATATGGGTGTGTGAAGACGATCTGGAAAAAGCCAGGGCAGACCCTGGGCTTGAGTGACGACGCATAACTATGATGACGCGGGATGAAATGTTTCTTCACCCATACGTATTATAGGAACTTTTTGCCCTCAACCTTGAGGGAGGGGGAAGAGAGAATTGTCCGAAGCGGGAGAAGCGCCGTCAGAGGTCCCGGACACTAAAAAGACCATAGCGCAGCCGCCGCTCAACATACTGTTCAACCCTTCTGCCGTTATACGCAAGGACGTGTGGAACGTCGACATTGTGCGCCTTCTGGAGCTGTTTTTGCAGCTGATAAACGCGACTGGCAACAAAGACCTGCGCATATGCGGCATCGCAGCTGTGTCGTCGTCGATGATATACCGGCTCAAGGTGGAAAGCATTTTTCTGCTCGAGAAAATTGCGATGCAGAAAAAAGGCGTTGACGACCCGCAACAGCAGCTTCCAATCCCGCAACTGAACACGCTTGACCTTCCCTTCAGGGTCGAGTCCACGTACCCGGTGTCTGTAGAAGACTTGCTCAAGGTGCTTGAGAACATGATAATGGAACTGGCAAATCCCCGGCCGCGCAAAAAACAGGTCGAGCTTGAGCCGGTCCAGACGTTCAACTTTGACCAGTACCTCGTGAAATTTGAGCAGATAATCCAGGGCTACGAGGACATGATATTTGACATCGTAAGCGCCGACGGGCCGACCATGTTCAAGACGCTTGTGGCCAAGATGGAGCCGGTCGAGACGGCGCGCTGTTTCATCGCCATGCTGTACCTTGCAATGAAGGGCAAGGTGGACCTTGAGCAGCCAGACGATTCTGACGATGTCAGGATAACCCTGAGGCAGCCAGAGCCAGCGCAGGCGCAACAGCAACAGTAAAGTAATTCCACGGTTCTTCCAAAAGACAAGATGCGCGAGTCGCTTCCAGAAGACGAAGTTGCTGCAAGGATAGAGGCGGCCCTTTATTCCGCAGGCAGGCCCCTCACGGTCGACGAGCTGGTACGCGCGTCCGGGACAAACTCGAAGGAAAAGACCATGCGCGTCGTAAACGACCTTGTCAAAAAGACCAAGACTGTGTTCAAGGCAATTGAGGTGGTCCAGCTTGAAGACGGCTCGTATGTGTTTCAGCTAAAGCCTGCCTACACTCCCCTGATTCGCCGGTTTGCCCAGCATCCACTCGTCCCGGCGGCCGCGCTCAAGACCCTCACCTATATCGCGTACGAGCAGCCTGTCACCTCAAAGCGCCTGGTGCAGATACGCGGGAGCCAGGTGTACCAACACATAAAGGAGCTAGAGCAGATGGAGTTTGTCGAGCACGAGAGTTTGGGCAGACTCAAGGTGTACCGGACGACGAAAAAGTTCCAAGAGTATTTCGGCATAACCGACCTTAACTCGATGAAGAGCAAGCTGGTGGCAGAGACCAACAAGGAAAACCCCAGGCAACAGCCGCCAGCGACTACTACTACTGCGAGTTCGAAAGCTGACCTTCCTAGTTAGTTCTGTCACATATTATGTCTTGTCTTGATGTGATTGAATTTGAAATTATCTGTGATGAAATAAATAAATGACTGCAGCTTTAGTTCGCATAAACTCAAGTAAAATCAACGACCGCCAAGAGGATTTTGGGACAGAGGCGCAGGGGAAGCTGCTGCCAACAAATCTGTCAGAGGCAAAATGAATAGTCACACCGTCATCCAGAGATAATTCCAGAATTTGGATGGATAGGACCAGGTGATGAGCCGATCCTAATAGTCTATGTCGCCAAAGGAAAAGATAAAACCGTACATCCGGAAAGATATGGGAATTTATGTTGGATCCGGCGAGGGAGACCAGAAAATCATTGTACTAGCATTCGCCTGCTGAACTGAAGAATCATCCCACGCTCGTCGTCAATCTCGATACGGCTGACCTCTTCTGATGTCATTGGAACGTATGACCTGATAGCTGCCTTGCACACTGGACATGATTCGATAGTGTCTGTTGTACTGAGACAGGAACAAGACCACTTGCAATTGTCGCAAAGTTCTAGGATGATGGTCGGGTAGAGCTCTTCCGTCTCTAACGGTATTATGAGACTTTCCGGAGATTCCCTCATTTTTCTGCGCGGTCTAAAGATGATGCTCGTACAAAAATCTTCTCTGAAAAAAATGACAGTGCGCCATAAGGCGGTACAGTCAGTTCGTAGCGGTTACTGATGTGACTGGGTGGATTTCTGCCCAATTGAAATGGCCTTGATCCAAAACATACGAACCTACGACCTCCACATGCGTGCTGACAGGAGGAATGGCAAGATCTTGGTGGAAGTTAGCGCATGCGGCTTTAGGGCCGCTTAGAAATGTTTCATGCCGACATATAGCCTCGACTACCAGATTTCCCTGTTGAAAGATCGTATTTGCTATGTTATTTTTAGTCAGATTGGAATATCGGGGATCAAGTTTCACAAGGATATGGAGGTCTCCGTCTAGTTCAGACGCTATGCCCTTTATCACACCCGTGACAGAGACGCAGGGGTTAACCACCTTCAGTCTTTCCGGGCGATACACATGGTTCCACAGCGATTGATCGCAGGCTGGTGCTCCTGAAGCTGCGCCAGCGACGTTAAGAGGTTGAGTACTAACTAGGATTACTAACATAATCAACTGGGTAATCATTTTCCGCAACTTGGGATAGTTACTAAC
Source organism: Candidatus Nitrososphaera evergladensis SR1 (assembly GCF_000730285.1). Taxonomy (NCBI): domain Archaea; kingdom Thermoproteati; phylum Nitrososphaerota; class Nitrososphaeria; order Nitrososphaerales; family Nitrososphaeraceae; genus Nitrososphaera; species Candidatus Nitrososphaera evergladensis. Next base: position 1,696,692 of record NZ_CP007174.1, on the reverse strand, counting down.
TACCTTCGTCGTTCTTTACTTCATCGGCTTTGGTTTTGCTTGCTCGTCAGAAGACTGAAGGATGAGATAGATCGGATTCTTTTGATCTGTGTTATTATACTGCCAGCCCCAAGCTCAATGATATCGATGCTCTCAGCAGGCTTGCATAGCTCATTAGAAAGCTCGATTGCGTCGTCTATGTACTTGGCATCGTACGCTTTTTATTAGAGTATTTAATACACTAGAAAACACAATATGCGCAAGTCGATAGAGAACCTTGCGGGCCGCAAGCTGACTGGCGGACGCAAGCTCGCCAACAGGATCCGGAGGAAATCCGAGATCGACAGGTATCCAAATGAAGCTACCGTCGGCACGACCGACATTGTCACGAGAAGGGTAAGGGGCGCAAACGTCAAGGCAGCCTTCAAGACCGCCGAGTTTGCAAACGTCATGGACCCTGAATCCAAGAAAGCGACCAAGTCCAAGATATTGACTGTGACAAAGAACCCCGCAAACCGCGACTATGAAAGAAGAGGCGTGGTGAGCAAGGGCGCAGTCATCGAGACAGAGGCAGGCTCTGCGCTTGTTACCTCAAGGCCGGGCCAGAATGGCGTGGTAAACGCCGTACTGATAAAGGCCAAGCAGTAATTTTTTCATTCAAGAAATTTTTTAAAATTTTAAAATAAAAAAGAGGGGCAGACAGACTTGCCTGCCATTTTCACTCCCTCGCTCAGTGGATCTGTATGTTTCCGCCACTAAGGGTTCCGCCTCTCATGTAGATGGTCGTGTTGGACAGGTCCTTGATGACAATCAGGAACGAATCGTTTGTTCCCGGCTCGCCGTTGTCCTTGACTATTGCCTTGAAGGTGTAGCCCGAGACGCCGTTGACTTCTGCTGTGCCCTTGAACGTCGCCGTCGTGCCGGTAGGGTCTATTGCAAGGGCCGTCATCGACTGGCTGTGGAGCTTGATATCCTCAAGCTTGTCGTTGAACTGGAGCTGGCCCTTGAAAGTGGTGCCGTCGCCTGACTGTACGTTAAAGCCTGCGTTGGTGTTGTTGTCGAGGTTTGCCTGCCCTCCTGTGACCTTGCCCGGAGTGCTTGTCAGGCCCTGGACGTTCACCGTGACAGTCGCGGTGTCTGTCAGGCCGTGGCCGTCATCAATGGTGTAGGTAAAGGTGTCGCTTGCGCCAAAGATAGATGGGTCTGGGGTATAGGTTATGGTGCCGTCGCCGTTGATGACTGCTGTGCCCTGCGCAGGTGGCGAGACCGAAATGACCGTCAGCGCATCGCCGTTAGGGTCAGAGTCGTTTGCAAGGACGCCTATCGTGACAGGCGTGTCCTCAAGGGTATTTGCCGAGTCGTCAACTGCCACCGGCGGCCCCTGGACGTTTATGAATGCCTGTGGTATGTCTGCAGTACCTGGCGTTCCGTCTGGGTTTGTGTACTGTACGTGCGACTCTGCGAGGTCGTCTACTGGCAGGTTGTTGCCTGCAAGCGTCGAGCTTGCGTCGAATGTGACTGCAAACGTCTCTGTGGCCAGCAGCTTGTTGTCGCCGTCGCCGACGTGCTGTGCAACGTTGTTCCACGTGATCTGGGTCTGGCCGCCTGGCAGCGTGACTATGCTGTCCGGCGCGATGCTGAAGCTGCTTTCGTCAACAATATAGTCCTGCGTGGTTTCGACAAGGTTGACGTTAAACGGCGCAGTGTTGATGACTATTTGTTGGAGGATTGCGTTGAATATCGCGTCGAGGTTTGCAGCAGAGGGCGCGTTGAAGAACTGGCCGCCTGTGGCAGACGCCATGTCTGTCAGCGGGCCCGTCGATGCGCCGCCGAGTGCAATAGAGTAGATCTTGTAGCCCTTGCCTGCCGCATTGGCCGCCGGCCCGCCAGAGCCTGCCGGCGTGTACGTCCCGACGCCGTCTGTCAGGAATATGATGACCTCTGTGGAACTGCCCGACCTTGTGTTGCCGTCAAGCATGGATATCGCCCCGTTGAGGCCCGCGTTGAGGTTCGTGCCGCCTGACGCGTCGACGCTGTTTATGTTGGTCTTGAGCGCGCCAAAGTCCTGCGTGAGGCCAAATGCAAAGTCGACATTGTCATCCCAGCTGACCACTCCTCCCTGGTCCCTCGTGGAATTGAGCTTGTCGACAAATGATTTTGCTGCCGCGATGCGGAGGTTGGACGGATCGTTGATGGTCATGCTGCCAGAACTGTCGATGGCAAACACCACGTCAATCGGCACCGTCTCTGTAAGGGTGCCTCCAAACCCTTGCACTGTCAATGTTACCTGGGTGGAATCAGGCGATCCTGCACCTTGGACGAATATGTCCGCGGGAGACGCCGTCTTGCTCACCAGTACCTGGTTGTCCGATGCTGCCGCTGCTGGTCGTACTGCGCCCGTGGCTGCAAAAACTAGTACGCCTATTACGGCTACGGCCAAGAGTTGTTGAGATGCTCTCATGGCACCTTGCCCGTAGAAGATGAGTCTATAAAAAAATTCCTAAAAGAGATACTATAATAAAATTCGTCCATAGTAGAAGAGTTTGCATATTTTTTACCTATAAAAGACAAATGACGAAATGCGCAAATGTTCGAGTCTTCCCATCCTACGCAATAGTTTTAAAAAGCGCCCTCCGTTAAATGCGAGATAGAGCCTTGAAGGACTATGACCACGTCATACTCTGGCTGGACTACTTTAACAAGAACCTAAAGCGCCGCCAGGGAAGGAAGGTCAAGCGCGACCACGCCGTCTTTGACCCAACAGTGCAGGAACTTGTCGAGGCGGCCAAGACGGCCGGCTACCAGGTTGAAGACGACGCGGTAAACGACGCCGCAAGGTTTCCAAGAAGATCGTTTGTCAAGTCCGGCTATGTCATGCTTGCCAAAAAAGAAGGTGTGAAAAAATCAAAGGTCATTGCAAGCGTCGCGGAAAAGCTGTTGCAAAAGCACGCGAGGCAAAAATCCGGAAAAAAGTAGCAGGCTAAAATTTAACAGCGGCCGCAATAATATTGTTCATCAACAAACATAACAATTTTGACCGAAGCTTATGATAGCAAGGAAAAGCTGATTGTGCAAATGGGGGAGATCGGGGAAGTTATGCATCTAGCAAAGAGCGGAAGGTTAATCGTAAAACTGAACGCAGCCGGAGCGACAGGCATCAGACCGGGTGAGGTGCTCATCGACTCTGCCGGAAGGCGAGTAGGAAGGATATCTGAACTGATAGGGCCGGTGAACGCGCCGTACGCTTCCGTCATTCCCATGACTGACAGAACAGCGAGGCTGACTGGCGCAAAGGTGTTTGCCGGCGGACGGCCGCAACAGCAGACGAAGACTAGACCGTCGTCGCATGGACATAAGCAGCACGACAAGGAAAGGAGGAGGGGTCGCCGGAATTGACCACGAGTGAATATTGCACTCAGTGCCCAGAATGCAGCGCAAACCTCATACAAGACTATTCCAAGGGCGAGTTCATTTGCGAGCGCTGCGGGTACGTCGCGATGGACAGCGTCTATGACTTTGGCCGCGAGTCAAACGCGACTGACTTTGAGGAAAAATCCAAGAACACCCGGGCTTCAGGCTCGACGAGTTTTGCTCTCCACGATTACGGCCTGAGGACAGAGATTGCCTCGGGCTCAAAGGACTATGCAGGCAAGTCCATCGACTACCAGATGGCCGAGCAGATGAACAACATCCGCAAGTGGCACATACGCAGCAGGATAGTGTCTCCGCAGGAGCGCCGGCTGTCAAACGTCCTGACAAAGATTAACGAGACGTGCGCGGCAATGTCATTGCCAAAACTGCTGGTTGAAACTGCGGCAATGCTGTACCGCAACTATGAGAGTATGCAGGAGGCAAAAGGGAAATCAATCGCGTGCATGGCGGCTGCAACAATATACCTTGCGTGCAAGAAATGCCGCGTGGTGCGCTCACTTGACGAGATAGTGGCGGCAACGGGCGTTACAGAGCAGGACCGGTCAAGCGTGAAACTTGCGTCAAAATACTATCGCATGATGGTGATGGAGATGAGCGCGTTTGCAGAGGAGGCATCATCATCACCACAGGCGACGCCGGAAATGCCACAACAGCAGCAACAGGTGCCAGTCACCATGGCCATCGACCACTATATCTCAAAACTCTCCAACATGGCCAAGATAGACACCAAGGTGGAACGCCTCGCAATAGACATTGCGCACAAGACCGATGACCACATGCTTGCAGACGGCAAGGCTCCAAACGGGCTTGCGGCGGCATACATATATGTCTCGTCGATACTGCTTGGCATAAACATACTCCAGCGCGACGTGTCTAGCCTTTCTGGCGTGACAGAGGTGACGATACGCAACCGCTGCAAGGACATGCTGACAGGGTTCAAGCTGACAATCACAGTCAAGCCGCAGACAAGGCCTGGCCTGGCCTGACCCTTTTTTTGCCTTTGTTGTTCAAGCTTTTGGAAAAATAAGGGTTTTACCACCAATACCTGCCAGTTAAAATTCGCACTGATGCGGTCATGAGATAAACCTATTGGAACATCCTTTATTAGAAAGGAGTTCCATAAAAGGGCAAACATGTTATGTCGAGCTTGCGGTAGCGAGATGAATGCAGCCGAGTTCTGCCCCGAATGCAACGAGGCAGTGCTGTGGAAGTGCTCATCCTGCGATCGAGAAAATGACAAGTCAATACACACATCTCATCCCGTGGAAAGCGAAGCCCCTCCCTCTACGAGGGCCGCCTCCGTTGTGGGTGCGATACTTACCATGGTATCGGGCATGAGCGTTGCCCTTACTCTGTAGCAGGATCGTAATCGGGCTCGCTGTTTCTCTTGTGGCGCATGTACAGTGCGACTCCAATGAGGGCTGCAAGCAGGCCGATGAGTATGAAAAACGTGGTCTCGTCTTTGACGCTTCCTGCAGGTAGTACTGCAAGCGCTGCAGCAGCTGCAAGCCCTCCTTCTCCAAACATGTGTGACAATAAATGACTGGCCGCCTTGGCCTTTTATTCATTTGCGTATTTTATTGTCTGTCAGTAGCCAGTTTTAGCGCTGTCGAGACGACATCTGCGCCCATCAGGAGGCCGAGGCTTCCCTTTCTGCCATAGCCTTCTGTAAAGCGGGCGCTACCATCCTGCCTGACGCCGTTTCCAGACACGAGCAGCGGGACCGGGTCATCGCTGTGCGCTTTTTTGATGCAGGGAGTAGAGTGGTCGCCGGACACCACTATTACAGGGTTTTTCACGCCTGCCAGCTCCTTGGCAAGGACGCCAAAGAAGCGCTTGTCGATTTCTTCGAGGTTGCGTTTTTTGCCCTTGGCGTCGCCGTCGTGGCCAAACTCGTCGGGGCCCTTCAAATGGACGTATACGGCGTCAACCGTCTTCAGGCTCTTTGCTGCTACTCTTGCCTTTAACTCGTAATCGTCAAGTGAACCGGCCTCGTACATCTTCATGCCAAGTACCTTGGAGATGCCGACTTCAACCGGCATCTCTACGATGCAGCCAATCGATATGCCGTATTTCTTGTTGATGGGCTGGACTTGTGGGAACCTGTTGCCCGAATCGCGGGCAAGTATGCAGTTCATCGGGTTTCTGCCTGCCGCCTTTCTTGCAACGTTGACAGGGTGGTCGCGCAGTATCTTGATTGTCTGCTCTGTAAACTCGTTTACAAGCATCGCAGCCATCCTGGCCTCCTTGCTGTCGTCCTGCGCCTTGGCCTCTTGGACGTAAATGTCGTCGGATGTTGCCTTGGCGACTCCCATGCCCTCGACCTTGTCGTAGGCCGGGTCCGTGTTTGTTATCTTGTCTGATAGTTTCATCTTGCTGTGGTGTATCCTGATCACCACGCGGTGGGCGACGGTCGGGACAAGCGCGATTGAGGCGTCCTTGTCGCTGAACTTGATGCTGTTTTCAAGGGTCTTGCAGACGGCCGTTGCCTCTTCTTTGGAAATTACCCTGCCAGCGCGCCTGTCGGTTATCTTGTTGTTCTTGTCGTCGACGGTTGCAAAGTTGCCTCGCAGGGCAAGGTCGCCGTCTTGAAAGTCAATGTTGCAGCCTATCGACTCGATAACTCCGCGGCCGACGTAGCCTCCGTCGCGGAAACTGTAGCCGAGCATGTTAAAGACGGCAATGTCGGACTGCGGCGCGATGCCCTTTCCGACGGTTATCACGCGGCCCATCGCGCCGTTCCTTGCAAGGGCGTCAAGGTTTGGCGTGTAGGCGGCTTCAAGCGGCGTGAGGTCGTTTAACGCCGGGTGCGGCAGGTCGCCGATGCCATCAAGGAGAACGTAGACAATTTTAACACCGTCTTTTCTCATGATGTCAGGTGTATGGCGCGTCAATTTATTTTTTCTTCTTCTCTCTTTTTGCGGGTCTGTAGTAGGCAAAGTACTTGCGCAGATCCTTCGTGTACGGCTCGATTGCCGCAAATATCTCGTCCTGCTCTTCTTGCGTCAGCTGGCGCCTGTGCCTTTCAAGCATGATGCCCTCGGCAAGGCCGGTGTAATAGCCCACCCTCTGGCCGTAGAGAAAATCGTAAGCGCTGACGCACTTCCACACCTTTTTCAGTTTTGGCACCCTGCCCTTTGGGACCTTGGGCGCCTGCAGGTCGCTTTTTATGACTGCCTGTACCATGCTCTTGATGTCGGCGTCAAGTGGCATGGCCTTTTGCCGGGCGACTGCAGAAAAAAAGCGTTGCTGTTATTAGCAAGTTTTGCGCACACATCCCTTGTTGGAGCTTTCATGCCGGTTCTGCGGCAAAATAGTCGTGGACGAAGCGGGCAACAGGACAGAGGATTTCGGGCTAGTACAGCGCGGAACGTACATCTGCGCACGCTGCGCCAAGGCGCTTGAATTCGCGCTGGGAGATTAGCGGTGCAGAACCTTTAATTAAAAGTGTGGGGAGCATTTTCCGGGCATATGAGGGAGCTGCGCAAAGACTATGTTCTGGACAGGTTTGTCCTTGTTCCTAATAACACTTCTTCTTCTACTTCTGCCGCAGAACGGGGAGGAGATGAAAAGCGTGATGGTGTTGATGACGACGACAAGTGCCCCTATTGCCCCGGCAACGAGTCAATGACCTCGCCGGCGCTCCTTGCGCTTGTCGTAAAGGATGGCATGCTGCAGCGCCTGTCAGACAGCGAGGACAGCATAATCGACGACTGGTCGGTCAGGGTGTTTGAAAGCAAGAACCCTGTCGTCACGACGACAGCGGCCGCCAGCTATAGCGACAAGCCCCTGTACAGCGAGCCGGCCTACGGCTACCACCAGGTCGTAGTCGCGACGCCTGACCACAAGCAGAGCCTGCCCCAGATGTCAGTCGAGCAGTGGGGCAACGTCCTTGTCGTCATCCAGGACCGCGTCAGGTGGCTGTACACGCAAAAAAGCGTGACGTACGTCTCGATATACGTCAACAGCGGGGCCGGCGCTGGCGCGCAGTCGCCTCACCCCCACCTGAACATCGTCACCTTTTCCTCTATTCCACCTGCAATAGAGCTTGAAGCCGAAGGCTCGCACAGGTTCATGAACGAAAATGGCAGCTGCCCTGCGTGCAACATGATATCCGTCGAGTCCAGCGGGCCCCGCCAGGTGCTTGCCACGGACAGCTTTCTTGCCTTCTGCCCCTGGGCGCCGACGTACCCGTACGAGTTCTGGATATACCCAAAGAGGCACATCACGTCATTTTCAAAGATAACGCAGAAGGAGATAAACGACCTTGCGCTGATGATGCGCGCAACCCTCGGCGGCATGTCAAAGGCGCTAAAGGACGCGCCGTTTAACATGGTCTTCCACCTGTCGCCAGAGAAAAAGAACAGCCGCCAGATCCACTGGCACATTGAAGTCTACCCGCAGCTAACGACGTGGTCGGGTCTTGAGCGGGGCTTTGGCGTCTATGTCAACAACGTCAAGCCGGAAAAAGCAGCCGAGATCCTCGGCTCTGCGTGCCGAAAAGAGCTTGCCGGCCTCGTCGGCATCACCTAGTTTGGCGAAATAAAAAACCAATCATTTAATTACCAACCTCTGAAAATAAACCGCCGTATATGAAGCTGGAGACTTGGATTTCCGTCGGCTCCATCGCGCTGTCAGCAATGTTTGTGGCGCTTATCCTCTCGTTTTACAACTTTCTTATCAGCCAGGGGGAAAACCCAAGCCGCATCATAGACCCTGCGGGGTTGCTCGTACAGGAGGTCGCCATATCGGCCGCGCCCGGGATTGTTCTTGCCGGCGTCGTGTTTGTGATGTCCCGGACGACAGGCAACAAGCCTGCGGGCCTGCTGCTGGTAGCCTCTGGCGCAATAATGACGGCCGGCATGGTCGCCGCGCTGGGAATGCTCCCGCAGATCCATCCGCAGTACGTGCAGGGCGGAGTCGGCATTGTGCCGTACGTGTTTGCGGCCGCCGGCGCAGGCGTGGCCGGACTGGGAGGTTATCTGGCAGTCACGTCAAAGAGGAGCAGGTACGCCGGCAACCTGGATGATCTCCGTTGAACAACAAGACAAAAGAAGACACAGAGCTTGACGTATCGCGGGACATGCTCCCGATAAAAATCTCTGGAAGTTTGTCATCAGTGTTTGAGCACGCAAAAAAGCAGAGGAGCCCGATACTTGCCGTCGTGACTGGGACAAAGCCAGACTTTTACAAGCAGGCTCCCCTGATGGTGGAGGCGGCGAAGGAAAACGTGCCGTCCTTTGTGATAAACACGGGCCAGCACTTTGACGACGTGCTCGGCTTTGGGATGCACGAGTTTAGCCTTAACGACTTTGTAGGGTGCAATCTGCAGATACGGGGCGACCTGATGGAAAAGGCAAGCGAACTGATACTGAAATTTGGCTACTTTGGCCGGTACTGCCGCAAGAACTTTCGCCACAACGAGTCGATGCTTCCAATAGTGCACGGCGACACGCTCGTTGCAGGCATCGCGCCGCTTGCGTGGGTGTTTGGCATGGGCCAGAAGGTGGGTCAGAACGAGGCCGGCCTGCGCTCCATGGGGCCGGAGATGATGAAGCACCTCTCGCCGGCAAAAGAGCCGACAAAAAAGACGGTGCGCGACCTTGTCCACAGCCAGTTTGATGGCAGAAGGTGGTTCCTTGCAAGGGAAGAGCCTTTTCCAGAGCAGATAGACACGTGGATATGCTCCGCCGGCACGCAGTTCTTTTTTGCGCCAACGCAGCTCAACAAGGACCACCTAGTCAGGGAAGGATACCCGGAAGAGTTTGTGCACGTGGTGGGAAACTCTGTGGTTGATGCGATACACCAAAAGCGCAGGGAACGCCCAAGCCAGAGCATCTTTGACGCGTACCCGCAGCTGGAAAAGGGCGAGTGGATAAGGATGGACATACACAGGCGGGAGAACCTGACAGAGCGACGCTTTACATCAATAATCGGCGGGCTTGTAGACATTATCGAGCGCACGGACAACAAAATAGTCTTGGTGATGCTGAACGCGACGGTTTCTGCGCTAAAGCAGTACGGCCTTGAAAAGAAACTGCAGGACCTTGCAGAGGATCACAAGGACAGGTTCCTGATGACACCCTTGTGGAAAGAGTACGCGCACGTAATAGAATTCCTTGACAGCGGCCGCTGCTGGGCTGAGATGACAGACTCGGGCTCGATGCAGGAAGAACTGCTTTATTTCCCAAAGGTGACGTCGCTTACCGTCAGGCTGAACACGGACAGGCCGGAGACTGTTTTTGACGCCAAGAGCAACATCTTGGTGCCTCCGCTCAACCGTGCGTGGCTGTCGCTGATGGCAAAGGAGGCTCATGAAAAGGGCGAGGGCCTTGGCATGCGGCTTGGAAAGAAAAAACAGATCTACGGCAGGCCGGGGCAGGTGTCAAAAAAGATAATCCGGATAATCAAAAAAGAGTTTGAAAATGGCGACGCCAACTTTTACCCGTGGCTCCACCAGCGCCTTGGGCTGTGGAAGGAAAAGCAGAGCATCAGCTATATGTGATACTATTTGCCAGCGCGCATAGGGAGGAGGGGGCGTGCTTCCAGTGGAGCATCTGCTTGCTTTAAAGAATTAGGCTGATAAACTGGTGGTCTCAACCCGCAACTAACGACATCAATTTCGCATCGTGCAGTATATCAAACTCGGGATAGCAATCCAGGACTGAGCCATTGCTTGCCTTTTCAAACTGCCAGTTCTTGCAGCTGGTGTTGTACTCGTCTTTGGTGCTCCTCGAGGGTGGCCAGTTGAAAGCATCGTTGACGCCCTTGTAGCCATGACCCTTTTGCAGAGTTATCGTGTTGGAGACAGGATTGTACGAAACAAGCGCATATAGCGCGTTTGGGTACAGGTAAAGGACGTCTGGATGGCGGGTTATGGCATCAAACTCTGCCTGGGTGACGTATTCATTGTGAAGCACTATCACCTTCTCGTAGCTTGCCAGGATGGAGGGGTTTTTGGTTACCTGCTCGTCAGTAACAACGTCGCTTATTCCCAGCGACTCTATTTTCTTGAGGGCATTACTGCTTCCTGCATAGTCCATATCGCTGGTGTATTGCGCAGGTCTTAATCGCACTGTCAGGCATCGTGTGCTGCACGTATTGCGGTAATAGTCATAAAATCCTCGTGGCTGGTATGCCGCAATGGTAAACGTAGGCTTGATTGTTACTATGGAATGGAGTTTGATGGCAGAAGCCTGTGGCGGGGCAATGGCCATTGCAAAAAAAAGGACGATTACCATGCTGCCGTATGCCAGACGGACAATGCCAGTCCGGAAGTTCTTCCCGTTCACTGCGTCTCGCCCTGACATGGAAACCTCTGCATTCTGAGAATTTAATCTTCACTTACCAATGTTAATCAAGTTCTGGAAGTGTGTTATGTTCTTGCTGATGTTCAACCCAATAGTAACAGCGCGTGTGGACGACAACGTCGCCCTGCTGCTTGCAAAGATAATATCAGCTTGCCTGCTTCAGATCCCGCATCATGCTTTCGAACTGCTCTCTTGTGATCTCGCCCTTGGCGTATCTTTCTCTGAGGATAGATGCGGCATTGTCACTGTGTTGACGTAGATCTTCTGACTGGTACCTTCTCGAAGGCCAGAGCAGCCACCCTGCGATCAGAAGGATCACAAGAATCGGAAGCAGGATGCCTATTCCGCCAAACCAACCGAAATGGAACGGGAAGAAGAATGGATGATGATAAGGATAATAATAATAGGAATAGAAAGCGCCCGACTGCCGGGCAGCAAAGAAAGGAGCCGCTATCGATACTGCTACTACAATAGCCGTCAATCCTATTAGAGCCCCAGCCACGATCCGTCTAGTTCGAATTGATTCCTGGTTGCTCATGTGATATTTCATATGGTGTTTCTCACATATAGTCCTTCTAGCTCTAGTTTTTAATGGCGGTATTATGGTCAGACATAGAAAATGAAAACACGTCTCCAGTCATTTAACACTGATCCGATAGATTAAATTGCAAACTTGGCCCTGCGCACACCTGCCTTCTTCCTTTCCTGCGCGGTAGAAAGGAACACGTCTTTTATCATCTGCTCGTACGCCTTGCTCATCTGCTGGCCGCGCCTTGGCATCACCTTCCTCTGTGTTTCTATCGCCGACGCAAGTTCAAGCTCGACGTTTTTTGCGCCGATGCCCTTGCCATATATCGTAAACGACGGCACGTCGCCTGAAACAAGGCCATGCAGGTGCGATGACACTCCGATCCTGCGGCCACTGTAAATGAGGGTGCCGATGGACGTCTTGCTCATGTCCGCAAAGAACGAGCCCAGCTTGTCAAGGCCAGTATTGCGACCTTCAATCCGTATGTTGCCATACGTCATCTTTAGGTCTGACGTGGTAGTCATGGCGCCGAGGTTGACCCATTCGCCGACGTACGAATGGCCCAAAAACCCGTCGTGGGCCTTGTTAGTATAATCGGAAACTATGGAATGCTCTATCTCGCCGGCGACGCGGCAGTTCCTCCCGACGTAGCTTTTCTCTATTATTGAAAACTGCTTTACCTGCGTCTGCGAGCCGATGTACGCCGGGCCCACTATTCTGCTCTGGGAAATGTACGCGCCCGGGCCGATGTAGATGCCGCCGTTCCTTGCGTCAAGAACCGTGCCTTCTTCTATTGCGGCACCTTCTGTCACCACCGCGTTTTGCCCGAGTACTTTTATGCCCTGCATTGTTTCGCTTGACTGCTGTTGCTCTGCTGCCACCGTTTGCATGGCAAGCGCGTTTTCAAGCAACCTTGTCAGGTCCCACGGCTCTGACAGCAACCCTTCTGCGCTCTGCGTGTCCGTGGATTTTTCAACCGCAAGTGCCTTGATGCTGGCGGGCTTGCCGGCCTCGACGCATTTTTGCAGGTACTCTGCAGATTTTTTTGACAGGCGCGCCACCAAAAGCCTGTTTGCAGAAGTTATGGCAAAAGTGTGGCTTACCCTTGACAGACGTGGCAGGTCAAGTGTTGCCGGGTGGAGAAGCCCGTTTACAAAGATGGTGTCGGCATCAAAGGCGCCAGGGTCATTGACCTTGCAGCCGTCGTGTCGTTCGGCCGTGACTTTTTCAAGGTGCCTGCGCACGAGCAGCGCGTCAGGCGCGTTGCCTGCATAGGTGCACTCTTCAAAAAACGTCCTGGCGCCCACCTTGAGGTCAAAGGTCGCCTTCGTGAGCGTAAGCGGCGAAAAGTTGCGCCAATGGTGGTCTTCAAAGAGCGCAATCGATGGCATGTCTTATATCTTGCCCAGCCTGCTTGCAAACTGCTTGTACGCGTCAAGGTACGATTTCTTGTCGCCAATGTCAATGAACCCCGAGCCGTCTACCTCAAAAGCCTTGACCTTCTTTTTCTGCGCAAGGGCGTTTCTGACAGCGTCGTCCATGCCAAACGCGCCCGCCTTTGGTATCGCCTTTAGAAAGCTCGGTTCCATGACGTAGCATCCTATGTTGATGAGGCCGCTTATCTCGGGCTTTTCGCGCCAGCCGGTTATGTCGTTTCCCTCGACGTCGATAAAGCCGTACTTTAGCTTTGTCGAGTAGTGCATGAGCGCCATCGAAATAAACGCGTTGCTTTCCTTGTGCATTTTAAGCATCTTGCGCAGGTTGAACTCGTATACCGAGTCGCCATAGACGCAGACAAACGTGTCGTCGGCAAGCATCTTTTCCGCGGTTTTCAGCTGCCCCGCTGTTGCAAGGGGTCTCTCTGCGCGGGCATAGTCTATGTTGACGTTGAACCTGCTCCCGTCCTCAAAGTAATCCTCGATTGTCCGATGGAGGTAGCTGACGCAGATCACGATCTCTTTGATGCCGCCGGCGTTTCTTAGCCACTCTATGGTGTATTCGAGGAGCGGCTTGTTGCCAAGTGGGAGCATCGGCTTGGGTATAAAGAACGTGTACGGCTGGAGCCTCGTTCCAAGGCCGCCTGCAAGAATGACTGCTTTCATAGCCGGCGTTTCTGTCACATTCCGTACTATATAAGGTAAGACCGCGTTTTCTACAGGAGGAGCCTCAACAAATCTTCAATATCTGCTCGATCTTGTAAACTACCTCTGCAGGGCTCCTGCCAAAGACGGTTATCATGGGCTCCTTGCCAACGTCGCCTTTATGGTATATCACTTCTGCTTTTGGGTTTTTTGCAAGCGCGGCCCTTGTGCCCCACGATATTGTAGAGCCTTCCTTTTTCTTGACGTCGGCAGGCTCTTTGCTCCTGTCATAGCTTGACACTTGCTCCTTGAACAATGTCTTGCACGCGGCAAGGACCTCCTGGCCAAACCTGATGTTGGCAACCGCCCTTGTCGCCGGCCTGATGCTCATGTACGCCAGAACGGCAGACGCCATGTGCCTTGAAGCGCCAAACTCTACCCTTGACACCTGTACGACCGCGTTTCCTGCCCTTGCCATCCTGCCGCGGACTGCCGCAACCTCCGAATGGTTCGCGGCGTCGGGCAGCGCATAGGCAAAATTCGTCTGCGTTTCCGGTATCAGCCGGTACAAGCCGTCAAGCGAAACAAGCCTGTCAACTGCCGCCTGCAGTTCTGCAAGCACCCTGTGGCGCATCGCGTCTTTGTAGATAGACGAGAGCGGGTTTGTGACCGGCAGACCCCTTCCCACTGCTACCGCATTTTTTATGGCGTCGTGCACGTACTCGTTTGCCATCCTGCACGCTTCTTCAAGCGCCATGCCCCGCGCGAGGTATGCGGTGACTGCCGCTGAAAAGTTGCAGCCCGAGCCGTGGCTCTCCTTGATGTCGACGCGGGGGTTTGTGATCTCTACTACCTTGTTGTCGTCAAGCAGCAGTATGTCAGTCACCGTCTTTTTCCCGAAATGGCCGCCCTTTACGATGACGTTTCTTGCCCCAAGCGCCTTTAGCTTTTTTGCAGCCTCTATGCCATCACCGCCTTCGTTCCTTATCGTTACGCCGGACAGCTTTTCAGCCTCCATCCTGTTTGGCGTGACGAGGGTTGCAAGCGGAATCAACCTTGAAACAAACGAGTCCAGCGCGTCGTCCTTTAGCAGTTTTGCACCCGTCCCTGCCGCAAGTATCGGGTCAAGCACGATTGGCGCTTTTGCTTTCCTTAGCGGCTTTGCAACGGCGTCTATTACCTGACGGCTGTAGACCATGCCCACCTTGATTACTGCTGGCGGCATGTCTGCCATGATTGACGTTACTTGTGCCTCGACAATGTCTGCAGGAACTTCGTGTATCTTGGCCACCTTTTCCGTGTTCTGCGCGGTCAGCGCGGTTATGGCGGTGCAGCCATAGACGCCAAGGGCCGAAAACGTCTTTAGGTCGGCCTGGATGCCGGCGCCTGCGCCCGAGTCGCTTCCTGCGATGGAAAGCGCTACCTTCGTTGTTGTCAACTTATGGCAGAATAGCAGAGAAGAGACTTATTCAGTCTATCGGCGTATTTTTCGGCTCATTACTTTTTTTTGGCGCTACGCCTTTTCAGCCTCTTGATTTTGCGTGAAGCTGCATTTGAATAATGTAATAATCTACTCGTCGAAAACTACTTGCCTGCTTAAATAGCAGGCAATTGCCAAAGCCACAAATATGTTCCATAGGATTGCACAAAAAACCGCAAGCCTTGTGGCAAAACATCCGCAGATAACAATGATGGCAGTTTCAGTAGGCGCAGCACTTGTTTTGGGGGCAATTGTAGCAAGTCTTGACGGCGGCCAGGCATGGGCGTCGTCATCATCATCATCGCCGCCGCATAAATGTCCGGTATTGCCCCGGTGCATAAATTTCTGACCAGCCGCAAAAAACCGCCACCTGCCACTGACTATGACTGGGTCCTGCTAAAGCAAAAGCAATCGTGACATCAAAGATATGCTTGCCCAGCCTGTCGGCTCACAGAACATAATTGCACAGGCAGACGCGTTTTCCGCAGCAGGCGCACTTTGCTCCCTGCGACACGAACCTGCATTTCTTGCTGTGGGTTTCGCAAAACACCGTTCGCTCTTGCTGCTGCTCCTCTACTGCTGCTGTCTGCATGTGCCCTTACTTTTCATTGATTCGGTTAATCCGCGTAGCAAGCTAGTTTAGACAAAAGAGCTAAAAGCGTACGGTTAAAGCGACAGCCAAAAGCTCTCTTGCATTTTTCGAGCCTTCAGCCCTATGAGATTCATTCAAGAAAGATTTTTCTTGCCGTACAAGCTGCCGTTTCAAAAATATTTTGAGGGCGTTTATGAGTATAGACAATTGTTGATGATGATAGAACTTGCCTAGCGAGGACTTGGAGCGATTGAAACAGATACTGCGGCAAGAGATAAGCGACATAAGAAGAGCCATAGAAGACAACCAGCGGCAGGATTTTGACGAGCTGGGCGGCGCATTCTCCCGTACGGCGGACAGAAACGATTTGATAAGGATAAACACTTTGCGATGGGTGCTTGACGTAATAGACACGCTGGATAGTAGCTAGACCCTTTTTTTTAAAAGTATTAGTGGTGGAATATTCTTTATATCCTGTCAATGCGTGTATTTTTTCTGATTCTAACAATATGCCTACCCAAATGAACAGTGCCCGGCGCGGCATCGCGACCGATGAGATGAAGCAGGTAGCAAAAGACGAAGGCGTGGATCTTGATTTCATAGTCAGAGGCGTTGCAAGCGGCTCGATAATCATCCCAAAGAACAACGCAAGGCCGCAAAAGATCAAAGTCACCGGAATTGGAAGGGGCCTAAAGACAAAGGTGAACGTGAACATCGGCACCTCGACCCTGCACCAGGACCTCGACGAGGAGGTGTCCAAGGCCAAGGTCGCAGTCAAGCACGGCGCAGACACGATAATGGACCTTTCCGACGGGGGCGACCTGAACCTGATAAGAAAGACGCTCCTTGAAGCCGCGCCGATTACCTTTGGCACCGTCCCCGTGTACCAGGCGTACTGGCACGGGGTTGAGAAATTCAAAAACCCGCTCAACATAACCGAGGACGACTTTCTTGACGCCTTTGAAAAGAACGTCAAGGACGGCGTGGACTATACCACCATCCACTCGGGCATCACAAACGAGCTTGCCAGGCGCGTTATCGAAGTGCAGAGACACGGAGGCATCGTCTCAAAAGGGGGCACGATAACTGCAGCGTGGATGCTGAAGTACGAAAAGGAAAACCCCTATTTTGAACACTTTGACTACCTCTGCGAGATAGCGAGAAAGTACGACGTCACGTTCAGCCTCGGCGACGCGCTCCGGCCCGGCTCGATACTTGACGCGCACGACGAACTGCAGGTGGCAGAGATGATAAACGTCGCAAGGCTTGCCAAGAGGGCGCACGCCAAGGACGTGCAGGTCATGATTGAAGGCCCCGGCCACGTGCCCCTGAACGAGGTGGCCGCAAACGTCAGGCTTGCCAAGTCGCTCATCGGCGACATCCCGTACTATGTGCTGGGCCCGCTCGTGACTGACGTGGCTGCAGGCTATGACCACATCGCAAGCGCAATAGGCGCGGCAGTCTCTGCGGCAGAAGGGGTCGACCTTTTGTGCTACCTTACGCCAGCGGAGCACCTCGGCCTGCCGACGGCAGAGGAGGTAAAAGAGGGCCTGATAGCGTACAGGATAGCCGCGCACGCCGGCGACCTTGTCAAGATAAGGGAGCGGGCGATAAAATGGGACGCAGCAATAACAGAGGCAAGGCGCACGCTCAACTGGGAAAAACAAATAGCGCTTTCGATAAACCCTGAAGAGGCAGAGCGCATACACTACCGCGGAGGGCAGCACGAAGGAAACAACGTGCCGTGCACGATGTGCGGCTCGGCGTGCGTGTACATAATGCTCCCGCAGCAGAGAAAGCCCCGGGCGGAAGAAGAATCATCTGCTGCCGAAAGCCAAGTGCGCAATAGCATTTAATTCAGGCCACGCGCATCTTTTTCTCTGCACATGGCGATAATCCGGGCGCCAGAGTGGGGCATAACCCCGATTTCAGAGAAGGGCCGCAGGCTAGGCGGCCTTGACTATTTCATCCTCTGGTCAAGCCTTGGGGTCGGCCTACTCGTGCTTTCCGCCGGCTCGTTTTTGTCCTCTGCAAGCTTTGTCGACGCGACGCTTGCCATAGTCGCCGGCTCTGTCGGCGGGTCCGTGCTCCTTGCGCTTGCCGGCAAGATTGGAAGCGACCACGGCGTGACGTCGCTTGTGAGCATGCGGCCCGCCTTTGGCATACGGGGCTCGTACCTGCCGGCCATCCTCAACGTGATGCAGCTTGTGGGGTGGACCACGTTTGAGATAATGATAATGGCCCGCGCAGCCGCGCTTCTTTCTGGCAATGCAATCCCGTACCCCGCACTTGCCGCAGCGTTTGGTGCCGTCGTTGCGCTGCTTGGGATCGCCGGCCCGCTTGCAGTTGCGCGGCAGTGGCTAGGCAAGTTTGCGGTGTGGATAGCCTACGGCACGTCTGGCATAATCATAGTAACCCTTTTGATGGCGCCGGGCGCGCACGACATCATCACGTCGCAAGGCAAGGGCATGTCCTTCTTTACCGCGCTTGACCTTGTCATTGCGATGCCAATATCGTGGATGCCCCTTGTCGCAGACTACAACCGGTTTGCAAAAAAGAGCAGGACCGCGTTCTGGGCAACGCTGATTGGCTTTGCGCTCACAAACATGATGTTCTACTTTGGAGGCGTGCTCCTTGGCACCTTTGACGTGCTTGCGATAATCGTGGCCATGCAGGCGATATTCTTTGGCTTTCTGATGCTGCTTCTGCTCGTAGACGAAGCAGACAACGCGTTTGCCGACCTGTACTCGGCCGCGGTGTCGGTGCAGGACATATTGCCGCGCCTGTCGCAAAAGCACCTGATAATCGGGTTTACCGCGTTTTCCACCGTGCTTGCAACCGTAGTCACGATACAGGACTATGAAACCTTCCTTTTGCTCATAGGCGCAATATTTGTGCCACTGTTTGGCGTCGTGCTGACCGACTATTACCTTGTAAAACGCCAGAAATACACCGAGGGCATGATGTTTGGAATCAGCAACAAAGGCATCGCGTGGCCCGCAGTCGCGGCATGGGCCATTGGGGCGCTCCTCAACTTTGTCATGTCGCCCCTTTCTCCCCTGTACGTGCCGTCGATGCCTACCATAGGCGCCACCATGCCAAGCTTTGCAGCAGCTTCGCTTGCATACCTTGCAATAGTCAGGTTTATGCAAAGAAGACCCAAGGCCGAGCTTGCAAAATGACGCTTTACAACGATACAGAGGGCTTGCCTTTGGTGTTTATTCTGCAACACCAATTGCAAAGTAGAATTATAAATAACGGAAATCGCTGACCTCCTTATCTATGCGGTTACTGGAATACCAGGGCAAAGAGCTGTTTGACCAGTACGGGATAAGGATACCCCGGTCGTACCTGGCAAACAGCCTGAGCGAAGCCCGTGAGGGAGCAAAGAAACTCGGTTATCCGTTTGTGCTAAAGTCGCAGCTTACCGTGGGAGGCAGGGGCAAGGCCGGCGCGATTCTGAAATGCAAGACAGAAGCTGAACTTGAGCCAAAATTCACAGAGCTTGTACACAAGGAGGTCAAGGGCGAGCTTCCACGCGGCATCCTGCTTGAAGAGATGGCAGACATCAAGAAGGAACTGTACCTGTCATTGTTTCTGAACAGGAGCAAGCGCTGCTACTCGCTCATCGCGTCCGCAGAAGGCGGAGTCGAGATCGAAAGCACCGGCAACAAGGTGGTAGTCGACGTGCCGATAGGCGGCATCAGCCCGCAGGTGGCAGAAGACACTGCCGGCAGGCTGGGCCTGACAGGCAACGCGGCAGTCGCGTTTGTCGACCTTGCAACGAAACTGTCAAGGATGGCCGGAGAAAAGGAGGCCGAGCTTGCAGAGATAAACCCCGTGGCAATCCTTGGCGACGGCTCGATGCTTGCGCTTGACGCCAAGGTGATAATCGACGACAACGCCATGTTCCGCCACCCTGAACTAAAGAAATACGAGCACGTTTCAGAGCTTGAAAAGCAGGCAGAGGAAAGCGGCTTTTCCCTTGTGGAACTTGACGGCAACATTGCGATCATTGGAAACGGCGCCGGACTTGTCATGTCCACGCTTGACCTTGTCTCCGACGCAGGCGGAAAAGCAGGCACCTTCCTTGACTTTGGAGGCCGCGCAACCACAGAGACAATCTACGAGGCGCTGACGGTCATCAGCAAGATAAAGCGCGTGCAGGCAATCCTTGTAAATCTCTTTGGAGGAATTGTCCGAACCGACCTTGTCGCGCAGGCAATCATCGACGCGTACAAGAACAACATCATTGCCGTGCCGGTGTTTGCCAGGATCTCTGGTGCCGAGTCGGAAAAGGCAAGGCAGATGCTCAACGGGAGCAAGGCAAAATTGTACCCGACAGTCGAGGAAGCCATACAGGCCGCAGTAGCTGCGGTGGGCAAACAATAGTGGAGATGTGTGATGGTCATGGAGAATAACAACAGCAAATTCAACATCTTTGACATACTGGTCGGCCAAAAGGGCGACAAGGACTATGGCAAAAAGCCGGTAGTTATTCAGGGCATAACCGGAAGCTACGGCTCGACGCACACGCGCCTGATGAAGGCGTACGGCACAAACGTGGCGGCAGGCGTCACGCCGGGCAAGGGCGGCCAGACGTTTGAGGGGATACCAATCTACAACAGCATGGCCGACGCAGTCAAGGCAACCGGCGCACAGATATCTGGCATTTTCGTTCCTGCGCAGTTCTTCCTAGGCGCTGCAACTGAGGCGCTCGACGCAGGCGTGAAACTGCTTGTTGCAATACCCGAGCACGTCCCCGTGCGCGACTCGATAAAGGTGCTTGAATACGCCAAGAGCAAGGGCGCAAGGATGGTAGGCCCAAACACCCCTGGCGTCATCGTGCCGGAGGTGATGAAGGTGGGCATCATGCCCGCGCAGCCGTTCAAGGCCGGCAACACGGTCGTGTTTTCAAGGAGCGGCACGCTGATGTACGAGTGCTCTTTCAACCTGACAAACAAGGGCTTTGGGCAGAGGCTAGCGCTTGGCATCGGAGGCGACCCGATAAACGGCACCAACCTGATAGAGGCGTTTGACCTGATACGCGACAGGCAGGACGTCGACTCTGTAGTTGTAGTCGGCGAGATAGGCGGGGACGCTGAAGAGCAGCTTGCCGAGTATATCATCAAGACGTCGTTTTCAAAGCCGGTCGTTGCGTACATCGCCGGAAGGGCCGCGCCAAAGGAAAAGAGGATGGGCCACGCCGGCGCCATTGTGTACGGCAACTATGGCTCTGCCGACTCGAAGGTGTCAAACTATGCCAAGGCAGGCGTGCCTGTGGCAAAGCGCCCCGGAGAAGTGCCGGAACTGCTTGCGCAAAAGATGCGCAAGTAACAGTTTTTTTACAAAATTACTGGCCGATCTGGTCGGCATAGCGCTCGCGAAGGTACAGGAGCCCCTTTACAAGGTCCCTTGCCTGCTCGGGAGTGATGTTTGATTCTTGAAGGAATTTTTCGTCAACGCCAAGCGACAAAAGCTTGACAATGTCCCAGTGCATATTGACGAGCTCGGCTTCACGCACGAATAGCATTCGTCAATGGTAGTATAAAAAGTTATAATTTGTATGTAAATCCTGACGACAGGTGGTAAAACTCTAGTTGCACTTTTTATCGAATGTTTGTAGAATTTGCCATACCAAGGTATTTCTCAAAGAATGAAGTTTTTCAACAAATTCTGGACCTTGCTTTACAGAAGCCTCGCAGTGTCTCACGTCCATTCCCGACCATATCTCTTTAGGGCTTGCAGCGGCATTGTACAGCCTGTTTGCGCTGTTGTGCAGTACGACATCGTCTAGTCTCCCCTGTATCAGAAAAACGGCCCGGGGCGATATTTCCGCTACATGTTTGTACGGCGCGGCGTCATCCAGATTGAACCCATAGCCGGGGTTGAGCGGGCGAATTGCGTTATAAAGAAAAATCATGGACGCGACTAGCTGCTCTGGCGGCTTTACGCCAACGCCTTTGCCAACGACGTATGAAACAAGCGTAGGGCCTGCGTCCCTTACGCTCCAAAACAGGATGTCTGTAACGATGCGTAAGCCTTTTGTCCTGCGCTGCAGATATTCCTCTTTTTTTGACACTGCAAAAAGGATGTTGGGTAGTTAAGGGACATGAAAAACCTGAGCTTTAAAGTAAACGTCACCCTGCATAGATGATCTTATGAACTCGGGATAAATACCATGATTATGCCCAAGCTTCAAAAAGAGTTGTCACCAGAACAACATGAAGAACTACTCAGAGCATTGAAAGCCCGTTTTGAGAAAAACATGAACCGCCATAAAGGTCTTGAATGGGCTAAAGTACAAGCAAAGCTGGAAGCTAATACTGAAAAACTATGGTCACTCAATGAAATGGAAAGAACTGGTGGTGAACCGGATGTTGTTGGTCATGATAAAAAGACGGGCGAATACATTTTTTATGATTGTTCAGCGGAAAGTCCTAAAGGCCGCAGAAGTGTTTGTTACGACCGTGAAGGGCAGGAGTCAAGGAAGGAGCATAAATCAGAAAATAACGCTATTGATATGGCTCTGCTGCCATGGGCATTGAGCTTTTAACGGAAGAACAATATCGAGAGTTGCAGAAACTTGGAAATTTCGATACGAAGACATCGAGCTGGGTGAGAACACCTTCTGATATTAGAAAACTCGGCGGCGCCCTCTTTGCTGATTTTCGCTACGGCCATGTCTTCGTGTATCACAACGGTGCACAATCTTACTATGGCGTTAGGGCGTTCCGTGGCTCGCTAAGGGTCTAAATTTGGACTTTGAATTTTATCATTTCTTTGAGTTTCGGAAAGGCTTCTATGCCTGAACTGGCATTGTAAGAATCAATGTCTTTTGCGCTATAATTTCTCATTCATCGTTCCTCCTCTTTCCTTTGAATTCAAGTGCGACGAGTTTATGAAGAACCTTTTGGCCCGTCGCTTTCACTATTCCACCATTGCCTCGATTATGCCTGTACCAGGAGTACCTGATTACCATCCGGATCCTCAAGGTTAAACCACTTTACGCCTGAGCCTGGGCCAAACAGGTCATCTTTAACTTCGCCAACTTTGACGCCCTTGTTGCTCAGTTCTTTGTGGGCTGCGGCAACATCTGAAGTCGCAAAGTACACCTTCATCGTGCCAGGCTTCATGTTTTCGTGATGCGTAGCGAGGGTAATAGTAACTCCCCCTTCAGGAAGAATAAGCGATACCCACCAGTGGCTGTCGTCTTGTCGGAAATCATTTATCATTTTAAGTCCGAGTGCATCTACATAGAACTTTTTTGCATTGACCATGTTAGTTACAGGTACACTTAGCATTTTGAGTTGACGAATAATCTCCATAGTAAACTTGAAATTCATTTAAAATTTATAAATATATCCAAAAGTTAGATGACGTTTACTTAGCTCAGGTTTTTCATGTCCCTTAACTACCCAGCATCGCAATAAGCAGGACTTTTTGAGCGCTTTAAAACCTGTCAGAACAGGTCCTTGACGTGGTCCCTTTGCAATACTGCGACGACGCCGACCAGAATCAAGCCTATGATAAAACTTCCCATCGTTGAAAAGTACATATCAGACCAATCCCAGATCGACCTCCACATAAAGACGACTGCAAACAGCCCGACTATGTAGGCCCATGCGGCTTTTCTCTTGCGTATCTTCTCCGCCTTTGAATTGCTGGCTTCTGCCAAAGTAGTACTCTTGTCGTCTTTGAATAACTTTAGGATTTATTCTGATTTTTACCTGACTTGTTTCTGACAGGTTTTTCTGAAGTAGCAACAGTTGCAAAATCGATTAGCCACAGATTTCATCCCTTCGTTTATATACTATTTTCTATATAGTTACTAACTGGAAACAGTAATTCCTTGCATACACATTTGTTGCAATTATATTTTGTATGGTTAGCCCTTAAACACCAGTGCGAATAACGTTAGCACAAGCTTAAATTTCGTATTTGCCATAAAGACGTATGAGCGCAGTTAGAAAGATCGCAGGCGTAAAATCGTCTGCCTGGACAAGGAGGGCTCTACCAGTTTTGACAAAATTGGCTGTAGTGGCAATTTTAGCAGCAGGACTAATCAGCATTTCAATGTATACTAGCGTAGCTCAAGTATATGCAGCAGTCACAAAACCACATGTAATCACGGGCGACACGCCGGAATTAGTAAAACATGAAGGTCTAGAACCTGAGCCGCAACCTTGGGAAGACGGTATGCGTACGGATCCTACTTCAAATACTTATGAGTGGTGGTACTTTGAGGCAGTACTTGACGATAATTCAACTGCCATTTTTACCTTCTTTAAAGCCTTGAGTTGAGACCCCGCTACCCCTTGATCCTTACATTGGTGTAGACATTACGACTCCTAATGGCACGGTAATAAATGATCACATTCAAGTCAGTACTGACCAATTCTCGGCTGCACGCGGCCAAACTAATGTAACTATGGGAGAGAACTGGGTGCGTGGCAATCTAACCAACTATCAACTGCATGTGCAATCTGCCAAGGGATATGGAGCCGATTTGACCTTTACCCGCGAGGCACCATCCTCAAGATTTGGAGGAACCGGCAAAGAATACTGGGATCCATCATTAACTCAATACAGCGCTTGGTTTGTAGCAATGCCTTCTGCTAAAGTTAAAGGCACCTTGACCTATGATGGTGAGGCTCATCCGGTGCAGGGGAGCGGTTATCATGACCACAATTGGGGAACAGTCGAATACAATAAGGTCATGGACCACTGGTACTGGAGCAGGGCAAATTTTGGTAACTATACCCTAGATCTCGCTTTGCGAGTTGCTTCCTCGTTCTATGACTATCAGCAGTTACCTGCATTCACTTTAGCCAAAGGAAATCAGGTCTTGGCAGAGGGCATGAAATTCGTTACTGTGCAAGGAACAGGGAATAATACATCTCCACTCGGACATGATTATCCTAGTCAACTGACCTTCAATTATCAAAATGGCTCAGACACAGTTCGTTTAACCCTTAGCGATCCTCATCTTATCGTGGCAGGATCCTCCACTGTGGTTACCAATGCCACTGCTTTAGGACATCCTGAATATCTGCGATTCAAGGGCACCGGCGAACTTAGCGTGAACATCGCTGGATCGAGCGAAACACTTCGCGGTCCTATAATATGGGAGATCAATTATGGACACTAACATCAGTTAAGGTATGTGTGAGGCGGTCTGACTATTATTCAAAGATGTGAAATAGTCTGGACCTTGCCTTCAGATGCTCCCCACCTTTTTCATATTTAGAAAATAGGTATAAAAATTTCAGGCACGGTTCTGTGTAATTAAACATGGCGAAAATATATAAAAGAATCCTAATAGTTTTCGTAGTCGAATATAATGGATATACCGGGTCTTGTTTTTGATGCACACGAGTATGTACTTTCGAGAGACACACCCAAGCTCATGGAAGTGTCTCGATAGGTCATCATCGCTCGGATCGGTTTTTACCTCTTCTACCACTGCTTCTTCTCAAGCCATGATGCGTAGGCTTGCGAGTCGATGCAAAAGACGAGCGCGCACTGGGCAAGAAAACCCATGTTGTTCTGGAGCATCCGTACCCAGATGGACGAGACAAGCGGCCTGCCGTCGGGGTTGTTTATGCGAAGCACTTTTTTGACGTCGCGGCTTGTCGTGGGTATTATCTCGTTGTACACAAACTTGCCTTCCCTGTCACCTATCTTGACCGGCAGGCCGAACTGGAGCGCAAGGGCCTGCAATAGCGGAAAGGGAAGCGTGGTCTTTGCTTCGTCGACCAGATCTTTTTTCAGCCTGAACGCAAGGTCAACCATTAGGTCCTGGCCCTGCACGTGCGTGCTGACAACAAGGTAGTCGTCAGAGCCGGGTATTTTCTTGCTGTATAGAATCAGGGTCAGCCCCTGCGACGCAAGGCGCTGCTCCTTGTCAGGCTGCGCAATGGCGTCACGTACAAGGTCGCGGGTAACCCCAAACCTGTTTTCGCATTCCCGCTGGAAAAGCTCTGTGTATACCGTCGCCATCTTTTGCGTTATTTTTTTCAGATGATGCACATATTAAAATTTCAATGCAAGTCTATCTCAAAGCCACTCTGTTGCCCTAACGCGCGCATATGCATATTTTTTGGCGCTTGCATGAATACATGTACACCGGGATCTGGCACGGAGGGTCATGCAGTACCTGCCGCATGTTTGACCGCGCCCAAAGACTCTGTACGTGCTACCTGACAAACATCAGTAAAAATTTGCATAACCCGGCAACGGCTTGTAATGATACTAAACTGCGAATTTCTCATTGCAATATTGTTATGTTATCCTCATCTTGGATTATTTCTAAGCCAATTTCTAAAATAAAGCGCATTAGTATATTGTGTAATGGGTTTTATAGAGGACGCTAAAAAAGAGGCAGAGAAAAAGCTCAAAGAGGGCACAAACAAGGCCGCTGAGATGGCTAACAAGGGAATGGACAAAGCTAGTGAAATGGGAAAAGAGGCGACGCAAAAGGCTACAGAAGCGGGGCAAAAGGCAGGCGACGCCGCCAAAGCCAATCTTAACAAGGCCAAGGAAGAGGTAAAGTAACAACAAACCACCTCTCTCTTTTCTCTTTTTCACCTTCTTTTGTTTCTAAATCACTTTTTTTGATGTGACATTGCCAACACACACGTGTGCCTATATGTATTAAAATTACAGTAGGGTGCAAATGTGTACGTGCAGCAGGAGGAGCGTCGCTTTTGCGACCGGTGCATGAACCGCACGGCACACGAGGTCATCGAGGAGCCGGACGCCATATACACCTACAAGCGCCGGCGGCTCTACAGGTGCAGGGAATGCGGCCACAAGAGCTTCAAGCGTGGCCTGCGGCCCAGCGCGGAGTCCGTGTACTGATCATGATGGCAAACAATGACGCGCTTGCAGAAAGCATAGTGAGGCTCAAGGCCGACTTTGCCCTGAACTTCAAGGGCACAAGCCCGATACACGAAGCAATACCGCTTGATACTTCAGAGTTCCTGCCGATAGAGAAGAGCGCGCTTGCCGCCCTCCATGACTTTGCAAAAAACAACCCGATATACTACAAGTGGCACGACTCAAAGTTCTTCGGCGTACCGTGCAGGGTGTACGAAGGTGACATCAACGAGTACTGGCTTGGAAGCATCAAGCACGACTCGGGCTACCAGCCGTTCTACCCGACATGGATACTTTCGGCGTACGCGCTTGCCCTTGCCTCAAAGAGGCTTGGCTTTGGGCAGGTGGTGGACATTGGCTCCGGCGACGGCAGGATAGCCTACTGCGCCAGGGTCGCCGGGCTTCAGGCGCACGGCATCGAAATAGACGACAACCTCGTGATGCTGCAGGAGCAGATCGCCTCCGCAACAGGCGTGGACTTTTGCGCAAGGGGCGCGGATGCGACGAAATTTGACTACCATTCGCTTGGCCTTGTACGGCCGGTGTTCTTTATCTCCGGCCTGCCGGAGATGGGCGAGATGCTTGCAAACAGCGCTATTGCGAGGATACTTGCCGTGCCGGAGCTAAAGCACGCTGCGGGGTTTGCGTTCATGGGCAGCCACTCGCTTCGCAAGTACGCACGGGATCTTTCAAAATGGGGGTGGGGCAAGGTGATAAGCGACTATGGGCTCCAGGTCGCCGAGGTCGTGACCCTTCCGACGCACTGGACCGCCGAGCAGGCGCACGACACGCCGTACGTCTTTACCTTTACTACGACTGCGAGAACCGCTTTGTGATTTATATTGCGTCTTTCATTAGGAAAACTGCTGTTCTTTGGCCGAAGAGAATAACCTTCTCATGATGCTGCTCTGGCTTGGCGAGCTTACGCTTGCCAGCTGGGTCCTGTCGTACGGCGCAGAGCACCTTTCCATGAGGTACGGGGCCAAGTTTGTCGGGCGCACCCTTTTGAGCGTCGCCACCACGCTTCCCGAGATAGCTATCGTGGTCTACGCCGCCGCGGCCGGCTCGTACGGCACGGCGATTGGCGCAGGCCTTGGAAGCAACCTGCTCATGATGACACTTGGCCTTGCAATCATGCTGATCGTTGCGACGACGCGCCTGTCAAAGGCGCCGCTCAAGGGCATAGACGTGTCGACGTTCAAACTGGACAAGATATTCCTGCTTATAACGGCGGTGGTAAGCGCCGCGCTCTTTTTGGACGGCTATGACTATATCGACGGCTTTGTCTTTGCCGGCATGTTTGCCGCATACCTCGTGATGGCCCTGTGGGAGATGAAGAACGAGAAAAAGAAGGCCAAAAACGAAGTCAAGTCGGCAGGGAGCCACGAGGTGGTCGCCGTGGAAACTCATACCGTAAGCGGCAGGCAGATGACAAAAGCCGCCCTTGCGTTTGCCGCCGGCACTGCCGGCATATTCATCGGCGCAGAGCCGTTCATCCACTCGCTTCAGGGGTTTTCTCTGGACAGCGGCGTGTCAGTCATCGTGCTTGCAGTCATCATCAGCCCGATAGCAGGCGAGATGCCTGAAAAGATATCCATGATACTGCTTGCAAGAAAAGGCGCTGCAGGCGCTTCAATCGCAGTCGCAAACGTGCTTGGCTCAAAGATACTTAACAACACGCTCTTGCTTGCAGTCGCGGTGTTTGGCGCCATGTACCACGGCGGGTTCTTTGCCCACATTGACGCAAACCCGCTCTTGGAATACCAGATGATTCTAGTGACGGTGATGACCATCGGCGCCGTTGCCATGATGTTCAAAAAAGAGATAGGGCTAAAGATAGGCATCATACTTGCAGTCCTGTACGCCGTCAGCCTCGTCATCCAGTTCCTTCTCCCGCAGGACCTGACGCTCCACTAGGGTAATTTTTGATTGCGTACTTTTTGTGTGCAATAAGGATGCAACAACTTGGTACGTGCTACTTTGGTACAACAAACCAATCGACTATATTCTTGCCTTTCAAAGACTCTAGCGCCTTGTTTAGTGCACTTTCGGAAACAGTCGTCAGTCTAAGCAAACTTACAAAGTCCAACGCATAATATTCTTCCAAAGCGCGTACAATGCGGCGTTCTAGTTCTGATTCAGTTCTTGGCATCAAAATCATGTCCACCGCAATGGCCCTGGCTAATCGGCCTGCAGGTAGAAAATCAGGGTTGTAAAACGTGATAATCGTTCTCAACTGATGCCTTTTAACATAAGGTGATCGATAATCGTATAGTTTTCGCCTGCAAGAAAGTAATTAAATGGCAAAACTGCCTGAATTCGATGCGTCGGCAAAAGTTGTACGTGCCACTAGGGTAAAATAGCGCGCCACCAATTGTAAAGGCGTGCCCTCAAAGATCCTGGTGCCGGTTGACGGCTCGAAATACTCTAAAAAAGCGCTGGAGCAAGCGCTGTCGATTGCCAAAGGAACAGGGGCAAGCGTGACTGTCATCCACGTTATCGAAACGCCTCCGACCGTATACGTCGAGTCTCAGAAGGTGCTTGACAGTGCGATGGCAAAATACAAGAGCGAGTCTGCAAGGATGCTTGACGAATACAAGGCTGCTGCAGAAGAGCTCGGGTTTAGGATTGATACTGCCATCGTCGCAGAAGGCGACCCTGCGGCAAGCATCGTCGCGTTTTGCGAAAAGGGCGGCTTTGACATGATAGCGATGGGAAGCAGGGGACATGGCAAGCTGAAGGAGATGGTGCTTGGGAGCACGACAAGCAAGGTGCTGCGCCAGGCCAAGTGCTCCGTCCTTATCGTAAAATAGTTCTCTTTAGCGTATGCTTGCGGCCCACTGCACGATAACAGAACTGTCGTGGCCGTATTTTCTGGACGCCGTCTCTTTCAGGTCGCCTTCCAGCTTTTGCTTTCGCAGCGCGTGGTCTTTTCTTGCAGAGTGTTCCTTTGCCTCTGCCAGGCTGACTGTCATGTCACAGATGTTGCACCGTAGCTTTTCTACCGCCTGCGCCACGATGTACAGGAACCTGCCCGTTCTATAAAAAGACGTACGCGGCAAAAGCCATTTATGAGATGGGCGCGTACATGGGGGTGGCATGGAAATCGAGCCTGCTGCAAGGGCAATACTGTCAAACCTGACGCGAGGCTCCGAAGGCGCTTCGCTTGGCCAGATAAGGATGTGGCTGGTCCCGCAAAAGGCCGAGCACGAATACGATTACAGCATCAACAACGGGTACTTTGAGATGCTCCTGCACGAAGCGCTCAAGGACCTTATGTCAAAGGGCTATGTGAGGTCAAGCCTGCCTGATGGAATAGAAGACGGCGACGCGCAGGTATTTTCACTGACTGACAAAGGCACAAGGCACATCGAGGAGCTGGCAAGGCAGGCCGAGCAGGCAGCCCCTGAATACTGATAAAAACATTCAAAAGCAACCACAAGATTATTGAACGCTCATCGGCTGTGGTGGAAACGGGATGACATCATCTTCATCATCTTCAAAGAAAGGGCAAAAAGAAAAGGAAAACCAAGAGCGCCTTGCTCGCGCCGTTGAGACGCTTGACACTATTACAAAGAACAACGACGTGCAAAAGAGCATCCGCAACATGATAAAGGAAGTGCTGATGGCGCTCAAGGATGAAAAATCAGGGAGCATGTCAGTCCGAGCGGCAAACGCCATAAGCCTGCTTGACAGCGCAACCCAGAGCCCGCAGATGCAGTCGCACATACGCACGATGCTGTGGCAGGTAGTGTCGACGCTGGAAAGCATCCGGGAATGAAAACAATTTTTTCATCCTGTCATACATATGCATACGCACGCATTACTGCTATCTGTATGACGACGCGTGTGTACGGAAAGACTACAACTGCTATTACTTTCTTCTGTTCTTGCCCTTGCGTTTTGCAACGGCTGCTTTTCCCCTCAGGCCCTTTGGAACTGACTTGACACGCCGCTTTGCTTTGCGGGCAATGTGATCCACCTTTGCACCTTCTTTTCTGGTCATCTTTCTTCTTGTCTGGCGCCCTACCGTTCTTCTGCCCTGCTGCTTTTTGATTTTCTTGGCGCCTCGCCTTACTGCCCTTGTTGTTTTCGGCGTTTTTGCTGCAAACTTTTTCGACGCGCCGCTGGCCATCTCGGCCGTCTCTGACGCTGCCTTGGTTGTCTCCTCTATGGCGCCGGCGGTGTCCTCAATTACGCCGCTCCTCTGGATGTCCTCTGCAGTGTCCCTGATGTCCTGCGTCGTGTCGCGTGCGGCATCTGCTATCTCCTCTATGGCGCCGCTCTCGTCAAGCGTGGTTACGGTTTTCCGGACCGTGCGAGAAGTGTCCCGTATGTTTTTTGCAACCTCTTTTACTGCTTCTGCAGCCTCTTCAGGATCAAATTCCTGACCGCGAACATCATGTTCAGAAGAAGTTTCTCCCGTACTGCGCTTTGTTCCTGCAGTCAATGAGTAACGCGGCAGTCCATTGTATAAAAGCACGACGACGCGTCATTCTATAATATTTTGCATGTTTGAGCCGCAGTGATAGCCCTCTACTACCTGGTAGGGCTTTTCACCGGCTTGGGCGGTGGCGGCAGTTTTTCGAGCTTGTGCGTCGGGTTTGCAAGGTAGTGCCTAGATGCCCCCTCACCTGACAAAACAATGTTGCAGTTGACGCACCTGTACCTAATAGCCATCTCAAGGTTCTACCCGCACACACTATTGGATACACGGGGTAAAAAACGCTATGGAGGATTTCCTTTACCGCAGGCGGACAATCTCGCGGTTGTCCGGGACCCCGGAGCGTATCTTTAGTCTTGAGTATATCGCGCTTGCGACGTTTTCTGACTTGGTCCGCTCGCCGTGGTTTATAAGGACGCGCTTTGGCTTGATCTTGGCTACAAAGTTCATTATCTGGTTAAAGTCGCTGTGGCCTGAAAAGCCGTCTATCTTTTGAGTCTGGCACCTCACGGGCACCACCTTGACCTTCCCGGACTTGTCCATCATGCTCACTTCAGACACGTTGCCGTCAAGGACGCGCCGGCCAAGCGTGCCGTTAATCTGGTACGAGACAAAGATTATCTTGTTCTTGGGGTTTGGCGCAAGCTCCTTGAAATACTCGACAGACGGGCCGCCTTCGAGCATACCGGACGTCGCCATGATTATGGCCGGGTTCTGGTCGTTTATCGCCTCTTCGCGCTTGCCTCCGCTTATGACGGTAAAGTATTCTGACGTGAACGGGTTTATGCCCTGCGAGACTGACCTGCGCACGTCGGCGCCGAGGTAGTGGGCGTACGACATGTGGATTGCGCTTGCCTCCGATATCATGCCCTCGATGTATATGGGCGACTCGACGAGCCTTCCCTCGCTCATCTCCTTTGCCATTACAAGCATTATCTCCTGCGCCCTGCCGACAGCAGGCACCGGTATCAGCACCTTGCCTCCCTCCGACAGCACCTTGTTTATCGACTCTGAAAACGTCCTGTACACAAACGCCTGGTCCGGCATGATGTCAGAGGTATTGCCGTACGTGCTTTCTGTTATCAGCGTCTCGACCCTCGGGTACGTCGCCACCGCGCTGTCGAGCAGCTGCGTCCGCGCATACTTGTAGTCACCAGAGTAGAGTATGTTGTGCGCGCCAGAGATGTTCAGGTGCACGGTTGCGCTTCCCATGATGTGGCCGGCGTTGTTCAAAGTGACCGTGATGTCCGGCGAAATGTCCGTCGGCTTGCCGTACGGGAGCGTTATCGTGCGCTTTATTACCTCGTGGACGTCCCTTGCCTCGTACGGCAGGTACGTCCCGTTTGAATTTGCTATCTTGACCGAGTCCATCTGGAGAAGCGTCATCAATGGAAGCGTCGGCTCGGTGCAGTACACAGGCCCCCGGTAGCCGTACTTGAAGAGCGCCGGCAAGAACCCCTGGTGGTCGATGTGGGCGTGGCTGATGACAACCGCGTCAAGCTCGTCCAGATTAAAGTTGAGCCAGTCAATCCGCGGATATGCGTCAAGGCCGGACATCTCGCCCGGGTTTATGCCGCAGTCAAGCATGACCTTGCTCTCCGGCGTCACTACGATAAAGCACGAGCGCCCTACCTGCTTGACGCCTCCAAGGCAGAACAGCATCACTTCCTCGCGGTTCTGCGACCACTGGGGCCTTGGCGAGACGTCAGACGGCTCGCTCCTGCCGTTTCCGTTCTCTGATACGTTGCCGACCACAAGCGGCCCGCGGAACAGCCTCGTCCCGAGCTTTTGGAGGAAGTCTGTACGCTCCTTTGCTGAGCCCTTTAGCGTAGAATGTATCGTGTTGATGCTGGTCGACGGTATGTGGGGCGAGCGCCTCGTGTGGGCTATCCAGCCGGTTGTCCTGGCAATCTCTACTATCATAGCCGGGTCTATTGCCTCCGGCCTGCTCACCTCAAGGACGACTTCGCCGGTTGCGTCGTCGCAAAACACTGCCGACACCTGCACGTCTTTTGGCAAGAGCTTCACCACCGCCTGCCGCGTGGCGTCTTCTGGCAGGCGAACTGCCGGGTCAGTGCGTATTATGAACCTCTTTTTCAGGGTCTTTGAAAGCGAAGAAAGGTAGTAGGTCAAGTCGGTGAGTGCAAACTTGGGGTTTTTCGTGTATAGCGCAATGTTGGGGCCCTCAAACCTGACGTTTGTTATCTGCGAGTCGGCCGGTATGGACTGCAGTATTATCTTGGCAACGTCGTCCTCGCTTTCAGTCGTGACCTTGGTCACGTGGTTTGCAGCAGAAGCGACCTGAGCCTGCGCGGACCTTCTTTGCTGCTGCTCCGGCCGGGGCCTGCGCTGGGTTTGCGCCTGTTCTTCAAATTCTTTTATTTCATTTTTTTCCAAGTTCTTGCCTCATTTATCTTTCGTCTAGCTATGCCAAGTATTGTGCTGTAGAAAATGCCTCGGCACGAGCCAGCTATAAGTCAAGCTTACCTCCACCTTCCAGATATAAAAGCATACTGCTCTTCAGTTCTGCTTCGTACGCGGGAGTTTCTGGAACGCGCTTCACCAAGGGAGTTATTGCTTCAGCGCGGTTGTTTTCGTTGGAGCTCGGTGGCTGATGCACATCGCTTGCAGCGATATTCATTGTTGAAATAAAGCAGATTTTGTTGGAGATCGAGAGTATCGTTTGTACAGGAATATGTACATCAGGATATTTGCCGTCCACATGGAGACCATAATCGGTGTACTTGTAGCATCATCAGGCTGCGAGCCACCAATGCCAGCGACCAGATGTACGACCCATACGCTTGGCAGTAACCAGCCAATGAGCATGCCATATTGAAATGCCCTCACATATTTTCCCTCACTTTCTCTTAGCGTAATAATACCTGCAAGAATAGACAAGCCTAGAAACGGTATAAACATCAAAGAAACTACTCCAAGGGGGATAAATCCAACAGCCCCTACAACAAGGAAATACAAAGCAACGATTGTACCATAGACTCTCGGTCTATGCCACCTGCCAATGTTGTATGCTGGTGCTTTGGCATCCATTCGTTGTGTGTAGAAATGATTTGCCCTTGCAGTAGTTATCAGTTATGTAAAGAGATAATCTATTCTCTTTCCTGCATTCTTATCCCGCAGAGTTCTGCTGCAAAGTCGGCTGTTATGACTGGCTGCTACACTTTGGTTTCTAGTGCTGCGTCGCGGTTGCTTCAAGCCTGTTGCAAAGGCTCGGTTTTCTTGGCAATTATAAACAGTTTTGTAAAATTGAATACCTTGCCATGAGGCAGCTTTTCATGTTGAGAGATTATTTCAAACCGATGTTCTGATAGCAAACCAACTATCTCTTCTTTAGCAAATATGTTGAGGAATACCTGATCACTTGGAATCAAGGGATGAGAAAAGAATCCTTGTGTGGAATTGCCACACTGAACGGAGAGATAGATTACCCCGCCCTGCCTTAGAATTTCATAGAGTCTTGCCAAGACGGAACCGATAATATCTTTTGTCAAGTGTATCAAGGAATATGAAGCAAGTATGCTGTCAAAGCTGTTAGCTGAAAACGGCAGCTTTGTCATGTCACCTAATCGAAATTCAATATGAGGATACCTGCTTCTTGCATACTCGATCATCTTTTCAGACAGGTCTATTCCGATAACTTGAAAGTTCCTTGAATGCATGTATCCTGCATTAATGCCCGGCCCGCTGCCAAGGTCAAGGACAGCTTTTCCTTTGCCTTTTTGCAAGTATTCTAGAAATTCGTCTATAAAGTCTGCTGGATTTTGATTGCTCTCCGAATAGCTCTGAGTATTTCTATCATAGTAGCTCGCAGACTTCGCAGGAATATTAGAGAATGAGGGGCCATCATTATCGCCTTTCATGCGCTGTCACTGCCGCATGATAAGAATGAACTCGCTATTTCTTATCTTTTTGAGCCTGTTTCCAAGTTCTGTTGCATACATGCGTGTCGATGGGTAATTCCTTTGGCTGTCGTATCTTGCGGGCTTTTGTTGCAAGTCACGGGTTGCTTGCCAACAACCTGTCTTGCAAGAGCTATAGGGTTAATAGCTTTAATTTCCCAAAGTTTGCATGAGCGAAGCAACGGCTCATGATAATCAACCGTCCAACTTGGAAAAGAACAAACAACTTGTGCGCAACTTTATCGAAGATACATTGAACAGGCACGACGTTGCAACTGCTGACAAGTACCTTGGACAAATCCCAATACGAAACAATAATCAGCAGGCAATGGGGACAGAGGGTTTTAAGGAACACCGCAAAAGATTCTTTCAGGAATTTCCAGATTCGCATACAACAATAGATCATATTGTTGCCGAAGATGACAGGGTGCTTGTCATGCTGACCACGACTGCCACCAACAAGCAAACAGGCAAAAGAGTTACCATAAAATCTGCCGACCTGTACAGGATTGAGAATGGCAAGATTGCAGAGCACTGGGACGTGGTGGACAGGTCGGGAATGGCGTGATTTGGGACAGAGATTTGCCACTAGCTAGTTTCCACCCGGACCATTTCCAGCTCTTTGATTTTCTCCCTGATTAGAGAGTGCCGAAGGTCTGTAGAAACCATCACCTCACGATTCAAGGATATTTCAACGGACTTGACTCCACTCACCTTCTCCAGCGCCCGTACCTTGGCTGTAACGTCGGCCAAGGAATTTGACCTGCAAAGCACGTACTTCATTGGTGGCTCCTGAATATCGCGCAATAGCGCCGTCTCGCCCATTATTCTTTGCACCTCGCTCATGCCGACCGTCCCGGTAATTACCAGCGGATATATCAGCTCGCCCGAATCTGCCAGCGCCCCGAGAAGAGGCACAATGGAAATCGTTTTTGTCTCCAAGAGCAGGTTAAGGTGCTTGCGTACAGTCTTTGGACTTAGCCCAGTAGTTTTCAAGAGTTCACCAAATGGCATTTTGGGGTCGTCTACGAGGGCATCCATTATTGACAGGTCTGTGATGGAAACCGGCGCACACTTCTTGCGCGGCGTAAAAATTCGTCCAGATGGTTTTGTACCCAGGATGTTTGCGAGATGGTCAGCACTCTTGTCTTCATCTTTGGTCCATAGCCCCACGATCATTTGCCCGTCCAGTTTCAAGCGCACCCAGGATGTGTCCGGCGCAGCAAGTGCCGCAAGCGCCGTCTTTCGCTGAAAGTCTCCATTAAAGAACAAGACAAGGCCGATACGGTCAAACACGCTTGGATTTATCATCAAGTTGAATCCTTGGAGGACTCTTTTGCTCTTCAAGCGCTTGAGACGATCCCGGACCGCAGGGGCAGAGAGCAAGACCTGCCTGCCCAGTGACTGGTAGCTCTGGCGCGCGTTGTCGTCTAGCGCCACAAGCAGCTGAAAGTCCTTAGAGTCCACCAGCTAGTTCATGTGCCCAGCTTGAATATAAGATTCCCTAAATCAAAAGGTTCGCTTAACGAGGAGATAAATCCAGTGCTACTAATCGAATGCCATGCAAAAGAACGAACAACCCGCAAAAAGCTCAAAGGAAGTAGTGATATCTTTTCTTGAATCCCTGAACAACGGGGATCTCAAATCTGCCCGGAGTTGCGTGAGCGATGACTTTACGTTCAAACTTCCTCAAGGGTCCTTTGACAGCGCAGAAGCATACTTTAAGGCTGCAGAACAGGCGCAACAGGCGCACCAAGAACCGTATAGATTCGACGTCAAGAAGGTTTTCACGGATGGAAGCGATGTCTGCGTCTTTAACGATGTCATTGCGGGGGATGTAACCCTGTTTGCTTGTGGATGGTATCGTGTAGAGGGTGGGAAAATACGATCTCTCAAGTTGGTCTATGACCCGCGGCCTCTCCTTCAGAGAAAACAATAGGTGCCAAGATAATCCAATGATGATATCCCATGTTTGGCGACGACGGTGCTAGGTCGCTCTGTCCTTTTCCAGCTTTTTAATCTCCTCCCTGATCAGAGAGTGCCGGAGGTCGGTGGAGACCAGCACTTCCCGATTCAGGGATATCGTGACAGACTCGACTCCCGAAACCTTCTCCAGCGCCCGGGTCTTGGCTATCACTTCGGTCAAAGAGCCTCCCATGCAGAGCATGTACTTCATCGGAGGTTCCTGCGTCTGGTGAGTCAGAGCAGTCTCGCCCATTATCCTTCGCACTTCGCTCATGCCGACCGTCCCGGCGACCAGCAGCTGATAAATCAACTTGCCGGAGTCTGTCAGCGCTCCAAGAAGGGGCTCTATGGAAATCGTCTTCGTCTCCAGAAGTAGCTCAAGGTGCTTGCGTACAGTTTTTGGGCTCAGGCCTGTAGATTTGACAAGTTCGCCAAATGGCAGCCTGGGATCGTCTACCAATGCATCCATTATGGAAAGGTCGATAATCGAGACCGGCGCAAGCCTCTTTTCCTTTTTCTTGCGCGGCGTTAAAGCCCGCCCCGACGGTCTGGTTCCAAGGATATCTGCAAGGGTGTTTGCAGCCTTGCGCTCATCCTTTGTCCACATCCCCACGGTCACGCGCTCGTCCAGTTTCCAGGCCGCCCAGGACACGTCTGGCGCTGCAAGTGCCGCCAGCACCGCCTGCCGCGTAAAGTCGCCCCGGAAGAATAGCAAAAGGTCGTCGCGGCCAAATACGCCCGGGTCTATCGACAGCATGAACCCTTGCAAGACCCCCTTGCGCTTCAGGCTCCCAAGCCGGTCCCGGACCGAAGGAGCAGAGAGCAAGACTCGCCGGCCAAGCGACCGGTAACTCTGACGCGCGTTATCCTCAAGCGCCACAAGCAGCTGAAAGTCCTTAGAGTCCAATGATATGCCTCTTGTCTGCGCCGGCGACTGAATAAAGTTTCCCTAAATCAAAAGGCTGGTCTAACGCGCAGATAAATCCAATGCCATCGAAGGAATGCCATGCAAAAAAATATCGGATCTGTAAATAACGCAAAGCAAGTCGTGATGTCGTTTGTCGAGGCTCTTGGGAACCAGGATTACAAATCTGCGAGAAGCTATGCAAGCGATAACATGTCGTTTCTGGGGCCCCTTGCTTCGCATGACAGCGCTGACGCATACTTTAAGGACATGGAACGCCTGCGCCTGCCAAAATTTGAGATCAAGAAGGTAGTTGCGGATGGCAACGATGTCTGTCTGTTCTACGACCTGAACGTCGGCACTCCGCCTGTGGCCGTTTTCGTATGCGGTTGGTACCACGTAAACGATGAGGGGAAAATAAGTTCGCTCAGGGTGGTTTTCGATCCGCGACACTTCCTTCAACAACAGCAGCAGAAAAAATAAGCGCTAACTGCCCCGCCTGCGCGGGTGTGTTCTGCGCCGCCGCGGCAAACGTGATGACAAGGCAGCAAAAAGGCTGTTCCGGCGGGGCTTATGTTCCAAAGAGGCTAGAGCAAAGTTCGCTGCTTTCTTTTCTTCTGACTCTACATCACGTACGGGAGCAGTATCGCCGCCGCTACGATTACTGCCATCAGTATCGTGAGCATCGTGGCAGCGTTTTTGGCCATCACCTGCGACTTGATCTTCTTTTCGATAAGTGCGCTGTACAGCTGGCCTCCGTCAAGCGGGCCAATCGGGAGCGCGTTGAATATGCCGACGTTAAAGTTGACAAACCACAGCCAGAACAGCATGTTTGCAAGCGGCGACCACACTGGGCCGATGGTTGACTCGTACTTTGGCGTCATCAGGTCAGAGTACGGCACTACTCCCTCCTGTATGGTTGGCGGGAGGAGTATTGCAAGCGGGTTTGAACCAAACGCGCCCTTGTACCTCTCAAGGACCGCGCCAGTGGTATCCAAGGTTGCCACGCCAATGCCAAGTGTGCCCTTGCCCGGCTCTACTGCATCAGGAAGTGTCACTGACTTTGTCACTGTCGCAAAAGAAGCGATATTGCCGTCGCCAGTGGACCTCTCGACCCAGGTAATGTCTATGGTCTGGCCAAGGTTGGCGCGAAGCATGGGGCCGAGATCCTCGATCTTCCTTACCTGCTGGCCTGCCACCTCCTGTATGACGGCGCCCTGCGGGAGCCCTATGGACTGGGCAAGCGAGTCGGGATTGACGCTGACCACGGCTACTCCGAACTGGGGCTCGCCGGGAGCTGGCGGTAGCGGGGAAAGAGTGGTCATCACCAGAAAAAGCGCGAGGAGCGAGGCGCCTGCAAGTATCATGTTGTTGAGAGGGCCGGCCGTAAGCACCGCGCTCTTTTGCTTGAACGTGGCCTTGGCAAGCTCATCCCTTTCAATGTTGACAAATGCGCCTATCGGTATTCCCAAAAACAGCACAAGCCCTGTCGAATCCACGCGGATGTTGTACACTCGCGCAATTATGCCGTGGCCTGCCTCGTGGATTATGATGGTTATCACAAGGGCGGCCCATCCGTATGTTATGGGCAGGTACGGGTTGAGGCCGGGTATGAGCAGGTTTGCCGTCGGTCCGACTCCGCGGATGCTGGTCCTTGCTTCCGAGTTTGCAAAGAGCACGGCAAGGGAGCCTATTATGAGAAAAATAGCAAGGACAGTTATGGCAGGCATGAGGTACGTGTTTACCTTGGCCCACGCTTTTGCCCCCGGAGCCCTGGCCACCTTGTCAAAGAAGTCCAGACCAAACGGGGTGTGGATAAGTATGAGTGGCAGCTTGACCTCTGCGCGCACCTTTCTTTGCTGTTCCAAACAGCAGGTATATCACTGAATGCGTATTTAAATTAAGGGCTCGCTA
This sequence comes from Candidatus Nitrososphaera evergladensis SR1, assembly GCF_000730285.1. Taxonomy (NCBI): domain Archaea; kingdom Thermoproteati; phylum Nitrososphaerota; class Nitrososphaeria; order Nitrososphaerales; family Nitrososphaeraceae; genus Nitrososphaera; species Candidatus Nitrososphaera evergladensis. The sequence continues at coordinate 1,657,261 of NZ_CP007174.1, read as the reverse complement.
AATGCCTGAAGACTCGATCTTTTGGATCTCGATGGTGACTTTTTCACCAACCTTTATCCCCATGTCCTGGTACTCCTTCATGCTCATCTTCATGATTGGGGTGTCTGTTAGGCCGCCTCCAAACATGCCTGGCATATTTGCTATCACCTTTGGCATGTTCTTCATCATGTCCTCGATGGAAGAAAACGCCATGGTGTTCTGTCCAAAGGGGTTCGTGGGCCTGTCAGGCTTGTAGTCTTTGGGGTCGTTGAACGTGACATAGACGTACGGACTGCCATCTTGGGAAGCTTCAATGCGGGCTACTATGAATTCTCTTTTCATGATGTGTAGTACTAGTTGGGAAATCGGGGCTTATTTGTATATCGTACCAGGAAGCACCCTGCCAGAGCCTGACAGGGGCATCCCGGGGATTGGTCTGGTTTTCTATAGGGCAGATGTATGATGTCAGTTAGTTGGTCCTGACATGCGTATATTTGGCGCCTTTGCTTAAAAGGGTCGTCGATAATCTGTCTATTGTCCGCCTCTAGGGTCAAAAACTTGACATTACCGCAGCGTGTATCATCCCCTTGTGCTTGCAATAGAGGCCGAGTGCGTAACAAAGATGTACAAGGGTTCCAGCCGCCCGGCGCTCTCTGAGGTGTCGCTGAAGGTAGAGTCGGGCAGGGTCTTTACGCTCCTTGGACGGAACGGCGCAGGCAAGACCACGTTTGTCAGGATGTGCGCGACGCAGCTCATGCCCACCTCCGGCTCGATAAAGGTGCTCGGCTACGACGTGGTAAAGCAGGCAAAGGAGGTGCGAAACCTCATATCCATCGTCCCGCAGGAGGGCAGGCCATTGCGGGCACTGACGCCGTGGGACCACGTCTACAACTGGCTCCAGATAAGGGGCGAGGGCAAGGCGTCTGCAAGGGACAAGACGGAGGAGTTTTTGCGCAAGCTGGAGCTGTGGGACGCCCGGGACAGGCCGGCCATGAACCTGTCCGGCGGCATGAAGCAAAAGATACTGGTGGCAATGGCAATGGCCGTTGACACGCAGCTCTTGTTCCTTGACGAGCCGACCATTGGCCTTGACCCCGTCTCAAGGAGGCAGGTCTGGTCCGCCATAAAGGACTGGAAGGCAAAGGGCCGGTCGATACTTCTTACGACGCACTACATGGACGAGGCAGAGATGCTTTCCGACTATATCGTAATCGTGGACAACGGGTCGATAATCGCGCAAGGGACTATACAGGAGCTTCGCAGGGTCATACCGCACAACACGAGAGTGGACATTGCCAAGGACGGGCTTGACAGCAACGCGCTGAAATCGTACGGGTCGGTGGTGGACACGGGAGCCGGCATGCTGCGTGTGTTTGCGTTCGAGTCTGCCGTGCGGGAGCTGTCAGAGCTTGCGATACGGCGGAACCTGCCGTTTACGGTATCGCCAGTCACGCTTGACGACGTCTTTGTGTTTCTTGTCGGCAAGGAGGCAGAAGAAGAAGGATGAGTGCCATGCTCCCTGTCAGGCAGGCGTGCCTGATTGCGTACTCGACAGGCATACTGTGGCTGCAGAGAAACCCGATGTCGCTTGTCTTTACCGCAATAAGCCCGTTCTCGCTCCTGTTCGTGCTCTTTGTGGTCAGCAACGGCCAGTACACGCATTATGCGGTGGCAGGGAGCCTCGTCATGGCCCTCGTAGGATATGGCCTTGCGCTTGGGCAGGACATCTCGTTTTACAAGACAGAATACAAGATACAGGACATCTTTGTCGCCTCGCCCGTTTCGCCCCTGACGTACATGATGGGCCTTGCGCTCTCTGAACTGCTGTTTGGCCTGCCGGCGCTGACAGTACTTGCCGCGCTCGTCGTGTACTTTGGCGCACCGCTGACAGCGATACCGCTCTTGATAGCGACAATAGTGCTCCTGTGGAGCTCCATGTCTGCGATGGGCTTCTTTTTGTCGTCGCACATGCTGCACATGCGCAACGCAACGCAGGTGATATCGTTTGTAAACGTCGTCCTTGCTGTCCTGCCTCCGATATTCTACCCAGTCACGAACCTGCCAAGCGACAGCCTGCGCTACCTGTCGTACGCGGTGCCGACAACGCACGCGTCGATAATGTTTCAAGACATCATGGGCCTGCCGACGCCTGCAGACTGGTCGCTTGGACTTGGATTTGCAGTGCAGGTCGCGTACCTGGTGGGGTTTGTCACGCTGGCAAAGACAAAGGCGATTTGGCGGGAAGCATGATAGGGAAGGTCACGGTGGGATTTGGACCCACGACCTGCTGATTACAAGTCAGCCGCTCTGCCAGGCTGAGCTACGTGACCACTGCTTACGTTAGGGCAATTTCAGAACATAATTAATAGTTTCGCTGCGGCTTTGCTCGATGATTTGCTAAAAATCAGGCAGCGGCATTGCCGTATTTTCCATAATACACAAGCTCGTTCAGAGGCACGCGGCTTTTCTTGCCTGCCAGTTTCTTTGCAGGGTACCCAAATCCTGCAATGAGCGTGATGTTCAGCTCTTTTGGGATTGCAAAATCCTTGCGCAGTTTTTCCTCTTTTACCCCCGTGAAAATCCCTGACGCTACGCCGTGGTTCCATGCCGCAAGCTGCATGTTCTGCAATACTCTTCCAGCGTCTATCATGTGGAACTTGTAGTCAGGGTTTGTCAGGACAATGACTGCGAAATTGGCACCTGCCACCCATCCCCCGCTTGTGCTGTCCTCTGCAAGAGTTGCAAGGCGGTCCTTGCCTTCAACTAGGATAAACCGCCAGTGCTGGGTGTTAAGGCCGGTCCCTGTCAGCCGCGCGGCTTCAAGGACGCTCTGCTTTATTTCCGAAGAAACGTTTTGCGGGCTGTATTGCCGTACGTCAAGTTTTGTTGCAATGCCGTCAAAAATGTCCATGTCTCAACCATGACTGGTGCGGCTCCAAATTTCATAAAGCTTTTGCGTCCAGTCAAGGATGCTTGAGAGTATTTAAATTACCGCCGGCATTACAGGCAACCGATGGCGCGAGCTAGCAACGGTAAATTCCTGGTGCAGGTCATCATAGAGAACAAGCCCTACATCAACGACCCAGAAGGCGAGACCATCCACCGCGACCTTGTTGTCAAGGGCGGCTATTCCGACGTCAAGGCTGTCAGGTCCGCCAAGATGCTAAAGATGACGGTGAACGCCGGCTCGGAAAAAGAGGCTGAAAAGACCGTGCAAAAGCTCTGCGAGGAGCTGCGCATATTCAACCCCGTTGTCAGCAACTGCACCATAAAGGCGCAAAAGGCCGACTAGCTAGTGCTTTTCGTCGTGGCCCATAGTCGCAATGACGTCGTCGATGCTTTCAGTGTCGCGCAGCGCGCCTTCAAGCAATAGCGTCGTGCGCAGGTGCTTGGCTAGGTCCGTGACCGTGATGATGCCGACTACTTTGTTTCCCTCCATTATGGGCAGTCTACGAATTTTGTGGTTTACCATGCGCTGGACGGCGACTTCGATGGCCGTCTCCGGCCCTGCGGTGGTCAGGATTTTTGACATGATGTCGCCGACTTTGACCTGCGATATGACAAGCTCTTTGGCGCAGATCTTCTTGATAAAGTCACGCTCGCTCACGATTCCAATCGGGTTTCCGTCCCTGTTGACGATGAAAACCGAGCTTATGCCCTTTTCGGTCATCAGTTTTGCCGCTTCAAGGGCGCTCCTGTCGGCGTCGATTGTGACTATCTCTTTTGTCATGATGTCGCGGACTACGCCGGCTACCACAAGAGCTACCTTGGAAGGCTGAAAATTTAATCCTTGCCGTAGTGGCATTACAGTCTCTTTTCCGGAACTCCCCTCAAGATATTAATACGAGCACCGACGATTCTTTTTTAAAGAATAAAAGAATGAAGATCGGCATTGCCGTTTTCCCCGGTAGCAACTGCGACCGCGACGTCCACCACGTCCTGAACAAGGTTGTCGGGATTCAGGCCGACTTTATCTGGCACACAAAGGACCGCATATCCGGCTATGACGCCATGGTCATTCCCGGCGGCTTTGCGTTTGGCGACCGGCTGCGCGCCGGGATCATCGCCGCGCACAGCCCAATCGTGCAGGAGGTAAAGAGGATGGCAAAGGACGGTATGCCCGTGCTTGGGATATGCAACGGCTTTCAGATACTCGTTGAATCTGGGCTGCTGCCGGGCGCGCTAATGATGAACGACTCTCTCCGTTTTGTCTGCCGGTGGACAAAGGTCAAGGTGGAAAACAACAGGACGCCTTTTACCGGCCAGTTTGCAAAAAGGCAGGTGTTTGACATACCGGTCGCGCACGGCGAGGGGCGCTACGTGGCCGACTCGGCAATCCTAAAAGAGCTGAGGAAAAAGAACCAGGTTGTCTTGCAGTATTCAAACGACGACCCCAACGGCTCGACTGACCTGATAGCAGCAATATGCAACGAGCAGGGAAACGTCATGGGCATGATGCCCCACCCAGAGCGGGCAAGCGAAAGCCTGCTTTCTGCCACGGGCGCAAACGACGCGATCACGGTTTTCCGGTCGCTTGCCAGCTATCTTGAAAAAGAGCAAAAGGCGGTTGCGTGAGAGAGAAGGCATGGGCGTCCTGACAGAACAAGAACTGGCCTATCTTGAGGGCAAGCTAAAGAGAAAGGCAAACGAAGTCGAGCAGGACATTGTCGGAGCCGAGTGGTCGGAGCATTGCTCGTACAAGTCGTCCAAGAAATTCCTCCGCCTTCTCCCGACTAGGGGCAAGCGCGTCCTTGTCGGCCCCGGCTATGACGCCGGCGTGCTTGACGTCGGCGATGGCTATGTTCTCACGGTGCACATTGAAAGCCACAACCACCCGTCGGCAGTAGAGCCCTTTGGAGGCGCCGCAACAGGAGTCGGAGGGGTTATCCGCGACATCATGTCGATGGGCACGCGCCCGATAGCGGTGCTCGACGCTCTGCGCTTTGCGCCAATCGACTGCAGCAATGGCAAAAAGTCGGCAACAACGGCAAAATCAAAGTGGCTTTTCAAAAACGTGGTCAAGGGCATTGCAGACTATGGCAACTGCATCGGCATCCCGACGGTCGGAGGCGAAATAGAGTTTGACCAGTCGTTTGAGGATTACTGTCTTGTCGACGTCGCGTCGATAGGCCACGGCAAAAAAGAAGACGTCATTTCAAACCGCGCCGAAGTCGGCGATTACATCGTCCTTGCAGGGGGCTCCACCGGCAGGGACGGGATACACGGCGCGTCGTTTGCGTCACGCGCCTTGGAGGCTGAGAACCGCTCGGCGGTGCAGATACCAGACCCGTTCCTTGAAAAACTGCTGCTGGAGGCGACGATGGAGGCGGTGCAGCAGGGGTGCGTCAAGGCGATAAAGGACCTTGGCGGAGGCGGGCTTTCGTGCTGCCTGTCGGAAACATCTGACAACCTTGGCCGGGGCTTTAAGGTCGAGCTGTCAAAGGTCAACGCAAGGGAAGTCGGAATGACGCCGGCAGAACTGATGATATCCGAGTCGCAGGAGCGTATGCTATACGTCACCGACGCGCAAAAACTGCCAAAATTGCAGTCAATACTTGACAAGTACGAGATCCGGTATTCTGTACTTGGCAAGGCAGAGGGGCACCAGGACCTTGTAATCACGTACAACGATTCCGTGGTCGCAAACATGCCCTCAAGCCTTGTCGCGCACGCGCCGCCTGCAGACAGGGCGGCAAGCAGACCGGCGTACCTGGACCGGCTGAAAAAGGTGCGGACCCCAAAAATGCCTGCAAACTTGGGTAAGACGCTGCTTGCGCTCCTCTCAAACCCGACAATAGCAAGCAAGAGGTGGGTCTACCAGCAATACGATCATGAGGTGGGCGTGCGCACCGTAGCCAAGCCGGGCGCGGCCGACGCGGCCGTCATGCGCCTTGACAACGGAAAGTTTGCCGCAGTAAAGCTGGACGGCAACTCAAAGCACTGCTACCTTGACCCGTACCAGGGGACGCTTGGCTGCCTGTCAGAAGGGTGCCGAAACGTCATCTGCACCGGCGCCGAGCCTGCAGGCGTGGTCGACCATTTGCAGTTTGGAAGCCCGGAAGACCCAGAGATATTCTGGACATTTTCGCAGGCGGTAAGCGCCATCGTCGACTATTGCAACTTTATGGAGATTCCGGTGGTCGGAGGCAAGGTCAGCTTTTACAACGAGACTGCCAAGGGCCCGATCAAGCCGTCGCCTGTCATGGGCACGCTTGGCCTCATCGACGATGAAAAATGGATAACCAAGTCTGCGCTTGGCACAGGCCAGTCGATATTTGTGGTTGGCCAGACGCGCCCGGAGATGGGTGGCTCGGAATACTATGAATACGTGCACGGGATAACAGGAGGCCAGCTTCCGACAGTCGACCTTGCGACCGACAGGACAAACGGCTCTGCCGTGCTAAAGCTGATAAGAAGCGGCCTTGCGTCGTGCGCCCACGACTGCAGCAAGGGAGGCATTGCGGTGGCACTTGCCGAGATGGCAGTTGCAGGAAACACTGGATTTCGTGTGCAGCTGGATTCTGTCCCAAGCACCTGCACAAGGCTTGACGACCTGCTGTTCTCAGAGTCGCACTCGCGCTACCTTGTCGGGACGACCAAGCCGGAGCAAGTTGCCAGGCTGCTGCAGTCAGAGGGGGTCAAGTTTGCCCAGATTGGCAAGTCTGTACGCGGCAAGGCAGAGTTTGTGCAGGGCAAGAGGGCCAAGATATCGTTACCATTATCAAAACTGCAAGGCGCCTTTGACTCGCTTGGAAAGATAATGGGATGATGAGGAGAGAAAGCAAGATACGTTTTTTAACGCATGGCGTTTATCTACTGCCGGTCATGGGCATGACTTGCTCGGCCGCTTGTGCTTGGGGGATAAAAAACAACATTGGTACATGAAAACTGCGGCGTAGTAGGCATCTTTTCGCTTGCCGGACACAACGTCATACCGTTTGCCGTCGACATGCTGCGCGCGCTCCAGCACCGCGGCCAGGAGGCGTGGGGCATTGCCATTCCAAACAAGCCTCCGTTCAAGAGGCTTGGCCTTGTATCGCAGGCCGCGCCTGATTTCCAGACGATTGTGCGCAAGTACAAGTCAAGCGCAGCCATCGGCCACGTGCGCTATTCCACTTTTGGCAAGAGCAATCTGGAAAACGCCCAGCCCCTCAAGGTCAAGGACCTGTGCATAGCCCACAACGGCACGATTGCAAACGTGGAGCAGCTTTCAGGCATGGTGGGCGGCTGCACGTTCACGCCGCAGACCATGAGCGACACGCTTGTAGCGGCCCAGCGCCTTGTGATGCACATTGCCGAAAAAGACGACATGGCGTCTGCGATGTCCATCCTGAAAAGCGAGATGGTCGGCTCGTTCTGCTTTACTTTTCTCACCGACGAAGGTTCAGTGTATGCGGCGCGGGACACGCGGGGGTTCCGCCCGCTTGTCCTTGGCTTCCACAAGGAAACCAGCACCTACATGGTGGCGTCAGAATCGTGCGCCCTTGCCGCAGTCGGGGCGCAGCTTGTCCGCGACGTCGAGCCCGGGGAACTGGTCAAGATGGGCAAGGCGGGGGTCGAGTCGCAGCAGTTTGCGACTGAAAAGCCGCACGCCCACTGCGCGTTTGAATACACGTACTTTGCGCACCCGTCAAGCATCATGGAGGGGATAAACGTCTATTCGGCAAGAAAAAAGATAGGCCAGTTCCTTGCCAAGAAATTCCCGATACAGGATGCCGACGTAGTCGTGCCAGTGCCTGATTCTGCAAGGCCCGCGGCGCTTGGCTACGCGCTTGAATCCTGCCTGCCGTTTGAGGAGGGCCTGCTGAAGGACAGGTACAGCAAGAAGGGCTCGATGCGCAGTTTCATCGAGCCATACCAGACGGACAGGGTCGAGATAAACAAGGGCATAATCCCGATACGGGAGGTCATCGAGGGCAAGCACGTCGTGGTGGTGGACGACAGCATCGTGCGGGGGACCAGCTCTGCGTCAATAATAAGCACGCTTCGTTCTGCCGGCGCAAGGAGGATAAGCCTCGTAGTCACGTACCCGCCCATACGCTACCCATGCTACGCCGGCATCGACTTTCCGTCGCAGGAGGAACTAATCGCGTACCAGCACGGAGCAGAAGAGCAGGCAAACGAAAAGGTGGCAGGCAAGGTCGCAAGGGTGATTGGCGCAGATTATGTCGCGTACAACGACACTTCAAACCTTGCAAGTGCAATTGGAATGCCGGAAGAAGAGCTGTGCTTTACGTGCTCGACCGGCAACTATGCGCCTCTTGGGATAAAGCCGGTGTTCAAGACCCGTGCCCAGATAAAGGGCGAATAATGACGACGCTCTTAAATATTGAAAAGCGCAGATAATCTGTTGTAGATGCGGATCGCTTTTGTAGTCGCGATTGCAGGCGGCATCATAGTCGCCGCGGTGGTCGCCATGTACGCATCGCAGCTGCCCACACAGGACTATTCGCTGAGCGTTGACGCGCTAAAGGACGAGCAGTCGATTTTCACAAACGCCCGCGTGGTCCTTTCAAACACGGGCAGGATGCCCCTTACAAACGTCATGGTAAACTATGGCGGCAACTCGACGGAATTTGTCGGCACGATGGCGCCGGGACACAAGACGACGGTGTCGCCGCCGGAAGGAACGCAACTGACTTTTGTGACGGTGACTGCGGATCATGACATCAAAATAGTGCAGGCGTACCGCGCGCCGATAAAGTTGCCGGGAATGATAGGCTCCTAAATACCACTACCAATCCGAGTCTTTTCAAAATCCGATTGTGCGGTAATTCTTCATTGGCCGGAAAATTATCCAAAAAACAACCAATCGATGATAAGGCAACTGCTAGCACTTGCTGCAGCTTCTCTCAACCAATTAAGGATACACTGAATCGCGATCAATGGGAGCCTGCCATAGTAGCGTCTAAAGTAAGAAATGTTATACACATTACAGCCTATGATAGAAGAAACGATGCCAATAACATACTGTACAGACCCTACGACTATTACTGCTACAACGATAGTTTTGTAAGCCGCTCGTCACAAGAAGGATGGTTCAACCAGCAGATAAGCTCCGTAGACAGTGCAAATAAACAAACATCCGGAAACACGTGGTTTCTCGATGACTACCACGGCATAGCAACTTCCACTGTTAGAGAAGCATACACTGTCTGGACAGATAGTAGGAATATTAATGGAACAAACGCCGCAAACTTCGATATATATTCAGATAGGACAAAGTCTTAAGGAGGAAGAGGGGAAGGGAAAAACGCCCTTTTCTTCTTTTCCCCGTGAAGATACTCTGACTATCATCAAATGTTTAATCTATGTTCAAACGGGACAACCAGTCACGGTATAAATCTTGTAGAATGTCGCAGTATTGTCATTATCATTTATCTTTAAGAGCCTCAGGTTAACCCACGAATCCCCACAGCCAGCAGTGATATTCTCACCGACATGCAATGTCGCGTTCTCAGTAATGATCCTGACTATGTTAAACCCAAACACTTTAAGCGCCACATGGTCGGGGTATATCTTTTCAATTTGTACAGGGCCATTGGGGACACAACAATATTCTCCCTCGCTTAGTGTAATCACAGTGTTATTTGTAAGGAACTGATGATAGATCTTGTCTGAGAAATGCTCTCCCGTTATAGGAACAGCTTGGTAGACAGCAGTAAGAGTAGTATTATTACTGCCCGCAAGTGTGTTTAACGTGGTAGTGGAACCCGAACCATTACCTTTAGCATCATCATCAATAACTTCATCATTCTTGCCTATTCCAAGCCAATGGTCAAACATGTAGTACGTACCATTGTAAATCCAGTGATCTGGTACGGTGATGTCGTAACGGTGATTGTCCTTTAGAAGGAATGTCTTTGGAGTGAGAGGGTGGTTGTTGTTGCTATTATTGTTGGATAACACGGAGGATTCGTTATCAACAGTATCACTATTCCTATTCTGTGGCTCACTATTTTCAGATGACTTTTCACTTATATCCGCCACAGTTACATTGCCAATTCTGATAGAAGTGCCATTCGTGTCCATTGTGTTAAGGGTCAACAGAGAATATCCGTCAGGCGCATCAGGACTAGGATGATTTAAGAAATGTGTTTTTCCACTAGCTGCTTGTTGATCTAGTACCATTCCATCATTATCTTCAGCGCCAATAGCCATTGCACTATCAGTCCCACTCTGGTACACAAAGGGAGACAAGACGGCGGCCGTCAACACTGCCAGCAAAGCCACTGCCTTTGTGGCTGTGAACACCAGTCTTTTAGATAGTCTGCTAGCGTGCTGGCGCATTGTTCCCGAGATAATATATACAAGTAAGACTCACTTTAGCTTTTCATAGGACATTTCAACAGCGAATGATTAGCTTATCTTGCCGATGCTCATTCTCGGAGCTGGCAAATTATACCATCTACCAAGCTTTACAGTTTACGACAGCATGTCAGGTTTTTGTGCTCAACAAGGGGATACTATTTTTACTCCTTATCTATGAACTCCTTCCTGCTTTGCGCCCGACAGCATAAAGCCGCTCAAAGATGTTAATTACAATATCATAATCGCAAATTCGTCAGATCCATCCGGCAATGAATTATTCAATGCTGCAAAGCAGGCCAACAGCCCCAACAACATGCTGCACAGCGCAACTGGAAACGCCACAGTCAGGTACAGCTTTAAAGACGACAAACAGGCAGCAGACTATTCCAGAATTTCCTCTGGCGCCTGTCGTCCTTGCGTCTAGTCTGGCGGCAGTTGTCGTTGTGGGAATCAGGATCAAGATGTCTTGACTGCGTTTAAATAACATCTGGACGAAAATCACGTTGTGAACACCGACTCGTGCTCTGACGCGGAAATCCGGGAATTCTACAAGCTGAAAAACATCGCGGTAGTGGGCATGTCCAAGGCCGACGGCAAGCCGGCAAACTATGTCCCAAAATACCTGATAGAGCAGGGCTACAACGTGATACCTGTCAACCCGACGGCGCCAGAGATAATGGGCAGAAAATCGTATCCGAACGTTTCAAGCGTTCCAGATCAAATCGACATCGTCGATGTTTTCAGGCCGTCAGACGACGTCCTGCCCGTGGTGATGGATGCCGTGAAAAAGGCCGGCATCAAGGTGGTGTGGATGCAACTTGGAATCTACAACGAGCAGGCAGAAAAACTCGCCAAGGAAAAGGGCATCAAGGTGGTGTACAACCGCTGCATGCTAGAAGAGCACCAGAGGCTTTTTGGCGACTGAAAAATCGATAAAACGTGTGTATATGTGCGTTATAGATTGGAAAAAGAAGGCATATTCGGCGTACAGACCGCCCCTGCATTATTATACGCCGAATATTGTATTTCTGTTTGAAGGTTCTTTCTCTCTTTTTACTTCCTTCTGTACTGGCCAAGCTCCTTGAGCGTGACATCCAAGGCGACTTCTGCGCCGTTAAACCCTTCGACCTTTGACTTTGGGATTACGTACTCGGCGGTTGGCCCTCTTTCAATGGTTATCGTGTCTTCCTCTATCTCGATTACGTTCCCGGCGTCGCCCCTGTCGCTTGTCCTTGCGTTCTTGTGAATTATCGATTCCCAGTTCAGTATTGTGTCAGACACTCTCTAATCCACTACTCTCTATAATGTGATGCGAAATAGTTAAGGACTTGGTAAAATGGTTCCAGTAACTCGGTTATTGCTGATTTATTTGTAATCTGCGTGTGTACGCCGGGCTTTAATTAATTTTGGTAATTTTTAGCCACACGCACACATACACCATCAAGCCCTGCGTGATACTAGGGTGGACATATCCTTCCTACACCAAAACTGGTATAACAGCCAAGCAAACCCGTTGATGCCCAGGATGTCGTTTATCTCTCTCTCTCTCTCTCTTCATCCAGGCTTTTCAATCCATGACTTTTGCTTGAACTTGACGCAATCCTTCTCGTTGACAAGTATTTCTTTTAAGGCTTGACCACGTGTATGTGTACATACTACGAGCCGCATACAACATGATGATGATCTCGCCGGCATCCGGCCAGCCATGCAAACGCGCAATTATGCACGGCCGTGCTCAAATTATGCGTTTATGCACGCTCAAAAGAGCTTGCCTATGCAGGAATGGCTTGCAAGAATAATAAATAACAACATGTTACATGCTAGTCTACACATAAAATGTCAGAGGAGCCAGACCGGAACGTTTCGCAGGTGGCAGAGCGGGTCAAGTCCGCGCTTTCCGACCTCGAAAAGGACGGAATAATGACAAAGATCGGGATTGACCGCGATGCCGGCCTCGTCAAAGTCTATACGGAAAAATCTGACGCGCTGAAAAAGGCGTCTGCCGGCCTTGCCGAGATACTGGAACTTGCCTACACTACGGCCGAGCACCACCCATACTGGGGTATGCTGTACCACGCGGCAGAGATCTCGAAAATACTGCTTGAAAAATGGGACTCGGACCTGTCGCAGGACAACACAAGCGAGATAGGCTGGCGGCTGGACGAGATAAGGATGGCGCTAGAGCGCGCCGGCGACATGCACCCTCATCATCACCAAGATGGCTAGAAACTTTATCCGCATGTTCTGCGTTAATAATGTGAACATGGCGCAAGTCCCTACGACTAACAGTACTGCAAGACAGCGCGTCCAGAAAAGCAGGAACAACCTCTTGTTTGGCGTCCACCTGTTCATGCTGGGAAGCTTTGTGAGCCTTGTTGGCTACCTTGGCATGATGTGCCACCACATGCTGCACTGATTTTGCTGTACCTGAAAACTCTACAGAAAAGAAAAAGACGTCGGATAAATGAGAAGCTAGTTCTAAATGCGTATATCTTTAGGAGACGAGAGATATCTTTGCAAAATGAATCTGACACGCGGACTAGCTGCAAAGAGTCTTCTTTTTGCTGCAGTGCTGTCAGTAACTACATCAGTACTTGCAACAACAGCTTCTGCTGTCATGACAACAACAACATTATCGCTACTGCCGGCTGCTTTCGCACAACAGCAAACTACAACTGGTAATTCTACACTATCAGGAATCATTGCAAGCACGCAGATAAGTAACGCAGGTGCACCCCTGTGGCTTTCGGCAGGTTCCTGGAAACTGGTTACGGATAAGCCGATATTTGGAGGAAACAACCAGACGCAGCCAACTGTAAAAAGCTTCGACGCCACCGTTGACATGGTGCTCCTTTCCAATGGTACAATGTTCCACACTCACCACATCTACAATTTCGTACAATCAGGAGTGCTGTTTCAGGGCAACAATGTCACGGCCATCAACGGCACCATGTCTGTAACTACTGAAAAAGGCACCACAGAAAATGTACCTGGATACCTTCACTTCCAAAACAACATCATGTCAATATGGGTCAACCCCGGCAAGATAGACAACCACTTTGGTCCGACTCCGATTAACGGCATGATATTAAGTCCAGAAAAACTGGAAGAACTTGGCGCTCACTTGCCACAAATACAGCAGAACACTACTGGCAGCGCTCAAAGCAACATGACAAGGTAAAAACCGGGATGCGCATATGCCACATCCCTTCCACATTTTTTATTTTTGTCCATTCATCTCTTTTTTTTCTATCCCAGATCCTTACATTTAACAAGAAAATCAGACATGCACATAGTACTCAAAAAGTATAGAAGCATCGGCCGCTATTACAACCCTATCAGCCCCCAAATGCGGCATTCTACCCGCTTGCAAAACCTTGGCGGAATCTCTTGCCGTGCAAGCGATCCCCAGAAGTATATAAATAATAACAGAGGGGAGGCTAGAGCATGATCAAAATCGGCCTGATCGGCAAGACGAACACCGGCAAGACGACATTCTTCAACTCCGCCACACTTGCGTCAGCCGAGATATCAAACTACCCGTTCACCACAAAGCAGGCAAACATTGGAAACGCGCACGCAATCACCGTATGCGTCCACAAAGAGTTTGGCGTGCAGGACAACCCGAAAAACTCTCGCTGCATAGACGGCTGGCGGTTCATCCCTGTGGAGCTTGTGGACCTGCCGGGGCTCATCAAGGGCGCATGGGAAGGAAAGGGCCTTGGCAACCAGTTCCTGTCCATAGCGGCGCAGTCTGACGCGCTGTTGCACATCGTCGACGCGTCCGGCAGCATCGACGCGTCGGGCAAGATAGCCGAGCCGGGCTCCGGCGACCCTGTGGCAGACGTGGGAGACATCGAGGAGGAGCTTGTGATGTGGTATCTGAAGCTGTTTGAAGCAAACCGCGACAAGATATCGCGAAACGTCGACTCGGGCATCGAGCCGGTTGCGGCAATCACCGAGGTATTCCGCGGCATCGGGGTGAGGGAAGACCACGTGCAGATGGCGCTTGCGCAGAACAACCTTGCAAGCGTCCCGCTGGACGACTTTGGGCCGCAGCAGAGCAAGGACTTTTGCTGGAGCCTCCGGGACATTTCAAAGCCGACGCTCATAGTCGCAAACAAGGTCGACCTGCCGACTGCCACTGACAATTTCCGGCGCCTGCGCGAAGAGTACAAGGACATGATAGTCGTCCCGTCAAGCGCGGACGCCGAGCTTACGCTCAGAAGGGCAGAAAGCCGCGGGCTCATACGCTACATACCCGGCGACGAACGCTTTGAGATAAACGAGCAGACGCCTCTTAACGACAAGCAAAAGTGGGCCCTCAACTTTATACGCAAAGACATCCTGGGCGAGTACATGCGAACCGGCGTCCAGTTTGCGATAAACGTCGCGGTGTTCAAGCTACTAAAGATGAACGCAGTCTACCCTGTCGCAGACGCCAAGAAAATGTCGGACAAGCACGGAAACGTGCTTCCTGACGTCTACTTGATGCGCTCCGGCTCGACGGTAGAAGACCTGGCAAGGGAGATACACAGCGAGCTTGCAAAGGGCCTGCTGTACGCGCTTGACGCCCGCGACGGACTGCACCTGCCAACCAACTACCACCTAAAGGACAGGGACGTGCTTTCGATAGTGTCGGCAAAGAAAAAGAAATGACAACCAAGTCCAAACAAGCGCTATTGCAAGAGATCACAGAGATACTAAAGAAAAACCCAGAGAGGATGTACTCGAGAGAGGAAATCCTGAACCTGCTTTCTAAGATGAAAAGCGATGATGAGATAGACGGGCTCTTGGCCGAGCTTGAAGTTGCAAGCTCGCTAAAAGAGTCCAAGTCAGAAGTCTATGCGACGTGCAGGGGCGGGACGGTCTACTACAAGTGGAACCGGTGACAATATGTGGTTCGCGTCGCGCAAAGTGGTGACAACAGTTACCATCGGCTGCAGGAATTTCTGGAACTGTTAAAAAAATCACAGGATTTTGCATCCGGCCAGTCGCTTGCAAAAAGAGCAGGCATATCAAGGAGCGCCGTGTGGAAGCAGGTGCGCGGGCTGCGCCAGTACGGCTATAAAATCGAGTCGCTGCACGGCAAGGGTTACAGGCTTGCCGGCGGCACGACGCATCCGGTGCCGTGGGAGCTTGCCAAGATTCTAAAAACGTCGTTTGTGGGAAAGGGCAGAATTGTCTACCGTGACAGCGCCGATTCGACGCAGAACATCGCCATTGCGCTTGCAGAAAAGCACGAGGACGTCCACGGCGCGGTAGTGATTGCAGAGCAGCAGGTCAGCGGCCGCGGGCGCATGAAAAGAAAGTGGCTCTCTCCTCGAGGCGGAGTCTGGGTGTCTGTTGTGCTAAAGCCGCCGGTGCCTACCGCCGCAAGCACGATGCTTCCGTTTGTGGCAGCGCTTGCTGTGTGCGATGCAGTACGGCAAGAAACAGGCCTTTTGGCGACCCTAAAGTGGCCAAACGACGTGATGATAAATGGCAAAAAGACTGCCGGCATACTTGTTGACATAAGCGCCGAGGCGGAGACTGTCAACTATGCAGTCATTGGAATCGGGATAAACGCAAACGTCGACACGTCGCGAATAAAAAACACAATTGTTGGCGACAGGAGGGGCAGGCCAGCCATAACTTCATTAAAAGAAGAGCTTGGCCACGATGTCAACCGCCTTGAGCTTGCAAGGCTGCTTTTTGAACATCTGGAGCGGTTTTACGGCATGCTGCTGGAAAGCGGCGGGCCTGAAAAAATAGTTGCAGAGTGGCGCCGGCGCTCTGACATGCTTGGCAAAAAAGTGTCAGTCGCGCAGGCACAGCACGGCAAGGCTTCTTCTTTTGTTGATGGCATTGCGGCTGACATCAACGACGACGGCTCGCTCTTGATAGAGACAGAGTCTGGAACTACTGTAAACGTGGTGTCTGGCGACGTCCACGTCATGAGGTATTGAGCCTCAGTGCTATCGCAATATCGTTCACGTTGGTCCCCGTATAGCCCGTAAAGATCAGGGATTTCATCTTTTTGAGCGCATGATAGCTGTCGTGGCTGCGCAAGTGGTTCTGAACGTTTGCCGGGCCTACTGCAGCAATCCCTGCTGCAGACCTGTCTGAAACTATGGCGCCGGCGGCATCGGAGTTGCCGTCAATCCCGTCGGTCCCGACAAACGCCGCCGTTATGCCTTTTGGATCATTGAGTGAAAGGGCGCAGGCAAGAGCCGCTTCTTGGTTTCTTCCGCCCTTGCCATTATTTGCCGCCGTGTTTCCAAGCCTTACGGTCGTTTCTCCGCCTGCGACTAGTGCAAACGGGCCGGACCTGCCAGATGCGACCCTTGCCACAAACCTGCCAAAGTCCTGGGCTTCTCCGTCAAATTCTGACCCGAGGCTCTCGACTGCAGGTATTTGCCGCAAAGCAAGATACCTCGCAGCGCTTTCGCAGGCGACCTGGTTGTTTCCTACAAGGACGTTTTTGACGCGGCTAAATAGCGGGTCGCCCGGTTTGGGTGTGTCTGCGATCTTGCCGGCTGCTCCCCTTTCAAGGTGCCTTGCGACTCTTGCGTTTCTGATTTTATGCCTCTTGATGATCTCTAGCGCGTCGGAATACGTGGTCGGGTCCGGGAACGTGGGGCCGGACGCAATGACTGCAAGGTCGTCGCCGACCACGTCTGACAGGACAAGCGAAACTACTCTGCACCTTGCGCGCCTTGCAAGCTGGCCTCCCTTGACCGCTGACAGGTGCTTTCTCACTGTGTTTATCTCGAAGATGGACGCGCCAGAGGCAAGCAGATCCTTTGTTACGCGTTGTTTGTCCAAGAGGGATATGCCTTCTGCAGGAAGCGGCAAAAGTGCCGACCCTCCGCCAGATATCAGTACTATTGCAAGGTCATCCTCGTTTGCTTTTTCTAGCACGCCTGTAATCCTTTTTGCTCCTCTTACGCCGCTCTCGTCGGGTACGGGATGCGAAGCGTACGTGATTGAAATGCGGTCGATTGCTGCTGCATGACGCGTTCTTTTTGGAACGTTTATGGCGCCACCTGTGACCCTTCCTTTCAACATCTTGGATAGGGCCGCGGCCATTGGTCCGGCCGCCTTGCCTGCGCCGACAACATAAACGTCCTTGAAATCCCTTATCGTAAAGGACTTTTTGTAAATGTCTGAAAATGTGATCGAGTCCTTGCCTGCCTTGACTGCGCGCTTGACAAGCATGCCCGGCTCGACGCTTTTTATCGCGGCCTCGACAGCGCCAAGTACTATCTTGGCGCCTTTGCCGTGCGCCCTTTCAAGGTCCGCGCGGTTTTTGATAATCAACCGGTGAACAATACGATACTTTTGCTATTTCTTCTTTGTTCTGCTACTGTTGCAAGATGTTGTAAAAAATCTGCTTCCGCACATGTAGATATAGACACTTTTTCTATCAAACAGAAATAGCTGGAAGGCGGGATCTATGATGAGCAGACATATGGTATCTGGAAAATATTTCAACAAGGGCGTAAAGGCACTTGATGCCCCCCACATTGGTCATGTAGTGAGAGAAACAGCTGACAAGATAGTGGTATTTGGAGAAGGCGACGACAGGTACGATATTCCAAAGGACAAGATTCGCTTTGCCGCAGCCAACGTGCTTGTAGACTTGCCGTTCTATGAGGTGGTAAAGAAATACAAGGTGAGCAGAAACGAACCGCTGCCGACTGATCAGGAACACGTCCATGCCACAGACCTGCCTGAACCCATAGACCTTGCAACATACGAAGGCAAGTATCCGCGCTCGCTGTTCAACAAGGGCGTGAGAACGCAAGACGAAGAGCATGTTGGCCACGTGATGAAAGAGACCGACGACAAGGTGGTAATATGGGGACATTACGACTGGCGCTTTGATGTCCCCAAGTCAAAGATAATTGCGGTTGGCAGAAACATCATCCTGGGAATGGACTACAAGGACGTGTTCAAGTACAAGGTTGACAGGGACGCGCCGCTGCCGACAGGCGAGCCCGTAGAAAAGATCGCAGAAGGATAGAAAACCTCATCCTCATCTTTTTATTGTATACAGAGTAAAGTCGCATTCTTCGCAGCTATAGTAGAGGCTGTCAAAGTCCGAGCATAGCACCATCGAGCCGTGGCACCGAGGGCATTCGATGTCCTGCTCCATCAACAGCGCTACGCTTTCTTCTTTGCTTTCATCATTCTCATTCTCTTTTTCTTCTTTTGCTTCCAGCCCTTCAAGCTTGGTTTCTGGCGATGCCGCTACCACAAGGCTGGTATGCCGCCGGCCGCATTTAAGATGTAGGGCACTGCGGGGGGGAGGGAGGGGCCGTCGTTTGTTTTACTTTAGTCCGCCATACCTGAAAAAGGTCTCGACCTTTTCTCTGAGGTTTTTCCCAAACTCCTCTATTGGGATGGCGCTTATCGGCTCGATGACTGGATACTTTTTGCGGTAGTCCGGCTTTTTGTGCGCTTTGACGCCGGACATGTGCGCTATCTGGTCGTCAAGCCCTTCCTTGAGGTCCGGCGGGCATATCTTGCTTCCGGCTATTGTCGCAAGGGCGGCTTCAAGCATCTCGTTGAGGTGCAACTTGCCCTTGTCTTCGTGAAAGTGCGGGTTGCGCGTCTCTATCTGGAATATCTCGACCCCCTTTTCTATGGCGTTTGGATAGTGCGACGGCAAGAGGCCCCCGAACTTTTCAAAAATGTCGACAAACTCGTACGGCTCTATCGAGTAGCCGCTGGAGTAGTGGAGGGATTCTGCAAGCGGCATCGAAAGCGCGTGCTCGCCAGAGTTGCCTGTCTTTATCACCTCTGTCTCAAAGCCCGTGATGCCTGAGAGCATCGAGTTGAGGTTCTTGTTGGTGACTTCTGACACGCGGCCCCACTTTGAGAATTGGAGCGAGTTGTTGCGCACCTTGGGCTTGAAGACCCACGAGACGCGGATGTTGCTGTACGGCGTGCTTGCCATGCCAAAGCCGGCCGCAAATATTTTCACGTATTCGTTGACGGCGCCGGGGACATAGTTGTCGCTGTCTATAAAGCCGACATAGTCCTTTTGGTACATCTTGGCAATCAACATGCCGATAACCATGCCCTCTGCTTTTCCGCTCCTGACGTTTCCGTCGGGCGCAAGAATTGAGTCATAGCCAAGTTTCTTGAAAATGTCGCCAAGCGCAGGATCGCGCTGGTGCATCACTATCATGCGCTTGTCCATGAAACGGCCAAGCTGCCTCACTGTCTCTGCCTCCATGGTGAACCTGTCGACGGGGTTTCTCGGGCTGTTTGATACTATTATCACGAGGCACTCGTTTGGTATGCCGGAGAGGACGCCTTCGAGCAGCTTTAGTTTCTCGTCTTTCACCGGCACCACGATTGCCATGTCGTGGAGTATGTTGGATATCTCGTCATAGTCGAATTTCTTTATCGTCTGGTGGGACGTGAGGAACCCCTTGGACTTGCCCGAGTCAAGCTCGTAGATCCTCTGCACCCCGTGGATGCTTACGGCTCCAAGCCTTTCAGTGTATCTGGGAAAGTCCAGCTTCATGCCATGCAAGCGTATGGTTTGACTGCTTAAAATGGTTATGCAATCCTAACCGATTACGCGAAAAGGTTTCAAATATCCGTGTATGCATCCTTTCAGACCATAACAGCATGACGCGTGCGCTCGACTCTATACATACGTCGCTTTCCTACGTCAAGGGCAGCCTAAAGAACGCTACAGTGGTGGTCGGGGGCGAGGAGCACAAGGCGTTTTCGTTTTCGCTCCTGAACCCGCCGGTGCCGCTTGGCGGAAACGTAGTTTCCCTCGACGTCTTTGTCGACGACATACCAGTGCAGAAAAAGATGGTGTACATAGCGACGCAGGAAAGCATCGTCAACGCCTCTTCGCTTTCAGACAGCAGGCCGATTGCGTTCAAGCCGTTCCAGAGCGCAAGGTTCCTCGTGATAAACGACTCGTGGCTTGGCAGGGGCAAGCACAGGATAACTCTCGTGAGCAAGCTGGAAGGGTTTGAGCTGATAGCCATCCCGTTTACTTTTTCCGACACGGCAGGCCGGCAGAATGAGCGAATAGTGCTCCCGTCGGACCTGTCAGTCGACCTTGTCGCAGTCTCTGACTCGGTCTTTCGCAATTTTTCAACGCCACTTGCGCTTTCTGGCAAGAGGGCATACATCCTCTGCTCGTCAAACGGCTCGCTTTCGGCCCCCTGGGAATGGATGGGAGTCAAGTACGACAACGGCGGGCTGTACGTGCCGCCTGCCCGGGTCTTTGGCAGGATAATAGTCGAGATAAGCATGGACGACGGCGTGAGAAAGCGCCTGCCAAATTTCGTAGTCTGGTCAAGGCATGAAAACGGCGTGCTTACCACCCGGCACGAGCTGGGCGGCATCGAGGTCCAGCGCAAGCTGTTTGTGCCGCCGGAAAGCCGGGGCTTTGTCATTGCGATGGAGATGCGCATGAGCACCGGCGGCCTCTCAAACGGGAGCCGCAAAAAGCGCAAGCTGCGAATCCACTTTATCATCGACGGCAACATCACCAGCTACGGCCTTGCCGCAGTCTCGCAGAGCAACGTCGCCCGCTTTGACACCAAGAACCAGTGCCTGCACATCAGGACCGCGCACCAAAAGGCGGCGCAATACTTTGGCACAATAGGCGTAGCGCCAAAGATGCTTTCGCCGTGCAACATACTCGTCAACTCGTTTGACAACGACACTGAATTGTCGTACGACGTAGAAGTCGGCAACAAAGAACCGGTGCAAGTCGCGCTGGTGGGTGCGGGCAGCTTTACGAGCGCAAGGGGATCGCTTGCAGAGTTTCTGCACATGCGCAACCACTACCAGGAGCTATTGCAGGAAACCGAGCAGTCGTTCCGGGACCATGCGTCTTCAACCGTGGTTTTGAGGCAGTCCGGGTCAACGCCGGGAAACGACATGGCCAGGCTTTTGAGTGCGTACGAGAAGGCCAAGGCGTCGCTGCAATACCTAAAGGGAGAGTACGACGGGCTTGGCGAGGGCATATGCGCCGGCCTGCCCCGCTTTCCAAACTACTGGGCGCGTGACACGGGATGGTCGCTCCGGGGCTACCTTGCAATCGGCGACTACTCTTTTGCCCGGACTACGATTGACAACTTTCTATCGCACCAGGCAAGAAACGTGCCGGGGGTGACAAGGGGCGAGCTTCCCATGATAATAAGCGGCAAGGCCTTTTTACATTCTACTACGTACGGCTCGGCTGATTCGACCTTTCTCTTTCCATGGGCCATCCGCGAATACGCACTTGCCACCGGCGACATTGCGTACCTAAAGAAGCGCTGGAAGCAAATAGTCGACCTCGTCGACTGGGGCCTGCACAAGGACCTTGACAACGACGGCTTTGTCGAGCACGGCTTTTCCGGCATTGCCATGAAGCTTCCAATACAGGACTCGACCTGGATGGACCACATCGACAGGCGCAAAAGCGCAAACGACGTCCAGGCGCTCTTTTACGAGAGTTTGGTGGTAGGAAGCGACCTTGCGCGGCTTGCCGGCGACGCAGAAAGCGAAAAGAGGTGGGCGCACAGGGCTGACGAGCTAAAACGCAAGATAAACGAGGAATACTGGAGGCCGGACGCCGGCTTTTACTTTGACACGATAAGAAAGGACCTGACCAAGGACGCAAGCATACGGCCAAACGCGCTGGTGCTCGTCCTTGCCGGCGTGGCAGAGGAAGAGAGGGCAAGGCTGGTAGTCGAGAGGCTTGAGAAGGACGACATTACCACTCCCTGGGGCGTCAGGACGCTTTCAAATCTTGATTTAAAGTACCAGCCGGCGCTCTACCACGACGGCGCGGTGTGGCCGCTTGTTACCGGGTGGATGGCGCTGGCAGAGCTGCGCCTCGGCCGCAGGGAAGCGGCATACCGCTATGTCAGGATGATGGCTGACAGGATACTTGAGGAAAACGGCATGTTTGCCGAGACGTACCGGGGAGACAGGCCGGAGCCCTTTAACTCGTGCATATTGCAGGCGTGGTCCGCCGGCATGTACGTCAAGGCGTTTCTTGACATGGCCCTTGGCATGAAGATTGACATGGTAAATGACACTGTCAGCATCAACCCTCAAATCCCAGAATCGCTAAAGGCAGGCTGCGGGAAAATGGAATTTTCTGGCCCACTTTTTGTAAAAGGCAGGCAGTCCAAGTTTTCCATGACTCTGGACGTTGAAAACGAGAAACTGTCCGTCGACTTTGGCAATTTGCCTAAAAAGCCGCAGGTGCAAAGCAGTCGCTATGCCCTATAGTAGCATACCAAAGTCCAGAAGGGTTATCTCTCCCTAGTGTGCAGCAGAAAAGACCACATGGCCGCGGAAGAGCTTTTTGTCAGCGTAATAATCATACTCGTGGCGGCGAGGGTGCTTGGCGAGCTGTTCCAGCGCATAAAGCAGCCGCCGCTCATAGGCGAAATCCTTGCCGGCGTGCTGATAGGGCCCTCTGTCCTTGGCATAGTACAGCACGGTCCCAGCCTTGACGTCCTGTCTGATTTGGCAGTGTTTTTCCTCATGCTCCTTGCCGGGCTTGAAATGGACCCAAAGGAGATCCGCCGGGTGGGCAAGTACGCCATCGTGATTTCGCTCATTGCATTTTTCGTGCCGTTTGCGTCCGGGACCCTGGTGGCGCAGGCGTTTGGCCTTGCGCTTTCCCAGTCGCTCTTTATGGGCCTCTTGCTTTCGATAACGGCCGTGCCGGTAAGTGCCATAGTCCTGATGCAGTTTGGCATACTGAGAAGCAAGCTTGGCAACATCGTGATAACCGCCGCTGTCATAAACGACATACTGTCGCTCGTGGTGCTCTCCATCGTCCTCCAGATCGGAGCCGAAGGAAGTGCGGGTCAGGTCGTAATGGACGTCGGAGCCATTGCGTGGTCCGGAGCCAAGATAGCAGCGTTCCTTGCAGGGATATTCCTGTTTGACCTGCTCTTGCGCAGCACCAGCCACTGGCTGCCTGCCCGGGTAGAGCCATATTTCAAAAAGCTGCAGACAAAGGAGGCGGCGTTTGGCATACTCTTGATAACCACAATTGCAGTATCGCTCATCGCGCAAGACATCGGCCTGCACTTTGTCATAGGCACCTTCTTTTCCGGCCTTATCATCTACAAGGAGATAATCGGCAAGCAGAACTTTGACAGGGTCTACAACATCATCTCTGCCATCACGTTTGGGTTCTTTGCGCCCATTTTCTTTGCAATCATTGGCATCGACATGGACCTAAAGTCGCTTGTAAACGCGATACCCCTCTTTTTGGCGCTCCTTGCAGTGGCAGTAGCGGCCAAGATAGGCGGAAGTTACCTTGGCGCAAGGCTTGTGCGGTTTTCAAAGGACACGAGCATTGCAATCGGCTTTCTCATGAACGGGAGGGGCATGGTTGAACTTGTAATAGCCTCAATAGGCTTTGCCGCCGGCATCATCGACATTACGCTGTTCTCGGTAGCAGTCGCCATAGGCTTTGCGACTACGATAATGGCGCCCATCACCGCCAAGCCGTTTGTCGCAAGGGCAAAAGAGAGGGACAAGACCTCGGTTGAAGCGCAGAGCGACGGAGACGGCAGCGGCGGCCAGGCCACGTACGGCATCTAGAAAAAGGTGCGCTAGGCATAAATTAATGCTGGCCGCTCTCAAGGGTGAATAATGTTTACGCTCTATACGCCCCAGACGGCAAACAAGGCACTGCCGGAGGTAAAGCGCATGTTTGCCGGCATTGTCGCGCAGAAAAACCATGTGATGGTGCTCCAGCAGGAACTGCAAATGATAGTCGATTCTGGCAGCGATTTTGAGCGCTTTATGAAAAAGAAGCAAGAGCTAAACACCGCAATTACCAACCTATACAAGGCTATCGAGACGCTAGAGGCGACGGGCGTGATGCTAAAGAGCGTGGACGAGGGGCTGCTTGATTTTCCCTCAAAGCGCTTTGACGAGGAGGTGTGGCTGTGCTGGAAGGCCGGCGAGGACGAAATCAAGTTCTGGCACGGTAAGGACGAAGGGTTCATGGGCCGCAAGCCTCTTGAAACCACCGGCGTAATCGAGCCATAGATCGGGGGTGAGCCTGTAGAACACTCCAATCGGGGGATTGGGAAGAATCGTTGGCAACGTTCTACAGGCAAGAATTGTTTATCGCAGGATGTTTAAAAGAAATGTAGCACGGAGGGGGGAGGGAGGGCAGGTAGCTCTACGTGCCCTGTCCTTCTATTACCATCATGGTGAGGCTTGACTTGATGCCGTGGTGGCCGCGGATCTTGCCGACAGCTTTTTTCAAGTCCTCGTCGTTTGACGCGTTCACTCTGGCGATAATGTCATAGACTCCAAAGACGCCCTTTACTTCCGAGACGCCGGATATTGCCTTCAGTTCCTTGATGACGTTGTCTTCAGAACCAAGTTCGCAATTGATGAGAATGTATGCCTCTGCCATTGGAAATGCATGCAAAACTATCATTAATGAACCTTTTCAAAAAACATAGAAGGCACCGCGTCTGCTAAAGATCTTGTAGTTGGTGTTGCTTTCCAGCTGGCTTAGGGCCATACGCATCAGGTTCCTGCTTGCGTCTGTCATTGCCGTGTCAAACGGCTTGGCGATTGCCTACTGGAAGTCTGGGACTATTGACCCGCTGTACGCCGGCCTGACTTACGCCGGTGTCGCGTGCCTGCACGCAAGCGTCGACCTCCTCAACGACTACTGGGACCACAAGCGGGGCATCGACTCGGCGACGACTAGGACAAAGTTCTCCGGCGGGACCGGCGTGCTTCCCGAGAACGTCCTTACCCCAAAGGCAGTCTACACCGCCGGCGTCATGTTTCTTATCTTGGGAGGCGCAGTCGGCGCGTATTTTGTCGCAGTACGCGGCGTGACAATTGCAGCCATACTTGGCTTTGCCGTGGTTGCCATCTACTTTTACTCGACTTCAATAGTCAACTCGGGCCTTGGAGAACTGTTTGTCGCAATAAAGGGCGCCATGATAGTGCTTGGCACGTTCTTTGTGCAGACCGGCCTGATTGACCCTGCCGCGATTTTTGTCGGCGTCATTGTCGGCCTCTTGTCGGCGACGGTGCTTTTCGTCAACTCTTTTCCAGACTTTGATGCCGACAAGTCAAAGGGCCGCAGGACGCTTGTGATATTGATGGGCAAGCAAAAAGCAGTGCAAGCCTTTCCAATCTTCATCATTGCGGCGTACGCCCTGATAGTGGCAGGCATTTTCCTCGGCTTTACAAAGGTCTATTCGCTTGCCAGCTTTGCGTCGCTTCCATTTGCAATCAAGGCAATTTCTGCAGTGAGGAAAAACCCCGCAAGTGCGCAAGAGTTTGTGCCGGCCATGTCTTCTGCCGTGACGTACTCGCGTATAACCGGCTTTGTGCTCGCAGTCAGCCTCTTGTTCTAGAGGCCGGCGCTTTCGATAAGCCGGGTCAGCTCGTCGTACTGCTCGACAAACTTTTTCCCCTTTGCCGTGATTGCGACGAGGCCGCTCACCCTGTGTATCATGCCCTTTACCTCAAGCTCTGAGAAGTGGTTCATCATCTTGTCGTACGAAAGCCGCGTAGAGTGCTGCACGTGGGTCGGCCTTGCGACTTCGTTGTGCGCCGCATCATCTTCGATGGCGCAGAGGATCTCGTAGAACAACTGCAGTTTATGTCGCTTTTCTTGCCTCAACCTCTATCCTCCTCTTTGAAGTCGCGCTGTGCATGACGTATGCAAAGAGCGCAAGCCCGCCGACCCTTGCAATTATCGAGCCGGCAAACGCAAAGACGCTGTTGTCAAAGTACGCCATTACAAGCGAGTATTGCTCAAGCCACAGGAGCGCAAACGCGGCAGGCACGTACAGCATCTTGACCATGCCGGATTTTGCAAGCGATGACACGGCGTTTGTGAATATGTACGCGAGCACCGCCATGTTGAACACGCGCATGTAGAGGCTGAAATCAGCCAGCTTGGCGTAGTTAAAGTACGGCTTGCTTGCAATCTCTGACGTCGGCAGAAGAAACGGCAGTGCCACCATCACCAAGGGAAGCAGTATCATGCCAGCGTCCTTTATGCCAAGCCTGTGGCCTTCTTGCTCGCCGGCGTTCTTGAAAAAGTAGGAAATCGCAATGAGTGCAAGGGCCTCTGACTGGAGCGCCAGCTGCAGCCAGAAAAACGCGGGGTACAGGAGCGGGTCTGCGCTGTACATAAAGCCTGCGTGTTCAAACGCAAACGACGCGGCAAGAAACACGAATCCTGCCGGCAGGCCAAGCAAATACCCAAACCCTGCAAACCTGTACGAGCGGAAAAAGTACCATGATATGGCAAGTGAAAGCGCGATGGATGCAGCCGTAAACACGGCGCTTGCGATCGGCGCAATTGCCGGGTCCAAAAGCACGTACGGGTTCAGCACGTTTGGGTCCAGCGCCATATTATACATTCTGTATTAGCTCAATTGTCAAGATAAGGCTTGCTCCCTTCAGGGGAGCACACATTTATTATTGCCGCAGGCGATCGCAAATGCGTGTCATCATCTGCTGCTGATTTCAAGGTAATCGAGGGCCACGCCACGCCGGAAGGGACAAAAAAATACGCAAGCTATGGCGTATCAAAAAAGGGCCTGCCTGCAACGCATTTCCGCGAGTTTGACGGTCTTTATCTGTCAAGCATCGGCATGGGCACCTACCTTGGCGACCTCACAAAGGAAGACGACATTGCGGTGGAAAACGCCGTGTACGAGTCGGTCATGTCCGGCGCAATAAACGTCATTGACACAGCGATAAACTACCGCGCCATGAAATCAGAAAAAAGCATCGGCCGGGCGCTCTTGCGACTTGCAAGCGAGGGCAAGATATCACGCGACCAGATCTTTATATCAACAAAGAACGGCTACATCACAAACGACGGCGACTTTCCAAACGTCGACGTGATGGAATACATGCACAGGATGTACATCGCCAACGATGTCATGACAGCAGACGACATCAGCTCTGGCTACAACGTGATGAACCCGAACTACCTTGCAAAATGCATCGAAAAATCGCTTGCAAACATGCACCTTTCGACAATCGACCTTGTCTACATTCACAACGCGTTTGAGAGCTGGCACGAAGACGTCGACAGAAAGACGTTTGCAGAGATGCTTGCCAAGGTTTTCGAGCTGTATGAAAAGTACCGCAAGGCGGGGAAACTGCGATACTATGGCATGGCCACGTGGACATGCTTTAGGGTCCCAAAGGGTGAAAAAGAGCATTTTTCACTTGAAGACGCAGTCAAGATAGCACGCGAGGTTGGCGGTGATAGCCATGGCTTCAAGTTCATCCAGCTTCCGTACAACCTTGCTTACAGCGAGGCGCTTTTGCTAAAGAACCAGCCGGCGGGCACCGACATGATAACCATACTTGAAGCGGCAGGCAAGCTTGGAATAGGCGTGTTTACAAGTGCGCCCCTGTTTCAGGGGAGGCTCTTGCGCGCCCAGATACCCGACTATGTTGGAGTCGGTGATAACAACAAAGTGGCAAAACTTGTGCAGGTGCTGCGCTCAAGCCCGTCTGTCGTTGCACCCCTTTTAGGCCAGAAAAGCCCTGAACACATACGAGAAAACATCCAAGTCGCCAGCATCCCGCCGCTGACAAGGGAAGAGTTTGCGCAGGCAATAGACACCCTGATGAACAGGCCCATGTCGTGATGACAGGATAAAGGATAAAAATGTCCTGCCTTTTGTCACAAAATATCGTTGAAGCCTACAACAGACCCAGAAAAATACAAGCTCGTGACTAGCGAATCTGTCCGAGTCATCGCCTCGTTCAAGGCAAAGCCGGGGCAGCAGGAAGCGCTAAAGCAGATCCTTATGTCGCTTGTAGAACCTACCCGGAGCGAGCTTGGGTGCATAGCCTACATTTTGCACCAAGACACAAACGACATTCGCCACCTCGTATTTGACGAGATCTGGGTAAACATGCAGGCCCTAAAAGAGCACGCCGCCAAGCCGTACATCCGGGCGCTCTCGCAGAGGCTGCAAGGAATCGTGTCAGAACCTCCGGTAGTGGAGACGTTTTACGAGGTGCTCCTTTCTTCTTAGAGCTGCGCTATTGCCTCTTTGACACTCTCCCTGTCTGCGGCATTTGGCGTCTGCTCTAGGTATCTTGCCAGGTCTTCTTTGGCGCCGGCGTTGTTGCCGTTCTGCATCCTTGCTACCGCCCTGTTTTTGTATATCGGGCCATAGCGCGTAGGGTTGATGCCTATTGCCTTGGTATAGTACGCTTCTGCAAGAGAATAGTCCTTCTTTTTCAGGTAATAGTTGCCAAGCCCCCTGTAGGCAAGGTAGTAGCGCGGGTTTGTCTTGATGGCGCGTTCATAGCAGACAACTGCCTGCTCTGAGCCCTGCTCGTTGTAGATGCCGGCAAGCTGCGACCACGCCTGCGCGTTTTCCGGCTCTGCCTCGGCTGCCTGCCGCAGTTTCTCTACTGCCTTTTCCGTCTTGCCTTCCTGCCTGAGCCGTTCTGCCTCAAAGCACGCCCTGTTGGACTTTGCAAATTTCAAGTCCTCGTTTTTCATCAAGTCTTTTTTCATGTCTGCAGGGATCAGGATAATCTCTGTCATGTCGTCCTGCTCCCAGTCCTGCTCAAACTTTTGCTCCGGGATTGCGCCTATTGTGTCCGGCTCTGGCACGTATGTCAGGATCCTGCGCTCGTCAAGGTCGTACCCAGAGATCACTGTTGCATGCTGGGCAATGTCGTGGATGCCCGGCATCACCACAATTGGTGGTATGCCTTGGTCTATTCTTTTTTTGATGTCTTTGAGCGAGCCCCTGAAAACATAGCAGGCGAGCCCGTGGCTTTCTGCAAGTTCTATTCCGTCTATTATCATGACCGCGCCCCTTGGCGCCTGTTGCTGTTGTCCTTGCTGTGATCCCTCTTCTGCTGCCGCCAGGTCCTCGCCCCAGTATTTTGCAACAACGTTGATTGCAAGCGGGAGCCGCGGGCTTTCTTCGCCCTTGCTTACAAGCGGAAGTGAGATAAAGTGCTCTGGCTGCGAAGATTCCAACTATGCTTCGTGTCAACTCTCGCAGGGCAAATAAATCCTTCTCCCTCTCTAAATCCTTGTAAATTTTTCAAGGAGGTCAAGGCCGTCCGGCCCGCTCTTTTCAGGATGGAACTGGGTGCCATAGATCTTTTTTGTTTTGTGCGCAAAAATCTCGTACTCGCAGTACTTTGACCCTGCAAGGCGTACAAAGCCTTCGGGCAGTCGGGCTATGCAAAAGCCGTGGCTTTCGTACACGGATATCCTGCTGTCTTTTTCTGCAGGAACGAGTGGGTTTGGCGATGTTGCGGTGATCTCTATCTGTCCATGCAAGTGCGAGGGCATCCTGCGTATCGAGCCTCCAAGCGTCAGCGCGATTATCTCTGCGCCGTAGCATATTCCAAGAAGTGGCACGTCGTTATCATGGCAGTGCCTCACTATTTGCGAGTTTGCAGCGTTTATGGCCTGGTCGTTTCTGCGCCTTCCAGACAGGATTACCCTTTTGCATTTCGTTGTCAAGTCGTCCTGCGTCACCTCTGAATATTTTCTGTAGACGTATGTTGTGCCGAGCTTGTCAAGGCACGCAAGTATGTCGGGGGTAAATGGCGACAGGTTGTCGACCACCAGCGTCGCCAGCGGTGATGTCATCAACTTACCTCGATTGAAATGTAGTGGTTTTCGACTATTCCGCCGGAAACCTTGAGCACGCCAAAGTTCACCTTGTTTTCATCTTGCCATTCATACACCCTGCCGTTATCCGGCGGGTTGTCTTGCATGAACTTGGCTATTGCTTCCTGCACCAGCTTGAAATCCGTATCGGCCTTGTACGTGGCTCCCGCTTCTTTGAACTCTAGTGGCGACGAGATGGCAGTAGGCTTGATAACCTGCACGCCGGCATCGGAAAAGACCCGCTCTATGGCATCTATTCTGTCTTGCACGTCCAGAGTCGTAGGTGCAGGCGCTCCACCGCCACCACCGCCTGTTGTTGTTCCCTGGCCACCTGGCGTGACATCAGTGGGCTGCTGTCCGGCAGCTTTTAGCAAATAGTTCTCAAAGGCCTGCACGGGGTTGTCGCCGAGCCCCACGTTGAACGTGCCCGTGACTGACGCTCCCACGGCCGCAATGGTGCCTATCTGCGAGACGACTCCACCCGAAGTGTTTGCGGTGTATACGGGTATGAAATACACTTCCTGGTCGCCTATCCTGTACAGTATATTCTCGCCGACCCTTGGGTTGCCCTGCAAGAGCGTCTTGACATTCTTGTACTCCTTGTCTTTTTCAAGCGCTTCCTTGGCGGCAGAGGGGCCTATCAGCTTTGTAGCCGAGTCGAGCGGGACGGAATAGAACGTCATCTTGCCAAGCGTGGACAGGTCGTTTTCGACTATCATGTACCCGACAAGGTTCTTTGTGGACGAGCCGCTCAGCTCTAGCGACTGGAACCCTACAAACTGGGGACTGTCAAAGCCCTGGGGCTTGGTCATGATGTAGTAAGGAGGTATGTCTTTAGAGCCGTCCTTTGGTATGTCGTAGAACTGCCTTGCCTCTATGAACGCCTTGGGGTCGGTGACGTGGTAACGGTTGAATTTTGCAATCTTCCAGATAAACATCTCCTCCGGGTAGCGGATCTGCTGGTCAAGCCAGTGAGGGACATCGCGGGTAGCGCCAAGGCCCTTGTACTGGTCGTAGAATATGTCAGAGAACTTGTCGTTTCCGGTCACTATTATCTTTACGTCGCCGTTGTACGTGTCAATTAGCGAGTATCCTACCAGTTTTAGCATGAACGGCGAGCCCCAAGGCACGTGCGAAGTGTCAAGCGCCGCCACAAGTGGCATGAGCCAGTACGTGTTCTTGCCGTCGGTGACCGGGAGCACTCCTACTTTGTGGAATATGGGCGCAACCGTGTCGTCGTTGCTGAACGCAAAGTCGTACACGAAATACGGGTACAGCAGGTCCATCCTGTCGTGGATGTCCTTGTACCTCATGATGTGAATTGGGGTGTCCGGGTATGACAGCATAAAGTTTGGCTCAAACATCCAGCTGATGGGCGGAGACACGTCGATGCCTCCGGTGCCGTTGTAAAAGAACTGGGATATCTCGTCGCTTGTGGTCCTTCCGACAGGGTACGCCGACCAGCTGCGGGAGAACAGCCCTTCGTCTCCGCTTTCGCCATAGTAGATTCGCTCCTGCGGGAAGAACTTGCTTTCGCTGACAATGTTTCCAGTGTCGGCTTCAAGCATCTTGAATCCCGGGATTGCGTGCGTGTAGACAAGGTGCCGGTTGAACCACTCTGTGCCTTGCGCGACCGTGTCCGGCAGTTTTGGAGTGGTTGTTCCAGTCCAGTACATCGTGCCTGAAAAACGCAGCATGTCCGTGTCGGCAAAGACAATGTCGTTTCGCTGGCCGAGCTCCGGCTTTAGCTTCTGGGTCGCAGCTTCTTGGTCCCAGAGCCGGATGTTGTTCAGGGTGTCGCGGTTGGCGTTTACCATCTGCGGTATGTTTGCCGGCGCAACCGAAGGCGGCTTGACGTCATAGTTTACGACGCTTACCTTGTCAAGTTCTGCCATATTGCGGTTGACCGCTATTTCCTGCGAGATGTACGGCCCGCGCCACTCGACTTTTTTTGCCTCTGCGATGCTGGTGTTTACCGCGACTATCGAGCCTACAATTGCCACGACTGCGGCAACTGTCAGAAGGCGCAAGTAGACATGCCTTCTAGGCGGATAAATAATAACGCGGGCGCGCCTTTTGTCCATAAATCCGTAAAAGATGAGCGCCGCGCCAAGCGCTAGGGCTCCTGCTATCAGGTATTTTGTGTTAAAGTCAATGCCTGCGCTGAAAAAGAGGGTAAAGCCTGCCCAGAATATGGCCGCGCCCACGATTACTTCGACTGTCGATATGTACGAGAGAAACTTGGGCTTGTGCTCTGCCGAGTCTACCATGTACTGAGACACGATGTTGACTGCGCCTGACACGCCCACGTAGACAAGCAGCCTTATCCCGATTGCGCCAATCAGTGGAGGCACCAAGAGCGCAAGGACAGGTATCGCAGGGATGACGTTTTCCTGGGCAAACGCGCCGTTGTCGGCAGGCACGGTGGCAAACGGGATGGAGAATATTGAACCGACGCTTGAAATCCCGATGTCGTTTCCTTCCGCCATGTACGCTATTGCCATTCCAAAGCCAATGTTGGCAAAGAGCGGGGCAAGGATCACCACCTTTGTGGCCTGCCACAGCCCAAAGCTGAGCGGGCTCATGTGAAAGTCCGAGTAGCGGGCGGGCCGGGACGGCGCCTCAAAGTCGCTGTTTCTCTTGACGAACCTGGCTATGAGGCTGATTGAATACCAGACTATGGAGTGCCTGCTGGCGACGTTTACTCGCACAAGTGCTATTGCGGCAAGTGCAAGCCCTGACGTAATTGAATAATAGAGCGTCTTGGAATAGGCGTTTCCAAATTCTGTCAAGTTGAGGAGCAGGTTGACTGCCTGGTTGCTGGCGACTGCAAATATCACGATGCCCATCGCTGCGAGGATGCCCCACTTGACAAGCCTGCCAACGTCGGCTCGGGGTGCCTTGTCCTCCCCGCTGCTGTACGTGTCCCACAAGCAATTGTGAAGTACGCGCTCGGGTCTTATAATGTGTTGTCAAGCTGTGCTTCTGCAAGGCCCTTGCAGATGAAATACACTGCCGCGTATGCGGGAAGCTCGGCGGTTTCTTTGGAAATGTTATAGTTTTCGCCCTTTAGCCGGACCTTGGCGTGCGCCTTTAGCCTTATTTTCACCTTCGAGTCGCCAAGCAGGCAAGCGTCGGCAAACGGGTCAAAGGACTCTAGGTCGCTGACTTTGACTTTTGCAAGGCCGCTCTTGCTGTTGAGCGTTCCGGGCATTCGAAAAACGCGGTGGACATCGGTCGTGACCTGCGGGTCTATCCTTACGCCAAGCTGGCGAGTCATCGTGTCAAGCTCTGCCTTAAAGCCGGCGTATCCGCCTTTTTCCTTGACAATGTTTGTCAGCCGCAGAGTCGAGGTGGTGTCTATCTTTAACTTGTCGGCAACTTTTTTGCGCCATCCATATCCAAGGCCGCTCCTTGGGAACTTGACAAAGGCAAGGTCGCCGCCTCCAGGCGCCCTGCGTACGCCGACGCTTTCTGCGAGGAGGCCAACCCCTGCAAGGTATCCCACCAAGTCAGAGCGCGCCTGCGAGTCAAGGGGCCTGTAGGCGTCGTCCTGCACATGAAAGTGAAAGCCGTTGTTGCCTGAAAAATAGGTGTTGATGTTTTGCCTGTCGATTCCAAGGTCTCCGGTCAGAAACTCGTAGAGGCGCCCTGCCTCCTTTTTCGATCCGTCGATGCACTTGGCGCATGGGATGACTATGTGCTCGGCCTTTTTGTTGCCGCACGCACTGCACGCATATTCTTCTTTGTCATCTGGCAAAAGGGGGGATGAAACTTGGCCGCAGTTTGCGCATACGGGATACGAGTGAGACGGCACGCATGGCAGTTGAAGGTCCTTGCCGTCAATGTCAAATATCAGGTCGGCTCCAAGCCACTGTTTTTCCTGCATTGCAAGCGTTGGAAAGCGGTAGAGCGCGTTTGAGCAGTAGACGTCTGACGGGACCTGCGTGATGAGCGTGGCTACCAGCTCGCCCATGCTTTTGAATGAAAGATGGCGCACCATGCCATGCCCTCCAAACTGCATGTAGCCAAACTCGCGCTTTTCAACATCGCTTGGCGGCTCTATCATCTTGGATCGCCTAAAGTAGTATTCGCGAAAAGCCGCCCTTACCGCGTCTGCCGCCGCTGTTGCACCTTTGCTCATTTTATTTATTTCCTCTTTTTCCTGCCAAACTGCACGGGGTTGATGATGCCGTTGCATTCGGCCGTCGCAAAGCAGAGGTTTTCAGTGCGCAACTTTTCGCACGATGGAACCGAGTATTTCGTCCTGCTGCCCTTTGACCCTGCAAGGTGCTCCACCTGGTAGCGGGTAATGCGCTCGTTGAAATCCGGCGCGTTTTTGAACATCTCTACTATCTCGTCTATCGGCTTGCCTATTGCAAGCATGTAGGTTGCAAGCATGAGCCGGGCAGAGTGGGGCAGGTTCTCGCCCCTGGCCATCACTTCCAGCGCGTGCTTGACGCACGGCGGGTAATCCGTCACCGCATAGGTCCTGTATTCGTACCGCGGGGCAAGCTCTGTCCTCAATTCTTCTACCTTTTGCTTTATCGACTGCGGGAGCGTCGGGAGGTTCATGGCCCTCACCCTGCTTGTAATGAGAACCGACAGCTCGTTTCGCACCAGCCTGACGGTCTCGTCGGCGTCGAGAAACACCTGGCCTCCCTGTACGAGCCTGTTTATCATCTTCCATTCCTGCTCGTGGAAGTGCGACGAGCGCATTAAATAGTCCGTGACTTTGACCTTGAAGAGCCTGCCATCTTCAGTCACGTCTATCTTTAGCCCAAAAAGGTCCTCAAATATCTTGGAAAACAGGGCGCGTTTTTGCGCGTCGCTCTGCTTCTTCAAGTCGTCGGTGAGGAACTTTTCTGCGCGCCTTGCTTCTGCAAGGGCGTATTTTCTCAGAACTGGCTCCAGGCCAATTGACTTGACCATTATCAGCGTGACAATAAAGGTGAGGATCTCCGTCTCGTACCGGTCAAGCTTTTCATAGACGTTTCCTGCCGCTGCTATCCTGACGCGCTCTGCGGCGCGCTCGATGATGTCCTTTGTGTCGGGCCGGTCAAGCTCGTCCCAGCCAAACCCAGACTGGCGCAGGTACTCTCCTGCCTCATTAAGGAAGGGGTACTTGGCAAGGTCGCCAGTTCCCATCTTGATGGACAACTTCTTTACGGCTAGCTGTTTGCGGAACTGCAATAAAACGACATCGCAATAACTTTTTAGTAGCCGGCGCACTCGCAGACTAGCGGGCGTACATGCAAATGAACGGCGGCTACAAGGTGGGCTTTCACGTTTCCATCGCAGGAGGCATATCAAATTCCGTGGACAATGCTAAAGGGATTGGCTGCAGCGCGTTTCAGATATTCAGCCGAAACCCACGCGGGTGGGCGGCAAAGCCTCTGGCGCCTAACGATGTGGCAGCGTTTAGGAACAAGATGGCTGCAAGTGGCATCGACAGGACCTCGACTGTAGTGCACATGCCTTACCTGCCCAACCTGTCGGGGCCTTCCGGCGAGATGTACACAAAATCTGTAGACACGCTTGCCGGCGAGATCCAGCGCGCAGGCGAGCTTGGCATTCCCTACCTGGTCATACACCTTGGAAGCCATCTGGGCAAGGGCACGGAAGCCGGCATGGGCCAGCTGGTAAACGCCATCACCACCGCCCGCGACAAGACCAAGAAAAAAGGCGAGGGCGTGACCGTGCTTTTGGAAAACAACGCTGGCCAGAAAAACAGCATCGGCGCGACGTTTGAGGAGCTGCGCACAATCCTTGACAAGCTGGACGGCAATGATGTGGGAGTCTGCCTTGACACGTGCCACGCTTTTGCGTCCGGCTATGACCTGCGAACATCCGAACAGGTTGTAAAGACACTAGGTGCATTTGACAAGTCAGTAGGCTTCAAGGAACTAAAAGTGGTGCACCTAAACGATTCAAAGGGCGCCCTCGGCTCAAACCTTGACAGGCATGAGCACATCGGGCTTGGCAACATCGGCAGGGCAGGCATCGCGGCTTTTCTAGGCCACAAGGCAATTGCGCAGTTGCCAATAATAATGGAGACCCCTGTCGACGAAAAGAGAGATGACGCCAAGAACCTAAAGGCGTTCTGCGAGCTAGTTAGCTAGCCAGCTAGCCTGTGCGCTTCTATTGCCGCATTGTTCTTGCTATAAGTGACAATTACGCGGTCTCCCACGTTATACGGGCAGTTCTTTATCTCGCGTGGGTGGTCGGGCGTGTCAATGACGCACAGGTCGCCTTGCTTTATTGCAATGGCCCTCTCCTCGGTGATTTTCTCCCTTATCAGGATGTCGCGAAGCGGAAAGCCCTGTACCACCTGTATGAGCATGAATGCGCCAAAGAACGCCAGTCCAAACAGGATGGCAAGCCTCTTGCCCGATGTCCTGGCAAACATGCCCCCTCCGCCGTCGTCCGGCTCGTAACTCATGATGTATGCAGTCTTGACATCATTCGTTCTAAAAAACCTGACCATTTTCAGCAATAACCATTATTATCATTGTACAAAAGAATCACATCATCACAGGAGTAGTTCTGCTGCCGCTAGTACGAAGATGCTCTTGCAACCACAAACTGGCAGCATTTCGATCCTGCAGAAATGCATTGTTCCTCCAGGCAGTTGTGGTGGCCGCCAAACAGCCCGTCAGTGATTCCTGCCAGCAGGCCGGCAACAAAAAAACAGCTTGGGTTTCCAGAACTATTCTGGGGAGCGTGCGCAAAGAAATTATCAAATATCTTTACAACGGCAGAGCCATTTAACTGCCCCTGGCTTAGCTGCAGTTTGGATGTCTCAAAGCGTCCCCAGCCAGCCAACAGGCCATAATACTCTAGGAAATCGATTGCAGCCACAGAGTCCTTGACGGCCTCTTTGCCTTGAATGCCCACCTCAAGCCCATAACTTAGCCCAAGCTGGTACAGTATGACGGGGCCGGCCTCCTTTGTAAGCTCCATCAGCTCGTCGCGGATTCTGTTCCAGAATCTTTCATTGATTATTATTCCCCTGCAGTTGAAAACTGAATCTTTAATCTGCTTTGATTGTGGATCAAAATGAAAATAAGGGTTACTCAGCCCTGTAGTAGTTGCTGCTGCGTCAGAATCGTCCTTTCTTTCGCGCAGATCTCGCAAAGACTTCATGCCCCCGATAAAAGACGGGCTTCGACTATAAACGATTTATGGTGAGTGGTCCGGAATAATATTACCCTTGATCGCTTCCGGGCCTTTGAGGCATTGCTCAAGGCAAAAAGATGTTTTATAAGTAGGACCAAAAGATTCACTCTTTATTCAGACATGGTGTTTGGCAGGGACGTAAGGCTCAGCAGGATACTCAAAGACGGCAAGATGCTGTGCATCCCGATGGACCACGGGATAAGCAATGGGCCCATCAGGGGTCTTGAGGACGCTCATGGCATGATTTACCAGTGCGAAGACGCCGGCCTCACCTGCGTTCTCGTCAACAAGGGCATTGTCAAGACCATGCCAAGGCCGACGAGCATAGGCCTTATCGTTCATTTCTCCGGGAGCACGTCACTTGGCCCGGCGCCAAACCGCAAGATGCTCATGGGAAGCGTCGAAGAGGCGTTGAGGCTTGGAGCCGACGCAGTATCTCTTCACATCAACATTGGTGCCAAGGAAGAGCCGGAGATGCTCCAGAAACTGGGCATGATTGCCGACAAGTGCGACGAATGGAGCGTTCCCCTTGTGGCAATGATGTATCCGCGCGGCGAGGGGATAAAGAACCCGCACGACCCAGAGATTGTAGCGCACGCTGCAAGGGTGGGAGCCGAGGCAGGCGCCGACATTGTCAAGGCAGTTTACACTGGCGACATTGATTCGTTCAGAAAAGTCGTCAAGAGCGTCCCTGTGCCCCTTGTAATAGCCGGCGGGCCAAAGGCGACCACCGACCTTGAGATACTGGAGATGTGTGCCGGTGCAATGAAGGCAGGAGCAAAGGGCGTGACTTTTGGAAGGAACATTTTCCAGCACAAGAATCCTCCTGCGATGGTACGCGCCCTGCACAAGGTGATATTTGAGGGCAAGAGCGCCAAGGAGGCTGCAAAGCAGCTTGGTTGAACAGGCAGCAAAGAGCAAAGAGCTAATCGTAAAGCCTACGGTCGCAAAAGCGGGCCTTGAGAAATTCCTCTCAAAGCTAAAAAACGTCAGCATGCTAAACGCCGACCCCAAGGTTGTGGCAGGCAAGAAATTCCAGACGATATTCGAGTCAAACGACGCCGACCTTGTGATATGCAAGACGTTTGACCAGATGAAGGCTGCCAAGGCCGCAGGCAAGACCTTTGGCTACTACAAAAAAGTGCTGAGCAACGCCGACGTCGACGAGATCGAGCGCGCGTCGCAAGCAGAGGGTGCATCGTTCGTGGTCGTGGACGCAAGCGACTGGAAGATAATCCCGCTTGAGAACATCATCGCCAAGCTGCACAAGTCCAAGACAAAGGTCTACACCACTGCATCCTCGTCAAAGGAGGTCAAGACCATGTTCTCGGTGCTGGAGCTTGGAGTCGACGGCGTCATACTCTCGACAGACAGCGAAGACGAGGTGGAAAAGGCAAGCCAGCAGCTTTCAACCGTCCGGTTCCCGATCAAGGTCGCCAGGATAACCGAGGTAAAGGACGTGGGCACTGGCGAGCGCGTCTGCGTCGACACCGCCTCGATGATGGGTATGGGCGAGGGGATGCTCATCGGAAGCAGGTCCAACTTTATGCTGCTCGTGCACAACGAGTCGGTCGGCTCGTCTTTTACGTCGCCACGGCCTTTTCGCGTAAACGCCGGCGCCGTCTATTGCTACACGATAACGCCTGACGGCAACACCCGCTACCTGTCAGAGCTTGAATCCGGGACGGAGGTGTGGATTGTCAACAAGGACGGCCAGTCAAGGCGCGCGACGGTCGGCAGGTCAAAGATAGAGACGCGGCCCCTGCGCCTCTTGCGCGCAGAAATCGAAGGCGAGACTGGGACCGTCATCCTGCAGAACGCCGAGACGATACGCCTGATGAAGCCCGATGGAAAACTGTTGTCGGTGACCGAAGTCAAGCCCGGCGACGAGGTCATGGGCTACGCCAAGCCTGCCAGCGGCAGGCACTTTGGCATGGAAGTGGACGAGTACATCGTCGAAAAGTAAAGTCGACTGCGGTTAGCTACGTCTTTACATGCGCAACTGCGACGAGCGCGAGTTGTTTCAGCCTCGAAACAACATGCGCGCGGCAAGCTCAAAAAGTTAGCTGGAGCTATAGCGCGTTTTTAGTTGCGGGTCTATTACTCTAAAGTATGCGGGATATGGACGAACTAGGCAAGCGTTGTTGTTCGCTACATGCTTGCTCAGGAAGAACAACTGACAAACCAGATACTTCTCGGAAACTGCAAGGACATTTTGGACAGACTTCCTGAGAATTCTGTTCAATTGACGATAACGTCGCCTCCTTACCGGAACGCCATCAACTATGAAATGCACGCGTCCGGAAGCGGAGGCTACTATCGCGGAAACGCCGGTGTTGAAACAGGCGATTACCTGAACGAGATGGCCGACATTTTTGGCGACAAGGTCTACCGCGTCACAAAGGACGGAGGCTATTGCTGCGTAGTGATTGCAAACGAGGTCGTAAACGGCACCATACTCCCGCTGCCGCACATGCTGCTTTCAAGGCTGGTGCAGCCGTTCGGCAAGTGGCAGCTGCATGAGGAAATAATCTGGCACAAGGTCACAGGAGGCACCAACCGCTACGGCTCGTTCGTCCTCAACCCATACCCAAAATACTACCGCGCAAACGTGATGCACGAGTTCATACTCGTCCTGAGAAAGGGAGACGTCAACAGCGGGAGAAAACGCAAAGAGGCGCTCCCTGCAACGCACGAGGAGTGGACCAAAGAGATTGCAAACTCGGTGTGGCACATCGCGCCGGTCCCGCCGGGATACATCGACCACCCGTGCCCGTACCCCGAGGAGATACCGTACCGCCTGATGAAGGTCTATTCGTACAAGGGCGACGTCGTGCTCGACCCGTTCAACGGAAGCGGCCAGACGACCAAGGTGGCGCACCATTTCGGCAGGCGCTACATCGGAATTGACATGGTAAAAGAGTACGTCGAGCTTGCGCGCTCGCGGATAGAAAGCGAGCCCATACACATACGCAACGAGGCGCTCATAGCCAACTGGAAAAAGATACCATCGTCCCACCACTACAGGGCCTAGCTGTCAGTTGGGGCGCGTGTTGCGCTCTTTGAGAAGCCTGCCAAGCGCCTTTTGCCTTATTGCCGCATCGACGTACGCCGCGTCGCAGTCGGTGCAGACCGTGTATATGGCCGCGCTGTCCTGGCTTGGCGTTATGACCTTTTCCCACCGGAGCGGAAAAGACTTTTTTGAGCAGATGACGCAGCCTGCCTTGTCCTCAAGCGCCGAGCCTTCGGCGCCGGTATACATCGCATACATTTCATAACTTTCGTCGGCAAGCGGATTCCACATCTTTTCAAACGACTCTATAGACGCGCCGTCAAAGCCAAGCGCCTTCATGCGGGAAATGTGGTCTTCCTTTGACATTTACTACCTATCTCCGCACCAGAGGGGCATAATAAATCCTCTCGCTGGATTGTCCTGTCTTTTTGCGTATAGTTTTTCTTCTAGGTCGTCATACTGGCTTTAGTTGGTGCTGCCAAAAAGCCTGTTGATTGTGGCAGGCGCAGTGGGAGTTGCGTCTATACTGGCGGCCGTTTTTATCTCAAGCCCTAGCATTGTTGCCGCTAAAGAACCTTTTGTCAACGTGACAATCGACGGCCTCAAAGAGACGTACAAGGCAGGCGAGCCGGTGGATTTTGTCGTCAAGGTTAAAGGCTATGGCTGTGACATGGGTTTTCCGACAGTAGTAATAATGAAGCAAGAGAATCAGACGCAAATCCCAGTGTGGTCAAGGATGGGTGAAATCCGCTTGTCTGCTATAGGTTCTGTATGTGAATCCACGGACTTTTACAAGGAGAGGCACATCGGCGATGTCCAGAAATACAACAAAGACGAGCAAGAGCGCCTGAGGACCGTGGGCAGCGTGCCAATAATCCTGAACGGCGGAAAATACGCTGTCACGGTAGAAGGAGGCGTCGTTTCTACCACCGTGACAAAGGAATTCTTTGTAGGTGCTACAAGGTAAAAAAATCTCTCTCTTTTCTGAATTGCTAATCTTTAATACCAGAAGCGGCAATTATAGTGCATGTCTACCGCATCTTCGTCTGTCAGAAAAGCGGAGAATAGATGCAACCTGTGCGGCAAGGTTTTCGCAACGCCCGAACTTTTGGAATCACACAAACAAATGGAGCACAGCAAGCAGGGTCATCCACCCGCAGGCGTAAGCTAAAGAAATAAGGGGGCATACGCCTGATGGATGCCGTTGGCCAAGATCTGCGCCTCCATTGCCGCGGAAAACGCAAGCGACCTCGTAGCGCAAGCAAAAACTGCGTTTGACCTTGGAGCGGATTTTATCGAGGCGCGTCTTGACTTTATTGTCGCTCAAGACCAGGTGATGCAGGCCGCAGATGGAATCGACAAGGACCGCGCAGTTTTCACGCTGCGCTCAAAGAGCCAGGGCGGTAGGTTTTCCGGCACCGAGCAAGAGCGCGTAAAACTGCTTCGCAAGCTTGCAGAAAAGAGGCCTATGCTCCTTGACGTCGAGCTTGAAACCCTGCAGGCAAACGACAACCTGGCAGACTATCTTGAACTTGCAAGCATCCCGACGCTTGTCTCATGGCACGACTTTGAAAAGACGCCTCCAAACGACAACCTGGCAGACATTATCACGGAAATGCGCCTGTACAGCAACTACGTCAAGATAGTCACCACGGCCAATAGCGTCGAGGACTCGGTGAGGCTGATGTCGCTCTATGAAAACGCGATGCTTGGCCTGCACCCAATAATATTTGCAATGGGCGAGGCCGGCGTCATGACGAGGGTCCTGTGCGCGCTGTACGGCGCTCCCTACACGTACGCCGCGGTGGAAAAGGCGGTGGCGCCGGGGCAGCTGACCATAGCGCAGATGAAGCAGCTGTACGGTAGCATAAGGAGTCGCTAGCTGGACATGATGACTGGAGAAAGAGCACCTGCCAAGACCTACTGCATAATCGGCGATCCGATAAGCCATTCGCTCTCGCCGGGTATGCAAAACGCCGCATTTTCTGCGCTCGGCCTGAACTGCACATACATCTCATTTCGCGTGCCTGCACCAGATCTTAAAGAGTCGATAGACTCGCTTCGTGCAATAAACGTCGCCGGCTTTAACGTCACCATCCCACACAAGGTGGCGGTGATAAAGTACCTTGACGAGCTGGACGTTACAGCAAAAAAGGCGGGGGCGGTAAACACGGTCAACAACATAGAAGGAATACTCAAGGGATACAACACTGACATAGCCGGCTTTATAGAGCCCTTGCGCCGGCGCGAGTTTGACTTTGGTATAACAATCCTGCTCCTTGGGGCAGGGGGAGCCGCGCGGGCCATAATTGCCGCGCTGTCCGAGGAAAAGAAGACAGGCAGGGTGATAATAGCAAACCGCGACCAGGCAAAGGCCAAAGAGCTTGCCAGGATTGCCGGCGACCTTGGGATACAGTGCGAAACCATTGCGCTTGAGGACGCGGTGCAGGTCTCGCCCGAGGCGGGGCTGATAGTAAACGCCACTTCTATCGGGCTTGACAACGAGCCTAGCCCAATTGACTCTGATCACATTAAAAAGGGAAGCCTAGTTTACGACATCGTGTACCGGCCAGTCGTGACGGACCTTCTGGAGCAGGCCAAGTTTGCACAGGCGCACGTAGTCTATGGGTATGAAATGCTTTTGGAGCAGGGCGCAAAGGCGTTTGAGATATGGACGGGCCTGCCTGCGCCCCGGGACGTGATGAAAAAGAACCTGCTTGGGATTTTTGGAGAGCCGACATGACAGTATCAAAAGTCAGGGCTACGATGCACGGCGCAGTCTCTATAGTAAACGCCATAGCGACCGGCAACGGCTCGGCACTTGGCATCTCGCTCAAAGTCACGGCAGAGGTCGAGATGACAAAGGGCAGAGGCCTGAGGTTCCTGACAGGCAAAAACGACGACAGGCTAGTCAACAACATCATCAAAAACACCATGCCTGCCGGCACGCTTGAGCGCAACCAACTGATAGTGAAACTCCGGTCAGAGATCCCGATAGGCTTTGGGCTGAAAAGCTCCAGCGCGGTGTCAAATGCAGTCGCCCTTGCATGCAGCAGGCTGGCAAACGAAAAGGTTGACGACTATGCCGTCCTTGACGCCGCGGTAAGGGCATCGCTTGACGCCAAGGTCACCATAACCGGCGCGTACGACGACGCCACAGCGTGCTACTTTGGCGGGTTTGTCGTGACGGACAATTACGCGAAAAAGCTGCTGAGAAGGGAGGAAGCGCCGGACAACCTGCACGCGGTGATATTTCTGCCGCGCAACACGCCGCGGGGAGACGTGCACAAGCTGAGCGACCTTTCCGACCTGTTTACAGACGCGTTTGGGCTTGCAGAAGCAGGCGAGTACTGGAAGGCCATGAAGCTCAACGGAGTCCTTGCTTCAACCGCGCTTGGCGCAAACTACAAGCCGGTCCTTGCCGCCCTTGAGCAGGGGGCGCTTGCCGCTGGCATGTCCGGAAATGGGCCTTCGATAGCGGCAGTTGCGTACGATGACGAGGTCGAAGACATCAAGAACGCGTTTTTGAAATTCAATGGCAGGGTGCTTGTGTCTAAGGTTAATAACCAGAAGGCAAGTGTGGAAGTCCTGTAAAAATGGTCAAGATACAGGTCCGGCGCTCAAACGTGGACGGTACTGTCAGGTGCCCTTCAAGCAAGAGCTACACCCACCGCGCACTTGCAATAGCGTCGCTTGCTGCTGACGGCGGCCAGTCTACAATAACAAACGCGCTGCTTGCCCGGGACACGCTTGCCACGCTTGCCTGCTGCAAGGCACTTGGGGCAGAGGTGCAAGAAAGACGCGACATCGTACAGGTGAAAGGCAGGCATGACTTGCCGCCGCCTGAAAACGTGCTCAACTGCGAAAACTCGGGGACAACCATCAGGATAATGACTGCCATGTCCGGCCTTGTCAAAAGCGGCCATGTTGTCCTTACGGGAGACGAGAGCCTCCGGAGGCGCCCGATGCAGCCAATACTTGACGCCCTTGGGCCGCTTGGTGTAGAGGCCTACTCGACCAAGGGCAATGGGACTCCGCCCCTCATAGTCCGAGGGGGCGGGATAAAGGGCGGGACGACCGTGATTGACGGCAGCATATCCAGCCAGTTCATATCCGGGCTCTTGATAGCTGGCATCTACGCTGACTCGGAGATTGTGCTAAAGATCAAAGGCGACCTGGTGTCCAAGCCGTACGTCAGGGCGACGATGGCGACTATGGAGCAGTTTGGGGTAAAGATTGACCATGAGCCAAACATGCTTGAATATCGCATCAAGCAGGCAGAATACAAATCAACAAAATTTGACGTGCCAAGCGACTTTTCAACTGCCGCGCTCATTCTCTCGGCAGGCGCGCTTGCCGGCAAGCGGCTGAAGGTAAAAGGGCTCAATTTCAACCTGCCGCAGGGCGACTCGCAGATAGTGGAGATAATGAAGCAGATGGACTGCGTCATAAAGGCTGACAAGTCAAAGGGCGAAGTCGTCGTACAGGGCGCAGAATCACTTGAGGGAGGCGAGTTCAACCTTGCAGACACGCCTGACCTTTT
This sequence comes from Candidatus Nitrososphaera evergladensis SR1, assembly GCF_000730285.1. Lineage (NCBI taxonomy): Archaea > Thermoproteati > Nitrososphaerota > Nitrososphaeria > Nitrososphaerales > Nitrososphaeraceae > Nitrososphaera > Candidatus Nitrososphaera evergladensis. The sequence goes on along the minus strand of NZ_CP007174.1, from coordinate 1,612,594 downwards.
GCCCGTGGTCTCGATACTTGCGCTCAAGGCAAGGTCGCCGGTCAAGATAACCGGCGTTGCGCACGCCCGCGTCAAAGAGACCGACAGGGTGGCAAACATTGCACGCGAGCTTGTCAAGTTTGGAGCCAAGGTGGACGAGTTCCACGACGGGCTGACCATTGTAGCGCCAAAAAAACTGAAAAACGCGTCGCTTGAGGCCTACAACGACCACCGCCTCTTCATGGCGTTTACCATAGCGTCCATGATGACCGAGAGGTCAATAGTAGAAGGAGCCGAGTCGGTGGACGTCTCGTACCCCAACTTTGTGCAGGACATGAAGGACCTGGGGGCAAAGCTAGCTCCTGCCAAGTAAAGCAATCCAAAAAGCCAATATACCGAGCGCAAGCCAGCATACTACTGTAATAACACATGGTCGGCGGTAACATTATCGGCGAGCGCTTTGTTGCCGTGAGCTTTGGCGAAAGCCACGGCCGCTGCGTAGGGATGCTAGTCGACGGCTGCCCTGCAGGGCTCTTGCTTTCCGAGGACGACATACAGGGCCAACTTGACAGGCGCAAGCCCGGCCAGTCCGCAGTTACCACCCAGCGCAAGGAAGAGGACAGGGTCGAGATACTCTCCGGCGTTTTCAACGGCTTTACCACTGGCGCGCCAATATGCATGTTGATATGGAACAAGGACGCCGACTCGCGCGCATACGAGGCGATAAAGAACATACCGAGGCCCGGCCACGCAGACTATCCTGCGATGGTCAAGTACGGGGGCTTTGCAGACTATCGCGGTAGCGGGCGCTTTTCTGGCAGGCTCACTGCAACTCTTGTGATGGCCGGCGCGGTGGCGCAAAAGCTGCTTAAAGAGACACTTGGCATCGAAACTGTCGCTTACACCTCAGAAATTGGCGGGATAAAGGCTGCAGGCAACAACATCACCGCAGAAAACATTGCCCGTCGCTATGACAACGACGTCAGGTGCCCCGATCCAGCGGCGGCTGAAAAGATGCGCGACGCCATTTTAGCAGCAAGGAGGGATGGAGACTCGCTTGGCGGCGTAGTGGAATGCACAACGTCGAACTTGCCGGTCGGGCTTGGCGAGCCGATATTTGCATCCCTTGAGGCCGACCTGAGCAAGGCGCTCTTTGGGATACCTGCCGTCAAGGCAGTCGAGTTTGGCTCTGGCTTTGAAGGCTCAAAGAGGCGGGGCTCTGAAAACAACGACGCATATTATATCAAAAATGATGGAAAAATAGTGACTAGGACCAACAACTCGGGTGGCATCCTGGGTGGCCTGTCAAACGGCATGCCGCTAATAGTCCGTGTGGCGTTCAAGCCGGCGGCGTCGATAGCCAAGTCGCAAGATACGCTTGACATATCGACAAAGTCGCAGGCCAGGCTGACCGTCCCCGGCAGGCACGACCCGTGCGTGGTGCCAAGGGCGCCTCCGATAGTCGAGTGCGTTGTCTCGATGGTGCTTGCCGACCACGCAATACGCGCGGGGCTCGTCCCTCCTGTGCTAAAGAAGAAAGGAAGTGCATAAATGACAATGCCATCGTCACAGGGAGAAAAAGATCTGGAAGCTCTGCGAGGCCAGATCCGCGCCGTGACTTCTGACATCCTAAAGAAGGTGCAAGAAAGGATGGTTTTGGCAGAGCAGGTGGGCGAGGTAAAAAGCCGGCTTGGAATAGACGTCAAGGACGAAAAGGTGGAGCAAGAGATCCGCCAGATGGTCATAAAGCAGGCAGGGGAAACCGGCATGAGCATCGAGTTTGCTCTGCGCCTGCTTAACGTATTGCTTTCTGAATCAGAGGCCGTGCAGGAGCAAAAGCGCCCACAGCAAAACAACAAGGCGCCAAGGCAGACCCATCTTGGCATCTTTCAAAAGGCCAAGCAACTGGAGGCGTCCGGCAGGCGCATAATCCACCTCGAAGTGGGCGAGCCGGATTACCCTGCGCCTGCGCAGGCTGGAAGCGCGCTTGCAGAGTCGTTTGCACAAAAGAAGTACCACTATACAGACACCCGCGGGATACCGCAGCTGCGAGAAGCAATAGCAAAAAAGAACAGAGTAGGCGAGGAGCGGGTGATGGTGACGCCAGGCGGGCGCTTTGCCGTTTTCGCGGCAATCGCGTCGCTTGTAAGACCCGGCGAAGAAATAATAGCAATCGAGCCGGCGTGGCCGGCGTACAGGGAATGTGCCGACTTTATCGGTGCAAGGACCAAAGTATTGAAAACCACGCTTGAAAGCGGATGGACCCCTGACCTGAAAGAACTGGAATCGATGATAACGAGCGGGACGAAAATGATTGCGCTAAACTACCCAAACAACCCGACTGGCAAAGTCCTTGACAAAAAGACTATGGACAGGATAGTCGCTCTGGCAAAAGGCCACGGGCTGTATCTTTTGAGCGACGAAGTGTATTCTGACTATTCGTTCAAGCCGTTTGAAAGCGTGCACGCGTACGGCTATGACAAGGGTGTAATCGTCTCGTCATTCTCAAAGACGTACGCGATGACCGGCTTTAGGGTCGGATACGCTGTCGCAAGCGCGGATTTGATAAAAAAGATGGCAAAGGTCCAGGCAGTCGGCGTGACAAGCGTCGCCGAGCCGGTGCAGCTTGCCGCCCTTGCCGCCCTTGGCGCCGACCCGTCAAGAAACGTGGAACTGATGAAAAGGCGTTTGCGCTTTCTGTCGGGCAAGTTAAAAGAGATGTCCCTGCGGTTTGTCGAGCCGGACGGCGCCATGTACGTCTATCCCGAGCTTCACTCTGGCGGCGAAGACATGCAGCTGGTTGAAAGGTTGCTTGAAAGAGGAGTGGCGATAGCTCCGGGAAGCGGTTTTGGAGACTCGTACAGGCGCTTTGTCAGGATATCTGCGTGCAGGAATGAGAAAGAGATGGAAAAAGGTCTTGCCATAATGGCGGACGAGGTCAGGAAGGCGCGCTAGCAGGCAATGCTGGTAGCAATCATCGGCGCGGCAGGCAAGATGGGCGCATGGTTCTGCAGGTACTTTGCAGCAAGGCAGGGAAACGAGGTCAGCGCCTTTGACGTCAAGCCTTTTCAGATAAACAACGATGTCCGAAGTGCCGCAAGCATTGCAGACTGCGTGAAAAACGCGGACCTTGTGATGATATGCGTCCCGGTAAAGCGCACTCCCGCCGTGATAAAGCAATGCGCCCAAGCAATGACAAGACAAAATGCCCTGCTTGCCGAGATATCATCAGTCAAGGCCAAGACGCTTCCTGCTCTGAAAAAGGCGCGACAAGATATTATCACCCTGTGTGTTCACCCGATGTTTGGGCCGGGCGCAAGCGAGGAAAAGAAACAGCTAAAGATGCTTGCAATCCCGGTGCGCAACAAGGCAAAAGAACTTGACGCAATAAACAGCATATTTGCAGGAATGTCAGTCAAGGTGCTGCCAGACGCCCGTACGCATGACAGGGCAATAGCAGCAGTGCTTGGCCTGACATACTTTACCAACGTTGCCTTTGCAAGCATTCTTGCACGCGAAGACCTTGCAAACCTCAACGAAGTTGGGGGGACTACCTTTGCAGTTCAGGCCATGCTCGCCCAGAGCGTCATGACCGACGAACCAGAACTCATAGCGGCACTCATACGCGACAACCCGCATGCGGCAGGGTACATGCGCCAGTACATGAAGGAGGCCAGCGCGCTTGCGTCAGTCCGCGGCTCTTTGCTTGGGGCAAAGCTGAAAAAGACCAAGAAAAAGCTGCAAAAGAAGGCAGATCTTGAAGCGTCATACAGACGCATGTACGGGATTATAGGGCTTTTGGACAAGCCGGCAGAATAACTACATATCTGCGTCTCTACATCAAGAATCTGTGACGCTTCTCTGGCGCGACCCGTGGCTCAAGCCTCTCACTGACGGGGACGTGGGCACTGAAAACTGCGCATTTTGCAAAAAAGAGTTTAAGGAAATCGAGTTTGTGACAGCCTGCGACTTTTGCGACTTTGGCATAATGCACGACTCGTGCGCAAACAAACACACGCTGCAAAAGCACAGAAAAGAGCTGGAGAGCAAGATCTCGTCGCACAAGGACAAGCCGCTACACGACTACCAATAAGTAAAAATGTCAACAAATTTTGCGCTGCCTTCTTTTTAGAGCCAAAATCCAACGGTGTATGAATTGAAGCTCTTTTCATTCAATGCCAGCTCTTTTGCACTTGATCCAAGCGTCGAAGGCCTGCTAAAGTCAAAGGGTGCAATCACGCTTGATTTTGGCGCCTCTGCGTACATCAACTCTGACGCCATGCCTGCAATACTGTCAGAACTTGTCGCCGCGGCGTCTTCTTCTTTGCAGTCTTCATTATCCAATGCCGCCACCAGCGAAGCGCTTGTAGCGCAGCTAAAGGCAGAGCTGGCCAAGTTTGGAGCCGAGCGCCAAAAGCTGATGGATGAAAACACGCGCCTCGCATCACAGTTGCGCTCGCACGCAAATGAAGTTGCCGCGCTCAAGGCGCAGGCCGCCGCGGCTGTAAAAACCGTCGAGGCGTTGAAGGCGGAAAATGCGAGGCTGCAGATGGTGCCAAAAAGTGCTCCTCCTGTGCCTCAGGCGGCAACAGCATCTAGTGACGCGACAACGGCGGTAAAACAGGCCTATGAGAAACTGCAAAAAGAATTCCAGTCGTTAAAGGCCCAGAACGCCGAGGCGATAACCTCCTTGAAGGTCCTTGAAGACGAGAACGACGAGCTGCGCGAAGAGGTAGAGATGCTCCGCAGCCAGGCAAAAAGTGCTCCGGCACCAAAGACATGCTGATGACAGTTTTAAAATTTATATAACCAAACAGGCGTGATTTTTTTAATGGTCGAAAAGATGACAGCCGTTTGGCTGATTGTATTGACTATTATCGTCTGTGCAGCTGTTCCGGGGATGCTGATCTATATTACACTCCCGCACGCCACCACCGCCAAGATGCTCACCGGACTCCCACTGGTGGAGAGCATGAACCATGTGTTGGCCATAAGCCAATAAAACCTCTGGCATTTTTTCCAGCCTTGTCATACTTGCAAAGACTTTTAACTTTTTGACACGCGCCTGTCCGTAATGGGTTTTGGCGGGCAAGAGCCCGGAAAAAAGAGGCGCCTCGTTTGGTCCATGGCGCTCCTTGCCGGCGCAGTCATTGTTGCCGGCGCAGGGACAAAAGCAGTTACCGACTATTTGCGCTCCCAGGACCCGATATACCAGTGCATACAAAACCCGCTTGCAGAGCCGTACCAGCTTACCTTGCCTGTGTCAGTAACTGTAGACGGCGCGCCTGCGCGCGTGCCAAGTGAAGTTGGCATCACCAAAAACTGCACCCTGCCTGTGCACACCCTGCAGGACAACACTATTCATGTGGCCTACAAGGAGCCGTACACATTCACGCTGGGCCACTTTTTGTACAACTGGATAGGGCAGAACCTGACAAAGTACGACACCAAGGTCTACGTCAATAACGTCCAGCATACTGGCGGCAGCTTTTTGGACATACCGCTCAAAGACGGCGACTCTATAAGGATCGAGTTTACTACAAGAAAGTAAATAACCTCCTCCTGCGGTGCACTTGATGCTGTCGCTGGCTTGAAAGAAATCTACACAGAAATAGAGATTGTCGCAAATGCACGGCGCGTGTGGGAAGTGCTTGTTGATTTTGCAAAATACGAAGAGTGGAACCCGTTCATAAGACAGGTCAGGGGCGAGCCCCGGGAAGGAGCAAAACTAGAGATCCACCTGACGACGCCTGCAGGGACAAAGCGCACGTACGAGCCCAAGGTAACCAGAGTCGAGCCGGAAAAAGAGCTCCGGTGGTTTGGCAAGGTTCCGGGATTTCTGTCTGGCGAGCACATATTCACCATTGAAGACGCAGGCAACGGCAGGGTGAAATTCATCCACCGCGAGGTCTTTGGCGGCCTGCTGTCGTCCTTTTTCAAGGACACCGACGACGTCAAGGCAGGCTTTGAGGAGATGAACCGGGCCCTAAAGGCGCGCTTGGAAGCCTAGAACCGTACAAAGTAGGATGCTATCGACACTGCGACTATGATGATGTTGGTGGCAAAGTGCAGCGCGTACGCGTGGTCAAGGCCGCGCTTTTTGTACAGGTATTTGTAGAAAAAGCCAAGTGGGAGAAGAGCGAGGGCGACGTGCACGGCAACTCCCATGGCAATGTGCAAAAACGCCCAGACGACGGTAAGGAGGGCGGTCTTGCGAAAGTACATTTCCTCAAAATAGTTGACGTGGATAAGCATGTATACAAGCATCGGGACAAATGGCAGAACGCCCCACAGTCCCTGGTCGGCCGCCGGCCCGATGGCGATGTTGTAGCCAAGCCACGACCAGTTCAAGATTGGTATCTTTGAGAAAAAGTCCATTGCAAATATGACGTACAACATCAAGATGCCTACCGTGAGCGGCAGGTAGACAATCGAACGCAGGCCGTTTCTCAAGTTTTTTAGCCTTGGCTTGGTCTCTTTGACGAGCAAGAGCGTCGGGACGACGGTTGCGACGTAAAAGATGATAAGAAAAGTGCTATCCAAGCGCGCCTATAATAGACGATTCCAGAATATATATGCCGTTGCAAGTTTATTTACGAGATCTTGGCAACGTACCAGGTGTCAAACTATTACGAAGTGCTTGGCCTCAAGCCCGGGGCGTCCCAGGAGGAGATCAAAAAGTCGTTTCGGAGTTTGGCCATGAAATACCATCCCGACAAGAATAAAGGCTCTGAGGAGTCCAAGCAAAAGTTCATGAAAATAGTCGAGGCATACGAGGTCCTCTCTGACACGCAGTCGCGCAAAAAGTACGACGAAAACGCGTTCTCTGTTTCGACTCATGCGGAATGGACGCCTTCTGCAGACTTTGCCAGGGTCTACAGCTATGAGGAATTAAAGCGCCAGTACCGTCAAGGCGGCAACATCCGCGGCGGCATGTGGGACATCAGCGACAAGGCGAGCATGGGCATGTGGAAGGCGACCATGATCCTGTTTGCAGGGCTTGCCGCAATCGTGATTTACATACTGATATTGCGCTAGTGTCTGTTGCGCCTGCGCTTGTGCTCTTCTTGGCGTGCCTTGTTCTTGTCAAACGTGGCGTACTTGAAGGCAAAAAAGGCACCGACCACCAAGCCAGGTATGGAGTACGTGAAAAACGACGAGCCATAAATGATTGAGAGCCCGATTGCAAGGCCGCCTGAAACAAAGCACGCAATCATGAACATCAAGAGCTGGACTTTAGTCGCTGCCAAGTCACCTTGTGCATTGCCGGCGACGGTATAAGTCGTTTTCTGTTGTTGATAATCTGTACCGCTAGCAATTTAGTCAAACACCCTGGCATCTTGCGAATTCTTCTTTTTCCTTACGCCTTGGCTACAGCCGCTCAAAGAGTCATGAAAAAGTACCAATCAATCTTTAGGCTTTCAGGCCTTGAAGGCTCCGCGGAGGGAGTGGGATTTGAACCCACGCTCTCATGTCCACGTGACACTCGAAATTGTCCATGTGACAAGCGTCCTTCCCAGACTCAACTATCCCTCCTTTTGCAAGGGCTAATTAATCCACGAGATTGGTACTAAAGCGTATGGCTCGTCTCCCTTATGCTCGATAGAAAATAGCAAGAAGCCTATTTGCGTCTTTGCATGAGATCATGAAATGCAACAAGTGCACGGGTCACCGCAGTAACGGCATTGCCGAGTTTGTTTTTAGATGTCATGTCAGGGGCAGTAAAATGCATGCCAGATATCTCGCCATTAGATGTAATCCAGAGATTGAAGTGAAAATCAGCCTTGTCTGTGTCGGCGAATTTGACGAGCTGCATTTTAAGCACACTTTCATCACCGCTCACAATGCGCAATCCGGAGCCCGAGGAGAACAATTTTACCAAGAATGCATAGAGATCATCAGGCTTCGCACGGACGTTTACAATGACTTCAGAAGCCCCATCCAACAGTAAATGATTATTCTCATGCTATTTATCCTCGATTGCCGCTCATCACTACGAGCAAGCTTCCAGTAGGTTAGCAAAAAAATCCCGCCTAGATGCCCTTCTACTTATTTAATTGATAAAGCCATCTATGGCCATATATGCCTGCCATAATGGATTCACGAAAGGAGCAAGCATTGCTGGACGCACTGGGCGCCATTTCCAAGATATTGGGCAGAGAAGAGGAATTTGATGCATTAATTTCTTATACTCGATATGCGCGGACCGAAGACTCTACGCCGAGCCTTGAAGACATAGCAGCACACACGCCAGCTTGGGTACAGCTTCTATCTCCGCCATTACGAAAGCTGTACGATGCAGGATATGACAATGGCTATGGCGATTCTAATCTTTCTAGGCCGACATAGTTAGCGCAGAAAAATAGTCTTTCTCCCCTCTTTGAGCGTGAAAACCCGCGCGCCGTCGTAAAAGGCATAGCTTGGAGCTGGTATTGCCTGCCAGCTTACTCCAAGAACATGACTTGTCATGGTTTCAAATTCTCATAAGCTGAATAAAGTTTGACAAGCCGTTTTCCATTCTTTTGAAGAAAAAAGAAATCTGCAAATAATCAGATTTGCAGCCTGCCGAACATTTTGATGTAAAGTGCGACAATTATCCTCCTTTTTTTATCATTCCCTTCCACGCATTAAAGATGGGCTCGTACTGCGGCGACGCAGCGCCGATTACTCCAAGCTGCATCATGAATTTCAGGTCGTCGCGAATTGCCCGGTGCTCAATTATCTTGCCGTCGGCAATCCGCACAATGTGCGCCGCCTGGTACGAAAAGCTGCGGCCTGATGGAGGGATGCCAAAAAAATCTCCCGTGTGTCGGCCGGTGACCGTCATTATCGACACGACCTTGTCGTTTGAAGCGATGCTCTCTTGCTCTTCATAATGTAGGTCGCTAAACGCGGCTCTTAACTTTTGAACAGTATCGATGAATTCACTAGGACCGCGAAGCTTTGCTCGCTCCGGGCTGGCTTGGGACTCGTGGTTAAAGTAATCAGGGTGCATGAATTCAGAAGCCTTGGTTACGTCTCCGGTATTCAGGGCCTGTATTGAACGCCGGGCGATCTCGATATTTTTTTCTGTTACCTGCTGTCGTTGCGTTGACATGGATATAATCCAGTATTCAGCCATTTAAGACGCTTGGAAGAATTGTCTGCTATGACTTACCTGCGGTGTCATGATATGTCGTATTTCTTTTCCCATCTTTTTACCTTGTATATGGTAAAAAGGCTTGCAGCCATTGAAAAGAGCATTGCTATTATCATGACGTCTTGCCTGGTCATGTCCCCGTACAGCTGTACGATCGCAGTCGTGGCATATCAGATGTTTGGAAGATTTTTCGTTAAGAAAAGCAAGGCCCAAACAGGCGTCGCTAACTGCTTTCAAATTCAGAGGAAAAAAGAAAAAAAGATGTTGCGTCCCGCGTTAGAGCGGGATTGCAATGAACTGGCTGTCCTTTCCGCTTCCGATTTTCTGAATGTCCAGCAAGTTCTTGCCAGCCTTCAAGAGAGCCATGATTGCGTCTGCCTTTTTGACCCCCATTGAAAGCACCTTTTCTGCCTGCGGCTCTTTTGGGTCAATCACCGTGAAGTGGATTGACTTGCCGCCGGTCTTTTTGCCTTCAAACTCGCTGTCCGCGATTTCGATCTTGTTCACGTTAAACTGCAGCGTCCGTCTTTCGCCAGGGGCCAGCTTTAGGAATTTTCCGCTTGCTTTCTTGGCCTCTTCAAATGCTTGGAATATGTTTTGGTTTGACATTGTGAATGATGCGATGTCCAAGGATAAAGCTATTGTAGCACCTTGGGGAGAGGGGGAGGGGTCCTCAATGGGTTTGCAGCTATTTTTTTTGTAGAAGAGAGAAGTTTCATCTCAAAAAGAATAAAAAGGGATACGAGTCAAGCGCACAGCAAGAAAAACATATGCGAATAATTGCCATTGGAAGCCGCGTTTTCGTTACCAGCTTCCAGCTTGCCGGCGTCAAGGGAGTCAAGGTCGAGTCGTCGGCAGAGGCGCTTGCCGAGATCAACAAGATGGGCGACACAAGCGACGTGGGGCTCGTGCTTTTGAGTGACGACATTGGAAAAGAGATTCGCACGCAACTGACGACGCTTCGCGCCAAGAGGCCAATCCCGCTCATCTTTGAGCTTCCATCCCCGGGAAGCAAGAAGGAAAAGGTCGACTATCGCGCCCTTTTGAAGCAGATTCTGGGCGTCTAGAGAGTACTGCGAGGCCCGCCAAGCAGCCTTGCCACGGTCAGTATTTTTGCCCACTCTTCCAGCGATTCGACAATGGCGCGGGCATGGTGTATGTCCTTGCCGGCCGCAACTACGCCGTGATTTCTGATGACCACTGCGCTTGCGCCTTTTTCAAATTCTGCAGAGACAGCCTCCGCAAGCTCTATCGACCCTGACGGCCTGTTTTCAATAATCGCAGGGTTGCCGACAACTATTTTTGCTTCTTCGATAACGTGCACGAATCCTTCTCCTGCAGATATTGCGACAGCTATGGTGTAGGGGCTGTGGGTATGCACCACGGCGTTTACATCCCTTCTGGCATCATAGATCATCCTGTGCATGTTGTGCTCCCTGCTTGGCTTTTTCTTGCCAAAAGCCCTGCCTGTTGACAGGTCCATCCTGACAAGGTCGCTGGTGTGCAAAAGGTAGCGCGGGATCTCAGACGGCGTTATCCACATGCTCCTGTTGCCGGCCCTGACGCTGTGGTTGCCAGAGACAGGCGAGGTAAGCCCGAGTGAATAAAGGTCTCTGACGCACCTTGCCAACTCGCTTTTTGTCATCCTTGTGTCCAATGGCGTTATCTTGAGTCCTTCTCTATAAGAAGCGTTTTAATGCATAATAGTGAGAAAAGCGATAATTCAGGCAGTGAGAAGGGCCGTATTTGCCGTAGCGGGTGCGATAATCGTCGCAGCCGCCATCGCGGCAGTCGCCGGCACATGGCAGACGCGTGCAATCCCGGGCATTACAGGCGACAATATCGTCACGCCAACTGACATCACTTTCACGGCTACAAAGGCTGGCGACCCTTTCAAGGCCATACCTGACTCTAGCCTGCCCCGACTGCGCGACCCTTCTTTAAAGGTCGAGAAAGTAATCGACGGCCTGACAGAGCCTACAAGCATGACGTTTGTAGGAAACAACAATGTGCTTGTCACGCAAAAGGGCGGAGACGTCCGGCTTGTCAGGGATGGCGCGCTGCAGCAAGGGCCGCCACTGCTGTCGTTCAAGGTCGAGACTGCAAGTGAGCGGGGCCTTTTGGGCGTCGCCTATGCAAAGGACAAGGTGTTTTTGTACATGACCGAGCAAAGCGGCCTTGACATCAGAAACCGAGTGTACAGCTATGACCTGCAAAATGGGACGCTATCTGGCAACTCGACGAAAAAGATGATCCTTGACCTTCCCGGGACGCCAGGGCCAAACCATGACGGGGGCAAGATAATTGTCGGCCCGGACGGCTATCTGTACATAGTCATCGGCGACCTGAACCGAAACGGCATGCTGCAGAACTACAAGAACGGCGCTGTGCCTGACAACACCTCTGTAATACTAAAGGTGGGGCTTGACGGCGCGCCGGCGGCAAACATTCTGTCTGGAGCCGGCGGCCTTGAAGGTTATTACGCATATGGCATAAGGAATAGTTTTGGCATGGACTTTGACCCGCGCAACGGCAAACTGTGGGCCACGGAAAACGGCCCTGACAGGTACGACGAGGTAAACGTGGCAGAGCCGGGCTTTAACAGTGGATGGGAGCGGGTGATGGGCCCGATTTCAAGGTCGCAACAGCAGGTAAGCGAGGGCGACTTGGTGATGTTTAACGGGGCGCATTACTCTGATCCAGTGTTTAGCTGGCGCCAGTCCATGGGCGTGACTGACATTGAATTTCTGAATTCAACCAAACTGGGTGACAAATATGCGTACAATGTTTTTGTCGGCGACGTCAACAACGGCAACTTGTATTACTTTACGGTAAACGGCAAAAGAGACGGCTTTACACTTGAAGGCAACTTGTCAGACCGCGTGGCGGACAACGACGCGGAAGGATCCGCAATCACGCTTGGCACCGCATTTGGCGGAATAACAGACATCGAGACGGGGCCGGACGGCTACCTCTACATCCTGTCGTACGGCAAAGGAAGCATCTACAGGATCGTGCCTGCTGCCCAATAAGTGTCCATAGGGAGGGGGCGTGCTTCCAGTGGAATGCCTGCTTGTTTAAAAGAATTAAACCGTTGTGTTATTTTGTTGCATGACAAGATGAGTAATAACTTTGCAAAAGTGATTGATGTGCAAGGGCCAAGAGAGCCTGTGGCGGATTTTTCTCATCGAAAGAGAGGATCATCTTTGCATATGCCGCAATTTTTTTGACTCCTCGCGCGTGAGCTCTATGCTCTTGTTCATCACGTCGAGCAGAAAAGTTAGCTCGCTGTCAGAGTACGGAGACAAAAGTTCATGCATTTTTTCATGAAAGGGGGTAAAGATCGCTTCAAGTTTCCTTTCCAACTTTTTGTTTTGGACAGGCTCGACAATGGTCCGGCGCCTATCTTTTGGGTCGCTTATCCTTCTTGCATATCCTGCCTCTTCCAATCGATCAATGATTCCCGTTACCGCCGCAGTGGTCAAGCCTGTAAGCTCGGCAAGCCTGCCAGCCGGCATGGCTCCATAGCTGTGGAGAAAATGCATGCATCTATGGTCGGTGACGTGCAGGTCAAGCATATCTGCCAGGGCCTGGTGGAACAATATTGTTTCAGTTGACATTTCCGTAAACTTTTCGCTAACAGCATGAATGACTTCTTCCCTCTCCATAGCCAAGTATCATAGGAAACAGATAAATATATTAGTTCATCTAATATCTAGACAGGTTAGATAATAACCAAACTAGTGAACATCAGTATGAGCAAGTTGAGACACGCATTGTCAATAGGGTTGGCTGCGGCAACACTTGCCGTGGTCTTGACTTATGTCCTAGGTGCCCCTGCGTTGTTGCAGACAGCCCAAGCGGAGGAAGGCCACAACTTGTTCATGTCCATAATCAAAGGAATAACCGGCGGTCACTCGTCGATGGCACAAATGCATGGTGGTGGTGGTGCCCCGGCGTCGGATTCACAACAGATGCAGCAAGGAATGTCAGAGTCACAGATGCAGGAAATGAAGCAGCAAGGAACGATGGGATTGATAGCGAACAACATACTAGGAAGCCCAAAAACGCTGCCGGCAGGAGGGCTTGCAGTGAATGTTGTCACAGGTGCCATTGCATTTTCCATAGCTGCATTTGTCATATCGTGGAAGCAGAGGTCGTTTGCAGTGGCAGGATTGCTGGCAGCAAGCGGAGTCATCCTCATGATACTCCCTCTTGCAAACATCAACTTTGTGATTCCAGGTCCAATAATTGGAGTCATAGTTGGGCTTGCGATTCTCGCACTTGGCGTAGCAAAAGGGATCGGAACGGCAAGGCCGACTGCAGTGTCTGCCAGAAAAAGATGAGGAGCCCAAGAATTATTTATTTTCTCATCGAATGCACTAATCATTTAGTCCCTTTCCATTGAGAATTTGCTGCATACATTTTTCAACCCTTGACTCCCGGGTTTTGGATAGTTTGGGTTGAGAAAAATAAAAAAGGTATCCTCTTTGCCGTCCCGGCGTCAATGCATAAAAAGCAGTTTTCAAGGCAGGGATTTCATTTAATTTATTTTGAAATTCTTCAGGAATTTTGAATTCTGAAGTCTTTTTAAAATTCACTTTCAAACCGGCTTTTTCCACTTCAATGGCTTCATGAATATAGGCTTTCAAGACAGGTTCCATCTCAACTATTTCCCGAACATTGGTGAACCGAATCTGGCGCGCCGCCTGAACATTCTCCGTTTGTCAGATTAGAATACCATGGGCATCCTTTAACAAGACACCTTTGAAAAACAGAAGCGCACAGTATTCTTTAAATCCATGTATTAAAACTATGTTTCTTTTCTAAAACGTGTAACAAGGACAACTCCACTTCAATTCTTCGGTCAGCTGACATTTGAGAATGATCATTCTCAACTTCTCAAATTCTTCCTGCCACTTTTTGGCTTTACTTAAATATGCATCAACCTTAGGATTCATTCTACTCTTTGTAATAGTAATTTCTCCTAAAGTTTACCAAATTATGAATCTTTATTAAAAGTTATCAGAACCATTGTTTCTTTATAGCATTCTGTTAACGTCGTTTGCTGCTCAAGTTCAGAAGAAAAGTTGAACCTTGTTGCACATGATATTTTACTCCCGGTCTGATTGCATCCTGTATGCACCAAAACAACCCTTTGATCATGCGACAGAATTGCTTCCTGTGAGCATCCCTTGGAGCCTGCTTGACATTGGCATTGCTTCCGTCAAAGATAAAAGAAGCGAGTATCTTATTTCATTATGACAACAACCAAAAGTGAGATGAAAAAATCTCTAGCTGGTAAAGTCGCTATTGTGACTGGGGCTTCCCAAAACCTGGGCCGCGCTTATGCCGAGATGCTTGGGATGGAGGGAGTGTTCGTTGTCGTTCGCTATCATGGCGAGAGCAAAAAGTCTGATGCTGAAGACGTTGCTACCAACATTCGTAAGGCAGGTTCCAAAGCAATAATTGAACAGGCTGACTTGACCAAAACAGCAGAGATCAAGAGGCTGTTTGACCGCACGATGGAAGAGTTTGGTCGACTAGACATTCTGATTAACACTGCTGGCAAGGTTCTCAAGAAACCCTTTGTTGATATCAGTGAGGAGGAATATGATAGCATGTTTGCGGTCAATGCGAAAGCCGCTTTCTTTTGCATGCAAGAAGCAGCCAAACGGATGGCTAACAATGGGCGCATTATCAATATGGAGACATCATTGGTTGGAGCGACAACACCTTACTATTCGGCCTATGCGGGAAGCAAAGCGCCGCTCGAAGACTTTGCCCGCGCCTTGGCCAAGGAAATTGGTAATCGCGGTATTACGGTCAACAATATTGCGCCCGGCCCTCTCAATACGTCGTTCTTTTATCCAGCCGAAACAAAGGAATCGACTGAATATTTCAAGCAGCAGAGCATCAACGGGCAGCTTGGCGAGATCAGGGATATTGTGCCTTTGGCAAAGTTTCTTGTCTCGCCCGAAGCGAGCTGGGTGACTGCGCAGACGATCTTCATTAACGGCGGATTTCTCACGCGGTAATGCGGGGTGATGTAGCTATATTCTTCATCCTTCATTTTTCAATAGGAAAACGCCTCGCATCCATGTGTGGTATATGTGTGTGTGCTTTCAGGAGAAATCGACAGGGCGGTAGTTTAGTTGCCGGAAGGTAAGAACAACTGTCAAAGGGCGCTCGTATTTCAGGGAGGAGGAGCGCTTGGTGCCTATGAAGCTGGCACCTACCAACAGATCTATAAAAAGTCAGCCAAGAGAAAGACGCTGCCGACGATAGTAGACTGTTTGACATCGTCGCAGGCACTTCGATAGGAGCCATAAATTCTGCGGTTCTGATGGGGCATTATCTGAAGAATAATAACAGCTGGAGGGGCTCTGCTGAAAAACTCTTGGAATTCTGGGAAGGACTTATGTGCCCCACAATCGCAGATGATCTGTTCGGCAGAAACCCGCTTGTCCAAAGCTCGTGGGATTATCTACACGCAATCAATCCGGGTATCGCCGATGCAGAAAGTGCTAGGAGGTTCTGGTCGATTTTCGAGTTTGCCTTTACTCCACGCGGCGTGCCAAACATGTACGAATCTGTCCCGAAATGGGGCTCCAAGTTCCTAAATCCATTTACCGATTTCCTGCCATGGTGGCAATATGACTACAAACAGTTGAGAAGCTATCTTTCCAAGTTTGTTGAATTCCCCATAAAGACGAGTCTTGAAAAAGGGCAGCCGAGATTGCTTCTTACCAGCGTCGACGTCCAAGATTATGCCACACCCGTGGTCCTTGATAGCTATGAAAAGCAACATGATGTTTCCGTTAATGGTAAGACAGTCATCGCAAAGGCGGAAAATGGTAGCAGTAGTAGTAGTAGTGGAAGATGGTATTCCGAATACGGGAATTCAGAAAATACGCACATTGTTTTTTACGATGGCATTGGCCCAGATCAGGTGCTTGCCAGCGCTCTTGGGAAATACGCTCTTGACCATCCTGAAATTGAGGACAAGGCAACTGGAACCGTGCGCCAACTATGGGATGGCGGCTACCTCAGCAACACCCCGCTGCGCGAACTCTTGACGGCTCATAAGAATTATTGGATGGAATACTTGCGAAAGACCCGCGGAAGCGGCAGCAATAGATCAATTACGCGTACTCCCGAGCTTGAAGTGTACATCGTCAACCTGCATCCTCTGGCACCAAGAGATATTCCAGAGGACAAGGATCTTATTGACGACAGAGAGAGCGATATACTATTTCACGACAGGACCACGTACGACGAACAAGTGGCATACGTTATGACGGACTTTGTGGACATGGCTGGTGAACTTGCCGAGCTCGCTAGATCAAAGGGCCTTTCAGAGAAGGTCGAAGAGATTCTGGATAGAAAGGCGAAAACCATAGCAAGGGTTGATGAATACAAGTTTACTACCTACAGGGATCTCTTGTACGGAAAGCCGCGTATTTCAAAGGTGTGGCGAATAGACAGACTCGAGAGCGCCGGTGCGACATTTGGCAAGGTTACAGACTTTACTCCTTCTACCATTAGAGGGCTTATCCGAGCTGGCGAGATCGATGCCAGGATTTCAATTGATAGAATGGAGGTCGTCTTTGCCATAGAAGACTTGATTTCCGATGGAATCATGTCGATAGAAGAGGGCGACGAGATAATAAAAGAAGCAAGAGAAGTTTTGACAACCGAGCAGTTGCTGTATAGAAAGAGAAAGGAGGAAGTAATAGAGGCTTACAATAGATTTGTCAAGATAATAGAAGCCAAAGATATTCCACTTGACCGAAAAGAGGTGATGATAAGCCCTGGAAGAGATATTGTTGCCATAGTCTCAAAAGCAGATAATGCCAAGCGTGTGTGAGCAGCCATGAATCACCACAATGAACAAGTACACCGTCTTGATGTGGCCGTTGTGTAGCCTAGCTCCTCTCAGCTCTTAGAACAGCAAAATTTGAACTACATTGCTGTTTAATTAATAATTTTTCATTTTAGCGCCTACAGCTCGGCGATGCGGTTTTTCATTTTTTCATCCTGGGTGATTGGCAGGGAAATCTCAAACACCGCCCCGCCGGCCTCGCCGTTATGAGCAGAAATCCTGCCATTATGAGCAGAAACGATTGCCTTGCTTATGAACAATCCAAGGCCCGTGCCATAGTAATTTTCCGTCCCGGTACTTTTCGTGACAAACTTGCCAAACAGGTTGGGAAGTATTTCGGCTGGGATTCCCGGGCCGGTGTCGCTGATTATGATGTCCAGCCTGTTCAGCTCGGCAAAAGAGCGGGTCTCGATCCTGATAAAGCCCTGCTTTGTGAATTTTGCCGCGTTGCTGATGATGTTTGTGAGCACCTGCATTATGCGGCCTCTGTCTGCCTCTATCGTCATGTTCGGTGCAGTGGCAAACCGCGTCTGCATTTCCACGTCTTGCAGGCCCAATCTTTGCGAGTTTGCCGCTTCCTGTATGACCTCGTTTATCCGGACCTTTTCAATAACATATGACAAATTGCCGCTTTCTATCCTGCTTACGTCCAGTATGTCTGAAGAAAGTTTTTGCAGCCGCTTTGCCTGCCGGTCGATGACTTTGAGCGCCTCCTCCTTGTCTGTCACCCCGTTTAGCGCCAAGTCGCTGTAGCTGATTATTGGCTGAAGCGGCGTCCTCAGCTCGTGCGCTGCTATGTTGATAAAGTCGTCCTTTATCTTGTCGGCGGCCTTGAGCCTTTCGTAGCTTGCGCGGATCAGCTGCTCGTTCTGCTTGACAATCTTGTTATACTGTATGCTTGACAGCGCAAGCGAAATGATGTTGGTAAAGTAGCTTGCGTCTTTTAGGATGTGCGAGACGTTGTGGGCGGTGTCAAAGGGGTTTGCGGAATACGACATTATGATCTGGCTGTATACGTCAAGCATCAGAGAGGCAAGGATTCCCTTGTAAAACACATCGTTTATCCTGTAGACTCTCTTTTTGTAAAAGAAAAACAGGGCAAGTGAAAACAGGATGAGGGGCGGAAGCTCGTACGGCCTGTGAATTGGAAAGTTGATTACTATGCTTGGAAGGACGGTAAAAAAAGAGACGACCGTCAGAAACGTCGCAATGACTATCGTCAGGATTATTATGGATAGAGAAACGAGCGGCTTGTCGAGCAAACCGCCTCTCCGCGCAACTGATGATGATTGTTGTGACGGCACCACATTTGTCGCATACCCGTAGTGGTCGGGTTTTTCCTCATGCAGGACAACGTCTTCTTTATCCGCAAGCGGCATGGAAGAAGAGCTTGCCAGCGTCGTCTTTACTGGCGGTGGTACTGCGTACTTTAGGATGGCAATTACCATAACCGAACTGATAAACGTCCTGCCCGCAAACCACGTCTGGGGTATGAAATAGCCCAAGAACAGCGTTTCGTTTGCCGCATTGTACGATAGCGACGCGTGGAGCGCATCGATTACGGCGCTGGTAAGGTATGCGAGGCCAATCAAGAGGCTGAACCTGTCCTTTGTCTGGTAGGCGCGGAGGAGCCCGTAGATGGCTACTATTGCGGCAAACACTACTGCAAACAGCTCAAAGTAAAAGTGATGCGTGTCGTTTCCCACCCAGAGATTGAGGTTGGCAGACACGATTGCAATGGCCACGAGGGGGATCGACGGCACTATGGTATACTTGACAAGGGTGGTCAGCAGGCTTGCCTGATCCTCTTTCGAAGTCGCGCCATCAGAAATAAATGACTTTGTGGTATTTGCCATTTATGGTTCTTTTATCAGTCATTGTGATGCGAGACGTAGTATTTTAACAAATCATGAGAAACACATAACTTTTCGGTTCTGAATGGTGATTCATTATGTCATATTTTTGCAAAACTCATATTATCTACTGCAAATAGCTTTGTTTTTTCAACAAATGGATTATAGAGATTGCATTTCATGACAGCCTTATTAACAGGCAGGATGTTTTTTAACAAAATGAAGATACTGATTGCAGAGGATGAACGCGACGTTCTGGACGCGTACAGGATTGCGCTCGGTGCACAGGGTCACGAAGTTGTGACCACACAAAATGGCGAAGACTGCATCAGTGTCTACAGGCAGCATTATGAAGAGTTTGCAAAAAGCGCCGGGGATGGCGCAACAAGAACATCATCATCATCATCATCACCACACGCACGCTCACCCTTTGACGCAGTTTTGCTGGATTATCGTATGCCCAAAAAGGACGGCATGGAGGTGGCGCAAGAGATATTTGCGCTCTACCCGCGCCAGCGCATCATTTTTGCTTCCGCCTATGTCCGGGAGACCCTTCTGGATTCGGTAAAGCAGTTGAACAGGGTTGTGGAACTGCTGCAAAAGCCATTTCGGATGCAAGCCCTGATAGACACTCTTGAAGACAAGGAAATCTATGACGGGCTAAAGGCGCTCAATGTAAAGGTAGACCAGTTAAAGAGCACAGGTCCCTCGCACGAGCAGGTGTCTGCGTTGCTTGAAGGATTGAAAAAGTTGCAGAAGGCAAGGACCTTTTAACAAAAGAGCGAGGGTGGAAAAAGCGCCTTGTCCTTTGCCCCATCAAGCCACGACGACAACTACAACCCGGACCTTCGCAGGGCCGTGGAAAAAGCACTTGACAGCATTCTCGGCGAGGATCCAAAAAACGCGCTCATGCGCGTGCTGGTGGAATCCCACGGAATCTCTTTTGAAGGAGACAGGCGATCTTCTCTGCAAGACGTCGAAAAGGCATTGGGCACAGTGCTCGGTGCGGGATCAGAGATAATCACAGAACTTGTGCGCAAAGAGCTCGGCTAGGTCAGGCTTTTGATGCACTGGCAGCAGTAAACTATTATTATTCTGGCACGCGGGTATCAGCACAGTTGCTAAACAGGTTACGAGACTCGCTCCAGCCTACCATGGAGAAGCTCGGGTCCGGCTTTGCATCGACCGGGCTTTCAGCCAACTTTTGGACTGGAGTTGGCCTTGCGCTCGCCCTTGCCGCCGGCGTCGCGTACGCGTCGGCATCTTTTGGATTTGGCATCGACAAATATCCGGCCGCGGTAATCGGAGGCGTGCTACTGCTTGTGTCCGGGTTTTTTGACATGATAGACGGCGCTGTTGCACGCGCGACAAAGCAGGCTTCAAAAAAAGGCGCGTTTTTGGATTCGTCGTTTGACAAGATTGCAGAAGTGGTAATCTTCATAGGCATCGCAGTCGGCGGACTTGCAAATCCCGTGTGGTGCATGGTAGGCCTTGGGATGTCCCTGCTTGTAAGCTACACGCGTGCAAGGGCAGAGTCCCTTGGAGTCGAGCTGAAGGGCATTGGAATCGGCGAGCGGGCAGAGCGTATGCTAATCCTTGCGATAATCGGGTTCATACCTTACGATGGTATGGCAAACGATGGCGCGCCGGACTGGGCGGTAATCATCGTGTCAATAGTTGCGGGGATAACACTGGTGCAGAGAATAGTGGCAACCGCTAAAAAGTTGTAATAATAGCAGTGGAAAAATATTGTGGGTTTACCAGAGCCTTCCGCCAGTACGGCGTTCTGCCTCTGATCTAACCTTTACGATTCCCCTGTGGACTGCGCACGATACGCAGTAGAACTTGACATCTGTTGACATGGGGATATAAGCACCCTGCGCCTTTAGCTCCTTGGCAAGTGTAGGCTCGACAAGCGTTATTCTGCCTGTGACCTTCTTGGCCTTGTCGCGAGGAACAAGAGCGCCACACTGGCTGCAGTGCACAACACCTGAACTGCCCTTGCCACCCTTGGAACGGCCACGGCTTGCTCGTTTCTTTGGCATAGGCGGGATTGGCATTCGCCATACTTTAAATCTTGTGATTATGGGTCTCGTTGCAAATTCGATGTTTTCTACTGTTGCAGCGAGGCTGTTTTTGTTGCAGTTATTTAATTACACGCTGGCTTTTGGCACAAGTAACAACAAGTTGGTAGGCATGGCCTTGCGCCATATCTCGTAGATGTGGTGGCCGCGCCGCAACAAAACTACCGAATTTGCAACAGAAGTTGATTATTATGTTAAAAATGGGTCATTCTGTCAGCAAAGTTTGCCCGGAAAGCTTATAGCTACGACAGTGTTCCTCAACCCAAGGGCAAAGCGTCTCTGTGTGCCGCCATCCCAAAAAAGGTCGCAGGGACGCCCAAAAAAGCCCTTTTATTGTACTTTAAAAAAGAAAGAGCAATTGCGTTGAAGATAGGTATTGCTTCCCACATCGTCCTTGACACGATAAAGGGCTCAGACGGCATGGTGCTCGAGAGCATGGGGGGCCCACCGTGCTACTGCGGGATAACCGCACGGCGCTTTGGACTTGACGTCGAGCTTGCGACAAGTGTGGGAGGCGACTTTCCAGAAGAGCAGCGTAACTTTCTTCGCGATAACAATATCACATTAAAAGAAGACTGGCACGTAGCCCGGGACGCGCAGACAACCCGTTTCCGGCTTGAAGTGGAAGGCGACACGCGCAGACTGTTTCTGCAAACAAAGTGCGAGCCGATTTCGGAACGGCAAGTGCAGGATGCAAAGGTCGACTGCTGGCTTGTCAGCCCCGTGATTGACGAGGTCCCGCCAAGCACGCTTGCCGCAATAAAGAAAAACCGCGGAAAAAAGAACTTTGTGATGCTGGACCCGCAGGGCTACATGCGCAGGACGGCGGCGGCATCTGATGGAAGCGTTATTTCCCTTATAGACAAACTTGACATCGACCTTGCAGGGATAACCGCGCTCAAGGTCGACAGGCAGGAAATGGCCGCGTTGACGGGAGGCGCAGAAGGCCTGGAAGGAATGCAGGCGCTGCAGGCAAAGGGGATCGAGTTTGTCGTGGCAACCGAGCACAGGGTCGTCCACCTTCTCCACAAGGACATGCACTACTGGATAAAACTGCGCGACATTGACACGTCGGACTCGACTGGCGCCGGCGACATACTTGCGGCAGGCTTTGCGTGCGGCTATGTAAAGGAAAAGGACCCCCTGTGGGCGATATGCTTTGGCGCCGGCGCGCTGCGTGCCGCGCTTGAAACAAAAGAGCCAGGTCTTGCCAAGATCCCGCCCATGAACAAGATAGAGTCAAGCGCCTCGTACTTTTACAACACGGTAAGTTTCAAGCGGCTTTAATCTAGTTTAAATCAGGCGGCGCGGATAGGTAGGCGGTTAATGAAGGTAGCCCTCTGGGGTGTCGACTCGCGCGACGGCGCACTTCTCACAAAGATGAAAAAGACCCTCGACTCACTTGGCATCAAGTCCCAGATAATGAAGGATGGCGACTATGGCACTGCCTCAGAAGTCGACATGGTCCTTGTTGCCGGAGGCGACAGGGGCATACTGGAATACTTTCACAAGGTCACCGCCGCTTCTGCACCCGTGCTTGGGATCTACGAGACTGATTCTACCGGCTTTCTTGCCCAGCTAGATGTTCGCGACCTGGAAAAGGCAACTTCACGCCTGAAAAGGGGCGAGTACAAGGTCGACGAGGTCTTCCGGCTTGCAGTGAGGGTTGACGGCAAGGAGGTCGACCCCGTCCTCAACGACGTCGCGGTCTTTCCAAGCAAGAGCGCGACTTTGATGGAGCACGTGTTAAAGATAGACGGCAGGGATATATGGCACGACAACAGCGACGGCGTGATAATTTCAACCCCTACTGGATCGACTGCGTACACCATGTCCGCCGGCGGCCCGATGGTGATTCAAAAGTCGCAGGTGTTTGTAGTGGTTTCGGTAAACTCGCTTGACAACACCCGCAGGCCGCTTGTGGTCCCAAACGACGCCAGCATCGAGATTGCAGACATTACCAGCCGCTACCACTGCGAGGTGGTTCTGGACGGCGGAAGGCGCGTCAGGGTGAAAAACACGCTTGAATGTACCAGGCACGCCTTTCCGGCGCGGCTTGTGCGCACTGCCGATGACTCGGCAGCGTCGCTCATGGCCAAAAAGGTGCGCCTGGCAGAGGACATGCTAAAGATGCCTCCAAGCGCCAAACTGATACTGAAAACGCTAGAGTACGAAGGCGCGCTCAGCCAGAAGGACCTCGCCACAAGGACGATGCTCCCCGAGCGCACAATCCGGCTCTCGCTTTCCCACCTCATCGACGGCGGATACGTCAAGAAAAAGACGTCTCTTCGAGACGCAAGGCAGAGGATCTACGAGCTCAAGATCTAGCCGCTGCTTTTACAAAGGCGTCAAACGCCTGCTCGGGCTTGCCTGGCCTACTTGAAAACTCGGCGTGGTACTGCACTGCAAAGTAGAACTTGTGGTCTGGGATTTCAAGTATTTCCATGCGCCTGCCGCTGTCAGAGTGTGCCGACAGCACGAGTCCTGCCTTTGTCACAGCGTCAAGGTAGTTCTGGTTGAACTCGTAGCGGTGCCGGTGCCGGCGCCTTATCGTCGTTGCGCCATACAGCCTGTGCGCAAGAGTTTTTGGCGCGACTGCAATGTTGTGCCCGCCAAGGCGCATCGTGCCTCCCATGTCGTGGACGTTGCGCTGCTCCGGCATGAAATCGACAACAGGATTTTTGGTGTGCGGGTCAAGCTCTGTCGAGTTGGCACCTGCCATGCCGCAGACGTGCCGGGCAAAGGCGACTATTGCCAGTTGAAAGCCAAAGCAGATGCCGAGGTACGGTATGTTGTTTTCGCGGGCAAAGTTTGCCGCGCTTATGATGCCCTCGCTCCCTCGCTTGCCAAAGCCGCCTGGCGCAAGGACGCCCTGGTACTCCTTGAGCGACGCGATCTTTTTCTCGCCGCCGTTCTCGAATTTCTCAGAGTCAATCCAGTCTATCTCTACCTTTTTGCCAATGCCTGCCCCTGCGTGCGACAGAGCGTGGTATACGCTGACGTAGCTGTCCGGAAGCGTGACGTACTTGCCTACGACTGCAATCCTGACAGAGCCGTCATAGTTTGAAAATGAGCTTGCAACCTTTTTCCAGTCGCCCCATTTTGGCTTGCTGCGCTTTAGCGAAAGGCCCTGCGACACCACCTTTAGCATGCCCTGGCTTTCGATCACTTCGGGCACCTTGTAGATGGAAGGCGCGTCGTGGCACGAAATGACGTTTTGCTGCTCGACGCTTGCAAAGAGCGAGATCTTGCGCCTTGCGTCAGGAGTCAGAGGCGTCTTGCACCTGACCGCAATTATGTCCGGCTGTATTCCTATCCTGCGAAGTTCCTGCACGCTGTGCTGCGTCGGCTTTGTCTTTTGCTCCCCGACTACGTCAAGCACCGGCGCAAGGGTAACGTGGATAAAGAGCGTGTTCTGCCTCCCCACTTCAAGGGCCATCTGCCGGAACGCCTCCAGAAACGGCAGGCTTTCAATGTCGCCCACGGTCCCGCCGCACTCCACGACCATTATGTCGAGTTTTTCTTTTTCAGCGATCCTGCGCAGGTTTGCCTTTATGGCGTCTGTCACGTGCGGGATTATCTGGACGCACTGGCCGAGGTACTTGCCTTCCCTCTCGGCTGCTATCACGTCCATGTATATCCTGCCGGTTGTGATGTTGTGGTCCTTGGTCATCGAAGTATCGATAAAGCGCTCGTAGTTGCCGATGTCCATGTCGCACTCGCCCCCGTCGTCTGTCACAAACACTTCGCCGTGGGCGACGGGGTTCATGGTGCCGGCGTCATAGTTGACGTACGGGTCTATCTTGACGCACGAGACCTTGTAGCCGGCAAGCTGGAGAAGCCTTGCCGTTGAAGAGGTGGTGACGCCCTTGCCCAGGCCGGACATGACACCGCCTATCACAAAGATGAATTTCGACGATGAAGACCTGCCGTTGTTCTTTTGCTGCTGCGGCGGCAGAGTGGACGACTGCACGTCTGACTTTTGAGGTGCGCCTTTTTATTCCTTTTTCCATGTGGGTATTGTTGACTTGTCGTCAGCTAGCACACTTTTGAGATGATTTGTTTCAGCCGATGGATAGTTAACAGTATCATTCATACGCTATCTTAATAAGAAGAAAACGCGAAGTTAACCACGTTCTTCTAAATATGCACGACTCTACACCGTCAGCGGCAAGACAGCAGAGGGGCAAGGCTGCAATAGATGCGGCCCATGCAGGCATCGCCCGGGAAGACGAGGGCAAAGTAAGCGCCCTCATCTCTGACTCGTACGGCGTCGACAACGTAGAAGCGCTTGACATCCACACAAACTACCACGCAGAGCGAATTATGTCGGCTCTTGAAAAGCGCGCAAGGGAAAACGGGATGGGCAAGGACGCGTTTGACGCCAAGGTGCAGGAACTTGATGTCGCAAGCCAGGCGTACCAGGTGGCAACAGGCCAGCTGGCAGAAGCAGCCGCAGTCGACATTATGTTCCGCAACCTCTACAGGATGGAAAGCAAGGGCGGGGAGAACGACAGGTACGTAAATTTCTATGGCTAGAAGGTTGAATGCTCCTTAATTTCAGACACAGAAACATCATGGTTAAATAAACCTGCCCTCAAGTAGAGCGTCAAAGACTGGACAACAACCAGGCCGACAGTACTTTCGCTATCAATTCTTGAACGCACTGCCCATCTTGTACGGCTTTACTCCAGAGACTTTATACGGCCGATGCCACTTTTATTGCAAAGTCGTGCATATACCTTGCCGCAGAGAATCTGGGCTCATTTAATCACATTACTAATTACTACTTTTATGGCAAAAAATTGAAGAGATTAGGCGGTGCTTCTTCTTACCGCCATTTTCATGTATATCTTGTGTTGCGACTTTTAGTCTCCGCGTCCGTCGGTACAATCCCTGTTGTGACCTGGACAGAATTCCTCGCCGCTACAATCGTTGTCGCGGCCTGGACAGAATGCGTTTCCACCGTCTCCACCGTTGCCTCCATCACCTCCATCGCCGCCGCTGCAATCGCTATCGTCAGAACAGTTGTCGCCGCCATTGCCTCCATTTCCGCCATTGCCTCCCTCACCTCCATCGCCGCCGCCACAGTCATTGTCGCGGCCTGGACAGAATGCGTTGCCTCCATTTCCGCCATTGCCGCCGTTTCCACCGTTTCCACCGCTGCAATCGCTGTTATCGGAACAGTCATCTCCACCATCACCACCATTGCCTCCATCTCCACCTGCGCCGCCGTTTCCACCGCTGCAATCGTTGTCGCGGCCTGGACAGAATGCGTTGCCTCCATTTCCGCCATTGCCGCCGTTTCCACCATCGCCGCCGCTACAATCGCTATCGTCAGAACAGTTGTCGCCGCTATCTCCGCCGTTTCCACCGTTTCCTCCATCCCCACCATTTCCACCAAGGGAGAGGCCACGTGATGCGTATGCCAGATTAGGGCTCGTCGCTGTTGCCGTTATCATTGCCGCGAGAGCCAGAAGCATAACTCCCGTCAGCGCAATTTTCATTGTTTGGTTACAAGACATCAGGTATAAAAACAGCTTATTATTTTACTTAAGCGCACTGCAGATTCCCTACATATATTACTTCTAAAAGTATGAATCTTTGCAATATTTATGTACGATTTGAATATTATATACTAGCCTTTGCAAAGAAAGGCAAGCACAAGCATGACAAGAAGGATACGGCGGCGACGTTAACATCAGCAGCGAAGCAGGCTGATCAGTCGCAACATGGTACAAGAAGAGGAATGGAATTCTTGTCACCTAATTTTTTATATTTCTGTAGAGAAACTGCAAGAAAATCTTGCTTCTTTCAAATAAAGTAGTCATTTTAGAAGGATTTAGATGAATCCTTAGCGATATACATACGCTGGAGCCAGTGTAGTTAATGGAACTAGCTGAAATGGCGGCGCAGGTGGAGCTTGCGATGAACAAAGCAAGAATTAACTCCTTCATTTTATCTACGACCCGCGGCTAGTTCATTTGCATCCTTTACCTCATTCCTTCTATTCACATATCTTGCTAGAGTGCGAAATGCTGCAGGATTCAAGAAACAGAATGCCCTTGTGTCTGTAGCATGGTTTCAAGTACGTGAACTTTTACGGCTGATGATGATGGCGGCCGCCGTCGACGTATCCCACGTCGCGGAAAAACTGCACTAGTTTTATAACGTTCTCGCTTTCGCCAAGCCCGTACATCACGCTTGCGTATTTTGCCTGCTTTACCCAGCCTATCTTGACAAGATCGTCGAGGTTGTTCTTGATGTCTTCTCTTTTCAGGCCGGTCTTTTTGTGCAAGAGGTAGATTGTGGCCATCCTGCCTTCCTGCGCAAGCGCCCGGATTATCTTGATCTTGCCGATGCTGCCAAGGCCAGTCTCTATGTCGCTCATTGTTGCTGCTTTTTCACCTTTGCCAAAAGGACCGGTTCCAGCTCGGCAAGCGACGCGCCATGCAAGCCGATTTCCTTGAGCGACCGCATTTCAATCAGCCGGCGCGCCTTTAGGTCGTCGATATAGTCTTCCACGTCCAGCTTTTTGATGCCTAGCTGCTCGGCAAGCTCTGCGGCGTGCAGCCGGACGTCTTTGAGTTCAACGTACTGCTTTTTCTTGCTCTTTAGGGCGCGCACCACCGCAATCAGGCTTGCTATGTGGTTTTTAGACAGCTGCTCTATCTCCTCAGTCGTCATCGACGGGTGCGTCTGGCCGTGCACCTTGCGCACGTGCTCCAGAGTCACCCTGCCTGTTCCCTGCGACTCGGCAAGGTTGCCTGCGTACAGCAAGAGGTCAAGGGCGTAGCGCACGTCGCCGTTTACCTCTGCCGAAGTCGTTATCTTGGCAACCTTGTCAATGACGTCAGAGCCTATCGCCTTTGGGTTGAACGCCCGCGCGCACCGGCTCGACAGGATGTCGCTTACCTGCTCTAGCGTGTACTGCGAAAACTCTAGCGGGACGCGGCCAAGCGTGCTCAGCTCCGCAGGGTCGAGCCTGCTGTAAAAGTCGGTGCTCCTTGCGATGAATATGACGCCCTTGACGTTGCAGGGCTTGTCCGGCTCAAACTCGTTTAGCCGCGTCAGGTCGTAAATGATGCTGGTGTCCTTGCTTGTCTTTATCAGGTAGTCGATCTCGTCCATGACGATGATGGCGTACTGCTTGTTATCGCGTAAGTATCGCAGCAGGTAGCGCAGCATCTCCTCTGCGCTCAAGCCCTGCGACGGCAGGTCTGGCGCAAGGCGCTCAAGCAAAAACCGGTATATGGCAAACTTGTTCCCACCCTGCAGTTTCAGGTTGATATACGCCATCTTTAGTGTCAGGCGGTTCTGGGCAAACCTTTCCTCGATAGTCTTTGTCGCCTTTGTGACGGTGGTGGTCTTGCCGATGCCTGCAACGCCTATCACCTGAAGCACGGTGAGCGGGAACCTGTCAGGGTCGTGCGCCGCCTCTGAAAACGCGTGGACCAGCTGCTGCACCTGTGCCTCTCTGTGCGGCAGCTCTTGCGGTATGTATCGGGGCGACAGTTTGGACCTGTCTGCAAAGATGGCGCTTTCTGGCATCTATCCCTAATTTTTCCGCCGTCGGTATATATCAATATAGAATTATAATAGCCGGCCGACCGTGCACAGATCTGCACATATGAATAGCAGGTTTGCCAGGGCCGGTGACACCATAGAGCGCCTGGTCGAAAACTCGTTTAGGGCAATAGACGACGGCGCCTACGAGCTTAAAAGGAGCGTGAGCCACGATGCCATCAGTGTCAAAAAGGCCATCTTTGTCTGCAAACATGCGCCCCTGATAACCGAGGTCAAGTTCTCGTCGCCTTCGAGGGGCAAGATAAGGGAGGTAGGCACGCCGGCCGAGATTGCGATAGCGATGGAAGAGGCTGGGGCGACCGCGCTTTCCGTCCTCACCCAGCCGTACATGTTTGATGGCTCGCTTGGAAACCTTCTTGCGGTGAGAAAAGCAGTGTCGATACCGCTTTTGATGAAGGACATTATCGTAAGCGAGGTACAGATAGACGCGGCCAAGCAGGCCGGCGCCGACTGCATACTGTTGATAAAAACCGTGTTTGACCGCGACCTGGCAGAGTCTGGCATTGAAAAACTGTACGAATACGCTCTCAAGAAAAGAGAGCTGAATGTGCTTGTCGAGGCGCACAGCGAGGGCGAATACGCAGACTGCCTCTCTGCAAATTACGAGCTTGTGGGCATCAACAACCGCAACCTTGCAGACCTGAAGATAGACATGGCAAACACAGAGCGCCTCATAAAAAAACTGGGCAAGGGCAGGAGCGTGATAATAAGCGAAAGCGGCATCGCCAAGCCTGCAGACATCAAGTACTTGCGCGAGGCAGGCGCGGACGCGTTTCTGGTCGGCACCAGCATTATGGAAACAGACGATGTCGGCACCAAAGTGCGCGAACTGTACAACGCCCTGTGATTGATGAATACTATAATAACCCTTGGGCAATACTACTGCACCGTATAGATAGAGAGATGCTTGGAAGCTATCCCGTTGGCGGCAAGTTCGGCAAGTATGGCGGCAAGTTCATACCCGAGACGCTAGAGCCGGCAGTGCGGGAGCTAGAATCTGCTTATGAAAAGTACCGAAACGACTTGGACTTTCAAAAAGAGCTGCATTACTACCTCACCCAGTACGCCGGAAGACCCACCCCGCTGTACTTTGCAAAGAATCTCACGGAATACGCCGGCGGGGCCAAGATACTGCTAAAGCGCGAGGACTTGCTGCATGGCGGGGCGCACAAGACCAACAACACGCTTGGGCAGGGCCTGCTGGCCAAGAGGATGGGCAAAAAGAGGATAATCGCAGAGACTGGCGCCGGTCAGCACGGAGTCGGGACTGCCCTTGCGTGCGCAATGCTTGGCCTGTCTGCAGAGGTCTACATGGGCTCAAAGGACGTCGAGCGCCAGAAACTCAACGTGTTCCGTATGCAATTGTTGGGTGCAAAGGTCCACCCTGTCGATTCGGGCACAAAGACCCTGAAAGATGCCATCAACGAGGCAATACGCGACTGGATCTCAAACGTCAATTCCACCTATTACCTCATAGGGACCGTGATGGGCCCGCATCCCTACCCGATGATGGTCAGGGATTTTCAGAGCGTCATAGGCAAGGAGGTCAAAGATGAGATGCAGCGCCAGTACGGCAGGCTTCCAAGCGCAATCGTGGCCTGCGTCGGCGGCGGGAGCAACGCAATGGGTTCTTTCTATCCGTTTGTCGACGATTCCTCTGTAAGGCTGGTGGGAGTAGAAGCGGCTGGGGAGGGCATCAAGTCCGGCAAGCACGCCGCGACGCTGACTGCAGGCACTGCAGGCGTGCTCCACGGCATGTTTACCTATGTCCTGCAGGACAAGGACGGCCAGATAATGGACACCCACAGCATATCTGCAGGGCTTGACTATCCCGGCGTCGGGCCGGAGCACTCGATGCTAAAGGACCTAAACCGCGCTGAGTATGTGCCGTGCACAGACGGCGAGGCGGTGGAGGCGTTTCTTACGCTTTCAAGACTGGAAGGCATAATCCCTGCGCTTGAATCGTCGCATGCGATCTCGCACGCCGTCAAGATGGCAAAAGAGATGGACAAAGACGAGGTCATAGTTGTCACGCTGTCCGGCAGGGGAGACAAGGACGTGACCGTAGTTCAGGACTACCTCAATTCAAAAAAGGGCCGCAGGCATCATGCAACAAGAAAGTAACAAAAACAGGATAGACGCAAGGTTTGCAAACCTTGCGGAAAATAAAGAATGCGCCCTTGTCTGCTATGTGGTAGCCGGCTTTCCAGACTTTCAGACTACTGCGCAAATCATCGACGCGCTTGTAGAAGGCGGCGCCGACATTATCGAGATCGGCATACCGTTTTCAGACCCGATAGCTGACGGCCCGACGATCCAGCGCGCCTCGCAGGCCGCGCTTGAGCGCGGCTCCACGCCTGCCAAGGCGCTACAACTGGCAAAGCAGGTGAGGAAAAAGCACCCTTCCCTTCCATTGCTTGTAATGACCTACTCGAACCTCTTTGTCAAGCCAGGGTGGGGTGACTTTATCGCCAAGTGCAAAGAGGCAGGCATAGACGGCTTTATCCTGCCGGACATGCCTGTCGAGGAGGCATCAGAGTATCTGCCAAAGGCGGCGCACAACGGCATGGCCACGGTTTTCCTTGCATCGCCAAACACCCCTGAAGAAAGGCTGAAAAAAATAGCGCAAAACTCTTCAGGGTTCATGTACCTTGTTTCGGTTTACGGCATCACTGGCGCAAGGCGCACGTTTGAAAACTATACAAAAGACGCTGTGCAGCGCGCAAAGAAAGCCGCAGGCGGCAAGATTCCCGTCGGCGTGGGCTTTGGGATAAGCAAGCCCGAGCACGCCCGCTTTATGGTAAACGCCGGCGCGGACGCGATAATTGTTGGAAGCGCTCTAGTCGACAGGATTTCAAACGCCAAGAATAACAGAAAAGCGATGCTAAAAGAGCTGAAGGCGTTTTCTGCATCGCTCAAAAAGGCATGTTACTCTAGTAGGGCATGACCAGGCCCGAGTTGTCGCTTGCAAACAGGATGTTGTTCAGCGTGACTTGAAAGCGCCTGCCGTTATGCTCTACAATGACTTCGATGTCGTCAAGCGATTCAGAAGCGTCGTCGCCTTCCAGTTTCTTTATGGCCACGTGTATGGCCTCGTGCGACACTAGTGCGTCCATGAAAGGCTCGATGTAGGAAAAGCTGCTCTGACCTGCCTTTGCGTCCTGCGCCGACTGGATGATGAGCATAGTCTGGTCGTCATAGGTAAAGTAGCCCGGCGAGTTGTCGATGGCGCAGGCAAGCGCAAAGTCATTTATCGCCATGCAGGCTTTTTTTGCTATGGTGTACGTCTTAATCCTTTTCGCTGTAAAGAAGTCGCAGCTCGTCAAGGCTGAGTTTAGAGCCTGACTCTAGTTTCTTTCTGGCAGTCTCTTTTACCTTAAACAGCGCGTCGCTTGGCAGGTTGTAGCCGTACTCCTCCCGCTGGCGCTTTCTCATCGCAGACATTTCATCCAGGCGTGCGTTTATCGCGTCAAAGTGCTTGACAATATCCTCGTACTCGGCAAGGCGCAAATTGCGCTCCGCTGCCAGCTTGCGCTTTGCGTCGTACAGCTTGTCCATTTCCACGTTGATTTCTGCCGTTCTGACGCGCAGTGCGTCGCGCTCGTCGTTGAGTGCCTTTACTGCGTTGCCAATGTCTGCAGACTGCTGCGTGAGCATGACGTATTGGTCCTTTATCGTGCGGATGGCCTTTATCGCCTCCATCTTCATAGAGGCGTCCTTTATCTTTGAGAGTATCTCGCCTTTTTCGCGCTCGCCTTTGTACTGCTTGGCGTCAACCAGCGCCTGGTTTGACGCAACAATTGCCTGCAACTCTTCTTCCTTTTCTGCTGGAAGCCTTGCCTCCATCATGCTCAGAAAATTCTTGGACTGCGAGATCTTTTCGCTTATTGACAGGAGATCAGAGTTGCGCTTGTCGACTTCTGCCCTCACCTGCCTTGCCCTTTCTGTAACAGAGTCTAGCGCCGTTTTCTGGGTCTTGATGGCCGTGACTATGGCGCGAAACTGGTTTCTGTCAATGTCAACCAGCCTGTCGGTCACGCTTTTCAGATCGCCGGCGACCTTGCGCTTTAGCGTAACAAGGTCTTCCCACCCAAGCGATTCTAGCGCCTTGCCGTCTGCCTCCAAGACACTCAGAATACGAGCAAAAATAGTATAAAAATATAATCTCTATGCCGACAGATTGTGTTGCTATATCTCTGAAAGAACATTTCAGGACAACGGATGCATGAAATGTTGTGCCTCTTCAGGCCAGTAAAAGATCTGCAAGTTTGCAAAAGCAATTCTTTTTCATAGGCAAGGGACGTGGGCATTAAGAAAAGCGACTGACAGGTTATGCGTGCTATGAAAATCGTCAATTCTTTAAGGACGGAAATGCGAAAAACAGAGGCAGACACCGAAAATTCCTTCGTGACGTATGCCGATTTCAAGACATCGCCAAGAGGTGGGGGTTGGCGAATTCCACCACAGGTATGCGGCGGGACAAGCTTTCCAGCATAATTTTAGCCAAAAATGGCCCATTTTTGCTCACTCGTTGCAGATTTTTTTATTTAGTGGCTGCATTTTGAGCAACTTTGCACCAATTTCATGCCCAAACGACCGAAAATCGGCCATTTTGGAGCTATTCTTATATCCAAGCGTGCGGGACGTAGGCACGTTGGCAACACAAGCATATTGTGTAAAGTGTAAAGCAAAGAGGGAAATGAAGGGAGAAAAACAGGTCACCATGAAGAACGGACGCAACGCGCTTTCTGGAACATGCTCGGTCTGCGGGACCAAGATGTTCAAGATTGGCGGCGGTGGAGGCGGCGCAAAGGCCAAGGCCAAAGCGCCTGCCAAGAAAGCTGCCAAGAAGAAGGCAGGAAAGAAGAAAAAGTAAGTGACGTTATCCTTGTCCGGGCTTCTCCCCGGACATTTTTTCACCTTTCAAGAATTTGACGACATCACTACTACCACCACCCGCCCCCTCCCTCCCCCACAAGTGCATCTGATATTATATACTCCGTTAGTATCGTAACAAGCAGAAATATGACCGAAACTTCCAAAAATGTAATGGAGTTTGAAATAGAAGACATTGAAGGCATCGGGCCGACCACTGCTCGCAAGCTGAGAGAGGCAGGCATCAGTTCAGTCATGGAACTGGCTACTGCAGTTGCAGACGAGCTTGCAACAGACCTTGGAGGCTCTAAAGAGACTGCTAGCAACTTTATCATGGCAGCGCAGAAACTCCTCCGCGAAAGCGGTGTCCTTGACAACGAGTTTACCACTGCCGACGTTGAGCTTGAAAAGAGAAAGTCGCTCCTGCGCTGCTCGACAGGTGCAAGAGCACTAGACGAGCTCTTGCTTGGAGGCATAGAGACGCAGGCGATAACTGAATTCTACGGCGAGTTTGGCTCTGGCAAGTCCCAGATATGCCATACACTGTGCGTCACGGCCCAGCAGCCGCCTTCTGAGGGCGGCCTTGGCGGCGGCGTGATACTGATAGACACCGAAGGCACATTCAGGCCAGAGAGGGTCGACCAGATAGCAAGGGCAAGGGGCCTTGACGCAAGCGAGGTATTGAAGCGCATAGCCATATGCAAGGCATACAACTCTAGCCATCTGGAGCTGATTGTCAAGTCGATGGGCAAGTACATTGACGACTTTAAGGCCAAGATGATAATAATCGACAGCATCATCTCGCTCCACAGGGCCGAGTTTTCTGGAAGGGGCACGCTCGCCGACAGGCAGCAGCGCCTCAACGGCCTGATGCACAAGCTGGTCAGGATAGCCGAGATCTACAACGTCGCAGTCATTGTGACAAACCAAGTCCAGTCAACGCCGGACACGTTCTTTGGCGACCCGACCAAGCCCGCAGGCGGAAACGTGATAGGCCATGCGTCCACATACCGCATCTACCTGAGAAAGGCAGGGAACGACAGGGTGGCAAAGATAATCGACAGCCCGTACCACCCCTACTCCGATGTCCGGTTCACCGTGAACGAAAAAGGCATCGACGACACGGAAGAAGCCCCGAAAAAGAAGTCCAAGGACGCTGACGAATAACAGCAGGCTAGAGGAGAAGGTATTTCTTTTCTGCCTGCTCCAGCGCTTCTTTATTCCCGCACTCGCTGACAAGCCGCGCAAGTTTTTTCTGCGCTTGTCCGCTTTTTATTGCGCCACGTGCAATTTCTACCCCTTCCTTCAAGTCGCTTGCAACCTTGCCCACCACGAGCGCGGCAGAGGCATTGAGCACCACCATGTCCTCTTTTTCCTGCGGGCCATTGCCATATATCACGGCAAGCGTGCTTTTTATCGATTCATCCTTTGTAGTCACCACCAGCTGCTCAGGTCTTGCAACTGCCATGCCCACCACCTTTGGGCTCAGGCGCAGGCGCTTTGTTGTCTGGCCGTCACCGGTCACCCACAGGATGTCGTTTTCGCACGTGTTTGACAGCTCGTCAAAGCCATCTGCCGCATGCACTATCATCGCCTCATTGATGTAGCCCTTACAGGCCTCGGCAAGGGTCTCCATGAAAAACGGCTCAAATACGCCTATAACCTGGCCTGAAATGTTTGTGCACGGGTTGCTCAGCGGTCCTACCACGTTAAAGACAGTCCGTATTCCTACCGTCTTTCTTGCCGGCGCAACGTTCTTCATTGCAGGGTGGAATGCCGGCGCAAACAAAAACCCGATGCCAGTATCTTCCATGCACTTTTGCACTTTAGCCGGCGGCGCGTTCAGGTCAAGGCCGATGCTTTCAAGGAAATCTGCGCTCCCGCAGACTCCTGATACAGACCGGTTGCCGTGCTTGGCAACCTTGGCGCCTGCGGCAGCCGCCACGACTGCCGCGGCCGTGCTGACGTTAAACGTCCTTATCGAGTCCCCGCCGGTCCCGCAGGTGTCTATGAGCGGGCCGCCGACAGCAGGCGTTATCCTCGTGGCATGGCGCCTGATTGTCTTGAGGATTGCGCGAAGTTCCGCAGGCGTCTCGCCCTTCATGGCAAGGGCTACAAGAAACGACGCAATCGAAGCTTCAGAAGCTTCGCCAGCTAATATAGAATCAAGCGCATCTGCCATTTCTGCCTCCGAAAGCTCGGTCCTTGCGACCAGCTTGCGTATGGCCGGCCGCAGGTCTGCCTGCGCGGTGCTCATTTTATTTTTCCACCAGTGAGAGAAAGTTTGAAAGTATCTTGCGCCCCTCGCCGGTCAGTATCGACTCTGGGTGGAACTGGACGCCCTCGATTGGGTACTGCTTGTGCCTGATGCCCATTATCTCGCCGTCGTCTTTGGCGCGGGCCGTGACTTCAAGGCAGTCAGGGATGGTTTCCTTGTCTGCGACAAGCGAATGGTAGCGGGTTGCCCGGAAGGGATTGCTCACCTCTCCAAAGAGCCTGTCGCTGCTGTCGCCATATTCGATGGTGCTTGTCTTGCCGTGCCTGACCTTCTTGGCGTTTATCACCTTGCCTCCAAAGGCATGTACTATGCCCTGGTGCCCCAGGCAGACTCCAAGTATCGGAGTCTTGTGTCCAAGCTGTTGTATAACATCGGTGCAGACGCCAAAGTATTTCTTGTCTGCAGGGTGGCCGGGTCCGGGCGAGATAACTATGCCGTCCGGCTTCATCTTCTTTATCTGTGCAAGCGTTATCTTGTCGTTTCTTATGACCACGGGCTCGGTGTCCATCTCGCCCAGCAGCTGGGCGATGTTGTACACAAAAGAGTCATAGTTGTCGATAACTAGGATTTTCTTTTTCTTTCCGGCCAAGGAAGAAGACCTAACCTTCGGTTGACGGGCTGCATTCTTGCCAAAAGCGACCGCCTCTTTCCATTTGACTCCACCGGAAAGGTGCTTTTATTGTATTTAAATCTAGTGCGCTTTACCACATGTGTAGAAAGGCTCTAGGCACCAATCTGGGAAGATATATAATCCAAGACTTGCAAAAAACACCTTGCCTTCAGAAGAAAAAAGAGTGAGTGAATGGTTTTGGTCAAGGTCTTCATAAACGGATATGGAAACATCGGCCGGCGCCTTGCGACCGCGCTTTCTGCAGACAAGGAGATCCAGTTTGTCGGAGTTGCCAAGTACACAATAGACGACAAGGTCAAAGAAGCGCTGGACAACCGCTACAGCGTTTTCGTGCCGGAAAACATGGTTGCCGCCTTTAAGGAAAAGGGCTACAACGTGACAGGGCCGGTAAAGGATGCAGTTGCCGCCGCTGATCTTGTGGTAGACGCTGCAAAGGAAGGAGGCGGCTTTGAGAACAAAAAGTCAATGTACGAGCCGATGAAAAAGACTGCCATATTCCAGGGAGGAGAGGACCGCCACGGCGAAATGGCAGTGGCAGACATGATACACAATTCACGCGTGAATTATGCCAAGGCGCAGGGGCGCAAGTACGTCATACAGGGCAGCTGCAACGTGTCCGGCATGGGCCGCATAATGCAGCCGCTTGTTGAAAAATACGGCCCGCGCATAAAGCGCTGGGACGTATCGCTCATCAGGAGGTGGGCAGACCTCGAGGACACCAAG
Organism: Candidatus Nitrososphaera evergladensis SR1; assembly: GCF_000730285.1. NCBI lineage: Archaea > Thermoproteati > Nitrososphaerota > Nitrososphaeria > Nitrososphaerales > Nitrososphaeraceae > Nitrososphaera > Candidatus Nitrososphaera evergladensis. The sequence continues at coordinate 1,575,560 of NZ_CP007174.1, read as the reverse complement.
GCTGTCAAGGACTCTATTGAATGGGACAGGCACCCGCACCACCAGGACGACGTCAAGGACTTTATCCCTGACGCCAACCTGTACGTCGACGCCTTCAAGGTGCCTTCCCGGATGATGCACCTGCACCAGATGATGATACGCTTTGACGGAAAAGCGCCATCAAAGGACGAACTGCTTGAATGCTACAGAAACGAGTTTGGAGTGGCGATATTAAGCTCCGCCAAGGGCACGGGAGACGTCCGCAAAAAGGCGATGGAGCTTGGCTTTGCGCACGGCGACACCAACATGGTCCACATACACGGCGACATACTGCGCGTGCAGGATGACACCGTGAAGCTGGGCTACTCTGACGACCAGACAGGCATGGTGATACCGGAAAACCACATGCTCATCCAGTCGATGGCGTTTAGGCGCCCAAGGGAAGAGGCGCTGAAAAGAACCGACAGCCTTTTCCAGATGAGCAAAAAGCGCAAGATCCTTGAAGAAGAATTCAAGTAGCAGTAACAACAAAAGAACGCCAAAAGTCGATTCACCGGATCCTGCCTGCTCAAAGGCGTTTGCAACAAATCATAAACGGTTTGGATAAAGGGTAAAAGCCCTTTTCGGCAGATTGGTTCTCGTAAGTCGACAGCCTCGGCTTACTTCATTCACAATATGGAAGGGCCGGTCGGCATTTCCAGCTAACTACTACCGCTGCTCTTCCATATTGTTACTTGGTTTTATTGCGCAGCTCCGAGTCACGCGCCTGTTCACAGAATAAAGCGCCCACGCAAGAAGGCCTATTGAGACAATGCGCAGGGGCAACTGGTACTGCACAAAGATGCTAGTTGCAGCGGCCCCGGCGACGCCAAACGTGCTAGCCATGAAAAAGCCAGCTGACGTGCAGCCAGCGCAGGCACTCGATATGACGCCAAGAGTAGATCCGGAAAAGAACGACGCCCCTATCCTGACTTCAGACGTCCTGAATATGTAGACGTTCATGCTCACAACTATTCCAAGCATGACGGCCGTTATGGTCGAAAGTGCAAACCCCGCCCATCCGCTTGGCGGCACGTCAAAGGCAAGGATTGGCGAAAAGAATAGCAGCTGGTCAAAGTGAGCCATCAGCACCCAAAAGCCTGCCGCAACTGCAATAGCAAGGGCGATGTGTGCCTTGCTTGAAAATACTATTGAAAACGAGTTCATCTTGTGGCTAGAACGACAGTATCGCCTGCCGCTTAAAACCGTTGCTTGCCTGGAAAGGCAGAAGAATTCAAATACCGATTACGCATGTACGTCTTCCGTGAAGAAAGCGCAAGCGCGGCAGCAGGCATCATCATCACCACAAAGGAAGGAATGCGCCCTCTGCGGCACAACTCTGCCAGTGGGAAGCGAAGTCAGCATCTGCGGCGAGTGCATGAAATGCGCAGACTGCTGCGTCGGCCTGGAAAGCCTGCGCGACTAGTAGCAGCAGTAGCTATTCGACCATTTTTAGCGTGTCAGTTATCGTCACTATGCCCATGACGTTTCCTTTTTCGCTTACGAGTATGCACTTTGCAAACCGCACAAGAGGTACTAGGGCCTTTGCAGGAGTCGACACGTCAACTATGGGCGGAGGCGACTCCATCACCTGGTAAACCTTAAAGTCCTTGAGCTCGCCTTCGTCCTTTTCAACCATTATCTTGGCAAGCCCATCCTCCGTCAGTATCCCGACCACCTTTGAGCCGTCAAGCACTGGTATCTGGCTGATGGAGTTTCGGCGCATCATGTCAATTGCCTCGTGTAGCTTTTCGTCTCTCTGGACGGATATCAACTTCCTGCTGCAGATGTCGCCGGCTTTCATCGACGTCTTGCCCTCAAGCGAGCCAAGGGCTTCGAATATCTTGCGGGCAGTCTCGTAGCTGGGCTTGCACCTTCCAGATTCAATCTGGTTTATCATCGAGGTACTGACCCCGGTGAGCCCGGCCAGCTTGCGCTGGGTTATCCCAAGGCGCATCCTTGCTTGTTTTATGTACTCTAGGCGCGGTAACAAACAATTTGATTTTGTCTTTTCAACTTATATAGTCTTGCGGGTTTTTTCCGTAGTTTTATATTATGTGCGTGCGGATTTTTGTCGTTACGACTGTTTATGGTGAATAGTGGCAACGGCGCAGAAAAGTGGGATTCGGTCAAGCGGTACAAGCTGACCAAGATGATAAACGAACTGTCAAGTATAGCCGGCCACGGCACCGAGCTTGTCACCGTCTATGTGCCACCAAGGCGCCCGATATTTGACGTCATCTCCCAGCTGCGCAACGAGGCAGGCACGGCTTCTAACATAAAGTCGGACCTTACACGAAACCACGTGCAGGACGCCCTGAGCAGGACGATGGAGCACCTAAAACTATTCAAAGAAACGCCTGAAAACGGCCTCGTGATATTCTGCGGCGCCATACCGACGGGCAAGGGCTTTGGCACCGAAAAGATAGAGCTGACGTCAGTCATTCCCCCAAAGCCGGTGCAGATCAGCCTGTACAGGTGCGACGACCATTTCTGGACGGACCACCTCAGGGAGATGCTAAAAGACGAAAAGGTGATAGGCATCCTTGCGATAGACACGCAGGAAGCAGGCCTTGGCATACTGACTGGTGACAGGTGGGAGGCGATTGATTCATTGACTTCTGGCGTCGCAGGCAAGCACAGGCAGGGAGGGCAGTCGGCCCGAAGGTTTGAGCGCCTGCGCGACAACGAGCTGAACGAATACTACCACCGCGTTGCGGACCACGCCAAGGCGGTCTTTATCGACCAGTTCAACGTCAAGGGCATAATCGTCGGCGGGCCGGGCCCCACCAAGGAGAGTTTCCTAAAGGAAGAGTACCTTGATTACCGCCTGCAAAACAACGTGCTGGCTACGCTTGACACCTCGTACTCTGGCGACGAGGGCGTGCGCGAGATAATAGACAAGGCGCAAAAGGACGGCATCCTTGCAGAGTTTCGTGTCATGGAGGAAAAGCAGCTCGTCAAAAAGTTCATGGGAGAGGTCCATTCGAGCAAGGGCCTGGGCATCTATGGCATTTTCGACGTCGTAAAAGCCCTGCAGGGCAACATGGCAGACCTGGTGCTCGTCACAAGCGACATTTCGTACATGAAACTGGATTTCAAGTGCAAGTCGTGCAAGAACGTGCAGGAAAAGATAATCGACCGCGCGGCACTCACGGCGACCAAGCAGGAGATCCTGTCAAAGCCGTGCCCCGTCTGCGGTGCATCCGACTTTGAAGTCGTTGAAAAGGACATCGTAGACTACCTCCAAGAGCTTGCTACAATGACGGGGACAAGGCTTGAGGTGATTTCAGGCCAGACGGAGGAAGGCGCGCAGCTAGGATCGCTTGGCAAGATAGGCGCGATTCTGCGCTACAGGATCATGCAGTAGTACTAGCAGCAGGGCTGCAAGAGCAGCTGGCAGTTTCCTTAAAGCACCCCGAGCACACAAAGAACGTGGAGCATCCAAGTGGCGAGCAGGCTTCAAATGACTTGATCTCCCTGCCGCAGGCGCATTTGTCCACCATGACAGAGTTTTATGCTGAAAAACATATCTAGCTTGCGGCCAAAAACCAACATCCCCTCCGAGAGGCCTCGCAGGTTATGCACGCAGAACGAGAAATCTTTTACAACAATTTTCTACATTTTTTTCAAAACTCTTTTAATTTTTTACAAGTTCGCATCTAGTGATGAACAGGAAAGCAACAATGTTAGCAGCGGGAGTTGCGGCTATTTTGGCAACGGCCGTGTTAGCTCTTGCTGCAGGCCAACAAGCAGCCTATGCTGCCAATGTCAACATCGACATTGTGTCGGGGGCATCAACCAAAACAAATGATGCATTTTCTCCAAATCCAGGACAAGCGCACGTAGGTGACACAGTGGTGTGGACCAACAAGGACGGTGCAATACACACTGTAGAGTCGGGCGCCAATGGGACTCCAGACGGCAAGTTTGGCGTCAAGCCCGACAAGAGCCCAGAACTGATTCCGCCAGGCAAGACCCTTGAATTCAAGCCAACAGAAGCAGGCGACTTCAAGTACTTCTGCTCGCTCCACCCCGCTATGGTTGGCGAGCTCAAGGTATCATAAGACAGAGAGAGGGCCTGAGCAAATACCTGGAAAAAGTTTTTTTCTTCAATCATCATCACCACCCAACCATCTCTTTTTTTATGCGCAGCCTTGAACTTCCAGAGACTGTGCCAAGCAAGCTTGCCCCTTTTTCAGGTCAGAACCGTTAGAGCAGATTGTTAATCGTTGCACCGTGCGCATATTTAATAAAGGTATACAGCTTACCTTTCTCACTAGAGATGGCCACTCAACTCAAGGTTCACCCGTCATTTTTCAAGGAATTCGCAACTAAAACATGGGTTTCCCCAACAGAAATCGTCAAAGAGCTGGTTGAAAACGCCTTTGACGAAGACGCAACGAAGGTTCTCGTCACGGTTCTCAAGAATGGAATATCAATCGAGGATGACTCTGGAATGGATCAGAACGGCATGGAAAAGTTCCTGCTTCTTGGCTCGCCCCACAAAAAAGTCGAGTCCATTTCTCCGAAACTAAAGAGGCTGAGAACAGGCAGGTACGGCACGGGCAGGCTGTCGTTTCTCACCTCGTTTGAGAGCATGAGGATAAGGACAAGGCGCGGCTCGTTCCACAAGGCGTTCATGATCGATGGAAACGTCCTCGACAGGCTTTTCACAGGAAACGCCGCCCTTGACGAATTGAAGGAGCCGGCGCTAAAGCGCGACGGCACCGAGCTTGTAATGTCTGGCTCAAAGGTTGAAAGCGACATCTTTAAACTGGCAAAAGAAATCCGCAAGCTTGCAATACTGCGCCAGCCTTTGTTTGAAGTATTTATCAAGTCTGCCGATTCGTTCTCAGAATGGGACTTTTCCGGTGCGCAAAAGATAACAGCTCCGGACATCCAGGGCCACAAGATCCCAGTCAGCCTTGATGGAGGCAAGATAGCTGGCGAGATAGTAATAGCGCGCAGGCCGCTTTCAGACGAAGAGCGCGGGATCGCAGTCATGGTCGGAAACCACATCGTGACTCGCAGCAACTTTGGCTTTGACACAAAGCTCAGCCGCGTCACCGGCTACGTCCGATGCGACACGCTCACGTCGAGGTTTGCCGACAAGTCGGCGCTGATAGAGGACGAGGAATACATCAGGTTTAACCAATCCATGAAGACTTTTGTCATCGACACCGTAATCCCCAGCCTGACAGAGTACGAAGACGTCCTGATAACAAGGGAAGAGTCCAAGATCTACCGCGAGATAGACAAGGTTCTCGGCCAGGCGATGGTCGATACTCTTGAAACGCAGGAAGAAGTGCAGGGCTACGAGATGGTCGACGTAAAAGAAGTGGTCAGGACTAGTACTTCCAAGTCAGGGGAGGAAGAAGACAAGCATCCTGCTGCAAGGCACGGCGGCGCGCAGATGCAGGAATATGAAGAGATCAAGCCGCTTGCGCCTGAAAGCAGCGGCATGGGCAAGGCCGAACATGCAAAACAAGAGACAGTAGCTGAACCGCAGTCGTACAGGTCCGTGCCGGTGGAAGAAGCGTCAGATGTCCAGGGCGAAGTAGTCGATGTCGTTGACGAAAAGCAGGTCGATGGCACGGTCATCAGGACAAAAAAGATCCGCAAGCCAATCGTGAAAAAGACGTTTGCGCTAAAAAGGATCGGGTTCAAGGTAATCCCGTACGAGGACGAGTCCGACTCAAGATACAGTTTCACAAGCGACAACGTCGTTTTCGTGAACAAGGCCAACTCGACGTACAAGGCGGAATCCTCAAGGGGCGACGAGTTTTTGCTCAGGCACATCATCAACATGGTCGCAGAATCAATAGCGAGTGCCAAGCACCCGGAGGGCAAGGAGGCGCTTGAACTTCAGAACCGCCTCGTCTCCGAAGCGATCAGGATCCACGACTACTCCGTCCTAAAGCACGCCTAGCCGGACGGAAACGACTATATCTAACTGCCAGCGCGAATTAGAACGATAGATATATGGCCTTTGAATTCATGCCGGGCGCTACCGTGGTGGGAATCTCGTACAGCAATGGCGTGGTCCTGGCCGCGGACAAGAGGATTTCGTTTGGCAACTTTGTCGTGAACAAGAACATGAAAAAGACGTTCCCTGTCACCCCGCACGTGGGCGCTGCCTGCGCAGGCATGGTGGCTGACATGACGGTCCTTGTCAGGCAGGTCGAGGCACTTGCGAAAATCCGCAAGCTTGAGACAAGGCGCGAGGTTGCGCCAAACTCTGTCGCCAAGCTGATGTCAGTCATCATGTTTGAGCGCAGGTATTTCCCGCTTCTCACCCAGGTCATCGTCGGCGGCGTAAACGACAAGCCCGAGATATACACGCTTGACCCGCTCGGCTCCGTCCTTCCTGACCAGTACGCGGCCGTTGGCACGGGCGCGGAAATGGCGCTAGGCATCATGGACGCAGAATTCAAGCAGGACATGAGCGAGGAAAACGCCAGGGAGCTGGCAATAAGGGCAGTCAGGTCGGCAACTCAGCGCGACGCCGCTTCAGGCGACGGAATCGAGGTGCTGGTCGTGAGCCGAAACGGCACAAGGGAAGAAACCGTTCCGATAAGGAACTAGGCTTTTTCTCCCTCTTCTATCCCGATCCTATTATCGAGAGATCGGTTTCTTTCTTTCTTCCCACGACTTCAATCGACTCAAACCACGAGATTTTCTGGATACCAGAAATGGACTTGATTTTCTCAGATATCTCTATGAATTCTTGATTGCTGTCCAGTATTGCTTCAACCTTCAGGTCTGCCCCATCTCCAAATGTACGGGTGAGGGCACTCACTTTTTCAAGAACAAGAATTTCCTTTGTGACTTCAGATCTATCTCCCACGCCAAGAGATACGATAAACGTGATATGCCTCTTGCCGAATTTCTCGTATCTTAGACCATATGATTCGCTGATGAATTCTTCCTCAAGTCGTTTCCGTCTTCGTTGAACAGTGCTTAATGGTATGTCCAATTCCCTTGATAGTTGCAGAGAGGAGGGGTTACCACCACATTCCAGCAACGCCTTCAATATTTTCCTGTCAACTGCAGATAGGATGACCCCTTTCGTTCTTTGGGAGTTCATTGGATTGCCATTTGAATTTATGATCACCTTGTTGAGATTGTACAGAAGATCCGACAGCTGGTCTATTGTAAGCGATTCGAAAAGACTTGCATTGACGCCTATATTCTCTAATTCTGCTACTATGGCCTGTCTGGATACATTACGTGCATGGGTGGTGGTTGTTTTGACGATTGGGGCATCCTGCCCGAGATTAGTCAATACCCTCCTACAGAACAGGTATGATTTAAATCTATCTTTAAATCTTAACTAAATACAGACACTAGATAAAGAAAAGCCATTTTCTTGCTTCCAAACATTATGGAGATATCATCATCATATTTCCTTGTACGCTTCCCATATCTTGTCGCTGATGTAGTGCAGGTTGTCAATGACATAGCCCTTTTGCATCGCTTTTGCGGCCTCGCTATCTTCTAGTGCGATGCCAACAGCAAGCATCTTGCCGTGCGTCTGGTCCTGCACGGTCACAATGTCGCCCTTTTTGAAGCTGCCAAACTCGACTATTCCCGGCCTGAGCACCTTGGCCCCGTTGCACACGAACTTGACCGCCCCCATGTCCACCTTGACTGACGGAAACTGTGCAAGTGTCTCGGGCTTGCCGCCAAGGAACGGGATGATGATGATATTGTCATCATCCTTTACTCGCACACACGTAATTTCATCGTCAGATACGAGCAGGTGCTTGCTTTCGTCGACTTCGTACACCTTGAACGTCTTGACCTTTGGGACCGTGCCGGCAGGCCAGAGCGCCTTCATCCTGTCAACAAGGTCTGAAGTCTCGCTTTTTGAAAGAACAGAGATTTTCAGTTTTTCTCACGCAAACTATGCCTGTCATCGTTATTATCGTTTACATTACCTCTCATTCTTGCAGGCACAACTTTATACGCACATACAAACAATGCCAAGGACATGCAGTTTGGCATAGTCAAGGCACCCATGGCGCTTCTTGAGGTTCAGATGGCGGCAGGAGAAAAGATAACCGCGGAATCCGGCGCGATGGTGTACATGAAAGGCGACATCGAGATAAAGACAAGGACGAGAGAAGGCGGGTTTTTGAAAAAACTAAAAGTCACGGCTCTTGGAGGCGAGTCGTTCTTTGTAAACGACTTTGTCGCAAAAAGCGACGGCTGTTCCATCGGCCTCACCGGCCCGCCCATCGGGGACATTGTGCAGCTTTTGGTAAAGCCGGGAAGCGGCTTTATCGTACAATCCGGCTCGTACGTGGCGTCCACCGCCGGCGTGCTCCTTGACACCCAGTGGCAGGGGTTTACAAAGGGGCTTTTTGGCTCTGAATTTTTCATGCTAAAAGCAACTGGAGAGGGCTACCTCTTTGCAAATGCCTACGGCGGCATCATACAAAAAGACCTGCTGCCCGGCGAGAGGATGACGGTTGACAACTATCACCTAGTCGCGCTCGGCGAGCAGGTGCATTACAACGTCATCCAGGTAGGCGGCATGAAGACAACGATACTTGGAGGCGAAGGCCTTGCCACAGAGTGCACGGGGCCAGGTCCTGTTCTGTTTCAGACAAAGAACCTGCGCGAGCTAATAGACATACTTGGAATAAACCAGCGTGCAGAAACGACATCAAACAACACGGGAGTTTCGTTTGGGGGATTCAGGATAGGCTAGGCTAACAGCTAGGCGTTTGTGTGCGGTATTCAGTATTTAAACAGGTGATTATTTTGCCGCACATCCAACCCTCCTAGTGAATAGGTGGATATGCCAGTCAGGAAAGCTGTGCGGCGGGCACAATGTTCGTGGTTATTTAGTCAGACTCCTTAGTTCACGTTTGATAACATCGAAAATGGAATCTCTATCCTCTACTTTCTTGGATCCTGTTCTTTCATGGATTTGGTAATTGGCACGTGTACCTTGGCGTGGGTAAGTTGAAGTATGCTGATATGTGTTGCTCTTGTTTCCAAATGCTGATGCAAGTGCATCCTTCCATGCGCTTTCAAATGCTTCCCTAGCTAGCTGAACATCTCTGTGACTGCGGTAGACGTCAATGGTCTCACCATTTTCCCACATGCCAGCTCTTGTCAGATTGGCAGAACCCATTACAGCATATTCATCATCAATTATGTACATCTTGGAGTGTTCAAATGACATCCTGTGACTGATCACGAGTGTCTTGAGGGTATCAAGTTTTTCCTTTCTTTTCGCCTCTGCAAAAAATTCTCTTATGTGAAAATCTGATTCGACATTTTTGTCTGAAGTCAATACCTTTACTAAAACTCCTCTTGCTGCTAGACCTGTGATTTTTTTTGCATATTCTGAGGAGATATAAGGTGAGCAAATTAGTGCCGACCGACGTGCTCCAAACAGTTGCTCAACGACATGACGACCTGATTCGTTGGTCCTTTCTATCGGCATTAAATGATGGTGAATCTTTGTATTGTCTATAAAAGACGGTGGCTCATTAATCGGGCTTTATTTTAGACGGCAGCTATGTCTCTACGTCACGCTCTTCTATTTGCTTCTCAACTAGCGCCAAGGTGCGGGCGTCCGCAAACTGCAATGCGAATAGATATGCTGAAAAATCATAATCACTATAGTAGTATCTGCCAAGAATGCTCGCAACTGACCCTCTACCGGGAGATTGCGAAGTCCTTAGTCTAATTAGGAAATATTCTGGCATTCAAGGCAAGTATCTCATAATGGAAACAGGATTCAGTCACGACAGAACTATTGATGCGGTAAAGGAGTTGGTCCTGCGGAATGTAGTTCATGTTGACTTCTCAAACTATCCGAGGTTTTGGGAATGCCGGTTCTACGCCAAATAGGATTAGTGCGAATACAACAAGCTGGCGTGGCAGGAGGCAAGTCTAGCTAGGGCTCCTGAGGTTGACTTCGCAAATAGCTCGAGCGACTATTCCTCTCTTCTTATCCCGTGTGACCTCATCATATCCTCATATCTGTTGCAGTACTTCTTTGCAACCGAATAGAAGTCAAAGTAAGTTCCCTTTTCACCATTTACCTTTCTTCGCAACTCCTCTAAATCGTTCCTCTGCAAGGCTGTCAGCAGAGGTTCGTTTGTCTTGTACATGCTGTTTTCTTTAGCAGGCATAGTGAAGCTTATTCTATAGAATACTCGTAGATAAATATAGCTGCACAAGAGATTGAGAAGAAACTTTTCAAAGATGATACTTTGTGGCACACTGGTTTGTAACTCTTTTTTCTTATCATCTTGGTCATCTCTAATAATAATAGGGTGTAGAACGCACAAGCACAAACGATTCCCATTGTAATCTTTCTCTTCTGTCATTCTGCCGATTTCATTTTTTATATTACTATGAGCACAGCAAACATGAAAGTAACGATTAGCATCAGTAGAGCAACACACCAGCGACTCAAAGATACAATGACATACGGAGATACATTCGACAGCCGGATAAACGACTTGCTTTCAAAGAAGGAGTCTGATGAACAATGAAGAAAGGTCCCGGTCTACGCTCAATGCTAATCAATCAAACTTACAACTCGTTCCTGATCGCATATAGCGGTACAAACTATTACACCGCTTCTACTCTGCTAAAATCACTAAGCAGGTTAGTTGGTGCAAAAATTCCGCAGCCTCCATTACGGCCGCCGAAGGTCAGTATTCTTGTAAATCAAAAACCTTGGGAGGACTACTGCGCAGCGCAGTTGGATAATGTGATGATATCAACTGACAAGTACTTGAAGCGTCACGGCAATGTAAGCTCAGTTAGGCTGTGGACAGACGAAGACGAGCGCAGGGAACGTGAAGAGCAGGAGGAGGAAGGCGAATGACGGCTAGCGATGATATCTCTCCCTCAAAAGAAATGATTGAAAGGTTTGACATGTCCGAGGAGGACATTGAGGACTTTAAGGCAAACCAATACCGGTTAAAATACGACGATGAAGAGAGTGTGGCGCTTTGGCTTGGCTGCAAATCCTCAGAGTTCATGCTCACCGATCCCAAGAAAGCGATCCAGCTTGTACGAGCATCTATCCTGACGTTAGGCTACAATCCTCCACCTCTTAGCAAGGACGACAACGCCACTACTGATGATTATTTGGAATACATGCACATCTATGGTGACTTCCTAAGAAAGTATGAAGAAGATGCTCCTGCTAGATGGGCCAAGGAGCATGTGCGGAAATGAAATACAGGGAGGTCCTAGAAGAGGTGGAGGATCATAAGTGGTTAATGCAGTACAAACCCGGTTACAGATTTACACGAGCCTACAAAGAACGGCAGCGGAAGATAGAGGGTTTCTACAGATATGACCTGCTTCGATATCTTGAACGTGGGATCAAAACTCGCAAGACCCTTCATTACATCCCATCATCAATGGTAAAGACTGTAAAGAGTTCGGGCACATGTACTCACATCACACTGCCAAGAGCTTGGCGTGGGCGAACAGTTAAAGTGGAATTATTGCCGGAGACGGGAGAGCATGGCGGTCAGCAACAATAAGCCAGATTGGTTTTGGACTGACGATGGCCAGCTAATATGCAGGGTCAAGATAGGGCCGATACGTAGGCAGCAGGACCATCCTCAGCCACATACTATCTACAGCTGATGCCACATATTCTTTTTGAGGCGTTAAGCGTTATATGCAACCCTCATCAGTTTGATAAAAAAAGAGTCGTTGAAAATTGTCGTTTTGGATTTGCCATTCATGTAATAAGGGCGTGGGCGCTCCTTATACAACTAGACGTTCACGGTTCTTATCAGTAGTCTTCTATATGGCTTGCAGGATCTCCAGAATGTGTTATAGTCTTACGGAACACATGAAGGTTCGGTATGAAAAGAGCTGACATAAAATCTGCTTTTTGAATCCCTATTTACTTTAATAAGCATTTGAGGCCCTTACGCTTACCATTTTACGCAGTCTCTGCCTGCCATTTTGCTACCCGATGTTTGCACTCAGACGTATTTGATAACCTGTATAGCTGCACCAGATCTTGCAAAAAACTTCTATTCTTATAAGCGTGAAAGAATGTAACGGTAATATTCAACTTTTCATGATCATAAGTTCATCCTCTATTAATAATAGGGCTAAATGCGCATTAACGTTCTTTGATTCTTGCATTCTTTCATCGGCATATACGGCTAGCCATTCCCACTGTGCACGAAAATAACACCTAGAACGAAGAGGACCACCATTGCTATCGCCACGCTGATTGAAGCAAAGGCATACTTCTTCCACGGCTCCATCATCCGTTATGGTGTTTCATGATTCTTGAACTTATTGGCGGCAACGACTAGTAGAAGATTCTTTGAAGGCTAGCCTTTCCTCCTTTCTTGCCAATTATGTTTAATTATTTTTTATTGTAATGAGTCAGAAAGTTACTACCATATCATGCCGTCCTGAGATCAAGGAGGCCCTTAGAGCAAAAGCCCTTCCGTACGAGAATTGGGATTGTTTGCTAGCTAGACTGGCCGGAATAAGGGAGGGCAGGAGCTAGCCATGACTAGCATGGAAGACAATTACAAAAAGTATCAGTTAGCTAATGCTGAATTGCAAAAAAAAGCTATTCAGACAGGGCAAAGTCAGACCTTGACCAGTGCCGATCTAGCAGCGCAAGCATCGGCACCGGCTGCAAACACCGGTGGCGTCTCGGCAGAAGCAGAACGTACGCTGGCCACGCAGACATTCTTGGAAGCACAGCGAAGAGCTCAGGAACAGGCGCTATCTAGTGGGCAAACGCAGAATCTCTCCGACTTTCTGCCAGAAGCCCGGCAGGCTGTCGAGGATAGGTATACCGTCGCCATCACTCCCGGCTTCGGCAAATTAGGCGGCGGCAGCAGGTACGAAGAGGGACCAAAGCGCACTATGAGCATTCCAATCTACGACAAGGCGGCCGAAAACAAAGCGTTGGAAAAAAACTATGCCGCATACCAATCGCAGAATCTTGCCGCACAGCGTCAATCCTTAGCGCAATCAGGACAAAACGGGGCATCACAAAGGGTTAATGTGAGCCGGCTCGCACTGGGCGACCACATCCTTCAGTTTGTGCGTGAACAGGAAAAGGGAGGGAAGGTAAAGTATGCAGGACAGGTGGAAATGTCTCCTACAGGTGACATCAGCCCACTCTTCGTAGATGTGGCGGAGAGCAAAAAGTTCTACGCTGAATTTATGGGGGCTCAACGTGAAAACACCGCTGCTCGCAAGGCCAACGAAAAGGCAGAAGCAGATTATAACGCATGGATTAGCGGCATGCAGGCCAAAGGCTTTGGAGGGCTTGTAGAGACTAAAGATTCCTCCGGTAAGACTACAGCCAAGTTCACAACTTTCACTAGCGGTGGTAAGACAGTGGCAGTTCGTGATGATGGCACCTTTGAGATTCCGGATCCATACAAAGATGCGAAATTAAATCTAGATGCTGCCGAGCAGGTGTGGCGCTTTGGCGTCGAGGGATTCGGCGCTGCGGGTGCAGGACTGGTGAGTTTAGGTGGCAATCTGATCAGCAAGGCGGAGGATGCACTAGGATTTAAAGCGCAAGCGGAACGGACTCGCAATAATAGTGCCGCAGCATCACAAGCAATCAAGTCAGCCACGGACCTTGGTGCGTTCAGTACACTTACTGAAAGTATAGGCAGGACCTTTGGCAGCGATACATTTTATGCCGAATCGTCTAAAGCAGCGCAGGACAAAAAAATTATCGACGCACAAAACATCCCCGTAGGCAGCATAGTGGGGCTCGGTGCTGCCTATGGTGTGAAGGAATTGGAAAAGAGTGGCATGAAACAGTCTGTCGAAAGTGCAACTGGCCTGTCGTTCGGCAGTGGGGATGAAGCCATAGCGCAACAATACAAGGCACTGCAAGAACGGCCTGTTGAGTTTATTGGCGGTACCATTGCAGACATTGCCACATTTGGCAATCCTGTAAAGATTGTAAAGGATGTAAGCAAGGTTGCATCCGGTCTCAAACTTACCCGATCTGTTGAGAAGGAAGCGCAGGCTGCGGCAAAAAGAGCGGGTGTCGAGGGCGACGTTTCTGTTAGGCCCATCGAACAGCGCAAGATTCCGGCAACCGGTGAGGTCGTTGACGTGCCACTTCAGCCTACACGCTTTGCGAACGTTGCTGTAGCCAGTCGCAACGTAAAGATTCCATTGGTAGGCGGTAAGAAAATAGATCTCGGCATCATGCAGAACGAGACACCTATTGCTTCCATCAATATTCCAGAGAGCATAAGTGTCAAGAAGTTAACCATCAATCCAACTAGAGAGGTCGTGACGCAAGAGGGTACACCGATTGGGATTATTTCACCTAGGAGTAACACAGCCATCATCCAGAATCCATCTCCACTGCCGCTTGCAGCAAAGGCAGATCTTGTCGGTCAAGACCTCAAATCTGTCACATCAGTTCAAAACACTGCCGAGTGGTTAAAGAATCAAACAAAGGCTCCAAGTGCTGAGGAGATCAAGGCACAAGGCGTGAACCCATACTTCCATAGTCCCAAGGTTCAAGAGATGATTGAAAACTATGCTTTCAAAAACGACCCGACTCTTAACATGAAGTCTCAGAAACTATCCAAAAAGTTAGAGCCATTGTATTCCAAGGCAGATGACCTTAGGGACCAAAAGGAAAGATTGCAATCACAAGTCGTTGATATCGACAACCAGATCTCAACTGCCAGTAAATCGAACCCTGCTGATATGTTTGGCATTAATAGCGGCGATGCTGCAAGCTCGAAAGAGCTCGCTGACTTGACTAGCCAAAAATCCGACCTCTTGCAAAAGATAGCTGGCATTGAGGAAAAAATAACGGGTGTTCAAAGTGAAATATCCAGCACAACAACAACCTTTGGCATCAAGAGGGCCGACGCATTAGGCGCACTGCAACACGCAAGCGAATTTTTCTATAAGGTAGGCGGAAAGGGAAGAATTAATCCGGCGAAAGGAGGAGCGCCGGCGGATGTCATGTTCCCAAAGGTCCAGAACGCTCCCAAGTCCTCTAACCTGATAGCAAGCAGTACCACAGATGTTTATAACTTGGAGCAAAATCCAGCTTTGCCTAGTGCCAGACTTTCCAGACTAGCCGGCTATGACCTTGCAAGAGATTCTGAAGGACTGGACCCGTTATCCGGAAACTATTTCATAACCAAAGGCGGCAAGGCGATAAAACTGATGAAGGAACAAGTGGCCACTGATGTGGAGTTTGATCTTAATAAGGTCAGCAAGTTTGTCAAAGAGGATACAAAAAGATCCAAGGCTGTTAGTGATGAGGCAAGGACAAAGAAGCCGAGCACACCATTCAAGTTTGATGTTGAACCGGCCAGAACACCATCGGCAGAACTTCCAAAGACAAATGGCGGTAAGTTGATTGAGGTTAGTAGTGCCAAGGAAGCTCCGAGCTTTGCGAGTGTGAAAAACACGATATTTGATGCCGAGCAGTCTGCAAAACAGGCGGGTAGGAGTCTAGGATTAGGCGGTAATGCGGCAGGTTACGCAAACGCCGGCCTGCTAGGATTCAAAGGAGCTACTGGTGTAGAAAGGGTCAATAAGAAAAGAACTGTCACAAATGAAACAACCGAGTATGTTCGCTATCCGGGTGAGAGCTTGGGGCTAAAGAGTAGAGAAAGTAGAAGGACAGAGAGCCTAGTTAACCCTGGCAGTCTGACTGAAACATCAAATCCATTCAACATTAAGCCACAGAGAGGAGGGCTGGATGTTGCCAATCCATTTTCCCACGGCACCGGGTCGAGAAGTGGAGCGAAGACGGATATCTTCACAACTCCTAGAAACATCACCTCAACAGGTTCCCGCTTAGATCAGGGGACTATTACAGATCTAAACTTCAGGCTTGATACAACCACGGGCAGGCCTCCGAGAAGTCCACCCACTAGTCGGAAGGTGCCACCTATCGCAATTCCAACATTCATGCCGGGCGGTGTGGCGGCCAGTCAAGGGAGCAAGGGAGCCGGAGTCAGTTCGTTTAAGCAAAGAGGCGTAAGAAATATTCTGTTCGGAGCCGGTGCCTTTGATATTCAGGAAGGCGGTCAGAAACAGGTAAAGGCTGGAAAATCAAAAGGAAAGAAGAAAGGTCTATGGAAGGGGTTGTTGTGAGCTCGCCTTTGCCTTCCTGCGATCACGCATAGCCCAATACAGACAGACTGATGCCCCGCCTAGCCACATTGCAGCGCTGATGCCGGCGTCTGACCATGATTGGTAGAGGCTGGCGAAACCGTTAAGCCATACTGCGACGCAGACGCCTGCCACAATGAATTTACCGAGACCAATTATTTTTGCCATTGCTATCACCATAAAAAGTGGGGCTAGGCTGAGCCCTCATGCTCATCACACATATCGCACTTTAGGCCCATCTGGTGCATGGCATTGTGGAGCAAGTCTCGGCCGAACGGGGACCTGTGGACCTCAGCCAGCACGCACCCCATTTCAACGATACCATGCTCCCGGTGTTGGAGGGTGGCGGCCATGTTAAGCAGTCACCTCAGCCTTGCGCTTGCCCTTGAAAGTCGTTCCCATTAGCAGCCCCAATGAGAATACTGAAGCTGTCAGGATCGGTGCACCCAACGGCGTGTGGAGTGTGGCTGCCCCGTAGGCTGTTCCAAAAATCAGGGCTCCAGTTGCGACGGCTGCGACGACTTTGCTTGCGGTTATTTTGTTTGCGTTGTTTGTTGCGTTATTCATATTACAGAATACCGTAATCTAGTATATAATATGATCTCAGCTAACCAGCTTACGTAAATCAGCTATTGATAGGTACTTTTATATACTAAATCAAGAAATTACGATATATCGTGTTAAGCCCTAAGGAGGAGCAGTTTTTGAAGGACCTGAAGAAAGGTAACATACAAGCTTATTCTGACGGCTATCGCAAGACGCTGAAGAGCAGGATTCTAAAGAAACGGGCAATTATGACCGATCAGGTTCTTTTGATTAATTCTGTGCTGAACGCTTTGCAAAAGTTGTAAAATGGGAGGGAAGGGTCCCTCCAAGATGTTTTCGCTTACTAAGTTGGTTCACCCATCCTAATGGCTAGCTCGCTTGCATGGTTCGCTCCTTTTTCTGGCTTGCCAACTTCTGTGGGTGTGTTATGATATTAAAGGCTAGTTTTGGATGAAAGCATAGACAGTCGCCGTATTGTAACCACCTTATCGGTATCTACCAATCTTTAGGTAGCAAACCTTATAATGGTGTTATATAAACAGTACTACCCTTAAATATCATATTTCTTTTTTATTATGTAGAATGTATAGTGAACAAACTACGCTAAAGCGCCTTACCTGCGGTAAGTGCGCCTATGAATGGCTATACAAGGGCAGGTCCCCTTTTTGGACATCCTGCCCTAGGTGCAGGACCAATGTGAAGACAAACGTAGACGGGATGGCGGGACTTGCCGAATTTAATAAAAAGGAGGCAGTCACTCGGTGACCAGCCAAGAGACCACATCCAACGGACCTGACTACAGCATAAAAAGTACAGACAATGATATAAAAGGTAAATCCGACAGCAAGGGCCAAACAGAGATACAATGGTATGGCATAGTCGTGGCTTGCCGAGGCGGCAAGAAAATAGTATTCTACAGTAGATGGACAAAAATCACCGTTAGATACAACAAGCTGAAGGCAGTCATGTACAACTCTGATGATCCCAGAGCTGACTTCTACCAAGTCTGCCAAGACGTAGGATTGATAGTAGACTCTACAAGATGGAGCGAAGACGAGTGCGGTGTTCCGATGGTCGAATGCAGAATTAAGGAGTATGGTCCTGTATGAATGAGGAGCTTGATAAAAGAAAAATCAAGGGAGTGAACGTGGATGAGGCGGAGTTCCACGCCAAGGCGGAAGAACTTTGGGGCAAGTATGAACTGGCAATCATTCCTCTACGATCCCCTTTAGACAAATCCATGTCTAAGAGTAAAAGAGGATTGCTTCCTGTGGATAGAGATTGGCAGACTAGAGATTATGATCCGGACCCGTTCGTCAAAGGCTCAAGATATGCCAAGGGATTCTATCCTAACCTTGCCATTGCAACGGGATCGCCGGGGAATCATGTGTTACTGTCTATGGACAGGCGGGAGTTGCCAAAACTGCCACTTTCTGAGGACCTCTTGACGAAATTAAAGAAGAGCTCAGAAATATTGGCTCGTGGAGGCGGGAGGCTTTTGAAGTACAAGCGAGAAGAGTTTCCAAATGGTATTCCTACTATCGAACTAGGAAAGACAGCAACGTTATATGGCAATGGGCACTACGTCCCCGTCTTACCTTCATTCACAGTCGAGTGGGATAAGTATGAAGCCGCATACGGACGTAACAAATGCGGTATGATGATGCCTAATTTTGGAGTTGTTGAGGTATCGAAAGCCGAGCTGCTTAAAGTATTGCAGTGCTTCGGCGAAACTCTACCGGAGGAGAAGGAATCGAAGAAGATCAGTCATAGTTACATGGAAGATCATAAAGAGAACATTAACAAGTTCATTGCTGCTTGCTGTACAGTAGGTTTTGGTAGGAGAGTGCAGACTACAACTTTTGTGGATGAACTAAACAAGTGGTGTGCCAAGAACAATCTGGCTCCTATTGATGAGGATAGAGTTGGCAACGTCCTAAATCCTATGGGCTTCAAGAGAAGACAAGCTAGAGTGAACGGAGGACGTGCCCGGTTCTACGAAGGGTTGTCTATTTCCTTAGATGTCACCAGTGTCACCACTGGAATGGCATAGGTAGGGATAGCTACTTACCCTATTTATTATAATTTTTATTTATTATTTATTTTTATACAATACACGGTATAGTACCACTCCCTATGCCACTTCACTGGTGACACTGGGTACAGCTAACGAAATAAACAGTCATTGATAGAATCTCCCTTGTCTGCCGTCACCACTGTCACCAGTGGGTGCTTAGGATACACTGGCACAATCCTCTCCCCTCTATACTATCATTATACTTCTATAATGCATATAGGTTAGATCTAGTATCCTAAGCATCCAGTGGGTACACTGGTGACAGTAAATCCCCAGGTACTAGCCTTAAATATCATTTTTTATTACGAAGAATCGTGGCTATAGACCTTACAAAGTATGATGACTACCGACTTTGCAGATACGTAAAGAAGCAATATGGCCTGTCCGACACGCATTCGGCAGCTATTTTGAGGCATACACTGGCCATCCTCAGAGATGATCTCTTGAGGGATAAAGGCAGGCTGAAGCCCTAGCCTGCCATGGCAGGTATGGCAGGTGTGCCACTTTTGCCAAGAGCCATCCCAAACGCCCTCTGTTCTGGCCATCTCACTTCAAACTTTTGTAGATTGCAATGCGTTTTTTAAGAACCGCAATCTCCTTTTCCTTTGCTCTCAGTTTCTCCTTCAATCTCTCTATCTCTTCCAGCAATTCATGCCTGCTCTTCTGCGAATCCCTATGGCTGGAAATCTCCATAAACAAGAATCATTTTCTTTAAAGAAAAGACATCGACAGTTGTCAAGTTAGCTAATTAGTATACAATGTTTCACAAGAATTCTAACAATTTCCGCTATGTTGAAATCGTTTGTCTCCCTCATTTCAACCTAGCAATCATTAGGCGGCCTAGCTTTATCATAGTTTAATAATATGTTAAATGTCTTCTAGTTCTTAATCAGGTATAGAGTTCTAGAATATCAGCACTATAGGACTGATTAATGATAGCAGCTCGCCTGAATTGGGAGAGAATCGGGGAGAATGGGAAAATCCATCTATGAGACCAGCACGTTTTGTAGTACCTGTAGAGAACGACGACCATTAGGAACCATCCGCTGTCCAGACTGTGGTAGAAAAGTACGGACTCATCGCATGAGCAGCAGGAAGAAGATATCGAAGATAAAGCTCGAAGCACAACCGACGACATAGCCCCAATTTCTTTTTTTTGAATCCTTTGAAGTGAAATAGAGTAAATGCGCCAGTTTGACAAGCCGAGTACAACGGGTTGCCTATCCGCTCGTCCATCGCTCCCGGTATTCAGCTACCTGAAGAAGGATGAGAAACGCCATTAAACCTTGACACGTTTGCATACACAATGCGTAACCTCCAGTTGGATAATGCCGAGAAAGCTTCCATAAATGAATATCTCGACAAATCCATACGTGACTTGAAGGTGGCAAAACCGCAGCATCCGGAAGCGCAAAAGGTAGATGAAGAATTTTTGGGTTCAACTAGTAGAGCTGCTGAAATGTGGTTCATAGAGAACGATGTCATCCATGACATTAGACACGGATACGTCTTGATTTTTCGCTGCAGACATGGTAGGTTTCCCATGGATATGGAGTTTCAAGCAATAATGAGAGAAATCGGAAAACGGGAACCGGAGATAAGGTCTCTCGTCAGAAGCCTCGGCGCTCACTCTTAATTCCTAGGCGGAGGGGATGGAATTTGAACCCACGCTCTCATGTCCACGTGGCACTGGATGTGCCCATGTGACAAGCGTTCTTCCCAGACTCAACTACCCCTCCTTCTGTGAGGGATTATGATTACAAGATGGTACTAAGGGGCTCTCCGATTCGAGCCATCTCCTGCGTCCTATCGCTCGCCTCTAGTGAACTTATATAGAAGAAGCAACTATAATGTAAGTAGCATGGTTCTTGATCCTCCACGGGAGCAAGTAAATGTTAAACGGATGATGATCTACTCTTTCATTCCGTTTCTATCAATCTACGCCGGATGGCGCATCCAAAAGTTCTGGCTTCTAACAGGAATCAACTTTGGACTGGGATTGGTCATTGGTGGGCTAACGGGAGGAATCGCTAATTCAATTGACAACTATGCCGCTTCGTTGGCTATTATAATCAGTGGCATAGCGGCAGAGATTGCAATCTCGTTGCTGTTGGTGAAACATTATGCTACTGAATACAATGAAAAGATATCTGCTGCCTCAGGCACCGAATCGCAGTCAACAACAAAATAATTCTTTTCTGCCAACTGCCGACGCTTGTCGCCCTCCGCTCCCCTACGAGAGGGCATCGCTAGGACCATCGTCTATCGTAATCCTGTGCACTTGATCCAAATGTCTGGCTCTCTCAGCCTTGGATGGCATGGCTTTACCACACACGCCACATCGCACAGGCTTGCCAGTCATTTATGATAATATTGGCCAATGCTCAAGCCTTATGCTCTTTGGAACTCTACGATCAAACCTGTCTTAGTGTCTGCTGCCTCTATGGTGCACCTTTCGTTATTTTCAACAGGCAGCGATTCTAACGTGGTTCCGCACGAAGGACAGTTGGGAACCTCCTTTGAGCTGTCCAAAAGTGATGACATCCAATAGCATGAATTGCATACGAGCAAACTTATCTTATTGCGTTGTTGTTCGACCAAGGCCATGTGGAACTAAGACCTAGAAGGCGGACACATAAAAAGATACTGAATTAGGCTTGTTGTAGTATTCCTCACGCTCGCCCACGCCTCCGTTCGGGCCGGTTTGCACGTCTCGTCTCCCTGTGCGGGCCCATACTTAAATAACACCGCTTTCTTAATAGACTAAAAACTCGACCCGCACCCATATCATTCCCCACGAATACAGATGCGGGTCAAGGATTAGACGCCTGTGTTGGCCATGTTCCAAAAGTTGCTGTGGCTCACATAACGACAACCTCTATGAAGCATGGCCGACCATTCTTTCCTTTGATGACCTGATAATAAGCGTACCCACGATTCTTTAGGTACTGATTATTATTGAAAATTCTTTACTTTTCACATACCTGTAGGAGGCTCGCACGGGCTAACCTGGTTCATCCTTTCTTAGTCCAGAGAATCTCATCAATCTTTGAATGTAACATTAGAATATGCGGACAAGCCCAAACCTCAATGAAAAGGACAAGAAACAGTAGTTGCCGGACGACGAGGACAAAGTAGATCCTACGAAAGAGGCACAAGGGCCAATCACTAAAGTAAAGTCGAGGGAAGACAAGGAGTTTCAAGAGTTCGAAGTTGGATCGACAAAAGGCGAAATGAATTCTGAATAGCTTGAACCGTTAGTTCCACTATGCTCGCCCCAAAGTACTCTTCCTTTTTTCACAACATGTTGTACATTATTATCATAAGTCGTTTGGTCAAGTGCGGTCTGTGGATAATTGGATGGTATCAAAAAAATAACGCTTGTGCACATCAGATTTTGTGGGAGCGAAAGAATCTGCAGATGCAAAGGCAAAAGGGTTCCAAGATGAACGGGCATTGTGACACTCTAAATCCTCTTGAAGGGAATTCGTGCGTATTTTATCACTTGTCTGCGGAATTCAAAGAAGTTCATTACTAATGCTAATTGCAACTCCTTATACTCTGTAGCTCCAAATTCTAGTTTTGCGACGATTTGCTGTTTTGCTCTTCTCTTATTTTCTTCACATAGTCATAGAAGGTGAGCATATTTTTATACTTCGAGTGGGGGCAACAGAAATGGGTGCTTTTTGAAAAGAGTCAAGAAGTAGTTGCATTATATCCAGTTGCTTTGGTTCCACATCATCAGGCTAAACCGTGAACTTTGTAGTTGGCAGTAATGGAAAATAAGTGGCAAGCTCTTAGACGATTGTGCAATATTATGTGGGCTGCAGCGGTTGGAGCTATGTTGCGTGGCAGGGCCCCCTTTATCCAAGGTGCTTGGAACAGACAAAATGGCTGCAGCATTATGCAGGCATCTTTGACTTTGTTGAAATCGACAGCACCTTTTACTCCATGCCAAATCCCCCTCGCAGTAAAGAGATGGGCGAAAAATACTCCAGTCGACTTTAGGTACACGGCCAAGATGCATAGGGTAATAACACATGCAAAGGCGATGAGCAATTGCGATCAACAGCTGGAGACGTTCTATTCAGCGGTGGCCCTACTAAGAGAGAAACTTCTTTGCATCCTGATACAGCTGCCGTCATCCATCGGCTTCAAAACAGGATTTAGAGCCTTGCAAAACTTTGGAAATATATATTCTCAATAAACAATACAGATATGCTGTAGAAATTAGGCACCCATCATGGTTCAACGATGAGCTGTACGACTTTTTGAAACGAAAAGGCATCTGTCTTGTGTGGAACCAGCTCGACGACATAAAGGCGCCTCCAATAGTTACCACTGATTTCATCTACTTACGGTTGATTGGAGACAGGAGCATTAGCGAGCACGAGTTTGGCAGGATACAGAAGGATAGGGTTCCAGAGATGGAACTGCTAGCACAAGAGGTTAAGAAGGCAACGGCGACTGGCGCGCTTGGAGGCAGCCAGCCAGCCAGTGATTGCATACGATATTCTTGTCTTAATCATCATATGCAATCGACCTTTATTCTATGATAAAGAGATTCAAAATAAAAAAATTTTCTTTGATAAAAAGTGAGGATGTGACCTACCTTGCAAGCGCGTACTGCACTGGTGCCATGTGCATATGAGGAGAATCTTTCTCTTTGAAACATACATTGCATCTCCAACGCACAGGCTCGCTGCATCCTTCACATAATTCTACAACTTCGAGTTCGAATCCGCAACCTCTGCAAAGTGTCTCCATTTTGCAGCACCTCTAACAAGTCACAACATGTGAGTAACTAATATTTATTTTTTATTTTTTATGGATTTTGAGTGATCAAAGTTGCTGCTGACGACAGAAATTTATGATGAAGCAAAAAATTTATTTTTCTTCTAGTTAGAAGATATAGGCGATGTCATATGATTGGTGGACCAGTAAAAGACGTGCTGGCCAAGATAGCCACTGCTGCTACGGCAGGAATGGCGACCATCCTATCCACTGTGCGTATGGCATTTGCAGCTAGCACGGACGCGAGCCTGCCTCCGGAATATACTGAAATGCTGAGGCTGGCTCAAGAAAAGGTGCACGCTGCTACTCAGCCAGGAGCGTTTGGAAACGGGGTTCCTTTGCTGTTCGGTGCTGACCCCATGAGCTTGCTCCTGTGGATCGCACTCGCTGTTTCTGCAACAATGGCGGCAGTCTGCGCAGGCAAAATCTTGGCACCAAAGATGAGGAGCGATCCGCTGCTTTCTAAATAGCAGCGGCTGTCGATTCCACCTTTTTCTTTATTTCTATTCTCCAATTCATAAATCCATGATTTTCCTTGTCATAGAAAGAAATTGGCATACCGATATTATCGGTAAAAAGAGAAATAAGAATCAGGCAGCTATTGGTCTGCCGCCTGTATGGTCATGCTTCCTGTGCTCTTCCACAGTCAAGGAAACTTAAAAGCCTTTTGGCACCCGGTGCATTCAAATTTTGGCCGTGGCACTTCCTTCTGAACTTTCACTCCATTTGACCTCACGACCTTATTATCAAAATCGATTCATTTATTGCTTACTCACGGGTGGTGAGTAAGCAATAAATTGTAAACCTCTATTATGTAGTAGAGGCCATAACGCAGAGCTGGCTGTCAGACATATGTATAAAAGAAAAGATCTGAGGCAGCGATGGGAAGCATGCTGCAGAAGTTAGACCGCATGATATGGTGAGGAAGATGCTACTATTGGAATTAAAAAATGATGAAAACGCGATAAGCCGTCGGACTGTTGCAGGCGATGGATTCACTTGTTCCTGCAACATATAATCATAATGTTGTCATATCTTCAGTCTTAAAAGCTAACTATATTTTAAAAAATAAATTTGGGTCTACCCTCTATTGCTGATGCCGTTTCCGCCTTAGGTGGAGAGTAAAATGGCGCAGCAAACAGTAGCCAGCGGTCTTGTCAAAAGAGTGGCAAACGTAGCAGAACAAGATTTTGTCGCTTTGCCAGAAGACACGGCCCTTACAAGATTACTATAGGCCAAATAATGAGCTCACCACTTGTTACGATAGGTGAAGATGCATCTGTCAGAAACGCAATAGCTCTCATGCAATCAAAGCAAATACGAAGGCTGCCAGTGATAAGTTCGGATGGTTCAGTTATCGGTATAGTGACTCTCAAGACCATAATTGGTAACATGCCCAGCCACAACATTGATCTGGCAGAGCTGGAATCGTCACGCTCTGTAGCACAGCGGGAATCTGTATGCCCATACTGTAGGTCAGTGATAGGGAAAAGTGAAACCATGGTTGGTCATATGGAGGACACCCACATGCGAAGATAGTTACTAGAGCGAATGTATACTTGCTTGGTATAAAATAAATTGTCTTGCTATTCTACTTTTGGATATCGTACAGAGTAATCATGCAATAGTGTCTTCAGCATAGGCAACATTGTCACTTGCCCTTATTCCTTGCAATACATTGGCGACCAATCTTTGTATGCTTTTCACATAATTTGCTTCAGAAAATCTGGTTACTAAATTGCTAATCGACGTTCGGTCTTCTTGGGAAGCACTCAAGGCGAAAGAAATCTTTCCTACTGCATCTTCTAAAGATACATATCTGTATCTTTTCGGAACAAAGTCATTGTGGCCTCCCACACTTGGTACGATGGGGATAAGCCCACAACTCATAGCCTCTGCCACAGATATCCCAAATGGCTCCCCCGGCATGGGATGAAAGTAAACCTTTCCTTTGCGCAGAATTGTTTTAAGGTTGTCGGAGGTGACATTGACCTTGAATTTTACATAATCTGATACATCATATTCTTTTGCCAGATTCACTATATGATGATAGTAATCGCTGTCTTCCGGCATCAGTCCCCCAGCAATAATCATTCCTTTGCCAATCCTTTGTTTCTTGAGCATGTTTGCAAGAGTGATGGCGTTTTCTAGCTTCTTACTTGGATTAAAGCGTGATATAACAACTACAAAATCCTCTCTTTCTTTCGAATACAGCGTCGCTCTGCGAAACTCCTCGACACTGACAGGCGGCGGAATAACAATTGGCTCGCTCACGACTTGGACGGTTGATGACGAAACGGGCGGCATCGGTGATAGCTCTCTTTGAATTGCATCCTTGCTGAACGTAGAATTAGTTATGATGGTAGAATGTTTTAGCATCATTAGATATGTTTTTTGAAGATCTTGCCAAAAGAGAGAGTAGTCATTCTCTGTGTAGCGATTGTCAGTAATTTTGCCATTGCCGCCAGTATCGACCTTGCTTGTAGGGTAGCTAAACTTTATCATGCCAAGGCTCCTCAAATAGTCCAGGTAAGAAGGGTCTCGCCTTAATGCAAGGCCAGGTACTATTGGATAATGGCAGTATGTGATGGCATTTACCTTTGAAAAACATGGAAGATAATACGGCAGTACATCTCCATGAGTGTTTATCGTGATTGTATCATTGATGCCACAGTCATTGCCATCATGGCAGTTTTTCGACTGGATGGTCAGCAAAGTGTCGAGCAGGTTTATCCTCTTTATACGACTGAAAATGACATCTACTTTTCTGGCGCCAAATGCGTTCCTTAATCTTGAAATATCAGGGCACCTTGCGACGGTCAACTCAACTTCAAGATCCATTTCAGTCAGCGCCTGAATTGTAGCAATAGCTACCTGCTCCGCTCCTCCGCATGGATTCAAATCTGCATGTACAATATTTGCCCTCTTCACCCCTTGTCTTCACCTCTCGATGTCGCAATTGCAGATTCTCTGTTAATTTTATCTTAATCTAACAGTCCTCTGAAGTTAATTTCAGAGGTGAGATGTTCGCGCTCTTCCATATCTCTTCTCTCTCACATTAATGCTGTGTGCACGAGATATTTATGCTTACTCACAGATGGTGAGTGACCTATAAATATTTGGCTTTTCTGTATGTAGAACTATGGCTCGAACATACACCGTTCGGGATCATAGTCCGCCAAAAAAAGCAAGAAGGTCTAGTTGTACCTCATGCGGAAAACCGGCCATGAAGGAAGTACTCTATGATAGTGGCGGATACATAAGGCTAGAGAGGTACTGTAATGAATGCTCACCTCATGACGTATAGTGGATGCATGTAACTCCTAGCCTGCTCTCTCCATTTATTTTGGAATTAGTAAGCCAATGACTGTATGGAAATAAAATTGGACGGGAAAGAAAGTTCAACTTCTGATATGTTTGCAGACGGGCCATAGTTAGGAATCTCTCTTTACATGGCTCAATTTTTTTCCAATTGTTTATGCCCAGCGAACTTTTGACCAGTGCATCTCTGAAGAACTCCTTTAATCTCCAACTGATCGCATTGTGTTCAGAGTGTATAGATGGCAAAACGCTTATGCCTGCTCTTTAAGAGTCGAGAATCACTGATATATTCCTCGCGATTGTTCTACACTAACATGGCTTTGCCATTAGAAGTCAGAGGCGCTATTGAGCAGATGATAGATTTGCAAATAACAGGAATGACTGCAGAGGACGCCGCTGAGAAGGCCAGAGCTGAATTTGACAAAGCTAAGGAAAAGGCCAAGGATGCTCTGAAATAAAATAACTTCACCGATCTTTCTTCCTATTTTTCTGCGCATCTCAGAGTTGTAATTTTTTAAAAGGTGATCTGGCCGACGGGGTTCGCTATCTCGACCATTGCCCATAGTAAGAATAACTTACCACTGCCCCTCAATCTCTCATCTCCTTCAAACTCATCTAAATTTAAAGTCCTTAATATTTGAAATTCTCATTTCAGGTGCTGAAAAAATATGGATGAAGAAAAAAGTAGGAAAAATTACTCTCTACAGCCGTTGCGAAAGAAGACGCTGACTGCACTGATTGTTGGACTTGCCATACTAAGCTCTTTGTCAGTCACGGTGATAATGGCAGATAGCGCCACTGCTCAAAAAGATCAGGCAGTAAACCAAACTTCAACAGCTTCTGGCAATGCAACAGCAGCAGCTTCTGAAGCCGTGCGCAATGCGACTACCTCGGCCCAAAATGCGGGTGAAGCAGCACGAAACGCAACTGCCTCGGCAGGCAATGCCATTGCTAACGCCACCAAAGCTGGTGCTGGCATGATTGGTGCGGCAATCACAAACGCAACATCTTCTTTGAACAAGACCATTAGCAATCCATCATCCATTACAGTGACACCGGACTCTGTAAATCCCGGCGACATCGTAGTGGTGAAAGGCGCTGGATTTAGTGCGAACCAGACGATCACTTTGACCTTTGACAACAGTTCAAATGCGACAACGGCCAAGGCAGACAAATCCGGAGCATTTAACGCAACAATGACAACTCCAAACGATGCAAAGAATGGAACGCACAACATAACTGCAACAGACCGAGAGGGAAAATCAGCCACGGCCACAATTACTATTGCCGCTGCGCCGAAAGCTAATTCATCATCGTCGGCATTATCATCCTTTCGTCCTTCTTCTTGAGCGCATATTCTAAAAGAAGAAGAGAAGACGAAAGGTAAACAACAACCTGGACAAATGGACGGGCCCATTCACACACTCTCGTCCCCTCCTTTTTCTGGAATATTTACGCGCCATAATCCCGAGTCATCAAGCCGGCGCATTCAAAAAGCTGTGGCCTCCTTGTTCCCTTGTTGGCACAGACTATTATCAGCGAAGAAATAGTACATATGCATGTTGATGGCGGTTTTGGTCCTTTATCATATTCTTGAACCGCCTCTTGAGTACTTTATTCCTAGGCGTACTTCTGAGTTTGTATCCGCAGCAGGGACAGTAAACTCCGGACCAAATTAAGAACACTGAACAAGTCTGACAGCGCCTCTGTCCTTGCTCATACCGGCCAACGCCTTGAGGTTTCTTTGCCTTATGTCGTTCGCATATGCCTGCCATAATGGATCCTCGAATGGAGTACGCATTATTGGATGCGCTAGGAGCCATCTCCAAGATATTTGGGAAAGAAGAAGAGTTTGAGGCTTTCATTTCGTACACAAGATATGCAAAGACAGAAGGCTCGAACCCAAGCCTTGAAGACATTGCAATGCATACACCCGGCTGGATACAGCTATTAGCACCACCCTTGCGGAACCTATACAATGCAGGATACGAGAGTGGCAGAGCAGATTACAAGCCTGTGTAGTTAAAGCCCTACTCCATCCGCCCACCGCTTCACCCTCAACCTCGCCCCCTTGAGGAGGCTCGGCGGCAGGCTCGCCCACGGTAGTATTTTAGGACTAGCGATTATAGGACTCTGTTTAATTTTATTGCGAGCTCATTATGGCAAACGGGCCCATAATTTCCATCCACGACAGGTGGCGAAGCTCATTTGCGAGAAGTGATGGAGAGGCAGCATAGATATTGCTCGCCCTTTGAGCTCGTTGTAATCAATTATCAAGTGCGCCCGGTGAAGAAATGCCTGCTAGCTATTCTCCCTTTATCTTTTTGCGCTGCAGCTCTGGAGACTGCAGTACATGTTTAGCCGCCGTAGGATCGACAGTTAGTGCAAAGTAATCCTCCGAAACAGTTGCCAATGGGCGCCTGCCGGAGGCATTGTGAATCGCTTCAACTATAGTAGTGCAAAAAAAGAGTGAACATTTGTATCCCATGCCATGTCGAACTGACATGTAAACTCTCTTATCGTCCAGTATTCTCTTCACAAAGTCAAATCTTGAAGCAATCGACCATATCTCCAGGCTTTCACTCAGAGCCTGTTCGGTATATTCTCCATGCAAAACAAACTGCAACGATTTCGGATTCGTCTTGTCATTGGCTTCAGACACCCGGAGTATCTGCTCCTTGGATAGCTCTTCCATTATAGCTTTGAATCTTGACTTTGAAGTAGGAACCATCGTTCCTTTGGCGACGCCTGAATGACACCAAAGATACTCCATCAGAGCCTTCTGGACGAGAGAATTAAGATTCATTCCCTCTTCTATTGTTTCCTTCTTTAGCTGGTCAATAAGCTCGGCCTTCAGTCGAAAAGTTATAGTTTCTGTTTTTTCTTTAGAATTGTTGCTACTACCCGCCATTCACTCAAATACACATTCATCCATATCATTTTTGGGAATATAAAGAAATGGCAAGACAGTGCCCTCCTCTCGCCACTACCACCGTCCTCATGCGCTCGCCTCCCACCTTCTTATTCTATCATTCCCTTCCAGTATTCTTAATTATCATGATTCGACACTCTCCGTATGTCGATTGACTCCTTCGTAAGGGGAGGCAGCAGTGGAATGTTGATTTCTCGATGTCTCCTGCTTGCGTTGGTCATGCTTATGATATCGTCAATATGCTATATGCAAGCTGAAAATCATGTCAACGCCTTGGCAAGTTCTAGCGTTGTTCAATGTCAGTATGTGGGGCCTGCTTTTATCGCTTCTGATAGGATCGAGCCACCCATATTGGCACCTGCTCACAAAGGAGTAGTACTTGGCTATAACATAACGGCGTTGCCATTGGCGCAAGGGCATGCAGGTGACGACAACAATGGCAAACTCTCCCATCCTGCATCTGCAGGTAAGACGGATTTGTCACTAAAAATAACACTGTATGACAACGAAACACAAAAGATAATTCGCTTTCTACATTACAATCTAACCATTACTAATGGAGATGACCAGAAAGTAGTCCTTGCTCCTACTCTTTTCTACACTACTGCAGACCTCACACTAAACTTACATGCGGCTTCTGAAAACTCAACTGATCCAGTAGTAATTCATGCTCCGATAGAACCAACGATTTTTCAAGCGTACTATCCGCCCTATCTTCCAGAACATAATGGCACCATAAACATAGACAACGTACTGCTGGAAAAGCCAAGCACGTATCACATACATATTGACCTTCTGGGAATTGATTCATCGAATTGCTTCTTCCTTAAGCCAAACTATCCTCCAAGCTTTGACATCTACTGGACGTTGACGGCGGATGGCAAACTGTATTCGGAGTAACAGAAACGATGAAGGTTCGCTATATCAGCTATTGCTGACAGTGGCGAAAGACATCCCACATATTACAAGCCAAACTTTATTTTGGTTCTAAATAGTGCAATGACTCCAGCAACAGATGCGGCCATCACTAGATAGATGATTGAAAACTCTGGAACTGCGTGCGTCTCGTTTACTACATCACTTCCATCAAATGCAAATGTGGTCCCCTTAATGTGCCTGTCATCAAAAATATTCGTCGGGTAGTAAACGCCAAAGATCTCGGCATGGAGAAGATATGAACCAGACGGTTTGATGAATGGCGTCATGATGACGATGGGCGAGTTCGGGTCAGCCACATAGGCACCGATAAAGGGCTCTCTCGATGCAATAATTTTTGCAGCAGAAAGACTAGGGTCACTAACTATCTTCAGAACTAGCGTGCCATTATGTGTCTGAAAGAAGTCATTGACGATGGGAGTGGATGATGCGTCTGCAGTGGTGATATTCAGGTGATAGTATACCCAAGGAATATCTTGATTTGTTCGGTTATCATACAATCGTAGATTAATTACTGTAGAATTATCTGCTGGATAATGTATGATATTCATTCTTAGAGTGGGATGAGCTGCGTTCCATTTCTCATAGTCCGGTGGTGGAACTGATCTTGACCCGATTCCTCCCTGTTGTGCATATGCAGTCGGTTCAAAAAGAAAGGAGATGCAAATACAACCGGCAACAATTACTGTCAAAAGTAATCCGACCGTACTACCATCAAGCTGCAAGATTTATCTGATCCGGTGAGATTAGATGTCCAATTCTTAAGAATATTTCGTGAGGTGATTGCAGACTAGAAAATGATACTATGATGCCCTCACGCTCGTCAGCTCTCAGGGATCCCGGGTTGGTGGGCACTTGTGCTGAAGAACCTCTCGGATACTTACAGATTCTTTTGTTATTCATTAGACGTCGATGGCAAAGAATACAAATATTTTGAATGTCTTTCCAGTTAATAATCGCATGAGGAGAGAATGGAAGGGAACGTATTCCGTGTACATCCATGAAATGACTCCCCTCCAAAAAGATCATGCTTTTGTGAAATTGGTGCTTACGGATGGCTACTACAGCAACCTACGAGGCAGCATCATAGTGAGAAAAGACGATGTGGACCGGTTAGGTCTCCATGAAAAATCAGAGATTGTATTAGGGGTGAGCGGAAGTGATATCTCTCATCGACAGAATCCTTTAGCCGCATACCTTGATGCAACCGTTCTCGGATCGTTCACTCAAGAAGGTAGGAACATTTGGGCGAATTATGCTAATGGTGCGAGATACATTGCATATGCAAATGTTGCAGTCAAATTCAAATCTGTCGATTCTAGAGGTAGCATTTTGTTTCGCAAGGATACCTTCGACGGAATGGAGATTGCTAGCGGGGACACTCTCTTTCTGGCGATCCTGAGGGTCAAAGGGAGTTTGATAACCTGAGCGAGTTAGAATCAATGATTGCGAAGCTCGTCCTCCGTTTCGGGCCCTCTGATGAGCTTCTATCGTCACTCTCCAGTATCCTTAACTTTCATAACGCAAAGATTCCAGACACTTGTCGATTGACCCTTTCATAGGCGGTGACAATTCTCGCTTCTTGATATTTGGATTAATCATGTCAATCATAGTGGTGGTCATCATAATCGTTGTTGTAATTCCTGATTTGCCCAGACTCTTGCAAACCAGTCCGCCAGCCGACGTTCCCATAGGCCTGAAACCCAACAGCGAAGGACTTGTGAAAGAAAAACTGAATACATTGCCAGAGATGAAAGCGTTCCAAAAGAAGTACGGAGAACCAAAAGTAACCGTGGAGGGCCGTCAAGTCATCTACGAGAAGACTGAGGCAGGGAATACCAGCCTGCGATACAACGGCACCCTGCAAAGGGAGCCTCAGGTAGTTTTGATTATAGATATTGATTATGATGCCAATGTTGAAAGGATGGAGTTTGTCTGTGTCAACGATCACGGTGGAGGAATACAGCTCACAGACCAAAACATTCTCCACTATTTGGAGAAGGAAAACTGCTTTTGATATTTACTCCATGCTCGCCCCTGTGCTCGTCGGTCCCTCAAGGGACCGACTCGCCGGAAAAGCCAGTGTGATTCTCTTATGAATCCATTTTCTGAAAGCGTATAATGCAACTCTCAGGAACATGATTCGGATAAAATCTTATATGATTGTTCAAGATAAGGGAAATTGTAAGAGAGGATGCTTGCTGGCAATAATCTTCTATATGTCGTGGTGATCATAGCTGTCGGAGGCCTACTTGTCGTTCCATTGGTGGCTAACGCAACGCAACAACAAGCCTACGTAGGCATACTCCCATCAGGTAGTAGAGTAGTAGCAGGAGTAAGAACAGACACCGCTACTGTCATAACCCCTGTAATGAGTAGCCTTGGTTTCAATAATCATAGGGATTATGTAGCATATGTTATGCACATAGATGCTATCAATGGCAATCAAGGAATAGGAGCTGGGTGGTTGTCATACAAAGATACCAGTACTTCTCTTGTGATCAATTATGATTTAATTTACGTCAAGCCCAACGGCTCAGGACCCACACACAATCTGGTCAATCAACTTAGTAGCGGCTCTCAACCTCGTCTTATTGTAACACAAAACGCACAATCGGGTACTAGTGCAAATTGCTGGACAGGTCAGGCTATTACAGGATCTTTATCAAATGTATATTCATACTGTTTTGGAACAGGCACTTTTAGCACAGGCTCAATCGCCGGCGTAACAGGTAGAACCTTCAGCATCTATGGTGCGGGAAGCAATACAATGCCCGGCGAGTTTGATGGAAATCATTACTATTACTGGAACTCTGGCGTCCTTACGCAAGACTCATCGACATATTTTAGCACCGGATCATTAGTAAAGTGCTATACAACTAATGGCGTTTCGAGTCCGGGATGGTTAATAGACTACAAAGCAAAGTACAATGCTGGAGGTACCCAACTTATAGACAAGGTAGATGTTGGACCTAGTCTTGCAACTACGGATGACTGTGTCACATCTGGAAACTTTGCGCAGCAGTGGGAGTTACCGGGTGAATAGTTATGATGAATAACAAGATGAAAACGACCGTGATAGGAGTGTCGATTGCTGCAGTGGCAATCGCATATGTGCTATCTCTACAAATGGCAGGCTTGCTTTCTGGCAGCAATACGACTACAGACGAGGCATCTGCTACTGACAAGAACGTCTGCAAAACAGACCCTTCTCAGATAGAAGTAAACTTTCCCATAAAGCAACCAGATCTAGCCTCCCTGCCTAGCGGATATTCCTTAAAAGCAGTAGCAGACTTCCCAAACACTGTGGCTCTCTACTATGCAGACCATGAAATCTGTCCAAACCTTGGTTTGGATAACCAAGTTCAGGAACGTTCCATAGTAGAGCTTACTGGACCAATAGACTGGGCAAGCAGTAGTGAGGAAATGCAGAGAATATCGCTGGACAACTTCTCAAAGGATCCGGGATTACAGGCACATCCGCAGGCTATTGAGGTAAATGGATTCAAAGGATACGGATGGGAGCCGTTTGAAGGCGCATCTACATACAAAATCAATGGAACAACCGTAGAGACAACACCTGCTCAGATGCCTGGAAAGGTAGCATGGTTTGATGACAACACAAAACTTGGATATTCTATTTCGGGTATGGAGTCTCTGTCCAAGCTGCTTGAGATAGCCAAGACCGTAAACTAGGAACGAATATCCAAGCCAAGTCCTTTTTTACCTTATTTTTTGAGGTTAGGCATAGAACTAGTTCATGATCATCCTAGCCTGCAAAGTCTGAAACGGCGTACAGCCAGCACTGATCTTCATGGCGGTCCTGATAACACAAAGAGGCTTCCTTGCATCATTCCCTCTATTGCGCTGACTAATCCGTATACGGGGCCCGGTTTGGCATGACCGGGATCCGTTCTCCTTTTAATTTTAGATAGATATGCCAAGGAAATTAACCGAGACAGAAAAACTAAAGATAGTACGTCGTGCAGCGAAACAGAAACGCCTTGCTGAAAAGGCGGTAAAGGCACGAGCTGATGAGCTGTCACGGTTAGAGGAGATCAAGCAGGCGGAAGCACAACATGCCGAGTTCGAGCAAGCCCGCCAAAGATATCTCGCCGAGAGTGAGTCTGCTGCCTCTTTGAATGAATCCCGAATGCTGAAAAGTATGGAAAAGGCCAAGTCAAAGATAGGCATAACTGGCAAATCCACCGTGACCTTTTTTCGCACATCAACGCAACCGGGCGTTCCTCTTCCGAACTAGGGCATGGGGCATAGGTGACAAGCACAGGTGGTAGGTTTTAGGAAAAAATACAAGCCATACGTTCCAAAGTACCTACCACCTCAGCCCAAGAAGGTCACGTGGGGCTTTGACTCTAGAGATCTAATCATCAAACTTTTCAAACGTGGTTTTGGCATTGACGATATTTGCCGGCAGACTCGTAACCGGAGATTCTTTGTCGAGTCTATCATTCAACGGTATGAAGCCGGCTTGCCAACCTGCCGGCAATGTGGGAAACGTCTTTCACATAACGCACATGGCGAGTTCTATTGCTCTCATAGATGCTATTGGGACAGCCGCTTTAATCCCTACTTTCCGGGGCAGGAGAACAGATATCATTTGCCTAACTGTAGGAATTGTGGAAAACCGTTCAAGCCAAGGAGTGATGCCAATCTGTTCTGCTCATGGCAATGCTACATTCAATGCCCAAATCGTATGGAAATAATTCCAAAACGTGAGAGTACTCGCAGCGTTGTAAATAATTGTCGATTTTGTAATGCTCCAGTTCGAGTGCCTAAATCACATTTGAAAATGGGTAAAGGCAAGTATTGTGGTCGTGCCTGTTATGCGAAGGCTAGGAGGAGCCGCCATGCTCCTTCTCATAATCCCGCAACAGCCACTCCAAATAGTCCCGCTCCTCTTCAGGCGACCTCTTAGGCGGCTGTTGTATCTCACCCTTGGCATATCTCTCAAGTATGCTCTGCATAACCCGCAGGTCATCAGCTTGCTGGCTGACCTTGATTTTCAAGATATCAATGTCTGCATTCTGTATCTTCATCTTCTCTAGCTCGGCACGGAGGACCGGAGCATCAGAGATGGTTAAGGCAGGCAGCGCTTTCATGTAATCTCGCAACACGTCTTCCAATTCTTGGCGGTCATAGTTTTTGCCTAGTCCAGTAGAATGTCCAACTATGCGTTTAACGTTGATGTCTTTAACTCCTGCCTTAATGAGCTCAGTGTAAACATGCTTACGGAACCCGTGCATTTCATGGATTTTGTTCTTCCTTAGTTCTCCTTTTAGTCCAGCATCTTCAATCACTTGATGCACGAGTTGTGCTATCGTGCCCGTTGTGATGTGCCGGGGATTGTCGGCGCTTTCGATAGCGAACTGCTCTCTTAGCAATGGTGATTCTTCATTTAACGTCTCTCCGGCGGCTCGACGGGATTCTAAGTACTGATCAATGATTGCCGTGACCTCTGGCGTTACAAATGTGGTATAGCAGGACCTTGCTGAGTTGGGATACACCTTTAGGGCATACACCGTAGGCCAATTATCTACCGAAAGTTTTGTCAGATGCTTTAACTTCAAATCTGCCAAACCTCCCCTGCGCATTCCACAGGATGCAAGGATTCCTATGATTGTCTGTTTACGCAAGTCGGCTGCTTGCATGACCCTCTGAACCATGTCCTTAGAATACGGCTTGTCGTCCCTCTCCGTGTCATCCTCTCCAACTGCTTCTCGTAGCCCATCAAAATCAAGGACTATTTTATTGGCCTTGCAGAACTTGCGCATGGCGTTTACAACGGCAATCTGGCTGCCATAACCTCTGCCTATTCCACTAAGGTAGTTGATGAAGTCAATTATCAGGTCCTCCAAGCTTGTAATAGGAAGCTCTGTGATCTGAGCAACCAATGGCTCCATGATCCTAATTTTCTCTTCTAGTATTGACTTCTTGAGTGCCTCCTTTGTGGCCTTTTCCTTGTGGCGGTTCTTTGTAAATTCCTTCTTCAGTTCTTGAAGCTTTGGAGAATCGACCTTGACCTTCAGAGTGAATTCGATAAATGTAGTTAGAAAGTGATCGTATTGCCTACGTGTGAAGTCATTTCTTGTCTTACTAAGAAACCTCTGGTATGCGCCTTTTGCTTCAACGATTAAAGCCATTACAGGCTGAAACTAGGAACTATGATATTTTAGGCTAATATCCAACACTAACTTAATTATGTACTTGTGTGCGTTATGGCCTGCCAGCATTCGACGCAATAGTCGCCCGTCACCTGGAATATCTCGGCTGGCCTCTTGCCACACTGGTCGCAGACAATTTCCCCGCCTGCAATTTCCTCAGTTTTTTCCGTGTCCATGCCTAAAATCTGCATAGTTCTAGTATAAGAATTTGAATGCAGATCGGATATTTATAGGTAATTTGTTTCTACTGCTTGACAGCTCAGCTAAGCATATTTTGACAAGGCTTGTACGCCCTTTTCCGGGTGGAAAAAGCGCCTTTTTAGCGCTCAAAAATCGTGTCTCTAATCTCTATGAGGTCTCGGAGAACCGCGCTTGCAGTCTCCATGCCGCCCGCTCCCCGCCCTATGATGGTCTGCGAGCCCGAATGCTCCGACGAGAAAGTGACAGCGTTTAGCGTGCCGTTGACGCATATCGGGTCCTTCTTGGAAACCTCCGTAGGCTTGACCTCAAGGCGCCTGCTGTCGCATGCTGCTATCAGTTTTATCGCGTTTGCACGGGATTGTGCCTTTTCCACGTCTGCGACGCTGACCTCTGATATCCCCGTCCTTGCCACGTCCTTCATGGTCACCTTCATGCCCATTATCCAGTTGGCCATGATGACCAGTTTTGCGGCCGCGTCATAGCCGTCTGTATCGAGCTCGGGCTTGGCCTCTGCGTAGCCTTTTTCCTTGGCGTCCAAAAGGGCGCTCTGGTACGTCAGGCCTTCTTCCATCTTGCTCAGGATATAGTTTGTAGTGCCGTTCAGTATTCCCTGAAACGAGGTTATCCTGTCTCCCTTTAGGCAGCGCTTTGCAAACTCAAGTATCGGTGTGCCGCCCCCGACGGTGCCGCTGAACCTGAACATGACCCCGTTATAGTTTGCCAGCTCTATCAGCGAGGGAAAGGCAAGCGCAAGTGGGCCCTTGTTTATGCTGATGACGTTCTTGCCAGTCCTCATTGCCGATATGATGTGGGACGTCCCCGGCTCGCCCGTCGAGAGGTCTGTAGGCGTGCATTCTATTACAACCTCGGCCTCGACGTTTTCAATGACCTGCAATGGGTTAAACTTTGTTGCAGACTTTTTGTCATAGGCGCCGACAGTGCCCTTGGCTTTTTTTGCAGCAAGCA
The DNA here is from genome assembly GCF_000730285.1 of Candidatus Nitrososphaera evergladensis SR1. Lineage (NCBI taxonomy): Archaea > Thermoproteati > Nitrososphaerota > Nitrososphaeria > Nitrososphaerales > Nitrososphaeraceae > Nitrososphaera > Candidatus Nitrososphaera evergladensis. The sequence continues at coordinate 1,537,438 of NZ_CP007174.1, read as the reverse complement.
GGCGCTCAAGGTTGAGGCCGGCAGGCGATACGGCAGAGCCCCTGTTGTCGACACACGCCACTATCCTTGGCTTTACCCCGTGCTGGCTGTAAAGGTCTGCAGAGCGTGAGAGCAATAGCTTGGCAAAACTCTGGCCGACGACGCCAAAGCCCACAAGGATTACGCGCAATTTCGGTTACCCATTTGCTTAAAGTATTCGGGTTAATATGTTTACAACAACAATGACAAAACTATAAAGCGCAAGCAGGCGCAACGCTTGCCTTGTGAGGCCGGCTGCTTACAAAATTGACGAGCTGGATGTCAGGCTTGTCGAGATCCTGCAAAAGGACAGCTCGACTCCTGCAGTCAAGATCGCAGGAATGCTAAAAGTCACCGAAGGGACGGTGAGAAACAGGATAAACAGGCTGCGCCGGCAAGGGGTCATACGCAGATTCACGGTATCGATAGACCCGATGGCGCTTGGACAGGGCGCAATCGCTTTTGTCCTCCTAAATGCGGCGCCGGGAAGAACTGCAGAAGTCGCAAAAAGGCTTGCCTTGATTGACGTGGTGGCAGAGGTGCACGAGACGCACACGTACGGCGACCTGCTGCTGAAGGTGAGGGCAAAGAGCCCAAGCGACCTTGCAGACATTATCGCAAGCAGGATAAAGGCAGTCCCAGGCGTCGCCGGCACGCAAGTAATAACCGTCCTGAACGCGTGGAAGGATGGCGCCTAAAAGAAGAGGTAGAGTTTTAAGGAATCTAGGTATACAATCAGGTTCTAGCCTTTGTTGTTTGACATTGTCACCACCGTGATTGTGCTTGTGGCAGTCGGCCTTGGAGCCGGCACCCTAGGCTCCATGCTGGGAGTGGGCGGGGGCATAATCATGGGGCCGGCGCTTACATTCATGGGGCTTCCCCCATCCCAGACTGCCGCCACGAGCCTGTTTGCGGTGACGTCTACAAGCGTGTCATCCACGGTTGCATTTTCGCGCCAAAAGCGGATCGATTACAGGCATGGACTAGAGCTTGCAGCAGGAGCCGTACCTGGAGCGGTACTTGGGGGTCTGATCTCAAGCACGATATCAGAGGCAGATTTCAAGCTGTATTTTGGCATACTGCTAATGGCAGTGGGCACGTACATCGTCTTCAGAAGCTCGATACTGAAGGAAAAAGAGGCGCGAAAAATATCCATAGCCCAGCATGCGGCAATATTTGCGATAACCTTTGGAGCAGGGATAATCTCGAGTCTCTTTGGTGTGGGAGGCGGCGTGATATTCGTGCCGGTGATGCTCCTAATACACCGCATGACGATACACAGGGCTACGGCCACTTCGCAATTGACGCTCATGATAACGTCGTTTGCAGGGATATTCACTCATGCGTTGCTTGGACATCCAAACTATGTTTATGCAGTTGCGCTTTCTGCGGGCGCTGTAGTGGGTGCGCAGCTTGGTGCCAGATGGTCAAAAAATGCCAAGGCAGCGTCGCTCCAAAAGATGCTTGGCATCATGCTGGTGGCAGTAGCCATCACGTTCATCCTAGAATGGCTAGGGGTAAAGTTGTAGCTGCCGCATACACATACATACAATCTGAAGATTATCAAAAAGAAGAGAGAGAATCAGTAAGGGCTACTGATTCCTTGCCTCATCGACGTAGAATATTGCCTCGTTGCGCTTGAGCGCCGCCCCTGCCGCAAGGCTCAGGATGGAGGCATGCAGCCTGTCTGCGTTTGGCTCTGCTCCTTCGCTGTTCCCTGCAAGCACCAAGTGCAACTTGATGTTTGACCCAAGCACGTCGCCAAGCTCCTGGTTCGTAGTTGCCGTGTACGGCCTCAGCGCTCCCCGGAAAACGTCAGCACGTGCGCGGAGTGTGCCGGATATTTTCTTGCCGACAGGGGCGTCAGGTCCGACTAGGGTGACTGTGCCTTTTGTCCCCTTGAACTTGGCCGGCTCGGCAAGCGCGCCCTCTGGAGCCATTGCGATTACCGATTCTTTTACTATCATTCCAGGTATGTAGAGAAAGTTGTCAATGAGGCCTTCCCACTGCTTCCTTGGCATCGTACTGAACGCTGAGTTATAGTCATAGTCGCCGGTAAAGTGTATGACTGCATCTATTGGTCCAAAGTGCGTCTTGGCAGTGTTGAAAATGCGCCTTACCGCGGTTTCATCGAGAAAGTCGATTGCATGGCTGTGGAATTCCTTGAAATGCGCCTCGTCGGCCTTGTTGCGGTACAGGACTATGACCTGCTTGGCTCCTGCAACCTGCGCGATACCTGCAATTTTTTTCACCCTGTCAACGTCTTTGGCGGCAGATGACGTCGTGGTCAGCACGATTACCTTGCCCTTCAGTTCAGAGCCGGGCAGTATGTCGACGCCGGTGCCGACAATCGGCTTGACGGGGTAAAATACGCGGTCGTTTGGTATCACCCTGCCGTTTATCAGCTTGCTTATCTTTTCGTCAGAGAGGTTCAGCACCATCTCGGCGACCTCGTCCTGAGAAAGGAACTCGCTGTCTACAATCATCTTGCTGGTGTTGCCCTGGATTTTCTCGGCAATCTCTTGCATCTTGGCAAGTGCGCCGGCAACGGTTTCTGCGAGTTTTGAAACAGTCACTTCGTCAGGCTGGCCCCGCTTTGCGGCAATTTCTGTGGCCGCGTCGCGGCACGCTTTTTTCACAATGTCGTCGGCGTCGCCAAGGTACGGGAGCGCCTTGGCAGTGACCACTTCGACTTCGGTTGATGAAAGGCCGGGGTATCCGCCGACGCGCAGAAACTCTGCCGCCGCCTTTGGGTAGACGGTCTTGTAGATCCTGTCAGAGTGCACCGGCCCGGGGTTCGTGGCAATCGAGCGTATTCCCCTTTCTGCAAGCTCCCATGCAAGGCACTCGGCAAGCCTGTTCTTGGCGCCCTGCGAGGCGGTGTACGGCGTCCTGAAGCGGTACGGGCGCTGCTCGTACCTGTTTTCCTCAGAAAAGAATGTCGATATCGTGATTATCTTGCCGCCCTTTTCCATCGCCTTCAGGCCGGCCGCCGAAGTCCAGAAGGTCCCAGTCAGGTGTATTGCGACGCACTCGCGGAACTCTTTGATGCTTGCGTTTGTAAAAGTCTTGACCGGCCCGGAAACGCCGGCATTGTTGACGATGATGTCGACCCTGCCAAACTGCTTCTTGACGCCCTCAAACATGGTGTTGATGCCTTCCTCGTCGGAGACGTCCACCCCGGGAAAGGTGGCGACCCTGCCTTTGGAGCCAGCCTTTTTGATGATGTCGTTTAGTATCTCGGCAGTCTGGTCAAGGGGCTCTTTGCGCCTGCCCATTATGACAATGTTGGCGCCTGCCTCGGCAAACCTCTTGGCAATGGCCTGGCCGATGCCGGTGCCGCTTCCAGTAACAACAACGGTTTTACCATCAAATTTTAAACCACTCATATCAATATTCTCAGGGTGCAAGAGGCTTTTGCACGGTTATTAAAGGTATTTCTGGTCGGTACGGAGATTATTGTTTGAGCTTGAGTGAATCAGGCTCGGCTTTGCCACTTTCTCTTGAGGAAAAAAGGCATACGCTTGCGTTGGTAGCTTTTCCACACTTGGGAAAAAGAGTGATCATTGGGAAGGGGGCCAGCAAGATATAATTCTGTACAAGACAATTCAATTCTAGACGGCACTACGGGAATCTTTTTGAGCTATTGCATTGCCTATTCTTGCACTTTTATTGTTGCAAGTTGGTTAATGAGATTGGCGTATTTGTTTATCTAACTGAGAATGCCACATACAGTATGCCTGCTATAATGGATTAAAGAAAGGAGCAAGGAAATGGCTTACGATGTAGCGTCATTCAATCGGGATAAAAAAGTCTCTTTGACTGTAAGAGAAGCGTACGCCCTGGGAAGACACCGCGGGATTGCCAGACTTCACAGGGATCTATTATCTGCACTAGGTTTGGCTAACGGAGACATTATTGAATTGGGAGGAGGCAGGCGAACCTATGCCAAAGTGCATGAACTTTATCCTACAGATCAAGAAAAAGACATCATTCGTCTGGACGAGATCCTCAGGACAAACGTTGCCGTCGGTATAGGAGGAAAAGTTAGCGTGACACCTGCCGGAAAGGAAATTCCTCAAGCCGAAAGTGTAATTATGGCTCCGCTGGCAGAAGCATTGTCATTCGTATCAGAAGATCTACTTGCCCAGCAACTTGACTCCATTCCAGTGACGGCCGGGGACTTGCTTGTGACACACAGCTTCCGTGAAATGGTTGTTTTCAGAGTAGTCGAGGTTCGTTTGTGTACGGACAAGCCATCAAATGCCGGTGCTGCCATAATTACAAAAGATACAAAACTGGCAGTCCGGCCAAAGCCCGTTGCACGCTACCAGCAAACGCTCAAGTATGAAGCAGGTCTACGTGGCCTCCGCGCACCGGGCATGACCAACAAAGGGCCAATAGATCTGACGATAGTTGCCCGGGGTATAGTAGACGAGAGCATTGAGAATGACTACCAAGAAAGTGAAGTAGTCAGCAAAGGCGTTCCAAAATCCACTGACAGGTCAACGAGCGAGCAGGGAGTAGTCCTGACTCTGGAGTTGACACTTTCTGCTTCAAGGTTTGTTAACGAGATGAGAACCTTTCGCCGACTTGTCCCGCCAAACGAGCGTGCGAGGGCAATCATCGATAGATGCATGGATAGCGCGATAAAAGTTGTGAACGGGGCAAACGCCAAATTATCTCCGTCAACAGCAGAATTTACCCCAACAACGCCAGCACACGAAATGTTCCGCCTTAACAAGGAAAATAGCGCAAAATTGAGCCTGCTGCACGAATCAGTCTTTGGTGCCGCAGAAAAGATACTCAACAAATGGTCTGCGATAGCGGCAGGCGTAAAGGACGAGGAAGGTGAAACTGGAGGAGGCGACCTATTCATAGGTTGACAGCAAACTTGCCATCACCATCATCGTCGCCGCCTGAAAAGCCTGACCCTTCCATCAAAGCAAGAATTTTCAAACCAATTCTAGAAAAATATGCCCAAGATGAAATTTCAACTCTTCTGCAGAACGAACAATTCCACGCCATGCGTGGCGCGCTGAAGGTCGTTGGCAGCGAGGATCTAGGTCAGATAACTGCCGCGGACCGAAATGAGCTTGAAGCGAGGATTAAGGAACTTATAGAGCGGCATCAGCCTGCCCCATTGCTGATTAAACTAGATGCTACTACTCTTGATAACACCTACATTATTGACAAGCGGTATCGGCATCAGGATCCAGAAGCCATTGGAGAGATAGTATATTTTTCGTATGATGAGCGGGGCAAGAAAATATCAAAATTCTATGGAGATGAAGTCAAAGAGGCTAACAAGGAAATGCAGCAGAATTTGGCAATGCATGGCTGGACTATGGGCGATTACTACTATGCCCTGTACGCCGGCATGCCAGCTAACAAAATTACGCGCAATGAGATTAAAGAGAATCTGAAAAGGCTAGAACCTTTTGAACAAGATGCAATCCAGAAAATAAGGGATCTTCAGCAGGCCAGCTTCAATAGGATTGGTGAGAAAATATTCAGGGTGTTCGGGATTCGAGTCAAGACCACATTTGACGAAAAGGACGAAGAAGAATTTCGCCGGAATGGAAACAAGAGATGGCTTCGCAGCGTTTACAATACAGCAGCCGAAAGGAAAAAGAAAGACGAAATCAACGCAGGCAGGCCAATGCATCTCGTTTCATATCTAAACCGATATTGCGTGCATGAAATGGGGCGGATAATTCGCAAGGAGAGAGACAACAGGCTGTCTGGAGACCCTGTAGACTATTTTCGCAAATTTCACCCAGAAATGATGACATTGTCATTTGCCGACAACAACATGCTGGGAGACAATGAGGACGAACAAGATTACGCGCTTTAAGGACTTGTAAAGTCATCAGAGTATATGGTGCTTACGAGTCACAATAGCAGGGCAAATGAAGAAGGAAGCTAATGTGACGATAAGGAAAAAGGAACTAGAGCGCGGCCTTGATGTGGCCGGCGATAATGTCTGCGATCTCTACCATGACAGGGTTTGCCTTCAGGTTTTCATCGTGGTTCCACCGGCCATAGATCCTCACGTGCCCGTCAAGCGGGTCAACGCGGACCTCGCGCTCGTGCAGGAGCACCTGCTTTAACAGCTCAGTAAGGCGCTCGTCCTGCTGCAGTTTGTCTGCAAAGGCGCTTGCGCCTGTCCACTTGACTGCAACGACGCGCTTTTCAGAAAAGTGGCCCTTGGTTATCGGCTCGCACCTTGCAAGGAACTTTTGCGTGTTTACGTCGTCGCCTGTCTGGACGATATAGTGTACCTGGTAGTAGTCAAGCGCACCATACGGAAGCGGCATTGAATCTTGTCTTGTCATTTTTTCTTATCACCTAGTGTTTCTGGAGCACCTGGACAAGGTCAAAGTTCTTGTTCCTGACCCTAATGACGCCCTTGTTGGTAGTAAACTTGGAATTCATGCCAAACATGTGGCTGTAGCATGGCTTGCTCTCAATAGGATGCGTGCCCTGCGCAACCGTCTCGGCAATGATGCCGTGTTCATTCAGGTCGTTGGCCAGCATCTCGTTTGGCGCCAACCTTTTGACAATCACTGGCTCGCCGTCGCCGTGCCCGTGCTCCTCTTCTTTGTGCAGTTCACCGTGGGAATGGCTGGAAGAATTATGCTCTTGATACTCCACGCCAAGAGGTATCGGGAGCGGCCAAATAAATTCTACTGCTGCAATCGACGATCTTTTGCCAGGTACTTGCCTATGCCCATGTCTTCAAGCGACTGGGCCTTTTCAAGAACGGAACCTTCCATCTCCTGCTTGAATTTCTCTATCCTTTTTGCAATGGCAGGGTGCTTGGCCGCAAGGATCTGGCACGCAAGTATGCCGGCGTTTTTTGCGCCGTTTATAGCCACCGTCGCAACGGGGACGCCGGGCGGCATCTGTGCTATTGAAAGCAATGAATCAATGCCGTCAAGGCTCTTGGTCTTTATCGGAACGCCTATCACGGGCAGGGGGGTAAGCGACGCAGTCATGCCCGGCAGGTGGGCCGCCCCTCCGGCCCCTGCAATGATTACCTCTATTCCCCTTTTCTTGGCGCTTTTGGCATAGTCGTACATGCGCTTTGCGGTGCGGTGCGCAGACACTATGGTCACCTCGTTTGGAACGCCAAAAGAGTCGAGGAACTCTGCCGCCTCTTTCATCACCGGCAGGTCAGAGTCGCTTCCCATGATGATGCCTACAAGCGGTTTTTTTGTTGTCGCTGTTGCCATCGTTATCAGCTTGCTCCCTCTTTTTCTGCGGCCGGCACGAGCGTGATAGCATTGCGCGCCTTTTTAGCCCTTGCTAGGGCCTCCTTTACGGTCCTGCCGGTAGCCGTGATGTGGCCAAGTTTTCTGCGCGGCTTGGATACCTTTTTGCCATAGACGTACAGTTCCGCCCCGGGCACCTTCATCATCGCGTCAAGTCCGGCGACTGCATACACGCCGTCAAAGTCTTCAGGACCCAAGATGTTTATCATGACTGCCGGCGACAGAAGTTCCGGCTTGGCAAGCGGCAGGTCAAGCACGGCCCGCAGATGCTGCTCAAACTGCGACACCGAGCACGCCTCGTTGGTGTAGTGGCCAGAGTTGTGGACCCGGGGCGCAATCTCGTTTATCAGCACGTCGCCTCTTTTTGTTACAAACATTTCAATCCCAAAGATGCCTGCGCCGTGCAGAACCTCCATCGTCCTCTTTGCCAGCTTTATGGCTTTCTGCTCGACCTTGCGGCTTATCTGCGCTGGCGCAATCGTGGTGTCAAGTATGCTGTTTTTGTGGATATTTTCAACGACTGGAAACGACTCTATCTGCCCGGAAGGGTTTCTTGCCACCATTATCGACACTTCCTTTGTAAAAAGGACAAACTTTTCCAGCATGATTTCCCTGCCTTTGAAATACTCGTAGGCGCGGTGTATGTCGCCCTTGGTTTTTATCACAAAGTTGCCTCGGCCGTCGTACGAGTCCTCAGTCGCTTTCAGGACCGCGGGAAGACCGAATTTCTGGCACAGCTCGTGCAGGTGCTCTTCTGATTTTACAAGCTCAAAATCAGGAACTGCTATCCTGTGCTTCTGAAGAAATGACTTTTGGCGGTGTTTGTTTTGTATGATGCGCAGGGTTTCAGGGGCAGGCCGGACGGGATAGTTTTTCTCCTCCAGTTGCTTTAGCGCAGTCGAGTTGGCCAGCTCGATTTCATAGGTGAGCACGTCGCATTTTTCTGCCAGCCTCATGATCGCGGCCTCGTCCTTAAAGTCGGCCACAATCTGCTCGTCGGCTATTCTTGAAGCTGGACAGCCTTCGGTCGGGTCGAGAACTATGACCCTAAACGACATGCGCCTTGCCTCGTGTGCTATCATCTTGCCAAGCTGCCCGCCGCCGATTATCCCGACGCAGGTGGGGCTTTTCATGGAAAGCATGTCGCTCTTTAACAATTCCGACGTTGGTTCGTACAGGCGCCGTTAAAAGCCTTTTTTAAAAATAACAAGAACAATAGATAAGCAGATATGCCATAACACGCAACAATTCGGCGTTGAGGCTTATCCGCAAGGGCAAGGTCAAGGACATTTACCAGCTTGATGATGGCAACATCCTCTTCCATTTCTCAGACAGGGTCTCGGCGTTTGACGTCAAGATGGCAACTCCCATACCGAGAAAAGGCGAGGTATTGTGCAGGTTTGGCGAGTTCTGGTTCAACACCCTTGGCACGCCGCACCACATGCTGCGAGTGCAGGACAAGGACAAGATGGTGGTAAAGAAACTGACCATGATCCCGCTAGAGTGCGTTGTACGGGGGTATTTCTATGGCAGTTTTGCCGAGCGCTTTAAGGACCACCTTGGCAAGAGCCTGCCTGCAGATTACAAGCCGGTGATGGCCGGCAAGCTGCCAAGGCCGATATTTGACCCGACGACAAAATCAGAGGAGCACGACATGCCAGTCAACAAGGAGCAGGCCATCTCTATGGGCCTTGTCTCCAAAGACGACTATGAGTTTCTTGAAAAGACGTCAATCTCGCTCTATGAAAAGATGAGTGCAATCGTCGAAAAGGCTGGCTTTATCATAGCCGATGTCAAGTTCGAGTTTGGCCGCGACGAAAGCGGCAGAATAGTGTTGGGGGACTCGCTTGGGCCTGATGAATACCGCCTTTGGCTCAAGGCCGACTACCAGCCGGGCAGGATCCAGGAGGCGTACGACAAGCAACTTTTGCGCGACTGGCTCATCAAGACAGGGTTCAAGGCAGAAATCGACAGGCTTGCAAAGGAAGGCAAAAAGCCCGAGCCGCCCGCAGTTGCGCCTGAAATAGCAGGCGAGCTTTCAAGGCGCTACATACTTGCGTACGAGCGCATAAGCGGCAGGACGCTTTAATCGCTCAATTCCCTGCCTTATTTCTGCGCCTTTTTCCGCATGCTGCGTGCTTGCAGGCGGCCCCATCGCCTGCCTGGCCGCTTTTGCGCGACAGCCAACCGAATTTGTCATAGCATTACTACAATTATAGTATCATTTCATCATGATAAACTAGAGATGGCGGAATTAATAACTATACTATCTATGCCATATTGCAACTACAGATACGATTGCAATTAACCAACAGAACAAAACAATCAGACAAGCGCGCTTTACTATGCATGACGGCATCCTGTACGCATATGGCAGATGCGCTGTTTCAAAAGGACGTTAAAGTAAGGCGCGTGACAACCTTGAATCATGTCGCAGCGCAGGGGTTAAGCGACCCTGCAAGAATGCGGATACTAGAGCTTGTAAGCCACAAGCCCATGAACGCCGAAGAAATCGCAAAAGCGCTAGGAAGTGCAGGCGTCAAAAAGGCCACGACCACGGTCAGGCACCATCTTGACACGCTCAAGGAAGCAGGCCTGGTAGAAGCGGCAAAGATGGTCGAAGTAAGGGGCGCAGTGATGAAGTACTACTCTGCTACGCTCCGGGTGTTTGACTGCCAAGCGCCAGCAGATCTTGACAGCAAGGCTTTACGGCTGATTGACGATACGAGCGGCAAGCTGGCAAAGGTGCTAAAGAGCGTGCATGAGGACAAGCGTTTTTTGGCGCTTGACAAGGACGGCAAGTGCAGGGAGTTTCTCGCTCTTGAAATCATAAATGCTGCTCTTGCAAGGGCGATGGAAAGGCCAGAATACAAGGAACTGACGGCGGCAGGGCAACAAAAGAAGTAACCGGCAGGGCAGGTTTTGATGCAAAATTACTTCTTTAATATTAACACTAGTGTTTAGCATCGTCTGTGCTGGCACACACATACATACAATATGGGGACAATCCTGCTTGCGGCACTTGATCCCGCCGGCTGTGCAAAAGCGCGATTATGCACAGCCGTGCCCAAATTATGCATTTATGCACGCTCAAAAAGCCTAGCTATGCAGATTTTTCCTTGCTGAATGACTATTATATTTCTGACGACATGAGGCCAGTTTGCGCGCGCAACCAAAATTCTTGATGTGCTGTATATGGCTCTAGCGTATGCTAACAACAACAATATTTTTTACTCGACTGTTACGCGGAAGATGCCTTTTGTGCCAGGGTCTTGAAGCGCCTTGACCATGCCACGCGGTATGTCAGACGACGCTTTATCGCACCTCACAGAAAGCGTCCGGGGGCAGACGAAATTTGTCTTGCGGATTACAATGTCGTGCTTGTTTTGAAGCGTAAGCCGCTCATCGCCGGCACCGCTTATCGTATAGACATCGTTTCCCACGATTATCTCTATTTTTACGTGCGAGTCGCTCCTTGCCAGCTTGCGCTTTATCTTTTCGTCAATGTCGGCGCACGCCTTTTCAGCATTGACGCCAATTATGCAATCGCCCCTCAGCGTCAGGTGCTCCTCTTTTGTAATCTCGACAGTCCTTGCGTGCAGAGACTGGACGTTTGGGTGGCCAAAGAACGCGATGTCGTCCTGCAATACAGGCACACCTTTCTTGCAGACGATATTAAAATCAATCAAAATAACATAATCTCGCAAGCGGGCGGCCGGAAAGAAACAAAATGTACAAACACTGCCTTATGTGCAAATTCTTATTTAGCAGAGACGCTTACACTCTAGCGTATGGCTCTTTGGCAAAGACTAGAGGAATTTGCATACAGTCATCCAACGGTGGCAGCATTTGCGATTGCAATAGTTGCTGTTTCTGCCATAGCACTGGCCTTTTCGGTATTTGCAGCAGCAACAGGCAACACGCATTACCTGCACAATGATGTCGCTAGAGTTGCGTTCCACACTACCACTGCTTCTTCAAGACCGGGCTGCCTTTACGCCTAGAGGGCAGAGAGTAAAGTTTTTTCCTTCACGTCTTGAGCGTTCTATAGCCAGAATTCCTGCGCGCTTGAGCAAAAAAGCATCCGGAGGTTTATCCCGGTTTGGCAATAAGATGCCGCGTAAAAAGCGAGGTAAACTTAAATTAAACGGGAGAGGCAAATTAGCTCGAATTGTTACCAGCAGCAGCAGGCTATGACCGAGCAATTACCGTATTTTCGCCAGACGGCAGGCTTTACCAAGTAGAATACGCCATTGAGACCGTAAGGCGTGGAACCCTTGCCATAGGAATCAAGGCAAAGGATGGCGTCGTCCTCGCAGTAGAGGAAAAGACGAGGAAGCTCCAGATAAACAACGTTACACAAAAGATCTTCCAGGTCGACGACCACATTGGCGTCGCTGCGGCAGGCTATATCCCTGACGCAAGGACCCAGGTTGACCACGCAAGGTTCTTTGCGCAGAGCAACAGGCTCATCTACGACGAGCCGGTAGACGTCGAAGGCGTTGCCAAGAACATCGCCGACATGGCCCAGCAGTTCACGCAGTATGCAGGCGTCAGGCCGTTTGGCGTCGCGCTCTTGCTTGCAGGTGTCGACAAGAACGGCGCAAACCTGTTCCTCACAGACCCGTCAGGCACCTACATTGGCTATGACGCAATGGCGATAGGCGCAGGAAGCGACCAGGTCACGGACTTCCTCGAAAAGTCATACAAGCAGGACATCTCGCTTGCAGAGGCGGCCTCGCTTGCCGTTGAGTGCATCTACCTTGTCAGCGAGGACAAGTCCAGCACCAAGCACTTGAAGATGGCCATCATTGATACCAAGACAAAGACCATGCGCAAGATAGAAGACGAAGAGCTGGAAAAGTACGCAGCTTCTGCCAAGGAAAGAGCAGGCAAGCACCCGGCCTGAAAATCCCGGTAAGGTTAATACAGTGACGGGAATTACTGCTTACTACACATGGCAGTAAAAGTAGGCACAAAGGCTCCAAACCTGCACGTTTCTACATGGGTGCAGGGCAAGCCCACCAACTTGGACCAAGAAAAGGGCAATGTCGTCGTTGTTGAGGTATTCCAGGTAAACTGTCCCGGCTGCTTTATGTATGGCATTCCGGAGGCAATAGAACTTTACAACAAGTACCGTGACAGCGGCCTCACGGTTCTTGGCATGGCTACTGCGTTTGAAGACTATGACAAAAACACGCTTGAAAACCTGCAAAAGTTGCTGACTACAGGCGAGGTCATTGGCGAGACGCAAAAAGCGCTGTCGATGTACGGCCAGCTGAAAGGCGGCAAGCTGCCGTACAAGATACCGTTCCCGGTGGGCATGGACGTGCTGAAAAAGGAAAACGGCCAGATAACAGAGAGCAAGATAATGGACGTGATCGAGGCAAACGTGCCGGACTTTCGCTCGTACAGCGAAAAGGACAAGCAGGTGATGATAGAGCGCGTGAAAATGTACCTGCAAGGCAAGGAATACTCTGCCAAGACGTTTGAGGAATACGCGATGCGCGGGACTCCAACTTCGCTTGTAATAGACAAAAAGGGCAACCTGCGCCACAACCTCTTTGGCGCAACAGGCTACCTGGGAACTATAGTAGAAGAGCTTCTCAATGAATAAAGAAAGGTAAGTAGAAAAAACATGCAGAACCTCTGGGTAGCAATACCCGACTCTTCGCTTTCAGACGAGCAGACCAAGCGCGACAAGAGCATCAAGATAGCCCAGTTTGCGCGCGCCTGCTCCATCTTTCGAGCAAAGCGCATCTACATCTACCACGACCCGCTATCGCAGTTTGAAAAAGAAGACCCGATACTTTTGCGCACCGTGCTCCGCTACCTTGACACGCCGCAATATTTGCGCAAGATACTGTACCCCAAGATGACGCAGCTGGAATTTGCCGGCATATTGCATCCAATAAAGGCGCCGCACCACAGGCCTGCGCAGGACATCAAGACGGTCAGGGCCGGCGACGTGCGCACTGGCGTGATCGCAAAGGTAAAGGGCGCGCTGTTTGTGGAGGCCGGCCTAGGCTCGCTTGTGCCGTTTGAGGGGCAGGGCTTTGAGGGCAAGAAGGTGAACGTCAAGTTCACGCAGCCGTATCCCAACCTGCGCGCAGTGGAAGCAACAGATCACGACATCTCGGATTACTGGGGCTATGAAGTCAAGGAGGTGCCGTCAGTGGTAAAGCTGCTGTCAAGCAGCATGGAAAAGACAGTCGCAGTCATCACGTCAAGAAAAGGCAGCTATTTCAAAAACGTCGAGGTCAAGCTTGGCGAGCGCATCAGGGCAAACGAGAACGTGCTTGTCGTGTTTGGCGCGCCAAGACACGGCGTGCACGAGATCATTGCAAAAGAAGGTACAAACGTGCGTGCCGAATTTGTCGTGAACATGTTTCCAAACCAAGCCACGGAAACGGTGCGCCTAGAAGAGGCCATCCTTGGCACTCTTGCCATCTTGAACAGCTCTATTTTGTCCAAGAACTAGCTTTGTTCACTGAATAATTTATAAAAGGAAACGCAAGACTGTTGCGTTACCTATGGGTCATCGTAAGTATAGCGCCCCAAGAAGGGGTAGCATAGCCTTCCGCCCGAGGGCCAGGGCAAGGAGCCTCGAAGCAAGGGTCCGCACTTGGCCGGAAATAGCGGGAGAGAAAAGCTCACTATTGGGATTTGCAGGTTTCAAGGCAGGGAGTATACACGTTCTAACCATCGACGACAGGGAAAAGACTCCAAACTTTGGCAAGCAGCTGCTAAACGCTGCCACGGTCATTGCGACTCCACCAATGAAGATAATCGGCGCTCGCGCCTACAAGACAGACTTGTACGGGCAGCACGCGATCTTTGACGTCTACGCAAAGGACCTGCCAAAAGAAATGTCGCGCCGAGTCGACATCAAGCAGGCCGACGACGCAATGGCAAAGGCCGAGGCCAAGGTCGCGCAGGCAAGCTCTGTCATGGCAATCGCTGCAGTTTCTCCAAGCGCAGTCGGCATTTCTCAGAAAAAGCCGTTTGTCTTTGAGCTTGCAGTTTCCGGCAAGGATGCAAAAGCGCAGTTTGAATACGTCAAGAGCATCCTCGGCAAGGAAATGAAGGCAAGCGACATTTTCCAGAACGGCCAGAACATTGATGTCTTTGGCATCACGCGCGGCAAGGGTGTCGAAGGCCCGATTACAAGGTTTGGTGTCAAGCGCAAGCAGCACAAGTCAAGAAAGAGCGTACGTGCAGTCGGTACACTGGGTCCGATATCTCCTGCGGTCGTCATGTACACGGTCGCAAGGCAGGGCCAGCGCGGCTTCCACCAGAGGACCGAATACAATAAGCGCATTTTGATAATGTCAAACACTGAAAAGGACGGACAGCAGCAAAGCTCCATCAACCCCACTGGCGGCTTCAAGCACTTTGGGCTTGTCAAGGGCGATTACATCGTAGTAAGGGGCTCGGTGCCGGGCGTTCCAAAGCGCCTGATAAAGATGAGGCACCCAATACGCAACCTTCCAAAGAAGGTGCAGGAGCCAAAGGTTCTGGAGGTAGTTGTTCAGTAACATGACAAAGGCAACAGTAACAGGCATTGACGGCAAGGACGCAGGAAGCATCGAGCTCCCGATTGTCTTTGAGACGCCGTACAGGCCGGAGGTAATCCACAAGGTGTACGTCAACCTCGCCTCGCACACGTACCAGAGGCAGGGTCGCTACCCCGCTGCAGGTGAGAACGTCTCTGCAGAATCAAGAAACACAGGTCTTGGCATTGCACGTCTTGCAAGGGCGCGGGGCGAAGGGTTCCCAAGGGCAGGACAGGCAGCAGGCGTGGCAGGCGTAAGGCACGGCAGGGTTGCGCACCCGCCAGAGTCATGGAAGCACATTTACAAGAAAATCAATCACAAGGAAAAGCAGCTCGGCCTCTGCTCCGCAATTGCGGCAACTGCAAGGCGCGACCTAGTAGAGGGCCGCGGCCACAAGCTTGCCAAGGATGTCAAACTGCCGCTGGTCGTTTCAAATGACATTGAATCTGTCGCAAAGGCCAAAGACCTGATAAATACGCTTTCAGCGCTTGGCATTGCAGATGATCTTGCACGCGCAGGCGCAACCCACAAGGTCCGCTCCGGCACGGCAAGGCGCAGGGGCAGGTCCGCAAGGATTGGCACAAGCGCGCTCGTAGTTGTCGGAAACGACGCCAAGGCTCTTGCAATAAAGTCGATACCGGGCGTAGAGGTCAAGACAGCAAAGGAAATCAGCGTCCTTGACCTAGCTCCGGGCTCAAAGCCAATCAGGCTGACAATATTTTCGCAGAATGCAATAGAGCAGCTAAAAGAAGTGAAGGCCCCGATGCACAAAGTAATGGAGATGATTAGATGAGCAAGACAGACAATAGCAACAAAGCAACAGCAACAACCGCAGCGGCGGCTCCGGCAGACACCACAATGACTGCAGAAGAAGCCACGGTCATAATACTGGCACCGTACGTCACAGAAAAGACGTTCAACCAGATAGAGAAGGAAAACAAGCTCTCATTCATGGTTGCAGACCAGGCGTCAAAGCACCAGATAATTGAAGCGATGCGGATACTCTACGAAACAGAGGTATCAGAAGTCAACACGGCGCGAACTATACAGGGCAAGAAGGCGTTTGTCAAGTTCAAAGAGCCCGAAGGCGCAAGGAACCTTGCAACAAAGCTGGGACTGGTGTAACAATAACATGACAATACTCGCTAGGTTTAAAAATGGAAAAGCAGCCGAGGAGAGAGTGATATAGTTGGTACGTGAATTCAAGTTCAAGGGCTATACGCCTGAGCAGTTACAGTCACTGTCTATTGAGAACCTTTTGCCGCTTCTCAACGCACGGCAGCGCAGGTCGCTTGACAAGCGCGTCGGCACATACATGAACGACGAAAAGAGAAAGCTGCGCGAAAAGATAAAGCTGGCACGCGACGGCAAGCTGAAAGGCGCAATCAGAACACACATCCGCGACATGATAATCCTGCCGGACATGATAGGCCTTACAATAAACGTCCACAACGGCAAAGAATTTGCAGCAGTCGCAATCAGGCCAGAAATGGTCGGACACTATCTCGGTGAATACGCAATAACGAACAAGAGAGTCCAGCATGGCGCACCAGGTGTCGGCGCTTCGAGGTCCAGCCTCTACGTCCCGCTGAAGTGATGCACATATGCCACAATTCTCTTATTCTTTCCAAAACTTTGACAAGGCCCGCCACGTGCGCGCCGCAGTCCGCGAAAAGAGCATTTCTCACAAGCATTCTCGCGAGATAGCAGTTGCCATCAAGGGCATGTCCATCGAAAAGGCCCGCGAGTTCCTTGAAAACGTCGTGGCCAAAAAGGTCGCCGTGCCATACCGCAGGTACCACAACGAAGTCGCGCACAGGACCAACATCCGCGACGGCTTTGCGGCAGGCAGGTTCCCGCAAAAGGCGGCAAACGAATTCCTCAGGCTTCTTGACAACCTCGAGTCAAACGCAGAGTACAAGGGCATGGACCTTGACCGCCTCCGCATAGTGAGCGCAGTAGTCCACAAGGGGACAAAGCTAAAGCGCTTTACTCCAAGGGCGATGGGCAGGTCAAGCCCCAAGGTTGACACGCTCGTGCATGTCGAGCTTGTAGCACAGGAGGTCTCTTCAGAATAATGAGCGCAGTAAAGAACGTAATGAAGAACACGTACCGCAACATGGAAATCGACGAGTTCCTCAGGAGCGAGCTTAAAGACGCTGGCTATGGCGGAGTCGAGATCCAGAAAACGCCAGTCGGTGCAAGGATAACCGTTTTCGTGACAAGGCCCGGCCTCGTAATCGGCCGCAAGGGGACAGGAATCAAGGACCTCATGGCCAAGATAGAGCAAAAGTTTGGTTTTCCAAACCCGCAGATTTCAGTACTTGAAGTAACAAACCCGGAACTGAACCCAAACATCATGTGCAACAGGATTGCACAGCTCATCGAGCGCGGGACAGCTTTTAGGCGCGCATCAATGTGGGCGCTCAACACGATAATGAGCCAGGGGGCGCTTGGCGTCGAGGTTACAATTTCAGGCAAGCTTCGCACAGAGCGCGCCCATTTTGAAAAGCACACGGTAGGCGTGGTGCCAAAGAGCGGCGACGTTGCAGGCAAGATAGTCCAGACAGGCGTTTCGTCTGTCCTGACGAAGATGGGCCTGATGGGAATACAGCTGCGCATCGCGTCAAAGTCAGAGCTGCCCCAAGAGTTCCAGATGGTCGAAGGCGGAGCACAAGCGACGCAGGAGCCAGCACAAGAAGTAACTGCACAAACAGGAGCGGAGACAAATGGCCAGGCTTAAGCTGAAGACCCTTCGTGAAATGAACGACACGGACCTCTCGCAAAAGCTTGCCGAGATGAAGGCAGACCTTGCAAAGGTCAGGTCCGAGCAGACAAAAGGCACGCTGAAAAAGCACTCGGGCGAGATAAGGTACATGAGACGCGACATTGCACGCATACTCACGCTGCTTAACGAAAGGAAGGCCAAGGCGTGATATGATAACCGCGGTAAACATCCTTGCGCACGAGCTCATCGGCCTTGACGCAAAAATAATCGAATCAACAAACACAGCGCTTGCTGGCCTTGCAGGCACCATTGTTTTTGAAACAAAAAACACGCTTGCAATAAGGTCGGGCAGCGCGACAAAAATAATTCCAAAAGCGGCAGCTAAGAAAATCAAAATCGCAACTCAAAATGGCGCTTGCTTTATAAGTGGTTCTTCGATGATAGCAAGGCCAGAGGATCGTATATCACGATTATAATAGTGTGAGAGATAGAAAATGGTAAGAAACATTGGTGTTTCAGTCATTGCCCCTCGCAAGACGTGCGAGGACGAGCTCTGCCCGTTCCACGGCACGCTCCCGGTGAGAGGCAAACTGCTGACAGGCATCGTGGCAAGTGCCAAGGCCAAAAAGATGGTCGTAGTCACGCAAGAGTACCCGAGGCCAGTCCAGAAATACAAGAGATACGAGAGGTCCCGATCCAAGGTCCACGCATACCTTCCGACGTGCATGGACGTAAAAGAAGGCGACGAGGTCAGGATCGCAGAATGCAGGCCACTTTCAAAGACAGTTTCGTTCGTAGTGATTGAGGTGAACACAAAGGATGGCGGCAGGAGCTAAGTCAAGAGCAGTTTCTGCCAAGGGCGTGGAGGAATTCCGCCCGTACATTACAAGGGCGCTGCCGGTGACGGCAGAGCTTGTATGCGCAGACAACACGGGCGCAAAGGTGTTGCGCATCGCGCAGGTCACGAGATACAAGGGAAGGCACTCGCGTCAGCCGGCGGCGGCAGTTGGAGACTTTGTCACAGTTACAGTGAAAAAAGGCCCGGCCGAGCTTCGCAAGCAGATTTTCGGCGCAGTGATTGTAAGGCAAAAGTACCCAATACGCAGGCCAAATGGAGTTCGCGTAGCGTTTGAAGACAACGCCGCTGTGCTCGTGACTCCGGAAGGCGAGATCAAGGGGACAGACATCAAGGGCCCAGTCGCAAGCGAGGCGGCTGAAAAGTGGCCGAGGATTGCAAACCTCGCAGGGATGATAGTCTAGAGGTGTTTTGTTGAGATGGCAATACATCCAAAACTCTTGCACGTTCCAAAGCACCAGCGCGACAACATGGTCGGCGCTGCCTTGTCTGATAGCCTGCGCCAGCAGTACAAGAGGCGCAGCGCACGCGTAATCAAGGGTGACTCTGTCAAGGTCATGCGCGGCGAGTACAAGGGGGTAGAGGGCAAGGTCGACAAGGTCAACACGGTCGAAGGCACCCTCGAAATCGAAGGCATCCAGCGCGAAAAGGTGCGCGGAGGCCAGGTCAAAGTCCCGATCCACGCTTCAAAGGTCATGATAACTGGACTCAAGACGGATGACAAGTACAGGTCGGCAATGCTGAGCGGCCAAAAGCAGCAGGCAGAGGCAAAGCCAAAGGCTGACAAGGCTGCAAAAAAGAAGGCAGCAGTGCCAAAGAAAAAGGCGGCAGCAGCAAAAAAAGAAAAGAAGGAGGAGAAAACTAGCTAATGGGAAAGAAAGGTGGAGCAACTAGAGTAAAGAGACAGATGGCACC
Source organism: Candidatus Nitrososphaera evergladensis SR1 (assembly GCF_000730285.1). Lineage (NCBI taxonomy): Archaea > Thermoproteati > Nitrososphaerota > Nitrososphaeria > Nitrososphaerales > Nitrososphaeraceae > Nitrososphaera > Candidatus Nitrososphaera evergladensis. The sequence continues at coordinate 1,518,088 of NZ_CP007174.1, read as the reverse complement.
GACCTTCTGGAACATCAGAAGGAAGGAAAGCCAGTTCGTCATGAGGGTAAAGCCGGGGCCTCATCCGAAAAACAGCGCATACCCGCTCGGCATGGTCCTGCGTGACGCAATCAAAGTGACGCACACGGCCAAGGAATCACAACTGATACTCAACGAAGGCAAGGTCAAGGTGGACGGCACTGTAAGGCGCGACCCGAACCTGGCAGTCGGCCTGATGGACGTGGTAGAGCTTGCAAACGGCCAAGCGTACCGCCTTGTCCCAAAGGACTCGGAACTGCTTGCGCCAGTGGCAGTAGAAGATGCAGAGAAAGCAGTAAAACTAGCCAAGATAACAAGCAAGGTCACCACCAAGGGCAAGAAACTGCAGTACGGCTTCCACGATGGCAAGACGCTCCTTGCAGACGCCAAGATGAAGGTCGGCGACACGTGCGTGCTTGAGCTTCCCGGCGCAAAGGTAAAGGACCACATCAAGTTCGAAAAAGGCGCAACGGCACTCATCATCACGGGCGAAAACGCAGGCAAGGTGGGCAAGATAGAGGATCTCCGTGAAGGAATTTTCTCCCTTCCGACCCGCGCGCTCGTCTCAGTTGGCGACAGGACGGTAGAGCTCCCGGTGGAAATGGTCATGGTAGTTGGCAAGGATAAGCCAGTGATAAAGGTGAATTAGATAGAATGAGCCAAGTTATGGAAAGCAGCAGCATGAAGAGGATCGCGGTGGACAAGGTGGTCATCAACATCGGGGTCGGCAAGTCCGGCGAGCCGATGGAAAAGGCAAAAAAAGCGCTCACCGAACTGACAGGCCACCAGCCGGCGATAAGGGGCGCAAAAAAGACAGTGCGTGACTTTGGCATCCACCAGGGCGAGCCGATAGGCGCGATGGTGACATTAAGGCGCCAAGAGGCGATTGAATTCCTAAAGCGCGTTATCGCGGCAAAAAGGAACGTGCTAAAAGAGTCTTCATTTGACAATTTCGGCAACCTTTCAATCGGCATCCACGAGCACATCGACATCCCCGGCACGAAATACAACCCGGAGATCGGCATCTTTGGAATGGACGTAAACATTGTCCTCATAAGGCCGGGATACAGGATTGCTCGCAAGAGCAGAAAACGCGCCAAGGTGGGCAAGAGCCACAGGATAACCAAGGAAGACGCAATTGCCTACTTTAGGGAGCAGTTTGGAGCGGAGGTACAGTAAACAACATGCCTAAACCAAGAGAATACGCAACAACGGGCCGCAAGCAGCTTGCGCACGGAAGAGGAGTGCGCTGGTGCAAAAGGTGCGGTTCATATAACGGACTCATCAGAAAATACAACCTGATGCTTTGCAGACAGTGCTTCAGGGAAGTGGCTGAGAGCCTGGGATTCAAGAAATTCGAGTAGGTGTAGTATGTAGATGCCAGCGCTAAACGTTCTATCAAACATGTTCACCACCATCTACAACAACGAGACCAGAAGAAAGAGAGAATGTATCGTACTTCCATCGTCCAAGTTCGCAAGCGAAGTGCTCCGAGTGATGCAAAAGCACCGCTACATCGGAGAATTTGAGCAGGTGGACGACGGCAGGGCAGGCAAATTCCGCATACAGCTATTGGCCAAGATAAACAAGTGTGGCATCATCACGCCGCGCTTTTCCGTGAAAAAGGACGCGTACTTTAACTGGGAGAGGCAGTTTTTGCCTGCGTACAGCATGGGCATACTGCTCGTCTCGACCAGCAAGGGCATCATGTCCCACCACGAGGCGCAAGCGCAAGGATTAGGAGGAGTTCTCGTTGGCTACGTCTACTGAGCAAGCAGCAGAGATAATGGCAGAAGTCGCCATACCTGCAAGCGTCAAGGTGACAAAGGAAGGAAGCTTTATCACGGTCAAGGGCAAACTTGGCACGGTCAAGAAGGATTTCTTGAAGCTCCCGGCCACGGTAACGGTTGAGGGCAACAAGGTCGTGATAAAGCCGTACGGCACGAGAAAGCGCGACCTCGCAGTGACCAACACCGCAAGGAGCATCGTGACGAGCATGATAAAAGGCGTCGAAAAGGGCTATACCTACAAGGTCAAGATCATATTTGCGCATTTTCCAATCGCAGTAAAGGTAAAGGGCAAAGAGGTCCACGTAGAGAACTTTTTCGGCGAGCGTTCTGCCCGTATTGCCAAGATTCAGGGTGACGCAACCAAGGTAGAAGTTCAGGGCGAGGATGTCGTCGTAAAGGGCCCAAGTCTTGAAGATGTCTCGCAGACTGCCGCAAACATCGAGCAATCCACCAGAATAAAGGACAAGGACCAGCGTGTCTTCCTCGACGGGCTGTACGTCTACTCCCGCGAAGAAGGCATGTAGGGTTTTCCTCTTTATTTTCTTCCTATAATTTTTGAAAAGCGCTTTTCTCAAAACATTTATCGCGAGACTCTATCACATACCTCTATACCAGCGATATTGACCTGCTGCTTGGCTACTGTACTGCATAGGGCAACCCCCGGCGCGAATATCGCGCTGGAAAACAACGATTCCAAGATCTCTCCACGTGTATTTTGACAAATATTTTAACAAACAATAGAGAGATTATGTATGGTAAAAGAAATGTTGCCAATTTGGGACAATATTATTATACTTGAGCACGAAAATAGCATAAATGTCAAATGCTCCTTCCAATCCCCAGACCAAAGTCTTCTATGGGACGGAAGAAACGACGGCAGCTATAATCGCTTTCTTGAACAATACGCATTCCACCATGAGCATATGTGCAGACAGCACATGGCCGTCAGTTGTTATGGGCATTGAGATCTTTAAAACCCAATTCCATGCCCTCAAGGATAGGAATGTAAAATCGAGATTTATCACCAATATTACCAAGGAGAATCTTCCTTACTGCAAGGAAGTCATGCAACTAGGAGAGCTCCGTCACATGGATGGAGTAAAGGGCGGCATGGGAGTAACAGAAACTGAATTTATGGCTACAGCGGTTCTCCAAGAGGCCCAGCTGCTTTCGCAGGTAATCTATAGCAACGTCAAAGAAGTTATCGAACAGCAGCAGTACCTCTTTGAGGCTCTTTGGAGCAAAGCCATTCCAGCATCAAGAAGAATAAGGGAAATTGAAGATGGCATTCAAACTGAAACCATAGAACTCATCCATTCGCCCTCCAAATCATTAAGCATGTACAAGGATCTTATCAGCGAAGCCCGTAGGGAGATCCTAGTTGTCATCCCAACTATCAATGCCGTTCGAAGGCAAGATCGTGCAGGAATATTCAAGCTGATATCTGAAGCAGCAAGAGACAGGCATGTGGAGGTAAGAATCCTGATGCCCAAGCATCAATCAAGTAAGGAGCTATCAAGAAGATTGAAGGATGATAAGAACCTGACAATCAGGTTCTTTGAACAGTTCGAAGGAAGCAAGTCTACTTTTCTCATAGTGGACCGCAGCGTCTCTTTGGTAATTGAATTGATTGACGATTCCAAAGAAAGATTTGAAGAAGCGGGAGGCTTTTCCACTTATTCCACAAGCACGCCGGGTATTCTTTCCTATGTCTTTGTTTTTGAGAATCTCTGGTTGCAAACAGAATTGTCAAAGAAGCTAAAGGAATCTAACGAACAACTCGAAACAGCGAATGAACAGCTGGAGCTTCGGGATAAAATGCTAAATGAATTCATCAGCGTGGCTGCGCACGAAATTCGCAACAGAGTTGCCCCCATCCTGCTAACGGCAGAAGGCATCGAGGGGCAAGAAGAAGACAAAGAGAGAGTAGAAATAATCCTTAGAAATGCAAGGCGACTACAAGGACTTTTGCAAGATGTCCTTGATGTTACCAAGATAGACAATCAAACATTGAAACTCAACAAGGAAAAATTCGACCTGACAGAGTTGGCAGAAGGTCTTGTGAATGATGCAAAAAGACAGTCCAAGAATGACAGGCTGCAGCTGCTCTGTGAGGGCAGCAAAGGTACCACGTCTGCTTTCGCTGACAGAGGCAGAATCATGCAGGTTCTAGCCAATCTAGTTGGCAACGCCATCAATTACACCAAAGAAGGGACCATTTCCGTGAGCGTAAAGAAAGAAGGTAGCGTTTTCGTTGTCTCTGTAAAAGACGAAGGTACTGGGATTGCGGCAAACATTTTTCCAAGACTTTTTAGCAAATTCGCCACGGGTTCCTCCCAGGGCACTGGTCTTGGCTTGTATATCTCAAAGAGTATCATCGAAGCTCATGGCGGAAAAATATGGGCAGAAAATAATAGCAATGGAAGAGGGGCGACATTTACCTTCACGCTGCCAGCTCAGGATCTAGAGATAGCAAACAAGTAAGAAAACACAAGACTTGTTAAAATACCATTCAATTTGTCAGAGAATGATTGATTAGCAACGGCGCGAGCACTCCGGCTTTGATTTTGCAAAAAATTTTCTTCTCAAAACATTTATTTTGTGCATGGAATTTGCGTATACTTGCGCCGCTGTAGCTCAGCATGGTAGAGCAAATTCAAAGCGCAATATTGTGCTTCGGAGCTTAACTGGCTGTTAACCAGTGGGTCACCAGTTCGAGTCTGGTCAGCGGCGCTATGTATAATTTCTCTACGATAGCTTTATAGCATTTCAGGATAGCTTCACACGTCAGCATTACGTGAACACCCGAGTTGTCCAAAGATAACGAGCAGGCCGGCAGCAGCAATAACGACAAGATAGAGGAGCAGCTAAAGGGAAAAACCCTGCAGGTGTACATGTACATGATAAAGCGAAAAGAGCCGGTGGGGGTGCGCGAGGTGCAGCGCGACCTTGATTTTTCAAGCCCAAGCGTAGCCAACTACCACATCGACAAGCTGGTGCAGCTTGCACTGGTAGGCCAAGACGAGTATGGCCGGTACTACATCATCCAGAAGGTGCAGGTAGGCGTGCTGCAGGCGTTTGTCAACATTGGCGGGCTTGCAGTGCCAAGGCTTTCATTTTTTGCGGCATTTTTCACGACAATGCTCATCGCGTACGTCGTCCTGAATTTTAACAACCTGGATGTTTTTGCAATAGGCTTTGCGGTGGCCGGCGCCGTCGCCTTTTGGATAGAAACGTTAAGGGTGTGGATAAAGCGCCCTATTTCATAATTCGAGTTTTGAAATATCCCATTTGTCATCCAAGTGGAACGATATCAAGCGCTATGGCGTCCGCAAGGAGGTCAAGGTGTTTGCTTGCGACCACGTAGCCATTCTTGATGTCAGTCGATGCGACCCACCTGTTCGTGGAACTGAAAAGGCGTTCTTTTTTCATCCTCTTTTCAACTTCCTCGACGTTGAGCTCTCTTTCTTCCACTTCCTGGGTTTCAGTATGCTTTATCGTAAGCAGAATCTTTCTGACGAGGATCCTGTTGCCAAAGCGCCGGGAAAAGTCCCTTGCCCCTTCGTCGATTTCAACTAGCTTTATCTTGATCTGAAAACGGTTGAGGGCATCCCTGCTTGTCAGCACCCTCTCGTCAACGAACCTATCATAACTCATGAGCCTGTTCCTGTTCTCTCTCAATCATTAATAAGCATTCATTTTGCTGTTGTCAAAGTAAAGTGGTAAAACGGCGCGCCTTCAGCGTTCACTCCGCATCTGTCCATCTTGACTTTTACGCCCTTGCGCAGCTTTTTGTCGCCGTCAAGCGAGCCTACGAGCCTAAAGCCGTCCATTTCTACGATTCCAAAAACTCCTTCGTGGCCCCGGACGTGCGAGGTTGCAAACTCGGCCAGCGTTCCTGTTTTTCCAACCTTTTTTAGCGCAGTCCTGCCAAAACACTTCGGGCAGGTAGGCGACGGCGGCCAGGCCTTTTGTCCGCATGACGTGCACACAGGCACCACAAATTCCCCCTTTTTCAGGTATTCAATAAAGAGACTAGGTGATGCCAAGCACCATCACCGTAGCTGACGAGCCGGCGGCAGCAAGGTTGTGCACAAGGCCGGTCCTGCAACCTTTGACCTGCCTTTTTCCGGCCTTGCCGGACAGCTGCAGAGTTATCTCGGCGACCTGTGCAACGCCAGTGGCGCCCACGGGGTGGCCGCATCCAAGTATCCCGCCACGCGGGTTTATTGCGATGTCCTGTTGCTCTACGAACTTGCCCCCCTTGCCTTTTTGCGCAAAGCCAAGGTCCTCGTACGCCATTATCTCCAAGATTGTAAAAGCGTCATGCAGTTCGGCAACGTCCACCTGCGACGGCTTGACATTGGCCATTTCGTACGCGTCGCGTGCAGCCCTCTTTGCAGTTTCAAGCGCGGTCAGGTCGTCCATGCTTGCAAAGCTGGCGCCGCTTGTCTTCTGGCCTATGCCCTTTATCCACACAGGGTCGTTTTCGGCTTTTTTTGCTCTTTGCTCTGATAGAAGAAGCACGGCAGAGGCGCCGTCGCACGGCGCCGAGCAGTCAAGCAGTTTCACAGGTTCGGCTATCATTTTTGACTCCATTACGTCTTTTATCGTCACGGGCTTTTGAAAAAAGAGCGCATTCTTGTTTTTTGCAGCGTTTTTGTGGTTCTTTACCGACACCTGCGCCATCTGCTCCTCCGTGGTTCCAAAGCACCTCATGTGTGAGCGCGCAAACATTGACGCCCAGTGGACTGGAAAGTTAAAAGATCCCCGTGTGACGTCCCAGACAAGGCGGTTTCCTTCGCTGTGCGCCTTTTCTGCGCCAACGACGAGCGCCGATTCGCACAGGCCCGATGCTATGAGTGAATACGCAGTGGCTATGGCGTTTGTCCCGGAATTGCAGAGGTTATCGACTCGCTGCGACATCTTGGGCTTTACCCCAAGCCTTTCTGAAATTATCGTAGAGCCGTACTGCTCTGTTGCGCACGTCGAGAAAAGCACAGCGTCTACATCCTTGCTGCCATAGCTTTTCAAAATCTCGATGCAGGGCTCGCACGCAACGTCAAAAATCGACCTCTCGATTGCTTTGGTGAATTTTGAAGTTGCTGCAGCCGAGATAGCTACCCTACGCACTTGAAAAGGTTGACAACAGTTCCCTAAATGAACTTTCTGCGTCCTGTACAGGGTTGAACTGCAAGATCGGCAGGGTGACTCCTGAACCGGAAAATCGAGAGAGCGCCTTTCTGCACTCGTCTTTTGTACCGCACACCGTCAACGCCTCAAGCATCCTTGGAGAGACATGCTCCGCGGCCGCGTCGCCACCGCCCTTTTGGTACGCTTCGGAGATGTGCTTGACCTCGTCGCTGTAGCCGTTTTCTGCAAGGAACTTGCTGTAGTACTTGCCCACTGCAACATAGAACGCAAGGGTCTTTGCCGCCCGCGCCCTGGCTTTTTCCGGCTCTTTGTCTGACACGGCGCAGATGAGGGAGAGCGCGACCTCAAAATTGCTTGCTGTAGCCCTTTCCTTTAGCTCCGGCACCATTTTTTCCAGTTCTTCAAGCGGGCGCATGTAAAGGAGCACGCCGTCTGCCTTTTCTGCGGCAAGCGCAAGCATACGCCTGTTGACCGCAGCAAGAAAGATAGGGACATGCTTTCTAGGAGGCGCGTTTAGCATCTTGAAATTGCTTACCTTGAAAAACTCGCCAGAATAGTTGACCCGCTCGCCAGAGGCCATCAGCCGGATGCACTCGACATACTCTTTCATTCGAGATGCAGGCTTTTCAAATTCTACTCCATGCCAATTCTCGACTATGGCTTCCGTGCTCGTGCCAAGGCCGATGATTGTCCTGTTGCTGGATACCATGTCAAGCGTGGCTGCGCCCATCGCTATCGTGGCAGGAGTCCTTGAAAAAATGCTGATTATTGACGTGCCAAGCCTTACCCTTTTTGTGGTCTGCGCCACGGCTCCAAGCGTTGAAAAAGACTCGCGGCCCCACGATTCTGGCACCCACACAGAGTCGACGTTCTCATGGCCGTCTGCGAGGCTTGCGCAACGGAGCACGTCCTCCATCGAAAGGAGCGGCCCGAGGCTGTACCCAATCTTCATGAGATGTTTGCAGCCTGCATTTCCTTTGCAGCCTCTTCGATGTCCTTGTGCGAGTCGATTGAGCGCCAAAAGATGCTGTCGTAGGTGGTTGCCTTGAGTTTTCCTTCCTTTGCCAGCGCAGGCAGGGCAGTTGTCTCGATGTTGCCGTTTTCAGGCAGGTAGGAAAACACATCGCTTGTGAAATGATAGACTCCTGCATTTATCCACCTGTCTTTAATCCGGGGCTTTTCCACAAACCCGAGCACCTTGTTTGCCTTGTCCACCTCGACCACGCCGTACGGGCTGCGCAGCGGGACGAGCGCAAGAGCGTGAGCCGCCCCGCCGTCGCGCAATTTCAAGGGGTCAAGGTTTGATAGTATGTCGCCGTTTAGCATGAAAAACTCGCTCTGGCCGGAAAGAAGACCCTCCGCGTTTTTTAGCGCGCCACCAGTCCCAAGCGGCTCTTCCTCGACAGCGTAGCCGACCTTGACTCCAAGCCTGCTCCCGCTTCCGATGTGGTTTATGATCTGCTCCTTCAGGTAGCCGACGCAGATTATGAACTCTTTGATTCCGTTTCCGGCCAGCCACTTTATCTGCCACTCGATTATCGGGAGGTTTAACACCTCGATCATGGGCTTTGGTATCTGGTCTGTCAATGGCTTCAGACGCTTGCCAAAGCCGCCTGCAAGGATTACTGCTTTCATAACCCAGAATTCCTGTACAATCGTATAAAATGTTATCATCCATCGGACTGGGTCAGGAGCCAGTGTATTTCTTGGTAGCATTCGGTGCACATTTCCTTGTCCTCCGTGTGCACGCAAGAATAAGTCCGGTCAGTCTGGGAGTTGCAGCGCGCGCAGACCGGCAAAAACTATCTCGAGGCCTGCGGCTTGCTTGCGATGCGCCTGTCGCTTGCGGCCTTCCAGACTCCAAGGCCCACTAGGATTGCGCCCATCCCAATCGTGCTTCCGATCGTGCGCATTGCGCCTGACGAGTTCTCTGAAGCAAGTGCGCCCTGTGCAATGAGGGCAAGCATCCCTGCAATTATCAGGCCGCCGTTGACAAAGAGCAGCGCCATGACTGCCTTTGAAGGCTCTTTTCTTGCAATGACAAAAGCGATTATCGACATTATCACCGCGCCCCCTCCAAACCCACTGCCTCTCACCGACTCGTCAAATGGGAGAAACCCCCTGTGATTTGGGCTAGAGCCAGCGACTGCGGCGTCTGCGCCATATATCACCAAAAGTACCAGCGAGGCGACGAGCAAGCCGATTGCAATCTTGACCTTGGCCATTTGCTGTACAAAGGGCAATCAGATTTAATAAACGTACCCGGGTTTGCAATGGTGTGCGAAAGGACGTCAAACAAGTCCTCTATGCAGTCATTGACGATATTGGCAGGGAAAAGATACGCGCAGACGTCAGTTCTGACATAGAATCGTCAAAGAAATACTGCGCTGAAATAATGAAGAGGTGTATGCGGGACCTTGGCGACGAAGCAAACGACGACGAGACTTTGGGCAACCTGTGCGAGGCGTTATTGCACTTCATGCTCACCGCGTCGCTTCTGCCGTCCGAAAGAAAAGTAACCGTGGATGGGATGGAGCTTGACATAGTCGTGCCGTCCGTCAAGAGCCTTGCGAAAAACCCCGACAAGACGCTTGTAATACAGGTGGTAAAAACTAGCGCGGATTTGGCAAAGGTAAAGCAGGCGCAAGCGGTCCAGAAAAATGCTGAAAACCTGTGGATAATTTCTGCAAGAAAGATTGAATATAAAGGTAGGAATTATCACCTTGGTAATGCAAACTTGCAATATTCGTCAGCAGTTTCAGACATTCACGCATTCCTTGCACGCAAGGGTGTCAGCAGCCTGAAAATGCTGCACGGCTAGGCAAGTATTTTTTCTGCAATGCTTGTTTTTTCAAGCAACCTGCCTATCTCTTTGTAGTCAGGCTTTTTCATTTCCGGCAGGACTGCAAGCACGGGTACGCCTGCAAGCCGCTGCATGACATGCGGTGCGTTTCTTTCTACTGCGCTTGGCTTTTTTGGCATCAGGTTGACGATTATCCCCCGGATGTCAAGGCCAAAGTCGCGGCAGACGCGTACAGTGAGAAGGGTGTGGTTCAGGGTGCCAAGGCGCGGATGAGTCACAACCACTACAGGCAGGTCTGCAAGCCGTACAAAGTCGGCGACAAACTCGCGCTCTGTCAGGGGCACCATCAGGCCCCCGATGCCTTCAACCACTACAAACTGGTGCTTTATGCCCAGTTTTTTCAGCGGAAACAGCGCGCCGTGGACATCCGGCGGGCTTTTCTTTAAAATCTGCGCGGCCATGAGCGGAGACGCAGGCACTCTGAAAAAGACAGGGTTCAGCTCTTCATCGGATTCGACAGCACGTGTGGCTGCAGCAAGGATGGCAGTATCTTCTGACTTGAATTTCTTTGAAAAGAACTTGCCGCCGGTCGCAAACGGCTTCATTGCGGCAACGTCGATTCCCTTTTTCTTCAAGAGCCATGCGATGCCTGCCGCGACCACGGTCTTGCCGATGCCAGTGTCCGTGCCCGTCACAAACACGCCGCGCATGGAAATAATTAGATAGAGTAGGGGGTTGCATTTAACCGTATGAGCGGCAGTCCAAGTCTCAAAGACGCAGATAGGAATTTTGTCTGGCACCCCTACACCCAGATGAAGGACTGGGAAAAACAGGACAACAGGGTCATCGTGAATGGCGAGGGCTTTTACCTGGTCGACGACAGGGGCCGGCGATACCTTGACGGGACTGCAAGCATGTGGTGCAACGTGTGGGGACATGGGCAGAATGAAGTGGTTGAGGCAATGCGCGAGCAGCTGAAACACCTGCAACATTCCACGCTGTTTGGCCTTGCAAGCGAGCCGTCTGCGCGCCTTGCAGAGCGGCTGGTAAAGATGGCAGGAGGCATGGACCGAGTATTTTACACAGACAACGGCTCGACAGCCATTGAAGCCGCGCTAAAGATGGCCCTGCAGTACTGGCAGAACCGCGGAAAGTCGGAGAAGAAACTGTTTGTGTCGCTTGAGGGCGGGTATCACGGCGACACGGTCGGCGCCATGTCTGTAGGATACATCGAGCAGTTCTTTGGCGCCTACAAGCCATTGTTGGCCAAGGTAAGCAGGGTTCCAAGCCCCCTTCTCTATGGAAGCAAGTTTGACAGCGAGCAAGACCTTGTCGAGCACTGCATAGAGCAGACAGAAAAGACGCTGAAAAAGCTGGATGGAAAATGTGCCGGCCTTGTCATGGAAAGTGGCGCCCAGATAGCAGGGGGAGTCGTCGTCTACCCTCAGAAATACCAGCAGAAAATTTCAGAACTATGTGAAAAGTATGACACTCTTTTGATACTTGACGAAATTGCGACGGGCTTTGGCCGACTTGGCAACATGATAGAATATCGGGCGCAAAAGTCAAAGCCGGATATCGTCTGCATGGGAAAGGCCCTTACCGCAGGCTACTTTCCGCTTGCTGTCACGCTCGCGCATGAAAAAATCTATGACGCGTTCCTCGGCAGTTACGAGAAAAACAAGCATTTCTACCACGGCCACACTTTTACTGGGCACCCTGTGGGCTGCGCCGCCGCGCTGGCAAACCTTGAGCTTTACGAAAAACGTAACCTAATGCAACAAATCAAAGAAAATACACAGTACATCAAGCAAAGGCTGCGTGAATTCGAAGAAATTGGCATTGTAGCAGACGTGCGCCACAAGGGAATGCTGGCGGGAATAGAGCTTGCACGGAACGGCAGGCCCCTAGTCCATCTCAAGAACAAGGAGCGCATCAACTACTTTGTGGCAAGGGAGTCGCTTGAGATGGGAGTGCACCTGCGCGCACTTGGCAACATCATGGTTGTTATCCCGCCCCTTGCCATAGGCCGAAACGACCTGAAAAAGATGATGGATGCCCACCAGGAACTGGTAAAAAAAGCCGAAAAACTATAGCTATTTTTTGCTTATTTGGCGCAGTTCCTTGTAGAGCGTCGCCTTTGATACTCCAAGCTCCCTTGCAATCCTTGCCTTGGAGCGGTTTTCTGCAAGCATCGCAATCAGCCGGTCCTTGTCGAGCACCTTCTGCGGCCTGCCTATTCCGCGGCCGGCGGCCCTTGCGCGCTCCATGCCGTCCTTTGTGCGCTGTACGAGCATCTCACGCTCGCGTTCTGCCACCCAGGTCAGTATGCCTATCATCAATTTCCGGACGCTTGGCTCCGTCGTTTGCAGAAACGACTCGCGGGGCGAGCACGACAGCAGAGGCGCGTACTGTTCAATCGCTTTAATGGCGTCAAGGGTGTCCCAGAAAGTCCTGCCGACCCGCGACAGCTCGTAGACTAGCACCGCGTCGACTGTTGCAGTCTTGACCATTTCCACAAGGTCGCGGAATCCCCGTCTTTGGGCCGCCGGAACCCTGCCGGAAACGGCCGAATCTTCGAAAAAGTCAAGGATCTGGAAATTGTTGTCATTGGCCCATTTTTCTAGTGCCAGCCTTTGATTCTGGACGGTCTGCTCTTCGGTGCTGACCCGGAGGTAGGCAAACGCATATTTTTTCATGGCCTGTCTTGCAGGCTGAGCTTAACAGCAGGCTAGTCAACAAAGTGCGATCAAGTGTTCAAAAATGGTAATAGTAGTTTCTAAACGACGCGTAAGCAAACTCTGCAAAACAAGAGTAAAAAAACGGGGCTAATTTCTACACACTCTGGAAAACGTCCCCTTTTCAGACGTACAAAAAAATCTAGACCCTTCTTGTGCTGCACTGCGAATTTCGTCAAGTTCCCAAGTTTGGTGCATTACGATAGGGGTATTAGGTTGAGCTAATAAAGATAGCGTTTAAAGTATACTATCCTACGCATACCTAGCCAAAAAAACGGTCTGACCCCACCTCTGACCGCGCGAAAAGGGAAGTTATTGATAGTTCATTGAGCACGTTTAGGATGATGCATCTCCGTCTAACCTTCTAGCGCGCTCATAGAATGATTTTCGTTTCCAGACGAATAGGAATATCCCACCGGCAAAAACAATCGCTCCTGATACACCCCAAAATAGACCCAGTGTGGAAAGGGCTTCGAGACCCAGATAGACCCTTGCAGGCGTGGTCTGCGGGTCTAGGGTAATCAAGCCTTGTAAGATATTTGCAGCGGTAGTGAATCCAAATGATACTAAGGCAATTCCAATGCCTATGATTATTCCGATAGTAGTTTGAAACATTCCAAAATCTGTTTGGAACTTAAATGGCATATCTTTCTCCCCTTTATCTCGCTTTCCCATCATTTGAAAAATAGAACAGTTCTAGATAAAGTGATCTCATGAGGGTATACACCTTTGCCAAGTATCGGTGTATGCATTTCTTATGGCGGAGCTGCGCCTGCTATCAGAACATTCCAATAGAACAATCCCAGACCGACAAGAATCGCGACGCCTGCAATAATTGCCTTGATAGATGTTCGCATGTTATAGAAGAAAAAGAAAGAAGGAAGTAAAAAAGCCTTCCCTATGGGGTGTTCAGGCAGTTGGAGCCGTAGTTGTAGCAGTCGTATACCCTAAGTGCTTGTGCTACGGTTATCGTCGATTCTGCATTTGACGGCTTGATGTCTAGTGTTTCGTCAGGCTGGTTGAACGAGTCAGACATCGATTGAAGGATAGAGTTCTTTGTCACGTAGTTGAAGCCATTCCATGCCGTGTATACCCCACCCTTCAGCAATGGCCTTGTCAGTGATGTGAAACTTCCATCCTCGTTTTCGCGTGTTACCACGCCATTTGACTTGATTTGCGGGTTCAGAAGTGCACTTGCAGCCTTGTCTGCGTAGGTCCTGCTTGTTGCGTCGTTTGTGGAACCATAGCCTAGCATGGTCTCAAGGGTCAGGAATGCTGCGGTTCTGACTGCACTGGCCTGTGTGTTGCTATAGGGTGACTTTACGCCTATGTCTGCAATCCACTTGCCTTCAACGAACCTTGCTACCTGTCTCGGTGACCATGTTTGGTAGCCGTCATAAATCGGGGTGTCCACACCTACGCCCTTGTTCAACTGGTGAATCGCCCACAGAGTAGGAACGAGCCAGTCACTTGACCTGCTATAGATAATGTATGCGTCAACGCCATTGCAGACCTTGCTGTGATACTGGTATGATTGGTCTCTTAGCGACGGTTCAGTATAACAATCACGGTATACACCTGTAGATCCTGATTCATACTGATAGTTGGTTGCCTGCGCTGATGCACTTCCGAACATAGGAGAATAGATGTCCTTGCTCAAGGTGTAGCCCTCGCTTGTCAGCCTGTTTGCTAATTCGGTGGCCTTACTCGTGTCACCTACAGCGTTATACCATTCGCGCCCTAGTTGCGTGCCGTGCCTTTCAATGTAGCGGAACGACCTAAAGAAAACATCGTTGCTATTGTTGACGCTTGAAGTATACGACCATGTTGTTCCGACGTTTGCAGGTGTCGCCCTTCCGAGATAGACATTTCCGATATAGACATCTGCATAAGATACGGGTGCACCTGCATCCCATTGCAGATTCTTAACATCTACCTTGACATTGTGGCTTGCTCCATAGTCATAATCTACCGTCACCTCAAGAAGCGGGCTCTTGTCGTATACCGAGTTAAAGATGTCCTTCGAGCGCATGTGAATTCTGTATTTAATGCTGTCGCTTGCTGTTTCGCTGAAGGTGTCCAGAACGTTTGTTTTCCATCCTGTCCAGATGTTTACGTCCTCGCCTGCTCTGATAACGCGTCCGTCAGACTGTACGACACGAATCGGCAAGGCGGGATATTCTGCCATGACGGCATTTGTGCTTGAACCTACTTCCGCAGGTGACGAGTCTTTGTAGAGCGCGTTGATATAACCACTTGCGAGGTTAATGACGTTCTGGATGTCCGTGTGCGTTGGTTTTGCGGCCGCTGCCTGTTGCATAGGCATCAAAATTGAGGTCGATATGACCAACGCGATAACCGCGAGGGCTATCAAACTTGTTTTTGCGTTGCCAGTTTTTAACATGGCAACACTGAGACATAGTATACTTAGCTATAGATCTAAGTGGTATACACTTATTCTGTACAAAATGTCATATGTGCAATACAGCGTAGAAAACTCCAGTAATGCAAAATTCGTTCTAACTCGTATGGTAGCCCGCAAGAAAAATGTCGCAACGAAGACTATCTAAAAAATCCACCCAATATGCACGTCAAGGCTTCTTTATATGGGTTCTTGCAACAACAATAGCCGCCACTAAGCTAGATGCGAGGACAACAGCTATAAGCGGAAATTCTGGCATGGCCTTGGAGTCTATGACCTGATATTCAAAGTCATGTTGCTGTGGTTGTTGTTGGCCGCTGGATGTAGCGTTGTTGGCAGTGCCGTAAAACTGTATTCTGAGTATTGCGGTCTGTGGTTTATTAAAGTTGTACTTGACTGTCGCGTTCCCGGTTGCGCTATGCAACATCATGTTGCTAGGGTCGTTAGCCTGTTTTGCGGCATTGAATAGTTCGTTGCCTGGCCCAAATGGATTATCTGTGATCACGATGTTATAGTTTACGTCTTTGAGTAGCTTTCTACTGTTTGGTTCAAAGAATGACACGATAAAGGTATAGTCGGTTCCATTTGCAAGATAAGGAATAGGTTGGTTTGGTTCATCGAATTTGATTGGACCCAAAGCTTCAACCTGCACATCTGCGCCTTCTAACGAAGTACCACTTACAAGACTTGAATCAACTGCGGCATAAGCAGGAATTAAAAATAGAGTGGGAATGCTAGATAATAGTGCAGATAGAATTAAACACATAATTGTCAGCTTAGCATCGCATCTTTTCAAATTACTTCACCCATAATCGAAACTGATACCAAGGAATATCTTAATCGTGTGAGTATAAAAATAATATGGAAGTTAAATCTACTGAGCCCGAAAGAAAATAGGGATTTTTCTGACGATAGTAGGGATAGTTTAAGAAGGAAAGAAGAGAATTGCATGTTCAGCAACTTGTACAGTTACGCGATATTGTCAGAGTGCTAGTATTGAACCCGATACAGTCTGTTTGTCCTGCGCAACATGCCGGTGCAGGATTTGACTTATCTGAAACTACCGTTGGTGTAAAGGTTATGACATTGTCATTCTGGTCATAGAATTTATGATTGTTGAAATCTAGCGGACCCCAACCAGCGTTGACATAGTTGTGACAATCCGTATTTCCCCCATTTTCAAAGAACATCCAAGAACCGCCCAATTTATTGATAACTTGAGCTCCATTTATGGGCTGCGAGATGGTTGTAGAATTTGTTAAATCTACGAATGTTGCCGTCCAAAGAGTTACTGCACCAAAGACTTGTTTGAGCTTCAGCCTAATCGTATGTCCAGTTGGATCATAACTCAAGGATTGGTATGTGCCAGCAGTGTTACCAATCCACCCATACCAAAAGTACCATCCCTGAGCGCGGGCTCCTCCTGATGCAAAATATGTGACACTGCATTCTACCCACGAAAAAGGGGGCAGGCCGTACGGAATTCCATCAAAAGTGCCAAAAATATTTGCGGCAGTACACCATTTGCCTGTTGACGTAGAAGCAAGCGACGTTACTCCATTCGGTACTACGAATTCCACACTAACTCCCCATGCCGCAGGTGACGATGGCGCGTTTGTTTTTAGAATATACTGAGAATTTGCCATTGCCTAATTATATGAATTCTTTCTATAATAAGATTAGTTAACCATGTTAGTGAAACTTTTTATTCATCATTCCCTTAAATGGACATTTATTGGTAATAGTCAACAGAAGCAAGAGCAGACAAGAGATAAAAAAATCTTCACCTATTCTTGAAAAGCAGGATAGCAAAACCTGCCACCACGAAAGCACCGATTAACCATTTTATCATCTCGAGATGCTGGTTCTCCGACGCGATAGCTGCGGGTTTTTCATGCGTCACGCCCTTTTCGGCCATGATAACGAGACTCGTTGTCTCTACGTTTGTGAGGCTATCAGGCGTTAGGTCTGCGCGGTAGTGGGTGTATATTCCGCCCGTTGTCTGATTCTGCATGAACGGAATAATCATCATAGGTTCTTTTGGAATAGGATAACCTGTGACGTTTGACGCAATTTGCCACAAAGCCAGTTTATAGGTAGAATAACGCTGGCCGTCGCCATTGAACGCGCTGTCTCTCATGCCTATCCCATCAAACATCGATGCACCCATATCATAGCAGGTTTTTGCATCGATGAACTTGCCTGCCTTGTAGAGATACATTGATTTTAGAAATGCGATGTCTGCATAGTCACCGCATGATAATTCCTGTCCGTCGCTGTCAGAATACCACACCGCGCCGTTTACCTGCTTGTTTGTGACACCGTTAAAGTATGCTACATTATTGAACAGGACGCCTTGAGGATGTCTATAATCTAGGTCATAGTTACTGGTGTATACCTTTATTGACGAAGTGATGTTAGCCGACATCTGATAATTGTAGTCCTTTAGCACTTCGCTTGCTAGCAGGTTATCCGTCCAGAGCCAGTATGTCGGTATGGTCTCGCTCTCTCTGACTAGACCATAGGTCGCATTATATTGATTCGCGATATACTGATAGCCTTTTGTTGCGTTGAAAGTCGGATTTACTGCAAAAGCTGCGCGCACGGATGTTTCAAAACTCGAATTTAGAAATATACCTGCAAATAGGATAACTGAAAAAGAAAAGAGAGAAAGGTAGTGGATTTTTCTGCTTGACATTCTAGATTCTGTTTTTGATTTTAGCCATGACACCAACGACGACGCTTATCATGACGATAGCCATGATTAGGGGCATCATACTATTAGTGTTTACGCTCGCAGCCTTGGACAGATTCATGCCACCCAGATAGACTGTGTTATATCCACCTGTGACAGCACCCGTCTCACCATAGGCTGAAACAGCGACTAGGCTAAAGTCAGACGGAAGCACGAAGTCACTTATCAGCACCTTGTTGTTGGTGATGTCCGTTATCTTGAGCGTTGAGCCAGTGTTTTCAATCAGCAATTCCTTTGCGAATGTCTCTTGGTCGGCAGCAGCAATCCCGCCTATCTTGGTTGTCGTTCCTGTCACCTTGTCAGACCAATTAATGTCTATTGCCTTGCCCTCATACTGCACTATTTCTAGCGCGTTGAATGAGCCAGTCTTGCCACTCTGGAATTTCAGTATCGCCTTGTTGTTTGCTCCACCTGCGGTATACGTCAGAGTATTGACGGTAGAAATCTCGAAAGGCGCTTTTGTGGCGGTCGTGACATCATATACAGTCGCGCTAGTTGAGTTAAAGACTGTATAGGGAATAGACCTCTGAAAGGTGATAGGCTGCGGAAGTGCGAATGCATTTTGGCTAAAAAGCACCGCTGCTACGATTGCGAATACGGCCATTGCACCTATCACACGGGAGGCTTTCATTGAGACCACCTTTTTGCTACTTGAACTTGCCTCCTAGTTTGTCGAGTAGCGACAGGACAATGAACAGTGGTATGATGCCCACGATGACCGCTATCAGCGGTGTCATGTCCATTGTCGGCGCGGATGTTGTTGTTTGTGCATAGGCGGGGTGTCCGAATACGAAGATGGACGCGAACAGGCCCGCGAGGGCAAAAACGCCTATGCGCGCCATCTTACCGATTTTTTGATTTGCCTTCCACTTCTTTATGGAAAACATTATTGCAGAAATTCTCTAGGGAAGCTATAAGTTTTCGATAAAGTATACTGTTACTGAGTATACTCTATTTTTATCTGGAGAAATCGCACTGCTTATTTATGTGCACGCAAGAAGCAAGGATAAGTGGATAAGAAAAAACTCAAACTTATTATCGAAGTTGTCAGTGCCGTTTCGTCTGTCATAGGCACAATCTACGGCAGCATTCTATTTTTTGAGCATGACAAAGAGTACAAAGATGATATGTCTGTCATTGAGGAGGGCGAACGTTTGCAAGAACAATATTACATGGTAAGCAATGATTACTACCATCAAACAATTTCCGAGCAAGAATACCACTCAAAATTACAGACATTAATTCCACTATACGAACAGCATATAGATACAATTGACCGCCATGTCTGGCGTTCCGACTTGGCAAAATACGCAATTTCAGACCGCAAGATATTCTCGAACGATTTGGAATTAATGAAGCAAGAAATCAGACTAACCAGTTGATGAGGGGCATCATTGCATTAACATAGGACTTGCTTCGAATACTATTCTATTGCATGTAGAGCATTTCCAGCCAAGCGGTATGAACTTTTGACCCTGCTCGGCAGGCCCGCGCTCGTAAACCCTAGACATAGATTCACCGCAGCCAGTGCAAAATTCCTTATGTGGCATATCCGCGCTTATCCTTTCGTGAGAGACCCTATTAAATTTAGAAGTGTATACACTAATACCAGGTATCGGTGTATACCGCAATTATGATCATGTTTTCATAGGACGCCTTGAGCGCGACATTATCGACTCTTGCATGAGACTGATAGCGTGGTTCACATAGGAATCGCGCAGTGGTTTATACCATGCAAAATCATCATCCTCCATGTGGCGCGGGTATTCGTCCTCAAAAACAGTCTTGACAAGTCGCATCATGTTAGGCTGTATTGATTGACGATAGCCCTTTGCGAGACTGACAGGCTCCTTAGCCGTCGCGCTTACAACCTTGACGCTCATTGCATCCATGTTACGGACCGCGCTAGTGAGCATCTTCATGCTGGCCGTCGTTCCTATGATGCACGATACCACCGTTCGCGCTACGTTGAAAAATTTTATCGCAGCCTTAACAAATGGGTCTGAATAGTCGAGAGAATACATCCAGAAGCCCATATCATCCCAGACAAGCGCGGGAATGCGCATGTTATTCTCTCGCAAGTAAGTTACTGTCTGCACGAATTGACTAGGCGGAAAAATGAAGCGGTGTCGGTAGCCTTTGGGGTCTACCTGCTTTAGAGTCTGCATCGCATACGATGTTTTTCCGATTCCACCTGTGCCGTAGAGGATAACTAGCCTAAACTCATTTTCAGCGTGCCATTTATTGATGAGTTTGGTTAATTGCCGTTCCTGCGCTCTCAATTCGTCTATCCTAGTCATTTTCATAGTCCTCACGGTTTGACATGACACGCTTGAATCTGGATTGCTGGACTGTCTGCATTATCTTGGCTGTAGAGTTGCGAACAAGCGATATTACGGCGCGCTCACCTTGACGTTTCTTGCTGCGCTTTAGGACTGCAAGATTCGTGACCAACTCTCTCATAAGGTCAGTCTTGAACGCGCTTCCCACCGTCAACGCTTGCACCGCGAAACGAATCTCATTATCATCTAATTCCGAGAGGGTGTATACCTCTTTTTCAATAGGGTTGGTAAATGCGCGCTCTGCGTCAAGAACCGCAGTCCACGCCTCACCTGCGCCCGATAATTTTCGACGTTCCTTTTCTGACTCTGACATTTAACCACCTTTAGGCAGGAATTGCTGAATCAGGAAGAACGCGAACATTCCCATGATGAAAACCATTATCATCATAGTCTTGTCTGCTTTTGCGCTTGTTAGTTTTTGAACAATGGTAGAGTCAGTGAATCGCTTTAGTAATTCGGGGTCAGACGCGAACCCTGCGAGTTGTCTTTGCTTCTCGTTGTCAACGTTGTTGAATCTGTAATACACTTGCTTTTGTGCGTCTACTATGAAACAAGGACGCGTTGACCACCCGTCTTTAAGCAAGTATGGCCTGACATCCACCATCGGCCACGCTCTCTTATCTGCAAGCAGGTATCCCTCACGCGTGAACCGTCCTTTTGCCTTTTTCAGAATGTCGCCGTTGCGTATTATCACCGCGAACGCTCCAAGTGTCTCGTTGATACCGTCATTTTTGACGGTTAGCCTTTGTCTCATTTGCCTTGCGAATCTCGGCAGCAATAGCCACGAAAAAAGGACTATGACGCCTAGCGTTATACCAGTAGTGAGATAACCACTACTGATAATTTGGTTCAAGATTTCGATTTCCATTTTTCCCACCTAGAAAGGAATGACCGCTTGAATCATGTTCACGAACATATTTGCGATAGATGACAGCAGATGCCAGATTTTCATAACATGGTCTACAACGGGAGCGATGTCGCCCTGTCTGACAACTCGAATTATCAGCCCTACCCAATACAGCAAATAGAACAGTGCAAACACCTGCATCAATGGCACCGCGTATTGAAGTAGGACGCTCCCGAATTGCCAGACCCCATCTACCAAGTCACCTATCCAACATTGTCCGAGACCACAGAAAAAATCATGTGCAAGGGTCATATGCCTTTGTTCTGTAATAATGTAGGTTAGCTAAAGCTGTTTTGGTTTCTCTCTGTAACCCCCCATAGATATAGGAAATAGAAAATAAAGTAAGGCGCAAAATAGAAGAAGTAAGAAAAAAGATCGTCAGCCGTCTAGGTTAGACGGCAAGGACGTTTACTTCAAAATTTTTGTGACCCTTCCAGACCGCGTGGCTTGTCATCTCGGCCATGCAGTCTAGACCCCGATAGAAGTCAACGCAATGGTCACATTCTTTGCACTTTAGACGAATCAGCAAGCGAATTGCTCACCACAGCCTTGACAAGTCAACTCTGACGAACTGTCAGGATTCGGGACTTTTACCCCGCATTCTGGACAGGTTTCCGCGCTGTTTTCTGTCTCGTTGTCCTTGATGCTAAAATACGCGCTGCAATCCCTGCATTGATATTGCTTCGACCGTCCGCGCTCTTTTCTAAAGACGGTGTTGGTAGAACCACACTCCCGACACTTGATTTTGGTCGATTCTTGCGGGTTGTCCTTGCTGGCCTTGCTCTGCTTGCCGTCAAACATCGTCTTGTCACACGACGGACACCACCACCCGACAGGCGCAAAAGCGCGCTTTTTTGTCAGACCGTAGGTGTCCACCCTCTCGTGTCGCTTGCCTTCCGCGTCCTGATAGTATATGTCACGGACGTATAGACGCCTCAAAAAAACGGCGCATTTTTTGCAGTTGTTTTCACCGCCATAATAGGCGTGTCTTGGTTTAACTATGCCCATAGTCTACCGTCAAGGGTGTATGCCACGACAGCTTTAGCTCTGTCGGTGCGCAAATGTTGATCACAAGTCAAGGTGTATACACCTCGCACCTGGTAGTTGGTGTATACCTGAAAAAAGATCTACTGATAGACATCGAGTCCGTGAGGGTTGATAGCTGCGCTCTCGCGCACACTGGCCTTGCAGGTATGGCCTATTACATCCCACTTGTCCCCTCGGCGCTTGCATTTTACACACAGCCAAATATCGGAATGTTCATAGAGCCTTATCATGCCGTCAGCTGTCGATTCTGGCTCGCTCTCAAAAGACGGGTCAAATGACCTAATGCGCGCTTTATCCTGCTCTGGTAGTTTGTGCGGGTCTATGCCGACCATTAACCAAGGCGTGCCCTCTTCTTTTGTGTAATTTCCACAAATGATGATGTTTTTCCATGCAAAAGAACCGAGAAAAGTGAACTTAAATTTTTTGAGTATGGGTTGCCCTAGTAAATCATAGCCGATAACTTTTCCCCGCGTTCCGTCAGATAGTTTAAGCAGGTTTGAGTTATGCTTCATTGATTCAAGTCGAGCGCGTTCCGCTTTCAGGACGCGCAAGAAGTCGCCACTGACAGCATAAGCGCGCTTGTTGTAGAGCCATTGCAGACCTTGCGTCAATAGAGCCTTGTAATAATTTTCTGGCTTTGCTTCTTTCAGATTGCCGTTTAATTTCTTTAGATATTTGACGATATAGCGGATTGCATGCTTGAGATTGCGTACGGCTCGGATGTCAACAAAGGAATGATACCACGATTCAAAAATGTGCTTGTCCTCTAAGCGATAAACATCGTGATACTTGAACACCTTAAAACGCGTTTCCTTGAAAATAATTAACAGGTGGATATGAGGATAGCCATTGCCGAATGCCTCAAATGCTCTGATGTACGATATTTTTCCGAATTGCTTTCTGATGTTTGCTAGAAACAGATTCAGGTCAGACCCCAAGTCACGCCATGCAGTAGGAGAGTTAGACCGATTGATGTCATAGGTCAGAGTCACGAATAGCGCGTTTGTCCATGCTTTTGATGTCTTGTCGTTTAGAATTGTCATATCGTCATCCTCAAAAATATCTCCATCTAATTCATCGGCCATTATCTCAATGGGCTTTAGTCTCTGCTTGATTCTGTATTCATAGACATCATTTCCGCGCTTTGCGGACTTTATAGCCAGATAGTCTATCTTTGCATCGCTCAAATCTTCACGCTTGAGCAAAATTCCCTCGTTGAACTGAGACCATTGCGTGAAAAGGTCGAGCGCGGTGTCTAGATTAATCTCGCCCTCTCTATAGGCTCTTGCTACCGCTGACCTGCGAATTAAAGCATAGTCGGTAAGTGACCGCAGGTCAAGCGCAACGCTTGACAGGATGCAGTCACCCGACTAATTCAGCAGGTCTATTGCTCTCACAAAATGAGGCGGAAGTGGCTTTAGGTTGCTCGATGTCGCTATCTTTGGTGATTCTTGTGACTGTACGTTTTTGGTGTCTACACCCTCACCTGGTATTTCAAACGCGTAATCCTCTGGATAGTAGAGTTTGTTTCTGATTTCAGGCGGGAGATTGCTATATTTTGTGTCTACTTCATGCCGTGGCAGCGGTTCTATCTCGATAGGTGCTTCTGGTCTGAACCAATCTTCCGTCTCGATTAGTCCAAAGTACTCTTCCAAAATAGCGCGCAGCTTTCCATGAAATGCAGTCCCGCGCTCGTTGTTGAGGTCGCGTCGGCAGTCACAAAAGGCTTTAAGGTTGTTCTTGTTCCTTCCCAAGCACCCGTATACGCCGTGAAAAAAATGCGGGTGCTGACAGTCGGGGCTGTCGCAGATACTATGCCCATAGTCCATTTGAGACACCCCAGACTGTCATGCGTGAACAACCACTTTTTCCACCCTGACGAATTGACGGCAGGAGGCATGATTACGACATGGCCGGATAACCTGCTTGTCGTCAGAAATGGTAAAGCGGTGGTCTATAGCGTGACATCCGCACGTTTGACAGTAGACAATAGTTCTAGTCGATTTTTCCGTCATATCGATTTCCCTTTTAAGGATATTGCAAAAGCGATGCTCCGTACTACGGTCTGTTTTGTAGATGTATACACGAATGTAGAAAGGGTTTCAGCACTTTTCGCACAAGGGTCAAACTTCCCTTTTTGGACGGTTCCAGACAGTTAGCCGCGATGACGATTTTCGGTTTTTCCGCCAAAAGGTCCATCTACAAACAAATTGTTAACTTCAAAAAATGCAAAGGTCCATAACTGCCGGAAAATGGGCGTCAAACCCCCCGCCTAGGAAGGCCAGAAAACCCGAATTATTGCCAGATGCACACGGGCGGGCTTTTGCATCTACAAATAGAGCCGCCCCTGTAACATAAGGCGCATTATGGAAAGCAATGATGATGCCGTTGGCGGCGGGTATGCCCTGAAAGATGGCGAAGGGGGTGCGTATCGACTTTCAGGGCACCAAGATAATGGTAAAGGTGTCCGGCGAACGGTCAGAGGGCATCTATACCTTGCTTGAAATGACCCATCCGCCAAATGTCGGACCTGCGCTTCACATCCACCCAAAAGCGCCAGAAGCATTGTGCTTGAAGGCGAATACTCTGTCAGGTACGGTGAAAAGACGGTTCTTGCCAAGGCAGGAGATTTCGTGTTCATCCCAAAGGAGACGCCGCACAACTACCAGTCGGGCCCGGAGGGAGGCAAGGTCCTAGTCATATCCCCTGCAAGCCTGGAAAGGTATTTTGCAGACGTAGCTAGCGTGCTCAAAGAGCGACCTATAACGTGGGAAATGGAACAAGAAATAGCCCGGAAGTACGGCCAGGAATTCCTTGACGGGCTCAAGCACCGGGGACAGTAAATCATCGAAATTGGTTCGCATACCCCCGCTGCAGACGATCAAAACCTGCCAGTTGTTGACAGCTGATTTTACGCACGATTTTTAGCTATATTTCTAAACTCGAGTTTTGAAATATCGGTGTTTTTGGCCCAGTTGTAAACCAAACTTTTAATTACGAGTTCACAACATCGATTCCAAAATGTCCGACGCGCCTTTTATCAAGGCTTGCATGGATAAAGTGCTTGCAGGCGGCAGGATAACAATCGACGAAGCCGAAAGGCTGCTTGCCACCGACGACGTCATGGCCCTTGCAGACTGCGCCAACACCATAACGCGCAAGTTCAACGGCGACGTTGTAGACGTTGAAGCCCTGATTAACGCCAAGTCCGGAAAATGCCCGGAGGATTGCAGTTTTTGCGCCCAGTCGACTTTTTACGAAACTGGCATCAACAAGTATCCCCTTTTGCCAAAGGAAACAATCGTAGAACAGGCAGAGATGGCCAAGGCAGGAGGAGCTACCAATTTCTGCCTTGTCTGCGCGTACAGGTCGCCTCCGGAGAAGGATTTTGAGCAGATATGCGAAACGATAACTGCGATAAAAGAGCAGGTTGGGACAGAAGTGAACGTCTCGCTTGGCTTTATGACCCTTGAAAGGGCAAGGCGCCTGAAACAACTGGGCGTTAAACGATATAACCACAACCTCGAAGCATCAGAAAGCTATTTCTCAAAAATATGCACCACCCATGATTTCAGAGACAGAGTCAACACGGCAAAAATAGTGAAAGAAGCGGGTCTGGAGCTGTGCTGCGGAGGAATCATTGGCATGGGCGAGACTCCTAGGCAGAGGCTAGAGCTTGCGTTTTCAATTGCGTCACTTGACCCTGACGAGGTGCCCATGAACATACTCATCGGCAGGGAAGGGACGCCGTTTGCCGGCTACAAAGACCTCATCGAGCCGATGGACGCAATCAAGGCAATAGCGGTGTGGCGCTTTATCATGCCAAAGACGATACTGAAAATAGCAGGCGGGCGCGAGGTTCACCTCAAGGACAAGGACAGGCTTGCGCTAAAGGCCGGCGCTAACGGCATCATCACAGGGGGCTACCTGACAACAGGCGGCAATGCGCCCAACAAGGACATCACGATGATAAAAGAGATTGGCCTCAAAGCAAAGTAAGACTCTTTTTGTAGACGAAAAACTTGATGCGCTTGAAAAGGACGGCCTATACCGCTCGCTTAAAACAGTGAGCGTAAACGGGCCGCTTGCCACTGTTAATGGCAGGCAAGTTATCCATTTATGCTCAAATGACTACCTCGGCTTGTCGCAGGACAAGAGAGTCGTGCAGGCGGCGGCCAGTGCATTGAGGCAGGTATCGCAGTGCAGCTCGCGGTTAATCGCTGGAAATGACCCGGCCATCATGAAGCTGGAAGGAATACTTGCAAAGCACAGAAGAACAGAATCAGCACTTGTCTATCCTACGGGGTACGCGGCAAACCTTGGCGCGGTCACCGCGCTTGCCGACAAAAATACAACCATTTTCAGCGACGAGCTGAACCACGCAAGCATCATTGACGCCTGCCGGCTCTCCGGTGCCAGAATAGAGGTATTCAAGCACAACGACATTGTGCACCTGGAGGGCCTTGTCTCAAAGGCGGCAGGAAGAAAGATCGTGATAACAGAGGGCGTTTTCAGCATGGACGGCGACTCGGCCTGCATTGGGGATATTTGCAGGATTGCAGAAAAGCACGACGCGCTGACAATGGTTGACGACGCGCACGGCGATTTTATCTTTGGCCCGAAATTTGCAGGAATTCCCGCCAAGTTTGGCGTCAAGGTCGACGTACACGTCAGCAGCATGAGCAAGGGCCTCGGTTGCTTTGGCGGGTACGTGGCGACAAGCGCCAGAATACGCGAGCTCTTGGTCAACACCTCAAGGCAGTTCATCTACACCTCTGCGCTCCCAGATCACCTCTGCGCAGCTGCGGAGGCCGCGGTCCCTGTGGCAAAAAAAGGCGGCCTGCAGAAAAGGCTGTTTGAAAACATCAAGCATTTTTCCACGCAATTGAAAAAGCAGGGGTTTACCCTCGGCAACTCGTCAAGCCAGATAATCCCTGTCATGATAGGCGACGAGAAAAAGACAGTGGCATTCTCTAATGAACTCTTAAAAGAAGGCGTGTTTGCACAGGCTGTCCGTTATCCGACAGTGAAGAAAGGTTCAGCTCGCCTGCGCGTTTCGCTTACGGCGATACACGAAAAAAAGCACATTGATACAGCCATAATCGCTTTTGAAAAAGCGGGCAGAAAGACAGGCATAATCTAGCATATATTTCTAAACTCGAGTTTAGAAATAAAGTTAATTAACACGTACCTGCAACAAAAAGAATATCGTGCCTGCAAGGGAATTTGCGTTTCGGATAAAGCTGTCATCGGAGGAACAGGAAAGAGAGCTAGCGTCGTACCTCAGTTCGCTTTCTGCTGATGACGTGCTCTTTGGCCTGCGCTTTGCGTACAACCGCTATACTGCTGCAAGTGGCGGATACCTCATGCCTGGGCGAAAGAGCATGGTCAAGAGGGAGACGCACCTCCTCAGCGCCGACCAGGCAAAATGGCGCCTGAATAACTGGAAGACGATGATTCGCACGTACCGCGATAAAGGCTACAGCTATCCGACGATATCGAGGATAAAAAAGCAGCTGCAAAAAATTGCAGCCGGGAAAAAGTAGAGTGAGAAAAGAAAGAGAAAAGAGAGGAAGGAGGCTTGTCTATTAGTAGCCTGAAGCTTCTGCAGCAGACCTCTGCGAGCTGCCGGTGGAAGGAAGATCGGGGAACTTATTCTTCATGTTCATCTCCACGATTGCGCTTGCCTCCTCCATTATCCTCGCAGTGTCGTCGTTGACTGCTGTGTATCCACCTATCTCGCCTGACGGGATCTGTCCCGAGTCGGTCATGATGTTGCCAAGCAGGTCCGAAATCTGCGCAAAGGACTGGTCTGCCTCTGGCATCATGCCCGAAAGGCCGCCCTGGAGTCCCTTTATCACAGACATTGCGGGGCTCAGCGTCACTACGACGTCGCCAAGTTCTGTTATGGTATTTAGCCTCAACTGGATCTGTTCCAGTGCAAGTTTTGCAGAGCTTATCATTTTGCCCATCTTGCGGATCTGCGAGAGCTCGCCGGAAAGCACGCGTGCGTGCTGGGCATCGTGGCTCTGCATGGCAAGGACGACGCGCTTGAAGATCACCTGATCCTTCTCGTTGATGCGCGAGTTTATCGCGTCCAGCTTTTGTATCTGCATCTGCAATTTCTTTTGCGCTTCTTCTATCCTCGGCTTTAGTGGTGTTTGCGGCTTGATTCCTTCAATCAGCTTGTGTCCTACGCTTTCTCCTTGTGGTTTTACCCATTTGTTACCAAATGACATCTTGACTATGATGGCACCTAGCAATGTTTTGCTGGCAATCAAGTAAAAGGGCGGCTGTACCGACGCGTGCTGTAACCGCGGTAACAAGGCCCGGCGGTTACATCAGGATCCTAACATCTCATGCTGCGAAACGGTTTTGAACAGGAGAATGATGATGACGTATGCATATTGCAGTACGGAATACGAATGGCGTGCACAGGCGACCTTGACGCGCTTTATGCGCTCATGGAAAAATATTATGATTACGACTGTCACGATTTTGACAGGAAAAAGGCCAAAAAAGCAATGCGCAAGCTGCTTGGCAATCGCAAGCTTGGCACAGTACTTCTTGTACTTGACGGCAGCAGCAAGCCCATAGGGTATCTCGTGCTTGCGTTTGGCTACAGCCTAGAGTTTGGTGGCCGCGACGCATTCATTGACGAGTTTTTCATCCTGCAAGAATACCGCGGAAGGAAAATAGGGCAGGCGGTCCTTGAACATGCGCACAAAGTGGCAAAAAAAGCAGAGGTTAACGCCCTGCATCTGGAAGTGACAAGGCACAACAGCGCAGTCATCGGGTTTTACAGGCGCAACGGCTTTGTGGACCATGACAGGTACCTTATGACAAAGCGTACCTCCCCCTAAAATCTCATTAGACAAGTATTTTAAACACCCGTAACCCCGGACAAGTGCGGATGATAAAGGAAAAGATAAAGGTAAACAATCGCAGCTACGACATCAGCCTCAACGAGCAAACGCAGATGTATGCAATGAAACTGCGAAGGCTTTACCAGCAGAGCTACAGCGACATGGACAGTTTTGACGAGGTCAGCTCTGAGATATCATCCACAATCAGCAACCTGCTAAAGCATGCCGCGTCGCCGGAGGTCCGCGAGGACGACATGGACGGCGTGATCCAGCAGATCCTGAAAATGTATGAGAAGAGCGTCAAAAAGTAAAAACACCTAAATAGCAAGTCCTAACGTCTCATTCTGAACAACATCATGGCCGAGCACGCCATAAAGAAATGCATCAATCCGGACTGCGGCAAGTCGTATGGCATTGACAACGACATCTACAGGTGCACCTGCGGCTCGCTCCTTGATATCAAATACAGCAAAAGGCCAAGCCGCGATCTCATTGAAAGGTTTTACCAGAGGCGCAACCACGGAGGCAACATCTACAACGAGTCCGGCGTCTGGCGTTTTCGCGACCTGGTAAACTTTGCAGGTATCGACACCGAAGATTTTAACGAGTGCGCCCGCGTGCTGGTGTCGCTTGACGGCTCTGAAGGCAGGCTCTCAAAACCGTACAACATGAGCAAGGCGGCAGACTATGCCGACATGAGCCATGACAGCTTTTTCCTCCAGCCAGAAGGCTACAACCCTTCAGGTTCGTTCAAGGACAACGGCATGTCTACTGCCGTGACGCACGCCAAGATGCTCAAGGTAAAAAAGATAATCTGTGCCTCAACCGGCAACACGTCCGCGTCTGCGGCAATGTATGCGGCAAACGAGGATATCCAGTGCGACGTCTATATCCCAAAGGGAGAGATTGCGCCAGGCAAACTAGGCCAGGCTTTCCAGTTTGGCGCGCAGGTCATACAGGTGCAGGGCAACTTTGACGACGCGCTTGCAACTTCTCTCAAGAACGCCAAAGAAACAGGCGGCTACACTGTAAATTCTGTAAACCCGTTCAGGATAGAGGGCCAGAAGACCATAGTCTACAGGGTAATGGAGCATCTGAACTGGAACCCGCCAGACTGGATAGTTTATCCCGGTGGCGCGCTGGGCAATACTTCTAGCTGCGGAAAAGCATTAATCGAACTGTACGAATGGGGATGGATAAAAAAGATCCCAAGGATTGTGGTTGTAAACGCCGAGGGCGCAAATACGCTGTACGAGCTTTACAATGGCATGTTTGAGGGCAAAAAGCTGTCATGGAACGACGGCAGGCCGGATCTTGGCATGGTCGACAGGTATTACGCAGACCTAGACAAGCAGGGAATAAGGCCCAAGACGCACGCAACTGCAATCCAGATAGGAAGGCCAGCCAACATCGTCAAGGCATTAAGAGCCCTTCATTTCACCAACGGCATAGTCGTGCAGGCAACCGACAGGGAGATGAGCGACGGAATGTCAATAGTCGGCCTGAATGGTTTTGACTGCGAGATGGCTTCAGGCGCAGTACCGGCAGGCGTACGCAAGCTGCGAAAAGAAGGCACGATAAAGAAGGACGACGTGGTTGTTGGCATTCTCACGGGCAGGCAGAAAGACCCGTCGCTTGCAGTGGAATATCACATGAACGCAGACAACATGTTTGCAAGGCCACCTACAAACCACTAGATCCTTTTTCTTAGTATTGCAATCGTACAGATCATTACTGTATAGTATTTATCATATTAAACTGATAGATATAATATAATATCATAATTCTCAGTTTACAACGATATATATGATTACATTATCAACAACATCGTTTTTCTGACCGGCAAAACTGCCAACCGCTGACAAGGGTTCATTTTTAGCACGTGCCAAGCACGAAAGGGCTGCGAAAACGGCCTAGGAAGCAGGCTGGCATTGAGCGAAAAGTCAGTTTTTTGCGGCCTTGCGAAGCGCAGAAAGAAGGGCGTTTGCCTTGTGCTCAGTTTCGTCCCATTCTTTTTCAGGGTCCGAATCCATGACGATGCCGGCGCCCGACTGGATGTAAGCCTTGTTTCCGTCGACAAAAAGCGAGCGTATGGTTATCGCAAAGTCGCACGAACCGTTGAACGAGAAATAGCCTAGCGCGCCTGCATAGGGACCCCGGAGGTCCGGCTCTAGCTCGTTGATTATCTCCATCGCGCGCACCTTTGGAGCGCCCGACACTGTCCCTGCGGGAAATACCGCCCTCAGGGCGTCGTACGAGTCGTACGACTCTTGCAGGTTGCCTGCGACGTGCGAGACAATGTGTTGCACGTGGCTAAAGCGTTTGACCGTCATCAACTCGTCTACCTTGACCGTGCCGTACCTGCATACCCTGCCAATGTCGTTTCTTGCAAGGTCCACGAGCATGGTGTGCTCGGCAAGCTCTTTTTCGTCCTTTAGAAGGTCCTGGCGCATCTCCTCGTTCTTTTTCTCGTCCTCGACTATAGGCCTCGTGCCGGCGATTGGAAACGTCTCGACGTGGCCCTTTGTGACGCGGACTAGCATTTCCGGGCTTGAGCCGATAATGCAGCGCTTGCCCATTTTCATAAAGTACATGTAGGGCGACGGGTTGACTTCTCTGAGCGCTTCGTAAAAGCGCAGCATGTCTCCACTTACGCCAAACTTGATGTTCTTGGCAAGCACTACCTGAAACGTGTCGCCGTCGTAGACGTACTTTTTGGCTTTTCTCACCATGCCTGCGAAATGCTCCTTGGTCATGTTCCTGCGCGGCGCGGTATGTGTAAAAGGAGGAGACTTGGCGGGCGGTTTTGACAGCAGGCACTCGATTTCTTTCAGGCGCGACTTGCCTAGGTAAAAGTAGTAGGCGCGGTTTTCCATGTGGTTGTACAGTATGCCGTCCGTGTAAATCCCAAATTCCATCATGGGAAACGTGTTTTTGCCCTTGCGCTTGTCCACGGGCAGGCTTTCCCAGAACCTTATCGCGTCATAGCTGATGTACCCCACCGCGCCTCCAATGTATCGAAAAGTGCCGTCCTTTACCTCCGGCACCAGCTGGCGCAGCTGCGACAGGGGCTCTCTTACTTTTTGCTTTTTTATCCTACCGCGCCTTTCAACTGTAAATGTTTCAGAGTCGCAGGTGACTGTGACTTCGGGGTCAAAGCCGATGACTGACATCTCGGCAAGCTCCTTTGGGCCTATCAGCGACTCTAGAATAAATGCGCGGTCAGAGGAAGAATAGAGTTTCTTGAATAGCGTAAACTGGTCTTCAGTCGCGGCTAGGGGCTCGATCCTTATCTTGCCGCCCAAGTCGAGACGGCCAAAAGCTACCACCCTGTTTCATTCTCCCCTCTCTGGCCCTCTGCCCTCATGCATTTAGATAGGCATTTAAAGTTTCGGGACGGTGATTGCGCCTTCCGATGCCGACTGGACCAGCGATGCGTATTTTGCAAGCGCTCCGGACCTGTAGTGGGGCTTGATGGGCTTCCATTTCTTTGCCCGCCTTGCAAGCTCTGCCTTTGACACTACCAGGTCTATCTTGCTTGTAGCAGTGTCGATGGCTATTTGGTCGCCCTCCTTGACAAGCGCTATTGGGCCTCCGACCATCGCCTCTGGCGCCACGTGGCCTATCATGAATCCACGGGTTGCGCCGGAGAACCTGCCGTCGGTTACCATCGCCACCTTTTCGCCAAGCCCCTGGCCGACTATTGCGGCTGTGGTTGCAAGCATCTCGCGCATGCCGGGGCCTCCCTTTGGACCCTCGTAGCGGATTACCACCACGTCGCCTTCGACTATTTTGCGCTGCGACACTGCGTCAAAGGCCTTTTCCTCGCTGTCAAAGACGCGTGCCCTGCCGACAAACTTCTTGCTCTTTACTCCTGCGACCTTGACCACAGCGCCGTCCGGCGCAAGCGTGCCCTTCAATATCTTTAACGTGCCCTCGCTGCTTATTGGCTCTTCAAGGCGCCTTACCACCTTTTCCTTGCCCTGGCTCAGGTCAAACGTCATCGACGCGAGGTTT
The DNA here is from genome assembly GCF_000730285.1 of Candidatus Nitrososphaera evergladensis SR1. Taxonomy (NCBI): domain Archaea; kingdom Thermoproteati; phylum Nitrososphaerota; class Nitrososphaeria; order Nitrososphaerales; family Nitrososphaeraceae; genus Nitrososphaera; species Candidatus Nitrososphaera evergladensis. The sequence goes on along the minus strand of NZ_CP007174.1, from coordinate 1,485,229 downwards.
TCCTTCATGGTCTTGCCGGTCACCGTCATGACGTTGCCGTTGAGGAGGCCTTTCTTCAAGAGCGCGTTCATGATGACAGGAACGCCTCCAATCTTGTCGAGGTCCAGCATGACGTACATGCCTCCCGGCCTCATGTCTGCAATGTGGGGCGTCTTTTTGCGGATTTTTTCAAAGTCGCTAAGGACAAGCTTTACCCCTGTCTCCCGGGCTATTGCAAGCAGATGCAGGACCGCGTTTGTAGAGCCTCCGATGGCGTTTGCCATCATTATCGCATTTTCAAATGCCTCGTAGGTGAGTATGTCGCGTGGGCGGATGTTGCTGTCTATAAGGTTCATCACGGCCTTGCCGGTGTTGTAGCATATCTCGTGGCGCCTGTCGCTTTCGGCGGGCGGCGACGCGCTCCCAGGGAGCGACATGCCAAGCGCCTCGCTTATCGACGCCATCGTGTTTGCCGTGTACATGCCCGCACACGACCCTGCCGTGGGGCAGGCAACGTTTTCGAGACTGATGAGCTCCTGAAGGGTCATCTTGCCGGCGTCGTATGCGCCGACGCCTTCGTATACGTCCTGTACGGTAACCTGCTTGCCGTTCCACTCGCCGGGCATGATGGTGCCCCCGTACACAAATACGGATGGCAGGTTCAGGCGCGCCATGCCCATGAGCGTTCCCGGCAAACTCTTGTCGCAGCCAGAGATGCCCACGACGCCGTCGTAGCCGTGCGCCCTGACCATCACTTCTATTGAATCGGCGATTATCTCCCTGCTGACAAGCGAGGCCTTCATGCCTTCGTGACCCATCGCAATTGCGTCAGAAACCGCTATGGCCGTAAACTCGCGTGGCGTGCAGCCTGCTTCGCTTACGCCTCTTTTGGCGCTCTGCGCAAGCTGCCCAAGGTGGATGTTGCAGGGAGTTGCCTCGTTGCACGTGGAAGAGACGCCAACTATGGGCCTGTTCAGGTCCTCGTCGGTAAGACCCATTGCCTTGTACATTGCACGGTGCGGCGCCCTTGCTGCTCCTTCGACAACTTTTCTGCTTGGAAGCTCCATATACTGAGAGAAGGAGGTTAGAAGTGCATATTTTAAGATTGAGACGATTATTCGCTATGTATTGGGCAATTATTGGATGGAAAGTTCAGAAGATATCCAGTATATGCACACCGTCTGATTTAAGTCTTAAAGCTGGTGGCGTGGACAGGCTGTCTAACCCTAGGACCAGACGGTCAAATCCTGACAGTTAGGCATAGGTTTATACCAGTACAGGCGTCCGATCATGCCAAAAAATTTGTTTGATAATATTATTATTAACACATCCAAATTAACACATCTTTTGCCTATTCCATAAAGTCATAGATATATGTCGTTGTAAATGCGCTATTTCGTTTCTTTTCTCTACCTGTTATCCCCTCCTTTTTATTACAGTATGATACTCAGTCTCACCGAGTATATCGCGGATGTACAGAAGGATGGAGCAAGCGCCCACACAATAGAGGCTTACAAACGAGCATTAGAGAGAACGGGGGTAAATCAGGTAGATACCGAGAGGCTACCTGAGTTGTATAAGGTACTTCTCACAAAGCTAGAGGCTGGAGTTTCTTACGTTTACATAAAGCACGTTATGGCCATGCTGTTTGCCTACTTTAAAATTCATACCGATGAATCCCCATTTAAGGGGAAAAGCTACCATGACCTCTACAAGGCAATCCAAAGATTGGAAAAGCCTAGGGAAGAATACGCCGATGATGAGATCAAAAAGCTGTTCCGAGCTGCCGCTAAGATAAACGATGGACGCAACACTTGGCGTGCTGCGGCACTCTGCTATTACTCAGGACTCCGCATATCTGGCTGCAAGGGAATCAGATGGGATAGTGTAAAGCCTGTGGATGGAACTAATTGTGTGACCTTTAGAGTATGGAGCAAGAACAAAGAGTATTCGGGTATCTTGAGTAACGAAGTCTTTGAGGCTATCAAACGTTTCACTGATCCTTCAAACAAAAACAACCAAACTCCCTACATCGTTAATGATCATAGCAGCAAATCAAGTCCATTCGACAAGCTATATCGGACTAGACTTACTAGAGCCTTGAGCACAGAATGCCCTGAAATTATTTCCAAAGTGGAAGAGTTAGAAGATGGTAAGAAGATCCTTCACAGAAAGAGTCCATTTCATAGTCTACGAAAATCATTTGCACATAAGCTAGAATCAGCCGGCATTGATGTTCAGGACTTGCGATACCTGATGAATCACACGCCGGTGGGTGTAACGTTTAGCCATTACATCTTTACGGAAAAGGGCAAACAGCCGATTGATCTTGTAAAGAGAATGGCACTTGCATACCAAAAGTGCGAGCCATTGATGACGCCTGATCTGTTGTTTGGTGAGGCTCCGAAGAGGGCTGTTGACCAGTGGAATAAGGAGGGACAGGCATGAGCGAACTAGAGATTACTCAGCAAAGACTGTTCCTTAATGAAGCCAAGGCCAGACATAGGGATCTCATTACTTGGCAGGAGCGCAACGAGTTTTTCATCAAGAACCATCCAGATTTGCCGGGATGGGTACGTTCAAGAGGTTACAAACACATCATCAGCGAAATTGAGAAACACTACCGCTATGACTTGATCAGATATTTGTTCAAGGAAGGGCGAACGATAACACGGACAAAACAACATGCAGACAAGTCAACGCCAAAAGAGATTGTTGCAACTGCCACGGCCATTGGCGGAGGAGCCCATGTTTACGTACCCAAACAGTGGATGGGAAAGAGGTTAAAGATAATCGTGGAGGAGGCTGCGAATGAATAAAGCATTGCCCAAAGACACTAGTTATTTCGTGGACTCTGAAGGCAGGCTGTGTGTGAAAGTTACTATTCCGCCACGTAAACGGCAGGTACGTCCGTTGACTCTCTGCTACGCCTAACCTCTTCTCTTACTGCCTGACTTCCTTTTTTATTGTAAGGTTACAAAAAGTGTCCTACAAAACAATCAAAGTCCGTGAAGAGATCTATCATGAGCTCAAGCAAAAGTCCCCGACGCCATATAGTTCAATGAACGACGTAATCTATTCTCTCCTTCATTCCAAGGATGGCAGGAACTAGCCATGTCATCCCCGATGGAAATTGCGTATAAAAAGTACCAAGAACTGAATGCCCAAAAACAAGCCCAATTTTTGCAAACTGGTAAAACTGAGTCGATCACGGCTGCGGACATTGCCGCTGCACCATCACCTGCACCAACAAACACAAACTCCAACGGCTTGAGTGATGAAGCACAGCGTACGCTGGCCACGCAGACATTCTTGGAAGCACAGCGAAGAGCTCAGGACCAGGCGCTATACAGTGGTCAAACTCAAAATCTCTCCGACTTTCTGCCAGAAGCCCGGCAGGCTGTCGAGGATAGTTATACTGTCGCCATCACTCCCGGCTTCGGCAAATTGGGCGGTGGCAGCAGGTACGAAGAGGGACCAATGCGCACTATGAGCATTCCAATCCACGACAAGGCGGCTGAAGCCAAAAGATTGGAAAAAAACTATGCTGCATACCAATCGCAGAATCTTGCCGCACAGCGTCAATCCTTAGCGCAATCAGGACAAAACGGGGCATCACAAAGAGTCTATGTCAGCAGGCTTGCATTGGGCGACAACATCCTTCAGTTTGTGCGTGAACAGGAAAAGGGAGGGAAGGTAAAGTATGCAGGACAGGTGGAAGTGTCCCCTACAGGGGATATTACCCCACTCTTCGTAGATGTGGCGGAGAGCAAAAAGAATTATGCCGATTTCATGTCTGTTCAGAGGCAAAACGGTGCGATACGTGCTGCAAACGAGAAAGCCCAAGCCGACTATGACGCATGGATTAGCGACATGCAGGCCAAAGGCTTTGGAGGGCTTGTAGAGACTAAAGATTCCTCCGGTAAGACTACAGCCAAGTTCACAACTTTCACTAGCGGTGGTAAGACAGTGGGGGTTCGTGATGATGGCACCTTTGAGATTCCGGATCCATACAAAGATGCGAAATTAAATCTAGATGCTGCCGAGCAGGTGTGGCGCTTTGGCGTCGAGGGATTCGGCGCTGCGGGTGCAGGACTGGTGAGTTTAGGTGGCAATCTGATCAGCAAGGCGGAGGATGCACTAGGATTTAAAGCGCAAGCGGAACGGACTCGCAATAATAGTGCCGCAGCATCACAAGCAATCAAGTCAGCCACGGACCTTGGTGCGTTCAGTACACTTACTGAAAGTATAGGCAGGACCTTTGGCAGCGATACATTTTATGCCGAATCGTCTAAAGCAGCGCAGGACAAAAAAATTATCGACGCACAAAACATCCCCGTAGGCAGCATAGTGGGGCTCGGTGCTGCCTATGGTGTGAAGGAATTGGAAAAGAGTGGCATGAAACAGTCTGTCGAAAGTGCAACTGGCCTGTCGTTCGGCAGTGGGGATGAAGCCATAGCGCAACAATACAAGGCACTGCAAGAACGGCCCGTTGAGTTCATTGGCGGTACCATTGCAGACATTTTAACGTTCGGCAATCCTGTAAAGATTGTAAAGGGTGTGAGCAAGGTTGCATCCGGTCTCAAACTTACCCGATCTGTTGAGAAGGAAGCGCAGGCTGCGGCAAAAAGAGCGGGTGTCGAGGGCGACGTTTCTGTTAGGCCCATCGAACAGCGCAAGATTCCGGCAACCGGTGAGGTCGTTGACGTGCCACTTCAGCCTACACGCTTTGCGAACGTTGCTGTAGCCAGTCGCAACGTAAAGATTCCATTGGTAGGCGGTAAGAAAATAGATCTCGGCATCATGCAGAACGAGACACCTATTGCTTCCATCAATATTCCAGAGAGCATAAGTGTCAAGAAGTTAACCATCAATCCAACTAGAGAGGTCGTGACGCAAGAGGGTACACCGATTGGGATCATTTCACCTAGGAGCAACACAGCCGTCATCCAGAATCCATCTCCACTGCCGCTTGCAGCAAAGGCAGATCTAGTTGGACAAGACGTTAAATCAGTCGCAGCGGTGCAGGACACTACCCAGTGGATAAAGAATCAGGCAAAAGCTCCAAGTGCTGAGGAGATAAAGCTGAAAGCGACTGATCCTTACTACAATTCGCCAAAAATTCAGGAAATGATTGAAGGCTATGCGTTGAAAAATGACTTTACTCTGAACAGCAAGTCAGCTAAACTATCTAAGAAATTAGAGCCGCTGTATTCTAAGGCTGACAATCTCAGAATGCAAAAAGAGCAATTGCAATCAGAGCTTTCTGATATCAATGACCATATTGCTGTGGCGAGTAATCAAAAATCAGAAAATATGTTTGCCGTTGATAGCAGTACCGATGCTGCAACATCGAAAGAGGTCGCTGACTTGACTAGCCAAAAGTCCGACCTCCTACAAAAAATATCTGGCATTGACGAAAAGCTAACTGGTATTGAAAGTGAAATATCTAGCACTACAACAGCCTTCGGCATCAAGAGGGCCGACGCACTAGGCGCACTGCAACACGCAAGCGAATTTTTCTATAAGGTAGGCGGAAAGGGAAGAATTAATCCGGCGAAAGGAGGAGCGCCGGCGGATGTCATGTTCCCAAAGGTCCAGAACGCTCCCAAGTCCTCTAACCTGATAGCAAGCAGTACCACAGATGTTTATAACTTGGAGCAAAATCCAGCTTTGCCTAGTGCCAGACTTTCCAGACTAGCCGGCTATGACCTTGCAAGAGATTCTGAAGGACTGGACCCGTTATCCGGAAACTATTTCATAACCAAAGGCGGCAAGGCGATAAAACTGATGAAGGAACAAGTGGCCACTGATGTGGAGTTTGATCTTAATAAGGTCAGCAAGTTTGTCAAAGAGGATACAAAAAGATCCAAGGCTGTTAGTGATGAGGCAAGGACAAAGAAGCCGAGCACACCATTCACATTCAATGTCGAACCGGGCAGAACACCATCGGCAGAACTGCCTAAGACAAATGGCGGTAAGTTGATTGAGGTTAGTAGTGCCAAGGAAGCTCCGAGCTTTGCGAGTGTGAAAAACACGATCTTTGAAGCGGAATCGTCTGCAAGAGTAAAGGGTCTTGGATTAGGAGGCAATGCCGGTGCATACACAAACATTGGGGCCATTGGGCTTGGCGGCTTAACCGGAGCCGAGAGAGTCTCCAAGAAAAAGACTTCTCAGAACGTCTCTGAGTCTACCGAGTTCCTCAGATATCCGGGAGAGTCACTGAGCCACAAGACCAAGCAGGATACTAGGACAGACAGCTTGCTTAACCTTGGCTCACTGAGTTCAACTGCCAATCCATTCAACCTAAAGCCCCAAAAAGGAGGACTCGATGTCGCCAATCCATTCTCCCACGGGACCGGTTCGAAAACAGGAGGAAAGGCCGACATAATTATGACTCCCAGAGACATCACATCGACAGGTTCCCGCTTAGATCAGGGGACTATTACAGATCTAAACTTCAGGCTTGATACAACCACGGGCAGGCCTCCGAGAAGTCCACCCACTAGTCGGAAGGTGCCACCTATCGCAATTCCAACATTCATGCCGGGTGGAGTAGCGGCCAGTCAAGGGAGCAAGGGCGGAGTCAGTTCGTTTAAGCAGCGTGGAGTGAAAAATATTCTGTTCGGAGCCGGTGCCTTTGACATTCAGGAAGGCGGACAAAAACAGGTAAAGGCTGGAAAATCAAAAGGAAAGAAGAAAAGTAAGGGACTATGGGGTGGTGGCTTGCTGTGAGCTCGCCTTTGCCTTCCTGCGATCACGCATAGCCCAATACAGACAGACTGATGCCCCACTCAACCACATTGCAGCGCTGATGCCGGCGTCTGACCATGATTGATAAAGGCTGGCGAAACCGTTAAGCCATACTGCGACGCAGACGCCTGCCACAATGAATTTACCGAGACCAATTATTTTTGCCATTTATGCCATCACCATAAAAAGTGGGGCTAGGCCGTGCCCTCCTGCTCATCGCACATGTCACACGTTAAGCCCATCTCCGCCATGGCATTATGGAGCAGGTCTCTGCCGAAGGGACTTCTATGCATCTCTGCCAGCACGCACCCCATTTCAACGATACCATGCTCCCGGTGTTGGAGGGTGGCGGCCATGTTAAGCAGTCACCTCAGCCTTGCGCTTGCCCTTGAAAGTCGTTCCCATTAGCAGCCCCAATGAGAATACTGAAGCTGTCAGGATCGGTGCACCCAACGGCGTGTGGAGTGTGGCTGCCCCGTAGGCTGTTCCAAAAATCAGGGCTCCAGTTGCGACGGCTGCGACGACTTTGCTTGCGGTTATTTTGTTTGCGTTCGTGTTGTATTTGCTCATGCATTATAGTTACCTACATGAGCTATTTATGCATTTAGATCACCATGACAGCAATATTTATATAGGTAACAGAGGGTATATAAGGCAAAGCGACATGATAACTTCCAAGGTCCAGACGGCAAACCAAGTTTCAGGTTCTATCAGGGTAACAATTCCCTACGAAATAGCCAAAGCTTTAAAGCTGGAGGTTGGGGACGTTTTGGCTTGGGATTTGGATGGAAAGAAGGCGACTGTGCGGAAGTTAGAATAAGTTCGACAGTTGTCGAATATTCTAACCCAAACTAGCCATCCTATCTCCCATATTATACCTCTATTAGCCAAAAGGAGGTAGAATATGGGCTTCTTTGCCGATTCTGAGGATCATTACTAAAACAAAAAAGTAACAATGCAAAACCACGCTCGCAATTCTCCTTTTTATTATATGGGATTAAACAACCAAACAACCGTGACAGCCGAGCTCGGTAAGGAGCTCTACTGCCAGCACTGCACGTACATATGGACATACCGAGGGCGATCTATCTTTCATACAGCGTGCCCTCATTGCGGATTCAGGGTGAGAGTACACTTGGGAGAAGCAAGGGCCAAGGCATTCAGGAACGGTATGGTGGAGAGGGCTGAATAAAAGAAGATGAGTAGCCAAGCACCTGATTCACCCCAGAAGATTGACTACAATAGAAAAAGGAGCGAATATACAAACTACGCAAGGCTCCAGCACTGGAGTATTGACCATCCCAACTACAG